>NZ_LOKX01000004.1 GCF_002211285.1 Rhizobium sp. R635 | reverse complement strand
TCGATGTTTGGGCCCGGTTCAATCGTGAGCCCGTATTGCCATCTTACCGGGGGCAACCACCCCAGCCAGCCATCATCTGATAAATATGACATGGGGTGATCGCGCCGCGATTACTCCATGTTTTGCGGCAAAGACATGCGCAAACCAAAGACTTAAAGCGTGGCAAGCGAATCTGAAAGATCGCGACACGCTTTAGACAGAACGCTTTCCATAGTTCCGCCACAGGCGCCGCAGCTGCATCCAACGTTTCAGGAGACGGGCTATGGCTGGAGGCGGGATCTTCCTGTGATCGCCGACCGTACCTTGCTTCGTGATCGGGGCCTTCGGGTCCAGCAGGATTGCGACCATCATGCTGGGGGACCTCGCCTCGACCGTCAATCGCCGATCCTGGAGCAGCAGGCCCTGCTCCGCCTCGCCGAAGATCTGCCCATCGACCATGACCGATCCGGTGAAGACGTAGAAATAGAGATCCCGCTCAGGCCGATGCGGAAATTCGACCTGAGCGCCTGGTTCCAGCCGGATATCGAAGAAATCGACGGCATTGCGGACGCTGAAGGGAGCGTCGTCCCCTTCCGGCCCGACCAGATGTCTCCAGCTGTTCGCCGCCGCCGGCGATATCGGCCCGTGTTGAACTCTTGGTTCGAGATCGATCGCATTCGGCCGCACGATGATCTGCAGCATGCGGAGAGGCGGATCGGACGGGAACGTCTCCTCGGAGTGCCAGAAACTGCGCCCGGCATTCATTACCATCAGATGCCCGCCATCCGTCACCAGGCGGCCGGTCATCTTGTCGTCGTGGCGCATGACGCCCTCAGGCACCCAGGAGATGGTTTCATCGTTGCGGTGCTCATGCATCGCGATGAGCCGCCCCGGATCAAGGAAGGATTCGACCACCATGGCAAGCGCGCCATGCCCGTGATCGCTCGGCTTCGGCTTCAGCCATCCCGGCATGTTGATGCGAATGACGAAGCCGCCCATATCTTGCACGATGAAGCTGCGTTCTCCCTTGATCAGCATGGCGCCCTCCTCGCCCGGAAGCGTGGAATGATAGCTGATTTCATGCGGATCTGGTTGCGTTTTCGCAGACGGCCACCAGCCCTGTTCTAAACGGCCAGCCGCTCCCAGCTTTCGTCCATCTGGTTGCGAAACCATGTCATCTGCCGCTTGGCATATTGCCGCGTTGCCGCAGCACCCTTCTCCAGCACGTCCTCGCGCGTCATCTCGCCCTTCAGCATGGCGGCGACCTGCGAGACACCGATCGCCTTCATGACAGGCGCCTCGGCAGGCAGGTTGAGGGCCAGAAGCGCTCTCACCTCGTCTTCCGCGCCTTGTTGCAGCATCTTTTCGAAACGGCCGTTGATGCGGGCATGCAGCACCGCCCGATCCGGCAGCACGACGATCTTGCGCGCTTCATCGGCATCGATCACCACGGGGCCGGACCGGCCCTGGAAATCGACGATCGACTGTCCCGTCGCCTTCATTACCTCCAGCGCCCGGACGATGCGCTGGCCGTCCTGGCGGTTGAGGCTTGCCGCCATGGCGGGATCGGCCTGGGATAGCTCGGCATAGAGCGCCTCCGGCCCCTCTTCTACGAGCCGCGTGCGCAATTCATCCCGCAGCGCCTCGGGAATGTCAGGCATGTCGGAGAGACCGCCGGTCAGCGCCTTGAAGTAAAGCCCGGTGCCGCCGACGAAGACCGGCAGCTGCCCGGCGGCCCTGAGCTGCGGCAGAAGTGCCGTCACGTCCCGCAGCCAGGCGCCTGTGGAATAGGCCGCTCCCGCCGGCACATGGCCATAGAGATGATGCGGCACGCCCTGCATCTCCTCTTCCGACGGGCGCGCGGTCAGCACCCGCAGCGTGTCGTAGACCTGCATGCTGTCGGCGTTGATGACCGCGCCGTTGTGACGCTTCGCCAATTCGACGGCGAGCGCGGACTTGCCGCTGGCGGTCGGCCCGGTTATCAGGATCGCGTTCTCTATGCTCAGAAGGTTTTCCATCATGGCCCTCGTTGCCACGCTTGTTGCCAATCCGTCAAATCCTGTCCTGACATCAGGCATCGCCGAACAGGCGGCCAAGGCCGTGGAAGCGTCCGGCCTCTACTGGCTGGCCGACGGCGTTGCCTGCGACATCGCGCTGCGCGACGGCACGGATGCGCAAGCGGCCGAGGCCAACCTGCTGGCCGTCATATCAGGCGCGCCGATCGATCTCGTCATCCAGGAGCAGGACAGCCGCCGCAAGAAGCTTTTGATCGCCGACATGGATTCGACGATGATCGGCCAGGAATGCATCGACGAACTCGCCGCCGAAGTCGGCCTGAAGGAGAAGGTCGCCGACATCACCGCCCGCGCCATGAATGGCGAGATCGCCTTCGAGCCGGCGCTGCGCGAGCGTGTCGCCCTCTTGAAGGGTTTGCCGATCTCGGTCGTCGACGAGGTCATCGCCAAGCGCATCACGCTGACCCCGGGCGGTCCGGAACTCATCGCCACCATGAAGGCGAAGGGCCACTACACCGCCCTCGTCTCCGGCGGCTTCACCGTCTTTACCAGCCGCATCGCCGCCACCCTCGGCTTCGACGAGAACCGCGCCAACACGCTGCTCGAAGAGGGCGGCATCCTCTCCGGCTTCGTCGCCGAACCGATCCTCGGCAAGCAGGCGAAGGTGGATGCGCTGAACGAAATTTCAGAACGCCTCGGCATTTCCCCGCAGGAGGCCATCGCCGTCGGCGACGGCGCCAACGATCTCGGCATGCTGCAACTCGCCGGCTCCGGCGTCGCCCTCCATGCCAAACCCACCGTCGCCGCCCAGGCGCAGATACGCATCAACCACGCCGATCTGACGGCGCTGCTCTATATCCAGGGCTATCGGAAGACGGATTTTGTGATGGGTTGACGGCGATATTGCGCCAGGGGGACATATGGGCAAACAACCGTTGACAAACGAACAACTGGCCGAACTTCGCGCGCTCAACGCTCTTCCGGACAAGGAAATCGATACCAGCGATATTCCCGAAATCGAGGGTGATCGTTGGCGGCTTGCGCGGAAGGGCGACCTCCGTAAGGCGGATAAATAGCCTCGAAAAGCGGCTCGGCACACCCTCTCCATCCTTACCAAGTCAGTTTATGTGGAGAGGAGCATGTGGCATCGAGCGTTTGCGATGGTGATGATCTAACCACCATCGACGATGGTTTGCGCGGCATTAACGTCTTGCCGCTCCACCGACAGCGCCCGGGACACCCCCCTCTCCTCGGGGATGTCACAGGCACCAGGAAGAGTTCGGCACCACGGTGGTTATCCCATCACCACAATAGCGCCCTCACTCCATCGGCACTGCCACGAACCGCAGATCGCCATTGGCAGAAGCGATCATCAGTTGCGCATTGCGTCGGCCTTCGCGTTTCAGCGCCTGCACCTTGGAGGCCACCGCGTCCGGCGATTTCATGAACTCCTGCGCCACCTCGACGATCACGTCGCCGGGCTTCAGTCCCTTTTCGGCCGAGGCGGAGCCGGGCGTCACCTCGGTGACGACGACGCCGTCGACGCTTTCGGCGATGCCGAAGGCCTTGCGCGTCTCGGGGCTGAGCAGCGACAACGACAGGCCGAGCACGTTCTTCGGCGTTGCCGCATCCGGCGCCGCCTGATCCTGACCTTGGCCCTGGTGCTGGTCGGGCGCACCTGGCGCCGGCTGAGCCTGGTCGCCGGTATCCGGCTGGTCCATGTCGTCGTTCTCGTCAGGATCCGGCGTGATCACGCCATCCTGCGAACCATCCGGGTTGGCATCGTTCGATGCCGCCGCCTGATCGCTGTCTTCGAGCCGGCCGAGCGTCACCTTGACGGTCTGCTCCTTGCCGTCGCGCAGCACGACGACGTCGACCTGCTTGCCGACGGCGCTTTCGGCCACCACGCGCGGCAGGTCGCGCATCTCGTTGACGGTCTTGCCGTCGAATTTCAGGATCACGTCGCCCGCCTTGATCGAGCCGTCGTCGACCGGTCCGCCCTTGATGACGCCGGCGACGAGCGCGCCCTTGGCCGTGTCCAGCCCAAGGCTGTCGGCGATATCGTCGGTCACCGGCTGGATGCGCACGCCGAGCCAGCCGCGCCGCGTCTCGCCATATTGGCGCAGCTGCTCGACGACGCCGGAGGCAAGCTCCGACGGCACCGAGAAGCCAATGCCGATCGAGCCGCCGCTCGGCGAGATGATCGCCGTGTTGATGCCGATCACCTCACCCTTCATGTTGAAGAGCGGCCCGCCGGAATTGCCCTTGTTGATCGCCGCATCCGTCTGAATGAAATTGTCGTAGGGGCCGGCATTGATGTTGCGGCCGCGCCCGGAAATGATGCCGACCGTCACCGAACCGCCGAAGCCGAACGGATTACCGATCGCCATCACCCAGTCGCCGATGCGCATCTCGCTGGAATCGCCGAATTTCACCGATTTCAGCGGCGTCTTCGGCTCCACCTTCAACACGGAAAGATCGGTCTTCGTATCCGTGCCGATCAGCTTCGCCTTGAGTTTGGAACCGTTGGCGAAATTGACCTCGATGTCGTCGGCGCCCTCGATCACGTGATTGTTGGTGACGATATAGCCTGTGGGATCGATGACGAAGCCGGAGCCGAGCGAGCTGACATTGTGATTGCCGCCCTTGTTGCCCTGCTTCTTGTCGAAGAAATCGTTGAAGAATTCCTGGAACGGCGATCCGTCGGGCGCGCGCGGCGCCGGGCCGACGCCCTCGTCATCCTTCACGTTCTGCGAGGTCGAGATGTTGACGACGGCGTCGAGCAGGCCTTCGGCGAGATCGGCGACCGATGCCGGGCCGTTGTTGGGCACGCCAACCTGGATCGATGGGGTCTGCGGCGCGGCAGGCGCCGGGACCGTCGGAGTGGCAACGGGAGGCGCAGGCGTGGCAACCCCGGGTGCGGCCGCATCAGGCGCGGTCTGCGCATAGGCAATCCCGCTCACGCCGGCTTGAGCCAGGATTGCGGCGCTGGCCAGTAGCGCGAGCGTTCGTCTGAAGGGCGAGCGAGTCGTGGGGGCCATCAAGCTTCCTCATAAGGGGTAAATGCGCACATTGAGCACCAGCATAAGGCGGAATGATGGAGGGTGAAATCACCTTTTCGCGAAATCCCCGTGCAATCTGACGCCTCCTCGCAAAAGCCGGACGAACGCAATCATTCCACGAAAAAAGGGCCGGCGCTCGGGCCGGCCCTTCCAGATTGCATGAGATGCGGAATGCACCCTTCCCGTCAGTTGGCCGGAGCTGCGGGAGCCGGCGCGGCGGGATTTGCCGGCGGCTGCAGGGTGCCGGCAGCGCTGTCGAAATAGCGGAAGAACTCCGAATTCGGCGACAGAACCAGCGTCGTATCCTGCGAGGAAAGCGCCGAGGAATAGGCCGCCATCGAGCGATAGAACTCGAAGAAGTCGGGGTTCTTGGAGAAGGCCTCGGCGAAGATGCGGTTGCGCTCGGCGTCACCCTGACCACGCAGGATTTCCGCATCGCGCTGGGCATCCGCGGTGATCTCGACCACCTGGCGGTCGGCGACTGCCCGCCGCCGCAGACCGTCTTCCGTGCCCTGGGCGCGCAGCAATTCGGCTTCGGCCAGGCGCTCGGAGCGCATGCGGTTATAGGTGTTCGGCGCCACATCGGCCGTCAGATCGGTACGGCGGATGCGCACGTCCTCGATGTTGAGGCCGAGAAGCTCGGCATCGGGACGCAGGTCGTCACGCACTTCGAGCATCATCGACACGCGTTCGTCGGAAAGCGCGGCATCGAATTCACGCAGACCGTAGACCCGGCGCAAGGCCGAATCCAGGCGGGTGCGCAGCCGCGCTTCGGCCGCATCGCGATCGCCGGAAACGGTTTCGCGGAAGCGGCGGGCATCGTTGATCGAATAGATCACGAAGGCGTCGACGTCGAAGGTCGCGCCGCCCTTGACCTGCACCTGGATATTGTCGAGGTCGAGACGCAGCTTCTGCTTTTCGACGAGCTGGACGCGATCGGCGTCCATGAAGCTGAACGGCAGCTTGAAATAGATGCCGGGCTCGGTCTTGACCGACTGGATTTCGCCGAAGCGCACGACGATCGCCTGTTCGCGGGCATTGACCACGAAAATCGACGAATAGAGCCCGACCAATATGACGGCGAGGATGATGAGAATGACGGGAAGCCTGTTCGAAGTCATGGCTCAACCTCCCTGCTGCGACGGTCTGGCGATCTCGTTGAGCGGCAGATAGGGCACGACCCCCTGCTTCTCTTCGATGATGACCTTCTTGGAATTCTTGAGCACCTGTTCCATCGTTTCCAGGAACAGCCGCTTGCGGGTGACGTCGGGCGCCTTCGAATATTGTTCGTCGATGGCGATGAAGCGCTTGGCCTCACCTTCCGCTTCCTTGACGACACGGTCCTTGTAGGCGGCTGCGTCTTCGCGGATGCGGGCGCCGTCACCGCGCGCCTGGCCGAGCTTCTGGTTGGCGTACTGGTTGGCTTCTTCCACCAGGCGCTGCTTGTCCTGGTCGGCGCGCTGCACTTCCTGGAAGGCGTCGGCCACTTCACGCGGCGGCGCCACGTCTTCGATCGTCACCTTGTTGACCGAAATGCCGGAATTGTAGCGCGACATCGTATCCTGGATGATGTTGGCGACTTCGCTGGCGATCTCCAGACGCCGGTCGCGGAACGCATCCTGCGCCGGGCGGCGGCCGACCACTTCGCGCATCGCGCTTTCGGAAACCTGCTGCAGCGTCTGCGCCGGGCTTTCGACATTGAAGAGATAGGCGCGCGCATCGCTGATCTGATAGAGCACGTTGAAACGGACGTTGAGGATGTTCTGGTCGCCCGACAGCATCAGGCCGCCGGCCGTGTTGCTGCTGCCCTGCGTGCCGCCGACATTCAGCAGCTGCTCGGTGACCTTGACGATCTCGACCGTATCCATCGGCCAGAAATGGAAATGCAGGCCCGGCATCGATACCGTTTCGCGCGGCTTGCCGAAGCGCAGCTCGACGCCGCGTTCGTCCGGCTGGACGGTATAGACGCACTGGATCAGCCAGAAGACCGCGACGATCGCCAGCACGATCACTGCGACGCCGCCGTTGAAACCGCCGGGCACGATGTTGCGCAGCTGATCCTGGCCGCGCCGGATGATATCTTCCAGGTCGGGCGGTCCGCCCTTGCCGCCGCCACCGCCGCGCGGGCGGTTCGGCCCCTGGCCCCATGGTCCCTGATTATTACCGCCGCCGCCGCCCCAAGGGCCGCCGCCGCCATTCTGATTGCTCCAGGGCATCAAAACCTCGTTGTTCGTTAAGTCTTCCCCGCATCCGGGACCGTGGGGGACCGACCGGCGGATGCGTTGCGACCGTTATAGGTATCGCCGCACCGGCTTTCAACGCAGCGTGAGAAACTTGGTCAATTTAATTGGAAAATAGTTCATTTTCAGGCGCGCCGGCGTTCGTAGACGACGTAGCGCGTGGCATAGCTGTCCTTCTCGCCCGCCGGCACGGCGAGCGCCTCCCCCGCCTGCCAGATGGCGGGATCGATCGCCGGAAACGCCGCATCCCCTTCGAGGTCGGCTTCGACATGCGTGACGCACATCCGATCGGCAAGGCCGATCGCCTGCGCATAGACCTGCCCGCCGCCGATGATGCAGATCTCGCCGGCCCCGGTTTCGCCTGCCAGCCTTTCGGCGATCGTCAAGGCCTCGGGCAGCGACTGCGCCATGTCGACATCGGGCCTATCGATCACCACCTGCCTTGAGATGACGATGTTCGGCCGCCCCGGCAGCGGCTTGCCGATCGACTCATAGGTCTTGCGGCCCATCACCACGGGCTTGCCCAGCGTCAGCGCCTTGAAACGCTTGAGATCGCTCGAAAGCCGCCAGGGCATATCGCCGTCGCGGCCGATGATGCCGTTGCGGGAAACGGCGACGATGATGGTCTTGCGAATATCTGAATTCATCGCACGCTCATTTCCATCTTGCATAGAGCAAACCGAGCTTAGGTAGCTCGCGCCAATAATCGTCAGCATCCGCCGAGCCTGGCGGGACGACGGACAATCCATAAAACGGCCAGAACGACAGCACTGCCTCACGAAATTTCTGCCGCGCGGCGATCTCGTCGACGGCCTGCGCAAGTATCCTATCGGAAAGACTTTCGAGAAAGGCGTAGACCTTCGCGACATCGGTCAGTGCAGCCTGAAACTCCTCGCTTCGTGGATCACTATCGATATTTCTAATGCGAGTCCTCGAAGCATTCAGATCATTGTCCCAGATCCGGATATAATCATCGAGAGTGACTTGCGTGAATATCCCGCCTTCTGTGCCTGCTGCCCTGCGCGGCTCCTGCAGATCCGCTCCGAGCAGACGCATCGCAGCGCGGATCTGATTGCAGGCGGCGCCGACGGCCGCGACAAGCAGCCCGTCACTTCTTTCGTTATTATACGTCAGCGGCACGATACCGAGCAGGTCTGTCGGGAGATGGAGATCCTTTGTATGCCGTGGAGCGATGAAAAAACACCGATCCAGACCCAGCCGCCCTAGAAATAATCCGAGCTCGAATATGACGTTGTCGCGAGCAGTCGAATATTTCTGACCACGTATTTCGCTCAGATCGTCGGCTGTGAAAACGAAGATAGCGAAATCGAAATCGTTAAGTGAAGCCAGAAGCTTCGACAGAACAAGGTCGCTGGGCCTAAATAGCCCCTGATTCCAGACGGTTACTTCGGCATCATAGTCCAAGGCCTCCTGAAGAGCATAAGCGACAGAGAGGCCTTCGGTGGATGAACCGACGAAAATTCGGGGCTGACGCCGCTTCGAAATCATTTTGCGACTGGCGCTTTGATATGCGCTTCCGGATCGTAACCTTCCAGCTCGAAATCCTCGAACTTGAACCCGAAGATATCCTTCACATCGGGGTTGATGCGCATGGAAGGCAGCGGCTTTGGCTGGCGCGAAAGCTGCAGCTTCGCCTGGTCGAAATGGTTGTGGTAGAGATGTGCGTCGCCGAGCGTGTGGACGAAATCGCCGGGTTTGAGCCCGGTCACCTGAGCCACCATCATCGTCAGAAGCGCGTAAGAAGCGATGTTGAACGGCACGCCGAGGAAGATGTCGGCCGAGCGCTGGTAGAGCTGGCAGGAGAGCTTGCCGTCGGCCACGTAGAACTGGAACAGGCAATGGCAGGGCGGAAGCGCCATCTGGTCCACCTCGGCCGGGTTCCAGGCCGAGACGATGTGGCGGCGCGAATTGGGATTGTTGACGATGCCTTTGACGAGATTGGAGATCTGGTCGATATGGCCGCCGTCAGGCGCCGGCCAGGAACGCCACTGAGCACCGTAGACCGGGCCGAGATCGCCGTTTTCATCGGCCCATTCGTCCCAGATGGAAACGCCGTTCTCCTTGAGGTAGCCGATATTCGTCTCGCCCTTCAGGAACCACAAGAGCTCGTGAATGATCGAGCGCAGATGCAGCTTCTTGGTGGTGAGGACGGGAAAGCCCTCTTCGAGGTCGAAGCGCATCTGATAGCCGAAGACCGAGCGCGTGCCGGTGCCGGTGCGGTCGCCCCGGTCGGAGCCCTTTTGCATCACATGGGCGAGGAGATCGAGATATTGCTTCATGTCGCACTGATTCCGTTTCTCCTAATTTTAAGTCTTCGGCGACGGGAAGCCAGCACCCCCATGCGTTTTCCCGCAAATTCTGCCGGTGGAGATAAAGCTTTTGTGACGTTTGCCCTTTCCTTGGGCAGAGGAAATCACTATATCAACCCTGCCGGCTTTCGGGCCGGCTATGGCGATAAACGAGCGGTGTAATAAACCTATTGGACCCGGGGGCGGTACCCGGCGCCTCCACCAAAAACCGGCGGCCCTGAAGGCCGGCTTTTGATGGGGGCGAAACAGGATCGACAAGGGTGTAAAGATCGTCTTTTTGCTCGGCATTGTACCGCCGTTATCGGGCTAAAATTGTAGTTGCAAACGACAACTATGCGGAAGCTCGTCTCGCTGCTTAATCGCGGTGTGACACTTCAATCAAAGTCCTAGTGGTTCGCACCTCTAGGCGGGGTCCGAAGGCACCTGGCAACAGAAGCCTTCACCTTCTCCCTTAGACTGAAATCATGTATGCTGATCGATAGCGTGACTCGGCTCCGGACTTTCCCAAGGCGCCTGAACGTGCCATATACCTTGTGAAAAGACTTCAGAACCGACGAAAGACAGGAAAAGCATGGGGCAGGATCATATCCGCTACGACATTCTGGCGCAGGATGCACTTCGCGGCGTCATCCGCAAGGTTTTGGCGGAAGTAGCAACGACGGGCCGTCTGCCCGGCGACCATCATTTCTTCATCACCTTCCTGACAGGTGCCGCCGGCGTGCGCATCTCCCAGCACCTGAAGTCCAAATATCCCGAGCAGATGACCATCGTCATCCAGCACCAGTTCTGGGACCTGAAGATCACCGAGACGCATTTCGAGATCGGCCTTTCCTTCTCCGACGTTCCCGAGAAGCTGGTCATCCCGTTCAACGCCATCCGCGGCTTCTACGACCCTTCCGTCAACTTCGAGCTCGAATTCGACGTGCCGCTCGCCGATGGCGAGGAGCTGCCCTCCGGCGAAATCACCGCCTATCCCGTCGATGCGGCGGGCAAGCCCGATGAGGCGGCGGCAAAACCCGCCGACGGCGAGGAGAAGAAGCCGGGCTCCGTCGTCTCGCTCGACTCCTTCCGCAAGAAGCAGTGATTTCAAAGGGAGGCCAAGCCTCCCTTTTTCATTGAGGAAGCCAGGCACCGCATGAGCGCCGAAATCGTCAATCTCCGCCAGTTCCGCAAGAAGCAGGCCCGCTCCGAAAAGGAAAAGCAGGCCGAACAGAACCGCATTTCCTTCGGCCGCACCAAGACCGAGAAACAGCTCACCCGCGCGCTGAACGAGAAGGCCGACAAGGCCCATCGCGACGGCCGGATCGAGACGGATGACGACGGCGCCTGAAGCCCTCCGGCAAAGCCTGATGCCCGAAATGGAGTCTGCGATCAGCGACTTACGCGACTTCCCTGAATCGATCTCCGAACCAGCCAGCGAAGATGCCGCCTCATGATCCGCAAACATTCGGCGACATTGCACGGCCATCGCACCAGCTTCTCCCTGGAAGACGCGTTCTGGGCCGAGCTGAAGGTGATCGCGGCAAGCCGTTCGATGCCGCTTGCCGCCCTGATTTCCGAGATCGACGACAACCGTCCCGCCGGCAGCAACCTGTCCTCGGCGCTGCGGCTGCATGTGCTCGCCTGGGCGAAGGCCGGCAGCAGCGACGAAAAATCAAAGACTTGAAGCCTGGCGCCTGAATCAGATTCTCATGCCGCGCGCTTATTGCGCCTGAACGCCCGGCAGCTGGTCAAAATCGAGCGAACCGGGCGGCAGCTGGCTGGCGCGCCGCGCCGCTTCGGCCTCGGCAGCCGCCCTCGCCTCGGCATCCGTCTTGGCTTTGGCTTCCGCCGCCGCGCGTGCGGCTTCTGCCTCGGCGGCAGCCTTGTCTTCGGCCGCCTGCTGCGCCAGCGCGCGCAGACGCTCTTCCTCCGCCTGCCGCTGCTTTTCCATCTCTGCCGCCTTGATGCGCTCGGCGTCGTTGAAGCGGTAGAGCGCCGCCTCGCGGCGCAGCCGCTGCTTTTCGAGCACGATCGCCTGCAGCCGCTCGACGCGGCGGCGCTCGCGCTCGAAGGCGCGCAGCGACAGATAGCTGGTGATATCGGTCACATCCATCGTCTTGCCGGGCGACATGAGCATGCCGGAGAAATTCAGCCGGAGCGACGGTTCGGCGCCGGAGAGCGCTTCCGTGCCCGGATTGAGCCCGACGCCGAGCGTCGCGCTGATCCGCTTTTCCGGCAGCGCGATCTGCGCGTCGGCGGTGATCCGGGCAAGGTCGTTGGCGACGGCGACGTTCTGCACCCGCAACGTTCCGTCGGTGATGTTGAAGGGGACGCCGAGCGGCGGCAGCTTCGCCTCGCCATTGCTGAGCAGCGTCTCGACGATCGGATGCACCTTGCCGGCATTGATTTGCTCCTGCATCGGGTCGGTCGCGGCAAGCAGCGGCGGCAGGATGGCGAGGTTCAGCCCGCGTATGCTGCTGTCGCCGAGCCTCAATTCCCCGGAGCCGTTGAGCGAGCTTGCGATCTCGCCGATGGTCTTGCCCGAGGCTTCCATCGACAGCGACAGGCCGAACTTGCCGTTGGCGATCGGCGCGCCGTCGCGCAGCCAGACGACGCCGCCGAGATCGGAATCGGCAAGCGACAGCTTCGTCTGCAGGAAACCGGTGCCGTCTGCATTGGTGAACAGCAGATTGCCGGAAAGCTTGCCGCCATCCCAATTGCCGGCCATGTCGTTGAGCTGCAGCTCGTCGCCCTTGTAGGCGACGTTGCTGGTGAAATTGGAGACGGCCGTTTCCGGCAGGCCGGGCCAGAACTCCTTCGCCGAAAGCTTCACATTGACGTCGAGATCCTTGAAGATAGGCAGGCCGAGCGGCGCTTTCGTCAGTGCACCGCTGGCGGGATCGACGATCTGGCCGAACACCGCTTCGCCGAGCCAGCCGGCATCCGCCTTGGCGAGCGTCAGCACGCCTTTCGCCGTCGTCTTCGCCGCCTTGCGGTCGAAGGTCAGCGCACCTGAAAAATCATTGTCGGCCGCATGGCCCTTGAGATCGGAAAGGACGATCTTGTCGCCGTCGACGGCGGCTTTGGCCTGCAGGCCGAACGGCAGCCCCGTCCCGGTCTGCGGCAGGGCGATGCCGTTCATGATGAGATAGGGATCGATATCGGCGCTGTCTAGCGAAAGCGCGAGCTGCCCGTTCATGAAACTGTCAGGCCGGACATCGACCTTGCCGTTGGCGGTAAAGGAAGTCCGGTCGGTCGCGAAGGTCAGCGCCGCGTCGGCGGGGTCGTTGTCCGATGCCTGAACTTTCAGCGTCAGGCGGCCGTTGGCGCCGACATCGACCGGCAGCGGATCGAGCCCGGCCTGGCCGAAGAGGATCGACGGCACGGCATTTTCCAGCGTCGCCTCCAGGCTCGTCGTGCCGCTGCCCGTCAGCGCCAGCAGATCGGACATGCGGTAGTCGAGATTGACGCGGCTGCCGTTGGAGACGCCGGCAAGCGTCACCGTCAGGGCATTGCCCTCGTCGCCGCCGAGCGTCAGCGCGCCGCGCAGCGCCGTATTGCCGTACCAGCCGGCGTTGCGCACCAGCCGGTCGAGCACCGGATGATGCGGCAGGCGCTCGCGCAGCATGGTGAAGAAGCCGCCGGGATCGGCCGATTTGAAGGTGATTTCGCCCGCACCCTTATAATCGAGCAGCGAGCCCTCCGCCCTGCCCGTCGCCGTCACTTCCGCGCCCGCGATGTTCTTGATCGACAGCCGGTCGACGGCAAGCGCGCCATCCGCGATCGTGAAAGTGGTTTCGACATTCTCGGCCTCGACGCCGAAGGCGGTGAACTTGTCGGCCTTGAGCTGGGCGGCGATCTTGTGGTCGAGCACGTTGTCGCCGGCCTCCTGGCCGGTCAGCAGCCCGGTCAGCGCCTGCAGCGCGTCGAGATCGAGCGTGTCGCCGTTCAGCGCCACCGACATCGTCGGCGTCTGGCCCGATATCGCCTGCCGCTCCAGCCGCCCCTTCAGCGTTGCCGGCCCGATGGCGACTTCGAGGTTTTCGAAACGCTGCAATTCAGGCGTCAGGCTGACATTGGCGGAAAAGCCCGCCTGCCGCAATTGCCGGATGGCCGGATCGACCGAGCCGGCAAGCCAGGAGGCAAGCCCGGTCGGCTGGCTGGAAGCCAGCACGATCTGCCCGTTGAACGAGGGCTCGCCCTTGAGCAGGAGCTTGCCCTTGCCTTCCACCTGCGTGCGCCCCGGCAGGGTGCCGACGGCGCTGTCGATCATCCAGCCGGTGCCGGCCGGTTCGAGCTCCAGCTGCACGTCGCGCAGCGTCGTGTCGCCGGCGACGATCGCCGGCAGCTTGACGCTTGCCTTGCCCGGCACCTGCGGGATCGGCACCTGGCCGACGATATCGATCAGCGAGTTCAGCCGCTGGCGCGCCGAAACCGCCGGATCGCGCATGGTCTTGCCGGACTCGCCCTGATTGCCGATGCGGTTGACGTCAATCTGCTGCCCGTCGGCGGTCAGCAGAAATTCCGGCTCATTGCCGGTGTCGAGCGTCGCCTCGCCCGTGATGACGTAGGGATCGTCCGTCGGGCCGATCTCCATGCGATATTCCGGGATGCGGATGCGTTCGTTGGTCAGCTCGAAGCGGCCTTTGACGCGCGGCGGCTGCTCGTTCTTGTTGGCCGGCTTGGAGCCGTTGCGGTTTTCGATCGCCGCCGAAAGCTGGCCCTGGTAATTCGGCTTGCTGTCGACGAGCTTCAGCTCTCCGTCGAGATCGATGCTGACGGGGTGCTTGTCCGGCGAAAGCTTCGTGCGCATGCGCAGCACGCCCTTCTCGTCCGGCTGGCTGCTGGAAATCGAAAATTTGCCGTGGTCGCCGTCGAGCGCCGCATCGCCTTCGATGCGCCAGGGACCGGCCAACGATTTTGCCGACATTTCCGCATTGAGGCCGGTGATATGGCGCGCGCGGCCCGACTGGTCGTCGAGGAACTCGATCTCGCCGCCGTTGACGTGCACGTTTTCCAGAACGACGGTCTTTGCCGGAATTTCCGGGCGGCTTCCGCGCGTCCAGTCGAGCGTGCCGTCTTTCAGCAATCTCAGCCGCACCTTCGGATTGACGACACGCATGTCGAAGATCAGCGCCTCGCCCGACAGGAAGGGCGCAAGCTCGGCATCCATGGAGAATTGCTCGACCTTGACGATCGGCGTGCCGTCCGCCTCCTGGCCGACCCGCACGTCATGCAGCGTCACCGACGGAAACGGCAGGAGCCGCGCATCCACCGTGCCGTAGACCGTGACTTTCTTGCCGATGATGCGGCTTGCCTGATCCTCGAAATTCTTGCGGAAATCCGTCCAGTCGATGAACAGCGGCGCAAGCAGCGCCACGAAGAGCACTACGACGATCAATCCCCCCAGAAAGACGAGGAACCGGCCTACCAATGCAAGGAGTCTCCGTTCGGGATTTCGTTTCCGATGCTGTTCGGGATTCTATTGCCGACACTAGAGCATGACGCCGAAAAGTGTGCGCGGTTTTCGGAGGACATCATGCTCTAACTCTTTAATTGAGAACAGGATTGGGATTTAGGCCCGACCGGCATAAATCCCAATCCTGTTCTAGCGCTATTCATGCCGGGAGCAAGACCCAAGTTCATGAGAATGTTCCGTTTTCAGCCGCCGTGGAAAATCTTGCCCGGATTGAAGATATCGTCCGGATCGAGCGCCCGTTTCACCTGTCGCATCAGATCCACCGCGCCTCCGAGTTCCTGCTCCAGAAACGCCATCTTGCCTTGTCCGACCCCATGTTCCCCGGTGCATGTTCCGTCCATGTCGAGCGCCCGGCGGGTGAGCCGCTCCACGAAGCTCTCGGCCCTGGCGATGTCTTCGGCGCTTTTGTCGTCGAACAGCAGCAGCACATGGAAGTTCCCGTCGCCGGCATGGCCGACGATCGGGCCGAGCAGCCCGTGTTCCTCGATGTCCGCCTGCGTTTCGGAAACGCAATCGGCAAGCCTCGATATCGGAACACAAACATCGGTCGAAAGTGCGGCAAGCCCGGGCGCCAGCGCCCTCGAGGCCCAGTAGGCGTCGTGGCGCGCCTTCCAGAGCTTCGTCCGCTCCTCGGGATTGGCGGTCCAGAGGAATTCACCGCCGCCGCATTCGGCCGCGATCTCGGCAAAGGCCGCCGATTGCAGCGGCACGGTCTCGTCGGTGCCGTGGAATTCGAGGAAGAGCGTCGGGCTTTCGGCATAGGAAAGCCCGGAATAAGCGTTGCAGGCCCGCATCTGCACCGTATCGAGCAGTTCGATGCGTGCCACCGGAATGCCCATCTGGATCGTCATGATGACGGCGTCGCAGGCGGCCTTGACGCTCGGAAAGGCGCAGGCCCCGCCGGCGATCTTCTGCGGGATCGCCTGCAGGCGCAGCGTCACCGAGGTCAGGATGCCGAGCGTGCCCTCGGCGCCGACGAAGAGCCGCGTCAGGTCGTAGCCGGCAGACGATTTGCGGGCGCGCCGGGCGGTGCGGATCTCCTCGCCATTGGCCGTGACCGCGGTGACGGCAAGCACATTGTCCTTCATCGTCCCGTAGCGCACGGCATTGGTGCCGGAGGCCCGCGTCGAGGCCATGCCGCCGATCGAGGCATTGGCGCCGGGATCAATCGGAAAGAACAAGCCGGTATCGCGCAGATGGACGTTCAGTTCCTCGCGCGTGATGCCGGGCTCGACCGTGCAGTCGAGGTCTTCCGGATTGACCGCGAGCACCTTGTTCATACGGCTGAAATCGATCGAGATGCCGCCGCTTGCGGCATTGACCTGACCTTCCAGCGAGGAGCCGGTGCCGAAGCCGATCACCGGCACTTTATGGGCAGCGCAAACCTTGACCGCCGCCTTCACATCCTCAGCGCTCTCGGCAAAGAGCACCCCGTCGGGCAGTTGCGAGGGTATGTAGGTGGTCGTATGGGCATGCTGGGCCCGGAAGGACTGGCCGGTCTGGAAGCGTTCGCCGAAGCTCTGCTTGAGAATGCCGAGCACGGCCGATATCCCCGCCTCGTTGCGTATGCCGGCCTTCGCGTCCTTCAGCGCCATCCCTTTGATCTCCCTGCCATTCCGCGGATGTCTATCCTCTTTCGCAGATAGGCCGGGTATGGGGCAAGTCAAAGCGGCTGTCCAGTTAAGATTGCAGAAGATTTCATTCCCCCTTTGTTGTAGCGGCCCGCCCTTCCCGCCCGCGCGGCCCGTCCGCTCACCGGCCATGCCTTTTTCTTGAACCTGCCTATTGACAAGTCATCGGCGATGCCGCTCGATATGCAAATCCAATAAACAAGACACGTGTCCATTATATTGGATTCTCAAACTGAGCGTTCAAACAAGGGGAACCATCATGACCGTCTCGCTCCGCGCCAGCGCGCTTTCGCTGGCAACCGCTCTCGTTCTTTCCGCCATGCCCGCCGCCGCCCAGGAAGCGAAAAGCAAGCTCGACGAAGTGCTCGCTCGCGGCCATCTCGTCATGGGCACCGGCAGCACCAATGCGCCCTGGCACTTCAAGAGCGCGGATGACAAGCTGCAGGGCTTCGACGTCGATATGGGCCGCATCGTCGCCAAGGCGCTGTTCGGCGATCCCGATAAGATCGAGTTCGTCAACCAGTCCTCCGATGCCCGCATTCCCAACATCACCACCGACAAGGTTGATATCACCTGCCAGTTCATGACCGTCACCGGCGAACGCGCACAGCAGATCGCCTTCACCATCCCCTACTATCGCGAGGGTGTCGGCCTGATGCTGAAGTCCGACGGCAAGTACGCCGATTATGCCGCGCTGAAGGCCGGCGGCTCCTCCGTCACGGTTTCCGTGCTGCAGAACGTTTATGCCGAGGCGATGGTGCATGCGGCCCTGCCGGAGGCGACCGTTGACCAGTATGAATCCGTCGACCTGATCTACCAGGCGCTGGAATCCGGCCGCGCCGATGCTGTCGCGACCGACCAGTCGTCGCTCGCCTGGTACATGACGCAGAACCCCGGCCGCTATAAGGACGCCGGCTATGGCTGGAACCCGCAAACCTATGCCTGCGGCGTCAAGCGCGGCGATCAGGACTGGCTGAATTTTGTCAACACGGCTCTGCACGAGGCGATGACCGGCGTCGAATTCGACTTCTACGCCAAGTCGTTCAAGACCTGGTTCGGCAAGGATCTGACACCGCCCCAGATCGGCTTCCCCGTCGAATACAAGTAAGGTCGCCTGGGACGGAAGAAGGCCTCCGGGGGAACTCCCCTCCGAAGGTCTTCCTCCGTCCATTCTTCACCCTTGATTGCAGGATTGCGCCATGGGTTATACGCTCAATTTCGCCGCCGTCTGGCGCAGCTTCGACCAGTTGCTCGAAGGCCTGCTGCTCAGTCTCGGCCTGGCTTTCGTCTCCATCCTCATCGGTGCTGCGATCGGCCTCATCATCGCCTTTGCGCTCATCTCGAAAAGCGGATGGCTGCAGCGCCCCGCCGCGCTCTACGTCACGATCATCCGCAACCTGCCGATCCTGGTCCTCGTTCTCTTCGCCTTCTTCGCGCTGCCGCAGCTCGGCATCAGGATCGGCAAGATCCAAAGCTTCATCGCGGTGCTGTCGATCTATTCCGGCGCCTATCTGGCCGAAGTGTTCCGGGCCGGCCTGCTCTCCATTCCGAAAGGCCTGACGGAAGCGGGGCTTGCGATCGGCCTGACGCCGATGCAGATCCGCGTCTCGATCATCACGCCGCTGATGCTGCGCAACGTCCTGCCGTCACTCTCCTCGACGATCATCTCGCTGTTCAAGGATACCTCGCTCGCCGCCGCGATCGCGGTTCCCGAACTCACCTTCGAGGCGCGGAAGATCAACGTGGAGACCTTCCGCGTCATCGAAACCTGGATCGTCGCCTCCGGCCTCTATGTCGCTACCTGTTCCGTGCTCGCCGCGCTGATGCGCGTCGTCGAGCGCCGGCTTGCCGTTCCGAGGTGATGTCATGATGGGTCTTACTGCTTTTCTCGACCAGCTCTGGATCGCCCGCTACGTCATCCTCAAGGGGCTCGGCGTCACCGTCTCGATCTCGCTGCTGGCGATCGTCATCGGGTCGCTGCTCGGCGTGCTCGTCGGGCTCGCGCTCGTCTACGGCAACCGCGTGCTGCGCCTGATCGTGCGGGCCTATACCGACTTCATCCGGGGAACGCCGGTTCTGGTCTTGGTGCTGGCGAGCTATTACGTGCTTTCCACCGTCGGCATCGAGCTCGGCCCGTTCCAGGCCGGCGTGCTCGCTCTTGCGGTCTTCTGCTCATCGCATGTCGGCGAGATCGTGCGCGGCGGCCTGCAGGCGATCCCCAAGGGCCAGACCGAAGCGGCCAAGGCGATCGGCCTCACCTTCAACCAGACCTTCGCTTATGTGCTCTGGCCGCAGGCGCTGCGCCAGTTCCTGCCCGCCTGGGTCAACACGGCGGCGGAAATGGTCAAGGCCTCGACGCTGCTTTCCGTCATCGGCGTCGCCGAGCTGCTGCTGCGCACGCAGGAGATCATCTCGCGCAATTTCCTGAGCCTCCAGTTCTATTTCTTCGCGGGGCTTCTCTACTTCGTCATCAATTACGGCATCGAGCGCCTCGGCAAATATGTCGAGCGCAAGACGGTCGTTCCATCGTGAGGGCTCGGTCATGAGCAAGGTACTTCTCGAAATTCAGGGGCTGCACAAGCAATATGGGCCCGTCGAGGTGTTGAAAGGCGTCGATTGCACCATGCAGCAGGGAGAGGTGATCTCGATCATCGGCTCCTCCGGCTCCGGCAAGACGACGATGCTGCGCTGTATCAACATGCTCGAGGACTTCCAGGGCGGGCACATCCTGCTCGACGGCGAAGAGATCGGCTACGAACAATCCGGCGGCGTGCGCAAACGCAAGAGCGAAAAGGAAATCGCCCGCCAGCGGGCGCTGACCGGCATGGCCTTCCAGCAGTTCAACCTGTTCCCGCATATGACGGCGGCCCGCAACGTCATGCTCGGTCTCGTCAAGGTGAAGAAGATGCCGCGCGACGAGGCGCGCGCGGTGGCCGAAAAATGGCTCGACCGCGTGGGGCTGGCCTCGCGCGCCGATCATTATCCCGGCCAGCTCTCCGGCGGCCAGCAGCAGCGTGTCGCCATCGCCCGCGCCATCGCCATGAACCCGCGGCTGATGCTGTTCGACGAAGTCACCTCGGCGCTCGATCCGGAACTCGTCGGCGAGGTCCTGCAGGTCATCAAGGGGCTCGCCTCCGACGGCATGAGCATGCTGCTCGTCACCCACGAGATGCGTTTCGCCTACGAGGTTTCCTCCCGCGTGATCTTCATGAACAAGGGCGTGATCTGCGAGGAAGGCGATCCGAAGGAGATGTTCGTGCAGCCGAAGACGCAGCGCCTCGCGGAATTCCTGAAAACGTCAAGTTTCAATTGAAGAAGAAAGAGATCCCATGACGATCAAGCGTTACGGCGCCGGGGAAACCGGCGCCGGCGGACAGCCCTTGCCCTTTGCGCGTGCGGTGGAAGCCGGCGGCTGGCTTCACGTATCCGGCCAGGTGCCGATGGAAAAGGGCGAGATCATCGACGGCGGCATCGTTCCCCAGACCCGCAAGGCCATCGAAAACCTGATCGCCATCCTGCACGAGGCGGGCTACGGGGTCGAGGACGTGGTGCGTGTCGGCGTCTGGCTGGACGACCCGCGCGACTTCTGGAGCTTCAACGGCGTCTATGCCGAATATTTCGGAAAGCACCCGCCGGCCCGCGCCTGCGTCCAGTCGCGGATGATGGTCGATTGCAAGGTCGAGGTCGACTGCGTCGCCTACCGGGCCGACAGGAACTGAGCTTTCAGACGATCGGCGGATTGAGCCGGGCGAAGCCCTCCTGCCGCCGATACGGAAAATAGGGGTAAGGCGCCGTGACCGCGCTGACGGCATCGAGCCTTTCGATCTGCTCTTTCGAAAGGCTCCATCCGACCGCGCCGAGATTCTGGCGCAACTGCTCCTCGTTGCGCGCGCCGATGATGACACTGGACACCGTGGGACGGCCGAGCAGCCAGTTGATGGCGATCTGCGGCACGGTCCGGCCGGTCTCGGCTGATATAGCGTCGAGGACGTCGACGATGTCGAACAGCCTCTCCTCGTCGACCGGCGGGCCGTATTGCGCCGTCTCATGCAGCCGGCTTGCCTGAGGCAGCGGCTCGCCGCGACGGATCTTGCCGGTCAGCCGGCCCCAGGCAAGCGGGCTCCAGACGAGAGCGCCGACGCCCTGATCGGCGCCGAGCGGCATCAACTCCCATTCGTAGTCGCGCCCCGCCAGCGAATAATAGACCTGATGGGCGACATAGCGGGGATAACCCCAGCGCTCGGCCGCCGCGAGCGATTTCATCAGCTCCCAGCCGGAAAAATTCGAGACGCCGACATAACGGATCTTGCCTGCGGCGACGAGGCCGTCGAGCGTCGACAGCACCTCCTCGACCGGCGTCGAGGCGTCGAAAGCGTGAAGCTGCAAGAGGTCGATGCAATCGGTGCCGAGCCGGCGCAGCGCATCCTCCGTCGCCCGGATCAGCCGTGCCCGCGACGTGCCCCAATCCTGCGGCCCCTCGCCCATCGGCAGCGCGGTCTTGGTCGAAATCAGCACGGTATCCCGCCGGCCGCGGATCGCCTGGCCGAGCACCTCTTCGGAAGCACCGGCCGAATAGACATCGGCCGTGTCGAAGAGATTGACGCCAGCTTCGAGGCAGATGTCGACCAGCCGCCGGGCCTCTTCGGCACCGGTATTGCCCCAGGCGCCGAACAGCGGGCCGCTGCCGCCGAACGTACCCGCGCCGAAGCTCAAAGCCGGCACCCTGAGGCCGGATGCGCCGAGATTTCTGTACTCCATCGATCTGTCTCCTGTGTTTTCTCTGAGATAGACCCGGCCTATACATTGATATAGATTGCCTGACAGAACATCATCTGTGACTTGAATTCATCATGAGCCGCCAGGACATCAACCGCTCCGGCGAAATGGAAGTCTTCGTCAGCGTCGTCGAGCGCGGCGGCTTTTCCGCAGCCGCCACGGCGCGGCGCATGACGCCGTCGGCCGTCAGCAAGCTCGTCGCCCGGCTGGAAGCGCGCCTCGGCGCCCGCCTCGTCAACCGCTCGACCCGCAAGCTGCAACTGACGCCGGAGGGCTGCGCCTTCTATGAGCGCAGCATCGCCATCCTTGCCGATATCGCCGAGGCGGAACGCCAGGCTTCCTCGGGCGAACAGGCCTCGGGCCGCATCCGCATCAACACCAGCGGCTCCTTCGGCAATCATGTGCTGGCGCCGCTCCTGCCCGCCTTCATGGCGCTTCATCCCGCCGTCACGCTCGACATCACACACACCGACAGGATCGTCGACCTGATGGAAGAGCGCGCCGATGTCGCGATCCGCACCGGCCCCCTGAAGAACTCCAGCCTGATCGCCCGCAAGCTCGGCGCCACCGGCAAGCTCATCGTCGCCTCGCCCGATTATCTCAGGCGTCATGGCGAGCCGCGTGGCGTCGCCGATCTCAGCCGCCATTGCCGCATCGGCTTTTCCTACGCCCGCGCCGTCGAGGGCTGGCCACTGCGCGAGGACGGCGAAACGGTAACGGTGCCGATCACGCCCGGCGTGCAGGTGGGAGACGGCGAAGCCATGCGCCATCTGGCACTTGCCGGCGCCGGTCTTGCGCGGCTGGCCGCCTTCACCGTGCGCGCCGATATCGATGCCGGCCGGCTGATACAGGTGCTGGAAGCGGCCAATCCCGGCGATATCGAGGAATTCTATGCCGTCTATATGGGCCAGGGCGGGCCGCTGCCGGCGCGCGTGCGCGCCCTGCTCGATTTCCTCGTCGGGCATGTGCGTCTCTGAGAGATAACAAGGGCTTGAGGCGGCGGCTTGAATCAAATTAGCATGCTGTATCGCCTCGAAGCCAGATTTCGCAATTGACCGCGCTCGCGGCGCCCGCCTATACCGAAGCAGCGCCGACCGGCCCTTGAGCCGGCCTCTCTTCGTCATGCCGGAGCTTCCTCTCATTTCAGCCTCAGGGCTTGGCACCGGCCGGGAAACATACGGGGATTCATGCCACTCAGCCACGCACGCCGCCTGCTGCGGGATGCCGGCCTGCCGAAATGGGCGTTGCTGCTCGCGCTTTCCACAGCCTTCACCGTCTTTCTCGAACTCTTCGCCCTGCCCGCCTCGCTGCTGATCGGGCCGATGGTCGCCGCCATCGTGCTGGCGCTGACCGTCGGCAAGGGCAAGCTTCGCGTGCCGCTTCAGCCGCTGCAGTTCGGCCAGGTGCTCGTCGGGCTGATGATGGCGCGCACCATCACCCCTGATATTCTCGGCGCCATGGCGAAGGACGCGCCGCTCTTCCTGCTGTTCGTCTTCTCGGTCATCGCCATCGCCACCGGCCTCGGCTGGCTTCTGACGCGCTGGCAGGTGCTGCCGGGAACGACCGCCGTCTGGGGCTCCTCGCCGGGTGCGGCCTCGGCCATGGTCATCATGTCGGAAGCCTATGGCGCCGATGCCCGCCTCGTCGCCTTCATGCAATATCTGCGCGTCGTCTTCGTCGCCGTCGGCGCTTCGGTGATCTCGCGCCTCTGGGTCGCGGCCGACGGCGGCGAGCCGCCGCCGCTCGTCCTCTTTCCCGCAGTCGATTGGCCGGCCCTTGCGGCGACCATCGCCTTTGCCGGCTTTTGCGCCTATGGCGTGCGCCGCCTGCGCATCCAGGGCGGCATGATCATCGTGCCGCTCTTTCTCGGCGCCTTCCTGCAGGGCGTCGGCCTCTTGAAGATCGAGCTGCCGATGTGGCTGCTTGCCATCGCCTATGCGCTCGTCGGCTGGAGCATCGGCCTGCGTTTCACCCGCTCGATCATCAGCCATGTGGCGCGCGCCCTGCCGCGGGTCGCGGCCTGCATCGTGCTGCTGATGGCGCTCTGCGGCTGCATGGCGGCGGCACTTCACGTCTTCGCCGGCATCGATCCGCTGACCGCCTACCTCGCCACCAGCCCCGGCGGCGCCGATTCCGTCGCCATCATCGCTGCCTCAAGCGATGTCGACGTGCCTTTCGTGATGGCGATGCAGACCGGCCGTTTCCTGGTCATTCTGCTGATCGGGCCGGCGCTCGCCCGCTTTATCGCGCGACGTTCCGGCCTTGCGGAAAACCCCGCCTGAGGCTGGCCCATTGCCCGGGCGTGATGCCGTAGGCCTTCTTGAAATGGCGATTGAAATGCGCCTGGTCGGCAAAGCCGGTCGCAGCCGCCACATCGGCAAATCCTTCGCCTTCACCCATCAGCGCCCTCGCCTGCTGCAGGCGCCGCATCAGCATGTAGCGGTGCGGGCTGGTGGCAAAGGCCGTGCGGAAATGCCGTGACAGCGTGAAGCGGTCGAGGCCGGTAATCTTCTCCAACTCGCCCGAGCGCACGGGCCTGAGCGCATGCGCCTCCAGATAATCGCGCGCTGCCCGCACCTGCCGCCAGGCCACCGCACCCAGAGCCCGCCGGCGCACCTGCGAATGCCGCGACAGGCCGCCGGCGACACGGCTGACGAAATCATCGACGAAAAGCTCGTCCAGCTCCCGGTCGAGTTCCCCGAGCGCGTCCAGAAGCACCGTCGCCAAGGCACCGTCGCCGATGACCGGCTCCTCGACGAAAGGAAGCCCGATCTTCTCCGCCTCCAGGCATTCCATCAGCAGCGAAGGCTCCAGGTAGAGCATGCGGTAATGCAGCCCGGCCTCGGTCGCCGCTCCGCCGTCATGCTCCTCGTCGGGATGCAAAACGATCACCTGCCCCGGCAGGCTGAAGCGCCGCTCGCCGCGATAGGTAAAGGCCTGGACACCGTGCAGCGTCACCCCGAGCGCATAGGTATCGTGCCGGTGCGGCTCGAAGACATTGCCGGAAAACTGCGCTTCTATCCGCTCGATGCCGGGAAAGGCGGGCGCAGTCAGGATGCCGCTGCCCGCGGGCGCGGCCAGCATGCCGCTGCCCCCTTGCGGCTCGCACAAACGTTCAAGACCCTCGAAGACCTGCGGCGTTAGATCCTGGCTCAACGCGTTTCGATACCCTGATGAGAGAGACTGAAATGTTTGATACCAAAATTGCGATCGTCCTGCGAAACAATCTTGCCGGCTGGCAGAAGCTGAACGTCACGGCCTTCCTGTCGACAGGCATCGCCGGGCAATATCCCGAGATCATCGGAGAGCCCTACAAGGACCGCGCCGGCAATCTCTACAACCCGCTATCCATCCAGCCGATCATCGTGCTTTCCGCCGACGAAGCGACGATATCGAGCATCCATCGCCGCGCGCTGGAGCGCGAAGTGACCTCCTCTATCTTCATCGAGGAGATGTTTGCCACCGGCCACGACGGCGCCAACCGCGCCGTCTTCGCCGAATACGCCCCCGACGACGCCAAGGTCGTCGGCATCGCGCTCAGAGCCGACAAGAAGATCGTCGACAAGATCACCAAGGGGGCGACGATGCAGCATTGATGAAGAGCCAAGCATGATTCTTAGCTTCTCGAACTGCTTTTGATTTTCCGAGAAACACTTGCCTCTCGTTGTCATATATGACAACATGAATCCATGAAAGAGATTGCATGGGTCAAAGCGGCGTTGAAAGACTTCGGGGACTTTCCCCAGGCCGTTCAGGACAGGATGAAAGACGCGCTTGCCATCGCCGGCATGGGTCAAAAAGCTGATATTGCGAAACCCATGAAAGGTTTGGGCTCAGGCGTGTTCGAAATCGCTACCCTACCGCACGGATGCTTACCGGGCCATTTATGCGGTTCAGCTTGGAGATGCCATTTGGGTGGTCCACGCCTTCCAGAAGAAATCGACCAAAGGAATAGCGACGCCGCAAAAGGACGTTGAGCTCATCCAAGCCCGTTTGAAACGAATAAAGGAGATGTTGCGATGAGTGACAATGACTTCGAAATCGTTCGAGGCAGCGGCAACCTTTACGCTGATCTTGGCGACCCCGATGCCGATACCAGGCAAATGAAGGCCCAGCTTGCCGCCGAGATCATTGCGGCCCTCGACCGGCGCAAACTGACCGTGCGCGACGGGGAAAAGCTGACTGGCATAACTGCCGCCGATCTTTCCCGCATTCGCAACGCAGACCTTGGCCGTTTCACCATCGACCGGCTTGTGCGGGTTCTCAATGCGCTTGATCGCCATGTGACCGTAAAAGTCACCCCGATGCCTAAACGCTCCAAGGAACAGGCTGCGGCATCAACCTGACCATCGATAGAAAGGCGGGAAACCCGCCTTTCCATTGTGCTCTCGCGACTATCGAGGCAGGCTCAGCCCTGCGTGATCGGCGCGATCTGGATTTCGACGCGGCGGTTCTGGGCGCGGCCGGCCTCGGACGCGTTGGAGGCGACGGGTTGCGAGGGGCCGAAGCCGACGGCGGAGACGCGGCGCTGGTCGATGCCCTGGCCGCCGAGATAATCGGCAACCGACAGCGCGCGGCGCTGCGACAGGTCCTGGTTATGCTGCAGGCTGCCGGTCGAATCCGTATGGCCGTTGACGTCGATCAGCGTGCGGTTGAACTTGCGCAGCACGATCGCCACCGAATTCAGCGTCGGATAGAAGCCCGGCTTCACCGCGTCCTGGTCGACGTCGAAGGTGATGTTCGAGGGCATGTTAAGAATGATGTTGTCGCCCTGGCGGGTGACGGAGATGCCGGTGCCTTCGAGCTGGGCGCGAAGCTCGGCTTCCTGCTGGTCCATGTAGTTGCCGATCGCGCCGCCGGCCAGAGCCCCGATGCCGGCGCCGATCAGCGCCGCATTGCGCTTGCCGTGCCCGCCGCCGCCGACGGCCACGCCGACGAGAGCGCCGCCGAGCGCGCCGAGCGCCGCACCGCCCGCTGTATTGGAAACCTTCTGCTCACCAGTATAGGGATCGGTCGTCGTGCAGGCGCTGAGATAGCTTGCGGCGACGGCCAGAAGTATGAATTTCTTGATCATGGACAGGATGGTCTCCGTTCAAAACTGATGCGAGCAAATGGCAAGGATTACGGCAAGAAAATGAAGATCTTCCCTTGATAGGGGAATTTCAGGCGCCGAAACAGCAGACATGTTGCAGCAATGCGCTGATATCACCAGTTTTTAGCAATAGGTGGGGTTCGTGTTTGCAACGCCAGACTTCCTCTCTACAGGCATCGCTGGGGCGCGTCCCACTTCTCCTCCCTCATTCCTGTGCTCGTCACAGGAATGACGGAGAGTGGGTTAGTGCGCCCTCCAAATCGACCGCCGGTATCCTGGGCAATTAACAGTCAAATAGACAGCACAGTGCCGCTCCAAGCGCCCAATCGCCCCTTAGAAATTCTGGAACAACTGCCTGACCGTATCGTAAGTCGCATTGGCGATGTTCAGCGATTGTAGGCCGAGTTGCTGCTGCGTCTGCAGCGCCCGGAGTTTACTCGATTCCTCCTCCATATCGGCATCGACGAGACGGCCGATGCCGGCGGTGATGTTGTCGTGCAGCTTGGTGGCGAAGTCGTTCTGCAGCTCGATGCGTTTTTCCAGCGCGCCGAAGGCCGATCCGACCGTCGTCAGCTGCGTCAGCGCGGCGTCGACGACGCTGATCATTTGGCCGAGCTGCCCGCTCGTCGTGCTTGACGACACCGAAATCACCACCTGGCCGGTCGTGGTGCCGTTCTTGCTGGTCATCAGCACATAGTTCTGCGCGGCCCCGAGTTCGGTGGCGAAATAGGACGAGGTCAGCACGCCGTATTCGCCCGAGCCCGTAGCGCGGTCGTCGATCAGGTAGCGCGCATCCTTGGAGGTCGTGGCCCCCACGGGCGTATTGTCGATATGGTAGCTCAGCATGCCCACAGAGACAGTGCCGTCGGAATTGCGGATGAAGGACGCCGGGATCTGGCGCGGCTGCGTCGGCGTCGCATCGTTGGTGAGGATCACCCAGTTGTCGCTGTTGAAGGTCGCCGATTCCGAAACGCTGCGCAATTGCTCCTGCAACTGCTTGAGCTCTTCGTTGATCTTGTTCTTGTCGACCCCGTCCTCGGTGGCGGCAACGAGCTTGGCCTTGATCTCGGAGACGACATCGATGACGTTCTGGACGCCGGTATAGGCCGTGCCCATCGTCGCAGCCGCCATGCCGAGCGCGTCCTGAATGGCCGAGACGGCCTTGTTGTCGGTGCGTGCAGTGGTGGCGACAGACCAGTAGACGGCGTTGTCGGCCGCTTTGGCGACACGCATGCCCGTCGTGATGTGGTTCTGGGTGACATCCATCTTCCGGTTGATATCGCGCAATACATAGAGCGCCGCATCAACGGAGACGCGCTGATAAAGACTCACGGAACTAAACTCCAAAAACACAACAGAACGCAACAGAACAGGAATGAACCTTCCGCACGGACACTCATGTCCGGGGTCGCTGGGCGTCCAGCGCATTGCCTTCAAGAAACGAAGAAGGCCAGTCGGTTCCTGGTCACGATCATTGCCGCTTATGCTTAAAAAACGGCTAATCTTCAGAGGAAATTTATCTTATTTCGCAAGACTTCATACACCATGAGAACGCCGCCGGATGGGATCCGGCGGCGCCTTCAATTCGAATGGAAAGCTTATTCGGCGGCCTGCAGCTGCTCCTCGTCGGGGGCGGCGCGCGGCCTCGTTGCGACCGACATCTCCTCGTGCAGGCGCGCTTCCTCATGCGCATGCGGCTTGGCGAAGCGGGCAAGCAGGAGATAGGCGACCGGCGTGATGAACAGCGTCACCAGCGTCGCAAAACCGAGGCCGCCGACGATCACCCAGCCGAGCGCCACGCGCGCTTCCGCACCCGCGCCATGGGCAAAGACCAGCGGCACGCCGCCGAGGATGGTGGCGATCATCGTCATCATCACGGGGCGAAGGCGCAGCGCACAGGCCTTCTCGATCGAGGAGCGCACATCCTCGCCCCTGTCGCGCAGCTGATTGGCGAATTCGACGATCAGAATGCCGTTCTTCGCCATGACGCCGACGAGCAGCACCAGGCCGATCTGGCTGTAGATGTTGAGGCTGGAACCGGTGATGATCAAAGCGAAGACGGCGCAGGCAAGCCCGAGCGGCACCGTCGACATGATGATCACCGAGGAGAGCACGCTTTCGAACTGGGCGGCGAGCACGAGGAAGATGATGACGATGGCGAAGCCGAAGGTCAGCGCCATGCCGCTCGAATTCTCTTCCAGCGTCGCTGCTTCCGCGAGCGGCAGCAGGCGCGCGCCGGGCGGCAGCAGCGGCTCGGCAAGTTCCGTCACCTGTTTGACGGCATCGCCGAGCGACATGCCGTTCCGGAGGCCGGCGGTGATCGCCACGGAGGCGAGCTGCTGCTCGCGATTGAGCTGCGGGGCGACCGAACCTTCCTTCATCGAGGCGATGACCGACATCGGCACGATCTTGCCGTCTCCGGTCTTCAGGAAGACGTTTTCGAGATCCGTGGGATCGTCGATCGGCCGCGTCGTCGAGGTCAGAAGCACGGGATAGGATTCGCCGTCGACGAAGACGTCGACCACAGAGCGCCCTTCGAGCAGCGACTGGATCGCCGTGGAAAGCCCGGTGATATCGATGCCGAGATCCGAGGCGCGCTCGCGGTCGATCGCCACCGATACCTGTGCCTGGCTGGGCTCGTTGGTCAGGCGCGGCGTATCATATTGGCCGGTGGCGTCGAGCGCCTGCACCAGCTTGGCGGCCGCTGCCGTCAACGCCTCGTGGTCGTTGCCGACAAGCGCCATCTGCACGCCGCTGCCGGCGCCGCGGATGCGCAGGCTGTTGGAGGAGATGGCGTTGCCGCGCAGCGCCGGCACCTTCGCCGCCGCCTGGTTGATGTCGCCGACGATCTCGGCCTGCGTCCGGTGCCGCTCTCCCCACGGGGCGAGCGTCAGCACCATGAAGCCGCTGTTCAAGGAACCGCCCTGGCCGGAGATCGAGAAGACGTTGCGGATGTCGCCGCTGTCGACCAGCGGCTGCAGATATTCCTCGACGAGCTGCATCTTGTCGCGGGTATATTCGAGGCTCGATCCCTGCGGCGTCGTCAGCCGCATCATCACCAGCGACCGGTCCTCCTCCGGCGTCAGCTCGCTCTTGACCGTCGAGAAGGCGATGAGCGCCGCACCGGCAAACATCACCGAGAACAGGATGACGACGAAGGGCGCGTTGAGGCAACCGTGCAGCGCCCATTTGTAGAGGCGGGCGAGCGCGCCGCCGAAGCGGCCGAGCGCGCCGTGATCCTCGATCATCGGCTTCGTCAGCATGCGCGAGGCAAGCATCGGGCACAAAGTCAGCGCCACGATCGAAGACAGCCCGACCGAGAATGCCAGCACGAAGCCGAATTCACGGAAAAGGCCGCCGACCTGCCCCGGCAGGAAAGAAAGCGGGATGAAGACGGCCGCCAGCGTCGCGGTCGTGGCGATGACGGCGAAGAACACCTCGCGCGTGCCGAGCACGGCGGCGGCGCGCGGCCCCATGCCTTCGGCGCGCCGGCGCACGATGTTTTCGAGCACCACGATCGCGTCGTCGACGACCAGACCGGTGGCGAGCACGATCGCAAGCAGCGTCAGGATGTTGATCGAAAAGCCGACCATGTAGATCGCCGCCAGCGTGCCGATCAGCGCCACCGGCATGCTGACCGCCGGGATCAGCGTCGCACGCCAGTCGCGCAGGAAGAGATAGATGACGGCGGTGACGATGACGGCGGCAAGCACCAGCGCCAGCACCACCTCATGGATCGCGCCCTGGATGAAGACGGCGTCGTCGCTGGTGATGGCGATCGTCGTTCCCTCGGGCAGCGTCTTCGACAGCTGCTCGACGGCGGCCTTGATGCCGGTCGAAATATTCAGCGTATTCGACTGCGCCTGGCGGATGATGCCGAGCCCGATGCCCGGCTTGCCGTTGGAGCGCAGCGCCGTATCGCCGTCGCGGGGCCCGAGCGTCACGGTCGCGACGTCTCCCAACCGGACGCGGTCCTGCAGCATGACATCGGAAAAATCCGCCGGCGTCTGCAGGTTGGCGGTGGCGCGCACGACGATATCCTGCGTCGCGCTCTTCAGCGAGCCGGCCGGAACGTCGAGCGCGGCATTGTCGAGCGCCTTGGTCAGGTCGCCGATGGTGAGCCCGCGGCTGGCGAGCGCGCCCTGGTCGACATCGACGCGGAAGACCTTTTCCTGGTCGCCATATTCCTCGACGTCGGCGACGCCGTCGACGGAGGCGAGCCGATCGATCACCTCGTTTTCGACGAGCTGCGTCAGGTCGTCCATGTTGAGGTTGGTGGAGGTGACGGCAAGGCGCATGATCGCTGAGGAATCCGAATCCGCCTTGACGATCTGCGGCGCATCCGCCTCGTCGGGCAGGTTCTGGGTGATGCGGCCGATCGCATCGCGCACGTCGTTGGCGGCGACCGCGAGATCGATCGCATCGGAGAATTCGAGCGTCACCCGGCTCTGGCCGAAGGAAGAGGTCGAGGAGATCGATTTCAGGCCGCTGACGCGCGCGACCGCGCCTTCGATCACCTTGGTCAGTTCCTGGTCGATCGTCTGCGGCGACGCGCCGTCGAAGGTGGTGCGCACGGTCACGACGGGACGGTCGACATCGGGCAGCTCCCGCACCTCGACGCCGACATAAGCCGCGAGGCCGGCGACGACCATCAGCGTGTTGAACACCAGCGCCAGGATCGGCCGCCGAACGAAAAGCGCGGTGAAGCTCTGCTTGCCCGACGCTCGGTCCTGAGGCATCTCGGTCACGCTCATTGGGTCGCGACCTCCCCGCTCGCGGCGACATCGGCGGAAACACGCACCGCCCCGCCCTCACGCACGCGCTGCAGGCCCTGCGTCACGATCTTGTCGCCGTCCTTGAGGTCGGCCTTGACGAGAATGAAGTCGGGATTGCGCTGGACGATGCTCACCCGCACCTTATGCGACTTGTCGTCGCTCACCTGCCAGACAAAGGAGCCTTGCGAATCCCACTGCACGGACTGCGGATCGACCGCCGGATATTTGTCGCCGGGGAATTTCATGCTGACGCTGAAGGACATGCCGGCGCGCAGCTCGTCGGAAGAATTGTCGATCCGGGCGCGCAGCCGCAGCGTCCGGCTTGCCGCATCGATACGGTTGTCGACCGCCTCGATCACGCCCGAAAACAACTGCCCCGGCCTTGCCACCGACATCGCCTCCACCGGCTGGCCGACAGCAACCGTATTGGAAAAACGCTCCGGCACCCAGAAGTCGACGAGGATTTCCGACCGGTCGTCCAGCGTGACGATCGGCGTCGATGTCGTGACGTTGTCGCCGATATTGACCGGCACGATCCCGACGATGCCGTCGATCGGCGCCGTGATGTTGCGCCGGGCGAGATTGAGCTCGGCGGCCTGCAATTGCAGCCGCGCGCCCTGCTCGGCGATCTCGGAATCGAAGACGTCCATGCGCGACACGCTGGACTTGATGTTGTGGTAGAGATTGGATTTCTCGACGGCGGCCTTCACCGCCACGTCGGCCTGGCCGCGGGCGATCACCTGCTCCTCGCTGTCGAGCTTGGCGAGTACCTGGCCGGCCTTCACCCTGTCGCCCGACTTGATGAGGATTTCGCGGATCGTTCCCGTGGCCTGCGGCGTCACCGCGACCGAGCGGATCGCATCCCCCGTGCCGATGGCATTCAGGCGGTCGTTGACCACGCCCTGGACGACGGCTTCCGTCGCGACGAGAATGGCGTTGCTTCGCCCGCCGCCGCGACGGTTCTGCCCTTGGCCCTGGCCACGTTGCTGCCCCTGCGCTCCGGCGGAAGCGCCGGCCTCCGCAGTCTCCTCGGCCTTCGGCGCGATCCTGGAAACGATGCTCTCCGGAATGCCTGCGTCACGCATCGTATCGCCGGCCCCGGGCGCAAGGAAAACCCACGCGGCAAAGCCGGCAATGATGACGATGAGCGAAAGTACAAACTGCTTCCAAAAGGCCATTCACGTCTCCGGAGGGACTCGAGGTTGGACCAGGGTCGGTCGAAAGAGGCGCTGCGGGATCGGCATCCCGGAGATCTAATCTCCAGGGATCGAGATTCCCGGCTGGTGCGACAATATCGCGCTTTTGCAGCTTAACGGCAAGCATAAGCACCCGGCATTACCGATTTGTAATATCAGCAAAGATTGGAAATAATCCGGCCGCTCACTTTTGCTTGAACGAACCTCGCACAGGTCTTCACGACGTCGTTATCGGGACCGGATATCCAGCAAAACCGGTGAAGAGCGAAATCTATCGGCGCATTGACCACCGCAGGCCGATCATCGCTGCGATCCCCAGTATCGGCCACACCGCCCAGAAGGTCCCGCTCCAGGTGAAGAGGTTGATGCCGATGATGCCGAGCGCGACGATCGCGAGCGCGGCGAACTTGCGGTCGAACCAGGTCTGGCCGCGATTCCAGGCAAGCGCCGCCACGACGGCGAGCGCCAGCACGGGAAACCGCGCCCAGAAAACGCCCTGCCACGACAGCAGATTGATGACGATCATCACGACGGCGATGACGCCGAGCACGGCAAACAACCTCCGTCCGCCGGGTGCCGGCCTTGCCTCGGCCATGACGGCCGCCGCCGGCTGCGGCCGGGCGGCGGCGGGTCGTTCGGCGGCGGGCCGTTCGGCAGGCGGGGCCTCGTCGCCTCCGTCGCCGATTCTCACCGCATAGCTCGGAACGCCCTCTTCGACATTCTTCACCATCAGCGGCCCGAGAAACTCGAAACCGACCGCCACCTTGTTGCGCACCTGGTCGTAGACGGTGCTCGATATGACGATGCCGCCCGGCGAAGCCGATGTCTGCAGCCGCGCGGCGATATTGACGCCGTCGCCATAGATGTCGTCGCCTTCGACGATCACGTCGCCGAGATTGATGCCGATGCGGAAGAGCATGCGCCCGTCGCTCGGGCGGCGGGCATTGAAGCCGGCAAGTTCGTTCTGGGTATCGACGGCCGCGCGCACCGCCTCGACCACGCTCGGAAACTCCGCGATCAGCCCGTCGCCCCAGGTGTTGACGACGCGGCCGCCATGGCTTTCGATCAGGTGCCCCATCGCTTCCCGGCAGCGCTTCAGCGTCGCGAGCGTCCCCTCCTCGTCGGCTCCCATCAGCCGCGTATAATCCTGCACGTCAGCACAGAAGATCGTCGTCAGCTTACGCCGCGTGTCACTCATGGCTCCTCGTCTCCGCGCCGAGATCGCTGCAAAGGCCGAAGCTGGTCGAATGGAGGTCGATATGGCCGATTGCAGCGAGGGTCAGGTTACTAAGCCTTTGTGTTCGTTGCCACCGATAATTGTTATCTCGGAGCAAGGCCATCGAGCAGGAAGTCGAGGCCTTTGCGGAAAGCGCCGTCCCAATCATTATCCAGCAGCAGACGAGAGCGTTCGATTGCCGGGTAGTGTTCGTTGAGGCCTGCAAGCCGCTGCTGCGCGGCGGCCCTGTCCTCCTCCGAAAGATCGAAGTTCGCCCGGGTGACGGTAGCGCCCATCACATAGTTCCAAAGCGACCATATCGCGGCGTTCAAATCCGCATCGGCGACACCGGCGCCGGAGAGAATCCTGTTCAACCGTTCCAGCCGGGCGAGGATGTTCGGGCCGAGCGCCCGGCGCGGCAGCAGCAATGCCGACCAGGGATGGCGCAGCATGCCGGCGCGCCAGTCCTCAAGCATATGAACGACTTCCCCGCGCCAGTCCTCGGACGCGGCCGTTTCGGGCGATCCGCGATATGCGAGCACCGAGTCGAGCGCCAGGTCGAAGACTTTCTCCTTGTTGTCGACATGCCAATAGAGGCTCATCGCCCCCGAACCGAGACGATCGGCAAGCCGGCGCATCGTCAACCCGTCGACGCCTTGAGCGTCCAGCAGTTCCACCGCGGTCGCGACGATCCGCTCCAGAGACAGAGCCGGTTCATTGCGCGGCTCCTGCGCGGGCCGCGCAGACGCGGTTTTCCCCGGAGACCGTTTGCTCTGCGCGCCGCTGCGTTTGGCTGCCATCCGTTTTCCCTGCCGATCACTGCGCCGATTTAAGCGGACAATGTGGGGAATGTCGATCCTCGACAGTTGACTCGTACGATGTACGATGCAATTCAATCGTACATCGTACGAGTTAATTCGACCATCCGGCGCGAGGTCAGTCCTTCGCGCCCATCGGAGCCAAGAAAAACCATGTCACGCGCAATCCAGCATCTGCTCATCGGAGGCCTCATCATCATGACGACAGCGGTTCCCAGCATGACGACAGCAAGCGAGAAGGATCTCAAGCTGACCATCGTCAACCCGCAGAAGCTCTACGACCCGACGCCGAACGGCTACAGCACTGCGGTGATCGTGCCGCGCGAAGCTCGGCTCGCGTACATCTCAGGACAGGGTGGCCAGGACGGCACCGGCGCCCTGTCGCCTGATTTTGCCGTCCAGGTGAAACAGGCCTACGCAAATCTGCACACCGCCCTCGATGCGCTTGGCGCAAGGCCGGATCAGGTCGCCAAGCTCACGGTCTTCGTGGTCGATCACGATATGTCCAAGCTCGAGGTGCTGACCAGGAACGTCAAGGAAATGTTCGGCGAGGCACTGCCGGCGCAGACGCTGATTCCCGTGCCCAAGCTCGCCATCGACCCCATGCTCTTCGAAGTCGAAGCCGTCGTCATGCTGGAATAGCGGCAGCGATCATCGCTGCAAGGAGCGACCCGCCAGCCAGTCGTGAAACGCGCCGACCTCGTGCCGTCGTAACGCCTTGGGCGCAGCCACGATGTAATAGGCCCATTTGACGGGCCATCGGACCTCCGGCAGCAGATGCGCCAGCCGGCCACTCTCCAACTCCTGCGCCACGAGCGCCTTTCGCACGAGGGCCACGCCTCTTGCCGCGACCGCCGCGTGAATGACGGCGGCGGTGGAATTGATCTTCAGGCCGCCATCGGCGGGCGCCTGGTTGGCGCCGGCTCGGGCGAGCCATTCGCTCCAGCTTGGAAAATCCCCGCCGGGATGGGCTGTTCCGTCATGGATCAGCGTCTGCTCCGCGATCCATCCTGCCGTTACGTCGCGATCGGCGGGCAAGAGCCTGTTATGGCAGACGGCGATGATCTCTTCGCCCATCAGAAAGGTGGACCGCACGCCCTTCCAGGAGCCCAGGCCGCATCTGATGCCGATATCCGCCTCGCCCTGGGCGAGATCGATGACCCGGTCCGAAACGTCGAGCCGCACGTCGATACCGGGATAGGCTGATGAAAAATCTTCGAGCCGGGACAAAAGCCAGTTGGCGACGAGCGCCTGCGACGCCGTCACCACCACGACCGAACGGGCCTTGCGGCCGCTGAGCTTGCGAAGGCCGGATTCGAGAAGATCGAGCCCTTGGGCAATCTCTTCGAGAGCCTCCCGCGCCTCGTCGACCGGCGTCAGGCGCTCGGTGCCGGAACGGCTCCGCCTGAACAATGGATATCCGACCCAATCCTCCAGCGAGCGGACAAGCTGGCCGACGGCGGGCGGCGTGACGTCGAGTTCGGTGGCCGCCCCGACGAAGCTGCCGTGCCGTGCAGATGCCTCCAGCGCCTGGAGCGAACGTAGTCTGGTGAGGTTTCTCATATCGTTCACGACAAAGTTTTTCTTTCTTTGCGATATGGCGTCTTTTCCTCGCGAACGCAAATCCTCGCGTTAGCATATGGCGGAAAACACGAGGATTTGACACATGGTTCTGCAAGGAAAGACAGCATTGGTGACGGGCGGCTCGAGCGGCATCGGCCTCGCCGCCGCACGCATGCTGCGCGACAACGGCGCCCGCGTCGCGATCACCGGACGCTCCGGGGAAAAGCTCGCGCATGCCGTGGCCGAGCTCGGCGGCGACGTCCTTGCCATCGAGGCCGACGTTTCCTCCCTCGAAGAGCTGAGACTGGCAAACGGCAAGATAAGGGAGACATTCGGATCGCTGGATATCCTGTTCGCCAATGCGGGCGTTGCGCTCGGCACGCCGCTCGCGACGACGGACGAGGCCACCTATCACAGGATCATGGATGTGAACGTGAAGGGCGTCTTCTTCACGGTACAGGCGATGCTGCCGCTGATGCGCGAGGCCGGCTCGATCGTTCTCAACACCTCCTGGCTCAACCAGGTCGGAACACCCGGCCGGGCGATCCTCTCCGCCTCGAAGGCGGCGGTCCGCTCCTTTGCCAGAACGATGTCGGCGGAGCTGCTCGACAGGAAGATCCGGGTCAATGCCGTCAGTCCCGGTTCGATCGAGACGCCGATCCACCGCGGCAGCAACCAGAGCGAAGAAGAGTTCCGCAGCTATGCGGACCGGGTCGGCACGCAGGTGCCGCTCGGCCGCATGGGCAGGCCGGAGGAGATCGCGGCCGCCGTGCTCTTCCTGGCAAGCGACGCTTCGAGTTACATGCTCGGCGCGGAGATTGTCGTCGATGGCGGCAGATCGGAGCTATGACCATGCTGTTGAACGAAGACCTCACCAGGCGAACGCTCGTCCATGCCGCAGAACGCGACTGGGTGGCGAGCCCGATAAAGGGCGTGGACCGGCGCATGCTTTTCCGGATCGGCGGGGAGAAGGCCCGCGCGACATCGATCGTCCGTTACGCCAGGGAAAGCCGGTTCTCGCATCATGAACATCCCGGCGGCGAGGAGTTTCTCGTCCTCGACGGCATCTTCCAGGACGAGAGCGGCGACTTTCCCGCCGGCACCTATGTCCGCAACCCGCCCGGGTCAGGACACGCGCCGCGAAGCGAAGACGGCTGCACGATCCTGGTCAAGCTCTGGCAGTTCAAGGCGGCCGATCGTGAACGCATCGTCCGGCTGCCCGGCGAAGGCCAGCCATCCCAAGCTCGCCCCGGCGTCGCCTCGTCGCGGATGCTCTTCAACGGCTCGGACGAGCGCGTGATGCTGGAGGATTGGCATCCGGATGCCGAGATCGAGATCGCCAATCCGAACGGACTCGAACTGCTGGTGATCGAAGGTGGCTTCACGGAGACCGGCGACACGCTCGGCCGCTGGAGCTGGCTTCGCCTGCCCGCCGGCCGGCCGCTTCAGGCAAAGGCCGGAGGGCAAGGCGCGCGCGTCTGGTACAAATCCGCCCCGCTCCTGCATCAGGACGTCTGCGTCTTCGACAATCCCGAACGCCCTGGGGATAAATGAACATGGAAACTTGCAAAGTGGCTGTGGTCGGCGGCGGCCTGGCCGGGCTCTACACGGCCCAGGCGCTCAATGCTTCCGGCGTCGACGTCGTCCTGCTAGAAGCGCGCGAGCGGCTTGGCGGCCGTATCCTAACGGCCGATGAAACCGGCCTGCCGGCGGAAGACGGCTTCGATCTCGGCCCTTCATGGTATTGGCCGCTGATGCAGCCAGCCATGGCGACGCTCGTCGGCGAGCTCGGTCTTGCCGCCTTCGGCCAGAACAGCGAGGGAGCCGTCGTCTTCGAACGCATGTCGCGCGAGAAGCCGCAGCGCTATCTGCCGGCGGCGCTGGATCAGCAGTCGATGCGGCTTGCGGGCGGCACGGCGGCGGCGATCTGTGCCCTGGCGGGCAAGCTCCCGGCTGAGCGCGTCCGTCTCGGCACGATGGTGACGGCAATGGATCTCGCCGAAAACGGCGTGCGGCTCACCCTGAAGACGGGCGACGAGAGCGCGGAAGTGCTGCATGCGGAACTCGTCGTCGCCGCCTTGCCGCCGCGGCTCCTGGAGGCAACACTCACATTTGCGCCTCCACAGGAGCCGGCAACCGCCGCCCGCTGGCGCAATACCCCGACATGGATGGCGCCGCATGCGAAATTCTTCGCCATCTACGACAAACCCTTCTGGCGCACGGATGGCCTCTCCGGCACGGCGCAGAGCATGGTGGGGCCTCTGGTCGAAATCCACGACGCGACGACCGCCTCGGGCAAGGCGGCCCTCTTCGGTTTCCTCGGTGTCGGCGCGGATCAGCGCGCCACTCTTGGCGAGCAGGTCTTGAAGCAGGCATGCCTCGCACAGCTTGCGAGGCTTTTCGGCCCCGAGGCCCTTGAGCCGCGCGCGACCCTGCTGAAAGATTGGGCTGCCGATTCGCTGACAGCGACCGCGGCGGACCGCGCAGGCGGCGGACATCCCGTGCCGGGAAATCCGCGCTGGGTATCCGGCCCGTGGGAATCCCGCCTTCTGCTGGCGGCAAGCGAAACCAGCGAATCCGAACCGGGATATCTCGCCGGCGCCGTCATCGCCGCCAAGCGGGCCGTCGCGGAAATCCGGTCCAAGATGGATAGAGAATGAACGTCATTCAGCAAGTTTCGGCAGACCCTGAGACCGCAAGGCGCAATTCATGGATTCTGACTGTCGCGCAAGCCTTCGGCGGCGCGAACGCGCCCGTCGTCGTTTCGCTCGGCGGACTGGTGGGGCAGCAGCTGTCGCCCGATCCCGATCTCATCACCCTGCCGGTCAGCCTGCTCAACCTCGGGCTGGCGCTCGGCACCCTGCCGGCGGCCTATGTCATGCGCCGCTTCGGGCGGCGGGCGGGTTATCTGCTCGGCACGGTCATCGGTCTGGTCTCCGGCCTGATCGCCGCCATAGGCATCGTTCTCGGCAGTTTCATCGTCTTCTGTCTCGGCACCTGCCTTGCCGGTTTCTATTCGTCCTATGTCCAGAGTTACCGTTTCGCCGCGACCGACCATGCGAGCGGAGCCGAGAGCCAGAGGGCGATCGCCCGCGTCATGATCGGCGGCCTCGCGGCAGCGATCATCGGACCGCAGCTCGTCATCTGGACGCGTGATGCGGTTCCGGGAACGCCCTTCGCCGGAAGCTTCGTGAGCCAGGCGGTCCTCGCCGCGCTGGCCTTCCCGATCCTCTTTCTGCTTCGCGCATCTTCGCCGCCGAGAATCGCCGGCCGGGAAAGCGCTGCCGAACGGCCGCTTTTCCAGATCCTCTCGTCGCCGCGTTATCTCCTGGCCATCGCGACAGGCGTCGTCTCCTACGGCCTGATGACCTTCGTCATGACCGCCTCGCCGATCGCCATGGTGGGGCACGGACATTCGATCGACCAGGCGGCTCTCGGCATCCAATGGCACATCCTTGCCATGTACGGGCCGAGCTTCGTGACCGGGCGGCTGATGGTGCGCTTCGGCAAGGAACGGGTGGCCGCCGTCGGCCTGCTCCTGATCGGCGGCTCGGCAGCGGTTGCGCTTTCCGGCTTCGACATCGCCCATTTCTGGATCTCGCTGGTGCTGCTCGGAATCGGCTGGAACTTCGGCTTCATCGGCGCGACCGCCATGGTGGCCGACTGCCACACGCCGGCCGAGCGCAGCAAGGTTCAGGGGGCGAACGATTTCCTCGTCTTCGGAACCGTCGCCTGCGCCTCCTTCTCATCGGGATCGCTGCTGCACAGTTCCGGCTGGGAAACGATCAACTGGATCGTGCTTCCCGCTGTCGCCCTGGTTCTGGTTCCCCTCGTCTGGCGCGCGGCCCGTCCGGTCCACGCTTCGTAACGGGTTTCAGGCAAGCCGCGCCACTCGGCCACCTCGCGACGGCACCGTTGCACCGCTCTCGCCGCTATTCCTCGAAGCGGCCCTCCCCCTCGCGATCATGCTCATATCGTCTCGCAAGCGGGAACGGCGGCAGCCAGGATTCGCGGCGGACCGTCCAGAGTTCGTAGGTCGGGACCAGTTGGTCGGGCGCGTCAAGAGAGCCCAGATTCACTTCGATTTCGTCGGCGGTGCGGGAGAAAACCGACGAGCCGCAACGGGGGCAGAAAAACCGCCCGGCATAGGCGCGCGTTTCCCCCTCGATCGTCACCGCATCCTCGGGAAATATCGCCGATGCGTGAAAGAGCGCCCCGTGATGCTTGCGGCAGTCGAGGCAATGACAAAGGCCGACCCGGTACGGACGTCCCGACGCCACTATCCGCACTTCGCCGCACAAGCAGCCGCCCGTGAAACGCTCCATCTGCGCCTCCTTCAGAATCAAGCGGTCCGTGCGTCCAAGGCTGGCGCCGACAGCCGGTGGCGAGCCAGAGCCTTACCCGAGGGGCCTCGGAGAAAGTCAACCCATCACTGAACGATCTTGCGCGGGCTTGCCGTATGCTCCCTCGCCACGACGTTCGAACCGTCGATTTCCTGAAGCAGGACATCGTAGCCCCAGAGGTCGGCGAGATGCTGCAGGACCTGTTTCATGTCGGTCTCCTGCAGATAGCAGCCGTTCATGACGATGTGCTGCAAGAGCAGGCGACGGTCGCCGGCGAGGTCGACGTCGACGATATCGATCGCCGGGTCGGTCCAGCCGATATCGTATTCGCGGGAGAGCTGGCGGCGGATGCGGAGATAACCGCGCTCGTTGTGGATCGCCGAAACCAGTATGCCTTCGGTCTGTTCCGGATCGTCGTAGAGATGGAACAGCCTGAGTTGGCGCATCAGGTTCGGGCTCAGGAACTGGCTGATGAAGCTTTCGTCGCGGTAATTGGCCCAGATATCGCGGAGCACGCCCATCGCATCGCCGCGTCCCGCGATATCGGGAAACCATGCGCGGTCCTCTTCCGTCGGGGCAGTCACGATCCGCTCGATGTCCTGCATCATCGCAAAACCGAGCGCATAGGGATTGAAGCCCGAGAAGCGCCGGTCGTCGTAATTCGGCTGGAACACGACATTGGCATGCGATTTCAGGAATTCGAGGAAGTTTCCGTCGCTGATCTGCCCGCGCTGGTGCAGCCGGTTCATGATCTGGTAATGGACATAGGTCGCGGTTCCCTCGTTCATCACCTTGGTCTGCCGCTGCGGATGGAAATATTGGGCGACATGGCGGACGATGCGAAGGATTTCGCGCTGCCATGGCTGCAGCCGCGGCGCGGTTTTCTCCAGGAAGTAGAGGATATTGTCCTGCGGCAGGCCGAGCGCGGCGCGCCGCTTTTCGAGCCCGATGTCACCCGCCTTTTTCGCCTTGCCGACGGGAACCGTGCGCCAGAGGTCATTATACATCTGCTCTTCGTGAAGGCGGCGCTCCTGCAGCCGCTTCTCTTCCTGGCGAAGATCGAGCGTGTTCTTGCCCGCGTACCGGTGCACGCCATGCGACATCAGCGCATGGGCCGCATCGAGCGTGCGCTCGACCGCCACTTCGCCGTAACGCTCCTCGCAGCGGGCGATGTAACCCTTGGCGAAATCGAGATAGTCGAGGATGCCTTCCGCGTCGGTCCAGAGCTTGAAGAGATAGTTGTTCTTGAAGAAGTGGTTATGGCCGAAGGCCGCATGCGCGATGACGAGCGTCTGCATCGTCGCCGTGTTCTCCTCCATCAGGTAGGAGATGCAGGGCGAGCTGTTGATGACGATCTCATAGGCAAGGTCGCGCATCCCCCGGCGATAGAAGGCTTCGTGATGGGCGAAGTGCTTGCCGAAGGACCAATGGCGGTAAAAGAGCGGCATGCCGGTCGAGGAATAGGCGTCCAGCATCTGCTCCGAGGTGATCACCTCGATCTGGTTCGGATAGACGTCGAGGCCGAGTTCGCCGAGCGCGATATCCTCGCAGGCATCGTGGATGCGCTGCAGTGTCGTGAAGTCCCAGTCGGCGCCTTCGAACAGCAGCAGCTCTTTCGCCCTCAGCGTCGTGGTCATGGCGTTACCTTCGATTGTGCGTCACGTTTCTGGAAGAGATCGTGGAAAACCGGGAAGATCTCGCTTCGCCGGCAGACCTTACGCATCGAAAGCGGCAGGAGTTCGGAGCGGATGCCTTCATAAAGCATCCAGAGAGGCGAACGGGATATCGAGGAGTCGCCGCCCTCTTCGCCGACTTCGATATAGGCGAAATACTGGCAGAGCGGCAAAATCTCCTGCAGCAGCTGCCCGGTCAGGCTTCCGTCCGAATGGGCGTTGTCGCCGTCCGAAGCCTGGGCGCCGTAGATGTTCCACTCGGCCGGATCGAAACGCTGCGCGATGATCCCGCGCATCGCCGCAAGGGCGCTCGATACCAGCGTGCCGCCCGTCGCCGGGCCGTAGAAGAAGGTTTCCTCGTCCACCTCCTCGGCCCTGTCGGTATGGCGGATGAAGACGATCTCGACCTTCTTGTAGCGCTTCGACAGGAAGAGGTAGAGCAGCAGGTAGAACCGCTTCGCCAGGTCCTTCATGTGCTCCGACATGGAGCCGGAGACGTCCATGAGGCAGAACATCACGGCCTTCGCCACCGGCTTCGGCTCGTTTTCGAAGCGGCGATACCGCACGTCGAGCGGATCGATATAAGGAATGCGCCGGCTTTTTTCCTCCAGGGTCTTGAGCTTTGCCTCGAGCCCCAGGCGGATCTCCTCGTCCTCGCATTCCGCGATCTGCCGCTGCAGGTCTTCGATCTCTTCGGGACGCGGGCGGCGAAGCGCGATACGGCGCATCATTGCGAGCCTGGTCGTGCGGCCGACGGCAATGTTGGACGGCGATCCCGAGACGGAATAGCCGGCCCGGAACGGCGTTTCCTCCTCGGTTTCGGCCAGCCGCCGCTTGGCGAGGTCGGGCAGTTCCAGATCGTCGAGGAAGACGTCGAGGAATTCCTCGCGCGTCAGCACGAAACGGAAGCCGTCCTCGCCGTCGCCCTCGCCCGCATCCTTCGGCTTCCCGCCCTTGCCGCCCGGCGGCCGTGGAAGGATATCGCCTTCCACGAAGGCCCTGTTGCCGGGCAGGATATGGTCGCTGATGCCGCCGTCGCCCCTGCGTAGGCTCGGTTCGGCCATTCCATCGATCGGCAGGCTGATTTCCCCGCCGTCGAGCACATCTCGAATGTTTCGGTTTTGCAGAGAACGTTTGACCGCCTGCTGCACGGCGCCCTTCATGCGTCGAAGGAACCGCTGCCGATTTTCCAGACTTTTACCGCGCGGATTCAGCCGCCGGTCGACAATGTGCATAATGGCTCCGCATTAACTTGCCTGTTTGACGCGCATGTACCATTCCACAAGGCGTCGAACCTGCCTCTCGGTGTAACCCCGCGCGGCCATGCGCGAGACGAATTCGCTGTGCTTCTTTTCCGTTTCGGAATCCTTCTTCGATCCGAAGGAAATGACCGGCAAGAGATCCTCGACCTGCGAGAACATTCGCTTTTCGATGACTTCCCGGATTTTCTCGTAGCTCGTCCATGACGGATTCTTTCCGCCGTTGGCTGCCCGCGATCTCAAGCAGAACTTGACGATTTCGTTGCGGAAATCCTTCGGATTGGCGATTCCGGCGGGCTTTTCGATTTTCGTCAGTTCCTGGTTGAGGAGCTCACGGTCGAGAAGCTGGCCGGTATCCGGATCCTTGAAGTCCACATCTTCGATCCAGGCATCGGCATAATCCACGTAGCGGTCGAACAGGTTCTGTCCGTAGTCCGCATAGGATTCAAGATAGGCCTTCTGGATCTCATTGCCAATGAACTCTGCGTAACGCGGCGCAAGATCCGCCTTGATGAACTCGAGATAACGCTTCTCGACATCGTCGGAAAACTGCTCCCGGCGGATCGACTGTTCCAGCACATACATCAGATGCACCGGATCGGCGCCGATGTCTGTCGTATCGTGGTTGAAGGTGGAGGCGAGCACCTTGAAGGCGAAGCGGGTCGATATCCCGTCCATGCCCTCGTCGATACCCGCCGCATCCCGATACTCCTGTACGCTGCGGGCGCGCGGATCGGTTTCCTTCAGGCTCTCGCCGTCATAGGTGCGCATCTTCGAGAAGAAGGTCGAATTCTCGTGCTTGCGCAGGCGTGAGAGCACGGAGAAGCGGGCGAGCATTTCGAGCGTCGCGGGCGCGCATGGCGCATCGGCAAGTTCCGATCCCTCGATCAGCTTCTCGTAGATTTTCTGCTCTTCCGTCACGCGCAGGCAATAGGGCACCTTGATCACGCAGATACGGTCGATGAAGGCCTCGTTGTTCTTGTTGGCCTTGAAGGTCTGCCATTCCGCCTCGTTCGAATGCGCGAGCACGATGCCGGAGAAGGGTATGGCGCCGATATTCTCGGTACCGATATAGTTGCCTTCCTGGGTTGAGGTCAGCAGCGGATGCAGCATCTTGATCGGCGCCTTGAACATCTCGACGAATTCGAGGATGCCCTGGTTGGCGCGGTTCAGCCCGCCCGAATAGCTGTAGGCATCGGGATCGTTCTGCGAATAGGTCTCCAGCTTGCGGATATCGACCTTGCCGACCAGCGAAGAGATATCCTGGTTGTTCTCGTCGCCGGGCTCGGTCTTGGCGATGGCGATCTGGCGCAGCCGCGAAGGCTGGACCCTGACGACGCGGAAGCGGGAAATATCGCCGCCGAAATCATCGAGCCGCTTCAGGCACCACGGGCTCATCAGCCCGCTCAGGCGCCGCTGGGGAATGCCGTATTGCTCCTGCAGAAGCGGCCCCATCGTTTCCGGATCGAAGAGGTTGAGCGGGCTTTCGAAAACGGGGCTGATCTCGTCGCCCGCCTTCAGCACGTAGATCGGGTGGACCTCCATCAGGAGTTTCAGCCGCTCCGCCAGCGAAGACTTGCCGCCGCCGACCGGGCCGAGGAGATAGAGGATCTGCTTGCGCTCCTCCAGCCCCTGCGCGGCGTGGCGGAAGAACGAAACGATGCGCTCGATCGTCTCTTCCATGCCGTGGAAGCCGGTGAAAGCAGGATAGATCCGGATGGTCCGGTTCATGAAGATCCGGCCGAGGCGCGCGTCCCTTGAAGTATCGACCATCTGCGGCTCGCCGATCGCGGCGAGCAGGCGTTCGGTCGCATTGGCGTAGGCGATCGGTTCTTTTTTGCAGAGATCGAGATATTCCGCCACCGACATATCGGTTTCGCGGCGCGCTTCGTAACTGCGGGTAAACGCATCGAATACGGATTCGCTTAGCATGGGCCCTCCATCAAGGTTCTGCCACAGGCTTCAGGTGCTCCTATAACCATCGAGATGGCCACGGTGTTCCTGAGAATCAATAGTTTCGTAGCTATATTCCACGCTCACCGGCCGTTTCTGGCAATGCACAAAGATGTGCATGCACCGGATCTTTTTTGAACTCTACGAAACTGTTTATTATTGTAGTTGAGAACGGGCCTGTCGCGGTATCAGCACATTTCGCGACGTGACATGAATGTCAAAAAGGTGTGCAATGTCGCCCGTGATTCGAGCTTTCGAAAAAACGTCGGCGGGCAGCCCCGGTCGGCCGAGCGCGCGCGCTCACGGCCCGCGCGCCCTGGAATCAGCATATCCTCCCCGTCCTGAATCGCGCCTGCGGCCTCTCAGCCGTTGAACGCCTTCTCCAGCGCGGCGATGTCGATCTTGACCATGCCGAGCATCACCTCGGTCACGCGCTTGCCCCGCTCACGGTCGCTGTCGGCGACCATTTCGGCAAGCGTCCGCGGCACGATCTGCCAGGAAAGGCCCCAGCGGTCCTTGAGCCAGCCACAGGCTTCCGGCGTGCCGCCATTGGCGAGAAAGGCATCCCAGATCCGATCGATCTCGGCCTGGCTGTCGAGCAGAACGGCAATCGAGAAGGAGTGGTTGAAGCTGTCGAGCGGGCCGGCTTTCATTGCCAGGAACTCCTGATCGCCGAGCGTGAATTCGATCAGCTCGACGCTGCCGGGAGGCCCGCTCGGCGTTTCCGCCGGCAATATCGTGGTACGCCCGATCCGCGAGTCCGGAATGATCGATACGTAGAATTCGACGGCTTCGCGCGCTTCCTCAGCGAACCAGAGATTGGAAACGACCTTCGGCATGACAGCCTCCTTGTTGACGAGCTTTGATCCGGACCTTGGGTCCGATGCTCCAAGGACGCGCCGCCGGCGCGGACTCCGACAGGCCGCGGCTAGGATTTTTCGTCGTGGAGCATCTACCGCTTGGGATAGCGAATGGCTCAGGAATGAAAGCAGAACATCTTTTCTGGTCTTTCCCTCCCGAATCACTACATTACGCGCCATGAGCAACAGTTTCGACGATATCCCCTTCTTCGACGAAGAGCCGGGCGAGGCGCCGCGCAAGCCGCAGCCTCCCCAGGCGCCGTCGGGAAAGGCGCCTGCGACGGGAAGCATTGCAGCAGGAGGCATCGCTGCCCGCGCCATGGCCGCCCGCGACGGCGGCAAGCGGCCGGATTATCTCGCCGGGCTGAACCCGGAGCAGACCGAAGCCGTCGAAACGCTGGAGGGCCCGGTCCTCGTGCTTGCCGGCGCCGGCACCGGCAAAACGCGCGTGCTGACGACCCGCATCGCCCATATCCTCAACACCGGCCGCGCCTTCCCCTCGCAGATCCTCGCCGTCACTTTCACCAACAAGGCGGCCCGCGAGATGAAGGAGCGCATCGCGCTGCTCGTCGGCGGCGCCGTCGAAGGCATGCCCTGGCTCGGCACCTTCCACTCGATCGGCGTCAAGCTTCTGCGCCGCCATGGCGAGCTCGTCGGCCTCAGCTCCGGCTTCACCATTCTCGACACCGACGACGTCGTGCGCCTGATCAAGCAGCTGATCCAGGCCGAAGGCCTCGACGACAAGCGCTGGCCGGCCAAGCAGTTCGCCGGCATGATCGACACCTGGAAGAACAAGGGCCTCGGCCCCGCCGATATCCCCGAGGGCGATGCCCGCGCCTTTGCCAATGGCCGCGGCCGCGATCTCTACTTCGCCTATCAGGCGCGCCTGACGACACTCAACGCCTGCGATTTCGGTGACCTGCTGATGCATCCGATCGCGATCTTCCGCAAGAACCCCGATCTGCTCAAGGAATATCACGGCCGCTTCCGCTATATCCTCGTCGACGAGTACCAGGACACCAACACCGCCCAATATATGTGGCTGCGGCTTCTGGCCCAGCGCGCCAAGGGCGAGCCGCAGAATGTCTGCTGCGTCGGCGACGACGACCAGTCGATCTATGGCTGGCGCGGCGCGGAGGTCGACAATATTCTGCGCTTCGAGAAAGATTTCCCCGGCGCCAAGGTGATCAAGCTGGAGCGTAACTATCGTTCGACCGAACATATCCTCGGCGCGGCCGCCCATCTGATCGCCCACAATGAAGGCCGCCTGGGCAAGACACTGTTCACCGACCGCGCCGATCCCGACGACGTCAAGGTGCAGGTCCATGCCTCCTGGGATTCGGAGGAGGAAGCCCGCGCCATCGGCGAGGAGATCGAGCAGCTCCAGCGCAACAAGCATCTGCTGAACGACATGGCGATCCTGGTGCGCGCTTCCTTCCAGATGCGCGAATTCGAAGACCGCTTCGTCACCCTCGGCCTCAACTACCGCGTCATCGGCGGCCCGCGCTTCTATGAGCGCCTCGAAATCCGTGACGCCATGGCCTATTTCCGGCTGGTGGCGCAGCCGGCCGACGATCTCGCCTTCGAGCGCATCATCAACACGCCGAAGCGCGGCCTCGGCGATACCACGGTGCGGGCACTCCACGACTACGCGCGCGCCCGCGACATCCCGATGTTGGCGGCAGCCGCCGACATCATCGAGACGGACGAGTTGAAGCCGAAGGCGCGCAAAGCCCTCTTCGACGTGATTCAATCTTTCCGCCGATGGCAGGAACTGCTTGAAAACACACCGCATACCGAACTTGCCGAGCAGATCCTCGAAGAGTCCGGCTATACCGACATGTGGAAGAACGACAAGAGCGCCGAGGCGCCCGGCCGCCTCGAAAACCTGAAGGAACTCATCCGCTCGATGGAAAGCTTCGAGTCGATGCGCGGCTTCCTCGAACATGTCTCGCTCGTCATGGACGCCGAGACCAACGAGAACCTCGACGCCGTCTCGATCATGACGCTGCATTCGGCCAAGGGCCTGGAATTCGACACCGTCTTCCTGCCCGGCTGGGAGGAAGGCCTGTTCCCGCACCAGCGCTCGCTCGATGAAAGCGGCCGCGCCGGCCTGGAGGAGGAACGCCGCCTCGCCTATGTCGGCATCACCCGCGCCAAGCGCCGCTGCCACATCTGGTTCGTTTCCAACCGCCGCATCCACGGCCTCTGGCAATCGACCCTGCCCTCGCGCTTCCTCGACGAATTGCCGGAAACCCATGTCGAGGTCGCCGAGATGGAGCAGAGCTACGGCGGTTACGGCCGCGGCGGCTACGGCCAGTCGCGCTTCGACAAGGCCGAACCCTTCGCCAACTCCTATTCCACCCCCGGCTGGAAACGCGCCCAGGCCAACAAGACCGAAGCCACCCGCGACAACTGGGGCACCCGCTCCGGCCACGCCGTCGAACGCATCGGTTATGGCGAAAGCGGCCCCAAGGGACGCACGATCGATGGCGAGCTGGTGGCGAAATCGACCTCGTCGGAACCGTCGAAGTTCACCCTCGGCGACCGCGTATTCCACATGAAATTCGGCAACGGCAACATCACCGGCATCGAAGGCAACAAGCTGACGATCGAATTCGACCGGGCCGGACAGAAGCGGGTGCTGGACGGCTTCGTCGAACGCGTGTGATCTTCCGGCGAAGCGCGGGAACCTTCACCCGAACATCCGCATGCTGCTGAGCCCGAGAATATCGTTCAGCAGGGCGATCCCCATTCCGAATGCGACGATCGACAGCCCGATCAGGAACAGCCGCCGCGCCCGGTCATATCTGGCGGCCAGCAGCGAGTCGCGCGCGAGCAGATCGGCAAACACCTTCACCTGAATGGCGATGCCGACCGTCAGAAACGCCATCGGCAACAGATCGACACGGCTCCAGTCATTCGGATTGGACACCCAGAGACTAATGAAATTGAGCGAGAAGCCGAGAATGATCCCGGTCGCCGTCAACGACCCGTTGCGGAACGTCGCATCGATCTTTTCGTCTGGCTGAGTCTCGGACATGGCTTCGGTTCCGGCTGGCGCTCAGGCAAGAAAGGCAGAAATCGCGGGCGGGAGCAAGATCGGCCTGGCATCGCATTTCCGAGAAGGCGGGAGAAATCGCGCATGGTGGCCGGCGCAAGACCTCTTACGCCACTCGACGCGACAGCCTCCAGCTCCCCCACTGATTGTATTAGATCCTTCTGTTTCAGCGACTTACTACCGGTAGTGACAGAATTAACACTTGCATGTCGGCCCCCGGAAATTCACTAGTTGATGCATTCAGTGCATTTGGCATTTGCATTGCGACAAAGCGAAGGGATTGGCCTTGATGAAAGCGCTGCTGCTCGTCGATATCCAGAACGGCTTCTGTCCGGGCGGCAATCTGCCGGTGCCCGATGGCGACAAGGTGGTTCCCGTCGCAAACAGGCTGATCGACAGCGGCAAATACGATCTGATCGTTGCATCGCAGGACTGGCATCCGCCGGGCCACGGCAGCTTCGCCTCCGCCCATCCGGGTGCTTCCCCCTTCGAGATGGGCGAACTCTCCGGCAAGCCGCAAATGATGTGGCCTGATCACTGCATCCAGGGCACGCTCGATGCCGAACTGCATCCCCAGTTAAAATCCGAAGAGATCGACCTGATCCAGCAGAAGGGCGAAGATCCGAGGATCGACAGCTATTCGGCCTTCCGCGACAATGACCGGGATGCCTCCACCGGCCTTTCCGATTTCCTCGAGGATCAGGGTATCACCGATCTCGATGTCTGCGGCCTCGCGACCGATTACTGCGTCAAGTTCTCCGCGCTCGACGCACTGGAAATGATGCCCAACGTGCGCGTCCGCTTCATCGAGGATGCCAGTCGCGGCATCACGCCCGAAGGTGTCGCCGCCGCGATCGAGGAGATGCGCGCCCATGGCATCGCCATTATCGACAGCGCCACGGTTTTGACCGGCTGACCCTAACACTTTCAATCCTCGATACTGCTCGAGATAAAGGACCTGCCACCGTGCGCGAACGGCCGGGAACCAGCGCCGCGCCCATTAAGCAGGAATTTATTCATCCGCATCGCCTATGAATATGACACCTGGGCGCAAGGAGTGCGGGGCAATGGACGAGGGGCGCGGCTTGTCGGAGATATCGAATGTTAAGGCTCGCTGGCACGGCCTGCTGATCTCCGTGCTCCGGCCCTCGCCCGATTTCGCTGCCCGGCATTATGATGAGCACAGGTTCAATTGCCTCGTCATGACACTGGTCACAGCCTTAGCCGGCACCTCGCTCTGGACATGGGACTTTACCCTCGATCCCGCCGGCGCGGCCAACACGATTTGGCTACGCCTCGCCACGCTGCCTGTCGCATTGCCTTACATGGCGGCGCTTTGGTTGCGGGTCGACCGGCGTCTTGCCCTTGTCGCCGCATTGTTCATGTTCCTCGGCTGGGAGGCGTGTTTTTTCGTCATCATGGGACGCATCGAAGGCGGGTTTGTCTATGGCCTTGCCGGCTTCATGTATTTCGTCTTCATGCCGCTCCTGGCGACCCGATGCTTCACATTCGCCGGCAATGCAGCACTGGTCGTTGCCATCGTCGCCTTTCCGGAAGTGGTTGCCATGACGGGCGCCGTTCCGCTGTTTGCTGCGGACAAATACGCAGCTTTGCTGGTGCCGGCGGGAAACATGAGCATTATCGCCGCCTTTATCATGGCATGGCTTTATGGCGCCAATGACGCTTTCCGGCAAAAGCTCGAGCTTGAGGCTGCGAGCGACGCGCTGACGGGGCTTTCCAACCGGCGGCGGTTCCGCCAGAGGCTTGAAGAAGTCGCGCGACGGCAGGGCATGGTCGGCCTTCTGACGCTCGATCTCGATCATTTCAAGCAGGTCAACGACACGATCGGTCACTTCGGCGGTGACGAATTGCTCATTCAGGTCGCCCGCCGCCTGCAGGCTTGCGTCCGCGCCGAAGACGAGGTCGCCCGCCTGGGTGGCGACGAGTTCGCGGTCATCCTCGGCGGTGAAATCAATGAACGCGAAGCGCGTCTCGTCGCCGAGAGGATGCTGGAGGCACTCGAGCGGCCGTTCTCGATCAGCGGCGAGAGCTTGACGATTTCAGCCAGCATCGGGGTGTCGATCCGCCCGACCCATGACGGTACCGTGACGCAGATCTACGAAATTGCCGATGCCGCCATGTATGCGGTCAAGGCCAAGGGCCGGCGGGGATACGGCTTTGAAGCGGTCAAGACGGCGGTTTGAGAGCAAGAACTGAGAGGCGCCGCGTCCCCCTACGGGCTCGCGGTCTTGCTCTTCTCGTCGCGCTCCAGAAGATAGATGTCCTCCGCCAGATCCTCCATCTTCTTCAGGAGGGCCGCATGGGCGTCGCGCAGGCCCTGATTGTAATAATGGGCGCCGATTTCTTCCGCGAAAAAGTCGAGCAGGAATTCGGCCGGCAGGGCGCCGATGGGATCGAGTTCCCGATCGAAATAAGCGCGGATGCGCGAAACGATCTCAGCCTTTTCTTCCCTGGAAAATTCGATCTTCTGCATGCTTGCCTCTCCGCCGAATGCGCTCAGGACGTTGATGCTTCAGCGAAATCGATTGGTCAATCAACGAAATTCAATTGCCGCGGCAAGCCGTAGACCATAAGGGAAAGCTGAATTTCCAACAGGGCACCCACATGAATCGCGCCGACTTTGTTGAAGGTTTGCGGGGCGGATCGGCCGTTGCGCTGGCATCGGCGCCCTTTGGCGCGCTCTTCGGGGCGCTGGCGGTCGAAAACGGCATGTCGCTTTCCGAAGCCGCCTTCATGAGCGCCACGGTCTATGCCGGCGCCAGCCAGATGGTCGGCATCGAACTCTTCGGCCACAATGTCCATGCCTGGCTGATCGTGCTGTCGATCCTCGCCGTCAATTTCCGCCACGTGCTCTATTCGGCGGCCTTGGCGCGCTACATCGGCCATTTCACCCCGGTGCAGAAATTCTTCACCTTCTTCCTGCTGGTCGATCCGCAATTTGCCGAAGCGGTGAAACGCTGCGAGTCCGGCCGAAAGCTCACCTTCGCCTGGTATTTCGGCTTCGGCATCATCATCTACATTCCCTGGGTGCTGATCAGCGTCGCCGGCGGCATGCTCGGCGGCTTCATCGGCGATCCCAAGGCGATCGGCCTCGACATCCTGCTGCCGGCCTATTTCCTCGGCATCGTCCTCGGCTTCCGCAAGCGCGACAATTTCCTGCCCGTGGCGCTCGTCAGCGCGGTGGCCTCCGTGCTCGCCTACCGCTATGTCGGCTCGCCCTGGCATGTCAGCCTGGGTGCTGCCGCCGGCATCGTGCTCGCCGCCCTGCTGCCATTGCCACGGCAAGAGTCCGATCTCGAAGCCGACGCCCTTCAATCCGAAGTACACGAGGTCTGAGCCATGGAATTCGATCTTCACATGGCGCTCGTCATCCTTGCCGCCGCAGCAGCAACCTTCGCCACCCGCATCGGCGGCTATATCCTCATCACCCGGATGAAGAGCATTCCCCCGCGCATGGAGGCGGCGCTGAATGCCGTGCCGGCCGCCGTGCTGACGACGCTGGTCGCACCCGCCTTCTTCATCGGCGGCTGGGAATCGAAACTGGCGCTGATCGTCGCCCTCTTCGTCGGCCTGCGCTTTTCCCATACATGGATGCTGGTCGCCGCCTGGATCATCGTGATGACCTGGCGCCACGCCGGCTGGTTCTGAGCACCGGCTGAAGGCCGGCGCCCAAACGCCCTTCTCTAATATTCGAGCGGCAGCGTCGCGTTTTCGAGCCATGCCCTGACGTCGTGATCATGGATCAGCGGCATCAGCGCCTCGCGCGTGCGGCGGTGATAGTCGTTGAACCAGTGCAGCTGGTCATGGGTCAGAAGCTCGGGGATGACGAGGCTGCGGTCGATCGGGCAGAAGGTCAGCGTCTCGAAGCCGAGCATGGCCATGTCGCCGCCGTCGATCTCCTCGGCCCCGCGCACATAGATCAGGTTCTCGATGCGGATGCCGAAGCTGCCCGGCCGGTAATAACCAGGCTCGTTCGACAGGATCATGCCGGGCAGCAGTTCCTGCGTCGAAAGCCTGGAGATGCGCTGCGGCCCCTCATGCACCGAGAGATAGGAGCCGACGCCGTGGCCGGTGCCATGGGCGAAATCGGCCCCTGCCCGCCACAGCGCGATGCGCGCCAGCGGATCGAGGTCGCAGCCGCGCGTGCCCTTCGGGAAGCGCGCCGTGCTGATATCGATCATGCCCTTCAGAACAAGCGTGAAGAAGCGGCGATGCTCCTGCGAAACCGCGCCGATGCCGACGGTGCGGGTGATGTCGGTCGTGCCGTTGATATATTGCGCGCCGGAATCGATCAGGAAGAGTTCGCCGGCCTCGATCATCCGGTTGGTTTCGGTCGTCACGCGGTAATGCATGATCGCCGCATGTTCGCCGGCACCCGAAATCGTATCGAAGGAAATATCCTTCAGCGGGTTCTGCATGCTCTGGCCGACGCGGGCGCGCGCCGCTTCGAGACGCTCGGCCGCAGCGATCTCGCTCACCGTGCCGGGTTTTTCCTGCGACAGCCAATAGAGGAACTCCACCATCGCCGCCCCGTCCTGCAGATGGGCGGCCGCCGAGCCGTTGATCTCGACGTCGTTCTTCACCGCACGCGGCAGCTTGGCGGGATCGGCCCCCTCCACCGCTTCGCCACCCGCCTTGCGGATGATTTCGGCAAGCGCGTAAGAAGCGATATCGGGATCGATCAGCACTCGCCCGCCGTCCCTGGAAACGGCGGCAAGCCTCTCCTCCAGCGCCGAGGGCGGCAGCTGCGTCGCAATCTGCGCGAGATAGGCCTCCGGCTCGATGCCGGTCTTGCGCTTGTCGAGGAAGAGTTCGGCGCGCCCGTCGGCATGGATGATGGCGCGCGCCAGCGGATGCGGCGTGTGCGGCACGTCGGCGCCGCGGATGTTGAAGGCCCAGGCGACCGACGAGGGATCGGCAATCAGCACCGCCGCAAGATTCTTCTTCGAAAGGCCGGCGGCAATCGTCGCGATCTTGTCGCTCGCCAGCACGCCTGCCTGGGCAACGTTCTGGATGGTCACAGTGCCGAGCGGCTCGGCCGGCCGGTCGCTCCACAGCCGGTCGAGCGGGTTGTGCGGCAGGAAGACCAGCGTGCCGCCGATCTCCGCAAGCGCCCTTTCCAGGCGGCGCACCTCCGCGCCCGCATGCAGCCACGGATCGATGCCGAGCCTGAGGCCCTTGGCCCCGTTTGCGGCAAGCCAGACATGCGGCGGCGCATTGACGAGATCGCCGCCCGAAAAGACCGAACCGTCGACCTGCTCGGCAAGCTGCGTCACATAGCGCCCGTCGACGAAGACGACCGCCTGCGTGCGCAGGATCAGCGCGATGCCCGCCGAACCCGTGAAGCCCGTCAGCCACGCCAGGCGCTCCGAGCATGCGGGAACATATTCGCCGTTGAATTCGTCGGCGCGCGGCACAAGGAAGGCGTCGATGCCGAGCGAATCGAAACTGGCGCGCAGCGCCGATACCCGATCCCTGCCGAATTGCGGCGTGGAGGTGACGTCGAAGGACTGGAACATGCTGGAAACCCGAATGGTTGAGACGAATCCGGTTAAGGGGATGGCCGCCATGTTAGCGAAATTTCAATCGATGGGGAGAAAAAGCGACAAAACGAGTCGAAACCGTTGAGCCCGCTCAATATTTTGACAGAACTGTGACGGCAAAAGTTAATTTGGCACGCTTTATGCATTTGCCGCATGGCTCCCATGAGCGAAACCCTCTGCCTCCGCGTTTCAGAATAGCTATATAGCAGCCATCGAACGGTTCGGACGAACCAGCAAACAAAGGATTTTTTGAAATGACCGCCTCTCTCTCGCGCTTCGCATACAGCAGCCCGGTGCAGGCTGGCGAACGCCAGACCGTGCGTCACATCATCGGCGCCCGCCGCCCGCAGAACGACGACAGCCTCAAGCTGCTCGGCACCGGCCAGCGCGCCACGCGGCACAAGGGCGCTCCCAGCTACGCGTTCTGAGTCTGAAGGCCTGTCCGTCTCCTCCTCCCTCCCCGGACCGGCCTATTGGAATGCAGTAGAGCCCGCTCGAGCACTCCTCCTTCGAGCTCGCGGGCATTGACCGGATAGACCGGTCCAAGGCGGTGCCATCGGCGCCGCCTTTTTGTTTTTGTGTTGAAGGCACCTTTCTGATTTTTTGGACGGTGCCAAAAGCAGCTCTGTTCTATGGGGCGCGCAAACCTCTCCTCCCTCATTCCTGTGCTCGTCACAGGAATCCAGTGCGCCCAAGTCTTTGGGCGCGGGAGACTCTCTCCAACGCGTATGGAGTCATTCACCGCGCGGACGCGCGGTGGCTGGATTCCTGTGACAGGCACAGGAATGAGGGAGAGGAGGAGTGGCCCCGCCCTAAGGACAGCATACGTTTCAAGGCGAGTTTGAGCCTCGTAATCAAGGCCGATCCAAATGGATCGTCACCCAACCATTCCGCCAGATCGTCCTGACGTGGCGAAGCCTTGCGCCGCTATAGGCGGCGATCACCTTCCAGCGCTGCGCGGCCAGAATCCCCGAAAGGATCACCGAACCACCCGGCGCAAGATGGGCCGCAAGCTGCGGCGCCATGCGGATCAGCGGCCGGGCGAGGATGTTGGCGATGATGAGATCGAAGGGACCGTGCTCGGAAAAGGCGGTCGAATGAAAGCCGGGCGCAGTCCTCGCGACGATGCCGGACGCAATGCCGTTGCGGCGCACATTCTCGGCCGCGACCTTCGTCGCCACCGGATCGATGTCGGTCGCAAGCACCGGAATGTTCCTGAGCTTGCGCACGGCGATCGCCAGCACGCCGCTGCCGGTGCCGAGATCGAGCGCGTTGCGGACCCGGCGCGAGCGCACCACGGCGTCGATCACTTCAAGGCAGCCGGCCGTCGTGCCGTGATGGCCGGTGCCGAAGGCCTGGCCGGCATCGATCTCGATGGCGATGTCGCCGGAGCGGACCTTGTCGCGGTCATGCGATCCATGCACGAGGAAGCGCCCTGCCCTGACGGGCTTCAGCCCTTCCAGCGATTTCACCACCCAGTCGACATCGGGAATGACTTCGCGCTGAAGGCGGGCATCGGGAAAGGCGATCTCCAGCGCCGCCTCGACGCGGGAGCGCACTTCCGCCTCGTCCTCGGCCATCATATAGACCGAGGCCTCCCAGATATCCTTCTTCTCATCGACCTCGGTGGTGCCGATGGCAAAGTCTTCTTCGCCGAAGACCTCGCTCAGGAGATCGAGGATCCGTTCGGCCTCGCTTTCGGTGGTGGACACGTAAAGGCGGATTTCACTCACGATAGGCGGTCTTTCCCGTTTCCATTGCCCGCCGCCGGCCGGGCCAGCGCCCGATCACCCTTTGCTGGCGAGATTCTCCAGCTTCTTTATCGCCGTGTCGGGGTTTTCGCCATAGGCGATCGTTCCGGAAAAACGCCCGGCCGAATCGAGCAGGAAGACGGAGGCGGTGTGATCCATCGTGTAATCGCCGTTCGGGTCCTTTTCGTCGACCGGCACCTTCTTGGCATAGACACGATAGCCTTTGATGACCTCGGCGATCTTGTCCGGCGGGCCTGAAATGCCGGTAATGCGCTTGGAAACGTTGGAGACGTACTCGTTCATGATCTCGGGCGTGTCGCGCTCGGGATCGACGGTGACGAAATAGGCCTGAAGCTTGGTGCCGTCCGGATCGACCTTCTGCATCCAGCCGTCCAGCTCGAAGAGGGTCGTCGGGCAGACTTCGGGGCAATGGGTGAAGCCGAAGAACAGCGCCGTCGGCTTGCCGCGCAGCGCCTGCTCGGTGATCGGCTGACCGCTCTGGGAGACCAGGGTGAATGGCACGCCGAAGGCTGCCTCCGACACGGCGTCCCGCGATTTCATGGGATAAAGCGTCAAAAAGCCGAGAGCCCCGGCGAGGACCACCACGGCGACCCAGATGACGATGCGGAATGTCTTCATTGGCATGAACCTCGATCCGGGCGGATATGCGCCGCCCACCCCTTGCGCGTTTCGCGTGATTATAGTCTCGGCCGGATGCACGCAATTCAAGAATATGTTTTCTGACCCGTGATTTATTGTCTCACCGGATCAGGCCGAAAATCGCCGCGCCGCTTTTGACATGAATCAAAAAACCTCATATTTTGAATGTTTTATCTCAAGCCGAACAGGTAATGGCGAGACACATATCGTTAGGAAAGACTTAAGCCGTCATATCTATATTTAACAGTGCGTGCGGCCCTATCGTGCCGTTCTGACATGATGTCTGCCGAGTGGCGAAAACCCCGGACGTCCGCATGAGGGTAGGAAAGCACAAACCCGAGCGGTTTGTGGAGGGGTCTTTTTATGACGAATTCAGCAGTGCGCAAGAGCCTGTCGGTCAGCCAGCGGCTCTGGACGCTCGGCGCAGCCGCCTTTCTCGGCTTCGGAACGATGCTCGGCGTCGGCTGGTATGAAAACGCGCGCGTCGACGCCGGCCTGCGTCGCGCCAGCGAGATCCAGGCGAGCGTCGACCGCATCGACGACATGCGGCTTGCGAACCTCACCCTGGTGCTGGCCGCGATGGACACCATCGTCGACAAGGACGACAAGGCGGTACAGCCGGAACGCATCAAGCTGATGGCCGATTCGCTTGCCACACTTTCCAACGGCTCGAAAGACATACATCTGCTTGCCGGCGAGATGAACAATGCCGAGTTGCTGAAGAGTTACGATAGCGACGTCGCCGCAATGGGCAAGGCGATCCAGGTCGATCTCGTCGCGCTGGTTCAGCAGGGCGCGTCCGACCCTGAATTCGACAAGATCGACGATACGATCGACGGTGCCGGCGAAGAGCTGACCAATACGCTCGACAAGCTTGCGGCAAACGGCGCGGCCTTCGCCCATCAGCATGTCCAGGCCGCCAATGCCATAGCGCAAGGCGCCCTCTACCTACAGATCGGGCTCGGCATCCTCGCCATCCTCACCATGGCCGTCCTGCAATATGTCCATGGCGGATCGATCCGCCGCGGCATCGCGGCCGTCAGCGAAAGCATGCAGCGCATCATGAGCGGCGATCTTGCCAGCAACGTTGCGGAAAAAACCCGAGGCGACGAGATCGGCGAAATGGCCCGCGCCGCCGACGCCTTCCGCCTTGCCGCAATCGAGAAGCGTGACCTCGAGGCGCAGAGCCAGAGCGACAGGCAACGCAGCGACGCGGAGCACCATGCCCGCGAAGCCGCCAAGCTCGCCGACGCCGAGGCGCTCAACGCCGCCGTCACCGCCCTCGGCGCCGGCCTCACCCGTCTGTCGGGCGGCGACGTGACCGTGACGATCGACCAGCCTTTCCGCGAAGAACTCGACCGCCTGCGCCTGGACTTCAACCAGACGACCGCGACGCTGCGCAAGGCGATGAGCGACATTGCCGTCAACAGCAGCTCGATCGAAGCCAACAGCCGCCAGATGCGCGCCGCCGCCGACGATCTCGCCAAGCGCACGGAACAGCAGGCCGCCTCCCTGGAAGAGACCTCCGCCGCCCTCGACCAGATCACCGCCACCGTGCGCAACGCCACCAGCCGCGCCGAGGAAGTCGGCCACATGGTCTCGCACACCCGGCAGAATACCGCCAAGTCCGACATCGTCGTCGGCGATGCGATGGCCGCAATGCAGCGAATCGAAGGCGCTTCCCGCGAGATCGGCAAGATCATCAACGTCATCGACGAGATCGCCTTCCAGACGAACCTGCTCGCGCTCAACGCCGGCGTCGAGGCCGCGCGTGCCGGCGAAGCCGGCAAGGGTTTTGCCGTCGTCGCCCAGGAAGTGCGTGAACTTGCCGGCCGCGCCGCGGGCGCTGCCAAGGATATCAAGGCCTTGATCGGAAAATCCGGCGATGAGGTGAAGACCGGCGGCGAGCTGGTGACGGCTGCCGGTGAAGCCCTTCGCCAGATCGGCGAAGATGTTCTGCGCATCGACGAACACGTTAAATCAATCGTAACCTCTGCGCGCGAACAATCGGTTGGATTGAACGAAATCAATACTTCGATCAGCCAGATGGATCAGGTCACGCAGAAGAACGCGGCCATGGTGGAAGAGACGAATGCCGCAAGCCATACGCTCGCCATCGACGCGGAAAACCTGACGCAGCTGGTCAAGCAGTTCAAAATCGGCGAGGGCATGAGCGCCCGGCAAACGCCGCGAGAGGCAACCGCCGCCTCGCATTCGAGACCTTCTCCCGCACGCAGCCTGATCGGCAAAGTCGCGGGCGCATTCAACGGCGGTTCTGCCGCCAAAGCCATCGCCGCTCCCGCCGGGGACAACTGGGAAGAATTCTGATCATGAACAACAACAATGCCATCAAGCAGTCGGGCTCTTATCTCGAAATCGTTTCGTTCCACCTGGGCGATCAGGAATTCTGCATCGACATCATGGCCATCCGCGAAATCCGCGGCTGGGCGCCGGTGACGCCGATGCCGCACACTCCGCCCTACGTTCTCGGCCTCATCAACCTGCGCGGCGCGGTCATTCCCGTCATCGACATGGCCTGCCGTCTCGGCATGAAAATGACCGAACCCTCCGAGCGCTCGGCGATCATCGTCACCGACATCGCCGGCAAGCTGGTCGGTCTGCTGGTCGAGCAGGTTTCCGACATGATGACCATCAAGAGCGAAGACCTGCAGCCGCCGCCGGAAATCATCCCGGAAGCCCAGCGCGCCTTCTGCCGCGGCATCGTCGCACTGGAGAAGACCATGGTCTGCTTCCTCAACCTCGACACGGTCATCGCCGACGAGCTGTCGCAGGCTGCTTGATATTCTCTACACTGATGTTGAAAGGCCCGGCTCGTCCGGGCCTTTTTTGTTTGATGTCGAGAGCATGGTTTCCGACTTTACGTAAAAACCCCTCCCCACCCCCTCCCCACAAGGGGGAGGGACTAACCTGAGGCACCGTCTCGTCCCTACCGAAAGGTCAAAGATTTGGAGTGCGGGTGCGGCAGTTTAAGCCCCTCCCCCTTGTGGGGAGGGGTTTGGGGCGGGGTCTTTTATGATGAGAACCCCACCCTTACGGCTTCCCATTCTTCCAAGTCACATTCTGCCCATAGAGCGGAATGGTCGAAATCGACATCTTCGCCGAGCCATCCGTCAGTTCCCTGGAATGGGCAAGATAGATCAGCGTGTCGTTGGTCTTGTCGTAGATGCGGTTGACGACCAGCGTCTTCCAGATGAGCGACATGCCCTGGCGGAACACTTCGCTGCCGTCCTTGGAGAGGTCGATATTGCCGATCTCGATCGGCCCGGTCTGCCGGCAGGCGATGGAATTGTTGGAGGGATCTTCGAACCAGTTGCCGTTCTTGAACCGGTCGATCAGGCTGCGGTCGAAATAGGTGACGTGGCAGGTGACGCCCTTGACTTCGGGATCGGAGACCGCCTCGACGATGATGTCGTTGCCGATCCAGTCGACCCCGACCTTGCCGACGACTTCGGCCGAGGCGGTGCCTGCGGAGATGGCGGCGAAAGAAAAGGCGGCGAGAAAAAACGTGCTGAGCTTGGACATGGCGGCTCCCTGGATAATCCGCATTCTAGATAGGCATGCCCCCATGCTTTGCAAGAAATCGCGAGGGCGTCGCGGCGCTCAAGCCTTCCGGCAGGTGCAGGGCTCGTAACCCCGCGCCATCAGCCGCCCCGGCGTCATGCCGATCAGCGCCGGGATCGCCTCCACCGCCTTTGCCTTGACTGCCTTCGCCATCTCGATGGCCGCAGCCGCGCAGACCGCCGCATCCTCGGCGGCGTTGTGGTGCATGAAACGCAGGCCGAGATGCTCGGCGATCAGGTTCAGCCGGTGCGAGAGGAAATGCGGCCATATCCGCTGCGCCATTTTCAGGCTGCAGAGATAGGTGAGCTCGGGATAGGATTGCCGGTAGAGATCGAGGCTCGACCGCCAGACGCTGAAATCGAAGGCGGCGTTATGCGCGATCATCGTCGCGCCCCTGAAATCGTCGTGGAATTCGTCCATCACTTCGGGAAACTCGGGTGCATCCTCGACATGCTCCGGCCGGATGCCGTGGATCGCGATATTCATCCCGGAAAAGCGCATCTGCTTCGGTCGGATCAAGCGTTCCTCGACCCGCGTCACCTGCCCGTCCTCGATCCAGGCAAGGCCGACGGAACAGGCGCTGCCGCGCTGCTCGTTGGCTGTCTCGAAATCGATGGCGATGGTCTTCAACGGCAAAATCCGAATCGTCTGCCCTACCGGAATAATCTGAGCTGCAGGCGAAGGCAAATTCCGACCTGTTGACATCTGCACGCAAATGGGGAAACTTCCACGCATGATCAACTCTGTGACATCGACCATGCATCATATCGCCACGACCCTTCCAGGGCACGCGGGAGCGATGGTGCGTCACTAGCCGTTCGATCATCCCGAGAACCCTGCCGAGGCGAGCAGGGTTTTCGAAAAAGCCGGCTCTCCTCCCCTGAAACCCAAGGAGGCCACCCCATGTCTGAAAACGAAGAGAATGAACCCCGCGACCGAGCGCGCCTGCCGAATGGCGTCGTCGTGCGCGCCGTGCGTCTTTCCGACGCCGAGGAGATCACCGATCTCATCAACCTGCCGGGCTATCGCGCCGGCACCCTGCGGCCGCCGTACCAGCGGGTCGAGGAAGTCCGCAAGAACATGGAAAATCCCTCGCCGGGCGCGCTCAACCTCGTCGTCACCGTGGATGGCAAGATCGTCGGCAATTGCGGCCTCAACCGCCTCGGCGGCCGCCGGCAGCACGTCGCCAGCATCGGCATGGGCGTGCATGACGATTTCACCGGCCGCGGTTTCGGCCGTATCTTGCTTGGCGCCATGGTCGACGCCGCCGACGACTGGCTCGACGTCAAGCGGCTGGAACTGACCGTCTACACCGACAATGAGGCCGCGATCGCCCTCTACGAAAAATTCGGTTTCGAGAAGGAAGGGCTTCTGCGCGCATTCGGCTATCGGGCCGGAGAGTATGTCGACGCCTATACGATGGCGCGGCTGAGGGCTTAAGCGACGGCCAGGCGATAAGGCTTGACGAGGCATTCGGCGGGAACGCCCCATGCCTCGTTGAGCTTGAAAATCATATCGACCGTCAAAGCACGCTTGCGGTGCAGGATTTCCGAGGCGCGGGAGCGCGAACCCAGGACCTCGCCGAGGTCAGTTTGACTGCGGCCGGTCATCGCCATGAAGGCATGCAGGAAATCGACCGGCTCCAGTTCGATTGTGGGGAAATGCCGGTTTTCATAGGCTTCGATAAGATCGGAGAGCACGTCGAACCTGTCCGCATCAGCCGAGCCTTGCAGCGGCGGATTGTCGAAATACGGAGCGACTTCTCCAAGCGCCCATTCCAAATCGCCAGCGCTTTTGATCGGCCTTATGTCCATTACACCGTCTCCGGATCAATCACCCGCCAATCAACGCCAGCCACTCGTCCTCGTCCATCGTCTGGACGCCGAGTTCGCGGGCCTTGTCGAGCTTGGAGCCGGCACCAGGGCCGGCGACGACGATGTCTGTTTTCTTCGACACCGATCCCGCCACCTTGGCCCCGAGGCTTTCCGCCCTCGCCTTCGCCTCGTCGCGAGTGAATTTTTCGAGTGAGCCGGTGAAGACCACGGTCTTGCCGGCGACGGGGCTGCCTGATGTAACCGGCTGTTCGGCCTCCGCGGGCGTCACCTCGTCGAGCAGGCGGCCGATCACCTCGATATTGCGCGGCTCCTTGTAGAACTCGACCATGGCACGCGCCACGACCTCGCCGATGCCCTCGATGGCGTTGAGATCGTTCCAGGCGTCACCGGAAAGCGGTGCGGCCTCCTCCATCGCGGCCGCAAAGGCCCCATAGGTGCCGTAGGAGCGCGCCAAGAGCTTCGCCGTGGTCTCGCCGACATGGCGGATGCCGAGCGCATAGATGAAGCGGTGGAGCGCGATGCTGCGCCGCTCGTTGATCGCCGCATAGAGCTTGCCGACGCTGACCTTGCCGAAGCCGTCGATATTCTCCAGCTTGGTGAGCGATGGCTGCTGGCGCTTCTCCAGCGTGAAAATCTCCGGCGCCGTGCGGATCTGCAGCGACGGGTCCTCGTTTTCGAAGAAGAAGTCGATCTGCTTCGAGCCGAGCCCCTCGATATCGAAGGCGTTGCGCGAAACAAAGTGCTTCAGGTGCTCCGTCGCCTGCGCACGGCAGATGAAGCCGCCGGTGCAGCGGCGCACCGAATCCATCTTGCCGGTCTTCTCGTTGACCTCGCGCACGGCATGCGAACCGCAGACCGGGCATGTCTTCGGAAATTCATAGGGCTTCGCCTCGGCGAGGCGCTTTTCCATCACCACGTCGAGGATCTGCGGAATGACGTCGCCGGCGCGCTGGACGATGACGGTATCGCCCTCGCGGATATCATGCTCCTCCGGCCGGATGCGTTCGCCGCTATTGCCGATGCCCTTGATGTAATCCTCATTGTGCAGCGTCGCATTGGTGACGACGACGCCGCCGACCGTGATCGGTTTCAGGCGCGCCACCGGCGTCAGCGCCCCGGTGCGGCCGACCTGGATCTCGATCTTCTCGACCTCGGTGAAGGCCTGTTCGGCCGGGAATTTATGCGCCGTCGCCCAGCGGGGGCTACGCGAGCGGAAGCCGAGGCGCTGCTGCAGTTCCAGACTGTCGACCTTGTAGACGACGCCGTCGATATCGTAATCGAGATCCGGGCGTTTCAGGCCGATCTCGTCGTAATGGGCCAGGATGTCGGCAACCGAGTTCAGTCGCTTCATCAGCGGATTGACCGGGAAGCCCCAGTCCTTGAAGGTCTGCACCATGGCAAATTGCGTATCGGCCGGCATCTCGGACATCTCGCCCCAGGCATAGGCGAAGAATTTCAGCTTGCGGCTTGCCGTGACCTTCGCGTCGAGCTGGCGCAGCGATCCGGCCGCCGTGTTGCGCGGATTGACATAGGTCTGCTTGCCCTCCGCCTCCATCTGCCGGTTCAGCGCCAGGAAATCGCTCTTGGCCATATAGACCTCGCCGCGGATCTCGACGACCGCGGGAACGCCCTTCGGCAGTTGGCCCGGAATTTCGGCGATGGTGCGGATATTGGCCGTGACGTTCTCCCCCGTCGTGCCGTCGCCGCGCGTGGCAGCCGTCGTCAGCCTACCGTTCTCGTAGCGGATCGACATCGAAAGGCCGTCGATTTTCGGCTCTGCGGTAAAGGCGATCGATTGGTCCGGCAGCCGGCCGAGGAAGCGATAGACGCCGGCGACGAAATCCTGCACGTCCTCCTGCGAAAACGTGTTGTCGAGCGACAGCATCGGCCGCGCATGAACGACGGGCGAGAAGGTGACGGAAGGCGCAGCACCCACCCGCCGCGAAGGGCTGTCCTCACGGATCAGTTCCGGAAACCGCGCCTCGATCGCATCGTTGCGGCGCTTCAATGCATCATAGTCTGCATCCGAAATCTCCGGCTGGTCCTTGCCGTGATAGAGCGCATCGTGATGCGCGATCTCCTTCGCCAGCCGCTCGAGCTCGGCGGCAGCCTCTTCGATCGTCAACGTGTCGACGGCGGAACCTTCGGTGGACATGGAACATCACTCCAGAGAATCTGGCCAGAAACTGCATTGTTTTTAGAGCAAAATCGACGGATGAAAAGAGAGGCTGCGCGATCGACTTACGGGAGATCAGAGTGATTTCGCCACGGTCGCCAGCGAGAGGAAAAGCTGCAACGGTTTCGTTTCGAAAGCGATGAATCCGAAATGCCGATAGAAGGCGGCGGCCTGCTCGTCTTTCGCGTCCACGGCCAAAGCAAAAACGCCCAATTCCGAACGCAGGGCACGATTTGCGGCGTCCCATAGCAGCGCCGCGCCAAGTCGCCTGCCCTGAAAATCCTTGTCGATCGCCAGCCGTCCGATCCGTGCAACGGGAATGGCTGGATAAGGCGGAAGCCGACGGGCCTTGTCTTCCGGAATATCCTTCAGCGCCACGTCTCCGGCTGAAAGCGTATAATATCCGGCGATACGGGAGGAACCCTCCGGAGAGGCGACATAACAAAGGGCGGCGCGGCGTTTGATATCTTGCCCCGCCTGCTCTTTCAAATAGCGATCCAGAACGAATACGCCGCAAGCAAAGCTCTTTCGATCATGCCCGGAATTCAACGCTTCGATTGTGAACTGCACCGTCACTGCGCTTTCAGGATCAGCGCGTCATGGGCAGCCTTGGCGCGCTTGAGGGCCTCCGCAGGCTCCGGCGGATCGAGCAGCATGTCGACAAAACGTGCCTGATCCTCGATCGACAGACGGATAAGCTGGTTTTCCTCAATCGTCCGCCGCGCCGCGTCCTGTGCCGCAGAGACGACGAAATCGCTGAGGCTGCGGCCCTCCATCTCGGCCGCTCGCTTGACGATCGCCAACGCCTCGGGACTGATGCGAGCTTCCAATCGGGTCGTGCGGCTGTTTTGCTGCGGCATCAGTTTTCTCCTTGCTCAGGATTGTACGGCGAAACACCGGACAAATGCAAGGAGGTTGCGAGGGGGAGAACAAAGGAAAGGGCATGCCGTGTGGCACCCCCCTCTGGCCTGCCGGCCATCTCCCCCACAGGTGGGGAGATTGGCTGGGCGCACTGGCTTCCCCAAACAACGACCGCAGAGTTATTCGATACAGCAGAGAGGGACGGATGATCCAACCTCTTGCCGATCTCCACCCTTGTGGGGGAGATGCCCGGCAGGGCAGAGGGGGTAGCCCCACGGAATGTTTGTCACCGTTGCATGTATAGAATGCCGGATCTCAGCATCGGACGAGCTCGCCTACCTCTCCTCCTCATTCCTGTGCCCGTCACAGGAATCCAGCCACCGCGCGTCTGCGCGGTGAATAGCTCATGGGAGATCAAAAGTTTCCCGCGTCCAAGGACTTGGACGCACTGGATTCCTGTGACAAGCACAGGAATGAGGGAAATCGGGGTCGGCCGCAGCAATCACCCATTACCCGCCAGCAGCCGCTTCGCCGCTGCCCTCGCCTCCTCCGTCACCGAGGCGCCGGCGAGCATGCGGGCGATCTCCTCGGTGCGGTCCTTGTGCGCCATCGTCGCCACGCGCGTGGCGATCTTTTCGGAACCTTCGGCCGCCGGCCCCTTGGAGATCAGCAGGTGCGTCGCCGCCCTTGCCGCCACCTGCGGCGCATGCGTGACCGAGAGAACCTGCACCCGGTCGGACAGTCGCTTCAGCCGCTGGCCGATCGCATCGGCCACCGCGCCGCCGACGCCGGTGTCGATTTCGTCGAAGACGAGCGTCGGGGCTGAGCCGCGATCGGCGAGCGCCACTTTCAGCGCCAGCAGGAAACGCGAGAGTTCGCCGCCGGAGGCGACTTTCATGATCGAACCCGGCCGCGTGCCGGGATTGGTCTGGACGTGAAACTCGACGACGTCGATGCCTTCGGCGAGCGCCTCTCCGGCATCCGTGGTGATTTCCACCATGAACCGGGCGCGTTCGAGCTTCAGCGCCGGCAGTTCGGCCATGACGGCCGCAGCCAGCGCCGTACCAGCGTGATGGCGCTTCTCCGACAGCGAGCGCGCCGCCGCATCGTAATTCTCCCGGGCCTGCCCGACCTCGGCTTCGAGCCGGGAAAGCTTCTCCTCGCCCGCATCGAGATCGGCAAGATCGGCGATCATGCGCACGGCAAGCGCCGGCAGCTCGGTGACGGGAACGGAATATTTGCGCGAGGCGGCCCTGAGCGCAAAAAGCCGCTCCTCCACCCGCTCCAGTTCCCTCGGGTCGTATTCGGTCTTGCGCAGCGCCGCTTCGACTTCCATCTGCGCGTTGGAAAGCTGGTCGAGGGCTGCATCGAGCAGCGCCACGGTCTCTTCGAGCAGCCCCGGCGCCTCGTGGCTCTTGCGCTCCAGCCGGCGCACCAGCGAGGCGATGTGCGGCACCGGCGAGGCATTGCCGTTCAGGAATTCGGACGCCTCGGCGATATCGCCGGCGATCCGTTCGGCCTTCATCATCTTCTGCCGGCGGTCGGCGAGCTCGTCCTCCTCGCCGTCCTGCGGCGAGAGCTTTTCCAGCTCCTCGACGGAGGCGCGGAGATAATCGGCTTCGCGCGCAGCGCTTTCCACCTTCTCCCGGTGCTTCTTCAGCGTCCGCTCGCTGTCGCGCCACAGGCGGTAAAGCCGGGCGACCTCGGCAACCTCGTCGGTAAGGCCGGCGAAGGCATCGAGCAAGGTTCGGTGGGCGTTGGTATCGACAAGGGCGCGGTCGTCGTGCTGGCCGTGGATTTCGACCAGCATCTGGCCGGCCTGGCGCATCAGCTGCACGCTGACGGGCTGATCGTTGACATAGGCCTTGGTGCGTCCGTCCGCTGATTGCTGGCGGCGGAAGATCAGGTCGCCCTCGTCGTCGATGCCGTTTTCACGCAGCAGCGCACGGGCGCCGTGGTCCATGCCGACGTCGAACACCGCCGTCACCTGGCCCTTGTCCTCGCCATGGCGCACCAAGCCGCCATCGCCGCGCCCACCGAGCGCCAGCGAGAGGCTGTCGAGCAGGATGGATTTGCCCGCCCCGGTCTCGCCCGTCAGCACGGAAAGACCGGTCTCGAAGGCAAGATCCAGCCGCTCGATCAGGACGATATCGCGGATCGAAAGCTGGATCAGCATTGGTTTTATGAACCGAGCAGGAGTTTCTTGCCTGCCGCAGCGATCCACGAGCCCTTATTCTCACGCGGCTCGGCGCCGCCGGTCTGCAGCAGCTTGTAGGAATCGGCGTACCACTGGCTGTCGGGATAATTGTGGCCGAGAACGGCGGCCGCCGTCTGCGCCTCGTCGACGATGCCCATGGCGTAATAGGCCTCGACCAGACGCGCAAGCGCCTCTTCGATCTGGTTGGTGTTCGGATATTTCTCGACGACGATGCGGAAACGCGAGATCGCGGCCAGATATTCCTTCCGCTCCATATAGTAGCGGCCGATCTGCATTTCCTTGCCGGCCAGCTGGTCGCGCGCGAAGCGCATCTTGGCCTGCGCGTCATCGACATATTCGGAGTTCGGATAATTGTCGACGACGGCCTGCATCGCTTCGATCGTCTTGGCGGAGGCGCGCTGGTCCTGCGTCACGTCGACGATCTGCTTGGAATAGGTGAGACCGATGAGATACTGCACATAGGCGGCATCCTGGGATTTCGGATATTGCGCCATGTAGCGGTTGCCGGAGGCGAGCGCATCGTCGAGGCGGCCCTGGCGATATTTGACGAAGGTGCTCATGACGAGCGCCTTGCGCGCCCATTCGGAGAACGGGTTCTCGCGGTCGATCGCATCGAACTTGCGCGCCGCTTCCGCCATGTTGCCGGCCTTCATGTTGGCGAGGCCCTGATTGTAGAGCACGTCTGGCGGATCGGTCTCGAGGCCGAGCTTGGTGATATCGATATCGGGGTCCGACTGGCAGCCCGAGATAGCGGCGCCTGCGCTGAGCACCAGAAGCGATGCGAACAAAGCACGCGCTGTCTTCATCATACCTTCAGATCCTGCATAAGCCATTCAAAAGAACCCCACTGCCGCCGCTCGCTCCACGGCAGCCACGCCTCGCTGGCGTTTCTAGCCACAAATGTGCATCAAGAGCAACGCAATGATAAGGCATTAACGCATTTTTGTGGCGGCAGTCGCCGGAATGACCGGCTTTTCATCTTCTTTCCAACCTGTTGCAGCTACGCATCTGCAAGAAAAGCCCATCACGCCAGACCGGCATAAAAAAACCGCCTCCTGGGAGAGAGGCGGCCTGGTCTCAATCATATGCTGGAGGTCATGCCGACCAGGGAGCGAATTCCGAAGCGCTGACCGCGATCATCTCGCGGGCGGCGACGCGTTGACGCTGCGTCGAAGTCTCCACCACCTCGTAGGCGGAGGGATCGGCGAGCAGTGCCTTCAGAGCATTGGCGTTCATCTTGTGGCCGCCGCGATAGGAACGATAGCAGCCGATGAACTGGACACCGGCAAGCGCCAGATCGCCGACGGCATCGAGCGTCTTGTGGCGGACGAATTCGTCCTTGGCGTAACGCAGCCCCTCGACGTTGATGACGGTGTTGTCGTCCGAGATGACGACGGAGTTTTCGAGCGAGGAGCCGAGCGCGTGGCCCGATGCCCAGAGACGCTCGACATCACGCATGAAGCCGAAGGTGCGGGCGCGGGAGAGTTCGGCCTTGAAGACGGAGGCCCTCATGTCGCCGGCCCATTTCTGACGGCCGATCAGCGGGCATTCGAAATCGATCTCGACCTCGAATCGCGTGCCGTCATAGGGGCGGAATTCGCTCCAGGAGCCGCCATGCTCGATCCGCACCGGCTTGGTGATGCGGATATAGCGGCGCTTGACGCCGAGAGAGACGAGGCCGGCCTGCTCGATCGCTTCGACGAAGGGCAGCGAGCTGCCGTCCATGATCGGCATTTCGGCGCCATGCACTTCGATCATCACATTGTCGAGACCGAGCGCATAGATGGCGGCCATGACATGTTCGACCGTCGCGACAGAATGGGCGGGAGAGAAGCCGAGCACGGTGCAGAGGTCGGTATTGCCGACCTGCGAGGAGACGGCCTTGAGTTCGGTGACGTCACCATTGGCGTGCAGGCGCTGGAAAACGACGCCGGTATCCGATTCGGCCGGGTTCAGGGTGATCGAAACATCAGCGCCCGAATGGACGCCGATGCCCGAGAGCGTCACGGGACGCGATACCGTCGTTTGAAAACCCAGCAAGCCAATTGCCATAAAAATTCTGCCTTTATTTTTCCGCTCCAGCGGTTGGTGCCACGGCGCGGTTATCATTCATTCTGCAGAAGGAGCTTTGTCCAGAGGACTCCTAGGGCAGTTTCCTTGCACCATACTTACGTGCGCCGGCGCTCCAATCCAAATCACTGTTTCTTTCGTTTTGTTACGAAGTCACACGATTGAATTCGCTCGGAAATTCCGCGCTGAAAAACGCAAATGCCCGGGACCTGAATCCCGGGCATAAACGGTGTCGAATCGAAGCCTCAGTTCGACTGGCGGCGCAGGAATGCCGGGATTTCCAGCTGGTCGTCTTCCTGCATCATGCGAGCCTGCGGAACCGCGCGGCCCTGGTCGTCGAGATTGCCGCGACGCGGTGCGTAGAGGCTTGCTTCCGGCGACAGCGGACGACGCTGCTGCGAAGCGGCCGACGGTGCAGCCGTCATGTCGGCGGCAACGGCGTCGTCATCGCGGCGGCCGAGCGAATTGGTGATTCGCTTGAGCAGGCCCATCGGACCGCGCTCTTCCTGCTGATGCGCCGAAGCCGGCTGCGTGCGATGGTCGAGTTCGGCCTGAACGACAGGCGGGAAATCCTCGACCTTCGGCATGCGCATCGGTTCGGGCGCCTGGCGGATGATCGGCTCCTGCCGGACTGCCTGGGGCTGAACCGGCTGCTGCTGCACCGGCTGGCTCATGACGGGAGCCGGAGCCGGCTGGACCGGTGCCGGACGCATGACCGGAGCTTCCTGTGCAGGCGCGAAGATCTTGCTCTGCGGACGGAAGACTTCCTGCTGTACGGCGGGCTGCTGGACGGGAGCGCTGGCACGCGGGGCCGGAATTTCGAGCTCGCGTTCCATCTCGGCTTCGCGGATGGTCTGCGCGATCGGATCGATGGCCTTCGGCGCCTGCATCACGGGGGCAGGCTGAACTGCGGCCGCTGCCGGAGCAACAGCCGCCGAGGGACGGATAGCGGGCTTTGCAACCGGCTGGAAGCTGCGCTCGGCGGCTTCGCTGATCGCCCGGTCGATGCCGGTCGCGACGACCGAAACGCGGATGATGCCTTCGAGCGATTCGTCGAACGTGGCGCCGAGGATGATGTTGGCGTCCGGATCGACTTCTTCGCGGATGCGGGTCGCAGCTTCGTCGACTTCGAAGAGGGTGAGGTCGCGACCGCCGGTGATGGAGATCAGCAGGCCTTGAGCGCCCTTCATCGAGGTTTCGTCGAGCAGCGGGTTGGCGATTGCCGCTTCGGCTGCCTGCAGTGCGCGGCCGGAGCCGGAGGCTTCGCCGGTGCCCATCATCGCGCGGCCCATCTCACGCATCACCGAGCGGACGTCGGCGAAGTCGAGGTTGATGAGGCCTTCCTTCACCATCAGGTCGGTGATGCAGGCGACGCCCGAATAGAGAACCTGGTCGGCCATGGCGAAAGCGTCGGCGAAGGTCGTCTTGTCGTTGGCAATGCGGAAGAGGTTCTGGTTCGGAATGACGATCAGCGTGTCGACAGACTTCTGCAGTTCCTGGATGCCCATCTCGGCCAGACGCATGCGGCGTCCGCCTTCGAAATGGAACGGCTTGGTGACGACGCCGACCGTCAGGATGCCCTTGTTGCGGGCGGCCTGCGCCACGACAGGAGCAGCACCCGTGCCGGTGCCGCCGCCCATGCCGGCGGTGACGAAGCACATATGCGTGCCGTTCAGGTGATCGATGATCTCGTCGATGCACTCTTCGGCGGCCGCGCGGCCGACTTCCGGCTGCGAGCCGGCACCGAGGCCTTCGGTGACGTTGGCGCCGAGCTGGATGATGCGCTCGGCCTTCGTCATCGTCAGCGCCTGCGCATCCGTGTTGGCGACGACGAAGTCGACGCCCTGGAGGCCTGCGGTGATCATGTTGTTGACGGCGTTGCCGCCGCCGCCGCCGACGCCGAACACGGTGATGCGCGGCTTCAGCTCTGTGATGTCAGGCTTTTGCAGCTTGATGGTCATGGTACCTGTTCCTTCTCTCTCTGGCCGCATCGCCACGCCGGCCAATTACGCAAATTTCAGAAGCTTTCCTTCAGCCACTGGCCCATGCGGGCTATGCGGCTGTTATTTCCCCCAAGCGACATGAGCAGACCGCTCTGTGACGCATGTGTCTCCATGTCCGCGACCTGCGGATAGATCATCAGGCCGACGGCCGTCGAAAAAGCCGGGCCCTTGGCCGCCGTCGGCAGTCCCGAGACGCCCATCGGGCGGCCGATGCGGACGTTGCGGGCAAGAATGCGCCGCGCCACCTCGGCAAGACCGGTCAACTGGCTCGCGCCCCCCGTCAGCACGACGCGTTTGCCGACGATCGGGCTGAAGCCGGAGCGCTGGATGCGGTCGCGGATCAGTTCCATCGTCTCTTCGATACGCGCCGAGACGATGCGCGAAACCAGCGCCCGCGGCACTTGCGACGGCTGGTCGCGATCGTCCTCGCCAATCGGCGGGATCGAGATCAGCTCGCGCTCGTCGGAGGAATTCAGAAGGGCGGAGGCATGCACAACCTTCAGCCGCTCCGCATCCTCGATGCGGGTGGAAAGGCCGCGCGCCAGATCGGTGGTGACATGATGGCCGCCGAGACCGACGGCATCGGTATGAACGAGCTTGCCTTCGGCGAAAACCGAGATCGTCGTCGTGCCGCCGCCCATGTCGATCGCAGCGCAGCCGAGCTCGACCTCGTCGTCGACGAGAGCGGCAAGGCCCGATGCATAGGGCGTCGCGACGATGCCTTCGACCGACAGATGCGCGCGGTTGACGCTGAGTTCGAGGTTCTTCAGCGCCGAGCGCTCCGCGGTCACGACATGCATGTCGACGCCGAGCGCGTCGCCGTACATGGCAAGCGGATCGCGGATGCCGCGCTCGCCGTCGAGCGAGAAGCCGGTCGCCAGCGAATGCAGCACCGATCGGTCCTGGCGCAGCGACTGCTGGCAGGCGGCCGACAACACCTTCTTCAGGTCGTTGAGTTCGACTTCCTGGCCGCCGAGATCGATCGTCGCGGTATAGATGTCGCTGCCGAGGCGGCCGGCCGTCAGGTTGACGATCAGGCTTTCGACGGTCAGCCCCGCCATGCGCTCCGCCGCATCGACGGCAAGACGGATGACGCCTTCCAGCGCGTCGAGATCGGCGATGACGCCGGTCTTGATGCCGCGCGAGCGCTGATGGCCGATACCGATGATCTCGATATTGTGCGTGCGGCCCGGCAGGATCTGGCTTTCCTCGCGCGGCGTCAGCCGGCCGATCATGCAGACGACCTTGGTCGAGCCGATGTCGAGCACCGAAACGACATGCGACCGCTTCGACGAAAGCGGCTTCAGGCGCGGCAATCCGAAATGGGATGAACCGAACAAGCTCATATATTCTGCCCCGACTTCTTCAATTCCTTCGTACGCTCCGTCACTGCCGCCTGCCTGCGGACCGCCGCTTCCGGCGTCAGCTGGATCGCGGTCCTGTCGGGCAGCCTCAGATCGACGGCAGCGATGTCGCGCTCCAGGAGCTGATGCTGTTTGTCGAACTTCGAAAGCGTCGCCAGCGCCTGATCGATGCCGTCTTCCGGCAGCTTGACGATGACGCCGTTATCCATGTGCAGGTCCCAGCGACGGCCCGATATCCAGACATAGGCCTTCACGCGGGCCTTCACGTCGGGCCACTTCGAGAAGGCGTCGTCGAGCGAAGCCGCTGCGGTTTCGGCGTCGCGGCCGACGACCAGCGGCAGCGCCGAAAACTTGTTGTCGCGCAGCGGCGCAATGACGCTGCCGTTCTTCTCGATCAACGAAAGCTCCTGCCCGTGCTGCCAGATCGCATAGGCCTGGCGCTCCTTGAGCTTCACCTCGATCGTCTTCGGATAGATCTTGCGGACCTCGACACTCTCCACCCAGGGAAGATGCGCGATCTTCCGGCGGGCGGCATCGACATCGAGCGCGACCAGCGAGGTCGTGCCGTCGAGGCCGATCAGTTGCAGGATCTCGATTTCGGAGGTTTCCGAATTGCCGGAGACCTTCACGTCTTCAATCGCAAAACCCGCAGCCGTCGTCGTCGCCTGCGCGACGGCTTCCGTATGACCGCCGAGCGACATGCCGTAGAGGCCGGTCGCAGCCAGGAAGGCGAGCGCCGACACCGTGCCCGTATGGGCGGGAATGTAGATGCGGCCGCTGCCGAGGCTGATCAGGAAGCGCGTGACGCGGCGCAGCGGGCGCGGCAGGACGAACCGCTCTTCGGCTTCCATGACCGGAAGCACGGCATGATGGCTGGGACGCCCTATCCTCTTGACCGTCAACGCAAACAAGACGCGTCCTCCACCATCCACCGGAGAAACTCACCAAAGGAATAGCCGGCATGACCGGCCATTTCGGGCACGAGCGAGGTTGGAGTCATGCCGGGCTGGGTATTGACCTCCAGCCAGATGATTTCGCCGTCTTCGGAGAAACGATCGTCGTAACGAAAGTCGGACCGACTGACGCCGCGGCAACCGATTGCCTGATGCGCCCTTAGGGCCAATGTTTGTATTTTTTGGTAAATATTCGGTGAAATTTTCGCCGGGATGACGTGTTTTGAACCGCCTGCGGCATACTTGGAATCGTAATCATAAAAATTGTGTCCCTGCGGCACCACCTCCGTGACGCCGAGCGCGACATCGCCCATGACGCCGCAGGTCAGCTCGCGGCCGTAAACATAGCGCTCGACCAGCACCTCCTCGCCGTAGCGCCATTCGGGGGAACTGACGACCTGGGGCGGATGCGTCTGATCTTCCGTGACGATGACGACGCCGAAGCTCGATCCCTCGCGCACCGGCTTCACAACGTAAGGAGGCTTCATCGGATGGGTCGACGGAAAGGCAAAACGGTTGATCACCTGCGATTCGGCGACTGGAATGCCGGCTGCCGCGGCCACACGCTTCGCCTTGCTCTTGTCCATCGCCAGAGCCGAGGCAAGCACGCCCGAATGCGTATAAGGGATCTCCAGATATTCAAGGATGCCTTGAATGGTGCCGTCCTCGCCGAACGGCCCATGAAGCGCGTTGAAGACGACATCGGGCTTCAACGCGGCAAGCTTCTCGGAAACATCGCGGGCAACGTCAATCACCGTCACCTTGAAGCCTTCGGCTTCGAGGGCTTCTGCGCAAGCCTTTCCCGAGGAAAGGCTGACGGGCCTTTCCGAGGAAAATCCGCCCATCAGGACAGCGACATGCTTGCGACTCATCAACACCCCCAAAAATAACTTCCACTTTTAAAACCGACGCTTGCGCGAAGCTGTCTGCGCCGTTTCAGGCCTTTGTCCGGCCTTGCATGCATTAGAGCATCATTATGGTTAATGAAGTGTTTACTTTCGTTAACTCTTTCCCCGAAACTTGGCGCCCCTTTACCTTTTGCTCATCGTGCGGCCATCCCCTCGCCATCCGAAAACGAACCCGAGCGGAAACGAAAAACACCATGGATTCAACGGCATATCCAACCGCGCTCACCCGCGATGGAATCAGCCAGGGGAATCGGATGCCATCTCTCCGCCGGATACCGGCAACAGTGAGGCGGAAGCCGGCATCTCGATTTGATTAATGCGAGGGAGCCGCATCACCCGGCCGTCGCCGCTTTTCTGTTGATGCCGATATCGCTTCCGGTTAGCGAAGGCCCATGGGTGAGCAAGGAGAAGATCATGCGTTGCCTCGTCACCGGCGCCGCCGGCTTCGTCGGTAGCCCGCTTGTCGAACGGCTGCAGGCAGAGAAGACTTGCGACCTCGTGGTGACTACGAGATCGCGGACCTCTGCCTTCCCGCCTGATGTCGGGCATCTTCCGATTGATATAACCGAGGGGACCGACTGGGCCACGGCGCTTGAAGGCGTCGACGTCATCGTCCACCTCGCCGCCCGCGTTCACATCATGAACGACCGCGCGGCCGATCCGCTAGCGGAATTCCGCCGGACCAACACCGCCGCGACACTCAATCTCGCCGAACAGGCCGCCCGATCAGGCGTGAAGAGATTCGTCTTCATCAGCACCATCAAGGTCAACGGGGAAGAGAACGACCGGCCGTTCCGCCATGACGACACGCCGAAGCCGATCGATCCCTATGGCATTTCGAAGCTGGAATGCGAAATCGGCCTGCGCGAAATCGCGGCGCGCACCGGCATGGAAGTCGTCGTCATCCGCCCGCCGCTGGTCTATGGCCCCGGCGCACGCGGCAACTTCGCCCTGCTCGTCAGTCTCGTCCGCAGAAAACTGCCGCTCCCCTTCGCTTCGCTGACGAACCGCCGCACATTGGTCGCGGTGCAAAATCTCGTCGATCTGATCATCACCTGCATGCGCCATCCCGCCGCCGCGGGCGAGACTTTCCTTGCCGGGGACGGCGAGGATCTCTCGACACCGGAGCTCATCAGGGGAGTTGCCGCAGGGCTCGGCGTCAAGCCGATGCTGGTCCCCTTTCCGCCTGCGCTGCTGCACATGGCGGCGAAGGCATTTGGGAAGGAAGCCGTCTACCAGCGCCTTTGCGGCTCGCTGCAGGTCGACATATCCCGGGCGCGCGAGCTTCTCGGCTGGTCGCCCGTCGTCACCCCGCGCGAAGGCCTGAAACTGGCGGTGAAATAGCTACTATTCGCTCGTCACGCCCTGGAATGGGCGCACTTCGCGGCCGGGCATGAAGACGCCGAGGCGCTTGATTTCCCATTCGAGCTTGATGCCCTGTTTCTCGAAGACCTCGCGGCGCACCTGCTCGCCGAGATATTCGAGATCGTAGCCGGTCGCCTGCCCCATGTTGATCATGAAGTTGCAGTGAAGCGACGACATTTGCGCGCCGCCGATCACCAGGCCGCGGCAGTCTGACTCGTCGATCAGCTTCCAGGCCGAATGACCCTCCGGGTTCTTGAAGGTCGAGCCGCCGGTCTTTTCGCGAATCGGCTGCACCGTCTCGCGATGATTGCGCACCGCATCCATTTCGGCGCGGATCTGGGCGCGATCCTCGGGATAACCCTCGAACAGCACGGAGGTGAAGATCAGGTCGGCGGGTGCTGCGGAATGCCGGTAGGAATAGCCCATCTCGGCATTGGAAAGCACATGCTTGTTGCCCTTGCGGTCGACAGCGTTCACCTCGATCACCCGCTCGCGCGTCTCCACGCCGTTGGCTCCGGCATTCATGCGCGCCGCGCCGCCGATACCGCCGGGGATGCCGTAATAGAAATGGAAGCCGCCGATGCCGTTATCCATCGCCATCGCCGCCACATGCTTGTCCGGGCAGATGGCGCCGGCGAGAATGCGGTTTTCGCCGGCAAGCTCGACGAAGCCGAAGCCCTTGGCCGAGAGGCGCAGCACGACGCCCGGAATGCCGCCGTCGCGCACCAGGATGTTCGAGCCGACGCCGACCACCGTCAGCGGCACTTCTTCCGGCAGGATCTTCAGGAAGGCGATGAGATCGTCGACGTCATGCGGCTGGAACATCAGCTCGGCCAAACCGCCGGCCCGGAACCAGGTGACGCGGTCCATGGGGGCATCCGGCGTGATGCGGCCGCGGATATCCTTTACACCGTCTCCCAAAGACGCGAGAAGCTTTTCCCCATTCACCTGTTTCATGCGGACTTTCCCGATAGGCCTTCCAGTTGCTTGGGCAGCGCCGCTGCCCAGGATGTGATGCTCCCAGCCCCCAACAGAACCACGAAATCGCCAGGCTTTGCAACCTCCGCAACCATCTGCGGCAGAAGTTCCGCCGAAGCGAGGAAGCGCGCGTCGCGATGACCGCCGGATTTGATGCGCGAGACGAGCGACTGGGAATCCATGCCTTCGATCGGATCTTCGCCCGCGGCATAGACCGGCGCCAGGAAAATACTGTCGGCATCGTTGAAGCAGGCGGCGAATTCCTCGAACAGGCTCGCCAGGCGGCTGTAGCGATGCGGCTGGTGGACCGCGATGATGCGCCCCTTGCAGGCTTCGCGCGCAGCCTTCAGCACCGCCTTGATCTCGACGGGGTGGTGGCCGTAATCGTCGAAGATCTGCACGCCGTTCCATTCGCCGGTCAGCGTGAAGCGGCGCTTGACGCCGCCGAAGGAAGCAAGCCCCTTGGCGATATCGGCATTCGATATGCCGAGCCGGTTGGCAACCGCGATCGCAGCCGTCGCATTCGAAATATTGTGGCGCCCGGGCATCGGCATGACCAGCCCCTTGAGCTCGATCACCTGGCCGGTGCGGCGGCGGCGGATTTCGACGTCGAAGATCGAGCGCGTGCCGTCGATGCGCACATTCTTGAAGCGCACGTCGGCCTGCGGGTTCTCGCCATAGGTAATGATCTTGCGGTCCTCGATGCGGCCCACCAGCGCCTGCACCTCGGGATGATCGAGGCACATGACGCCGAAGCCGTAGAACGGCACATTCTCGACGAACTGCCGGAAGGCGGCGCGCACGGCATCGAAATTGCCGTAATGGTCGAGATGCTCGGGGTCGATATTGGTGATGACGGCGACATCGGCCGGAAGTTTCAGGAAGGTGCCGTCCGATTCGTCGGCCTCGACAACCATCCACTCGCCCTCGCCCATGCGGGCATTGGTGCCGTAGGCATTGATGATGCCGCCGTTGATGACGGTCGGATCGAGGCCGCCGGCTTCGAGCAGGGTCGCGACCAGCGAGGTCGTCGTCGTCTTGCCATGCGTGCCGCCGATGGCGATCGCATTGCGGAAACGCATCAGCTCGGCGAGCATTTCGGCGCGGCGCACCACCGGCAGCAGCTTTTCGCGCGCGGCGATGAGTTCCGGATTGCTCTTCTTGATCGCGGTGGAAACGACGACGACTTCGGCGTCACCCAGGTTCTCGGCCCGATGGCCGACGGAGACCTCGATGCCCTTGTCGCGCAGGCGCTGGACGTTGGCGCTGTCGGACTGGTCCGATCCCTGCACCTTATGGCCGAGATTGTGCAGCACCTCGGCGATACCGCTCATGCCGATACCGCCGATGCCGATGAAATGGACGAGACCGATCGCCTTCGGCAGTTTCATGCGCGTGTCCTCTTGAATTCCGCTATTGTCCGTCCGGCGGCAATAGCCTCAACCATGTCGGCAAGCAAGTTCGCCGCATCAGGTTTTCCGGCGAGTTTCGCCGCAGCCGCCATGCCGGCAAGCTTTTCCGGGTCGTTCATCACATGGCCCAGAATGGAGGCGATGCGTTCGGGCGAAAGCTCCGACTGTGCGATCACCTTCGCTCCGCCGGTCGCGGCGAGCGCCGCGGCATTGGCCGCCTGATCGTGGTCGAGCGCATGCGGATAAGGCACCAGCACGGCCGGGCGCCCGATCACGGAGATTTCCGAAACCGTGGACGCGCCGGAGCGGCAGATCACCAGATGCGCTTTCGCCAGCCGCTCCGCCATGTCGGTGAAGAAGGGCGCGATATCGGCTCCCATCTCCAGCCTGGCGACGCAGCCGCTGACCATCTCCATATCTTCCGGGCGCACCTGCTGGGTGATGCGCAGACGCACTCGAAGCGCGTCGTCGAGCAGGCTGATCGCTGTCGGCAGCGCCTTGGAGAAATATTGCGCACCCTGGCTGCCGCCGAAGACGACGAGATTGAAGGCCTCGCCGGGCTGCGAGGGCGTATAGGGCACCTCCGCCGCGGCAATGATCGCCGGGCGAACGGGATTGCCCGTCGTCACCGTCTTGTCGGGAAAGGCAGCGCCGCCCTCCGGCAGGAAGCCGCCGGCAATGCCCTGCACGCGGGTCGCGAGCGCCTTGTTGGCGCGGCCCATCACGGCATTCTGCTCATGGATCATGGCGGGCACGCCGAGCCGGGTGGCGGCCAGCAGCGGCGGCACGGTGGGATAACCGCCGAAACCGACGACGACGACGGGCTTCAGCCGCTGGATCAGCCTCTTTGCCGCCCGCATGCCGCTCCAGAGCGTCCATAGCGAACGGGCGACGGCAACCGGGTTCTTCGAGCCGATCGTCGCCGACGGCACGACATGGATTTCCTCGGCCGGGAACTTGCCGGCATAACGCTCGGCCCGGCTGTCGGTCACCAGATGCACCGAATAGCCGCGCTCCTTCAGCTTGAAGGCCAGCGCCTCCGCCGGGAACACATGGCCGCCGGTTCCCCCGGCGGCAAGCAGAACGATGCCTTTGCTCATAGTCTCTTACTCCGCCGGCATGCCGTGCGGAACGCGGAAGAGGCTCCGGTCCTGCGCACGTTTTTCCGGACGATGGCGCGTCAGCGCCAGGATGAAGCCGGCGGTGACGCAGATCGCCACCATGGACGAGCCGCCGTAGGAAATCAGCGGCAGCGTCATGCCCTTTGCCGGCAGCAGCTCCAGATTGACGCCGATATTGATGATCGACTGGATGCCCATCTGCAGCACCAGGCCGGCGACGGCGAAGCGGTTGAAATCGTTCCGCTCGCGATAGGCATGCGACAGGCCGCGCAGCACCAGCACGGTAAACAGCGCGACGAGCGCCATGCAGAAGACGATGCCGAACTCCTCGGCCGCGACCGAGAAGATGAAGTCGGTATGAGCATCCGGAATGATGCGCTTGACGATGCCTTCGCCAGGTCCCTGGCCGAACCAGCTGCCGCGGATGATCGCCTCGCGCGCCGTGTCGATCTGGAACGTGTCGCCCTCGCCGGTCATGAACTTGTCTATTCTGAGCGCAACGTGCGGGAAGACGTAATAAGCGCTGAGCAGGCCGCCGGCCCCGCCGATGCCGAGCAGCATGATCCAGATCCACGGCATGCCGGCCATGAAGAACATGCCGCCCCAGACGGCCGTCGTCAGGATGGTCTGGCCGAGATCGGGCTGCGCAACGAGAAGGGCCGCAACGATGCCGAAGAGGATGATGGCGAACAGATTGCCGGGAATTTCGGGCTGGCGCGCATGCTCGGCAAACAGCCAGGCGCAGACGACGACGAAGGCGGGCTTCATGAATTCCGACGGCTGAATGGAAAGGCCGGCGATCCAGATCCAGCGCCTGCCGCCCTTGACCTCCTGCCCGACGAAGAGAACCAGCACCATCATCGCCAGCGAGATGATGAGGAGCAGGATTGCGGTGCGCCGCACCTGGCGCGGCGTCAGGAATGACAGCCCGAGCATCACGCCGATCGAGGGGATCATGAAGGCCGCATGGCGCTTGACGAAGTGGAAAGGTTCGAGCCCGATGCGCTCGGCAACTGCGGGAGATGCCGCAAACGACAGCATGAAGCCGATGCCCATCAGGAAGATGAACATCGCCAGGAAGAAGCGGTCGATGGTCCAGAACCAATCGGCCAGAGGCCCACGTTCCGCGCGGCTTACCATGTCATTTCTCTCCTGCTACAGGACCGATCAGCATCGTCATTCCGTCAAGCGCCGCCACGTGGCCGACGAAGGCATCGCCCCTGACTTCGAAGTTCTTATACTGGTCGAAGCTTGCGCAAGCCGGGGATAACATCACCGCCGAAGAACCGCTCTCGTCACGCTCCGCATCGGCCGCCGCATGCGCGACCGCCCGCTCCAGCGTGCCGGAGATCTCGTAAGGCACGGCCTCGCCGAGGGTGGCTGCGAATTCCGCCGCCGCCTCGCCGATCAGATAGGCCTTGGCGATGCGCGGGAAATAGGGGGCGAGCGTCGTGATGCCGCCTGATTTCGGCAGGCCGCCGGCGATCCAGTAGATGCGATCATAGCTCGAAAGCGCAGGCGCTGCCGCATCGGCGTTCGTCGCCTTGGAATCGTTGACGAAGACGACGCGGCCGCGTCTGCCCACAGGCTGCATGCGATGCTTGAGGCCGGGAAAAGAGGCAAGGCCCGCGCGGATGTCGTCGGCGGAAACCCCGACCGCAAGGCAGGCGGCGACCGCTGCCGCCGCGTTCTGCGCATTGTGGCTGCCGCGCAGCGTCTGAATGCCGTCCAGATCGGCAAAGGGCAGCATGGCCCCACCGGCGGCCTGAACGAGCCTGGTGCCCTCGGCATAAATGCCTGATGCCACCACGTTGCGGCGCGAAATGCGCACCACCTTGACGCCTGCCCGCTCGACGCGGTCGGCGATCAGCGCCGAATGGCTGTCGTCGATGCCGACGATCGCGGTATCGCTGCCGGCGACCAGCCGCTCCTTGACGTCGGCATAATGCTGCATGGTGCCGTGACGGTCGAGATGATCGGGCGTCAGGTTGAGCAGGATGCCGGCCGAAGGGTTCAGCGTCGGCGCGAGATCGATCTGGTAGGACGAGCATTCGACGACGAAATAACGCCCCGCTTTCGGCGGATCGAGCGTCAGCACGGCCGTGCCGATATTGCCGCCGAGCTGCGTGTCGTAGCCCGCCGATTTCAGGATATGGGCGATCAGCGCCGTCGTCGTCGACTTGCCGTTGGTGCCGGTGATGGCGATGAAGGGGCAGTCCGGCGCATGGGCGCGGCGCTCGCGCACGAAGAGCTCGACGTCGCCGACGATGTCGACGCCCGCCGCACGCGCGAGATCGACGGTCCAGTGCGGTTTCGGATGGGTGAGCGGCACGCCGGGCGACAACACGAACAGCGCCTGCTGGCTCCAGTCGATGCTGTGCAGGTCTTCCGTCCGGATACCATCAGCCGAAGCCTTGGCGACGCTGTCGGGATTGTCGTCCCAGGCGGTCACATCGGCGCCGCCCGCAATCAGCGCGCGGGCGGTGGCAAAACCGGAGCCGCCGAGCCCGAAGAGCGCGACCTTCTTGTCCTTGAGCGTCGTGACCGGGATCATCGCCGCCTCACCGCAGCTTCAGCGTCGAGAGGCCGAGCATGGCAAGACCGACCGCAATGATCCAGAAACGGATGACCACCTGGCTCTCGGTCCAGCCCTTCTTTTCGAAGTGATGATGGATCGGCGCCATCAGGAAGACGCGCCGGCCGGTCATTTTAAAGAAGCCGACCTGGATGATGACCGAGAGCGTCTCCATGACGAACAGGCCGCCGATGATCGCCATGACGATCTCGTGCTTGGTGGCGACGGCGACGGTGCCGATCGTGCCGCCGAGCGCCAGAGACCCGGTATCGCCCATGAAGATGGCGGCCGGCGGCGCATTGAACCAGAGGAAGCCGAGGCCGGCTCCGATGACGGCGCCGAGCACGACGGCAAGCTCGCCGGTACCGGGCACGAAATTGATCTGCAGGTAGTTCGCAAACACCACGTTGCCGGCGAGATAGGCGATGACGCCGAAGGAAGCTGCGGCGATCATGACAGGCACGATGGCAAGCCCGTCGAGCCCGTCCGTCAGGTTGACGGCATTGCCGGCGCCGACGATGACGAAGCCGCCGAAGACGACGAACATGATGCCGAGATTGATCAGGAAGTCCTTGAAGAAGGGAAAGGCGATCGAGGAACCGAAGGTCGAGCCGGCCGTCCCTGAAGCAAGGGCGGTGCGCATCATGAAGTAGACGGCGATGCCGGCTATGATGAACTCGATGCCGAGGCGCGCCTTGCCGGAGAAGCCCTTGTGGCTCTGCTTGGTCACTTTGAGATAGTCATCATAGAAGCCGATCGCGCCGAAGCCCAGCGTCACTAGCAGCGTGGCGACGACATAGACGTTGGAAAGATCGGCCCAGAGCAGCGACGCCCCGACGATGCCGGCAAGGATCATCAGCCCGCCCATGGTCGGCGTGCCGGCCTTCTTGAAATGCGTCTGCGGCCCGTCGGCGCGGATCGGCTGGCCCTTGCCCTGGCGGATGCGCAGCGAATTGATGATCGTCGGCCCGAACAGGAACACGATCAATGCGGAGGTAAAGAGAGCGGCGCCCGTGCGGAAGGTAATATATCTGAACAGGTTCAGAAATTTGAAATATTCCGACAGTTCGACAAGCCAGATCAGCATTCAGGGCCCCTTGTTACCCGGTCAAAGTTCGCGTTGCGTGTCGGCAAATGCCGGGAACTTGTCAAGAAGCGCGGCGACGATCTTGCCGAAACCGATGCCCAGAGACGATTTCACCATCAACACGTCGCCCGGGACGACCGAGTTCAACACATAGTCCGTCAATTCGCCGGTCTTCTCGCAGTATTCGACATGGACGCTTTCCGGCAGTGATTCCCTGAGCGCGGCCATATCCGGGCCCGCAAGCCAGACATGTTCGATGCCGGCGGCAAGAAGCGGGCCGGCAAGATCGGAATGGACCTTCTCGGCATATTCGCCCATCTCGAGCATGTCGCCGAGCACGGCGATACGGCGTCCGCGGCCGGTCGGCTCGGCGGCCGCCAGCAGCGCGATCGCCGCGCGCATCGAGGCCGGATTGGCATTGTAGCTCTCGTCGATCAGCGTGAAGCTGCCGCTGCCGATAGAAAGCCGGTGGCGCTTGCCCCTGCCCTTTTCCGGCTTCAGCGTCGCAAGCGCCTCGATCGCCTTCTCCATGTCGGCGCCGACGATCCTGACGACGCCGAGCGCCGCCAGCGCATTCTCGGCGATGTGGCGGCCGGGCGCGCCGAGCGCCACCTCCAGCGTCTCGCCGCCGATCGTCAGCCACAACGTCGAATTCTCGTCCGATCCGTTGAATTCCGCGAGCCGGTATTCGGCTTTCGCATGCTGGCCGAAGGAATGGATATGCTCGATGCCGAGCGATTGCGCCGTCCGTTCGAGGAAATTGAACTGGTCGTTGTCGCGGTTGAGCACGACATGGCCGCCGGGCTCAAGCCCCTCGAAGATCTCGGCCTTGGCGGCGGCGATCTCCTTGATGCTCTTGAAATTGCCGAGATGAGCCGGCGCGATCGTCGTGATGACGGCGACATCGGGGCGGATCATCGCCACCAGCGGCCGGATCTCGCCCGGATGGTTCATGCCGACTTCGAAGACGCCGTAATCGGTATCATCCGGCATGCGTGCCAGCGTCAGCGGCACGCCCCAATGATTGTTGAAGGAGGCGACGGAGGCGTGCACCTTGCCCGAGGGCGACAGCACGTGCCGCAGCATTTCCTTGGTGGTGGTCTTGCCGACCGAACCGGTGACGGCGACGATCTTTGCCCGCGAGCGCTCGCGCGACGCCTGTCCCAGGCGGCCGAGGGCGGCGAGCACGTCTTCCACGACGATCATCGGCACCGTCAGGCGGCCCATGGCCGGAAGCCTCGCCTCGCTGACGACGAGCAGCGAAGCCCCGTTCGCCATCGCCATCGAAGCATAATCATGACCGTCGACGCGGTCGCCCTTGATCGCGAAGAAGGCTTCGCCTGACGTAATCGAGCGGCTGTCGATGGAAATGCCGGTGATGCCTTCGGGCAGCGCGCCGAAGGGGCGCCCCGCCATCGCTGCGATCATGTCTTCGGTCGTCCAGAGCCAGCTCAAGATTTCAGTTCCTCCAAGGCCTTGCGCACCTCCGCATGATCGGAGAACGGCAGCGTGACGCTCCCGATCGTCTGCCCTTCCTCATGCCCCTTGCCGGCGACGATCAGCGTATCGCCCGATTTCAGCATGCCCACAGCCTCGCGGATCGCCGCGGCGCGGTCGCCGATCTCGGAGGCGCAGCTTGCCGCCGCCATGATCTCGGCCCGGATCGAAGCCGGCTCCTCCGAGCGCGGATTGTCGTCGGTGACGATGACGACATCGGCAAGGCGGCAGGCAATTTCGCCCATGATCGGCCGCTTGCCGCGGTCGCGGTCGCCGCCGCAGCCGAAGACGACGACGACGCGGCCCGTCGTGAACGGTCGGACCGAACTCAGCACGTTTTCCAGCGCATCCGGCTTATGAGCGTAGTCGACATAGGCAAGCGCGCCGTCCTTGGTGTGGCCGACCAGTTCGAGACGGCCGGAGGCGCCGACGAGCTTCTCGAGCGCGGCCATCGCGGCCTTCGGCTCGATGCCGGTCGACATGGCAAGTCCTGCCGCGACAAGCGCGTTGGCGACCTGGAAATCGCCGGCCAGCGGAATATCCACCTCGAAGATCTCGTCACCGATATGGATCTCGGCCGTCTGCTTGTGGCGAAAATGCTCGACGCGCTTCAGCGTGAGATAGTCGCCCTTGCGCCCGACGGTGCGGACGTCGTGACCGGCATCGGCCGCAGCCTTGATCGCCTGCGCCGACCAGGGATCGTCGGCAAAAATGATGGCCGGCGAGCCCTTCGGCAGCAGCGTATCGAAGAGCCGCATCTTCGCGGCCATATAGTCCTCGACCGTGGGATGATAATCCATGTGGTCGCGGCCGAGATTGGTGAAGGCGGCCGCCGCAAGCTTCACGCCGTCGAGCCGGCATTGGTCGAGACCGTGGCTGGAAGCCTCCATCGAGGCATGGGTAACGCCTTCATCGGCAAGCTCGGCCAGCAGCTTGTGCAACGACACCGGATCGGGCGTCGTCAGCGAGCCATATTCGTTGCGTGTCGGCGAAACCACGCCCGTCGTGCCGATCATCGCGGCCGCATGGCCCGCATGCGCCCAGATCTGCCTGACGAAGGAGGCAACCGAAGTTTTGCCCGCCGTACCTGTGACCGCGACCATGGTTTCGGGCTGCCTGCCGTAAAGGCGCGAGGCGGCGATGGAAAGGAAGCGGCGCGGCTCCTTGACCGCAAGCACGGGAATGGAGGCCTCGACGGCTTGGGAAGCGATGGCGACGGCCGCCCCCCGGGCGGCGGCATCGGCGATGAAGCCCGCGCCATCAGCCTTGGTGCCGGCGACCGCGACGAAGGCATTGCCCGGCTCCACCTTGCGGCTGTCCGAAGACAGGCCTGAAATATCAAGCAAGCCTGCCGGGCCTTCGAGCTGTGCTTCAAGTTCCGGAAACTGATCTCCGGCCAGGTCTCGCAATTTCATCGAATGCACTTTTCTCTCTTGAAGCCGGTTCACCCCTCGCGAATCGGCGCCGATATTCATTCACGCTCAATAAGACACCAGCAAGGCCGATCCGCCCTCCCCAAATTTCGGCTCGATGCCGAGAATGGGCGCCGCGCGGCGAATGATCTCGCGGGCGATCGGGCCGGCGGTGCCGGCGGAGATCGTTCCGCCATACTGCTTTTCACCGGTTTTCGGCTCGTCGCAGAAGGTGATGACGGCATATCTGGGATTGTCGATCGGGAAGGCTGCGATGAAGGAATTGAAGTTCAGCGTCGAGGAATAACGCCCGTTCACCACCTTGTCGGCCGTACCCGTCTTGCTGCCGACGCCGAAGCCCGGCACGCGGGCGACGCGGCCCGACCCCTTGTAACCGTTGAAATCGAGGAGGTAGCGGACCTCGTCGCTGGTCGACTTCTTGAGGACCTGTACGGCGATCTGATCGGCCTGTTCGCGGGTGCGCGGCAGGAATGTCGGCTCGATCAGCTTGCCGCCGTTGACGAGGGCCGCAGCCGCCACGCCGGTCTGCAGCGCGGTCGTCGAAACACCATGGCCGAAGGAAATCGTGATCGAATTGATCTTCTTCCAGACGCGCGGCTGGCTCGGCATCTTCACTTCGGGCAGCTCGGTCTGCATTTTCGTCAACAGGCCGAGCTTGGTCAGGTAATCCTTCTGCGCGTCGATGCCGACGAGATCGATGACGCGCGCCGTGCCGATGTTCGAGGAATACTGGAAGATTTCCGGAACGGTCAGCCAGCGGCGCTGCCCGTGAAAGTCATGGATGGTGAAGCCGCCGATATAGATCGGCTTGCTGGCGTCGAACGTATCGGACATCTTCACCTTGCCGCTGTCGAGCGCCATCGCCAGCGAAAAGGTTTTGAACGTCGACCCCATTTCGAAGGTGCCGTTGGTCATCCGGTTGAGCCAGCCTTCCTTGGCGCCCTCCTGCGGATCGTTCGGATCGAAGTCGGGCGCCGACGCCATGCCCAGCACCTCCCCCGTATGCACGTCGATAACGGCCGCACCCGCGCCCTTGGACTGGAAGTTGTTGACGGCGTTGATGACCGCATCGCGGACGATGTTCTGCACACGCAGGTCGATCGACAGCCGCACCGGCTCCAGCGGCTGATCGCTGGTCATGCCGACCGAGGCGAGATCGGCGAGCCCCTGGTCGTCGATATATTTCTCCATGCCGGCGACACCGCGGTTGTCGATGTTGACGTAGCCGAGAATATGCGCGGCGGTCGCCCCGCCAGGATAGAAGCGGCGCTTCTCCGGCCGGAAGCCGATGCCGGGAATGCCGAGCGCCAGGATCTGGCTCTGCTGCTTCGGCGTCAGCTGCCGGCGCAGCCAGGCGAAATGCGAGGTCTTGACCGAGAGCTTCTTATAGGTGTCCCTGACGTCGAGCTCAGGCAGGACGGTCGAAAGCTTCTCGACGGCCTCGTCGACGTCGACGATCTTGTTCGGCTCGGCAAACAGCGAGACGGTGCGGATGTCGGTCGCCAGCACCTCGCCGTTGCGGTCGAGGATATCGGGGCGTGAAGCCATCAGCCGGTCGGGCGGCAGGATGCTGGAGACGACCTCCTGATCCTTCATCGCATATTCGACGAGGCGGCCGCCGATAACGGCGTAGACGCCCATGAAACCCATGATCAGCAGACCGACACGGCTTTTCGCCTGTCCGGATTTCTTCTTGCGCGACCCTTCGATCGCCAGGCCGGCGGAAGGGCCGCCGAAACGGTTATAAACGCCGGCGGAAAAATGCGCCTGGCTCTTCAGAACCATGATGCGGGAAAGAAACGACATTATTCCACCGACCCCGTTTCGATCTCGTCCGCTTCACTATCCTCCACGAGGCCGTGCTGCGCCGTCGCGCCGCCCGGCTTCGCTGCGCCGCGGGGAGCGGGCGTCGGAACCGGCTGCGCCTTGGCGCTGGCCACGGTCGCGCCCTTGGCGCCGGCCTTGGCCTCCGTCGTATCCGGCACGGGAACCTCCGACTTCAACATCGGCAACTCCTTGGCATGCACGAGCGCCGTCGATTCCGTCGGCTGCAACTGCAATTCCTCATTATAGGCGTTGACCAGCCGCTCCAGCCGGTTCGGCTGCGATTGCAGCGCCCAATCGGCCTTGAGAAGGTCGATCGTATCCTTCTCGAGCTTGATCTCGGCTTCGAGGCGATGAACTTCCTCGAGCTTCAATTCGGCGCGATGCTTGATCGTGTAGGTGACGGCGGCCGTTGCCGTCATGACGCCGATGAGCACGAGATCGAACGTTTTCAGCATATCAACCTCCAAGCTTTCCGAGAGTGGCAAGATTGGGAAACCCGAAGAGCGACATATCCGCCGCCTCGGCGGCGGCATCCGTGCGCAGACCGGCGCGCAGCTTGGCGGAGCGGGCGCGCGGATTGGCCTCGGCCTCCGCTTCGCTTGCCGAAACCATCGGCTTGCCGATGGCCGTGAACGTCGCTGCCCGCTCATGCGCAACCGGCAGGTGACGCGAACCCGACGCCTTGCCGGCGCGATCGGAGAAGAATTTCTTGACGATGCGGTCTTCGAGCGAATGAAAGGTGACGACGACGAGCCGCCCGCCGGGCTTCAGCGCTCGCTCCGACGCAAACAGCGCCTGCGCCAGCTCCCCGAGCTCGTCATTGACGAAGATGCGGAGCGCCTGGAAGACGCGTGTCGCCGGATGGATCTTGTCCTTCATCTTGCGCGGGGTGACGAGCTCGATGAGGCCGGCGAGATCGCGTGTCGTTTCGAACGGCTTTTCCTCGCGGCGCTTCTCAATCGCATGCGCGATGCGCGGCGACTGGCTCTCCTCGCCGAGGAAATGAAAGATGCGGATGAGATCGGCGACCTTGGCGCGGTTGACGACATCGGCGGCCGAAACACCTGTCCCCGACATGCGCATGTCGAGCGGTCCGTTCTTCTGGAAGGAGAAGCCGCGCTCGGCCTCGTCGATCTGCATGGAGGAAACGCCGATATCGAGCACGACACCATCGAGCCCGCCTTGCGGCGCATGATCGGCAAGATTCGAGAATTGCGAATGAACGAGCTTGAGGCGGCCGCCATGGGCGGCGACCATCGCCTGGCCCGCCGCGATCGCTGTCGGATCACGATCGAGCGCGATCACGTCGGCGCCGGCCGCAAGGATGGCCGAGCTGTAGCCGCCCGCGCCGAACGTACCGTCGAGAATGAGCTTGCCGGGCGCAGGCGAGAGCGCTGCGAGGACCTCATCGAGAAGAACGGGAATGTGACGAACCGGTCCGCCACCGGCATCAGTTGAACCTCCGCCAGGATTCGCCACCATTCCGTTCCCTCGTCCTTTCAGGAACGCTTGCCCGCCAGCTTGCGCTCCCCTCGTGCCTGCGTCTGCGCCGCCAGAAATGCCTGCGGCTGCCACAGCTGAAAATGATCCGCCCGACCGACGAAGGTCACTTCGTCCGAGATGCCGGTGAAGTCGCGGATGAAATCCGTGACCATCAGCCGCCCCTCGGCATCGAGCTTCATGAAGACCCCGCCTCCGTGAATCAGAAGCGACATCGCGTTCGCATCCGGCGAAAACGGATCTTCCGCAGCAATCTGCCGCTCGAATCTTTCGAGAAGATCCGGGCCGCCGACGCTGATCGCCGGAAACACAAAGTCCTGGAAACAGTAGAGCTCCTGAACGTTGCGCTGCGCCAGCACGGAACGAAATGCCGAAGGCACGGAAACCCTGCCCTTGGCATCGATCCTGTTGGTCGCGTTCGAAAGGAAGCGGCTCATGACTCGAAACATCCGTTCCCGCAGGGAGCCGGACAAAAAGACGCCCGAAAGTCCCAATATCAGGCACAGCTTCGCAAGCCGGATGAGCTAAACCCCACCCGACGCTTCCGGAGAGGAAGACGCCTTTGCTTTGCGATGAATGGGCAAATGATTGCCCTTGTGCAGTGCGCATTTGGGATAGCATGGGACCATATGGGCGTCAATGGGATACGCCCACTTTGCAACGGACGCATGATCAAACATTTATAAGCTGTTAAGTTTAACAAAGGGTTAGCGGCGCCATTTTAGAGGAAGCACGCACTGGTGGCGTCGCACAAAAATCCACCCTGGAGATGCATGAATATACGCTTGAAAACAGCCGGTTTCAGCGACTTAGACTGAAAATCCAGGCCCTGCCGCGGCACGGAAGTTAATCGCCAGTTGGCCTGTAAGCCGGGTTCTGTATGGCTCCGGCGTGAACCGGAACGTGGCAGCCATTCCTCTGGGACAGCGCTCGCACGCTGCCTCACGCAACCCACCCGGATGACTGGCCTGGAAACCGGCCGGAGGGCCTTTCGGCCCGCCACGTCATCCCTATTCGGTCTTGCTCCCGGTGGGGTTTACCGTGCCATATCCGTTGCCGGAAATGCGGTGGGCTCTTACCCCACCCTTTCACCCTTACCTGTCATGACAGGCGGTTTGCTTTCTGTGGCACTTTCCCTGAGGTCGCCCTCGCCGGACGTTATCCGGCACCGTGTTTCCGTGGAGCCCGGACTTTCCTCACCTTACCGCCTTTCGGCATTGGTAAAGCGCGGCTGCCCGGCCAACTGGCAGGGCTCCCATAACTGACGGAGATCGCAATTGCCATCGAAATAAGCGATATCGCTTAACGAAATTGCGGTGTGAAATCCGTGGAGTAGCCTTGTTCGCTGATTCTGCCTGACAAAAGCAGCTCCGCGCCCAGCCTGCCGATTTCGTCCGAACTCTTGGCCGAGGTGCCGGCGCAGCCAGTCAGCACCGCGATCGCGGGCGAAGAGGTATAGCCGATCATCGGATAGCTGCTTTCCGTGAACGAGACGACGCAGGCGGCCGTCGAAATCGAAAGCGGCGTCATATCGGGCACGAGCTCGGCGACGATGCGCTGCAGATGCGAGCGCACGCTCTCGCGCCCCTCGGTCCTGAACCAGCCCCGCATCTCCGCGTCGCTGCGCAGAACCAGATCATCGGGATCGCCGCCGATCTTCAGGTAGAATTTGCCATCGGGATAACGGATCGGCGGCAGCAGATAGATATGGATGCCGGGCACGTCGAGAATGAGCGACGGCATCGCCGCAAGGCGGGCGGCATCTGCCTCGCTCACTTCAAACAGCGTGACGGTCCGGCCATAAACCGTCATGGCAACCGGCTGCGGCAACAGATTCTCGGAAATAGAAAATCCGCCCGCCGCCAGCAGCACCTTTTCACCGCGATAGGTGAGACCCCCGGCAGTCCTGACGGTCGCCAGCCCGCCCTCCTCGCGGATCGAGACCACATGATCCCGGATGACCGCGGCGCCTGCCCTTTCCGCAAGCACAGATTGCGCCTTGACCAGCTTGCGCGGACTGATATGCCCGGCGCCCCTCGCCTCGAACACACCGGCACTTGCGTCGGGAAAGGCAAAGAAAGGAAAGGCGGCCTTCAATCCGGCCTCGTCGAGAAGGCTGGTCTCGACGCCGAGCGAAACGGCGGCCCGCCCCGTCCTTTCGAGATAATCGCTTCCATCAGGCGCAACGACGACGCAGCCGGCCTCGCGATAGAAATCGATGCCGCTCTCGCTCGCGATCTCGCCGTAGCGGCCGATCGAGCGATTGGCGAGCAGCGCCCAGTTGCGGTCGGGATCGATGGTACGGGTAATGCGCCCCTCGTCGTAATGGCTGGCGAAGACGCCCTCATGCGCCTTGCGGTCATCGGGTTCGTCCGGGCCGATCACCGCGACGCCATCCGCCTGCCGCGCCAGATGCCGCGCGGCGGCGGCTCCCATCAGCCCGCGGCCGACGACGATATATTTGAAATCGACTGCCATGATATCCCTCTCAAGCGAAGATCGGCATTAGCTCATGCCCGAAATCCTCGTCCCCGAGCCGCCCCTCCTTAAGAAGCACGGCGCCGAGACGCCCGAGTTCGTCGGAGGATTTGGCCGCGACGAAATTGCCGCCGGTCAGCACGGCGATGCGCGGCGACTGGGTGAATCCCACATAGGGATAGCCGGTCGGGGTGAAATTCGCCGCGCACGGAGCCGACGTGACCGGGCAGCCGGCAAGCTCCGGCATCAGTTGCAGGGCAATGCGTGAGAGATGATCGCGCTCGGCCGCGCTGCCGTCGGAACGGAACCACGCGCCGGCATCCTCCAGCCGGCTGAAGGAAAGCGCTTCGGTATCGCCGCCGAGCTTCAGATAGGTCTTGCCATCGGGATAACGCACCGGCGGCAGGATATAGATGTGATCTTCCTCCCGGTCGCCGAGCACGATGGTCGACGGCATGTCGCCGAAAACAGTCATCTCTCGCTCGCCGATTTCGTAGAAGACAACGGTCCGCGCCATGACTCTCAAATCGACGGGACGCGGCAGCAGGGCATGGAAATTGCTGAAAGCGCCGGCCGCAACCAGCACGCGCTCGGCGCTGTAGCTTCTGTCGCCGGCCGTCACCTCGACATGGGAGCCCGCGTCGTGCACCGATGTCGCAGTCGCTTCGATCAGCGAGACGCCAGCCTGTTCGGCGAGCTTGGCTTGCGCGCGCACCAGAGCCCGCGGATTGATGTGCCCGGCGCGCTTGCGCTCGAAATACCCGCTGAAATCAGGGCCGACACTCAGATAAGGAAAACGCCGGCCGAGGTCCGCAGGCGCGACGATCTCGATATCGCTGTCGAGCGTCGCGCTGACGGTCAGCGCCTTTATAAGAAAGTCCTGCTCATCCCTAGGCGGTGGGCCGGCGAAGAGGCAGCCGACTTCCGAAAAGAAGGAAATGCCGCTCTTCGCCTCGATCTCGCGGTAGCGCGAGAGCGCCCGCGCGGCGAAGGTTCCCCAGGCGAGGTTGCCGTCGAAGGTGCGTGTAATACGTGCTTCGTCGTAGTGGCTGGCAAAGACGCCGTGATGGGCCTTGCGCTCCTCGGGCTCCCGCGGGCCGATCAGCGCGATATCGTCGGCCATGGAGGAGAGATGCCGCGCGGCCGCCGCCCCCATCATGCCGCGCCCGATGACGATGAACCTGAAATCGACTGCCATATCTCACCTCATCTCGAGGTGGGATATCACGGCGCGCGTCCCGATTCATATCGCAAAAACAGCGGTGGAGGATTTTCCTCCCGTCCGCTCGGCGGCTCAGTCGAGCATCGCCAGGACCTTGCCGCAATAGGTCTTCGACACCGGGTTCATGCGCGTTGCGCCATGGCCGGCGTTATACTTGAGGATGGTATTGCAGGTCTCTCCACCACCGAGATCATGGGCAGCAGCCAGATATTTCATGCCGTACTTGATGTTGGTTTCCGGATCGAACAGGCCCTTGGCGCTGCCGGAATAACCCATCATGCGGGCCGTTGCAGGCTTTATCTGCATCAGGCCGATTTCACCGTGGCTGCCGCGTGCATTCGGATTGAAATTGCTTTCGACGCGGATGACCGCGGTCGCAAGCGCAACCGGTACAGCATATTGGTTCGCATATTTGCTGATCAGCGCGGAATAGGAATTGCCGGAGACATTGGCGACGGGATAACCGCTCTGGCGCTCGACCGTCTTCAGCGGGCGTTCCGCCGTCTTGAGCGGACGCTTCGCCGGCTTGACCGAACGTTCCGCTTTCTTCAAAGGACGCTCTGCCTTCTTCGAAGGACGCTCGACTTTCTTCACCGGCGCATCGGCCCGCACACCCCAATCATTCGCAAACGCAAAGCTATTCCCCGCCAGCACCATACCAACGCATGTTGCAGCAACAACAATCAGTTTTCTCATGTAGTCTTGAACACTCCGACCCAAAGAATTTCCGGACGGCGCGCCTCGCTGTCATAATGAATACCAGACCAGGGAACGATTTGGATTCACGGTAATTCTTATCGTTTCACATATCGCCCGTGGTTTAACTCGAAAACAACCCGAGCACCGCTTGGCGGACGTTCTTAGATCATCGCAATGAGGAGATAATAGGGAAATGATGTGGCAGGCCGAATTTCGCGCTGCAATGCGAAATTCGGCGTATCAGCAATTGCCGAGAATCAGGAATAACGCGGCAGCGTCGACAGCAGCCGGTGCAGCGTGTCGATCGTCGAAAAATCGGCGATCCCGTCCACCCGCTCGGGGCGGAAATGGCGCTGGAAAGCTTCCACGTCCCCGGCCGTCTTTTCGGAGAATTCCCCCGTAATTTCAGTGCCGTAACCATAAAGCGACAGCATCGACTGCAGCGCCTCCACCGGCTGGCCGGCGTCGCCGCGCTGAAAGAAGCGCCCGCCAGTGATCGTTGCCGGCTCGACCCAATGGCCCACACCCGCCCGGTGAAGCTCGGCCCAGGGGAATTTTTCGCCCGGATCGACCTTGCGAATCGGCGCGACATCGGAATGCCCGAGCACTCGTTCCGGCGCGATCGACCAACGTTTGACACAGTCGCGACACAATTCGATCACCGCTGCGATCTGCTCTTTCGGATAGTCGGGAAGGCCGCCGGGATGGCCGGCATTGGCGATTTCGATGCCGATCGACAGCGAATTGATATCGCTCTCGCCCTGCCAGCTGCTTTTGCCCGCATGCCAGGCGCGGCGCGCCTCCGGTACGAGCTGGACCACCTCGCCATTCTCATGCACGAAATAATGGCTGGAAACCTGGCTCTCGTCCCGACAGAGCCAATCGAGCGCGCCGTCCGCCGTCGGCATGCCGGTATAGTGCAGCAGGATCATGTCGGGACGGCGCCCGTCCGCCCGCTCGCCGTGATTGGGCGAGGGCCGCACGCAAGCACCTCGGTAATCGGCCTCGAAAGAGGTCATGCGGCGCGGCGTTCCTTCTCGATCGCCGCATAGGCCGCGTTCAGCGCCGCCATGCGTTCGTTGGCGATCACATGGAACTCCTTCGGCACCCCGCGCGAGACCAGCCGGTCGGGGTGATGTTCGCTGACGAGGCCGCGGTAACGGCGGCGGATCGTCGGGAAATCGTCGGAGGGCGAAACGCCGAGCACCTTATAAGGGTCGCCGCCGGACGAGACGTGGCGGGCGGCGATCTGCTCGAAGCGGGTCTCGCTCATCTGGAAGATCTCGGCGATATGGCTGAGGAAGTTCAGTTCCTTCTCGTGGATCAGCCCATCGGCCTTGGCGATGTGGAAGAGACCGTCGAGTACGTCTTCCAGCACCGGGCAATTGGCCGCGCAAGTGACGCAGAGCGTCGAGAGCCGCTCGGCATAGGCTTCATAGCCGGCGACGTCCTGGCGGGCGAGATTATAGAGCCGGGCGACGTTCTTCGCCTGATCCTCGGGAAATTCGAAGATTTCGCGGAAGGCTTCGACCTCTTTCTCGCTGACGATGCCGTCGGCTTTGGCCATCTTGGCCGAAAGCGCGATGATCGCCACGGAGAAAGCCACCTTGCGCCGGGTCTCGGGATCGCCTTCGAAAACCGTCCGGATAGCCTCGACCACCGCGGAGAGCGCATTGCCCGCGGTATTGCCAATGGCATTCAACAGTTTTTCCCAGAAGGACATCGAAAATCTCTCGCACGCTTGTCAAGTATGAGCAATCAGCTTGACCAAAGAATCGTAGCCTTTGCAAGGCGGCTATTGGTCGTAGGATCGAAAACAGTTTTCACGATTCGGTAATTATTGCAGCGCAGCAGGCGCTCGATCCGTTTCGCCCGATCGTCCGGGAGAGGATTGCCCGCACCAATCCTCCCTCAACGCCTAACCGCCGATTTCCACAAACTGTTCCCGATGAGCAGATCGCGCTTGAAACGATTATATCGACGCTTCGCGCCACCTTTGCCGTTCAACCCGGCAGAAAGGCGCATTTTTCGTAAATTCTTTACTTTACAGGGCCCTTTCCCTGCCGCATCCATGCGTTAGCTAACGCTGCCGCACTGAACACCATAGGAGGGATCATGGCCAAACAGAAAGTCGCAATGCTGACCGCCGGAGGCCTGGCGCCCTGTCTTTCCTCCGCCGTCGGCGGCCTCATCGAACGTTACAGCGACATCGCGCCCGAGATCGATATCGTCGCCTACAAGTCCGGCTACCAGGGCGTGCTGCTCGGCGACCGTATCGAGATCACCCGCGACATGCGCGAAAAGGCGCCGCTCCTGCACCGCTACGGCGGCTCGCCGATCGGCAACAGCCGCGTCAAGCTCACCAACGCCGCCGACTGCGTCAAGCGCGGCCTGGTCAAGGAAGGCGACAACCCGCTGAGGGTCGCCGCCGAGCGCCTTGCCGATGACGGCATCACCATTCTCCACACGATCGGCGGCGACGACACCAACACCACCGCCGCCGACCTTGCCGCCTATCTCGCCGCCAACGGCTACAATCTCACTGTCGTCGGCCTGCCGAAGACCGTCGACAACGACGTCGTGCCGATCCGCCAGTCGCTCGGCGCCTGGACGGCCGCCGAAGTCGGCGCGCATTTCTTCGACAATGTCAGCAACGAGCAGACGGCCGCACCGCGCACCCTCGTCATCCACGAGGTCATGGGCCGCCATTGCGGCTGGCTGACGGCGGCCACCGCCCGCGCCTATCTCCAGCGCACCAGCCGCAATCAGTATGTCGACGGCCTGATGATGGACGCGCATCTGAAGAGCATCGACGCCGTCTATCTGCCTGAAATGGCCTTCGACCTCGACGCCGAGGCCGCCCGCCTGAAGGACATCATGGACCGCACCGGCCACGCCACCGTCTTCGTCTCGGAAGGCGCCTGCCTCGACGCCATCGTCGCCGAGCGGGAAGCCGCCGGCGAAACCGTCAAGCGCGACGCCTTCGGCCATGTGAAGATCGACACGATCAATGTCGGCGCCTGGTTCCAGAAGCAGTTCGCCAGCCTCCTGAACGCCGAGCGCTCCCTCGTGCAGAAGTCGGGCTATTTCGCCCGCTCCGCGCCTGCCAACGCCGACGACCTCAGGCTGATCCAGAGCATGGTCGATCTCGCCGTCGAAAGCGCGCTCAATAAAGTCTCCGGCGTCACCGGCCACGATGAAGCGCAGAATGGTAAATTGCGCACTATAGAATTCCCGCGCATCAAGGGCGGCAAGGCTTTTGACCTGTCTACGGCATGGTTTGCCGAAGTCATGGACAATATAGGCCAGAAATACAAAGAAGCGTGATTGACGGATCGTTAATATGATGTCTTTGCTTCTTCCTGAGGAATAGGAGGAGACACCATGTCGCTTGAAGCCTGGATCGCTTTTGCGGCCGCATCCGCCATCATGCTGGCCATACCGGGGCCGACGATACTGCTCGTCGTCTCCTATGCGCTCGGCCATGGCCGCCGGACGGCGCTTGCGACGGTCAGCGGCGTGGCGCTCGGCGACTTCACTGCGATGACCGCGTCCCTCTTCGGTCTCGGTGCGGTGCTGGCCGCCTCCGCCACCCTCTTCACCGTCTTGAAGTGGATCGGCGGCGCCTACCTGATCTGGCTGGGAATCAAGCTCTGGCGGGCTCCCGTGATCGGCGAGCCCGTCGCCGACAACGACAATCTGCCGGAGGAAAAATCGCTCAAGATCTTCCTCCACGCCTATGTCGTCACCGCCCTCAATCCGAAGAGCATCGTCTTCTTCGTCGCCTTCGTGCCGCAGTTCCTCAATCCCGCCCTGCCCTTCTTCGGGCAGATGGCGATCATGGAAGCGACCTTCCTCGTGCTGGCGATCCTCAACGCCGCCACCTACGCATTTCTCGCCCATTCCGCTCGCGGACTGATTCGCAAGGCGAGCGTCCAGCGCGCGGTAAACCGCACCGGCGGCACCCTGCTGATCGCTGCAGGCGCCGTAACGGCCGGGTATCGCCGTATTGCGGCTTAAAAAACCGGGTATCGCGCTGTTGCAGCGTGGAAATAATCCGTGGTTGCCGGAATGCAACGAATAGGTTAATGGGGTCGTCGGGTTTAAGCTTTTTAGTAACTTTTATAACGCTGCCGGGGCGGCGCGATTTCACGAAAGTGACGGAATGGTAGCGATCGGATTGTCCGGCCTGAAACGCGGTCTTGTCGTTTCCACGGTGCTCTGCTGCGGCGTGATCACCGGCTGCACGAGCGTCGAATACACCTCTCAGGCCGAACTGACAGCTGCCCAGACCGTGGTGCCGACACCGAAGCCGGGCGAAGACGCGATGCTTGCCGCGGTCCCGACCGCCGAAGGCGCGGCCGGCCAGGCAATCGCAGGCGCCATGCTTCCCCAGGCAGGCCCGTCGCTCACCGCAACGGCGATGCCGGCGGTGACCGCATCCCAGCCAGCCGATCTCACCATGCAGGCCGGCATACAGCCGGCAGCCTATGCGCAGATCCCGCTGACGCCGGAGATGACGGCGATCCAGTCCGTCGTGCCGACGCCGCGCCCGGGTGCGCCGGCGCAGCCGGCAACGCAACTTGCCTTTGCCGCCACGCCGCAGAACAGCGCGCTTGCAGCGCTTGCCGCAGTCGACACCACGCCGCGCTCCATGGATTACGGCTTCGACGAATCCGGGCCGATCGATCCGCCGACGGCTCCCCCGATGTTTAGCGACGACGACAAGGACGATGCGCCGACCGTCGAGAAAAGCTTCGTCACCAAGCTCATCCAGAAATATTCGAAGATCTACGAAATTCCCGAGACGCTGCTCCACCGCATCGTCCATCGCGAGAGCCGTTACAATCCGAAGGCCTACAACAAGCGCGGCTATTTCGGCCTCATGCAGATCAAATACAACACCGCCAAATCCATGGGTTATGACGGTGCGCCGGGCGGCCTCTTCGACGCCGAGACCAACATCAAATATGCCGCGAAATATCTGCGCGGCGCCTGGCTCGTCTCCGACAACAGGGAAGACGACGCCGTCCGCCTCTATGCGCGCGGCTATTACTACGACGCCAAGCGCAAGGGCATGAACGACATCGCCCAAGGCAATTACTGACAGCCACGATTGAAATACGTTGAAGCGGAAGCGCCGGCCTATGGCTGCGCTTGCGTCCGCTGCTGCGATCCGGCCTGCTGCTGCGGCGCTCCCAATGGCGGCGAGACCGCCAGGATCGCCTTGAGAAGCGGCTGCGGCTGATAGTCGAGCCAGCTCGGCGTCAGGCCGAGCCTGACGATGACCAGATTGGCGGAAGGCACGATCGCCATGCTCTGCCCGTCATGCCCGCTCAGCCAGAACGTATCCTCCGGCAGCCCGAAGGCGGCGCTCGAGCCGCCGCCTGGAGCGAGCCAGGCCTGGCCCTGCGTATACCGGCCGTTCGAGGCTGCCGTCGGCGTGCGCATGGCGCCGACGAAACCCTCCGGCAACAGCCGCCGGCCGTTCCACACGCCGTCCTGCAGCAGGAACTGCCCGAAGCGCGCCCAGTCATGCGCCGTCGCATAGAGATAGGAGCTTCCGGCGAAGGTGCCGCGCGCATCGAGTTCGAACACGGCGCTCGTCATGCCGAGCGGCGCAAACAGCGCGTCGTGCGGATAGGCGAAGGCCGCCTGGGCGTTGCCGACCCTGTCCATCCAGATGCGCGACAAGAGCACCGCCGTGCCGCTCGAATAGCGGAACCGTTTACCGGGCGCCGCCTCCATCGGCGCATTGGCCGGCAGCGATACCATGTCGGGATCGAGATAGAGCATGCGCGTCACGTCGGCGACGTCGCCATAATCCTCGTTGAAGGCAAGGCCGCTCTCCATGCCGAGCAGGTCGGAAACCTTGATGTTCCCACGCGCATCGTCCTTCCACTGCGCCAGAAGATGATCGTCGTCGAAGGAGATCTTGCCGTCGAGCATCAGCCGGCCGAGGATTGCCGCATTCACCGTCTTCGTCATCGACCAGCCGATCAGCGGCGTCTTCGCCGAAAATCCCGGACCATAGGCTTCGGCGACGATGCGGCCGTCGCGCACCGCCACGATCGCCCGCATCGCCGGACCGGCAAGCTTGGCGTCGGCCAAGAGCGCGGCGATCTTCCCGTCCGGCTGATCACCGGCGCCCTCCCCCTCCGGCCACACCGCGTCGCTCGCCTGCATCCTGGCCGGCGCATCGAAGGGCACGGCATGCGCCGCCGCCTCGAAATCGCCGTCCGGCACGCTCGTGCAGCCGAGACCACTGCGATAGAGCGCGTAACTCGGCGCGAACAGCCCCATGAAGCGCGCCGTCACGCGGTCGTTGTCGCGGTCGACGCTGACGCGCATGAGCCGCAGCAGCGGATTTCCGGGCGCCTGGACGTCGTCCTGAAGCACATCGTCCGCGTCCCGGCCGGCGATGAAGACATTGGAGCAGACGATCTTGGCGGCGTAACCGTCACCGACGCGCAGGAGTTCCGGCGGCCGGACGAAGAGCCAGCCGGCGCCGGCGATGACGAGGAGAACGAGAAGGAGAGCAAACGCCTTCAGGATACGCAGGACAGATCGCATGGCATTCCTCCATGCCGGGAGAGAAGCAGGAATCGCGCCCGCGCGAAAGGGGGCGGCGCGAAGAAGGCCCGTCATGCCGATCACTTCACCGGGAGGGCGATGTATCCGAAGAGCGGCGCCCACAGGCCGCGTCATCAAACTGTAGCAGTGGCGCGCTACACGCCCTGAACGCTAAAAAGGTGACAGACTCATGTCAGAATTTGCACCGGATGCCGGCTTCCGCAAGAACCGGAAACTCAAGGACGCCCTTCTCCGCCACAAGGCTTTTTCGAAGGATGGTTTCTCCGAGCGCCTCTTCGGTCTTCTCTTCTCCGGCCTCGTCTATCCGCAGATCTGGGAGGATCCGGATCTCGACATGCAGGCGATGGAGCTGAAGCCCAACCATCGCATCGTCACCATCGGCTCCGGCGGCTGCAACATGCTCGCCTATCTCTCCAAGGCGCCGGCCTCGATCGACGTCGTCGATCTCAACCCGCACCATATCGCGCTGAACAAGCTGAAGCTCGCCGCCTTCAAGCATCTGCCCGATCACACCGATCTCGTCCGCTTCCTGGCGATGCCGAACGAGAAATCGAACAGCCGCGCCTTCGACCGGCATCTCGCCGAAAGGCTGGACGAGGCGACCCGCAGCTATTGGAACGGCCGCAAGTTCGGCCGCCGCCGCGTCACCGTCTTCGACCGCAACATCTATGAAACCGGTCTGCTCGGCCGCTTCATCGGCGCTGCCCATCTTCTGGCCCGCCTGCACGGCGTCAAGCTGCGCGAAATGACCAAGACCCGCTCGATCCGCGAGCAGCGCCAGTTCTTCGACGAGCAGATCGCGCCGCTGTTCGAAAAGCCGGTCGTGCGCTGGATCACCGGCCGCAAGAGCTCGCTCTTCGGCCTCGGCATCCCGCCGCAGCAATATGACGAGCTGGCAAGCCTCGCCGACGATCATTCGATCGCGCCGGTCTTGAAGCATCGCCTGGAAAAGCTCGCCTGTCATTTCCCGATGCGCGATAATTATTTCGCCTGGCAGGCCTTCGGCCGCCGTTATGCCACGGCAGAGGAAGGTCCGCTGCCGACCTATCTGAAGCCGGAGCACTATGAGGTGATCCGCGCCAATGTCGACCGCGTCAACGTTCACCATGCAAGCTTCACCGAGCTTCTGGCCCGCGAGCCGGCTTCCTCGCGCGATCGCTACATCCTGCTCGACGCGCAGGACTGGATGACCGACGGGCAGCTGAACGACGTCTGGCGGGAAATCACCCGCACGGCGCGCGAAGGCGCGCGCGTGATCTTCCGCACCGCCGCCGAAAAGAGCATCATCGAAGGCCGCCTGTCTGCCTCGATCCGCGACCAGTGGGATTATTTCGAGGAAAAGTCGCGCGAGCTGACCGCGCTCGATCGCTCGGCGATCTACGGCGGCTTCCATATTTACGGGAAGAAAGCGTGAGCGAGGCCGGCGCCGAGACGGTGGGAAAGAGCGATAACCATGCCAGCCTCATGGATGGCATGTACCGCTACCAGCGCCACATCTACGACCTCACCCGCAAATATTACCTCCTCGGCCGCGACAGCACGATCCGCAATCTCGACGTGCCCGAGGGCGGCACCCTGCTCGAAGTCGGCTGCGGCACCGGGCGCAACATGGCTTTGGCGCACAGGCATTTTCCGGGCGCCAAGCTGTTCGGCCTCGACATTTCCCAGGAAATGCTGATCTCGGCCCGCAAGACCTTCGCCACCAAGGCGACCATCCCGGAATTCCGCGTCGCCGACGCCACGGCGTTCACACCGCGCGAATTCGGCGTCAGCGGCTTCGACCGCATCCTGATCTCCTATGCCCTGTCGATGATCCCGGACTGGGAGCGTGCCGTCGATGCGTCGATCGCCGCGCTCAATCCCGGCGGCCAGCTGCACATCGTCGATTTCGGCCAGCAGGAAGGCCTGCCGCGCTGGTTCCGCCGCATGCTGCAGTCCTGGCTTGCGAAGTTCCACGTCACCCCGCGCCGCGACCTGCGTGAGGTTCTGGAAGCCCAGGCCGATGAGCATAATGCGCGCCTGGTATTCGAAACCGTCGGCGGCGGTTATGCCTGGCGGGCGGCTATTATCAGCAAGCGCTCATAATTCGCTTGAAACTAACCGATTTTTTACGTTGATATGGTGAAAAGAGGGTTATTCCTCTGCTGGACTCGTTTTTCTCGAAGGTCAGGCTGTGGGGCAAAGAGATCATTCGGTTCACGACGGGATACCCATGCGCCGGCTTTTGTTTTGCGTTCTGCCTCTAGCTATCATGCTGGCCGGCTGCTCCTCCTCCGGTCAAGACTATCTCGAAACCGCATCGATAAAGCCGAAAACCCGCTTTCAGGACACCGATCCGCAGAATTTCGGCCCGAAACATCCCCAGCAGAACGCCATCCACGGCATCGATATCTCCAAATGGCAGGGCGATATCGACTGGAGCACGGTGCGGAATTCCGGCGTCGCCTTCGCCTTCATCAAGGCGACGGAAGGCAAGGACCGGCTCGATCCCCGCTTCGACGAATACTGGCGCGAGGCGCGCGCCGCCGGCATCCCGCACGCCCCCTATCATTTCTATTATTTCTGCTCCTCGGCCGACGAACAGGCCGACTGGTTCATCCGCAACGTGCCGAAGGAGGCGATGCGCCTGCCGCCGGTGCTCGATGTCGAGTGGAACGCCGAATCGAAGACCTGCCGCTATCGTCCCGACCCGGAAACGGTGCGCTCGGAAATGCAGCGTTTCATGAACCGCCTGGAAGCCTATTACGGCAAGCGCCCGATCATCTACACCTCGGTCGATTTCCATCGCGAAAATCTCGCCGGCTATTTCCAGGATTATCATTTCTGGGTCCGCTCGGTGGCAAAACACCCGGAAGTGACCTATTCCGACCGCCGCTGGGCCTTCTGGCAATATACCTCGACCGGCGTTATTCCCGGCATCAAGGGACCGACCGACATCAATGTCTTTGCCGGCAGCGCAAAGAACTGGAACAATTGGGTCGCGGCCGTTTCCAAGGATAGAAATTCTTAGTAACGTCTTCCAATCTTTCTTGCTTCCGTCACATTCCTCTGTGAAAGCGACGGGCATCCATTTGCTATAAGGACAGCATTCATGCACCGCTCGCTCGCAAGCCGCTCTGCACTCGCCCTCCTGTTTGCCCTCGCTCTCGCAGGCGGCGCAGCCGCCCAGCAGGCGCCCGCGGCCTCAGCCCCGGCGGCACCCTGCGGCGGCGATCTCTCCGCCTTCCTCCAGGGCGTCAAGGCCGATGCGGTCGCCGCAGGCGCCAGCGCCGCAGCCGCCGACGAGGCGCTGGCCGGCGCTGAAATCGATCCCAAGGTTCTGAGCCGGGATCGCGCCCAGGGCGTCTTCAAGCAGACCTTCCTCGAATTCTCCCAGCGCACCGTCAGCCAGGCCCGCCTCGACATCGGCCGCCAGAAGATGAAGCAATATGCCGACGTCTTTGCCCGCGCCGAGCAGGAGTTCGGCGTTCCCTCAGGCGTCATCACCGCCTTCTGGGCGATGGAAACCGATTTTGGCGCCGTCCAGGGCGATTTCAATACCCGCAACGCCCTGGTGACGCTGTCGCACGACTGCCGCCGCCCGGAACTCTTCCGCCCGCAGCTGATCGCCCTCATCGAGATGGTCCAGCACGGCGATCTCGACCCCGCCACCAACACCGGCGCCTGGGCCGGCGAGATCGGCCAAGTCCAGATGCTGCCGCGCGACATCATCGCCTATGGCATGGATGGCGACGGCGATGGCCATGTCCGCCTTAAGCAGAGCGGCCCGGACGCCATCCTGACGGCGGCGAAATTCATCCAGCATCTCGGCTTCGAGCGCGGCCAGCCCTGGCTGCAGGAAGTCACCCTGCCCGACAGCCTGCCCTTCGAGAAATCCGGCCTTGGCGGCACGATGAAGGCCGCCGAATGGTTCGCGCTCGGCGTCAAGCCGCGCGACGGCAACACCGCTTTCGGCGATCTCGAAGGCGACCTCGTGCTGCCGCAGGGCCGCATGGGACCGGCCTTCATCGCCTATCCGAATTTCAAGATCTATCTCGAATGGAACAAGTCGTTCATCTATACGACGTCGGCCGCCTATTTCGGAACCCGCCTTTCCGGCGCCCCGACCTATCTCAAGGGCGTACCCGAGCAGGGCCTTTCCAACGACCAGATGAAACAGCTGCAGACGAAGCTGGATTCGCTTGGCCATGATGTCGGCGAGATCGACGGCATCCTCGGTTCCGGCACGCGCGTCGCGATCCAGAAGGAACAGCAGCGCTTGGGCATGCCGGCCGACGGCTGGGCGACGCCCGCCCTCCTCAACGCCCTCTGATCGCTGCTGACAGCTTGCCGCCACCCGCTTTGCAAGAAACGGGTGGCGCGATGCGCCGCCTCAGCTAAGACTTCCAGTGAAGAATCGATGCCGTTTCGGCAGCGATTCGGTTTGCTATGGAGGACGCGGCTTGGACAGCAGAATGAATGCCTGGACCTGGGGACTGCTGGTCCTGCTCGGCCTGATCTGGGGCGGCTCCTTTTTCTTTGCCCGCATCGCCGTTGAGCACGTGCCGCCGCTGACGCTCGTCTTCCTCCGGCTGCTGCTCGCAGCGCTCGCCCTGCATGTCTATATCGCCGGCCGTCTCGACATCTATTCGATCCTCAGTGACCGCTGGCGCGAGTTCCTGATCCTCGGCATCATCAACAATGTCCTGCCGCATGCCTTGATCTTCTTCGGCCAGACCCGCATCGGCGCCGGTCTTGCGGCGATCCTGAACGCGACGACGCCGATCTGGACCGTGCTCATCGCCAATTACCTCACCTCGGACGAAAAGCTGTCTTCGGCCAAGATCGCCGGCTGCCTCGTCGGCCTCGCCGGAACGATCGTGCTGATCGGCCCCGGCATCTCCGGCGGCAGCGAAGCCCCGCTCTGGGCGCTGCTGCTGCCGGTGCTCGCCGCCGTCTCCTACGGTTTTGCCGCCACTTACGGCAAACGCTTCAAGGGCGTCCCCGCCCCCGTCACGGCCGCCGGCCAGTTGACCGCCTCCTCGCTGGTCGCGCTGCCGCTGTCGCTGCTGGCCGATCGCCCCTGGACACTGGCTGCGCCGCCGCTCGATGCGCTGCTTGCCATCCTGGCCCTGGCGCTGCTGTCGACCGCCTTCGCCTACATTCTCTATTTCAGGATCATGGCAATGGCCGGCGCCACCAACGCTTCGCTCGTCACCCTGCTGGTGCCGCCGGGCGCCATCCTTCTCGGCGTTCTCTTCCTCGGTGAAAGGCTCAGTCTCGCCGAATTCGCCGGCATGGCGCTGATCGGTTTCGGCCTCGTCATCCTTGATGGCCGCGCCTATCGCCTGCTGGTGAAGCCTGCCTGACGGCCTGGTTGCAGTTTTCCTATGTTTTCAACCTGTTGCGGGCTTGCCATGTTTTGGGCGCATAGATGAATCCACGATCGCCTGATTTAACGCCGTGTTAAAATGTGTGAAGAAAAATTTTCTTGAAATTATCGTTTTATATCAATGACTTGGGAAAACGATGTTCGACTTATCCACCGGCCATTTCGGCAGCGCAGCATAGAATCCGCTTCCCAACCGACATATTTCAGACATAATATCCGGCGGTTAACGCGAGGAGACAGACATGGGACTCACGCAATCCTTGAATGTTCTGTTGGTCAGTGCAGCGTTTGCTTTCGTCCTATCCATGCTCTTCATTTGAGCCGGGATGACGGATGCGGAACGCTGATAGTGCCTAAACTCCCCTGATCAATCCGCCAAAGAAAAAGCGCATGTCCCGCCCGACATGCGCTTTTTCACTTTTGAACGTCTGAAACGATCAGGCGGCAGCGCCCGCGCTCTTCGGCGACCGGCGGGAGAAGCCGAGATTATCGAGCACGGCGGAAACCAGCGGCGCACGGTTCATCGTGTAGAGATGGAACTCGTCGAGGCCGCGCCGGACGAGATCCTCGATCTGCTCAGCAGCGACGTCGGCCGCAACCTTCGCCCGTTCCTCGGGCTTGTCGTCGAAGCCCGCGAAGCGTTCGTCGAGGAAGGCGGGGATGACGGTGCCGCAGGCGCCGGCGAAACGCTTCAGCTGCGTCAGGTTCTGGATCGGCATGATGCCGGGCACGATCGGGATCGAGATGCCGGCGGCGCGCACCCGCTCCAGGTAGCGCTCGAAATTGTCGTTGTCGAAGAAGAATTGCGTCAGCGCGCGGTCGGCGCCGTTGTCGGCCTTGCGCTTCAGCATGTCGATATCGGCGGCGGTATCGCGGCTTTCCGGGTGCTTTTCCGGATAGGCGGAGACCGAAATCTCGAAATCGGCGATCGACTTGAGGCCGGCCACCAGTTCCGCCGCATTGGCGTAACCGCCGGGATGCGGCTGATAGGGCGCGCCGGCGCCGCCGGGTGCGTCACCGCGCAACGCCACGAAATGCTTGACGCCGACCTTGCGGAACGTATCGATCATATGATGCGTTTCTTCCTTCGTCGCACCGACGCAGGTGAGATGCGAGGCGGTGGCAAGCGGCGTCTGCGACAGGAAGCGCGTGACGGCCGACAGCGTCGGCGCCTTGGTGGTGCCGCCGGCGCCATAGGTCACCGACACGAAATCCGGCTCCCAATCCTGCAGCTTGGCGACGGTGTCCCAGAGCTGCCCTTCCATCTCTTCCGATTTCGGCGGAAAGAATTCGAAGGAGATCCCGAAGTTGCGCCCGCGTGCTTCGTTTTTCAAAGCCATGTCATACTCTCCCGGCAAATGTAGGTTCGGCGCCTTCGCTCGTCTGCGAAGCCATGAGACGCCTCGGATCACGCGCGAGCCAGACGGTGACCGTCAGCCCCTGCCCGCCCTGCTGACCCGGATGAAGATCGACGACCTGCTCGACGTCGAGCCCGGCCTTGCGCAGCCAGTCGGACATCGCCTGGTGCGAAAAGCCGAGACGGACATGGGCATGTTCGTCGCGGAGATATTCGAGCGTGTGCGGTGCGAGGTCGATGACCACGAGCCGCCCGCCCGGCCGGAGCATGCGCGCCGCTTCCGCGATCGCAATCTCCGGCTGGTCGAAGAAATGCAGCACCTGATGGATCGTCACCAGGTCGAAATCCTGCCCCTCGAACGGAAGGTTCAGGATATCGGCGTGGCGGACCGTCGCCTTGGTGATGCGTGATTTGTCGAGATTGGCGCGCGCCACGCTCAGCATATCGCGGCTGGCGTCGACGCCGATAGCCCGGCGGTAAAGCCCGGACAGGAGCTCCAGGATGCGGCCGGTGCCGGTGCCGAGATCCAGCAGTGAATCGATCGGCTGGTTGCCGAGCAGCCGGATAACGGCGGCATCGACCTCCTCGTCGGCCGCATGCAGGCGGCGAAGCTCGTCCCATTCCGCGGCGTTGCGGCTGAAATAGGCCTGCGCCCGCTCGGCCCGCTGCCGCTTGACCTGCGAAAGCCGCTCGCCGTCGCGAAGGATGGTCGGATCGTTCTCGGAGACATGTCTCAGCAGCGCCCGCACCAGCATGGCCGCCTTGCCGTCCTGCTTGAGCCGGAAATAGGCCCAGGCACCCTCCTGATAGCGTTCGATCAGTTCGGCTTCGCCGAGCAGCTTCAGGTGGCGGGAGATACGCGGTTGGGATTGGCCGAGGATTTCGGTAAGATCGGTCACCGTCAGGTCGCCGCCATCGAGAAGCGCCAGAAGACGCAGACGCGTGGGTTCGCCGGCCGCCTTCAAGACGTCCACCAGCCCATCCAGTCCCAGCTTCAAAGGTTCGCTCATCATCGGCCCAATCAAGATATAAAGATATCTTTATGTGATTTGAAAAGCGGTGGCAAGCGGCAATTCGCACTCTCCGCGAAATTGCCTACTCAAATTGCGACAGGGCCAGACATGAAAAAGCCCCGGTCGAACCGGGGCTTTCGCAAGCGGAAATGAAGCAGGATCAGCGTGTCAGGCGCTTATGGGCCTGGCTGCCCGGGTTGAGCGCGTCCGGGCCGAGGCGGCGGATCTTGTCCTGCTCGTAATCCTCGAAGTTGCCTTCGAACCATTCGACATGGCCCTCGCCTTCGAACGCCAGGATGTGCGTTGCCAGACGGTCGAGGAACATGCGGTCGTGGCTGATGATGATGGCGCAGCCGGCGAAATTCTCGAGCGCGTTTTCGAGAGCGCCCAGCGTTTCCGTATCGAGGTCGTTGGTCGGTTCGTCGAGCAGCAGAACGTTGCCGCCGGCCTTCAGCATCTTGGCGAGGTGCACGCGGTTGCGCTGGCCGCCCGAGAGATTGCCGACCTTCTGCTGCTGGTCGCCGCCCTTGAAGTTGAAGGCGCCGCAATAGGCACGCGAGTTCATGTCGAACTTGCCGAGCTTGATGATTTCGGCGCCGCCGGAGATTTCCTCCCAGACCGTCTTGTCGGCGGCCAGCGCGTCGCGGCTCTGGTCGACATAACCGAGATGCACGGTCTCACCGATGCGGACCGAACCGCTATCCGGCTTTTCCTGGCCGGTGATCATCTTGAACAGGGTCGTCTTGCCGGCGCCGTTCGGGCCGATGATGCCGACGATGCCGCCCGGCGGCAGCTTGATCGACAGGTCGTTGATCAGCGTGCGGCCCTCGAAGCCCTTGGTGATGCCTTCCAGCTCGATGACCACCTGGCCGAGACGCTCGCTGACCGGGATGATGATCTGCGCGTCGCCGGGACGCTGCTTTTCGGCGGCCTCGACCAGCTGCTCGTAGGACTTGATACGTGCCTTGGACTTTGCCTGACGGGCCTTCGGGCTGGAAGCGATCCATTCCTGCTCGCGGCTGATCGCCTTCTGGCGGGATGCTTCTTCGCGGTTTTCCTGCAGCATGCGCTTGGCCTTGGCCTGCAGGTAGGCGGAGTAGTTGCCTTCGTAGGGGATGCCGCGGCCGCGGTCGAGTTCCAGGATCCAGCCGGTGACGTTGTCCAGGAAGTAGCGGTCGTGGGTAATCATCATCACGGCGCCGGGATAGTCGCGCAGATGCTTTTCGAGCCAGGCGATGGTTTCGGCGTCCAGATGGTTGGTCGGTTCGTCGAGCAGCAGCAGGTCCGGCTGCGACAGCAGCAGGCGGCAGAGCGCGATACGACGGCGCTCACCACCGGAAAGGCTGGTGACTTCGGCATCGCGCGGCGGGCAGCGCAGGGCTTCCATCGCCATCTCGACCTGGCTTTCCAGATCCCAGAGGTTCTGGCTGTCGATGATGTCCTGGAGCTTGGCGCCCTCTTCCGCCGTCTCATCGGAATAGTTCATCATCAGCTCGTTGTAGCGATCGACGATAGCCGTCTTGGAGGCAACGCCTTCCATGACGTTCTCGAACACGGTCTTGCTGGGGTCGAGTTTCGGCTCCTGCTCGAGATAGCCGACCGTGGCACCCTCGGCGAGCCAGGCTTCGCCGGTATATTCCTTGTCCTGGCCGGCAATGATGCGCAGCACGGTGGATTTACCGGCGCCGTTCGGGCCGAGGATGCCGATCTTGGCATCGGGGTAGAAGGAAAGGTGGATATTCTCCAGGATCTTCTTGTTGCCGTAGGCCTTGTTGAGGCCGGACATGTGGTAGATGAACTGACGTGCCATACTGCGCTGCTCCGGGCGGGAAACTTCGATTGTGCCGCTATGTAGGCGAAACAGCGCCTGCGGGCAACGCCGAAACCCGGTTTACGCAGGATTTCCGGTCAGAAGCCCGCAGCGTCGACGACGCCCTCATTGCAGCCGAACGAGGTTTTTCCCGCTCCCTGGATCAGATCACCGAGCGCCGCGGTTTTTGCCGATGCCGTCCCCGCGTCCTGGGAAAGCCCGATCGTCAGCTCGCTGATCATCCTGACATTGCCGGCCCGGCGGCAGCTCATCTTGACGCGGTCGCCGGCCCCCGGGCCGAAGCTCTTATCGAAAGCCGCCTTGATCGCCTCGGCCTTGACCGTCTTGCCGATATTGGCGGCAAAGAGATCGCGCACCGCCGAGGCATTGAGCGCGGTCAGCAGATGCATGCTGACGCCGAAATAATCTTCCGCACTCATCTTCGTGCAAGTGCCGTGCTTGACCCATTCATGCCGGTCCAGGCCGGATTGCGTGCCGGGCATCGCTTTTGCGAGGGCGGCTTGCGTCTCGGACGCCAGCGTCACCGCCGGCAGCTTGTTCCAGTCGCCGTCCTTGTCCACGCTTTTCTGGTCGTCGCTCACGCCGCAGTAGTCCTGCTTCATCGGCCAGAGCCCGTGCAGCGAGAAGTTCGTCGCATCAGGACGCTCACCGGTCTGGCTCGCACATTCGGCTTTCTTCTGGTTGGTCTGGCAGAAGGCGGGCTGCCAGCTCGCAGCCAGAATGAAGCGGGTGCGCCCGCCGCCCTCCTGCGCCGTGGCGGCGCCGGCAAGAACCATCGACACGGCAAACGCCAGGGAACGCAACTGCATGCTGATCATTTCAACCCCCAAAAGAACAATACAGGAACAAATAAGCACGAAGCATGAAAGCCCGCAACCCTGAATCGCAGCAAGGCCGTAAAATTGTTATCGGATAAATCAAACGCTGATGTTGCATTTACTGGCCGATCTGGTCTCTTGCAACAGGGAGGATCCGCATGTTTTCAGATACGCAAAGGCTGGCCTTGCCGGAGGCGTCGCTCGCCTATCACCATGCCGAGGCTGCCGCGCCGGCGCGCGGCATCCTGTTGATATCGCATGGGCTCGCCGAACATTCGAAGCGCTACCGCGTCTTTGCCGAGACGATGGCCGCGCGCGGCTATCACGTCTACGCCCATGATCATCGCGGTCATGGCGAGACGACGGCGCCCGACGCGCCGATCGGCCGCTTCGCCCGGCGCGGCGGCGTCGAAAGGGTGATCGGCGACGTCATCGCCATGCGCGCCCACGCAACCTCCCGTCATCCGGGCCTGCCGGTGATCCTCTTCGGCCATTCGATGGGCGGCCTCATTGCCCTCAATGCCGCGGTCACGGCTCCGGGCGACTTCGACGCCGTCGCCGTCTGGAACTCGAATTTCGCCGTCGGGCTTGCCGGCCGCGCCGCCCAGGCAATCCTGCTGGCCGAGCGCATGCTGAAGGGCTCCGACGTGCCGAGCGGACTTCTGCCGAAACTCACCTTCGGCGCCTGGGGCAAATCGATTCCCGGCCGCCGCACCGAGTTCGACTGGCTGTCGCGTCTTCCCCATGAAGTCGACAAATATGTCGCCGATCCGCTCTGCGGCTTCGACGCCTCGGTCTCCCTCTGGCTCGACGTCTTCGAGCTGACCTTCCGCGCCCCGCAGAAGGTCCGCCTCGACCGGCTGGCGCGCGACATGCCGATCCATCTCGTTGGCGGCGGAGAGGACCCGGCAACGGAACGTGGAAAAGCCATTCTCTGGTTGTCAAACCATTTGAAAGGCCACGGCTTCTCCCGTATCAGCACCGTGATATATCAGGATATGCGGCACGAAACGCTGAACGAGATCGGCGCGGAGGCGGCAACCGCAGCTTTCGCGGACTGGTGCGACGAAACCACCGCCGGATCGCAAACGGCCAAATCCTGGGCAATAGGGATTCCATCATGAGCAGCACGACCGCCCGCCCCGCTTCGCCCACCTCCGAGGTGACGACGGGACTCGCGCTGATGTTTCTTTCGGTGATGTTCTCGCCGCTCATCGATATTTTCGCCAAGCTTGCCGTCGTCACCGTCCCCTCCGCCGAGGTCACTGCCGGCCGCTTCGTCGTGCAGGCGCTCTGCATGCTGCCGATCGTGCTATGGCGGCGCAGTTTTGCCGATTTCTCCTGGCGCCAAAGCCTGTTCCATGCCATCCGCGGCGCGATCATCACCATCTCGATGATCTCTTTCGTCACCACGCTGAAATACATGGCGGTCGCCGACGCGATTGCGATTTTCTTCGTCGAGCCGATCATGGTGACGATCCTTGGCGGCATTTTCCTGAAGGAAACCATCGGCTGGCGGCGCTATACGGCCTGCGGCGTCGGCTTCTTCGGGGCGATGCTGATCATCCAGCCGAGTTTCGAGGAGGTCGGCTACATCGCGCTCCTGCCCGTCGTCAGCGCACTCTGCATCGCAATCTTCGTCCTGATGACCCGCGTCCTCTCGCATAGGGAAGATCCCTGGGCGATGCAGTTCCAGATGGGTATCTGGGGTCTCGTCTTCTGCGCGCTCCTGCTTTTTATCGGCAACGGAAGCGGCTCCGATCTCTTCGACCCCGTCATGCCCGTGGGCAGCGCTTGGTTCTACGTCGCCGGCGTCGGCGCCATGGCCGCAATCGCCGGCATCTTTGGCGTCTATGCCTATCGCGCCGCCCCGGCCTCGACGCTGGCGCCGCTGCAATATTTCGAGATCGTCTCGGCGACGATCTTCGCCTGGCTGGTTTTCGGCGACTTCCCGAATGCGATCAAATGGCTCGGCATCGTTATCATCATGGCGTCGGGCCTCTATATCCTGTGGCGCGAGCGCCGCTTTGCTTCAAAGCCCGTATCCGATACATCTGAGGTGACGCTGGCGCCGTAGAGATTGCCGGGAGGAACATGACGGAGACCACGACCAAAAAGCCGCCGCTCGCCGGCATCAGGGTGATCGAGCTTGCCCGTGTGCTCGCCGGCCCCTGGGCGGGGCAGATGCTTGCCGATCTCGGCGCCGATGTCATCAAGGTCGAAAATCCCGACGGCGGCGACGATACGCGCCAATGGGGTCCGCCCTTCGTCGAAGGGGCGGACGGCGAAAACCTCTCGGCCGCCTATTACCACGCCGCCAATCGCGGCAAGCGCTCCATTACCGCCGACCTGAAGAGCGAGGAGGATCAGGATCTCGTCCGCCGCCTCGTCGCCACCGCCGACGTGGTGATCGAGAATTTCAAGCTCGGCGGCCTCGTCAAATACGGGCTCGATTACGACAGCCTGCGGAGGGTGAACCCGAAGCTCGTCTATTGCTCGATCACCGGCTTCGGCCAGACCGGCCCCTATGCCAGCCTCGCCGGCTACGACTACATCGTCCAGGGCATGTCCGGCTTCATGTCGATCACAGGCGAGCCGGGCGGCCAGCCGATGAAAGCGGGGGTGGCGATCGCCGATATCTTCACCGGCATCTATGCCGTCTCGGCGATCGAGGCCGCGCTGATCCACGCGCTGAAATCGGGCGAAGGCCAGTTGATCGACATGTCCCTGCTCGACGTGCAGTCGGCCGTGCTCGCCAATCAGAACATGAACTATCTGATCTCCGGCGCCGCACCCACCCGCCTGGGCAACGCCCATCCCAATATCTCGCCCTATGAGGTCGTGCCGGCAGCCGACGGTTATCTCATCCTCGCCGTCGGAAACGATGGCCAGTTCCGCCGCCTCACCACCATCCTCGGCCTGGAGACGATCGCCGATGACGAGCGTTTTTCCACCAACAAGGCCCGCGTCGCCAATCGCGGCGAGGTGCGCCGCCTCATCTCCACCGAGACGCTGAAATGGCAGAAGGCGGATCTCCTGAAGGCCTGCGAGGAGAATGCGGTTCCCGCTGGCGCGATCAACACGATCGAAGAGATGTTCGCCGATCCGCAGGTGCAGTCCCGCGGCCTGCGCATCGATCTTGCCGATGCCGCCGGCACGATCATCCCAGGTGTCCGGACGCCGATCGTTCTGTCCGAGACGCCGTTGCACTATGTCAGGCCGAGCCCGCGCCTCGGCGAACATAACGAAGAAATTCTGGCGGAACTCGAAGAGAGCGAGAGGAAGGCATCGTCATGAAGAAGAGCGGCGGGGCACTGATCGTCGAGGCGCTGAAGGCGAACGGCGTCAAACGCCTCTCCTGTGTGCCGGGAGAAAGCTTCCTCGCCGTCCTCGACGCCCTGCGCGACAGCGATATCGACGTTCTCGTCTGCCGCCAGGAAGGCGGTGCTGCGATGATGGCGGATTGCTGGGGCCGGCTGACCGGCGAACCCGGCATCTGCATGGTGACCCGCGGCCCCGGAGCCACCAATGCCTCCGCCGGCCTGCACATCGCCAAGCAGGATTCGATCCCGATGATCCTCTTCATCGGCCAGGTGCAGCGGGAGGCGCGTGAACGAGAGGCCTTCCAGGAGGTCGAGTTCCGCCGCGCCTTCACCGAATTCGCCAAATGGGTGGGCGAGATCGACGATGCCGCCCGCATTCCCGAATTCGTCACCCGCGCTTTTGCGATTGCCACATCGGGTCGCCCCGGCCCCGTCGTGCTGACGCTGCCGGAGGACATGCTGCGCGACGAGGTGGAAGCGCCGCGCGCCAGGCGCTACGCCAGCGTCGAAGCCCATCCCGGCCGCAGGCAGATCGACGATCTCTATCTGCGCCTCCTGAAGGCCGAGCGGCCGATGGTGATCCTCGGCGGCACGCGATGGGATGCCGATGCGGTTGCCGATTTCCAGGCCTTCGCCGAACGCTTCCAGCTGCCCGTCGGCTGCTCCTTCCGCCGGCAGATGCTGTTCGACCATCTCCACCCTTGTTATGCCGGCGATGTCGGGATCGGCATCAATCCCGCGCTGGCCAAGGAGATCAAGGAGAGCGACCTGCTGATCCTGCTCGGCGCCCGCATGTCCGAGATGCCGTCTTCCTCCTACACGCTGATCGATATCCCCTACCCTCAGCAATCGCTGGTCCATATCTATCCCGACGCTTCCGAGCTCGGCCGCATCTACCGTCCGGATCTTCCTATCTGCGCAGCCCCTGCCGATTTCGTCGCCGCACTCGCCGATCTGGAAGCCCCGGCCGAGCCGCACTGGGCAGAGCGCACCCGGCGCATGCACCAGGCCTATCTTTCCTGGTCGAAGCCGCCGGCGACCGGCCCGGGCGCCGTCCACATGGGACCGATCATGGAATGGCTGGAGGCCAATACCGGGCCGGACACGATCTTCACCAACGGCGCCGGCAACTACGCCACCTGGCTGCACCGCTTCCATCGTTTCCGCCGTTTCGACACGCAGGCCGCCCCGACCTCCGGCTCGATGGGTTACGGCTTGCCGGCCGCGGTGGCCGCCAAGCGGCTCTTTCCCGAGCGCGAGGTCATCTGCTTTGCCGGCGACGGCTGCTTTCTGATGCACGGCCAGGAATTCGCCACCGCCATCCGCTACGACCTGCCGCTCATCGCGATCGTCGTCAACAACGGCATGTACGGCACGATCCGCATGCATCAGGAGCGCGAATATCCCGGCCGCGTCAGCAGCACCGATCTGACCAATCCCGATTTCGCAGCCCTTGCCCGCGCCTATGGCGGCCACGGCGAAACGGTGGAAAGCACGGAGGAATTCGCCCCCGCCTTCGAGCGGGCGCGAGCGAGCGGCAAGCCGGCAATCATCGAGGTGAAGCTCGATCCGGAAGCGATCACGCCGACCCGGACGCTCTCGGAAATCGCGCAAACAAAAAGCCGGTGAGAGACTCACCGGCTTCAAGCAATCTTAAATCTGTGCGACCTTAGTCGAGCGCGGCCGTGACGATGAATTCGACCTTGTACTTCGGCGCAGCGAGCTTGGCTTCGCTGGTGGCGCGGGCCGGCGGGTTTGCCGGGTCGATCCAGGCTTCCCAGGCTGCGTTCATTTCGCCGAAATAAGCAATGTCGGAGAGATAGACGAGGGTCTGCAGGATCTTCGACTTGTTGCTGCCGGAAGCGGCAAGCAGACGGTCGACCTCGGCAAGCGCAGACTTGCACTGATCGGTGACGCTTTCGCCTTCGCCGACCTGGCCTGCGAGATAGATCGTGTTGCCGTGAATGACGGCGCCGCTCATGCGCGCGCCGACGTCGATACGCTTAATGCTCATTATAGTCTCCTTGGTGAATGAAAGGGCGCGGCGCCAAGGCGCAGCGCCGGGAAATCAGCGCCCGGAACGGGGCTCAGCTGCGGATATGATGCGTCTTCTGGTAGATCGCCGTCGAGCGGGCGCCGGAGCGGCAATAGCCGAGCATCGGCCGCGGGAATTCGTCGAGCGCATCGACCATGCCCTGCACCGCTTCCTCCGTCACGCCCATCGGTCCAACAGGCACATGGGCGATATCGAGACCGAGCTCTTTGGCGCGCGCCTCGATGGCGGAAAACGACGTCTGGTCCGGGCTTTCATGATCGGGGCGGTGGCAGACGATCGATTTGAAGCCCAGCGCCTTGATCTCATCGAGGTCTTCGAGCGTGATCTGACCCGAAACCGAATATTCATCGTCGATCTGGCGAATATCCATCGTCTTGTCTCCTCATAAATCGTGGGCTGAAGGTCTACGACGGTAGCCCGGCAAGCGTCAACAACACTTCGCTTACACGAAGGCAAAGGTCAGCGCATAGCTGCGGCTCTCGCCGGGCGCCAGCATGTTGAACTCGCCGGCCGCCTCGAGCTCGTCACGCAACACCCAGCGATGCGAAACCGGCTCGATGCCGATGATATGGGCCGGCGCCTTCTGGTTCCGCCAGATCTGCAGATAGGGCAGCGTATCGGCGCGGAAACGCACGCGCAGCGTCCTGCCGCCGATCGCGGCGATCGGACCGAGCCTGACTTCCGCAAAGCCCTCCTCCGTCGCCGGCGCATGAACGCAGAAGATGCCGCCCGGCTCTTCGCCGAAGGTCCAGGGAAAGCCGCCATTCTCCAGCATCCGGCCTTCCAGGCGCGTGCCCTCGTCCAGCCATTTGCCGCCAGTGTTCATATGATACATCAGGAAGGTCGGCACCGTCTGGTCGCTGGTGTTGACGACCCGGTCCTCGAGCCGCACCTCGCCGGTCGCTCCATCGATCCGCCACAGCCGCTCGATGCGCTGCGGCAGTCCCTCGACGGTCACGATGTCGATATCGGCGCGGCATTCGGCATTGCCGTTCTCGAATTTCGTCCACAGCACCTTGGCTGCATGGCCGGAGGCCGATCCGTGCAGCGGATAGACTTTGCCGTCGGCCCGGCCGGGGATCGGCTGGCGATGGCGGATATGGTCAGGCCCGCAGGTGAAGAGGAAACCTTCGAGCGAGTGATCGATTCGCGGATCGCCATCGTCGGGAATGGCCCGCTTCGGCGCGATATCCACGCCTTCGACGATGCATCCGCCGATATCCAGCACCGATGTTTCGTCCAGCATCAGGCGCGGCCCGCTTGCGGCGGCAAATTCGATCATCTCGGGTCTCCTTAGGGAATTATCGGCGGCGTAGGGTTAGGTTTCCCACCGCTCTTCGTCAATCGGCGCCGTTCCCGTCTTGTGTTTCTGCCGCAACCATGGATTTTGCGGAACTGACGCGGAGACGCAAACGTTTATGAGTAAAAGGAAATCTTAGTGATTTTCATATTTTGTTCAGCACGGTTTCATAAATTCCACACTAGCGTCAAAATTGACGGGTGTGTGTCTGCCCAGTCACTGTTCGAGGTGTGAGACGTGAATCGCTTTTTGAAGACGGCATTTTCCGTTGTGGCCGTGCTGGCAGCCTTTGCCGCCGCAGCGCCCGAGGCAGGCGCGCAGCAGTTCCGCGATCGGCGCCAGGGCGACATCGTGCTGGTCACGCCGAACGGCGAAATCCTCGACTATATCCCATCAGGCTTTGCCTATGCCCGCGATCGCAGCGGCAACCGCGTGCTGATCGACGCCTACGGCAATATCGTCGCCACCGAGATGCGCGCCCGCGGCTATTATCCGCCGCGCCCCGGCTCGCGCGAGGTCGATAACGGCCAATACGGCAACGATCCCTATTATGCCGATGACAACGGCTATGGCGATACGCGTTATTCCGAGCGCGGCCCCGTAACCGGCGGCATCCCGCGCGATGCGGTGATTGAGCGCCAGCCGCTCGGCGAGCAGCCCTATCCCGAGGATAACAGCATCGGCAATCCGCAGCCTGGCGACGACTATGCCTCGATCGACCCCGATCAGCAGATCCCGCCCGCCGATGCGCCGAAGGCCGCACCCGAAGAGCCCGTGATCACGCTGAAGAACAAGTCGAAGCCCGAGATCGTTGCGCTGCAGGTCTTCCTCGACCGCGCCGGCATCTCTCCCGGCGTCATCGACGGCCATATGGGCTCGAACGTCACCAAGGGGATCTATGCCTACGACCAGATGACCGGATCGAAGCTCGACCCCAACGACACCGACGCCATTCTCGAAGAGCTGCGCATGAACGGCGGCCTGCCGGTCGTCAGCTATACGATCACGCCCGCCGACGCCGCCGGCCCCTTCGTCGCAGAAATCCCGGAAGACTATTCGCATAAGGCTCTGCTGCCGTCGCTCGCCTATACCTCGACCACCGAAATGCTGGCCGAGCGTTTCCACATGGATGAAGCCTTCCTCAAGGAGATGAACCCCGGCGCCGATTTCAGCGTTCCCGGCACGGTGATCAAGGTCGTCAATCCCGGCGAAGCGAAAACAGGCGAAGTTGCCCGCATCATCGCCGACAAGGGCCGCAAGCAGGTCTTCGCCTATGACAGCGCCGGCAATCTGCTCGCAGCCTATCCGGCCTCGATCGGCTCCAACGACACGCCCTCCCCGTCCGGCACGGTGACCGTCGAGCGCGTCGCCCTCAATCCCGGCTATACCTACAACCCGAAGATCAATTTCCAACAGGGCGCCAACGACAAGATCCTCAACATCCCCCCAGGCCCGAACGGCCCGGTCGGCACCGTCTGGATGGCGCTCTCCAAGCCGACCTACGGCATCCACGGAACGCCCGAGCCTTCGAAGATCGGCCGCACCCAGAGCCACGGCTGCATCCGCCTGACCAACTGGGACGCGACCGAGCTTGCCAAGATGGTCAAGCCGGGGGTGACGGTCGAATTCGTGGATTGACGAAGACGCGGGCGGGATCGGCGCCGCCCGCCATTTGACACAACAATCTAGCGCCGCCCACGACGGCAGTTCAAATTTGCTTCTCCTCTCCCAAAGTTTGGAACCTGAGAGCACGCCAAAAGCTATTAAATCTGTAGATTTTCCTCCATAACACTTTGGAGGTCCCATGAAATCGTTTGTTCGTTTGGCGTTGAGCGCTTTGACGGGTTTGTTCGCAGTCGGGATGGCGCAGGCTGCCGATATCTCGGAAATTCGGGTGGACTGGGCGACGTACAACCCGGTCAGCCTCATCCTGAAGGATGAACGTATCCTGGAAAAGGAATTCGAAAAGGACGGAATCAAAATCACCTGGGTCCAGTCCGCCGGCTCCAACAAGGCGCTGGAATTCCTGAATGCCGGCTCCCTCGACTTCGGCTCGACCGCGGGTGCGGCGGCATTGATCGGCCGCATCAACGGCAACCCGATCAAATCCGTCTATGTCTATTCCCGTCCGGAATGGACCGCACTCGTCACGCGTAGGGATACCGGTATTGCCAAGGTCGAGGACCTCAAGGGCAAATCCATCGCCGTAACGCGCGGCACCGATCCGCATATTTTCCTGGTGCGGGCGCTTGCCGATGCTGGCCTCACGGAAAAGGATGTTTCGCTTGTTCTGCTCCAGCATGCCGACGGCCGCCTTGCGCTGAAGCGCGGCGACGTCGACGCCTGGGCCGGCCTCGATCCGATCATGGCTTCCGCCGAGATCGAAGATGGCGACGTGCTCTTTTATCGCAAGCCGGAAAACAACAGTTGGGGCGTTCTCAACGTGCGTGAGGAGTTTGCCGCTGCCCATCCCGATCTCGTCAAGCGCGTGCTTGCTTCCTACGAAAAGGCACGCGCAGAAGCCTTGAAAGATCCGGCCAAGCTCAAAGCCGCGCTCGTCACCGCCACCAAGCTGCCCGAGACCGTGATCGATCGCCAGTTGGAGCGCACGAATCTCGGCTATTCCGTGATTGGCGATGCGCAGCGCGAGACGATCGAAGCCGCAGGCCTCGCTTTGCAAAAGGCCGATGTCATCAAAGCGGATGTCGATGTTTCCAAGGCGGTATCGGCCCTGATCGATCCCAACTACGCCTCCGCCGCCCTCGGCCAGTAACGCGATAGGAAACCCATTCTCATGTCGTTGGTCGACATCGCGCTGTCATGGCGCAATACCGAAACAGCAAGGGAAACCCGGCCACGCCGGGTTTTGCCTTTCAGTCATCCGATCGTCGGCATCCTATTTCCAGTCGCGTTGTTTGCCACCTGGGAGATCCTGGTCCGCACCGGGCTGGTCGGAGGCCGTTTGATGCCCCCGCCTTCGAAAATCCTCCATACGGTCTATGCACTCGCGGCATCGGGCGATCTGACGACGCATGTCGGCGCGACGCTGCGCAGAGTAGCAATCGGATTTGCCTTCGGCTCGTTGGCTGGAACGGCGCTCGGGGCGCTGACCGGCTATTCCAGGCTGCTCGCACGCCTGCTCGACCCGACGCTGCAGGCGCTCAGAGCCATTCCGTCGATCGCCTGGGTGCCGCTGTTCATCCTGTGGTTCGGCATCTTCGAGGCCTCTAAAGTCACCTTGATCGCCGTCGGCGTCTTCTTCCCGGTCTATCTCGGGGTCTACGGCGCCGTCATCGGCGTCGACCGGCGCATCGTCGACGTCGGCCGCGTCTTCCGGCTTTCGGGGTTCGAACTCATTCGCTTGATCCTGCTGCCGGCGGTTCTTCCGGATTTTGTCCTGGCGCTGCGCGCCGGCCTCGGTCTCGGTTGGATGTTCGTCGTTGCAGCGGAGTTCATGGGCGCGTCGGAGGGCCTGGGTTATCTTCTGGTGGATGGTCAGCAGCTCGGGAAACCGGATCAGATTCTGGCTGCCATCTTGATCTTCGCCGTCGTCGGCAAAGCGACCGACAGCCTGCTCCTGATTGCAAGCACGCCGTTCCTGCGCTGGCGCGACAGCCATACGAGCGGGATCTGACATGCTCGATATAAGCTCTCTATCCAAGATCTATCCCAACGGAACGCACGCGTTGCAAGACTTTTCCCTGAATATCGGAAAGGGCGAACTGGTCGCGGTCATTGGCGGGTCGGGCTGCGGCAAAAGCACTCTACTGAGGCTGTTGTCTGGCCTGGAAGCGCCCACGCAGGGCGAAATCAGCCTCAAGGGACGGCGGCTGACGGAGCCGGACCCGCTGGTGAATATCGTTTTCCAGGAGCCTCGCCTCTTTCCCTGGCTGACGGTCGCCGACAATATCGGTTTCGGCCTGCGCCATCTCTCAGGCAGCGAACGCGACGAGCAGGTATCGGCGGCCCTGGAGAAGATCGGCCTTCGCGGCTACGAGAAACGCTGGATCAAAGAGCTGTCCGGCGGGCAGGCTCAGCGTGTGGCCTTGGCGCGCGCCCTCGTGACGAAGCCGGCCGTGCTTTTGCTGGACGAACCCTTCTCCGCGCTCGATGCGATGACGCGTGTCGAACTGCAAGATCATTTGATCGATCTCTGGCGTGTGAATGCCACGACGATGCTGCTCGTCACCCACGATATCGAAGAGGCGGCGTTTCTGGCGGATCGGGTGGTCGTGATGCGCCCCTGGCCAGGGCGCATTCTCGAAGTGGTCGATATAGGCTTGCCGCGGCAACGCAATCGCATGTCGGACGAACTGGCCTCAGTCAAAAGACGCCTGTCCGACCTTCTGGCCTACTCCCTCAATGAGGGTGGGCGCTCCGCAAGCGCCTGAAAGACGAAATGCGTCACGGGACAAACCGGACGCATTTCATTGGAGAAAGCGGAAAACTGTCAGGCTGCCGTCGCCATCCGGGCCGAGGCCGTCAGCCTGACCGGCAGCTTGCGCATCATTTCCTCGGCGAAACAGGTGGCGTTCTCACGCGCCTTGTCGAGATTGCTGACGCGTGTCGGGTCGATCGTGTGCAGCGTGCCGCCACAGTCGAAGATGTCGCGGAAAGCCGAGCGTTCGATGATCGCGGTGTCCAGCACCGGCACGTGCCGCTCGCTGAGCAGCGACTTGACGAGTTGCAGCGCCCGCGTCGTCACCATCGAGTTGACGCGGGTCAGCACCACCGAATGGCCGATCTTGATGCCCGCCTTCTCGTCCAGATACTGCAGCAGTTCGAGCACCTGCGCCCCGCCCCGCGCATCCATCGCACAGCCCTGGATCGGGATCAGCACGTGGTCGGAAAGGCCGACGGCGGTAGCGAGCAGCGGGTTGCGCGCGCCCGGCAGGTCGACGATGAAATAGTCGGTATTGTGCTTGTTCTCGCTGATATGCTGCGGCAGCGAGGCGGTAGTCACGAAATCGATCACCGAAATATTGGGCACATCGCCGGAGATCTCATGCCAGCGTGAAATCCAGTGCTGCGGATCGGCATCGAGAATGGTGACGCGATAACCCTTGCGGGCAAGCTCGGTCGCGAGCAGCAGAACTGCGGTCGTCTTGCCGGCGCCGCCCTTGGTGTTTGCGAAAGTAATGACTGGCATGTTCGGTCCTCGGAGGAAAAATGGCGCGAGCCGGAATCGCTCTTTTTACGCACCGTCGGAGCATCGTGCGGTTAACCCATCCTTTCCAATCATGGTTAACAAAATCAAAACGCGCGCGGCGAAATTGCAGTCGGTATTTTTCACATCCCTAAAACTAGAGCCTTTCCGGGTTAGATTGCAGCATTCTGTTGGCTCAAACGGAGTCGGATGGTCGACCGGCCGGCGCACGTCGTAGCCCAGATCTACGGCCAAGCCGGCCGGTCGATCAGCCGGCCCGTTTCAGCCAACCCGAAGGGCCGGGCATGTTTCCGCCAGGATCAAAGGCGATCGGCTCGGACGTACCAAGAGGTATGCCCTTCGCCAATCGCCTTTGCCCTGACGAAAACCTGCTTCGGCAGAATGCTGCAATCTAACCCGGAAAGGCTCTAGGGATGCCGCCGATACAAAAAAGCCCGGAGAGCCAATGGCTTCCGGGCCAGTTTGAAGGTCCGCCTCAAGCTTTCAGAAGCAATCCCTGAACAGCGCCTTGGTGTTTTCGAGCGTCATCGCCACCGGGTTGCCGCCCGCACTCGGATCTTCGATCGCCATGGCCGACAATTCGTCGATGCGGTCGGGTGCAATTCCCATCGCCGTCAGCGTATCCGGCACGCCGAGCTCGGAGCGGAGCTTCAGCACATAATCGTAGAAGCCGTCGAAACCGCCCGAAATGCCGAGATAGGCGGCCGCCCGGCCGATCTTCTCCTCGATCGCGGCGCGGTTGAAGCGCAGCACCGCCGGCATGACAACCGCATTGGTCATGCCGTGATGGGTGTTGTAGACGGCGCCGATCGGGTGCGACAGCGCATGGATGGCGCCGAGGCCCTTCTGGAAGGCGACCGCGCCCATGGCGGCGGCAGCCATCATGTTGGCGCGGGCTTCGAGATCGGTGCCCTCCCGATAGGCGCGCGGCAGGAATTCCTTGACGAGCCGCATGCCTTCGAGCGCGATGCCGGCCGACATCGGGTGATAGAAGGGCGAGGAATAGGCTTCCAGGCAATGGGCGAAGGCATCCATGCCGGTGCCGGCGGTGATGATCTTCGGCATGCCGACCGTCAGTTCCGGATCGGAGATGACGACGCCGGGCAGGAACTTCGGATGGAAGATGATCTTCTTCACATGCGTTTCGGAATTGGTGATGACGCTGGCGCGCCCGACCTCCGAGCCGGTGCCGGCCGTTGTCGGCACGGCGACGATCGGCGCGATACCATCGAGGCTCGCGCGCGTCCACCAGTCGCCGATGTCTTCGAAGTCCCAGACCGGCCGCGTCTGGCCGGCCATGAAGGCGACGCACTTGCCGAGATCGAGGCCTGAGCCGCCGCCGAAGGCGACGACGCCGTCATGACCGCCGTCCTTGAAAGCCTTGACGCCGGCTTCGAGGTTCTTCTCGTTCGGGTTCGGATCGACATCGGCGAAGATCGCCCGGCCAAGGCCGGCATCTTCGAGGATATCGAGCGCATTCTTGGTGATCGCCATCGAGGCGAGGCCGCGGTCGGTGACGAGCAGCGGCTTTTTGATGCCGAGGCTCTTGCAGGCGTCCGCCAGTTCCTTGATGCGGCCCCGGCCGAGCTTGACCGATGTCGGATAGCTCCAATTTGCGGTGATGTTGCTGCTCATGCTGTGACTTTCTTCAGGTGGAAGGATTTCGGGCGAGTCAGATTCTGGAAACCGATGATCGACAGCGAGCCGCCACGGCCGGTCTCCTTGACACCGGTCCAGCAGAGCGCCGGATCGAGATAGTCGGCGCGGTTCATGAAGACGGTGCCGGTCTCGATCTCGCGGCCAAGCCGCGCCGCCCGCTCGACATCCTTGGTCCAGAGCGAGGCGGTCAGCCCGTACTGGCTGTCGTTCATCAGGGCGAGTGCCTCCTCGTCGCTCTTCACCTTCATGATGCCGACGGCCGGACCGAAAGTCTCCTCGCGCATGAAGGCCATGGAATGGTCGACATCGACGAGAACCTCAGGCGCGAGATAGGCACCGCCGTCATCCTGGGGGAAAAGCTTGGGGTCGACGAGCGCCTTGGCGCCCTTCGCGACCGCATCGGCGATCTGCTCGCGCACCACCTTGGCGAAACGCTTGTTCGCCATCGGCCCGAGCGAAGTTTCCGGATCGAGCGGATTGCCGAGCTTGTAATTCGAAACCCAGGCAACCGATTTCTCGACGAAGGCGTCATAGAGCGATTCATGCACATAGATGCGCTCGATGCCGCAGCAGCACTGGCCGGAATTATAAGTGGCGCCGTCCATCAGCGTATCGACGGCAGCATCGAGATCGGCGTCTTCCATGACATAACCCGGATCCTTGCCGCCGAGTTCGAGGCCAAGGCCGGTGAAGGTGCCGGCAGCGGCCCGCTCCATCGAGCGGCCGCCTTCGACCGATCCGGTGAAGTTGACGAAATTGAAGCTGCCGGCGGCAATCAGCGCCGACGTGGTCTCATGGTCGAGGAAGACGTTCTGGAACACATCCTCGGGAACGCCGGCCTCGATAAAGGCCTGCACCAGCCGTTCGCCGACGAGCAGCGTCTGCGAGGCATGTTTCAGCACCACCGTATTGCCGGCCATCAGCGCCGGCGCGATCGTGTTGATCGCCGTCATGTAGGGATAGTTCCAAGGTGCGACGACGAAGACGACGCCATGCGCTTCGCGCTCGATGCGGCGCTCGAAACGGTCGCTCTCCTCGACGACGACAGGCGCCAGCGCATCCGCCGCAATCGAGGCGACATAGTTGGAGCGCTCGTTGAAGCCCTTGTATTCGCCGCCGTATTTGATCGGCCGGCCCATCTGCCAGGCAAGCTCCGGCACGACGACATCGGACATCTCGTTCAGTCGTGCGGCGCCCTTCAGGACAAGCTGGACACGCTCTTCAAGCGGCCGTTTCGCCCAGGCCTTCTGCGCCTTGCAGGCGCGCGCCACCACGTCCTTGGCGGCGTCGAGCGAAAGTGCCGCGCGCTCCGCGTAAACCGATCCGTCGACCGGTGAAATGCATTGGATCATTGCCATGATCGTTTCCTGTCCTCGTATCATTCAAAATTCAGGTGGGCGACGGCCCCTTATCCGCCTGCCGGCACCTTCTCCCCGCAAGCGGGGCGAAGGGGGATGGCCGCGACCTCTCCGTTCCTCGCCAACATCTCGCAGGGCACGTCCCCTCTCCCCGCAAGCGGGGAGAGGGTTAGGGTGAGGGGCAAACCCGCAAAATGCTATTAAGCTCTTTCGAACCCGCGCGCCACTTCCCAATCGGTGATGCGGCGGTCGTATTCTTCCTGCTCCCATTCGGCAGCACGGGTGTAATGGTCGATGACGTCGTCGCCGAAGGCTTTGCGCAGCATTGCCGATTCCGTCATTTCAGTCGTTGCCGCGCGCAGCGTGCGCGGGATTTCGCGAATGTCCTTGCCGCCATAGGCGTCACCGACGAAGGGAGCTTCGAGCTCCAGCTTGTTCTCGATGCCGTCGATACCGGCGGCAAGCAGCGCGGCAAAGGCGAGATAGGGATTGAGATCGGAGCCGCCGACGCGGCATTCGATACGGATTCCCTTGGTCTCCTCGCCGCAGAGGCGATAGCCGGCAGTGCGGTTGTCCTTGCTCCAGATCGCCTTGGTCGGCGCGAAGGTGCCGGCCATGAAGCGCTTGTAGGAATTGATGTAGGGCGCCAGGAAATAGGTGATCTCGCTCGCATGGGCGAGAAGCCCGGCGATGTAATTGTGCATCAGCGGCGACATGCCGTATTTGCCGGTGTGATCGAAGAACAGCGGCTTTTCCTCGAGGCTCCAGAGCGACTGATGGATATGCGAGGAACTGCCGGCGGCATTGTAGTTCCACTTGGCGAGGAAGGTGATGGCCTTGCCCTTCGACCAGGCGATCTCCTTGCAGCCGTTCTTGATGATCGCGTGCCGGTCGGCCATGGCGAGCGCATCGGCATAACGCACGTTGATCTCCTCCTGGCCGGCGGACGCCTCGCCCTTGGAGTTCTCGACCGGAATGCCCGCGCCCTGCAGCCCGGTGCGGATCGCCCGCATCACCTCTTCTTCCTTCGTGGTCTGGAAGATGTGATAGTCCTCGTTATAGGCGCTGGCGAGCTTGAGGTTGCGGTAGCCCGCGGTATGCGCCGCCTCATAGCTCTGGTCGAACAGGAAGAATTCCAGCTCGGAGGCCATATAGGCCTTCATGCCCATGTCTTCGAGGCGCTTCACCTGCTTCTTCAGGATCGCGCGCGGCGAATGGGCGACCTCTTCATGGGTGTGATGGTCGAGCACGTCGCAGAGCACGAGCGCCGTGCCCTCGAGCCAGGGAATGCGGCGCAGCGTCGCAAGATCCGGCTTCATCGTGTAGTCGCCGTAGCCCTTCTCCCAGCTCGTCGCCTTGTAGCCGGAGACGGTCTCCATCTCCATGTCGGTGGCTTGCAGGTAGTTGCAGCTGTGCGTTTCCTTCCAGGCGCTTTCGACGAAATATTCCGCCTGGAAACGCTTGCCCATCAGCCGGCCCTGCATGTCCACCTGGCAGGCCAGAACCGTATCGATGCGCCCCTCGGCAACATCCTTCCTGAGATCGTCGATTGTGTAGCTGCTGCTCATGATTGATCCGCCTGAAATTGGAATTGAGAAGATCGGGGCAACGAAATCGCATGCGCTCGGCCGGATGATGGCCTGATGCCTTTTCGTTGAACCGGTGATGGGGCCGCAGGATGCGGCCCCGCCATTGGAGAGGGAAGCCCCGATGCCTTAGCGTTCGCCGCTTTCGCCGACGGCTGCTTCGGCCGCTGCGATCTCGGCCTGGCGTTTTGCCACATCGGCGCCGATCGGCGGCCCCTTGAAGCGCCGGCTCTCGAAGCCGAACCAGACGATTGCGGTGACCACGAGGAAACCGACGGTGATGTAGAGCGCCCATTCGTTCGGCGGCTGGATGCCGAGAATGAAGATCAGGACCATCGCGATGATCGTCAGCACGGCAAAGAGCTTGAAGATCCCTTCGCCGAGGTTCCACGGCCCCATCTTGTCCCACTTCGACGTGCCCCAGGCGAAGAGGCCGAGCGTGATCGGGATCGCGAAGGAGAAGAACAGGAAGATGACCGTGCACGAGACGACGATCGTGTAAACCGGCGTGTCGCCGATCGTAACCAGCGAGGAGCCCCAGACGAACAGCACCGACAGGATCGAGCCGGTCCAGATCGCAGCCACCGGGGTGCGGTACTGCGGGCTGACCTTCGACAGCGCCTTGGAGGCCGGCAGGCCGCCGTCACGCGAGAAGGCGAAGATCATGCGGGAGACCGAGGTGACGGTTGCAAGGCCGCACAGCCACTGGCTGACGAGGATCGCCAGATAGAGGATGTCCTTGACGATCGGGTTCACCTGGCTGTCCATCGCCCAGAAGAACACGTTCCAGCCCTGTTTTGCCGCATCGTCCATGTTCGGCAGCATGAGCACGAAGGCGCACAGCATGATATAGCCGAAAAGCGCCGACCACAGGACCGAAGCGACCATGCCGCGCGGCACCGACTCGGCGGCCTTGACGGTTTCTTCCGACGTATGCGCCGAAGCGTCGTAGCCGGTGATCGTGTAGATCGGCAGCAGAAGGCCGAGCAGGAAGACCCAGGTGCCCGAGGTGGACGGCCAGACGTTGCCGCCGACTTCGCCGGAATAATTAGCGAAGGTGAAGAGGCGGCCGAACTCGTAGGAGGGGGCTGCGAGCAGGCAGACGACCGCGAGCGCGATCGAGCTTGCGAAGATCAGATAGCCCGAAAAATCGGTCAGCTTCGCGGTCAAGCCGATACCCATGTGGTTCACCAGCGCCTGCGCGCCGGTGATGATCACCAGGAACAGGATGCGCACCGTCGTCGTGTCAGTCAGCCCGAGATAGGTGGTGCCGAAGGAACCCATGAAGAAATAATAGGTGCCGACGTTGATGGCGCCGAGCACGGTGACGAGACCGAGCAGGTTGAACCAGGCGGTCAGCCAGCCGGTGAAGCGGTTGCCGAGGATCGAGCCCCAGTGATAGAGGCCGCCGGCCGTCGGATAGGCGGAGCTGATCTGCGCCATGGCGACGGCAAAGACGAGCGAGATGAAGCATCCCACAGGCCAGCCGATGCCGATCGCCGCTCCGCCGGCGCCCGAAGTCGCCTGCGCCAGCGAATTGATGCCGCCGGAGAGGATGCAGATGATGGAGAATGATACGGCGAAGTTCGAGAACGAACTCATTCGCCGTTCGAGTTCCTGGGCATAGCCCATCGAATGCAGGATGTGCACATCCTGCTTCTTATCAAGTTCGGTATAGTCCGACATGACTTCCCCCTGTTCACGACCGGCCGCGGAATTGCGGGCCGGTCCAGTGCCAATTGCCCGCGGCATTTTCGCCATGCGGACGTCCGCAGATTAACTGCTCCCTCGGGTCTTCTTTTTTATTCAGGATTCCAGGCTGTGCTGGAGAAGTCCTGTCAGATAGTCGGCCATGACCCCTTGGCCGCCATCGTCTGCGATGAGGTCGTTGCGGACCTCGATCATCACATTGCGCAAGCCGTTCGAAAGCCCGTGCAGGATCAGCGTGTGGGTCACGCCATCCTCCGGCCCGTAAGGCTGGTTGCGTTCAGTCCTGTAAAGCGGCGCGTCGGCCGCAGCGTCCAGCATGCGGTCGGCAAGCCGGCTGTCTTCGTCGTGCAGTATGCCGAGTTCGACGGCGCGTTGCCGGCCGTGATAGATCGGCGTGAAGCTGTGCATCGTCACGATGACGGTATCCTGCCCCCTCGCCCGCCGATCGCGGATCAGCCCGCGAATGGCGTCGTGGAAGGGCACGTAAAGCGCATCGGTGCGCGCCAGGCGTTCCCCGGCACTCAAATCCTTGTTGCCGGGAATGGCATAGACCTCGCTGGTCTCCGGCATGGCGCCCGGTGAACTGGGCGGCCGGTTGCAGTCGTAGATGAGCCGGGAGAAGCGCTGGTAGACGAGCGTTGCGTCGAGTGCTTGCGATATGCCGCGGGCAACGGCGAGCGCGCCCGGATCCCAGGCGATATGGCTCGACAGCGCTTCGCTGGGCAGGCCGAGGTCGCCGAAGGTGGCAGGAAGCGTTTTCGACGCATGCTCGCAGACGAGCAATACCGGGCTCCGGCCTTCGATGCGCTCGATCCCGACGCAATCGCCGTCCGCTTCGCTGAGGATTTTCGGCCGGGCCAGCACCAATGGCGCCACTCCTATCCCTTAATAAAATATTTATAAGAAAAGAATTCTTCAGGTTTCGACGAGTGTCAAGCGGCCACTGAAAATTTCTTTTCATGACAGCAGTTGACATGGATTATGACAGCGTTGTTAACTTTGGTTGGGAAAGTGGCGCTAGACCATCCCGGGGAGCAAAATTGGTGACAGTTGCGTCAAAGACGGTTTCGGACGTCATACATTCGCATTTCGGGCTGTTGACGCGCGCCGAAAAGCAACTGGCTGAGAGCCTTCTCGACAATTATCCAGTGTCCGGCCTCGGCAGCATTACCACCATCGCCGAGAATGCCGGCGTGTCCACCCCGACCGTCGTGCGCATGGTGCAGAAGCTCGGTTTCAAAGGCTATCCGGATTTTCAGGCGCACCTGCATCTGGAAGTCGAGGCGACGATTTCCAACCCGATTGCCAAGCACGATCGCTGGGCGCAGAATGCCCCGGGAACCCATATCCTCAACCGCTTCGCCGATGCCATCATGGGCAATCTGCGCCAGACGCTGACCGATCTCGACACCGCGACCTTTGACAGCGTCGCCTCGCTGCTGTCGGACCGCAAGCGCGGCCTCTATTTCGTCGGCGGCCGCATCACCGGCGCGCTGGCCGAGTATTTCTTCACGCATATGCAGGTCATCCGGCCGGCAACGACCCTGCTCTCGTCGAACTCCAGCAGCTGGCCGCAATATGTTCTCAACATGAATGCCGGCGACATCCTGATCATCTTCGACATCCGTCGTTATGAGCAGGAAATGGTGAGCCTTGCCACCGCCGCCCGCAAGCGCGGCGCCGAAATCGTCGTCTTCACCGATCAGTGGAACTCGCCGGCCGCCAAACTTGCGCGGCACGCTTTCCGCGTCCGCATCGAAGCGCCGTCGGCCTGGGATTCGTCGGTCGTCACCCTTTTCATCGTCGAGGCTCTGATCGAGGCCGTCCAGAATTCGACCTGGGACGAGACGAAGGAGCGCATGAAGACGCTTGAGGGCTTGTTCGAGCAGACCAAGCTTTTCCGCAAACCGGGTTAGGAGGACAAGATCAAAGAGAGGAAAAACAATAGCGGGCTTGGCGAAAGTGAACGATGCCGTCGCAAATGAAACATCTGTCACAAGCGCCTGCTATTCCGGCAAAATTAACGTCATCCAACCGTCACACAAGCTTCATGTAAGCTGATTAACAGCATCGCCAGACACTGAAACCCGAAGGAGAACAACAGTGATCTCTAACATTTCTCGACTGCTGTCGCTTTCTACTGCGATGATCGTGGCTTCGACCGCGATCGCCGCCGCAGAACCGAGCGCGGAACTGATCGCCGCCGCCAAGAAGGAAGGCACGCTGACCACGATCGCTCTGCCGCATGACTGGTGCGGCTATGGCGAAGTCATTGCCGGCTTCAAGGCCAAGTATGGCCTCGAAGTCAACGAACTGAACCCGGATGCCGGCTCGGGCGACGAAATCGAAGCCATCAAGGCCAACAAGGGCAACACCGGCCCGCAGGCTCCCGATGTCATCGACGTCGGCCTCTCCTTCGGCCCGTCCGCCAAGAAGGACGGCCTGATCCAGCCTTACAAGGTATCGACCTGGGATTCGATCCCGGATACCGCCAAGGATGCCGAAGGCTACTGGTACGGCGACTATTACGGCGTTCTCTCGTTCCTCGTGAACAAGGATCTCGTCAAGGAATCGCCGGCTGACTGGGCCGACCTGAAGAAGGGCGACTACGCAAACAGCGTCGCTTTGGCAGGTGATCCGCGCACCGCCAACCAGGCCGTTCAGGGCGTCTATGCCGCCGGTCTTTCCGCATCCGGCGGTGACGCCGCCAAGGCAGGCGAAGAAGGCCTGAAGTTCTTCGCCGAACTCAACAAGGCCGGCAACTTCGTGCCTGTCGTCGGCAAGGCTGCTCCCTTCGCGCAGGGCTCCACGCCGATCATCGTCGCCTGGGACTACAACGCCCTTTCCTGGGGTGAAGGCCTGAAGGGCAATCCTCCGTTCGAAGTCGTCGTTCCGAAGACAGGCGTCGTCGCCGGCGTTTACGTCCAGGCGATTTCCGCCTTCGCTCCGCACCCGAACGCTGCCAAGCTCTGGATGGAATACCTCTATTCGGACGAAGGTCAGCTCGGCTGGCTGAAGGGCTATTGCCACCCGATCCGCTTCAACGATCTTGCCAAGAACAACAAGATCCCGAAGGACCTGCTCGACAAGCTGCCGCCGGCAGCAGCCTATGAAAAGGCTGTCTTCCCGACGCTCGAAGAACAGGCTGCCGGCAAGGAAGCCATCACCAAGAACTGGGATTCCGTCGTCGGCGCCAACGTCAAGTAACATCCAATCCGGCCTCCCCGCCCCAAAGGCGGGGAGGTTTTCTCACTCCGACGCCCCAGGATGAGCTTTTCATGAGTACCGTTTCAACGCCGATGGTGGGCAGCACCCCCTTGATCAACAAAGACCGTGTGATCGACTGGCTGGGTATTGCGCCCTTCATTATTTTCTCTCTGCTGTTCCTGATCATCCCCACGCTTTATCTCGTGGCGGGCGCGTTCCTGACGCCCGAGGGCAATTTTACGCTGAAGAATATCGGCGATCTCTTTACGCCATCGATCATGAGCGCTTACTGGATCAGTATCCGCGTCTCGGTGGCATCCGCTCTCGGCGGCGCACTCATCGGCTTCTTTCTCGCCTGGGCCGTCGTGCTCGGCGGCCTGCCCGCCTCGGTACGCTCGACGCTTCTGACCTTCTCCGGCGTCGCCTCGAATTTCGCCGGCGTGCCGCTCGCCTTCGCCTTCCTCGCAACGCTTGGCCGCACCGGCCTCGTGACGGTTTTCCTGCGGGAATGGTTCGGCTTCAATCTCTATGGCACCGGCTTCAACCTGCTGTCCTTCCTCGGCCTCACCATCACCTACATGTATTTCCAGATCCCGCTGATGGTGCTGATCCTGACGCCGGCGCTTGACGGCATGAAGAAGGAATGGCGCGAAGCCTCTGAGATCCTCGGCGCCACCAACCGTCAATATTGGACGATGGTCGCCCTGCCGATCCTCTGGCCGAGCCTGCTCGGCACGACCCTGCTGCTCTTCGCCAACGCCTTCGGCGCCATCGCCACTGCCTTCGCGCTGACCGGCAGTTCGCTGAACATCGTGCCGATCCTGCTCTACGCGCAGATCCGCGGCGACGTCCTGCACAATGCCAACCTCGGTTACGCCATCGCGCTCGGCATGATCGTCATCACAGGCGTGTCCAATATCCTTTACCTCATGCTGCGCATGCGCGCCGAGCGGTGGCAGAAATGAAAACACAACGTCTCGGAGCCTGGATCGCCATCATTCTCGGCGCATCCTATTTCATCATCCCGCTGATCGGCACCATCGAATTTTCGCTGCGTATGCGCCGCGGCGAATACAGCCTCGATGCCTATCAGTCGGTTTTCTCGGACGCTCAGTTCCGCGAGACCTTCGGCTACTCCATGCTGATGGCGTTGCTCACCATCGTCTTCGGCATGCTGCTCGTCGTGCCGACGGCCTATTGGGTGCGCCTGCGCCTGCCGCAGATGCGCCCGGTCGTCGAGTTCATCACGCTGCTGCCGCTCGTCATTCCGGCGATCGTCATCGTCTTCGGCTACCTCAGAATGTACAATTCCTCGTCCTACCTGCCGCTGACGGGGTCGACGACAGGGACCAACGCCCTGCTGGTCTTCTCCTATATCACGCTGTCCCTGCCCTACATGTACCGCGCCGTCGATACCGCCATGCGCGCCATCGATGTGCGCACGCTGACGGAAGCGGCCGAAAGTCTCGGCGCCCGCTGGACGACCATCATGTTCCGCTGCATCTTCCCGAACGTGATGAGCGGCGTACTCTCCGGCGCCTTCATCACGCTGGCGATCGTCATGGGCGAATTCACCTTCGCCGCCCTGCTCAACCGCCCGGCCTTCGGCCCCTATCTGCAGCTCGTCGGCGCCAACAAGGCCTATGAGCCTTCGGCGCTCGCCGTCATCGCTTTCTCGATCACCTGGCTCAGCATGGGCCTGCTCAACCTCGTTTCCCGCTTCGGCAAAGCCCGCCCGGCAAAGGCTTAAGGTAACCGGCTCATGTCTTTTCTCACACTGAACAACATCCAGAAGTCCTTCGGCCCGGTCCAGGTCGTCAAGAATTTCAACATGAACATCGAGAAGGGTGAGTTCATCTCCTTCCTCGGGCCGTCGGGCTGCGGCAAGACGACCGTCCTGCGCATGATCGCCGGCTTCGAAACCCCGACCGGCGGCACTCTGACCATCAACGGCAAGGACCAGAGCGCGCTGAAGCCGAACCAGCGCAATATCGGCATGGTCTTCCAGGCTTACGCTCTCTTCCCCAACATGTCCGTGCACGACAACGTCGCCTTCGGCCTCAAGGTCGCCGGCGCGCCGAAGCCCGAGATCGACGCCCGCGTCAAGGAAATGCTCGGCCTGATCAAGCTCGATCACCTGGCCGATCGTTACCCCTACCAGCTGTCGGGCGGCCAGCAGCAGCGCGTCGCGCTTGCCCGCGCGCTCGCCGTCAAGCCGCAGGTGCTGCTGCTCGACGAGCCGCTCTCGGCCCTCGACGCCAAGATCCGCGTGTCGCTGCGCGAGGAAATCCGTCAGATCCAGCAGCAGCTCGGCATCACCACCGTCTTCGTCACCCACGACCAGGAAGAGGCTCTGTCGATCTCCGACCGCATCGTGGTGATGAATGCCGGCAAGGCCGATCAGATCGGCTCGCCCTTCGAGATCTACAACAAGCCGGCCACGCGCTTCGTCGCCTCCTTCGTCGGCACGCTGAACCTGATCGAGGCCAAGGTCGTCGACCCCGACACCAACCTCATCCAGATCGGCGATCAGAAGATCACGCTGAAACAGTCGGTCGCAGCCCACAAGGCCGGCGAAACCATCTCGCTGGCACTGCGCCCGGAAGCAGGCTCGCTCTCCGACACCGCCAGAAGCGACACCGCCCTGACCGGCCAGGTCGTCTCGGCCCACTTCCTCGGCTCGGTCATCCGCACCCGCATGAATGTCGGCGGCAACGTCATCTCCTTCGACATGTTCAACAGCCCCGGTGTGACCCCGCCGCAAGCCGGCGAAACCGTAACCCTCCGCTTCATGGCCGCCGACCTGCTCGTTATCAGCGATTGATATTTGCGGGATACCGCTCATGAAAAAGGCGCCGCAAAACGGCGCCTTTTTGTTATTCGGAATGATGTAGGAGACGCCAGCCTTGGGACGAAGGCATGGCCACGAATCTCTTCTCCCCAGCGGGGAGAAGGTGCCGGCAGGCGGATGAGGGGGCCACACGGCACAGCATTGATCGTCCTGCTCCCGGCACAACAATAACAAATGTTCTGCCGTGTGGCCCCCTCATCCGACCCTTCGGGCCACCAACCGGGGTCGAGCCGCGGGTCTCGACCCGTCCTTCGGACCCCCGCTGGGGAGAAGAGGGAACCAAGTCGCCTGCCCACGGCTGAACGATTGATGTTTAAGATCCCTCAGCGGATCGCCCGATCATCCGCATCGAAGCGATGCACGCGCGACTGGTCCGGCGTCGCGTAGACGATCTCGTCGGGCTCATACTGATGCTCGCCGAAGAGGCGCGCCGTCAGCAGGCCGCACTGCTCGGATTCCAGATAGATGATCGTATCGGCGCCGAGATGCTCGACATGCACGACCTTCGCGGCCCACGTCCCCTGCTCACGCGACAGCGTCATATGTTCCGGCCGCACCCCGATCGTCTTGGCGCTGTGATCGCCGACCTTCTCGCCCGCGATGAAATTCATCTGCGGCGAGCCGATGAAGCCGGCGACGAAGACGTTGGCCGGGCGATTGTAAAGCTCCATCGGCGAGCCGATCTGCTCGATCGCGCCGGCATTCAGTACGACGATCTTGTCGGCCAGCGTCATCGCCTCGACCTGGTCGTGGGTGACGTAGATCATCGTCGCCTTCAGGCTGCGGTGCAGCCGGGCGATTTCGAGCCGGGTCTGGACGCGCAGCGCCGCATCGAGGTTCGACAGCGGCTCGTCGAACAGGAAGAGCTCCGGCTCGCGAACGATGGCGCGGCCGATCGCAACGCGTTGGCGCTGGCCGCCTGATAGTTCGGCCGGCCGGCGTGCGAGATAGGGCGCGAGAGACAGCATGCCGGAAGCCTTGCCGACGCGCTTGTCGATCTCGTCCTTGGGCGTACCGGCCTGCTTGAGGCCAAGCCCCATATTGTCCTTGACCGTCAGATGCGGATAGAGCGCATAGGACTGGAAGACCATGGCGATGCCGCGCTTGGCTGGCGGCGTCAGCGTCTCATCTCGGCCGTTGATGACGACGGCGCCCGAGGTGACGTCCTCGAGGCCGGCGATGCTGCGCAGAAGCGTCGATTTCCCGCAGCCGGACGGCCCGACGAAGATGACGAATTCGCCGTCCTTGACCTCGAGGTCGATGCCTTTCAGCACCTCATGCGTGCCATAGGTCTTGCGGATGGATTTGAGTTGAAGCGATCCCACTGTCTTTCCCTTACAATCTGACCGGCTGGCCGGTACGCACGCTCTCGTCGGCGGCAAGGCAGATGCGCAGCGACGCCACCGCATCCGCCATATGGCGATCGAGGTTCAGATCCTCGCGGATCGCCCTCAGCATGAAGGCCTGTTCCAGGTCGCAGAGCGCCTGATGACCGGGCTCGCCCGTCATCTGCATGTCCTGGTCTGGCCGGATGAACTTGCCGTCCGGGCCGGTTTCGGCCGTATGCAGACGGATCACGGAGGTCTTGGTGTGCGTATCGATATCGTCGGACTTGGCGTTCGGATCCATGACGATCGACACCGCCCCCTTCGGCGACATCACGTCCTTCACGAAGAAGGCGGTCTCCGAGATCATCGGCCCCCAGCCGGCTTCGTACCAGCCGACCGAACCGTCTTCGAACAGCACCTGCAGCTGTCCGTAATTATACATGTCGGCTGCGATCTCATCGGACAGGCGCAGCCCCATGCCGCGCACCTCGACGGCGCTGGCGTCGGTGATCTGGCACATGACGTCGACATAATGCACGCCGCAATCGACGATCGGCGAAGTCGTGCGCATCAGCGACTTGTGCGTCGCCCAGGTCGGGCCACTGGACTGCTGGTTGAGATTCATGCGGAAGACGTAAGGCGGACCGAGCTTGCGCGCCTCCTCGATCAGCTTCGTCCAGGACGGGTGATGCCGCAGGATATAGCCGATCACCAGCTTGCGTCCGGCCTTCTCAGCCGCCGCCACGACCCGCTCGGCATCCGCGACGGTGGTCGCCAGCGGCTTCTCGACGAAGACGTCGCAGCCGGCCTCGAAAGCGGCGACGGCATAGTCGGCATGGCTGTCGGAATAGGTGTTGATCGAGCAGAGATCTGGCTTCAGCTCCGCAAGCGCCGTCGCGAAGTCGGAGTGAACAGTATAGCCCTGCAGTTCTGGCTCCAGCTTCGGCACCGAGCGGTTGACGAGACCGACGATCTCGAAGCCGGGATTGTTGTGATAGGCGAGCGCATGGCTGCGGCCCATGTTGCCGAGGCCGGCAACGAGGACGCGGATCGGTTTCTCCTGGCTCATTTGACCGCTCCCGAGGTGATGCCGCGGATCAGCTGGCGCGAGAAGATGACGTAGAGGACCAGGATCGGCAGGATGGCGAGCGAGAGCGCCGCCAGCACCGCATTCCAGTTGGTGACGAACTGGCCGATGAAGATCTGCGAGCCGAGCGTCACGGTCTTGGTGCTTTCCGCAGGCGCCAGGATCAGCGGGAACCAGAGGTCGTTCCAGATCGGGATCATCGTGAAGACAGCGACCGTCGCCATGGCCGGGCGCACCAGCGGCAGCACCAGGCGGAAGAAGATCGCATATTCGGAGAGGCCGTCGATGCGTCCGGCATTCTTGAGATCATCCGAGACCGTGCGCATGAATTCCGACAGGATGAAGATCGCAAGCGGTATGCCCTGCGCGGTATAGACGAGGATCAGCGCCGTCAGCGTATTGACGAGGCCGGCCGCCACCATGCCCTGCAGGATCGCCACCGTGCCGAGACGGATCGGGATCATGATGCCGATCGCCATATAGAGGCCGAGCAGCATATTGCCGCGGAAACGGTATTCCGACAGCGCGAAGGCCGCCATGGCGCCGAAGAGCAGCACCAGCAGGATCGAGACGATCGTGACGATGAAGCTGTTCTGGAAATAGGTGGCGAAATCGCCCTGCCCCAGCACCGTCTGGTAGCCGACGAGGCTGAAGGTCGACGGCGTCGGGATCATCAGCGGCTCGCGGAAGATCGAGGCGCGATCCTTGAACGAGTTGACGATGGTCAGGAACACCGGAAACAGCGCGACCAGCGTATAGGCGCCGAGCGCCAGATGCACGAGGCCGGTGCGGATGGGAGATGTGCGTGCCTTGGACATGCGCGCTCCTCAGAACTGGTAGCGACGCATGCGCCGCTGGATGACGAAGAGATAAAGCGAGACGCCGGCGAGAATGATGAGGAACATTACGGTCGCAATCGTCGCGCCCATCGAGCGGTCGCCGAGCTGAAGCTGGAAACCGAAGAAGGTGCGGTAGAGCAGCGTGCCGAGAATGTCGGTCGACATATCGGGCCCGGCAAGCGCGCCCTGCACGGTGTAGATCAGGTCGAAGGCATTGAAATTGCCGACGAAGGTCAGGATCGAGATGATGCCGATCGCCGGCAGGATGAGCGGCAGCTTGATCTTCCAGAACTGCGCCCAGCCGGTGACGCCGTCGCATTCCGCCGCCTCGATCACCTCTTCGGGGATGCTGAGAAGTGCTGCATAGATCAGCATCATCGGAATGCCGATATATTGCCAGTTCGAGATCAGCGACACCGCGATCAGCGCCGAACCCGGCTTCCCAAGCCACGGCGCGAACAGGAATTTCAGACCGATGAGATCGAGCATCCAGGGCGCCACACCCCAGATCGGCGACAGGATCAGCTTCCAGATGAAGCCGACGATGACGAAGGAGAGCAGTGTCGGCAGGAATATCGCCGTGCGGTAGAAGGCGACACCCCTAAGCTTCGGCACCGAAAGCAAGGCTGCAAGCGCAATGCCGATCGGGTTCTGCACGCACATGTGGATGACGAAGAAGATCAGGTTGTTGACGAGCGCGTTCCAGAAATCATGCGCCCAGCGCGGATCGCCGAACAGAACCTTGAAATTCGCCAGGCCGACGAAGGCAGGCTGCCCATCGACCGTATTGTAGAGCGAGAGCCTCAGCGTTTCGATGAGCGGCAGCACCATGACGGCGGAATAGACGATCACCGCGGGCAGCATGAAGACGAAGATGTGCCAGCGCACCGGGCGCTTGATCGGGACGATATCGGCCGCGTTGTCGGTTTCGCTCATGGCTTTTGCCTTGTTGTTAGATAGATCTTGGAGCCGGGAAGTTGGACTCTTATGCATCGTCAAGATGCCTCTTCGCTAAGGCGAACCGCCATGCCTCGGCGTGACGAAAGACCCCTTCTGGCCTGCCGGCCATCTTCCCCACAAGGGGGAAGAAGACTCGCGGAACGATCCCCTCCCTGCCGGAACCGCGCATTTGCGGCCGGCTAAGCCCCTCCCCTTGTGGGGAGGGGTTGGGGAGGGGTTTCACATCACTTGGCCGGCTTGTACCAGCTGTCGAGGCCCTTCTGCAGCTTTTCGGCGGCAACCGCAGGCGTATCCGTGCCGTTGATCACGTTGGCCGATTCCACCCAGGTCTCGTTTTCGAGGTTCGGCGTGCCGCGCGACAGGATCTGGTAGGTCGAGCGCACGGTCGACTTGTACGGGCCGCGCCAGGAGACGAATTCCTGGGCAAGCGGATCGGACATCTTCACCGGGTTGGAGTTCAAGCTGAAGAAGCCCGGCAGGGAGTTCGCATAGATGTCGGCGAACTCGGGCGAAGCGACCCAGCTCAGGAACTTCTTGGCTTCCTCGGCATGCGTGCTCTTGGCGTTCAGGGCAACGCCGATATCCGGATGATCGGAGATGTAGCCCTGGTCGCCGGCCTTCGGAACCGGCGGCGGGAAGGCGCCCATCTTGAACTGCGCCTGCGTGTTGAAGAGCGCGATTTCCCAGGAGCCGGCAGGGTAGATGGCGGCGCGGCCGAGGGTGAAGAGGTTCTGGCTGTCCGAATAGGTCTGGGCTTCGAAACCGTCGCCGAGATAGGGCTTCCACTTGGCAAGCTCTTCATAGGGCTTGACCCAGTCGGCATCCGTCAACTTCTGCTTGCCGGCGATCAGGGCTTCACGGCCTTCCTCACCCTCCCAGTAGTTCGGGCCGATGTTCTGGTAGCCCATGGTCGCGGCTTCCCAGAGATCCTTCGTGCCCATGGCGAGCGGGATATAGGTGCCGTCGGCCTTGATCTTGTCGAGGGCTGCGAAGAACTCGTCTTCCGTCTTCGGAATTGATATGCCGAGCTTGTCGAAGGCATCCTTGTTGTAGATGAAGCCATGGATGACCGAAGCCATCGGCACGCAGAAGGTGGACTTGCCGTCGTCGGTCGACCAGGCCGCCTTGGCGACCGGCGAGAAGTTCTCCATGCCCGGCAGGCTGGTGATGTCGACGAGCTGCTTCTTGTTGAAGAGTTCGAGCGAGGCGTCGAACGGACGGCAGGTGATGATGTCGCCTGCGGAGCCGGCATCGAGCTTGGCGTTCAGCGAAGCGTTGTATTCGGTCGGCGCGGTCGGCGAGAAGACGATCTTGATGCCCGGGTTCTTGGCTTCGAACGCCGGGATGATCTTCTCCTGCCAGATCTGCAGGTCGTCGTTGCGCCAGCTTTCCACAGTCAGCGTGACATCGGCGGCGTGGACGAGACCTGCCGACGTCAGCAGGCTGGAGGCAAGCAGGAAGCTTTTCAGAGCAGTGTTTTTCATTTCCCTCTCCTGTTTAGCGCCGATAGGCGCCGTTTTCGATCTGAAACAAGCAATTGGCGTGCATGAGGAAACACCCAACGCCCCTTGGAGGGCCGCCAGCAACTGCCGGCCCCGAAAGCTCGATGGACGCGAAGGCGGATCGCCTGCGGCCGTATTGCGCGCGTTTCGGTGACCTGCACCGGACGCGCTGAAATGATGGGAAAGCCGATGCCCGCCTGAATTCCACCGCCGGCCCGACAGGCCGCTGGCATTCTGGCAATCATCCTCGAAGCGGTTCCGGCTTGGCTTTGCTGCCGATTTTCGTAGGCTTCGAAATGCTGTTCCCTTTTGTCGAATTAAGTCCAAAAAAATACCAATTGTCCAGCCAAATTTTAACTTTTCGCCACAACAAACTTCATTAAAAAATTTTATCAAGTAAAATCAATATGATAAAAAGATAAAATTTCTCCGCAATTCCCACTTGGTAAATGGTATTTTTTTGGTATTGTAGGAAAACCAAGGGGAACGGCGTATCGGAGGCCCGATGACGGAGCTTGCAATCGGCATAGATGGCGGCGGAACGAGCTGCCGGGCAGCGGTCGCGGATAAAGACGGCAATGTCCTCGGCCGCGGCAAGGCAGGCCCCGCCAACATTCTGTCCGACCTGGAAAACTCTCTCCTCAACATCGTCGAATCCGCCCGGCAGGCGCTCAGCGACGCCGGTCTCGACGCCGAAGCTGTGACCTCGGCAGTATCAGTCGTCGGCGTCGCCGGCGCCAATGTCATGGATTACGGCCAGCGAATCGAAAGAGCCCTGCCCTTTGCCGAAGGCCGTGTCGTCACCGACGCCCTGATTTCCCTGCAGGGCGCGCTCGGCGATGCCGACGGCATCGTCGGCGCCTTCGGCACCGGCTCGGTCTATAATGCGCGAAGAGATGGCCGGCTGAACGGCATCGGCGGCTGGGGCTTCATCGTCGGCGACCAGGCAAGCGGCGCCCGCCTCGGCCGCGACCTCATGGAACACGCGCTGCTCGCCCATGACGGGGTGCGCTTGGGATCGGCGATCACAGAAGCGATCATGGCCGAATACGGCAACGACCCGGAGCGCATCGTCGATTTCGCCCATACGGCGCGGCCGACGGATTTCGCCCGCTACGCGCCCATGGTCTTCAAGCACGCCGCCGAAGGCGATGTGGTTGCGATCGGCATCGTCAAGGATGCCGCAACGGCGATCGGCGAAAGCCTCGACGCGCTGCTCTGGCCGGAATGCCCGTCCATCTGCCTGCTCGGCGGCCTTGCGGAAGCCTACGAGCCCTGGCTTTCCCGCTACAAGCCGCTGCTCGCCAGGCCGAAGAACGATGCGCTGCAGGGCGCGGTGGAACTTGCGGTCAAGCTCCTGAACGATCAGCAGAAAGGTGCGGCATGACCGACGATCTCGCCACCCTCCTGTCCCTGCAGCGGCTACAAGCGGCCGGCACCGGCCCGCTCTATGTCAAGCTGCGCCGCACGCTCGAAGAAGCCGTGCGCACCGGTACGCTCGGCCACGGCGATGCGCTGCCGCCCGAACGCGACATCGCCGAATTCGCCGCCGTCAGCCGCGTCACCGTGCGCAAGGCGATCGACGAACTCGTCGCCGACGGACTGCTGGTGCGCCGCCATGGCTCGGGCACCTTCGTCGCCAAGCCGGTTTCCAAGGTCGAACAACGCCTGTCGCAACTCACCTCCTTTACAGAGGATATGGCGCGCCGTGGCATGTCGTCCCGCTCCGAATGGCTGCACAAGGGCGTCCACACCCCCTCGCCCGACGAGATGATGATCCTCGGCCTCGGCACCGACGTGAAGGTTTCACGCCTCTCCCGCCTGCGCATCGCCGACGACCAGCCATTGGCAATCGAAAACGCCAGCGTCTCCGGCGAATTCCTGCCCGACCCCTCCGCCGTCACCAATTCGCTCTACGCCGAACTCGAACGCCTCAACGTCCGTCCGGTGCGCGCCGTACAGCGCATTTCGGCGACCAATATGAAGGAAGCCGACGCCCAGCTTCTCGGCGTCCCCGTCGGTGCGGCCGGCCTGTCGATCGAGCGCATCTCCTATCTCGGTTCCGGCCGCGCCGTAGAATTCACCCGCTCGCTCTATCGCGGCGATGCCTATGACTTCGTGGCCGAGCTGACGATTGGGGTCACATAAGCCCTACCAGAAACGGGCGATCCAAAGTTGATTTCCGGCGAGTTCATCGAAGACCACGTCGGCGGAGATGATCGGTATCCCATTCTCCATGGCAGTCGCAGCGAGAAACCGGTCGAACGGATCACGATGCGCCCAGTCCATTGTGGCTGCGGCCAGACAGACGTCCGCGGTCAATGCGGCTGCAATGGCGCCCTGCTCCTGCAACAAGTCCGGCAGCCGGCTGACGAAAGGCTGCATCTCCGGCCATTTGCCGAGACGCACCTTCTGTCCGATTTCAAACAGGGATATCGGGCTGACAAGAATGGTCTCAGCCTTTTCGATCAGAGCGATCGCCTTGGCCGAGAGCCGCTTGTCGCCTGTCAGCGACCACGCCCAGGCATGGGTGTCGAGCAGAAGCGAATTCACTCGATCCCTTCCCAGGCCGCGACTTCGCTTTCCTCAATAGGCTCGAAAAAGTCCGGCCCATCTCCAGCAACCTGCCCTTTGAGCAGACCGATCTTGAAGGAAGACTGCACGATCGGAATTATCTTCACGACAGGCTTGCGCCCCTTGGCGATCACCACTTCCTCACCGGAAAGGGCGGCATCAATCAATTTCGACAGATTGGTCTTTGCCGCATGAATGGTCACTTGCATCGCAGCCCTCATTAGCTAACTTGGCTAAGAATATCATGCCGATCTCGATTCCGCTATCGAATTCAAACAGCCGGACTGGGGGAATTATCGAGCCACATCAAAAGCATGAAGCCGGAAGGTGAATCACTTTCCGGCTTCATTGTCTCTTGATTCATCACATTAAGAACGGCGAGCGCGTCTCTACGCCGCGTCCTCAATCTCCTCATCCGCCTTGCGAGGCACGTAGTTCAGCACCGGCCCAAGCCACCGCTCGACCTCGGAAATCTCCATGCCCTTGCGCTTGGCATAGTCTTCCACCTGGTCGCGCTCCACCTTGGCGACGCCGAAATAATAGGAGTCGGGATGGCCGATATAGATGCCGGATACGGATGAGCCGGGCCACATCGCATAGCTCTCCGTCAGCTTCACCCCTGCGGTTTTTTCCGCATCGAGCAGCTTGAAGAGCGTCGCCTTTTCCGTGTGATCGGGCTGGGCGGGATAACCCGGCGCCGGGCGAATGCCGGCATAGGCTTCACCGATGAGATCCTCGTTGCTGAGGTGCTCATCCCTTGCATAGCCCCAATATTCGCGACGCACCTCTTCGTGCATGCACTCGGCAAAGGCTTCGGCGAAGCGGTCGGCCAGCGCCTTGACGAGGATCGAGGAATAGTCGTCGTTCGACCGCTCGAAACGTTCGGCGATGGCGATTTCCTCAATGCCGGCCGTCACCACGAAGCCGCCGACATAATCCTGCACGCCGCTCGTGACAGGCGCGACGAAGTCCGACAGCGCCACATTCGCACGCCCGTCCCGCTTCGAGAGCTGCTGGCGAAGTGTGTAGAAAGTGGCAAGCTCCTGGCTGCGACTTTCGTCCGTGAAGAGGCGGATATCGTCGCCGACGGCGCCGGCCGGCCAGAAGCCGATGACGGCGCGCGGGCGGAACCACTTCTCGTCGATGATCTTCTTGAGCATGGCCTGCGCATCGGCCCACAGCGCACGCGCCGCCTCGCCCTGCTTCTCGTCTTCGAGAATGGCCGGGAAACGGCCGCGCAGTTCCCAGGTCTGGAAGAACGGTGTCCAGTCGATGTATCTGGCGAGTTCCGCCAGATCGTAATCCTCGAACACCCGCGTGCCGAAGAACTCAGGCTTCGTCGGCTTGTAGGCCGACCAGTCGACCTTATGCGCATTCTCGCGAGCCCGCGACAGAGGCAGGCGCACCTTCTCCGCTTCGCTGCGGGCATGGGCAGCCGCCACCTTGGCATATTCGGCCCTGACATCGTCGACATAGCCCTGCCGCGTTTCCGGCGAGAGCAGCGCCGAGACGACGCCGACGGCGCGGCTCGCATCGGTCACGTAGATCGCCTGTCCCTTGTCGTAGCCGGGATGGATCTTCACGGCGGTATGCACGCGGCTGGTCGTGGCGCCACCGATCAGCAGCGGGATATCGAAGCCCTGCCGCTCCATTTCGGCCGCGACATGCACCATTTCGTCGAGCGACGGCGTGATCAGGCCGGAAAGGCCGATGATATCGACCTTTTCGGCAATCGCCGTTTCGAGGATCTTCGTCGCCGGCACCATGACGCCGAGGTCGACAATCTCGTAATTGTTGCAGGCAAGCACGACGCCGACGATGTTCTTGCCGATATCGTGCACATCACCCTTGACCGTCGCCATCAGGATCTTGCCTGCCGACCGCCGTTCCTCGCCGCCATTGAGGCGCTTTTCCTCTTCCATGTAGGGCAGCAGCACTGCGACCGCCTGCTTCATGACACGCGCCGACTTGACCACCTGCGGCAGGAACATCTTGCCGGAACCGAACAGGTCGCCGACGACGTTCATGCCGGCCATCAGCGGCCCTTCGATGACGTGCAGCGGCCGGGCGGCCTGCTGGCGCGCCTCCTCCGTATCGGCTTCGATATATTCGGTAATGCCGTTGACCAGCGCATGTTCGAGACGCTTCTCGACGCTCCATTCGCGCCAGGAAAGGTCCTGGACGCGGCCTTCCCTTGCGCCGGCGCCGCGGAAACGCTCGGCCACTTCGAGCAGCCGCTCGGTGCTGTCGGCGCGGCGGTTCAGCACCACGTCCTCGCAGGCCTCGCGCAGCTCGGGATCGATGTTATCGTAAACGGCGAGCTGGCCGGCATTGACGATGCCCATGTCCATGCCCGCCTGGATGGCGTGGTAGAGGAACACGGCATGCATCGCCTCGCGCACCGGCTCATTGCCGCGGAACGAGAAGGACAGGTTGGAGACGCCGCCGGAGATATGCACGAGCGGCATGCGCTCACGGATCGTCCGCGTCGCTTCGATGAAGTCGACGCCGTAGTTATTGTGCTCTTCGATACCGGTCGCGACCGCGAAGATATTCGGGTCGAAGATGATATCCTCGGGCGGGAAGCCGATCTTTTCCGTCAAGAGCTTGTAGGCGCGCGTGCAGATCTCGACCTTGCGGTCGTAATTATCGGCCTGCCCCGTCTCGTCGAAGGCCATGACGACGACGGCAGCGCCGTAATTGTGCAGAAGCCGCGCCTGGGCGAGGAAGTTCTCCTCGCCTTCCTTCAGCGAGATCGAGTTGACGATCGGCTTGCCCTGCACGCGCTTCAGGCCGGATTCGATGATCGAAAATTTCGACGAGTCGATCATGACGGGCACGCGGGCGATGTCGGGCTCGGCGGCGATCAGGTTGAGGAACTCAACCATCGCCTTTTCGGAATCGATCAGGCCCTCGTCCATGTTGATGTCGATCACCTGCGCGCCGTTCTCGACCTGGTCGCGCGCGACATCGAGTGCTGCCGTGTAATCGGCATTGGTGATCAGCTTGCGGAACTTCGCCGAGCCGGTGACGTTGGTGCGCTCGCCGACATTGACGAAAGGAATGTCCTTGGTCAGCTCGAAGGGTTCGAGACCGGACAGCGACATGAACGGGCGATGCTCGGGGATTGGCCGCGGCTTGTACTTCGCCACGGTCTCGGCAATCGCCCTGATATGTTCCGGCGTCGAGCCGCAGCAGCCGCCGACGATATTGACCAGGCCTTCGCGCGCGAAGCTGTCGATCTGCGCCGCCATCAACTCCGGCGTTTCGTCGTACTGGCCGAACTCGTTCGGCAGGCCGGCATTCGGATAGGCGCAGATGAAGGTATCGGCAACGCCCGAAAGCTCCTGCAGATGCGGGCGCATCGCATTGGCGCCAAGCGCGCAGTTGAGGCCGATCGTGAAGGGATTGGCATGGCGCACCGAGTTCCAGAAAGCCGAGGGCGTCTGGCCGGAGAGCGTGCGGCCGGAAAGGTCGGTGATCGTGCCGGAGATCATCACCGGCAGGCGCACGCCCTTGGCCTCGAAGCGCTCCTCGCAGGCGAAGATCGCGGCCTTGGCGTTCAGCGTGTCGAAAATCGTCTCGATCAGGATGATGTCGGCGCCGCCGTCGATCAGCCCGTCGATCTGTTCGCCATAGGCGTCACGCAGGTCGTCGAAAGTGACGGCGCGGAAACCGGGATTGTTGACGTCGGGCGAGATCGAGGCGGTGCGGTTGGTCGGGCCGATGGCGCCGGCGACGAAGCGGCGGCGGCCGTCCTCGCGCTCGGCGCGGATTGCCGCGCGGCGCACGATCTCCGCACCTTCCTTGTTCAGCGCATAGACCTCGCCTTCCATCTGGTAATCGGCCTGCGCGATGCGGGTCGAGGAGAAGGTGTTGGTCTCGAGGATATCGGCGCCGGCCTTGGCGTATTTGTAATGGATCTCTTCGATCGCATCCGGCTGGCTCAGGATCAGAAGGTCGTTATTGCCCTTCTGATGGCAGGCGCAGCCGATGAAGCGCGTGCCGCGAAACTGGTCTTCATCATAGCCCAGCCCCTGGATCTGCGTGCCCATGGCGCCGTCGAGAACAAGGATGCGTTCGCTCGCAGCTTTCTTCAAAGCCGCGAAAACTTCACTGCCGTCACGCTTGCCCCCTTCGGGACCAAAGAGATTATCGAACACGGGAGGGCTCCTTGACGTCGTAAGACCAGACTTCCAAATCACATAAAGATATCTTTATGTCAATATATGCCTGGCGATTTCCTGCTTTTCAAGCCTTGAGCGCTGCGCCTCTTTTCAGAGGAGCAACATCTTGAATCTGCGCGCATTGCGCCAACCGAAACCGCTTCCGATTTCCAAGCAGGCGCGCTAATCGGATGACAGACTCGCCCGACCTCTATATAGGCGTTTGCGACATCGTGCGCACGAAATCGGAGGAGTATCATGGCACCTGCAACCGCCAAGGCCACACTCGGAAACTGGACGACCCGCGCCTATCATCGCGGCTGGCTGCTCGCCCAGGCCAACGGCCTCTTCGATTTCTTCCAGCACAATTCCATCAACCCGAAGGGCGGCTTCTACGATCTCGACGACACCGGCAAGCCGCTCGATGCCGAGGGCCAGGTTCGCGGTATCCACATCGCGGCGCGCGCGGTGCATTGTTTCTCGATCGGGGCCCTGCTCGGCCGTCCCGGCGCCTCCGACGTCGTCGACCACGGCATGGATTATATCTGGAACCATCATCGCGACCGCAAGAACGGCGGTTACTTCTGGTCTCTCGACAATAATGGTCCCGTCGATTCCAACAAGCAGGGCTACGGCCATGCTTTCGTTCTCTTGGCCGCCTCATCCGCCAAGACGATCGGCCATCCGCTCGCCGACGGCATGCTCGCCGACATCACCGAGATCCTGAACACCAAGTTCTGGGAACCGCGCCATGGCGCGATCGCCGAAGAATTCACCGCCGACTGGCAGCCGCTCGACGGCGGCGTCTATCGCGGCCAGAATTCCAACATGCACCTGACCGAAGCGCTGATGGCCGCCTTCGAAGCCACCGGCGACAGGCAATACCTGACCAAGGCCGAAAGCATCGCCGATCTCGTCATCCGCCGTTCGGCCGGTTCGGTCGACTGGCGCGTCGCCGAACATTTCGATGCCGAATGGAACCTCGATAAGGATTACTACCATCCGAACGAAATGTTCCGCCCGGCCGGCACGACGCCCGGCCATTGGCTGGAATGGGCCCGCCTCATCCTGCAGCTCTGGGCGCTCGGCGGCAAACGCATCGAATGGATGCCGGATGCGGCGAAAGCCCTTTTCGAGCAATCCATGGTCCTCGGCTGGGACAACGACAAGGGCGGCTTCTTTTATACGCTCGACTGGGCGGATAAACCGGCCAAGCGCAACAAGCTCTGGTGGCCGGCCTGCGAAGGTGCTGCCGCCGCACACTTCCTCAACGAGCACCTGCCGAGCGACTATCACGAGGAATGCTACCGCAAGATCTGGAACGTCATCGAGCGCGCCTTCATCGACCACAAGAACGGCGGCTGGCATGAGGAACTGACGGAAGACCTCGTGCCCTCGCACTCTCTCTTCCCCGGCAAGGGCGACATCTACCACGCCCTCCAGGCCTGTCTCATTCCGCTCTTCCCGGCGACGGGCAGCCTGACGAAAGGCATCCTGGAGGCCGGCGGCAGGCTCTGAGGCGAAAGCCTCACGAGCCCCGTGCGGTATTTTGCATTTACAGCTAGCTCTCGAACAGACGCACCGCTATATCTGCATCATTGAGGTCGCGTCGCACACGATCCTCTTCGTCGCGTATATCGCGAAGTTTCCGTTCAAGGTCTTGCACAATCGCCCTATTGGCATAAGAACTTGCTTCCGCAGGATCTTTCTTCATCTTTTCCTGCAGCTCTTCAAGCTCTTCTTCCTTCTCTTCATAGTCGTCTTCAAGCTGCGCCAGCTTCGATTTGAGCGAATACTGACGATAGCCGACCTCGTGGCCGCGCAGGAACTCTGCTTCAGTGTTGGGTAGGCATAGACCGTTATAACCGCGCCCGTGCTGTCCTTGCCAGAGACCGCTCTCCGCTGTGCAATAGCGCAGTAGGCCTTTCTTGTAGCCTTGGTTCCAAAGAGTGATGTCCGGGACGACCTTCACTCGTTTGCAGGACTTGATATGCCCTTCAAACCGCGCTTGCGGCAGATAACCGTTGAAGCCGTCGGTGAAACCTATCCCTTTCCAATCCCCGGCAAGGCAGTCCTTCTTGGAGATCGTGTAGCAGGAGGTCAGGAGCAGACTGATGCCGAGGGCGGCAAGGACGAAAAACAAACGCAGCATAACGCTCTCGAATTTAGAACAAAACAAGAACGAAATAACAGTTCCACACCCGTTCGTCTACGGACGCACGTCAGTTTTGGCGATTTTATTTTATCGCGAAGGAACAGCCTCTCCGGTCAAGTCGAGACCGATAGCAAGCTCCGAAGCCGGATCAATAACCCGGCGCAGGCAATGCGACGTTCGGATTCCGCTGGAACCACTCGACATCCTCGTTGACGCGGTCGAGATCGTCCTGCACGTCGCGCTGGTCGCGGCGAATGTCGTGCATGTCGTCTTCCAGATCCTCGATCCGCCGGCGCAGTTCGGATCTCTCCTCGTCCTTGGCGTCTCTCAGCTTGTCGGAAAGCTCGTCGATGCTGATTTCCTTGGAGCTGTAGTCGTTCTGCATCGAGGTGAGGCGTTGCTGCAGGCCATACTGCTTGGCTCCGAGGTTGAAGCCGCGCAGGAAGCCCGGTGCCGTTTCCGGCGGGCAGACATTGGCATAGCCGCTGCCCGCTTGGCCGCGGGCAAGTCCGCTGAGCGGCGTGCAATAGCGCACGAGGCCCGTCTGATATCCCTGGAACCAGATCGTCTGGTCGGGGACGATCTTCACCCGCTCGCAGGATTTCGCATGCGCCGCGAAGCGCTGCTGCGGCTCATAGCCCGCCGCGCCGTCACTCTCGCCGATCACCCGCCAATCGGCGGCGACGCATTCCTCCTTGGAAAGCGTGTTGCAGGAGACGAGAAAAAGACCAAAACCGATGGTGGCGGAAAGCGCGAGGAACAGGCGGATCATGGTGTCCCGGGTGAGGTTAAGGAGGGCAGTGCCGCACCTTAACCGCGGGACAAGCGCACGTCACCGGAGGGAAGCCACGATTTTGCAGTTTTCGTGGCTTTTTTCTGTCAAAATTGGGGCAGAAACCACCAGATCAAAACGAGGCGAGCCGCAGCGTGTCCAGATCCTTCGCCAGCATCAGCGCCAGAGCCTCGACGACGAGATTGTGGTCATCGCGCTGCGGCAGACCGGAGACCGTGACCGCACCGATGCAGCCCGTGCCCCTGACGTTGATCGGGAAACTGCCGCCATGCGGGGCATAATCGTCACCGGAAAGCCCGTTGTCTTCGATCGTCTTGCCGTCCTTCCGGAGCTTCAGGCCGGAAGCATAGCTACTGCGGAAATAGCGCAGCACCATGTTGCGCTTGCGGCGGACCCAGTTGACATTGTCGGGCGTCACACCCGGGAGCGCCGCATAGAAAACCGGCATCGAATGCAAGGTCACGTCGATCGCGATGCCGAGACCGCGCTCGGTGCCTAGCTCCTGCAAAAGCTTGCCGAGCTGCCATGCCGTCGTGAGATCGAAGGCGTCGAAGCTCAGCGCCTCTTCCTGCTCCGCGATCCGGCTGAGATCGTTCTCTATGGTCATGGAAAGCCTCCTCTGCCGCATTGATCCGCCGCAGACCATTCTCGTAGGAGGCGAAAAAGTAAAGCAAAAACTTGGATCTGCCCCCAGAGCCTTTCCGGGTTAGATTGCAGCATTCTGTTGGCTCAAACGGAGTCGGATGGTCGACCGGCCGGCGCGCGTCGTAGCCCAGGTCTACGGCCAAGCCGGCCGGTCGATTAGGCGGCCCGTTTCAGCCAACCCGAAGGGCCGGGCATCTTTCCGCCAGGATCAAAGGCGATTGGCTCGGACGTACCAGGAGGTATGCCCTTCGCCAATCGCCTTTGCCCTGACGAAAACCTGCTCCGGCAGAATGCTGCAATCTAACCCGGAAAGGCTCTAACATCAGAGCCTCGGCGTGAGCATCTCGAAACGGTCGCGAATGGTGGCGCAGGTATCGCCGCCGAGCCTTGCGATGGCGTCGATGGCAGCCGGATCGACATGCAGTCTCTCGGGATCGACGACGCCGTCGCGGTAATGCGCATAGACGATCTCGCCCATGATGATCTGCCGCGAGCGGCCGAGCTCCAGCGTTACATGCCGCCTGCATTCGAAGGCGGCCGGCGCCTCCGCGATGAAGGGAGAGGCCACCTTCTCACCCGGCATCGCCGTCAATCCTGCCTCCTTCAGCTCATCGACCCCGCGCGGATATTTGGCGCCGCAGACATGCATGGCCTCGGCGATGGCGAAGGAGACGATGTTGACCGTGAAGACCTCGGTCATGCGGATATTGTGGCCGGTGTCCTTGAACGACATATCGGCATTGTTCTCGACACCGATCGCCAGGATCGGCGGATCGGCAGAGAGGCAATTGAAGAAGCTGAAGGGCGCGGCGTTGATCCGCCCGTGCTCGTCGACCGTCGTCACCAGCGCGATCGGCCGCGGAATGATCGTGCCGATCATCAGCTTGTAGCGTTCGCGCTCGCCGAGCTGCGTGAAATCGAAGGAAACGGCCATGGCTCAGCCGGCCGGCCGCGCCGGTGCGAAGGCGCTCATCGCCCCGGTGAAAACTTTCGGCAGCGGCGAAGCATAGGAGCCGCGTTTGCTGGTGGAAAGCCCGAGCGACACCAGCGCCTCGGCCTGCTTGACGGCGGCCGCGACACCATCGACGACAGGCACGCCGTAGATTTCCTGCAACTCCCTTGCGAGATCCGTCATGCCGGCGCAGCCGAGCACGATCGCCTCGGCGCCGTCTTTCGCAAGCGCCCGCTCGATCTCGGCCCGAAGCTTGCCGATCGCGCCCGAGGCCGCATCTTCGAGCTCCAGCACCGGAATGTCGGAGGCGCGCACCTTGGCGCGCTCGCCCATGCCGTAGCGGCGCACCAGATTGTCGATCAGCACCCGTGACCGCTCCAGCGTGGTCACCACGGTGAAGCGCTGCGCCAGAAAGCCCGCGGTGACGACAGCGGATTCGCAAAGCCCGAGGATCGGCACATCGGCGAAGCTGCGCGCCGCTTCGAGCCCGGTATCGTCGAAGCAGGCGATGACGGCTGCGTCATAGCCCTCGCCCTGCCGCTCCCTGAGCTCGGAAAGCAGGCCGGGGATCGCCAGCGCGCCATCGTAATGCCCCTCGATGGAGACAGGCCCCATGCGCGAAGTGGCGGCGATGATCTCCGTGCCTGATGCGGCCACTGCGCGCGCGGCGATCGCGGCCTTCTCGGTCATGGAGGCCGTGGTGTTCGGATTGACGATGAGGATGCGCATGTCAGCCTGTCTTTGCCTGTCTCCGGCTGAGCATGGTCATGATGCCGAGCGCGATGAGAATGATGGTGAAGGAAAACAGTGTCGTCACGGTGCCGAGGGCATAGAGCACCGGCGTCGTGACGTTGGTGGTCATGCCGTAGATTTCGAGCGGCAGCGTATTGTAAGTGCCTGAGGTCATCAACGTGCGGGCGAATTCGTCATAGGAGAGCGTGAAGCCGAACAGGCCGACGCCGATCAGGCTCGGCGCGATCATCGGCAGCACGACATGGCGGAACGTCTGCCAGGACGTGGCGCCGAGATCGCGCGCCGCTTCTTCATAGGCCGGCGAAAAACGGTTGAAGACGGCAAACATGATCAGCACCCCGAAAGGCAGCGTCCAGGTCAGATGCGCCCCGAAGGCCGAGGAATACCAGGCGGGCTTCAACCCTCCCTCCTGGAAGACGACGCCGATGCCGAGCGAGACGATGATCGACGGCACGACAAGGCTTGCGACGGTGGCGTAGAACAGCACCGTCGAGCCACGGAAACGGCGGCGGAAGGCAAGGCCGGCAAGCAGCGACACGACGACGGTCACCACCATCACCATCAGCCCGAGGGTGAAGGAGCGACGGAACGAGGCGCCGAAATCGCCGACCGCCTGCTTCTCGAACAGGTTGAAGAACCAGTGCGTGGAAACGCCGTTCATCGGAAAGGTCAGGCCGCCGTCCGGTCCCTGGAAGGAGAGGATCAGGATCGCCGAGAGCGGGCCGTAGAGGAAGAGCACGAAGACGATGAAGAAGATCACCAGCAGATAGAATTCGAGGCCGCGTTTTTCGTGGTTCATCTCAAAGCTCCTTGCGGATGTCGACGACGCGCAGGATGGCGGCGACCATCAGCAGAACCACCGCAAGCAGCACCACGGCATTGGCGGCGGCCGCCGGATATTGCAGCAGCGACATCTGGTTCTTCATCATCAGCGCCACCGAGGCGCTCTGGCCGCCGGACATCACCTGCACGGTGGAGAAATCGGCCATCACGAGTGTGACGACGAAGATCGTGCCGATCGCCATGCCGGGTTTGGCGAGCGGAATGACGACGTTCCACAGCACCTGCCAGCCGGAAGCGCCGGCATCGCGCGCCGCCTCGAACAGCGAGCGGTCGATGCGCATCAGCGTGTTGAAGATCGGCGTCACCATGAACAGCGTATAGAGATGCACCATGGCGAGCACGACGGCGAAATCGGAATAGAGCAGCCATTCGATCGGCTGCGGGATCACGCCCATCTCGATTAGCGTCGAATTGACGAGGCCGTTGCGCCCGAGCACCGGGATCCACGAGATCATACGGATGATGTTCGACGTCATGAACGGCACGGTGCAGACGAGAAAGAGGATCATCTGCGTCGAGGTCTTGCGGATATGGAAAGCCAGGAAATAGGCGACCCAGAAACCGATGACGAGCGTGAGCCCCCAGACGATGGCGGTGAATTTCAGCGTGTTGAGATAGGTCTTCCACGTCACCCACGAACCGAGCGTATCGGTGTAGTTCATGGTGAGGAAATCGGGATAGAGGCCGGCGAAGTCGTAATCCCAGAAGCTGACGACTGATATCATCGCGATCGGCAGCAGGAAGAAGAAACCCAGGATGGCGATCAGCGGCGTCGCCTGGAGGTAGGAGATGGCGGATGGGGAAAGCCTCAGTCCACGCCTGCCGCGCACGCCCTGGCCGTCCTCCTCTGTTTCCGCCGCAATGGTCGCCATATCCGGTTCTCCGTTCTGATTACATCAAACGGAACGAAGGTGCCTGCCGCCCCCTCATCCGCCTGCCGGCACCTTTGCCTGGGTCGAGCCACTGGTCTCGACCCGTCCTTCGGACCCCCGCTGGGGAGAAGAGATTCGCGGCAGCGCCTCGGCCACCGCGACCTTGCTTTCAGATAGGGAAGGCTCAAAAGACCCTTCCCAACCCTCCCCACAAGGGGGAGGGAGTTTTGTGCCGCATCGCCTCCGGACTCCCTCCCCCTTGTGGGGAGGGTTGGGGAGGGGAAAGCGGCAAGCGCTTACGCCGCGATGAACTCGTTCCAGCGGCGGACCATGTAGCGGTCCTCGTCCATGACTGAGTTCCAGCAGGCGACCGCGCCCATGCGGGCTTCGAAGGAGCCGCCGTCGCGCACGGCGCCGGCCTTTTCCATGACCTTGCCTTCCGGAGAGAGGATATCGCCCTGCGCCGGCTTGCCCTCGATCCAGTAGCCCCATTCGTCTGCGGTCATGAAACCCTTGGCGGTCTCCATGCAGGCGGAATAGTAGCCCTGGCGGTTGAGGTAGCCGCCGACCCAGCCTGACGTGTACCAGTTGATGTATTCATAGGCCGCATCGAGCTGAGCGCCCTTGAGGTGCGAGGCAAGGCCGAGGCCGCCGCCCCATGCGCGGTAGCCTTCCTTGAGCGGCTGGTACTTGCAGGCGATGCCCTTGGAGCGGACGGCGGCAACGGCGGGCGACCACATCGACTGGATGACGACTTCGCCCGACGCCATCAGGTTGACCGACTCATCGAAGCTCTTCCAGAAGGCGCGGAACTGGCCGTCGCCCTTGGCCTTGATCAGGAATTCGATCGTCTTGTCGATCTCTTCCTTGGTCATGTTGCCCTTGTCGGCATATTTGATGTTGCCCATGGCTTCCATGATCATCGCCGCATCCATGATGCCGATCGACGGGATGTTGAGGATCGAGGTCTTGCCCTTGAACTTCGGGTCCATGATGTCGGCCCAGCTCGTAATGTCGCGGCCGACGAGATCCGGGCGGATGCCGAGCGTATCGGCATTGTAGATCGTGGGAACCATCGTCATCCACTGCGTCGGTTCCTTGGCGAATTTCTTGGCGTCCTGCGCCTCGACGAAGCCGACCGTGTGCGGCGCGGTGCCCTGGGCGATGACGCTCTCCGGCTTCATCTTGCCGTCGATGAACAGCGGCACGATCTTGTCGTAATATTTCAGCTTCTTGACGTCCATCGGCTGCAATACGCCTGTCGGAAACACCTTCTTGGCGATCCAGTATTCGATGTCGGCGATATCATAGCTGTCGGGCTGGGTGACGGCGCGCTGGGCGGCCGCGTCGGAATCGGTCGCCGTCATCTCCAGCGTGATGCCGAGATCGGCTTTGCACTTCTCGGCGATGGCGTTGATGTTGGAAACGCCGGTGCCGAACTGGCGAAGCGTGATGTTCGTCTGCGCCCAGATGGTGGGAAAGCCGGTGATGGCGCCGGAGCCGGCAATGGCGCCGACGGCGGCGGCACCCGTCTTCAGGAGCGCGCGGCGGGAAAGACCCTTCTCCGCCTTGGTCGATGTTATCTCAGTCATGTCAGTTCCCCTTTTCTTGATGTGGAAGTTCATGGTCTTGGTGGTTCATGCGGAGGCGCGGCCGAGAAGCACCGCATCCTCGAGCGCCCAGCTGAGCGAGACGGCGTCGCCGACGGCGACCGGCCGGGCGAAATAATCGCCGTCATCATCAATGACGGTGAAGTCGTCGCTGCCGGCGCCGAAAACGGTGATCTTCACGGAGGAGCCGCGATATTCGACGTTGGAGACGATGCCGTTGAAGCCAAGCGTCCATTCGGTCGCCACCTGCAGGCGCACGCGATCGGTGCGGATGCCGATATCGACGGGCTCGCCGACCTCCCTGCCCGTCCCGCGCACGGAAAAGCTCTGGCCTTCGGGCACGGTCATGACGATCACGCCGTTCTCGCTTGATGTCACCCGGCCGGAGAGCACGTTATGGTCGCCCATGAAGCGCGCGACGAAGGCGGTTGCCGGCTTCTCGAAAACCTCGCGCGGGGCGGCCGCCTGCTCGATCCGGCCGTCATTCATGATGACCATGACGTCGGCGAGCGCCATCGCCTCTTCCTGGCTGTGGGTGACGTGGACGAAGGTGATGCCGAGCGACTTCTGAAGCTTCTTCAATTCGGCGCGCATGCGGATCTTCAGGAACGGGTCGAGCGCCGACAGCGGCTCGTCGAGCAGCAGTGCCTCGGGATCGGTGATCAAGGCGCGCGCCAGCGCCACGCGCTGCTGCTGACCGCCGGAAAGCTGGGCCGGGCGCCTGTTGGCATAGGCATCCATCTGCATCAGCTTCAGCATTTCAAGCGCCTTGGCCCGCCGCTCCGCCTTGTCGACGCCTTTCATCTTCAGGCTGAAGGCGACGTTGTCGATCAGGTCGAGATGCGGGAACAGCGCATAGGACTGGAACATCATCGCCGTGCCGCGCTTGGCCGGCGGATAGTCTGTAACGACCACGTTGCCGAGGCGGATATCGCCCGAGGAGATGCTCTCATGGCCGGCGATCATGCGCAGCGTCGAGGTCTTGCCGCAGCCGGAGGGACCGAGGAAGCAGCAATAGGAGCCGGCCGGAATCTTCAAGCTGATCCCATGGACCGCCGTCGTCGCCCCGTAGACCTTCGAAACGGATACTATATCGATCTCTGCCGCTTTCGACATCATGCCTTCCCCTGTTCGGCAGGAAAGATGCATCTGCCGTGCCAAACAGTGTTAGACACCTCAAGCCATTATGAATAAAGGATTTTCTCGGGTATGAGCCTGTAAGCGCAAAACAGGAGCAGAACATCGTCTGCACATGATTTAGGCTATCGTCCTCAATTTATGCAAAAGATCGTATACAATTTCATCGCCGCTTCGAGCACAAATTCCGTTTAACTTTTGCCGCGAAGCCGGATATGGTTTGCCCGTCATCAGGGAATGAAATTCATGAAATCCGCCGCCAAGGCCGTGCAGGCCGAAGAACCCGCCGAAACCGGCGCGCAACAGATCCGTGACGCCATTCGCGAGGCGATCGTCGAGCGCAGGCTTTCTCCCGGCACCAAGCTTTCGGAAAGCGATGTCGGCAATCTCTTCAAGGTCAGCCGCACGCTCGCCCGCGCCGCCCTGCAGGCGCTCTCCTACGAAGGCCTCGTCAGCGTCGAGAAGAACCGCGGCGCCTTCGTCGCCTACCCCTCGCCCGAAGAAGCCCGCCAGATCTTTGCCGCCCGCCGTCTGGTCGAGCCCGGCATCTTGCGCGAGGCGGCGGCGCGGATCACGCCGGCCGATATCAGGCAGCTGAAACAGCTCCTGCTGGAGGAAGGCCGCCTGATGAGCGAACGCGGCCAGACGGCGCGCCGCGCCGAGATCAAGGCGTCGGGCGATTTCCATCTGATGCTGGCGGAAATCTCGGGCAATGCGATCATGCAGCGCTTCATGGAGGAGCTCGTCGCCCGCTCGTCGCTGGTGATCGCGCTCTACGGCCAGTCGACCGCGTCGAGCTGCGGCCATTCCGAACATGGCGACATCATTTCAGCGATCGAAAGCAACGACCTCGACCGCGCCTGTCAGTTGATGCTGCACCACATCGCCCATATCGAGACCGATCTCGATCTGCGCGAGCGCAAGAGCCTCGGCCTCAAGGAAGCCTTCGAACTCTAACCAAGCCGGCCTACCAAGGCGTCTGCTTCGGCAGCGTCTCGAAGGCCTCGAAAATCTCCTCCGCCGTGCGCGGCTCGCTGGAGCGCAGCTTCACGGTGCCGTCGCGGCCGATCAGGATCAGCCCGAAGTCACCGGAGGGCGGTCCCTGCAGCCGCTCGCGAATGTCGTCGGCGTCGAGTTCCCAGCCATCGTCGAACAGCGCGAAAGCGCCGCCGCCGGCAATGATGAACACCTCGATATCCTCTTCGATGAGGCGCATATGCGCCTTGCGCAGCCACTCGTCCTGAATGACGGCGCGGTCGTCCTGGGCATCGGCAAAGATGAGCAGCACCCGCTTGCTGTCGCGAAACGGCTCCAGCGATTGCGGAAGCTCAGGCTCGCGCCGCGGCGTGCCGATGATTTCGTGAACAATGGATTTCAGCATGATATTCATTCCTCGCCCGGCACTGACGGCGGGCCTGCCGAAATAACGGCTGGGAATGGGTGAGGTTCCGCAGAAGGCGGAAAAGGATCGCAGCTTCGCGCCGCGATCCCTTCCTGTGTCAGTCGCGGTTCTGTTCTTCGGCTGCGTGAGCCGAAACGGCAACGAGATCCGCCGTACCGTTGGCAAGGAGGCGCTTGCGCACCAGCACGCGCATGACACGTGCAGCCGTCGAGAAGGTCATCTGATCGAGCGGGCCTTCGCCCTCCCACGGCTTGGTCAGCCGTTCGGTGACGGCGCCGACGATATTCATCGGCACGATGTCGGTGCATTCGCGCATGGCTTCGAAAACGAAGCTGATTGGGATGACCCGTCCCTCGTAGGTCACGATCGGCTCGGTCAATTCGCTGTCCCATTCCTCGAAGGCATAGAGCGCTTCGCGAAACAACTGCTGGAGGTTGAACGGCGCGTGGCCGTCATGAAGTGGCGGCAGGGCATTCATCATGTCTGTCTCCTCTTGATGGGTTGAAGCCAAAGTCCTCCGGTATCGGTCGCGCCAACGCGGGGAATGGAGCGTTTTGCTGCCCCCTGCGAACCGAATAACACTATTGATTCTATAGAGTAACACGCAGGGGTAAAGCCCATTTCTGGGCCGCGGCGGAAGCCAATTTCATAACGGTCTGATATTATTACATGTTTTAGTCGAAAATTTCTGAAAAACTACCGGCCTTAAAAAACTATGCCACAGCCGGATAGACGCTTCGGAATGGCACGATAAGGGCGAAAAACCCTGAAAATTCACGGAACTTTTGGCGCTGAAATTTGTTTTGTTCTCACAACAGCCAAACTAACCGGGGTTACCACCAATGACGCAAATCCGTGAACCGGAGCGCCGAAGCAGAATCCTGCGCGGCCGTCCCTACAGCCTTGATGAATTCGCTTCCAAATACGGCCTGCAAAACGACCAGGCCGAAAGCCTGTTCACCCGCTTCGGCCCCTCCTCGATCGAGCTCGATCTGCTGATGGCCGCCAAGCGCCGTGCACCGGCTCGCCATGACATTGCCGAATAACCCCGTTGACGAATGGAATGGATAAATGAGCAGCAGACGCCACGAATGGATCAGCAAGAGAGCCTACGCGATCTGGGAAGAACAGGGCCGCCCCGATGGTCGCGATGATGAACACTGGCGTCAGGCGGTTGCCGAACGCGAAGCGCTGGAACGCACCCAGGCTTCCATCGACGGCCGCGAGGTGCTGGTGAAGTTCCGTCCCAAGCCGCCGCGGCCGGAACTGCCGCGCCAGGACTGGATCAACCCTTCGACCAAGGTCGGCTGAACCCATCCGCGCCGGCTCAGTTCAGGCTGAGCCGGAAGCGGGCCTGAAACCCTCCCCGCCGCCCAGCGCAATGTTCTGTGCCTGGTGCCACAGGCTCATCTTTCGAAACATCAAGTCCTTCGCCCCTTCGGGTTTGAAGGAAAGGAAGCTCGCCTCCGGCATCCGGTTGGCCGGCTTGTCGCGCAATGGCAATCAGCTGAACCGCCATGACCGGATAGCATCCGATCCATCAGGTGCCGCAATGGCACAATGTAAGCCTTTGCACAAATTTGAGTGCTTCAGGCGGGAACACTTCGTCAAGCATGACGGCACAATTCCGTGGAGTAATAGAGCGCTTTTCAACAGCCGGAACCCGGCGTTGCCGCTCGACTTTCGCGTCGCAAAATCGCAAATGAAAAAGATGGAAACGTTTTCACATAGCGGCAGGAGATTCGCGTCACCGCCATGGCGCCGGCTTCGATATCCGGCCGATCCTGCTTGTATCGGGGAAAGCCTGATGCCCGCCGGCACGGGCAGGCCCTGTCAAAAAGCGCTGGTTTCCTCGCAAAGCGCCCGGTGGACCGCGGTCCAGAACAGCGCCAGCGGGGTATCGCCGTTGCGTTCGGCAACGAGGGCGCGGATCAGCGCTTCGGAGCCTGCCATGTCCTGCCAGCTGGATTTCAGGCCCTTGGCGGCCTGTTGGCATTCGGCAATTTCGAACGGTCTCTTGCTGTCCATATGAGGCCTCCACATGCAAGGCGCTAACAGACAGGCCCCGGATTGTCATTCCCCGCATATGTGGGGATGCCTTGTATTTGTGACAGTGCTCACGGTAGGATTGAGGGAATTGGGGCAGTTGAAATGATCGAGAATACTTACAGCGACAAGTTCGAGTCCGCCTTCGAACAGATAAAGGCCGCGGCCAATGTGGATGCGGCCATCCGCATTCTGCAGGCGGAATATGCTCTCGATTTCGTCACCTACCATCTTGCCCAGACGATCGCGAGCAAGATCGATTCCCCCTTCGTGCGCACCACCTATCCGGATGCCTGGGTCTCCCGCTACCTCCTCAACAGCTATGTGAAGGTCGATCCGATCGTCAAGCAGGGCTTCGAGCGTCAGCTGCCCTTCGACTGGAGCGAAGTCGAGCCGACGCCGGAGGCCTACGCCATGCTGGTCGACGCCCAGAAGCACGGCATCGGCGGCAACGGCTACTCCATCCCCGTCGCCGACAAGGCGCAGCGCCGCGCCCTCCTGTCGTTGAACGCCCGCATCCCGGTCGAGGAATGGAACGAGCTGGTCCGCCGCTACCGTAATGAATGGATCGAAATCGCCCACCTGATCCACCGCAAGGCCGTCTACGAGCTGCATGGCGAGAACGATCCGGTGCCGGCCCTGTCGCCGCGCGAGATCGAGTGCCTGCACTGGACGGCCCTCGGCAAGGATTACAAGGATATCTCGGTCATCCTGGGCATATCAGAGCATACCACGCGCGATTACCTGAAGACCGCCCGCTTCAAACTCGGCTGCGCCACGATTTCGGCCGCCGCCTCGCGGGCCGTGCAGCTGCGCATCATCAATCCCTAGGATCAAAGATCTAGCAAAATCAAAACCGAAGCGCCGCGGTCCTTGTCGCGCCCGGCTGCATGTGTCCTGATCCGATTCATCATACTTTTGGGCTAATCCCCCCATCTGAGGGGGCTCATCTGAGGGAATTTCCGATCCTCGCATCCTGAACCATTCTGCTCTCCACGGACTTGCAAACGCTGGAGGGCAAAATGTTCGTTATCATTCAGGCACATGAGTATCAGAAGTATGCCGCCGTACTCGACCAGATGTTTCGCCTGCGCAAGGAGGTCTTCGCCGATACGCTCGGTTGGGACGTTCCCGTGATCGGCCCCTACGAACGCGACAGCTACGATTCCCTCTCCCCCGCCTATCTCGTCTGGTGCAACGACAGCCGCACCCGCCTCTATGGCGGCATGCGCCTGATGCCGACGACCGGCCCGACCCTGCTCTACGACGTCTTCCGCGAGACGTTCCCGGCCGCTGCCGATCTCATCGCCCCCGGCATCTGGGAAGGCACGCGCATGTGCATCGACGAGGAGGCGATCGCCAGGGACTTCCCGAAAATCGATGCCGCCCGCGCCTTCTCGATGATGCTGCTCGCACTGTGCGAATGCGCACTCGATCACGGCATCCACACGATGATTTCCAACTACGAACCCTACCTCAAGCGCGTCTACAAGCGCGCCGGGGCCGAAGTGGAAGAACTCGGCCGCGCCGATGGATACGGCAAGTATCCCGTCTGCTGCGGCGCCTTCGAAGTCTCGGACCGCGTGCTGCGCAAGATGCGCGCCGCCCTCGGCCTGACCCTCCCCCTTTATGTCAGACACGTTCCGGCCCGCTCGGTCGTAACCCAATTCCTGGAGATGGCAGCATGAACCGCATCATTGAAACCGCAACGCAGAAAGATATCGGCGCGCTGGAGCGCCACGTCCTCGCCTCGCGAGACATCGCCACCCAGATGGGAGATTCCTTCCTCTCCTATCTCCTCTCGATGGCCCTCTTCACGATCTACGAGAAGAAGGCCCGTTATGAAAACGAGGCGCTGAAGAGCGGCTCGGCTGAAGATGCGGTCCTCCCCCGCCGCGCCTGAAGACGAGCATGCCTCCCGGCCGCCCCGCGCGCAGCCCGAAACCGGCAACAGGTTTCCATGGGCTGCGCGCCGCGGTCACGCCATCAGGGAATCGATCGTCGTGATCAGCGTATCGTGCATATAGGGCTTCGGCAGGAAGGCCGTATTGGCCGGCAACGCCATCGGATCGAGCCGCACCATGCCAGACGTGATGATGATGCCGATGTTCGGCCGCATCGCTCTCACGCGCTTGGCAAGCTGGAGGCCGTCCATGGAGCCCGCCATATTGACGTCGGTGAAGAGAATATCGACATCCTGCCTCCCCTTCAGCACCACCATCGCCTCGTCGGCATTCGCCGCCTCCAACGCCACATGGCCGACATCCTCCAGCACATCGAGGATATTGAACCGGATTATCGGCTCATCCTCGACGATGAGCACCACGGCACTGTTCGAAGCCATCGGCGACCGCCCCCTTCATCGACTACATCTCGATAATTGTAGCCCGCGCGAGAAGCTTCCAGTGCCCCGCCCACGAAATATGCATCGTCCACAGATGCTTGCGCTCTCCGCTTGTGGCTCCCTGCAATTTGCGTTAGAGCGAAACCCATGCTGCGGGAACCATTGCCCCGGCATCACGGTGTCTATCGCTGACGCCAAGGGCCTGTAGCTCAATGGTTAGAGCCGGCGGCTCATAACCGCTTGGTTGGGGGTTCGAGTCCCTCCGGGCCCACCATTTCATTCTGTCCCCACACGTCTCAACGCTTCGTAGACGCTTTGGCCTATACAGAAAGGAAAGTAGCCAGTCTTTTTGTTTCTCCCGAGACCGCCTAGTTTTGCCTTTGTTCAATAATCCACGCTGTCCACTTTACGGAAGTATGTTTCCACTTCTGCAATGCTACCGCGTCTGGTTATGGGGATGATGCCCGACTCAAGCAGACCCCACGCTGATGCGGTCTGATACAGGAGATCATGGGCGATGCGACATATCACGCCACTTTTGGGCGCGAAATTCATGAAAGATCCAACCATCACCCCTTCCCCGTCATCCGGCCGGGGAACGAGGGCTGGAGACTCGAATTCGCCCTTTCGCTGGATGCCATCTTAACAAAACATGAATGGGACTTGCGAAATCTTGTCGCAGTTCCTACATCGTCACCGGTTTATCCAGGATAAGCCAAAACAAGGCGGCCCGGCAGGTGGTTGGACACCTCCGGGCCTGACAACCACCTCGCGGCGGCTTGTTTGTGATCACGAGGCAGTAATTGGGTACTACCCGATCCTTTGTCAAGCGATTTCTTACATCTCCGTCGCCGATCGAAATAGGAATGATCGGAAATGGCAAAGCTTATCAATAAGGTGGTGGCGAAGGTCACCAAGGTGGCGAAGGCTGTAAAAAATACCTTCGACGCTTTCGCGAACTTCAAAACCGAGACCACAGAAGTCGCTCTCCCAGTAGACTTTGAGCAGGACACCGTCTGGGCCACCCAAGCTCAAATGGCTAAAATGTTTGACGTTACGAAACAGAACATCAGCCTGCATCTCCAAAACCTTTTTACATCGGGTGAATTGGACGAGTCCGTAGTTGCCAAAGAATCTTTGACAACCGGTTTGGACGGCGCGTCCGACCACATAATCTATAACCTCGACGCCATCCTTGCGGTGGGTTTCCAAGTGAACTCGAAAAAAGCGATTGCATTTCGAAAATGGGCATCCGAGGTGCTGAAGGGGTATATCCAAGACGGATACGCCCTCAACGGTAAGAAACTCGCCAGCGACCCAGCGGCGCTGATGAAACTGGCTCAAGAAGTTCGGGCGATCCGCACTTCGGAAAAGAGCCTCTATGCACAGGTAAAGGAAACCTTTGTCCAATGTGCGATTGACTACGACAAGGACGATCCAGCAGCGCGAACATTCTTCTCAACCAGTCAGAATGTCTTCCATTTCGCGGCGTCTGAACAGACTGCTGCGCAGATTATTCTCGAACGCGCAGATGCGAGCAAACCGAATATGGGAATGACGGCGATGGGCAACCGGACCCCCACCTCTCAAGACATCACAGTAGCAAAGAACTATTGCACTGAGACCGAATTGAAGAAGATGCAGATCGTCGGAGAGTCATGGCTGCTTTACGCCGAGGGTATGGCCCTACAGGGGAAGCAAGTCTCAATGGATCGCCTTCTTAACAAATTGACCGACTTAGTAGCGATCAACGAGTTCCCTGTTTTTCCTGGCTACAAACAGGGCGGGCCGTCTCGCGCTGATGCCGATAAACACGCGAAGGAGCAATACGAGCTTTTCAGGCAAAACGAGAAAAAACAATTGAAGAAGTCGGCATAAAATTTCGCGGGGCTTCGGCCCCGCTTAAGCCGCCCCACGAAATCCACCATAAGCGGCGCGAATGCAGGCTCTACTACTTAGACGACTTCTCGCCGGTAACATATTTCTTTCCGAGCCCAGTTATCCCTGCACCGAGCCCGCCCGAAAAAAGAAACGACTGCAGCGAATTTAGTTGATCATCTGTCAGCCACAAATCCGGCTTCACCTTATGAGCGACCAGAACAAGAAACATTATCAGTGCGGCCAAAGCGATGATCCAGAGTGCGCACACAACCACCCGCGAAACGTGAGTGTCCATGCCGTCCTCGCGGACCAGCCGATTGATTTTGTTTAGTTGCTCTCGACTGGAGAGATCGAGCCCAGATGCGAGGCCCATGGCCTCGCCTAACGATTTGGCATCCTCTGGTATCTCGGGAGGTCCCGAGCCAGGGAATTCGATCTTATCAACCATTCGTCCTGCTCATCTCCTGGAAGCGCTGGTTGTAATGCGTAGAGATGAGATCATTCGGAATAATTCCGTTCCTGCCCCTAGATTCCCAAGTAATTGACCAAGGAGTATTGGGCATATGAGTAAGACCCGAGAGTTGCGTCCCAGACAAGTGCTTATAGCGCTCGTAGACCGCGTGAATAAGCTCTCGAGCGCGACCAGAGAGAACCTGAGGGTCTGCATCACCCGGGATCGGAGTGGCTATCGGTGAAGCTCGATATCCGCGCACGGCGTAATAGAGCGTAGGGCTAACCGGCCCATATTGCCATGCTTGAACAGGTTCATTAATCAGGGGTTCCTGCAGAAAGACGAATGCCCAGCCGTGAGCAATGTAGACGAGCTTAATTAACTGGAGGGGTGTAAGTGCACGACCTCCATCTCGCTGCGCCTCTTCAATCATGGCATTTGCAACTTTGATCGGGCTATAGGCCACAAAAATCCTCCAAACCGATCCGTCGTTTCAACCGATGGACGGGACGAGTAACGGAATACCGAATCCCATCGGATTCCGCGGATAGTGCGTTATTTCAACGAAATCTACAATGGGAGGGTTGACAAGTCGAACAGGCGACCTGCAATCGCCTTCGCCGAACGTTGCGACGATCCAGTCAGACAAGATAGCTCATATCACGCAATTTAAGAATCAACCGCTCCCAAGCCGGATTGAGCGGCTGACGCTCATCGGGAACCAGCGGCTCTTTACACTTCATGTCGAAGGTAAGAGATTTTAAGTATCGGTACGGACTGTAATAGACCTTTCTTGAACGCAAAAGCCCCGCCATCTCAGCGAGGCTTTCTCGCCACCAATCTAACGCCCAGTCCTTAGAACTTCACACCAATACCAAACTTGACTTCGTGCTGATCGAGATCGACATCAACACCCAGAACGTCTTTCTCGCCGAAGTCATTGAACCGATATTCGCCGCGGGCGAAGATGTTGTTGGTAATGGCGAAGTCGACGCCGGCTCCGACGGTGTAGCCGTTGAAGGTCTCCGTTTCCTTGTCCAGTCCCGGCAGGTCGACATATCCGCGCGTGGTGGCCCAGCCGGCTGCGCCGTAAAGCAGCGCTCTGTCGAAGGCGTAGCCGACACGGCCGCGAACGGCGCCGGCCCAATCGGTCCCGGCGTCCCCGCCCAGCACTTCCTCTTCGTTCCAGTTGTATTCGAGATTGCCCTCGATGCCGACGACGATGCTGTCGAACTGGAAGTTGTAGCCCGCGAATCCACCGAAAACGCCGCCGTTGAAGTCTTGAGAATCGCTGGCGCCGCCGGCACTGAAGTCACCGTTGAGCCACGCGGCGCCGCCATCGATACCGAAATACGGGCCAGACCAGGTGAAAACAGGTGCAGCCGCAACAGGTGCCGCCGGTACGTCCTGCACGGCATCGGCGGCAAATGCGGTCGATGCAACCAGTGCTACGAGAGTGGTGGCGATAGCTAGCTTCATTTTCGTTTACCCCATGGCATGAGAATACAACCAAAGGATACAGCCCATCTCAACAGATAGCTGTAACGCCAAAGACACACACGCAGGAATGTACGGTAGCGGACATATTCTCCGAGGTGATTGCGCGCGTTTAGTAGCTGCAAGAGCGGCCATCGCTCGGTCTGAACCCGCCCCCGCAAGCGGGATTAAGCGGCTGACGCTCGTAATAACCGCCGCCATAGTAACCGCCGTCAATCGACGACGTGTAATCGGCACTTCCGGATGAGGTGCAGCCCGAAGCGATCGTGGCAAGGCCGATCAGCGTTCCGGTCAAGACAAATGCGAAAAATCGGGTCATCTGAGCTTCTCCTTCGCAGGGGGCTGGCTTTAGCCCAAGCGCACAATCTACCACGACGCGGCGTTCACAGGCGAAGATTCATGGCAGCTGACCGCCCCCAACACGCCCTTCTAACGTCAATGTGATCGCCATGCACGGCTGCGCATAGCAGTTATGCCGAAATGCCCATTGTTATGGCAGCCTGCGCAAAATATATGCCGCCGGCTAACAAAAAAAAGAATGAGTGAATCGCCATGAGTGCCATACATAAACTTTTCAACCGCCGGCTCCTGACGCGCTTCGTCAGCGGTCTCGGTGCCGTTCCCCAGCGCATCCGCGAAGCCCGCGAAGAGCGCACGCCTGCCATCCATCCCTCCTTCATGGATGATTTCGGCGCTTAAATTCAAGCACCGCGTCCGCTAGCCACAGGGTAAGGCATGGCCTTGCCCTGGCTGGTGTGCATCTTCAGTTCACGACCGGCGATGCCGATTCGCCCCAGCTGGAAATGGGCTGGTCGGCCTTGGTCGCCACCTTGATATCGTAGAGATGAGCGAAGCCTGCGGCTGCCGCATGTCGTTGCAGCGGGTGATGATGCCGTCGTGTCCGGAAGCCCTGTTTCTTAACCCGCCGTCTTTGCTAACAGGTTTGCGGGATTTGGGAAGCGGTACCGCCGGACCAGCGGTTTATGTGGCGAGCGTTAGAGCGATAAGCCTCTTGCGATTAGAATTGGTCGTTACCTTGCCCAACCTCTACTTTCCGATGGAAATAAAAAATAGCTCGATCCACGCAGAAAAAAATCCCATTTTAAATTTAGAGTAGGCCGTCAACTCCAATAGAAGCAATATACTCAAAGCTGCGATCGCAACAACTGGCCATAAGAACGCCAAATTTGCGACCGTTGCGGGATCTATATGCGCCATATTCACATAAACTATTTGCAAAGCGAAATAGAGCGCAAGGATCGGCGCAAACAACACCCATAAAACGACAAAGAAATATACTTCACGTGGTAGCTTTTTCACCCGCTGCCGCTCCGTTGACTAGCTCCCAAAGCTTACGTCAGCTGATACAAGGCCACCAGCCACATGACGAACATCTCAGCACAATTGTTACCAAAGCATTCGTCTAGACGGCGACCGCACCCACATTTTTCTCTCTGCAGCCTCGCCCATCTCTTTCCGCCGCAATAGCTTCACAATCAACCGACAGAAAGTTCATCCGGGAAACGACAACTAGGGAATGAAAACATGGCGCCGACTCTTACCAAGACTCTTGTAATGACTGCCCTTCTGGCCCTGCCGCTTGGCAGCGCGGCCCCCGCATTCGCGCAGGAGGCAAAGCCGCGCGAGCCCATGATCTCGGTGACGGGCGACGGCGAATCGGCGCTCGCTCCCGATATGGCCGTCGTCAACCTTGCCGTCGTCAAGCAGGCCAAGACCGCCCGCGAAGCGCTCGACGAGAACAACAAGGCGATGAACGACGTGCTGAAGGCGCTGAAGGATGGCGGCATCGCCGAGCGCGACCTGCAGACCTCGGGCTTCTCCATCCAGCCGCAATACAACTATCCGCAGCCGGTGGACGGCCAGCCGCAGCAGCCGCAGTTGATCGGCTACCAGACCATCAATTCCGTCACCGTCCGGCTGCGTGATCTTTCCAGGCTCGGCGCGGTGATCGACCAGTCCGTCAGCCTCGGCATCAACCAGGGCGGCGATATCCAGTTCACCAACGACAAGCCGGAAACCGCGCTGGAGGAGGCGCGCAAGAATGCCGTCGCCAATGCGGTCAAGAAGGCGAAGACGCTGAGCGAAGCCGCCGGCGTCAAGCTCGGCCGCATCATCGAGATCAACGAGAACGAACCTCGCCCGCTGCCGCAGCCGGTCTATCGCGCCACGATGATGAAGGAAGCCTCCGACGCCGCCGTTCCCGTCCAGGGCGGCGAGAACAACTACACCGTCAGCGTCACGGTGACCTTTGCGATCGAGCAATAAATATGAAAGCGCCGCGCGTCTGGAAAGAGTCGCGGCGTCCGGACTGCAGAGCCACCGTTCGTCATGCTCGGGCTTGTCCCGAGCATCTGCTTTCGGTCGATAGGGCAGCAGATCCTCGGCACAAGGCCGAGGATGACGCCAGAGACTTGGCAAGGCTTGTCATCAAACTAAGCGCCGCGCGTCTGGGAAGACGCGCGGCGCAGGATAAAAGACTTTCCGAAGGAACCCCGCCCCGACAAGACAAGGCGGCAATCCTTTAACGATCAGCGGCGCAGCGGAGGGCAGCCGCGGACGTTGGCGAAGCTCATCTCGTCGGGGCCGCGACGTGTCCAGCCCTGCACGATGACGCGGCGCGGGGTGATGTCGACGACGCGCGCGCGGCGGAAGCCGTAGTCACGGGCCATGTCTTCGGCAAGGCGCGGATCGCAGGCGCGCATCGGGCGGCGGCCGTAGCCCTGCGGCGGCGGGACACGACGGTAATCCGGCGGCGGGGGACCGCGATCCGGCTCGCCGATAATGATATTGAGCTGGGCGGCGGCCGGGGCCACCGTGCCGGCAAGAGTGCCGACGGTCAGCATAGCGGCAAGACCCGCCTTTGCCAGAAAATGCATCATCAAAAACCTCTCCTTTGAAGTCGGTGCGGTCAAGCCGCCCTCCCCACGATCCCATCACGCCGAAGCGTCGTCTGGGAATCACCTATACGAATCTGACAAGAGACGGCGGAAAGTGGCGCCGTCAAGGCAAAACGGCCGGAAGCGGCGTATCGAGCCTCCGGCCGCAACCCTTACAGCGCCGAGTGTCTTTTAAGACGCACAGAACACTGCAACACTTTCAGCCTTCGTGTCGTGCTAGAGCGGTTCAGCTTTTCACGGAAGCGCAGAACCGCTCTAGCCTTTTGGATTTACGCAATTCCCGGCAAAAGCGCTTCGCGCTTTGCCTGAGAAAACCGCTTCGCACTTTTCCTGGAATTGCTCTAGTTAGCGCCGGATCAGCGGGCAGCCGCGGACATTGGCGAAGACCATCCGGTCCCAGCCGCGACGGTCACGCCCGGCAACGACGACGACGCGCGGCGACATGCGGGTGATATGAGCTCTGTGCAGACCGAAGTCGCGCGCCTTGCGCACCGCATGCATCGGAGAGCACCCGCGGATCGGGCGATGGTATTGCGCCTCGACGATGAAGTTCGTCTGCGGCCCTGCGGCCGCCGCCGTGGAAGCCGTTGCCGGAATGGCGCAGAGGGCGAGCACTGCGGCAAAGCAAGCCTTGGTGAGGAAATGCGTCATGAGGTGTCTCCGTCGATTGATAAGACCTAAGCTCTCCCTTCAGGGATTGTCTCGACAGTAACCGCGGTAAACTGAACGGTGTTCGAACCGCCCATTCAGTTTGCATTCACAAGAGGATGATGCCGAAAAGGCGAGTATCAAGGGCTGAGATGCAGCACGATTTCGCGCCGGTGCGGCCGGTCGCGATGTTCGAAAAGGTAGATGCCCTGCCAAGTGCCGAGCGTCAGGCGCCCGCTTGAAACCGGAATGCCGATCGAAACCTGCGTCAGCGCCGATTTGATATGCGCCGGCATGTCGTCCGGCCCTTCGTCCCTATGGATGACCCAGCCCATCGAAGCATCGGAGGCCGGCGGCACGAGGCGGCCGAAGAAGGAGAGAAGGTCGGTTTTCACATCGGGATCGGCATTCTCCTGGATCAGGAGCGAACAGGAGGTATGGCGCACGAAGACGGTCAGAAGCCCCTCCGCCTGCCCCGAGGAACTGACGAAGGCCGCCGCCTGACCGGTGAATTCGTAAAGGCCCTGCCCACGCGTGGACAGGGTAAGGATCGTCTGGGGCAAGGCGCTCTCCCATCTCGCAAGCATACCGCCAGCGAGGTGGCGCGCCGTGAGCGACAAGTCAAGACTTGCCCAGGCAAGCCAGCTTGCCCTAAAAGGAGGACAGGATGAAGCGTCGGTTGGCGGCGAGCACCGGCCGGGCATTCCTCGGATAGAGCGCCGTGAAAGCCTTAATGTCCTTCTCGTCGACCTCGATCGGCTGCTTCAGCACCATCCAGTCGACGATCTCGCTGCAGGGCGGCGTCGTCAGCGACCCCTCATAAGACCAGTAGGCGCGCTCCTTCGGCAGGAAGCCGTTCGGGTCGACATCCTCCACGGCGGCTTCGCCGCCTGCCGTTTTCGGAAAGGCGGCCGCCAGCCGCGAAAAACCTGCATTGGCCGCCCCCGGCGTCACGAACACGCCGAGCACCCCAAGCGCGCCCGTCTCCTTGTGCTTGTGGACGAAATGCGCCTCCATCGGGAAGCTCCTGCCGTCGACATGATGCTCGCTCGGGGCATGAAAATGATATTGCAGCAGCTCGTAGCGGCTGCCGTCGCGCGAAAGCCCACTGCCTCCAGGCATATTGATCTGGATCGTGTGGCCGTTATTGATCATCTTGCCGCCCGGCTTCCAGTCGATCGCCAGCGGCGGAAGCTCCGCCTTGACAGCGCCGGCCAGGTCGAGCGGCGATTGCTGCGAACCGGCCGAACAGGCGGCATTCTCCGGCGCCATCGCGCCCCAGTGGTCGGGGCCGGACTGGCCCTCATAGCTCCAATGCGCACTCTCCGCCGCAAAGCCTGCCTTGGCGCAGGCCGGGCAGGCGCCGAGCACAATCATTCCCTTGATGAAATCACGTCGCTGCATATCCGTTTCCCTCATCGGCTGGCGGCCGCTGCGGCCTGACCAAACCTACGGCGGGACTATATCACAGGCGGAAACGGACTGAACGCACTGGTGCGACGAAAGCCCTGCAGCGCCCTTCGCGTGTCTAAAAAGACACGTCGATCAGAGCTTGAGCAGCGTATCGAAGCCGCCATAGATCATGCGCTTGCCATCGAACGGCATCTGCCATTGGTCGCCCTTGAGCCGGGGATCGTTCATCACCTTGGCATTGATATCGTCACGCTCCTGCCGGGACCGGTAGGTGATCCAGGAAAACACCACCACCTCGTCCTCCGTGGCCTGCACGGCGCGCGGGAAGGATGTCAGCTCGCCATAGGGCACGTCGTCGCCGATGCATTCGACATATTCGAGTGCGCCATATTCCTTCCAGATCGAGCCCGCGAACGTCGAGAACTCCTTATAGGCCTCGACATTCTCCTTCGGCACCGCGACGATGAAACCATCGACATAGGACATTGCATTTCTCCTCCGCTGTCCTCGTGAGCGGAGAGATAGGAGGCCGGGCGGACAGGTCCAGACAAAGTCGGTTTCCCGCCCGATCAGTGCCCATTCACCAGCTTGAGGATGAGCTGCTGGATATTGCCGCCGTCACCCATTTCCACCTTGTCGAAGTCGCGGCCGCGCTGACGCTGCTTCGCGGAAATCTCGCCGAGGCGCCGGGTCAGTTCGACCCGGATCTTCTTGCAATCGGGGTCGTCGGCGACGGTGAGGCCGATGCTCATCGCCTCGATTTCCCGAACCATGTCCTTGATGGTGTCGCCATGCACCCGCTCATGCGCCGCAACGCCTGAAACGAAGGCTTCCCAGCTGCCCTTGACGGCCGCCGGCAGATCGCCGGCCGGTTTCGGCAGCGTATAGGTGATGATGAGCTTCGGCCGGTTGGTCGTGATCACGCAGGCATTGCCCTGCGTTTCGTATTTCCGGGTCCAGGTCAGCTTGAAGGTCGTATGCGCGATGACCCGGCCGGTGACACCGGCCTTCGGCCCCCGCTCCCCGATCGATTCGTAGAGCTCCGCTCCGGTCTTGCCTGATATCGAATAGGGCCGCACTTCTTCGACCGCCTGCCATTCGGCCGATGCAACAGGCGCTGACGCGAAAAACGCCGCCAGCACATAGGATAGAAAACGTCTCGTCACGCACGCCCCCGGATGATGTTTCGCGCGAAACTAGAGCAATTCCGGGAAAAGTGCGAAGCGGTTTGTCAATTGGTACGGGCTGACATCACCGGATTATGCAAAAAGTGGTTCCCCCTTTCTTCGGCCGGATCAGAAGGTGCCCGCCTCGGGCGAAGCCATTTCCTCGATTCCATCGACCCGGTCGGGATAGAAGGCGAGATGGTCCTTGATGCTGCTGACGGCGGCATGCGGCGCCTCGTAGGTCCAGACGGCGTTCTTGGAGCGCTCGCCGCCGAGCGCAATGCTGTAATAGGAGGCATCCCCCTTGTAAGGGCAATGCGTGCTGTGATCGGTGCGCTGAAGCAGCGACATGTCCACATCCCCGCGCGGGATATACTGCACCGGCGGATAGGAGGCCTCGCGCAGCGTCAGCGCATTGTGGGTATCGGCAATCGTCCTGCCGCCGACGGTGACGACGACGCGGGAGAGATTGTGCTCGACGGTGATCGGATGGTCCGGCCCTGGAATCTTGATCGACTTGTCCAACATGGGTTCGTCTCCAGAAGATATCGGTCCCCCTGAGATAGGGCGGCCATGCCGCCGGCCCAAGGCCTGAATGCCGCGTTGCCTCAACGTTCGAATTCGAAACGCGGTGAAGCCGAGGTCAGCATCGCCGTCTTCGGCATGACCGGCCAGTGACGCGCAAGCGCATCCGCGACCGTCGCGACCAACCTTTCGATATCCTCGCCGGCGGAAGCATGCAGCGCCTCGGCGACGATCAGCGCTGAGCCCGTCGTCTCCCGCACCGCCGAAAGCCCGCTCTGCCGGTTCGTCCAGCGCCGTGCATGCGCTCTCCCCTCTCCATCCGCGAAGATCACCTCGTCCGGCTCGGGATGCTCGGTCTCGCCGCCGAAGGTCAGATAGGTCTCACGCCCCGTTGGCCGCCGCACCTCGAGATCGCCCGCAATCTTCTCCGTGTCGAAGACGGCGATGGGAATCGCGAAGGCGAGCGAAATCGCATTGCAGAGATCGACGAGCGGATGGAGGCGCGGCAGCGCATGCTCCTGGCGGAAGCGGCGTAGCAGCGCTTCGGAAGCGCAGCGATATTGCGTTGGCTTCAACCCCATGCGGGAAAAGCCGCGCCGCCATGCCTGGATCTCCGGGAATTCGCCTTCCTGCGCTTTGGCGAGCCGCGCCTCGGCGATGGCGTTGAAGCTTGCGACCGCCTCTTCGACGTCCGTCCCCGTATCAAAGCCTTCGGCATGGAGCACGCCGGCGCGAAGCTCCGGAAAGGCCTGCCATATCGCCTCCGAATGGCTGAACTGCATGGTCTATCTCCCCTCGATGAATTTCTGCTCGGTGCGGCTGCTAGCAAAGGCAAGCCCGAACACGGCCGCAAGCACGCAGGCGATGCCGGCGATCTGATTGAGCCCGACCGGCTCGCCGAGAATGGTGAAGGCGAGCATGACGGCGGAGACCGGAGCAAGCGCTGTGAACAGCGAGGCCTCGGTGCCGCTTACCCTTTCGGCGCCCGCATACCAGAGCAGGAAGCCGCCGACCGTCGGCACCAGCGCATAATAGACGACAGCGGCGATGGCGCCCGGCGAAAACCCATGCGCGAGAGGCGCCTCGAAAACGGCCGGAATGAGCGAGACGACGAAGCCGATGCCGGTCATCAGCGTCGATTGCACCAGCGGCGGAATGTCGGCCGTCAGCCGCTTGTTCAACAGGATGAACAGCCCCTCGCAGACGACCGCCAGGAAGATCAGCGCATTGCCGGCAAGCGACCCGCCGGCAGCCTCCGGCGTGAAGGCGATCGAAAATACGCCTGCACTCGCCAGACCCACGGCAAAAAGCAGCGCGCGCCGCGGCCGCTCGCGCAGCAGCAGAATGGAGATCGCCGCCGAGACCACCGGCAGCGTACCGATGATGACGCCGGCATCCGCCGCCGAGGTCAGGCTGAGGCCGGAGATCAGCAGCGTGGTATAACCGACGCTGCCGGCGCCGGCCTGAACGAAAAGAATGAGACGGTCATGTCGGGAGAGCTTCGGCAGCCGAACTCCGCTCGCCCGCATCAGCAGAAAAATGACGGGAAGAGCGAGAGCGAAGCGCAATGCGGTGGCAGTGAACGGCGGCAGGCCGGCCGCAATCAGCTTGCTCGCGATGACGGTGCTTCCGACCGTGAGCATGGCGAGCGCCAGATAGAAATATCCTTGAACCTGTTTCGACATTCAGCGCCTCCTGTTGGCGCGCCGAGAAAACAGCAGGGATGATCAGGGGTCTTGAACGAAATTGCAGGCGCCGTTCAAAGAAAGGCGCTGGCGTAAGAGCGTGGCGACAGGCCATACTTGCGCACGAAGACCCGCGTCATGTGGCTCTGGTCGGCAAAGCCGCTGGCAAAGGCGGCCTCGGCAAGCGGCACACCCTGAACGATCAGCCGCCGCGCAATATGGATGCGGGCCTGCACGAGATAGGCATGCGGCGTCAATCCCGTCGCCCTGGCAAAACCACGCAGCACCTGGAACCGGCTGAGCCCGCTTTCCCGGGCAAGATCGGCGAGCGAGACGGCGGCCAACGGATCGCTGTCGATCAGATCCCGGGCCGCGCGGATGGACGCCGGCACCGCCGGCCGCTCCTCCTCTTCGGCGCGCTCGCGCATGACGTCGGCGACGAGTTGCAGAAGCAGTTCCTCATGCAGCAGTCCCGGACTTGCCGTGGCCTCGGTCAGGGCGCGAAACAGCGTTTCGAAGCGGGCGGCAATCTCTGTATTGCGGATGACGGGATGCGGGATCTCCGATCGTCCCGCACCGCTCTCGCTGATCTCACGCGACAGACCGGTGACGATGGCAGGATCGAAATAGAGGATGCGCCAGGATCGCCCCTCACCGATCGGCGCGCCGTCATGCACCTCGTTCGGATTGACGGTGATGATTTCGCCGGCCTCGGCCTCCACCATGCCACGCCCGCTCAGCGATTTCTGCGCGCCCGCAGAAATGAGGCCGATGCCGAATTGCTCATGCGTGTGCCTGGCAAAGCTGTGCTGTGTTTCCGCCTCCACCGCTTCGATGCCCGCAAGCGCCGAGCGCAGCATTCTGAACTGATTTTTCGGCATTTCTGGTCCGCCGCTCCGCTGCGGCCACTTTGCCAGCCGGACGCATGGCACGCAACCACCGGAGCCGTTCAGAAGAACTCGTCGAGCAGCCGGTAATAATCGAGCCGCGCCCGATCCGGCGCCGGCAGGCCGTAGCGATCGAGAAAAGGCTGAACCAGCGCCTCGCCGAAATTATGGGCGATGCTGCGGCAGGCAAGTGCGATATCCTGATGGCGGTCGGCGAGACCGAGACGGCTGCAATCGATATAGCCCGAGAACCGGCCGTCGGAAGCGATGAAATTCGGCAGACAGGCATCGCCATGCGCAACGACGAGATCCTCGCCATCCGGCCTCATGCTCTCGAGCGCGGCAAAAAGCTCGGCAGCGCTTTTCCCAAGCCGGGCCGCATCGAAATCCTCCTCGTCGACGATCCCTGCATCCATATGCGCCTTCGCCACCGGCAGGCGCTTTTCCAGGCGGTGATCGAACGGACAGGAAGCGATCGGCAGGCGATGAAGATCGAGCAGCGCCTCCGCCAGCAGTTCGACGCGGGCGAGCGGCGTCAGCGCCGCGGCGCTGGCAAGGTCGCTCCCCGGCAGCGCGCTCAGCAGCAGCCAGTTGCGCTCGCCGTCGCTTTCCCGTGCAATCACATCAGGACATGCGAGACCTGAGGCCTTGAGCCAGCCGAGCCGGGCGGCCTCATCGGCAAGCTCGCCGAACGGATCCGCCGCCTCGACCTTCAGATAAAGCGCCGGCAGGCCTTCGCCCTCCAGCCGGAAAACGCTCGCCGCCGACTTGCCGAGCGCATCCCGCTCCATGCGGTAACCGGACAGGCGCGCACCAAGCGGCCCGGGCGGCAATCTGTCGGAGAATGTCAATGAATCGTTTCGGCGGGCGCTGCCTCGAGAAGGACCTCGAAAGCCTCTTCAAGCGCCGCCACCAGAATATCGGTCAGCTCGTCGGATTTGTTTTCCAGGAACCGCATGCTCACGACTTCGTCCTGACGCTCCAAAAACTGCTCGATTTCGTTCGACATATCATTGTCCCTTCTTCACCGTACCATCACGGCCATGAGGAAACGATAGGGACGCTTCCTTGCGCGTGGCTGGCTGCCAAGCGAGAACGATCGCGGCGTACTTTAGTCATCGATATCATATTTCGAATATTGGCTGGGGGGAATCCGCCCGCCGACCTGATGGGCAAAGGACACCACCTTGGTAGCTCCCTCATCCACCTCGCAACGGAAACGAACTTGGAACCAGCCTTTGGCTGTGCTGAAGGCTGCATCCTTCACATCTAGAATGGTACCGGCTCGCAAGCCGAAACTCGGCAAGTCGCGCGGGAAATAAGGCGGCGAACCGTGAACAAGCTGGCCCTGAAGCTCGGTGGTACAAAGCGTCGCCACTCGTTCTTTGCGTGAAAGACCAGCCATCGCAGTTTGCGCAAATAAACCGCCATCCGCCGTCGGTGAAAATAGCGTTTTCGACTCGGGTAGATCGTTGTTGTCGGGCAGCGTTTTCGGCTCGTCGGCAGTCTTCTGCTCAGGCGGCTTGGCCTGCTCGATCGTCGTATTGGCTTCACCAGGCGCTTGCGTCGGTGGCCCGTCACGCTCCGGCGAAGCGTCCATCACAGCCACCTCGGGAAGCTTCACGTCATCCGCTACCGGTTTTGATGGAGGCGACTCGGTTTTCGGCTTTTCCGCAACAGCCTTTGCCGGCATCTGCGCCGCTGCACTATCGCGCTGCGGCGGAGTTGTTGCCGGTTTTCTTTCACCCTCGGAAGAATTTCCCGCCAGAAATTTGTCGGAGCCGCTATTCTTGTCCCCGAACTGCGCGACGGGGTTAAGGGTCGGCCTCGGCTTGGCTTGCTCGGAAGCCTTCTTTGCCGGCGGTGGCGGTGGCGGCGGTGGGGGCGGCGGCGGAGGAGCTTGCTTCTTGGCCTGTTCCGGCGGCTTCGGCTCCGGCGGTTTTTCCTCGGGTTTCTTCTCTTCCGGCTTCTTTTCCTCCGGCTTCTTCTCCTCCGGCGGCGGCACGAGCTCCACCTTCACGCTCTCGTCTTCCGGAGGCTTCGGCTCGATCTTCGGCAGGCCGAAAATCAGCAGCGCGAGAAGCGGAACGTGCAGAAGTACGGACGCACCAATGCCCCAGCGGATTTCGGGCCGCCGTTTTGCCGTTTCGTGATTCGCCTCTGCCAAGTCCACTTCGTCTGTCACAGCAGCGATGTGGCCTCTAAAGCCGGCAGCATCAAGCCGTTAACGGAAAAAACCTCGCGATCACGCCGAAGTCAGCCGACGGCGCGCACTATCTCTATCCCAAGGCTTGGGCAACGGATCACCGACGAGCGGGGCCGAAACCGCGACCTTGATAGGAATGGGTGCCGAACTTCCGCATGTGTTAACTGAGTGAGCCGATGAGGTCCCGATAGGCGGCCTCCGGGAAGGCCTTGAGCGTCTGGGTTCGGACATTGCCGCCCATCGCCAGTGACAGGGTAAAATGCGCCATCACGGCGTCATCGGGCGCTTCGCAGACGGCGACCATGTCGTGCCCGCCCATCGTCAGAAAGAATTGATTGATTGAGCCGCCGACGCCGGCGAGCAGTTTTTTCGCCGCGTCCAGCCTTTTTGCCGAGTCGCGAACGTTGCGAATGCCTTGATCCGTCCAATTGATCAAAAGAATGTATGTGGTCATTTCGCACCTCCCCGGGCATGATGCCGAAAAGTGTAAGCGGTTTTCGGACAACATCATGCCCAATTTTTCGAGGTAGGTTCGGATTCAGATTTGAGGCCGATCCGGCCTAAAATCATCCGGACCTAGCGGAGGATCAGTCCACGCAGGGACGCGTCGACTCTCGCTCGCATTGCGATCGATCTCTTCCCCCGTGGCCGGATTATAATCCTGTCGCCACGGAGGGACAAGAAAACCGCCGGGATCATTGGTACTAATCACAAAAGCAAAAGCCGGGCACGAGGCCCGGCTTTTCAATCAGAATAAAGCTGTCGACGCCTTAGCTGTCGAGGAACGAGCGCAGCTTTCTCGAGCGGCTCGGATGCTTGAGCTTGCGCAGCGCCTTCGCTTCGATCTGGCGGATACGTTCGCGCGTGACCGAGAACTGCTGGCCGACTTCTTCGAGCGTATGGTCGGTGTTCATGCCGATGCCGAAGCGCATGCGCAGCACGCGCTCTTCGCGCGGCGTCAGCGAGGCGAGAACGCGGGTCGTCGTCTCGCGCAGGTTCGCCTGGATGGCGGCGTCGATCGGCAGCAGCGCGTTCTTGTCCTCGATGAAATCGCCGAGATGCGAATCTTCTTCGTCGCCCACCGGAGTTTCGAGCGAGATCGGCTCCTTGGCGATCTTCAGCACCTTGCGCACCTTTTCGAGCGGCATGGCAAGCTTTTCAGCCAGTTCTTCCGGCGTCGGCTCGCGGCCGATCTCGTGCAGCATCTGGCGCGATGTACGGACGATCTTGTTGATCGTCTCGATCATGTGCACCGGAATGCGGATCGTGCGGGCCTGGTCGGCGATCGAGCGGGTGATCGCCTGACGGATCCACCACGTCGCATAGGTCGAGAACTTGTAGCCGCGGCGGTATTCGAACTTGTCGACCGCCTTCATCAAGCCGATATTGCCTTCCTGAATGAGGTCGAGGAACTGCAGGCCGCGGTTCGTGTACTTCTTGGCGATGGAGATGACGAGGCGAAGGTTCGCTTCGACCATTTCCTTCTTGGCGATACGCGCTTCGCGCTCGCCCTTCTGCACCATATGCACGATGCGGCGGAATTCCGAGATCGAAATGCCGGTTTCCGTCGCGAGATTCTGGATCTCCTGGCGGATGTCGCGGATCGTCGTGTTCTCGGCCTTGGCGAATTCCTTCCAGCCGCGGGCGGCCAGATTGCCGATTGACTTCATCCAGTTCGGGTCGAGCTCGGCGCCCTGATACTGCTCCAGGAACGAGTCGCGCTTGACGCCGTAGGATTCGGCCAGACGCAGCAGGCGGCCTTCGTTCTGCACGAGGCGCTTGTTGATGTCGTAGAGCTGCTCGACCAGCGCATCGATGCGGTTCTGGTTGAGCGACAGCGACTTCACGGCCTTGATCAGTTCGTCCTTGAGCTCCTTGTAGCGGCGCTCCTGGGCGGAAGACAGCGTGCCGGTGGCCGCCAGGCGCTGCTCGACCTGCTGGTCCTGCAGCTTGCGCAGCTTCTTGTAGGTCTCGGCGATGATGTCGAGCGTTTCCATGACCTGCGGGCGAAGCTCGGCTTCCATCGCGGCGAGAGAGAGGTTGGATTCGTCCTCGTCCTCTTCTTCCTCTTCCGGAGGCATGCCTTCGCCGCCGACATCGGTAATGTCGTCGTCACCGGAGCGCGCGCGCCGGGTCTTTTCCTTCTCCTCGGCAGCCTTGCGGTCGGCCTCGATCTTCTCGGGGCTCTGGAACTGCGGCGCAGCCTTGGCTTCCGGACCGGAATAGGTCGTTTCGAGATCGATGATCTCGCGCAGCAGCGTCGTGCCTTCGTTGAGTTCGTCACGCCAGATGATCAGCGCCTGGAAGGTCAGCGGGCTCTCGCAGAGGCCGGCGATCATCGTCTCGCGGCCGGCTTCGATCCGCTTGGCGATCGCGATTTCGCCCTCGCGGGAAAGAAGCTCCACCGAGCCCATCTCGCGCAGATACATGCGCACCGGATCGTCGGTGCGGTCGGTCGGTTCTTTCTTCTTGGCGGTCGCAAGCGCGGTGCCGCTCGAAGGCGCGAGTTCGCCACCTTCGCTGTCGTCATCGCCGCCGGCGTCGTCGTCATCGCCGCCGCCGGAAGCTCCTGCCTCTTCGGCTTCCTCGTCCTCGATGACGTTGATGCCCATGTCCGACAGCATCGACATCGTGTCTTCGATCTGCTCTGATGTCACTTCCTCGGACGGCAGGACCGCATTGAGCTCGTCCATCGTCACGTAGCCGCGCTTCTTGGCGGCCTTGATCATCTTCTTGACCGCGTCGTCGGAAAGATCGAGAAGAGGGCCGTCGCTTGCGCCGTCGCGTTCGACTTCCGCGTCTTCGTTCTCTTTGACCTTGGTTGCCATTTATATCGTCGCCTTCCTGACGCTATCCAATCTCGCTACGGTGAATGGGCCGTCTCAGGGCCTGACGCGCCGCTCGCGTCGCCCTTGAATCACCTGAGCCCACCTAACGGGATGACATTTAAAGTCTGATTAACCACGATCGCCGGTACCGGACAGCAAAGCTTTCTTGCCTTTGGATTTCCGGCCATGGTTGCGCGATCCGCCTTGACCCTGTTCACCGTTTCAACAAGTCGAACGGTGATTCCCACATTTTTTGTTCTCGTCAAGCTTTTCCAGAAAAAAAGCCCACGAAAACTCGGAAAAAGCCTTATCCACAGGCTTTGAACCGCGGCTGCGATTGCGAAGCTTATTTAAGAAGCGGCGAACAAAAGACAAGGGCGGCCGGAATTTTGCCCGCCGCCCCAGTTGTTCCGGCCATTTCCTGCAATTGTGCCGATGGTATATTCGCCTCTCTCCGGGCAAATATTGGCTAACGTGCCTGGCCGTCGTAAGGCGTTACCTTCAGCGCGCCGAGATCGATCGCCGGAATGCAGCGCAGGTTGATCGAAGCCATCGCCGCACCGTTCGGCGCCACGCCCTCGCCGAAGGGGGCGATGCCGCAATTGGCGCAGAAATGATGCTTGATGACATGCCGGTTGAAAGTATAGGTCGAAAGATCGTCTTCCGGTGTCTTCAGCACCAGCTTCTCGCGCGGCACGAAGGCGAGAAGCCCTCCCCGCCTGCGGCAGAGCGAACAGTTGCAGTCCAGCGCCTCGGTGAATTCGCCTTCGACCTCGAAAGCGACGTTGCCGCAATGGCAGCTTCCCTCGTAAAGCATTTCGTTCTCCCTCATATCCAGTCCATCACGACCTTGCCTGAATTGCCCGACCGCATCGCCTCGAAGCCGTCGCGGAATTCGTCGATCTTGATGCGATGGGTGATGACGGGCGAAAGGTCAAGCCCGCCCTGGACGAAGGCGATCATCTTGTACCAGGTCTCGAACATCTCGCGGCCGTAAATGCCCTTGAGATTGAGCATCTTGAAGATCACCTTGTTCCAATCGATCTCGAAACCGGCGGGCGCGATGCCGAGAATGGCGATCTTGCCGCCATTGTTCATCTTGTCGATCATGTCGCGGAAGGCGGGAGCGGCGCCCGACATTTCGAGCCCGACATCGAAACCCTCCGTCATGCCGATCGCCTTCATCACATCGGCGAGATTTTCCTTCGACGCGTCGACAACGTGATCGATGCCGAGCTTTCGCGCCAGCGCCAGCCGGTGCGGATTGATATCGGTGATGACGACCTTGCGGGCGCCCGAACGCTTGGCGACGAGCGCCCCCATGATGCCGATCGGCCCGGCGCCGGTGACGAGCACGTCCTCGCCGACGAGATCGAAGGAGAGTGCTGTGTGCACGGCATTGCCGAAGGGATCGAAGATCGCGGCGATCTCGTCTGATATATCGCCCGGGATCGGCACGACATTGCTTTCGGGAATGCAGACGAATTCGCCGAAGGAACCCGGCCGGTTGACCCCGACGCCGAGCGTGTTGCGGCAGAGATGCCCCCTGCCCGCCCGGCAGTTGCGGCACTTGCCGCAGACGATATGTCCCTCGCCCGAGACCCGCTCGCCGACATGATAACGTGTGACCGCCGAACCGATTTCGGCGATCTCGCCGCAGAATTCATGGCCGACGACCATCGGCACCGGAATGGTCTTCTGCGCCCACTGATCCCAGTTCCAGATATGCACGTCGGTGCCGCAGATCGCCGATTTCTTCACCCGGATCAGCACATCGTTCGGCCCCACCTCCGGCACCGGCACGTTCTCCATCCAGAGCCCGACCTCCGCCTTCGACTTCACCAGCGCCTTCATCATGTTCGACATCGACAATATCCCGCCCTTGTTCTGCCGCCGACTTTGCGACTCCCTCTTCTCCCCAGCGGGGAGAAGGTGCCCGTAGGGCGGATGAGGGGGCCGCACGGCACACCATATAATGCTTGGTTTGTTTCTCGCTTATCGCTCGAAACTTCGCTTCGCTCGCCCCCTCATCTGTCCTGACGGACACCGAACCGGGGCCGAGCCGCAGGTCTCGCCCCGTCCTTCGGACCCCCGCTGGGGAGAAGCGGGAGCAGCCTCGCTCAAATCACACCCAGTTCCCGCCCAGCTTCCGCAAAAGCCGCAATCGCCCGCTCCACATCCGCCTTCGAATGCGCCGCAGACATCTGCGTGCGGATTCGAGCCTGGCCCTTCGGCACGACAGGGAAGGAGAAGCCGATCACATAAATCCCCTTCGTCAGCATCAGGCCCGCCATGTCCTGCGCCAGCTTGGCATCGCCCAGCATGACGGGAATGATCGGATGGCCCTTACCGGCAAGCGTGAAGCCGAGCTTCGTCATCTCGCGGCGGAAGAGATCGGCATTGTCGGAAAGGCGCTGGCGCAGGGCATCGCCGTTTTCGATGAGATCGAACACTTTCAGCGAAGCCGCAGCGATAATAGGCGCCAGCGTGTTCGAGAACAGATAAGGCCGCGAGCGCTGCCGCAGCCATTCGACGATCTCGGCTTTCGCCGAGGTATAACCGCCGGAGGCACCGCCGAGCGCCTTGCCGAGCGTGCCGGTGATGATGTCGATCCGGCCTTCGACGCCGCAATATTCCGGCGAGCCGCGGCCATTCCTGCCGACGAAACCAACCGCGTGGCTGTCGTCGACCATGACCATGGCGCCATATTTCTCGGCAAGATCGCACACGCCGCCGAGATTGGCGATGATGCCGTCCATCGAAAAGACGCCGTCGGTGGCGATCAGCTTGAAGCGGCTGCCTTCGGCCTTTTTCAGCTCCTCTTCGAGCGCCGCCATATCGTTATTGGCATAGCGGAAGCGCTTGGCCTTCGAGAGACGCACGCCATCGATGATCGAGGCATGGTTCAGCGCGTCCGAGATGATCGCATCCTCTTCGCCGAGCAGCGTCTCGAACAAGCCGCCATTGGCGTCGAAGCAGGAGGAGTAGAGGATCGTGTCTTCCATGCCGAGGAAGGAGGAGATGCGGGCTTCGAGCTGCTTGTGTTCCTCCTGCGTGCCGCAGATGAAGCGCACCGAAGCCATGCCGTAGCCGTAGCGGTCGAGCGCCTTCTTGCCGGCCTCCGCCAGTTCCTCGTTGTCGGCAAGGCCAAGATAGTTGTTGGCGCAGAAATTCAGCACTCGCTCGCCGGAAACAATGGCGATTTCGCCAGCTTGCTTCGAGGTGATGACGCGTTCGGACTTGTAGAGGCCGGCGTCCTTGAGAGAGGCGAGTTCAGATTGCAGGTAGGAGAGAAATGCTTTTGTCATTGTAAGCGCCCTTTTCTCCAAAACATTCTCCGATGGGCGCTGCAATTAGCACAAAGCAAGTGCAGATGTCGCCGATCCGGTACGAAATATTTTCATAAAGGAAGGCCGGCAGCGAGAGAAATTGAAATGAATATTCAAACGTGATATCTGTATATGCAGAAGGAATATCAACATGGCGCTTTATATCAGAGACCCTGAAGTAGACGAGCTTGCGAGCGAGCTGCAGCGCCTGACCAAGGCTGCGACAAAAACCGAGGCCGTGCGAACCGCACTCCATCATGAGCTTACGCGCGCGCGGCAAAGCCGGCCGCTGCATGAACGCCTCACGCGCGCAAAATCGCTGGCGGATGCGATGGGAGCAAACGACCCGTCATTCGACATGAAGAAATTCAGCGACGACATGTGGGGCAGCTGATGTTTATCGACGCATCGGCGATCGTCGCCATTCTTGCGCGAGAGCCCGGCCATGAGGAACTTGAGAAGGCTCTGGCGGCATCGGGCGATCCCATCATGCACATCTCGCCCCTTGTCCGCTTCGAGGCTATCCAGGCGCTCGCACGGCAGAAGACGCCCGCAGGCAGGAAAACGACACCCGAACTTCTAAGGGCATCGGCCGAAGCGGTCGACGCATTCGCCGAAGATCTGATTCTCGAAGAGATTTCGATCTCGCATGAGATCGGCGAAGATGCACTGTCTGCAAGCATGAACTATGGAAAAGTCATTGGTCATCGGGCAGACCTGAATTTCGGCGATTGCTTTGCTTATGCTTGCGCCAAAGCGCTGAAAACGCGCCTTCTCTACAAAGGCAACGATTTTCTTCACACAGACCTTGCCTAACCAACTGCTCCGCGAGGCCGGACTATTGGCCGTGCGAGAGAATGATATCGAGGAACGCGTCACCGTAGCGCTCGAGCTTCGACTGGCCGACGCCTGATATGCCGAGCAATTCCTTGCGGCTGCGCGGCCGTTCCGTTGCAAAGGCAATGAGCGTCGTATCTGGAAAGACGACATAGGGCGGCACGCCGAGCGACTTGGCGATCGACATGCGCTCGGCCCTGAGCGCCTCGAAAAGGCTGCCATCGGCGCCGGACAGTGCCGATTTGCGCTCGCTGCGCTCCGCCTTTTTCGTGCGCCGTTCCGAGGCCGGCCGGTCCTTGCGGAAGAAGACCTGCCGCTCGTGCTTGAAGACGGCGCGCGACTCCGGTTCCAGCTTCAGCGCGCCATAGGCTTCATGATCGATGCGGATCAGCCCCATGGCGAGCAATTGGCGATAGACGGATTGCCATGTGCGCGCCGGAATGTCCTTGCCGGCGCCGAAGACCGGCATATTCACATGGCCGAAACGCTCGGTCTTTTCGTTGACGTTGCCGACCAGCACGTCGATGACGTGACCGGCACCGAAGCGTTCGCCGGTGCGGTAGACGGCGGCGAGCGCCTTGATCGCGGCTTCCGTGCCTTCCCAGGTCTCGACCGGCTTCAGGCAGGTGTCGCAATTGCCGCATTGGCCGGCATGCGCCTCGCCGAAATGGGCAAGGATCGCCTGCCGGCGGCAGGAGGCGGTTTCGCAGATCGCCAGCAGGGCATTGAGCTTGGCGCGCTCGACCCGCTTGATCTCGTCGGCGGCATTGCCCTCGTCGATCATCCGGCGGCGCTGGATGACATCGGCCATGCCATAGGCCATCCAGACCTCGGACGGCAGGCCGTCGCGCCCCGCACGTCCCGTCTCCTGGTAATAGGCCTCCACCGAGCCCGGCAGATCGAGATGGGCGACATAACGCACGTTCGGCTTGTCGATGCCCATGCCGAAGGCGACGGTGGCGACCAGGCAGAGATTCTCTTCTTTCAGGAAAGCATCCTGATTGGCGTCACGAACAGCCCGGTCCATGCCGGCATGATAGGCAAGCGCGCGCACACCCTGCCCGTTCAGCCAGTCGGCCGTATCCTCGACCTTGGCGCGCGACAGGCAATAGACGATGCCGCTGTCGCCCTTGTGGCCGGAGAGGAACCGCAGGAGCTGCTGGCGCGGCTGGTCGCGCTCGACGATTTCATAGGCGATATTCGGCCGGTCGAAGCTGGTGGTGAATATCTCGGCATTCTCGAGCCCCAGCCGCTCGACGATATCGTCGCGCGTATGCGGATCGGCCGTTGCCGTCAGCGCCACGCGGGGAACGCCTGGATATTGCTCGCCGAGCCGGCCGAGCTCGCGATATTCCGGCCGGAAATCATGGCCCCATTGCGAGACGCAATGGGCCTCGTCGATTGCAAACAGCGCGATCTTCTCGTTGGCGATCAGGTCGCGGAAACCATCGGTCAGGATGCGCTCGGGCGTTACGTAGAGAAGGTCGAGCCGGCCTGATGAAAGCGCGCGGCGAACCTCGACGAACTCCTCGCGCGACAGCGACGAATTGAGCGCGGCGGCGCGGATGCCGAGCTGCTTCATCGCCTCCACCTGATCGCGCATCAGCGCAATCAGCGGCGAGACGACGATGCCGACGCCGTCACGGCAGAGCGCCGGGATCTGGAAGCACAGCGATTTGCCCGCGCCCGTCGGAAAGAGCACCACCGCGTCGCCGCCGGAAACCACGTGCTCGACGACCTGCTGCTGCTTGCCGCGGAAGGAGGAATAGCCATAGATCTGCTTCAGCACGTCGAGCGGCGCGCGGCCAGCCGAAAACAGCGCGTCGGAAGCGGAAAAGCCCGGTTCATTGCGTTCGCTGAGCGGCATCAGTGGTTCGCCGCCCCTTTGACGCGGCCGGAAAGCACGCCGAAGCCGTCGATGATCGCCTCCTGGTTTTCGAGGCGCACTCCTTCGAAATGCACTTCCTGCTGTGCCCGCATCAGCTGGGCTATGGCCTCGCCGTCTCCGGCTTCGGTCGCGAGCGCAATCTCGCGCTCCAGTTCGATCTTCTGCCGGCGCAGCGCCTTCGCGCGTTTGTGGAAGGCGAGCGCCTGGCGGTATCCCTCACGCGCATCCTCCATCGCCGCCTCCTCGGTCGCCGTCCACAGCCGGGCATTGCGCACCTGCTGGTCGAGGCTCTTGATGAGCGGGCCGAAACCCTCGAATTCCAGCCGTTCGGTCAGATATTCCCGCGTCAGATGCGGACCGGCGACGGCCGCGGCTGCCCCCAGCATCGCCGACCAGAGCCGCTGCAGCGGCTTGCTGTCATATTCGATCGCGGCAATTTCGTCGTAATCGTCGATCATCAGCGAGGGATGGTTGACGATCGTCAGCGCCAGCACGCTCTCGCGCAGCGCCGTATTGTCCTGATGGCCGCGCACCAGGCCGGAGCGGGCGAGCCGGTCGGAAATGACGTTCGGACTTTTCGGCCCCGCCTTGCCGGCATTGTCACGGCCTGGCCGGCCGTTGAAGCCGCGCCGCTCGCCATTGCCGCGGTTCTGGAACTGCGGCTGGAAGAAGGCGTTCAGCCGGTCGCGAATGTCCTGCTGGTAGTGGCGGCGCACATTCTCGTCGGCGATGACGGCGACGAGCTGCTTCAGCCGCGCCTCCAGTTCGGCGCGCGCTTCGGGCGTGTCGAATTTGCCGGTGTTGATCTCCCGGTTCCAGAGCATCTCGGAGAGCGGCTTTGCCTGGCTCATCACCTTGTCGAAAGGCGCGCGCCCGTCATCGCGCACGAGATCGTCGGGGTCCTTGCCGTCGGGCAGCAGCGCGAAACGCACGGAGCGGCCGGGCTTCAGATGCGGCAGCGCCAGTTCGGCGGCGCGATTGGCCGCACGGATGCCGGCGCCGTCGCCATCGAAGCAGAGCACCGGCTGCGGCACCATTTTCCACAGCAATTCGAGCTGGTTTTCGGTGAGCGCCGTGCCAAGCGGCGCAACGGCATTCTCGACGCCCGCCTGATGGAGCGCGATCACGTCCATATAGCCTTCGACGGCAATGATGGTGCCGGACGCGTTGTCGTCCTGGTGATCACCGCGGCCCGGCCCCTGGATTGCGCGGCGCGCACGGGCGAAATTGTAGAGCACGTTGCCCTTGTGGAAGAGCTCCGTCTCGTTGGAGTTCAGATATTTCGCCGGCGCATCCGCCGACATGGCGCGGCCGCCGAAAGCGATGACCTTTTCCCGCGACGACAGGATCGGGAACATGATGCGGTCGCGGAAGCGATCGTAGGACACCGGCACATTTTCATGCACGACGAGACCACAGGCCTCGATCTGCTCCTTGGTGGCGCCCTTGCCGGCGAGGAACTCCTTGAGCGCGTTGCGGCTGTCGGGCGCATAGCCAAGCCGGAAGGTCTCGATGGTGCGCCCCGTCAGCCCGCGGTCGCGCAGATAGGCGCGCGCCTTGGCGCCATTCGCCGTCTGCAACTGATCCTGGAAAAACTGCGTCGCCATTTCCATGACGTCGATCAGCGAGCCGCGCTCCTTTTCGCGCTTCTCCATCGCGGCATCGGCAAGCGGCATCGGCACGCCGGCCATGTCGGCAATCTGCTGCACGGCCTCGGGAAAACTCAGGCCCTCCAGTTCCGTCAGGAACCGGAAATGATCGCCGGTGACGCCGCAGCCGAAGCAATGGTAGCGGCCTTTCCGGTCCTCGCAGTGGAAGCTCGGCGATTTTTCGCCGTGGAACGGGCAGCAGGCCCAGTAATCCCCGCGCGAAACGTTGGTCTTGCGCTTGTCCCAGCTCACGCGGCGCGCAATCACGTTCGAAATCGGAACGCGGTCGCGGATCTCATCGAGAAAGGTGTTGGAAAAGCGCATTTATACCTCTTGGCCAAGCTCCATATAAGCTGCTTTGCCGCGCCATGCCACGAAACTTGTCGGGAAAACCCGCTATTCACAGGCAAGTGCACCCATCGCCGACAGTGTCGGTTATCCGATCAACAACGCGTTATCGCCCCTGCGACAAGGGGTGCGACACTGTTATCGTCAGAGGTCGCGATTTCGGTTGCCGCCACTCTTCCATCGGGAGCTTCCGCCTTCGGAAGCGCTGAATTAAAACGTTTTAAAACAGCAGCTTATCAATTCCCTCGATCGAGCGGCGTCATTGTCCGCGCAAGCGCCGAAACGTCGCTTCGACGCCTCCGAAACCGCCGTTTCCGGCAATCATTATTTTTTTGTAATTTGAATAAACAGCCGCCCGGCCATAGGTTCATCTCAACAAAGCGATCCCCGAGCGAAGCACCATCCCTACCCCCGGCGCCGCTTCGCAAGGGTGCCTTTGCAAATACCCTCCGGCTTGGGCCTCGGCCCTGCGTGCCGGCGGAAGCAAAGAGCAAGAAGGCAGGAGCGCCCCCAGCTCCTGCCTTCTTAATTTTTGGCTTCTCCTGATACAATTTCCCTTTGAAATTAACCGATTATTGACAAAGCCGTTGACAGGCGGCGGCAGCATGAAAGATGTATGCGCCGATATCCTGGACCCTCCCAATGGCCTTCACCGCTGAAAATCTTGCAGCAGACGATCGCTTTTCCGCTGCGATCCTGCATTGCGCCAATCGGTTGCTCGCGATCTATCGCGAAAGCCCGCGCATCGCCTCGATTTTCGCCGCGCAGCAGCGCTGGCTGATGGCCCATGCCGGCTTCGCGCTCCATTACGGCTATCCCGGCGATGGGAAGCGAGGCCTTTATTCCGGCCGCTTCATCGATTTCGCGGTGAGGAACGACATCGCCAGCCGCAACACCGCCGCCGCCTTCATGCAGGAAATGCTGGCCTATCGCTTCCTGCAGGCCGTTCCCGGTCCTGACAAGCGCACGCGCTACCTGGAACCCACCGAGATCGCCGAGCAGCATTTTACCCGGTGGCTCCTGGCGCACATGATGATCCTCGACAGCCTCGACGGCGGTGAACGCGCTGCGAAGGTCGCCGCCGATCCTTCGGCGATGATGGCAGCCATCCAGCCGCTGATTGCAAGGGCGATCATCGACAGCCAGGCGGTGCGCAGCCCGGGCCCGACCTTCAACCTCTTCAACTGGGCGAATTCCGGCGGACTGGTGATGGATTACCTGATCTCGCGGCTTCCGGAATTTCCCCGGGCGGCCGAACGCGTCGTGGTCGGCCCGCTGTCGCTGCGGGAACTGCGCGAGCAGTTCATGATCTCCAACACCCACCTGAAGCGACTTCTGACGCAGGCGTCGAATATGGGAAGCGTCGGCTGGACCGAGCCCTCCCGCAAGGGCGACTTCTGGCTGTCCGGCCCCTTCATCCTGGAATATTGGAATTATCAGGCGGCGAAATTCGCCATTATCGACGCCGCCGCCGAGGCGGTGCTCGGGCCTGCGGTCCACGAAGAACCGCAGGCGAGACGTTTTAGTTCAGCAGTTCTTTGACGGTCGCCGACGCCTTGGCGAAATCCATCTGGCCGGCATAACGCTCCTTGAGCGCCGCCATCACCTTGCCCATGTCCTTGACGCCCGAGGAGCCGGTCTCCGCAATGATCGCCGATATGTTGGCGCGCACTTCGCCGTCGGAAAGCTGCTTCGGCATGAAATCCTGGATGATGGCGATTTCGGCACGCTCCTTAGCGGCAAGCTCCGGGCGCGAATTCTCCTCGTAGATCTTGGCCGATTCGTCGCGCTGCTTCACCATCTTGGCGAGGATCTGCAGGATCTCGTCCTCGCTCGCCTCTCCCTTGCCGGTGCCGCGATTGGCGATATCGCGGTCCTTGATCGCGGCCTGGATGAGCCGGACGGTCGAAAGCCGCTCCGAATCCTTGGCCTTCATCGCCTCTTTCAGCTGGGTGGCGAGTTGATCGCGCAGCATGGTCTTCACTCCTTTTTTGATGCCGCTTCATAAACCACGCCGATGCGGGGGATCAAATAAATTGCGCGATCGGCGCGATAAACCGCAGGAAAACAGCCACGATCTCGGCTACAAAGAGTTGACCGTAAGCGATTGCGTGGCTATCTACCGCCACCTGCACCAAAATTCGTGATCAGGCCTGAAGCGCGCGGCATTGCCGCGTCCACACGCCTGCGAGATCAAATGGCGACGAGCGCGGCAACGCGACCGACCGCCGGAAACGGGATGAAGATGACCGCGACAGCACCCTGGACAATCGAAAAGCCGACCGCCCTGCTCGTTCTTGCCGACGGCACCGTGATCGAAGGCAAGGGCATCGGCGCCACCGGCAAGGTCCAGGCCGAAGTGGTTTTCAACACGGCGCTGACCGGCTACGAAGAGATCATGACCGACCCTTCCTATCTCGGCCAGATCGTCACCTTCACCTTTCCCCATATCGGCAACATCGGCACCAACGATGAAGACATCGAGGACCTGACGCCCGCCGCCCGCCACGGCGCCGTCGGCGTCATCTTCAAGGCCGACATCACCGAACCCTCGAACTACCGCGCCGCCAAACACCTCGACCAATGGCTGAAGGCACGCGGCATCATTGGCCTCTGCGGCATCGACACACGCGCGCTGACCGCCTGGATCCGCGAGAACGGCGCTCCGAACGCGGTGATCGCCCACGACCCGAACGGCGTCTTCGACATCGAGACGCTGAAGGCCGAAGCCAAGGCCTGGAGCGGCCTCGAAGGCCTCGACCTCGCCAAGATCGCCTCCTCCGGCCAGTCCTCGCAATGGACTGAGACGCCCTGGGTCTGGAACGAAGGCTACGGCGAGCTCGGCGCAGCGGATGCGAAATACCACGTCGTCTGCCTCGACTACGGCGTCAAGCGCAACATCCTGCGCCTGTTTGCCGGGCTCGACTGCAAGGTCACGGTCGTACCCGCCGCAACGAGCGCCGAAGACGTGCTCGCCATGCAGCCGGACGGCATCTTCCTGTCGAACGGCCCGGGCGATCCGGCGGCAACCGGCGAATATGCCGTGCCGGTGATCCAGACGCTCATCAAGACCGACATCCCGGTCTTCGGCATCTGCCTCGGCCATCAGATGCTGGGCCTCGCCCTCGGCGCCAAGACCGAGAAGATGCATCAGGGCCATCACGGCGCCAACCACCCCGTCAAGGACCACACGACCGGTAAAGTCGAGATCGTCTCGATGAACCACGGCTTCGCGGTCGACTCGAAGTCGCTCCCCGACGGCGTTGAAGAGACTCATATTTCGCTGTTCGACGGCACCAATTGCGGCCTGCGCGTCCTCGGCAAACAGGTCTTCTCCGTCCAGCACCACCCGGAAGCCTCCCCCGGCCCGCAGGACAGCCACTACCTCTTCCGCCGCTTCATCAACATGGTGCGCGAGAAGAAGGGCGAACCGGCGCTCGCAGAGCGGTGATTTCAGGAGCTGCCCAGTTCAGATGAAGGCTCGCCGATAGGCGAGCCTTTAACATATTGACAAACCTCACTCTTCGTCATCCCAGGCCTTATGCCGCGGATCTACTGCCCTATCGAACGGAGGCAGATGCTCGGGACAAGCCCGAGCATGACGAAAGAGAAGCTGGCGCGCTTTGTCAGCACTCCTAAGACTCGCCTGGGCGAACCTTTTTCTTTCCCTCCATATTGACCTCAACTTAACTTGAGGAATTACAGACCTACCTGCAGATACAATGATGCAGGAGAGAACATGAGCGGAGCTTTCTATCGAATCGACAAATTCATCGTGCCGGCGGCGGCGCGGGAGGAATTTCTCGTCAAAGTGATGATGACCCATAAGCTGCTGGAGACGCAGGACGGGTTCATCGATCATAGAGTGCTGGAGCAGGTCGCCGGCCCAGGCGAATTCAATTTCGTCACGATTGCCGAATGGGAAAATACCGAGGTTGTCGAGCGCGCGCGCGCGGCCGTTGCCGCCGCTCACAAGGCGGCGAATTTCGATCCGCAGGAAATGTTTTCCCGTCTCGGCATTCGCGCCGATATCGCCAGCTACAAGCCTGTCGCGGCTTGAGGGTAAGGGACCGCCGGCTCAAGCGCCGACGGTCGCCCCTTCCCGGCGCAGGAGAATATAGAACCGCGCGCAGAGCATGATGGCGGCGGCCGCAAGCCCGACGAGGAAGCCGAACCAGATGCCGATGCCGCCGAAGCCGAGCGGGAAGGCGAAGGCCCAAGCGAGGAAGAAGCCGATCGGCCAATAGGCGATCAGCGCCATGATCATCGGCACGCGCGCGTCCTTCAGGCCGCGCAGCAATCCGTTGGCGACCACCTGCAGCCCGTCGACGAGCTGAAAGAGACCGGCAACGACGATCAGTGGCCCGGCATAAGCGAGCACTTCAGGCGCTTCCGGCGAGCTGACATCGAGGAACCAGCTGCCGAGGAACTGCGGCAGGGTGGCAAAGAGCACCGAGCCGACCGCCGAGATGGCGCAGGCGAGGATGAGCACCATGATCGAGCCGCGCACCAGCCCGTCATAATCGCCCTGCCCGTGCGCGACGCCGACGCGCACAGTCGCCGCCTGGCTGAGGCCGAGCGGGATCATGAAGGCGATCGAAGCCCATTGCAGGGCGATGCCGTGGGCGGCGAGCTCGATGGTGCCGATATAGCCCATCAGCAGCGACGCCACCGTAAACAGGCTGACCTCGGCAAGCACGGTGACGCTGATCGGGAAACCGAGCCGGACGACCTCCAGCAGCGCATGCCAGTCAGGCTTCCAGAACCGCACGAAGATCTCGTAGCGCCGCGTTTCTTCCCGCCCCTGGACGAAGGCGAAAATGAAGAGGAAACCGGCCGTCTGCACCACGACCGAAACGATCGCCGCACCTTCGAGCCCCATCGCCGGAAAGCCGAAATGGCCGAGCACGAGGATGTAGGCGAAGATCGCATTCATCACCAGCGTGACGATGGTGACGTTGAGAATGATGCCCGCCTTGCCGATGGCGCTGACAAGCGCCCGCATGACGTTGAAAAGCAGGGCCGGCAGCACGCCGAACTGGCCGATGACGATATAGCCATGGGCGAGCTTGGCCACTTCAGGCTTCTGCTGCGCGAAGAGAAGGATCTGTTCTGCATTGAAAAAGGCCGGTTGCGCGATGATCCAGAATCCGATCACCACCCACAGACCCATGCGCAGCGAGCGGCGCACGGAGACGACGTCGCCCCGGCCATAGGCCTGCGCCACCATCGGAATGACGGCGATGGCAAAACCCGAGCCGAAGATCAGGATCGTGAACAGGAACTGGGCCGACAGCACCATGGCCGCCAGCTGCTCGGCGCCGAGGCGGCCGACGATCATCACATCGGTGGTATTGATGCCGAGCTGGGCGAGCTGCGCGCCGATCAGAGGAATGCCGAGCGCCAGCGTGGCACGGAAATGTGCGCTCCAACGATTATCGGTAGTCGGCGCAAGCCTGCGCGCGTCGATCGGCGTGTCCATGACACCAGTCCTGTGGTTGAAATATCCGTCGCCGCGCAGTTTTCCGGCGAAATATCATTCGGACTTAGATCAAAGCCCCGCGAAGAACTACCCCAAAACAGGCAGATGATGAAAAATTCATCATCGCATCACCATTTCTGATCGATCAACCCGCCGCTTCCAGCACCTCGGCCGGCTGACGGACCCGGACGCGGGTGAGGAACACGCCGGCCGCCAGCAGGATGAACAGGGCAGCCATCAGATAGGGCGCCCCGGCAAAGGTGACGGGCGCTTCGGGACGGGTGAAATAACCGAACATCTGCGTGAAGATCAGCGGTCCCAGAATGGTCGTGATGCTGCTGAGGCTGGTCAGAGCGCCCTGCAGCTCGCCCTGCGCGGAGGGCGGCACCTTGCCGGCGGCGATGCTGCGCAGCGGCGGATCGGCAACATTTTCCATCACGGTCGCGACGATGACGACATAGACCACCCAGCCTTCCCAGGCGAAGGCATAGCCGGTCAGCCCCGCAGCCGAAAAACAGAGGCCGAGCAGCGCCGTCTTCCATTCGCCGAGCAGCGGCACGACACGCGGCAGGACCAATCCCATGACGAGTGCGGCGCCAATGCCGTAAATGCCGAGCGACAGGCCGATCTGGCCCTCGCTCCAGCCATAGCGGTAGGTCGAGACGAAGGACCAGACCGAGGGATAGACGGCATGCGCCAGGAAGAACAGGAACATGACGAGGCTGACCCAGCCGATGCCAGGATAGTGGCGCATCTGGCGCAGTGCGCCGAGCGGATTGGCGCGTTTCCATTCGAAGCGGCGGCGGTTCTTCGCCTCCAGCGTTTCCGGCAGCAGGAAGCAGGCGGCGATGAAATTGAGCAGCGACAGCGCAGCCGCGCCGAGGAAGGGCACACGCGGGCCGAATTCGCCGAGAAACCCGCCGATGACCGGGCCGATGATGAAGCCGACGCCGAAGGCGATGCCGATCAGCCCGAAATTCTTCGCCCGGTTTTCCTCCGTGCTGATGTCGGCGATATAGGCCGAGCATGTGGCGAAGCTGCCGCCGCTGATGCCCGCAAGGACACGGCCGACGAACAGCATCCAGAAGCTGGTGGCGATGCCGCAGATGAAATTGTCGATCGCGAAGGTCAGCACCGAAAGCAGAAGGATCGGCCGGCGGCCGAAACGATCCGACAGGTTTCCGAGCAGCGGCGCAAACAGGAACTGCATGCCGGCATAAACGAGCATCAGCCAGCCGCCGTCGACCGCCGCGTCGCTGACGCTGTCGCCGGTCAACTGCTCCAGATAGGCCGGCAGCACCGGCATGATGATGGCGATGCCGATAATGTCGAGGAAAAGGATGACGAAGACCAGGAACAGGCCGCGGCGAACGAATTTGGGATCAAGCATGAAGCATCTCAACAGCGGTGGTTTCTGAAAAGACGATCTCGTCGCCGGTAATGTGACATAGCCTAGAAAAGAGACCGAAACAATCCGTGAACATCTCAAAAGCCTTTGATGAGTTGTGCGGGAAATTCAGAAGGGCCTCAATCGATGGGCGCACTCCCTTGCAATGGCCGCGAAGGCATCCAGATCAATCGAGGGAATCGCTCATTGTGCATTCGAACGCGCCATCCCGAAGGAAGCGGTTGCGGGCGAGCGTTATCCCGATCAGATGGATAGTGAGAAGTAATTGGGAACATCCTGCCGTGCAGCCCCCTCATCCGCCTGCCGGCACCTTCTCCCCGCTGGGGCGAAGGGGATGCGCCGCAGCGTTTCGACTCCCTCTTCTCCCCTCGGGGAGAAGGTGCCCGTAGGGCGGATGAGGGGGCTGCACGGCAGGACCTTGCCCCCTCAAACCGGCCCCGAGAACGTATCACACGCCGTCAGCTGCCCGCTGTCAAAACCGCGCTTGAACCACCTGGCGCGCTGCGCCGAGGTGCCGTGGTTGAAACTTTCGGGCACGACGTAACCCTGTGAGCGCTTCTGCAGCGTGTCGTCGCCGATCTGCTGTGCCGCGTTCAGCGCTTCCTCGAGGTCGCCGGCTTCCAGGATACCCTTCTGCTGGGTATATTTGCCCCAGATGCCGGCAAAGCAATCGGCCTGCAGCTCGACGCGCACCGACATCTTGTTGGCTTCTTCCTCGCTCATGCGCTGGCGGGCCTGGTTGAACTTCGGCAGGATGCCGAGCAGGTTCTGCACGTGATGGCCGACTTCGTGGGCAACCACATAGGCTTCGGCGAAATCGCCCGATGCGCCGAAGCGGTCGGAGAGCTCCTGGAAGAACGTCGTATCGAGATAGACCTTGTGGTCACCCGGGCAATAGAACGGACCGGTCGCGGCAGAGGCAAAGCCGCAAGCCGATTGTGTCTGGCCGGAGAAGAGCACGAGGCGCGGCTCCTCGTAATTGCGGCCCTGCGCCTGGAAGATGCCGTTCCAGGTATCCTCGGTCTCGGCAAGAACGGTGCGCACGAAGGCGGTCATCTCGTCATTGGCGGGCGTGCGTGTTCCTGCGGACTGGCTCTGCTCGTAGCCTGGGCCGCTCGACATGCCGCCGCCATCGAGCACCTGCATCAGATCGATGCCCATCGCCTTGAAGATGAGATAGATGACGACGAGGAAGATGATGGTGCCGATGCTTAAGCCGCCGCCGGCGCGACGAACACCGCCGCCGGACGGGAAACTGAACCCGCCGCCTCGGCCGAAGGGGCTGCCGCCCGAATTGCCACGGCGATCCTCGACATTATCGGACTGACGCCGGCCTCTCCATTCCATCTTCGTTCTCCCCGGCAATGCCCGTGCTTATACTCTTGGAATTTATATATCCGTCGGCGCGGAGAATTCCAGCGGCTTCATCCGCCTCGAAACAGTCGGCGGACCAGCCATCATGGCTCCAGCGTCCCGCCGGAAACCTTGGGAGCGGGATATTGTTCCCTCAAATGCACGCGCCGCCGCTTCAGGTAAAGAAGGCGCGCTAAGCGCTTGACTGGACTCCCGCTTTCGCTCTTCCTGAACCAGGAGGGAAAGCAGGAGGAAGAGCAATGAAGGCCGTGCGTCTGGAAACGACAGGAAAATTGCAGCTCTGCGAGGTCGAAAGGCCGGCGCCAGGCCCGGGCGAGCTGCTGGTGCGCATCGAAGCCTGCGGCATCTGCGGCACCGACCGCCATATCTATCACGGTGAATTTCCTTCCAAGTCGCCGGTGACGCTCGGCCATGAATTCGCAGGCATCGTCGAAGCGGTCGGGGATGGCGCAACCGATTTTCGGCCCGGCATGCGCGTGACCGGCGATCCCAACATTTCCTGCGGCGGCTGCGAGGAATGCCGGCGCGGCCGCGTCAATCTCTGCCGGAAGCTGCAGGCGATCGGCATTCACCGCGACGGCGGTTTTGCCGATTATGTCTGTATGCCGCAAAGCCAGGCCTTCGCGCTGCCTGGTGATCTCGATCCGCTCCACGGCGCCTTCTGCGAGCCCCTCGCCTGCTGCATTCACGGCGTCGATCTCGGTGGTCTGCAGGCCGGCTCATCGGCGGTCGTGCTCGGCGGCGGCGTCATCGGCCTGCTCACGGTGCAGCTGGCACGGCTTGCCGGCGCGACCCGCGTCGTGCTGGTGACGCGCAGCGGCGAAAAACGCCGGCTGGCCGAAAGCCTCGGGGCGACCGCGACGGTCGATCCCGGCGATGGCGATGTCGTCACCCGCATCGCCGCCGAAGACGGGCTGTTACCCGGTGGCGCCGATGTCGTCTTCGAATGCGCAGGTGTCCCCGAGACCATGCAGCAGGCGCCCCGGCTTGCCCGGCGCGGCGGCACCGCCGTCATCCTCGGCGTCATGCCGCAGGGCGCGACGATCGCGATCGAGCCCTTCGACCTGCTTTTTCGCGAAGTCAGGCTGATCGGCTCCTTCGTCAACCCCTTCACCCACGGCCGCGCCGCCGATCTCATCGCCTCCGGCAGGATCAAGGTCGAGCCGCTGATATCGAGGCGCATCGGCCTTGCGGAGGCCCCGGACGCGATCACAAATCCGGCGCGTAGCGGCGAAATCCGGGTGCTTGTCGTGCCCGACGGGAAATAGGCTTTCGCATCATGTCGGGATTCCTGTCGATTCCGTGATTTATGGGGTTCCGTTTGCAAAAACATTTGCCTATAAGCCGCTTCTAGCCTGAAAAGACCTCAATGCGCGACCCGACCTGGTGATCTCCCACCCTGGCCGGCTTTTTGCGCAGCCAGACAATGGATATCGCCCATGCCGAAGCGCCAAGACATCAAATCGATCCTCATCATCGGCGCGGGACCGATCGTCATTGGCCAGGCTTGCGAATTCGACTATTCCGGCACCCAGGCCTGCAAGGCGCTGAAGGAGGAAGGCTACCGCGTCATCCTCGTCAACTCCAACCCGGCGACGATCATGACCGATCCGGGCCTGGCCGACGCCACTTACGTCGAGCCGATCACCCCCGAGGTCGTAGCCAAGATCATCGCCAAGGAGCGCCCCGACGCGCTGCTGCCGACCATGGGCGGCCAGACGGCTTTGAATACCGCCCTCTCTCTGAAGCGCATGGGTGTGCTCGACCGCTACAATGTCGAGATGATCGGCGCCAAGCCCGCCGCCATCGACATGGCCGAGGATCGCGCGCTGTTCCGTGAAGCCATGGCCCGCATCGGCCTGGAAACGCCGCGCTCGATGCTGGCGAACGCCACCGACATCAAGGATCTCGACCGCAAGACCCATGAGGCCGAGCGCACCAAGCTGCGCGAAAGCCTTTCCGGCACGGATCTCGACAAGGCGCTGGACGAACTGGAAAACCAGTGGAACCTCGGCGAGAGCGACCGCAAGCAGCGCTATATGAACCACGCCATGGCGATCGCCGCCCAGGCGCTCGATCATGTCGGCCTGCCCGCCATCATCCGCCCGTCCTTCACGCTCGGCGGCACCGGCGGCGGCATCGCCTACAACCGCTCGGAATTCTTCGAGATCGTCGGCGGCGGCCTCGATGCTTCGCCGACGACCGAAGTGCTGATCGAAGAATCGGTGCTCGGCTGGAAGGAGTATGAGATGGAGGTCGTTCGCGACAAGGCGGACAACTGCATCATCATCTGCTCGATCGAAAACATCGATCCGATGGGCGTCCACACCGGCGATTCCATCACCGTCGCCCCGGCGCTGACGCTGACGGACAAGGAATACCAGATCATGCGCAACGCCTCGATCGCGGTGCTGCGCGAGATCGGCGTCGAGACCGGCGGCTCGAACGTGCAGTTCGCCGTCAATCCGAAGGACGGCCGCCTCGTCGTCATCGAAATGAACCCGCGCGTCTCGCGCTCTTCGGCACTCGCCTCCAAGGCCACCGGCTTCCCGATCGCCAAGGTCGCCGCCAAGCTCGCCATCGGCTATACGCTGGACGAACTCGAAAACGACATTACCGGCGGCGCGACGCCCGCTTCCTTCGAGCCGTCGATCGACTACGTCGTCACCAAGATCCCGCGCTTCGCCTTCGAGAAATTCCCGGGCGCCTCGCCTGTTCTGACCACGGCCATGAAATCGGTCGGCGAAGTCATGGCGATCGGCCGCACCTTCGCCGAATCGCTGCAGAAGGCGCTGCGCGGCCTCGAGACCGGCCTGACCGGCCTCGACGAGATCGAAATCCCCGACTTCGAAGAAGGCGAATCCAGCCAGAACGCCATCCGCGCCGCCATCGGCACGCCGACGCCGGACCGCCTGCGTATGGTCGCCCAGGCGCTGCGCCAGGGCCTCAGCATCGAAGAGGTGCATGAAGGCTGCAAGATCGATCCCTGGTTCATCGCCGAACTCAAGAACATCGTCGACATGGAAGCCCGCATCCGCGAGCACGGCCTGCCCAATGATGCTGCGAACCTCCGCATGCTCAAGGCCATGGGCTTCTCCGACGCGCGTCTGGCGACGCTGACCGGCAAGCGCCCGAAGGAAGTCGCCGAACTGCGCAACGGCCTGAACGTCCGCCCGGTCTTCAAGCGCATCGACACCTGTGCGGCCGAATTCGCTTCGCCGACCGCCTATATGTATTCGACCTACGAGACGCCCTTCGTCGGCGCCGCGCGCTCGGAGGCCCAGGTCTCCGACCGCAAGAAGGTCGTCATCCTCGGCGGCGGCCCGAACCGCATCGGCCAGGGCATCGAGTTCGACTATTGCTGCTGCCATGCCGCCTTCGCGCTGAAGGATGCAGGCTACGAAGCGATCATGATCAACTGCAACCCGGAAACCGTTTCGACCGACTACGATACATCAGACCGCCTCTATTTCGAGCCGCTGACGGCCGAAGACGTGATCGAGATCCTGCGCGCCGAACAGGAAAAGGGCGAAGTCGTCGGCGTCATCGTCCAGTTCGGCGGCCAGACGCCGTTGAAGCTTGCCGAAGCGCTCGAAAAGAACGGCATCCCGATCCTTGGCACCGCGCCCGATATGATCGACCTTGCCGAAGACCGCGACCGCTTCCAGAAGCTTCTGATGAAGCTCGACTTGAACCAGCCGAACAACGGCATCGCCTATTCGGTCGAGCAGGCCCGCCTGGTCGCCGCCGAAATCGGCTTCCCGCTGGTCGTGCGCCCCTCCTACGTGCTCGGCGGCCGCGCCATGCAGATCCTGCATTCGGAAGGCCAGCTGCAGACCTACCTGCTCGATACGGTTCCGGAACTGGTGCCTGAGGATATCAAGCAGCGTTATCCGAACGACAAGACCGGCCAGATCAACACCCTGCTCGGCAAGAACCCGCTACTCTTCGACAGCTACCTGACCCACGCCATCGAAGTCGACGTCGACTGCCTCTCCGACGGCACCGACGTCTATGTCGCCGGCATCATGGAGCATATCGAGGAAGCCGGCATCCATTCGGGCGACTCCGCCTGCTCGCTGCCGCCGCGCTCGCTGCCCGTCGAACTGCTCGACGAGCTGGAGCGCCAGGCAAAAGCCATGGCCAAGGCGCTCAATGTCGGCGGTCTGATGAACGTCCAGTTCGCCATCAAGGACGGCACCGTCTACGTGCTCGAAGTCAATCCGCGCGCCTCGCGCACCGTCCCCTTCGTCGCAAAGACCATCGGCGCGCCGATCGCCAAGATCGCCGCCCGCGTCATGGCCGGCGAGAAGCTCGATGCGACCTTCGCCGCCTACGGACAGAAGCCCGATCCGCGCAAGCTCACCCACATCGCCGTCAAGGAAGCCGTCTTCCCCTTCGCCCGCTTCCCCGGCGTCGACACGCTGCTCGGCCCGGAAATGCGCTCGACCGGCGAAGTCATCGGCCTCGACACCGATTTTGCCCTGGCCTTCGCCAAATCGCAGCTCGGCGCCGGCGTCGAGCTGCCGCGGGACGGAACGGTCTTCGTCTCCGTGCGCGACGAGGACAAGGCACGCGTGCTGCCGGCGATCCGCATCCTCGTCGAACAGGGCTTCAAGGTTCTGGCAACAGGCGGCACCGCCCGCTTCCTCGGCGAAAACGGCATCACCGCCACCAAGATCAACAAGGTTCTGGAGGGCCGTCCGCACATCGAGGACGCGATCCGCAACCGCCAGGTCCAGCTCGTCATCAACACCACCGATGGCAACAAGGCGATCTCCGACTCCAAGTCGCTGCGCCGCGCAACGCTGATGCAGAAGGTGCCCTACTACACGACGATGGCCGGCGCCGAAGCCGCCGCCCAGGCGATCAAGGCGCTGAAGGCCGGCAATCTCGAAGTACGGCCGCTGCAGAGCTACTTCGCGTGAAATCGGACAGCGCCATCGCCCGGTGGGTGATGGCGCGAACTCCGCCGGAATCTCTTTATCCGGCTGATGCGATAAGCCGCTGAATCGTCATCATATCCTCGCGAAACCGCGCCAGTTCCTCCGCCTTCAGCCGCTCGTCGGGAATGCGCAAGAGATAGGACGGATGCACGGTTACGAAGAGGGTGCGCCCTCCTTCCATCGCCATCGCTTTTCCCCTGACATCCTGCAGGCGCTCCTTCACATCGGTCAGCGCCGCAAGCGCCGTCGCTCCCATCGCGACGATCAGCTTCGGCTTGACGAGCGCCATCTCCCGATCGAGCCACCAGCGGCAATGCTTCACCTCGCCCATATTGGGCTTCTGGTGGATGCGCCGCTTGCCGCGCGGTTCGTATTTGAAATGCTTGACGGCATTGGTGATGTAGAGCCTCGACCGGTCGATGCCCGCCTCTGATATCGCCTGATCGAGAAGCCTGCCGGCAGGTCCGACGAAGGGACGCCCTGAAATATCCTCCTGGTCGCCCGGCTGCTCGCCGACGAACATCGCCTCCGCATCGCACGGCCCCTCCCCGAATACCGTCTGGGTCGCATTGGCGTGAAGCGGACAGCGCGTGCAGACAACAGCCTCCGCGCGCAGTGCTTCGAGTGTGCCCGCCGGAGCCTCCGGTTCTGCGGGAAGATTGCGCGCGGCCTGCTGCAAGCGGTCGTGAAAGGGCAACGATTGCGTCGCTTCCCGCGCCGCCATCTCCCGCACTTTGCTCTCGGCCGATGCGATCAAGCCGGGAATGAGATCGGCTTCCGGCAGGTTCTTCCAGTATTTATTCGGCATCTCCGCCTGCATCGCCTTCACCTTCAATCGCGCCGGGTTGAAGATGTTGGCGTAGTAGGTGCGCCAGAGTTCGTCCGTGGCATCGCTGAGATTGGGCTTTTCGCAGGGCTCGCCGGTGATCGTCAGCCGCTCGCCGTCCCAGGCCGCTGAGCCCTTGGGCGTGGCAATCAGCCAGTCCATGTCGTTGAAGCGCCGCTGGAAGAAGGGAGCCGTGCGCCTGACGATATGATGATCCGGCTCGAACCAGGCGAGGAACTTTCGACGCGCCGCCGCTACCGCGCCGACTTCCTTGAAACGGACGAAGGCCGTCATCTTGTGCGCGTCGCGCCGAACGTTCTTCGCCATCAGCCTGGCCCGCACGACATCCTCGTCGGAAGAGACTTCAAGCAGTTGCCGGTCCAGTTGCAGCCGCCAGAGCAGGCGGTAAAGCAGGGAAAACCGCGCCGGATCGGAATGGCAGAGAACCGTCTCCGCAAGCTCGATGAAGGCCGGCGGCACCGTCATCGGCTTGCGTGATGCCGCAGGCTCCGGCGGCATGGCGTCACGTTGAAACGAAAGATCGGCCTCAGCACTTTTTTCGCGCCAATCGATCTCCTCGGGCAAGATGCCTGCGGCCGCCAGGGCGCGCGCGGCATCGCGCCATTCGCCAAGCTCTCCCCGTCCCGCAAGCACGACCCGGCGCATCAGAGCAACGACAATTGTTCAGGCTGCGGCTCGAACATGGCGCGCAGGTCCGGGCGGTCGATCAGCCGGCGCGGCGACCAGCCTTCCGCCGAGATAAAGGCTTGGACCTTCTTGATCGAAACACCGAGCCGCGAGAGATCGTCGAGCCGGAGGCGGCGAAAACGGCGCGAGGAAACGATCGCCTTCACCGTCTTGGTGCCGAGACCGGGTACGCGCAATAACCGCTCGCGCTCGGCTTTGTTGATGTCGACGGGAAATTCAGCCCGGTTGGCAAGCGCCCAGGCAAGTTTCGGATCGAGATTGAGATCGAGCATGCCGCCCGCCTGGTTTGCGGTAATCTCGTCGACGCCGAAACCGTAGAAGCGATAGAGCCAGTCGGCCTGATAAAGCCGATGCTCGCGCATCAACGGTGGCTTGATGAGCGGCAGGTTCTTCGAAGCGTCGGGGATCGGGCTGAAGGCCGAATAATAGACACGCCTCAGGCCATAGCTGCTGTAGAGCCGGCCGCTGCTGGCAAGGATGGTCGCGTCGCTCGCCCCGTCCGCCCCGACGATCATCTGCGTGCTCTGGCCGGCAGGGACGAAACGCTGGCGCTTCTTCGTCTTCAGCGTCGGTTCGCCGGCCGCTTCGATCTTCAGCCTGAGATCCCCCATCGATCGCCGGATATTGGCCGGCTTCTTTTCCGGCGCAAAGCGGGTGATGCCGCTGTCGGTCGGCAGTTCGATATTGAGCGACAGCCTGTCGGCATGAAGCCCCGCCTCCTCGATCAGATGCGGCGACGCCTCGGGGATCGCTTTGAGATGGATATAGCCGCGAAAATTATGGGTCACGCGCAGTTCGCGGACGATGCGGACCATCTCCTCCATCGTGTAATCGGAAGAGCGAATAATGCCGGAGGAAAGGAACAGGCCTTCGATATAATTGCGGCGGTAGAATTCGAGCGTCAGCCAGACGACCTCCTCAGCCGTGAAGCGTGCCCGCTCGACATTGCTGGACGAGCGATTGACGCAATAAGCGCAGTCGTAGATGCAGAAATTGGTGAGCAGGATCTTCAGCAGCGAAATGCACCGCCCATCCGGAGCATAGGCATGGCAGATGCCGGACCCTTCGGTCGAACCCAGTCCTCCGCTTGCGCTCGAATCGCGTTTCACAGTGCCGCTGGAGGCGCAGGAAGCGTCATATTTCGCGGCGTCGGAAAGAATGGCCAAGCGTTCGGCAAGCGACTTCTTCATTCTTATGTTCACTATATGTTCCAATAAACGCAGTCAACCGAAACGATCCCGCCTCCGCCCATTTTTGGGGGTGCATCGCCCGATAGCGCCGCGGGTTGGATCTCGCCCATGCGAATTTTCTGGAAATCGGCCTTGCCGATCTGCTATAAGCACTTAACTAGGATTGTGGCACGGTTCCGAAGCTCCCCTTCGGGACCTGTTTTCTTTTGTGTGGGCGCCTGATTGCGCGGACGCAAGGAGTGAAGGACAGAAAAATGGTTGAAAAGGTACCGATGACGCAGGGTGGTTTCGTCAAGCTGCAGGAAGAGCTGCGCTGGCGTCAGCAGGAGGAGCGCCCCCGAATCATCGAGGCGATCGCCGAAGCCCGTGCTCATGGCGACCTTTCCGAAAATGCCGAATACCATGCCGCCAAGGAAGCCCAGAGCCATAACGAGGGCCGCATCAGCGAACTGGAAGACCTGACGGCGCGCGCCGAGGTCATCGACCTCACCAAGATGTCGGGCGACAAGATCAAGTTCGGCGCCAAGGTGAAGCTCGTCGACGAGGACACCGAGGAAGAAAAGACCTACCAGATCGTCGGCGACCAGGAAGCCGACGTCAAGGCCGGCCGCATCTCCATATCCTCCCCGATCGCCCGCGCGCTGATCGGCAAGGAAGTCGGCGATTCCATCGAGGTCAACGCACCCGGCGGTTCCAAGGCCTACGAGATCCTCCAGGTTTCCTGGGGCTGATCGCCCGCCAGACACGAGATCCATCCCTTGCCGGACATTCGTGACGTCGAGATCATCGCGCCCAATTTCAAGCGACGGCTCTCCGGCGTCACGTCGACCATCGTCCAGCTGATCCCGTGCCAGCTCCGGCTCGGCATCCGGATCGCCACCCTCGGCCCCGGCCTGCCGGAGGGCCTTCCGAAACTGAAGTGGCCGCAACTCGTCGGCCTCTGGCGCCCGCCGGTGCGCCGGCGCCACCGCGTCTGGCACGCCCGCCGCAACAATGAGATGGCCGTCGGCATCCTGCTTCGCCATGTCCTGCGCATGCCGCTGAAGCTGCTCTTCACCTCGGCCGCGCAACGCCGCCATACCGCCTATACGAAATGGCTGATCCGCCGCATGGACGCGGTGATCGCAACCAGCGACCGTTCCGGCTCCTTCCTCGAGGTGCCCCACACCGTCATCCAGCACGGCGTCGACCTCTCCCTGTTCCACCCGCCGGAAACGGCGGAGGACGGCATCGCTGCGGCCGGCCTGCCCGGCCGCTATCTCGTAGGCTGCTTCGGCCGCGTCCGCCATCAAAAGGGCACCGATCTCTTCGTCCAGGCGATGATCGAACTCTTGCCGCAGCACCCGGAATGGACGGCCGTCGTCTCCGGCCGGGTGACGGCGGATAACGTGGGCTTTGGCGAAAAGCTCAAGGCCGATGTCGCCGCCGCCGGCCTCAGCGACCGCATTCTCTTCCTTGGCGAAGTGCCTGATATCAAGGTCTGGTATCGCCGGCTGACGCTTTACGTCGCCCCTTCCCGCAACGAAGGCTTCGGTCTGACACCGCTCGAAGCCATGGCCTCGCGGACCGCCGTGGTGGCGTCGGATGCGGGCGCCTATGCCGAGCTCATTGCCGAGGGCGAGTCCGGCTCGGTGGTGGCTGCCGGCGATGGCGAGGCGCTGACGCGGGCAATCGCCCCCTATATCGCAGATCCCGCGCTGGCGATCGCCCATGGCGAGAATGCACTGTGCCACGTCAGGGCGAATTTCGCGCTGGAGAAGGAAGCAACCGCGATCGGCGCCGTTTACGATCGCCTCCTCGGCGACAATCGCGGCTGAGCGAGAAAGAGAAACGGCTATTGGATAAGGGGCCGCCGGGGCCGCTGAAAAAGTCCACCAACCCCTCCTCCGTCATGCTCGGGCTTGCCCCACTGCTGTCCGGTTTAAATTTGGTGGACAAGGCGCACGGTGTTGATTCTACTCGTATTCGGATGTTTGGCGACAATCCCGGACACGAAAGAGGGGCAACACCGTGCGGCATGAGAATAGCGTCTT
>NZ_LOKX01000003.1 GCF_002211285.1 Rhizobium sp. R635 | reverse complement strand
GCCGGTTATAACGTTGTCGAGCCCATTGCCGGTTCCGGTAAAGGCTGCCGTGCCGATGTAGGTGAGGTTCTCGACATTGCTGCCGAGCGTATAGTTTGCCAGCGCGCGAACCGTGTCGATACCCTCGTCGGTATTCTCGACGACGACGTCGCCGACATTGTCGACGACATAGGTGTCGTCGCCCACTCCACCAATCAGAGTGTCGGCGCCATACCCGCCATTCAGGACATCATTGCCGGCGCCGCCGGTAATCGTGTTGGCGACCGCGTTGCCGGTGCCCGTGAAATTGCCCGATCCCGTGTAGATCAGGATCTCGACATTGCTGTCGAGCGCATGGTTTGAAAGCGCCGTCTGGACCGTGTCCGTCCCCTCGTTCCCGAACTCGATCACAGAATCGAAGGTATCGTCGACAACATAGAGGTCGTTGCCCACGCCGCCCACCATCCAGTCGGAACCAGCACCGCCGATCAATGTATCATTGCCGGCACCACCATAAAGCGAATCATTTCCAGCATTGCCCCATAACGTATTGTTCGCCTCGTTGCCTACAATATTGTCGCTGCCGGAGCCGGCCTGAACATTCTCGATCAACGACGCAAGGTTGCCGTTATAAAGAAGCGCGTTGAAAATGTTGCCGCGGGCATAGCCATCGTTCGGACCACCCCACAGATCGGCTAGCTGGCTTTGGGAAAAGACCGAGTATCCCCCCGCTCGCAGATCGATATTGAGGGCGGTGGTATAAGCACTCAAATCATAGGTATCGATACCGCCGCCGTCCCAGATTGTCGCGAAGATCCGGTTGGCATCAGGGGTGATGGCCGCAACCCCGTCGACATAGGTGACACCTTCGTTCGGATTCCACTTATAGACGGTATCGCCGCTGTTCGTGGTGTAGTCTGCACCATACATTTCCTGCAGGGCGGCGATGTCGAGCATCATGAAGGTCTGTGGCGCGCCGTCAGCCTCGTACTTGTACCCGCCGCTCGTACTGTCTCCGACATATGTACGATAGGTCATGATCGTATATTCGACCGAATCGTAGGCACGCGGAACGACCGTGGGATTGTAGAAAAAATCCGGTTCGTGAGCATGTTTCAGCCCGAGAGCATGACCGAGCTCATGCGCCAGGGTGTGTCCCGCATAGTTGCCGAACTCCGGATAGCGATAATCGGATTCCGTACCGGCATATTCCGTCCCGAACCAGACATCACCGCCGCTGTTGCTAGAGTCCGGATAGTAGCCCCATGCCGTCGAAGGCAGGGACGACTGAGCGAACCGCACGGTTGCGGTATCGGCGCTTCCCGCCGTGAAATTGGCGTTCGTAAACCCCTCTACCGAAAAACCGTCATTTGCCGCGTTTCCATAGGATTGCTCCATAAAAAACAAAGCTGCAGATTGCTGTTGCGAGGAAATCGACGAGAAATCGAAATCTTTCTCGCCGCTATAGGAATACGATGTCGAGAGAGTGGGAAACGCATAGGTTATCGTGCCGTCCCAGGCAATGCCGCTGAGAAGCCCGTCAATTTTCTTATCCCCCGTCAAGAACACATCCTTCGTGGAGGTAATAATGCCTGTCATCGGATCCCCGTTTGCCTATGCTGCTCTACCAGAGCGCCCTGCGTCCTGTCGGACGCCAAAGAACGCTCTACATTTTCAATCTTCAAATCGTGCTTTCCGAAAATCGATTCCGATTTTCGGGCCAATGCGCTAACGCGTATATCCGACGGAGTAACTTCGCGATTAACGCGCGTCATCGGATCGACAGGTCTGTACTTCCCTGACGGATTCAACCCGGCGAACACCTGAAAGGATCCGCTGCGTGGTTTGACGATAGGGGGGATCGGCATGGTTCGAAGCCGTTCCTCCGTGACCTTATCCGCGAGACGCGCCTTGAGCCTGATAATCTTGGCGGCTCTCTGAATGCCATCGGCCCGGGACGAGCATCCCTTCAACGTCAAGTCGCGCCGCAATTGAGCCGCGTCGGCAGCAATTCGATAGAACGCAGCAATCCCGCAGGGCGCACGAAGACCGGAGTCCAGATGCTGCGAAATGACGCCATCCATACGCGGAATTATTCCCCTCAAAGCTGCGGATTTATCGCGAGTGCGGAACCTGCTGCGGTTGTTTGTGGAGATGTAGCTCACGCAGAGGTAAGGCACCATGGGGGTGCTTGTGTTTCCTGCATTTTTAAGTGGGTGTGGCTAATAAGCAGCAAATTTCCCGTCACTAACGTAAGCTCGCTACCTCGTGCCTCGCGATTGGGGCAGTTGCTCGCGTTTCCCGGGCAAGGCTTCGAGCCGTCACCGTTCCATCGTCCCTGGCAATCCTCGACCGACGACAGAACGGTGAACCGCTGCAAATCTTTGCACGCCAGGCTTAATCCCAAAAGAAAGACTTGCCGACCTCACGGGCCGCATCGGACTGTGACACACCGATATCCTTGAGTTCGCCCGCCGTCAGGCCTCTCAATGCGCGCCGACCTTCCCGCTTCTCATGCCAGAGAAGAATAGCCGCCCAGATTCGGCCGAGACGCGTCGCCTCGGCTGGCTCGGCCGGCGAGGCAATCACTCTTCTGTCTTCGAAGGAGGCAATTGGTACAATTGGCATTTTGATTTCAGGCAAAGCAGACATTCCAGGAATCCTTTCGGCGATCCGTTGGAATTGACTCTTAATCTTGACAGATACAATGTGACAATATAAGCAATTGTCACCATGACAAATTGGCTTCCTGATCTTTCACGCGGCTCCGGGCCGGTCTATCTCCGGCTCGCCGACAGCATCGAATCCGCCATATCGAGCGGCGCCCTGCCCGCCGGCAGCAAGTTGCCGCCGCAGCGCAACCTTGCCTATGACATCGGCGTGACGATCGGCACGATCGGGCGCGCCTATGCATTGGTGCACGAGCGCGGCCTGGTCGCGGGCGAAGTCGGGCGCGGCACCTATGTGCTGAACCGTTCCGAGACCCCGCCCGGCGAACAGAGCGATCCATTGACCGTCTCGCTTGGCGGCACCCGCTTCCAGGATGCGCCTGCCAATAAGATCCGCTTCGATACCACTGCTGCTCCCGACCTCGGCCAGGGCAAGATCATATCGGGCGTTCTCGCGGAGATCGGCGAACAGCATCTGGCGGAGATCTCCTCCTACTCCCGGAGTTTCCCGCCGAACTGGTTCGAAGCCGGACGTCGCTGGCTTGCCCGCAGCGGCTGGACGCCGGACGTCGAAAATATCGTCCCGACGCTCGGCGCCCATGCGGCGGCGATCGCCGTTATCGGCGCCGTCTCGGCTCCGGGCGACAAGATCGTCTTCGAGAATCTCAGCTACACCCAGGTCAGTCGCAGCGCCCGCCTTCTTGGTCGCCGCACGGTGACGGTCGATTCCGATGAATTCGGCATGATCCCCGAGGATTTCGAGCGGCTTTGCCAGCAGCAGCACCCGAAGCTCGCCTTCCTGATGCCGACGGTCCATAACCCGACGGTGGCGATCATGCCCTATGAGCGGCGTGCCGCGATCGCCGGCATCGCCAGGAAGCATGGCGTCTGGTTGATCGAGGACGATCTCTATGGCGGCATGGCCGATGACGATACGCCGCTGCTTGCAGCACTTGCGCCCGATCGCACCTTTCTCGTCAACGGCCTGTCGAAATCGGTCGCCGCCGGCGTGCGCGGCGGCTGGGTTGCCTGCCCGCCGCATTTCGCGCAGCGCATCAAGGTAACGCACAGGATGATCACGGGCGGCCTGCCGTTCATCCTGGCGGAGACCTGTGCACGGCTCGTCGAAAGCGGCGCCGCGCACGAGATCCGCAAGTCGAGCGTTGAGGAGCTTGCCCGCCGTACCCAGCTCGCCCGCGAGTATTTGCAGGGTTTCGATTTCGAATCGCACCCGCATGCGCCCTTCCTCTGGCTGAAGCTCCCTGAGCCTTGGATGTCCGGCACCTTCAAGAATGCCGCCTTCCGCGACGGCGTGCTGGTCGACGACGAGGACGAGTTCAAGACGGCGCGTGGCGAAAAAACCTATCACCGTGTTCGCGTCGGTTTCTCCTCGCCGAAAACAGGACAGGAGCTGATCTCGGGCCTGATGATCCTGCGCCGTCTCTTGGAAAATGGCGGCTCCGCCTATGACGGCGAAATATGACCTGTTGCAAATACACGTCATAGTTCCGAAAAAATATCGGCGTTGAATCGCGGTTCTTTACCCCTCTGCCTGCCATGCTACCTCTTTGTCATTCCTCCTTGGGTGAGGGAATCAAAGGACAGCGGATGAAGATCGACTTCAACAAGGTCGTTCTGCGCTTCTTGGGTATTGCGTCAGTAGGGACGGTTATGGGCTTTTTTGCCATGGCCAACTCTGCAAGTGCAGGTGAACAAATATTCGACGAATTGCGCTTCGGCGCCTCGGCCTCGGTACAATCGGGCCACTCCCGGGAAAACGGCGTTTTTCCCGAAATTACCGCCCTCTTCGATCCCTTCGGCTATGATGAGACGGTCGGCTGGCAGCGGCTGCTGCATCCGCGGGTCCATGTCGGCACCTCGATCGGCACATCGGGCGAAGCCACGCAATTCTTCACCGGCTTCACCTGGACGGTCGATTTCAACGAGAAGCTCTTTGCCGAAGCCGGTTTCGGCGGCGTCATCCATACCGGCGATCTCGATGAAGATGATGACGGCCCTGGACTCGGCTGCCGCGTCCTCTTCCACGAATATGTCGGCGCCGGTTATCGTTTCACCCGCAATTGGAATGTGATGGCCCAAATTGCCCATTCCTCCCATGCCAATCTCTGCGACGGACCTAACGACGGCATGACGCGCGCCGGCCTGCAGGTCGGCTACAAGTTCTGATCATCTGATCTTTTATTGGAACACTCTGCCCACCCTCTGTTGACGGCGGGCATTTTCCTGTCGCGCGCCGCCGCTACATGAGCTAAAGACAGCGCAAAACGCGCCAGGGACTTTCCGCTCATGACCATTCCAAACACCATCCCGATCACGCCGGAACTCATCGCAAGCCATGGCCTGAAGCCGGACGAGTACCAGCGCATCCTGGACCTGATCGGCCGCGAGCCGAGTTTCACCGAGCTCGGCATCTTCTCGGCCATGTGGAACGAGCACTGCTCCTACAAATCCTCGAAGAAGTGGCTGCGCACGCTGCCGACCAAGGGGCCGCGCGTCATCCAGGGCCCGGGCGAGAATGCCGGCGTGGTCGATATCGATGACGGCGATTGCGTCGTCTTCAAGATGGAGAGCCACAACCACCCCTCCTATATCGAACCGTACCAAGGTGCGGCGACCGGCGTCGGCGGCATCCTGCGCGACGTCTTCACCATGGGCGCGCGCCCGATCGCCGCGATGAACGCGCTGCGCTTCGGCGAGCCGGATCATCCGAAGACCCGCCACCTCGTCTCCGGCGTCGTCTCCGGCGTCGGCGGCTACGGCAACTCCTTCGGCGTGCCGACGGTCGGCGGTGAAGTCGAGTTCGATGCACGCTACAACGGCAACATTCTCGTCAACGCCTTTGCCGCCGGTATCGCGAAATCGAACGCCATCTTCCTCTCCGAAGCCAAGGGCGTGGGCCTCCCGGTTGTCTATCTCGGCGCCAAGACCGGCCGCGACGGCGTCGGCGGCGCGACGATGGCTTCGGCCGAATTCGACGAATCGATCGAGGAGAAGCGCCCGACCGTTCAGGTCGGCGACCCCTTCACCGAAAAGTGCCTGCTCGAAGCCTGCCTTGAGCTGATGCAGACCGGCGCCGTCATCGCCATCCAGGACATGGGTGCCGCCGGCCTCACCTGCTCGGCCGTCGAAATGGGCGCCAAGGGCGATCTCGGCATCCTGCTCGAACTCGACAAGGTGCCGGTGCGTGAAGAGCGCATGACCGCCTATGAGATGATGCTCTCGGAAAGCCAGGAGCGCATGCTCATGGTGCTGCAGCCGGAAAAGGAAGAGCAAGCCAAAGCGATCTTCGTCAAGTGGGGCCTCGATTTTGCCATCGTCGGCAAGACCACCGATGACCTGCGCTTCCGCGTCGTGCATCAGGGCGAGGAAGTCGCCAACCTGCCGATCAAGGATCTCGGCGACCAGGCGCCGGAATATGATCGCCCCTGGCGCGAATCCGGCAAACAGGCCCCCCTGCCCGCCAACCTCGTCGCCGCACCTCAGGATTACGGCCAGGCGCTGCTCCAGCTCGTCGGCTCCGCCAACCAGTCGAGCCGCCGCTGGGTCTATGAACAGTACGACACGCTGATCCAGGGCAATTCGCTGCAGCTTCCGGGCGGCGATGCCGGCGTCGTGCGCGTCGACGGCCATCCAAGCAAGGCGCTCGCCTTCTCCTCGGACGTCACGCCGCGTTATGTCGAGGCCGATCCTTTCGAGGGCGGCAAGCAGGCGGTTGCCGAATGCTGGCGCAACATCACCGCGACCGGCGCCGAGCCGCTCGCCGCCACCGACAATCTCAACTTCGGCAACCCCGAAAAGCCTGAAATCATGGGCCAGTTCGTTCAGGCGGTGAAAGGCATCGGCGAAGCCTGCCGCGCGCTCGACTTCCCGATCGTCTCCGGCAACGTCTCGCTCTACAACGAGACCAACGGCGTCGCCATCTTGCCGACCCCGACGATCGCAGGCGTAGGCCTGCTGCCGGACTGGCGCAAGATGGCCCGCATCGGCAGCGCCAATGACGGCGACAAGGTCATCATGATCGGCGTGGACGGCAGCCACCTCGGCCAGTCCGTCTATGTGAGAGACGTGCTTTCCAGCCGCGAAGGTCCCGCACCTGAGGTCGATCTGTTCGCCGAGCGCCGCAACGGCGATTTCGTCCGCTCCGTCATCCGCAACGGCCAGGCGACCGCCTGCCACGACATTTCCTCGGGCGGCCTTGCCGTCGCTCTCGCCGAAATGGCCATGGCATCGGACAAGGGCCTGACGATCGATCTCGGCGAATGCAAGGGTGCGCCGCATGCGCTGCTCTTCGGTGAAGACCAGGCCCGTTACGTGCTGACGGTGCCGGCCGATGTCGCCGATTTCGTCTGCGCCAACGCCGAAGGAGCCGGCGTTCCCTTCCGCCGTCTCGGCACGGTCGGGGGAGCCGCACTCGTCGTCGGCGATCTCATCTCGCTGCCGATTCAGCAATTGCGCGATGCCCATGAATCGTGGTTCCCTGATTTCATGGAAGGCCGCGGCGAACTGGCCGCGGAATGATGCGCAAGGAGTAACGATCATGGCCATGAAACCCGGCGATATCGAAGACATGATCAAGGCTGGGATTCCCGGTGCCAAAGTGACGATCCGCGATCTGGCCGGTGACGGCGACCACTACGCCGCCGAAGTCGTCGCCGAAGTCTTTCGCGGCAAGAGCCGCGTACAGCAGCACCAGATGGTCTACGAGGCGCTGAAGGGCAATATGGGCGGCGTGCTGCACGCGCTCGCCCTGCAGACCTCCGCGCCGGATTGAAAATCTAGGATTGGCCGCTACCTCTCCACCCCTCATTCCTGTCCTCGGACTCGATCCGAGGGAAGTCACAGGAATGAGGGAGGTCGTGGTGAGCGCGCATTGATCCGGACACCTCGGTGAGCTGGAGTCACGGCGGCTTAAGCCGGCAGCTTGTCCTGCTCCGGATAGGCAAAGACCGAAGCCGGCATCGGGCCGGCGGTGAGCAACGTGAAATCGAACGAGGATTTCATGTCCGGTCCGAGCACATATTGGCGATGGACCCGCAGTTGGTCCTTGCGGATTTTGCGGTAATGCTCGCCCGTCAGCATCTGCTTGACGCGGATGAGAAGGATCTTCGCCGGGGGCGCATCGGCATGGCCGCAGACGGCAACGACCGGCACCTTGTAGAAATTGATCGAATCCGTTAGGCACTGCACGTCGAGCCAGGAAATCTCGGGACAGCGGGCGATCAGCCCGACGCGGGCGCGAAGCAGCTTCGCCGATGACAAGAGTGCGCATTGCAGGACCGCGCTGCCGAGCGTGGCAAACACGACGCGCTTGCCCTTGAAGATCTCCGGCTCCCTTTCGAGCAGAATGCCGATGACATGGGCGGCGACGCTTGATCCCATGCTGTGCGACGAGATCACATATTCATCCGCCTCTTCCATGAGCGCCTTGCGCACGGCAACGGCCCGGCCCTCCAGCCAGTCGTTGAATTCAGCCTGGTCCATACGGCCGAGCGCCACCGCCATTTCCCAATCGGCAAAGAGATGCAGCGTATGGAAACGCTCGGAAAACGGCAGGAAGGCGAAGATGAAGAAGCAAAGCGCCAGCGATCCGCTCCAGAGCATGTGCCAGGCCGGGAAGCCGAGACCATAAGGCAGGAGAGCGATCTGCGCCGTCAACGCGATCGCCAGGGCTGTCAGCAGGAAGGGAAACAGGAAGAACAGGCCGAAACGCCAGGCATGGCGGAAATATCCCCGCATGCCGCCCTCGAGCATGATCTCAACGCAGCTTCGAAAGCCCGCGATGATGCGGCTTACCGTGCTGCGGCTGCGCAGCCGGCGCACGAGCACATCATGCTCGACCATGTGGATCCGGCTCTTCGTCTGCCAGCTATGGGAATCCGACCCGCCGCCGATCGCCTCGCTCGTCATCACCTCGAAGCTGAGGGGATCGCTTCCCGCCTCCGGCGTTCCCGTCTCGATCGAATAGCCCCACACCGCGGCGCTCTGCCTGGCCGAGCGCTCATAGCGAGCCCTGTGGGCAGCGCCGTCGAGGGGCTCGAAGCCCGGGAAATGCAGGACGACCCGCTTCTCGATCAGTTTCATTCCACTCTTTCGGCCGGGTCGATAGCCGGCATGCTACTGCGATCCTGCTGCCGTGCCGATATCGACGAAAAAGCAGGGATGGTCTCGAAGGCGTCTTGCTAACCGAACTCTTCCGGAATTCAATAGCGGGCATGTCGTTTCCACCACGAACGGAGAGGTTTTGTGGCCGATCTTGTCAAAGAATTGATATCAGGCGTCGTCGACACAGTGCTGAAGGAAATCCTGAAGAAAACCACCGGCCGGGTCACGAGGAAGCGCAGCAGGCGCAGGACCCGCCCCACGACAACAACAACGGCTGCGCGCAAGACGACGACGGCCAAACGCAAACCAGTCCGCAAACAGGTCAGCAAACGCCGCACCGCCGCCGGCCGCAGCCGTCAACGCCGCGACTGAGAAAAGCACTGCATCTCGCCCACCGTCACGCGACGGCAACAATCCCGAAGTGGTCTGACCAGATTGGTCTTTTTTTGGTTCGGGCGGCTGGAATTCCTGCTGTCGCATGCTATCTAAGGGAAACGATTGAAACGGCGGGCCTTTAACTCGCCCGTTGAAAGGATCAGGTCCTATGAGCGGCATTCACGAATTCATCGACAATGAAATCAAGAGCAACGACGTCGTCCTCTTCATGAAGGGCACGCCGCAGTTTCCGCAGTGCGGTTTTTCCGGACAGGTCGTTCAGATTCTCGATTACATCGGAGTCGACTACAAGGGCATCAATGTGCTCGCCGATTCGGAAATCCGCCAGGGCATCAAGGATTATTCCAACTGGCCGACGATCCCGCAGCTTTATGTAAAGGGCGAGTTCATCGGCGGCTGCGACATCGTCCGGGAGATGTTCCAGGCCGGTGAGTTGCAGCAGCATCTCCAGGAAAACGGCGTCACCGTTCGCGGCGCCGCCTGACCGGTCACCGGGCGTCCGTCCGGTTTCCAAATCTGTTTCTCGAGTCCGAGGCGCTGCGGTGAGCAGCGCCTTAGCCTGTTTATGGGAATTTCATTGTGACAGATTCATCCCAAGCCGTGTCCGCGGGCCGCCTGCCCATGGGCAAGCGTGAATTCATCGCGCTTGCAGCCTTCCTGATGGCCATCAACTCGCTCGCGATCGATATCATGCTCCCGGCCCTGCAGCAGATCGGCGCCAGCCTCGGCGTCGAAAGCGAGAATCACCGCCAGTTCGTCGTCTCCTCCTATCTTCTCGGCTTCGGCTGCGCCCAGCTTTTCTACGGCCCGCTCTCCGATCGCTTCGGCCGCCGCGCGCCGCTGTTGACCGGCATCGTCATCTATATCGTTTCCGCCATCGGGATCGTTTTCGTTCCGTCATTTGCCGGCCTGCTGGTGCTGCGCTTCGTCCAGGGCATCGGTTCAGCCGCCACCCGCGTTATCACCATCTCCATCGTCCGCGACATCTATGGCGGCCGGCAGATGGCCGAGGTCATGTCGCTGATCATGATGGTCTTCATGATCGTGCCGGTGATTGCGCCAGGCACCGGACAGGTGGTGATGTTCTTCGGCAACTGGCACCTGATCTTCCTCTTCATCGCAACCATGGCGACTGCGATCGGCGTCTGGGCCTATCTCCGCCTGCCGGAGACCTTGCATCCGCAGAATGTCCGCCCCTTCACCGCCCGCTCGATCTTCGGCGCCTTCAAGCTGGTGCTGACCAATCGCGTGGCGCTCTGCTACACCATCGCCAGCACCTTCATCTTCGGCGCGCTGTTCGGCTTCATCAATTCCGCCCAGCAGATATATGTCGGCATCTATGGCCTCGGCGTCTATTTCCCCTTCGCCTTTGCCGGTGTCGCGATTTTCATGTCGCTGTCGTCCTTCTTCAATTCGCGTTTCGTCGGCAAGCTCGGCATGCGCCGCCTGTCACATGGTTCGCTGCTCGGCTTCATCGCCATCAACACCATCTGGCTGATCGTCCAGATGGCGAGCTCCGAGCCGATGCCCTTCGCGCTGTTCATCTCCTTCTTCGGCCTTGCCATGTTCCAGTTCGGCTGGATCGGCTCGAATTTCAACTCGCTCGCCATGGAGCCTCTCGGCCATGTCGCCGGCACCGCCTCCTCCGTCCTCGGTTTCATGAGCACGGTCGGCGGCGCCATCATCGGCGCCGGCATCGGCCAGGCCTTCGACGGCACCGCGCTGCCGATGGTCGCCGGCTATTTCGCCGTATCGATCGTCGGGCTGATCTTCGTGCTGATTGCCGAGAAGGGCCGCCTCTTCCACCAGCAGAACCCGGCCGTCTGAACGACCGGCCTCATTCGCCTACGGGATATCTCCACATGACGCCGCCGCACAAACCGCACCAGGAAAACCAGGGCTCCCGCCGCATCGGCATGGGTTTCGGCGAGTTCGTCGTCACCATCGCCATCATGACCGCCAGCGTCGCCATGGCGATCGACAGCATGCTACCGGCATTGCCGAATATCGGCCATTCCCTCGGCGTCACCAATACCAACGACGCGCAGCTCATCATCGGCGTGTTCCTCCTGGGCTTCGGCATCTCGCAGATATTCTTCGGCAGCCTTTCGGATACGTTCGGCCGCCGCAACATCCTGCTCGGCGGCCTCGTCTGCTACGTGGTCGGGATGTTTGCCGCCGCAGCAACCGGCAGCTTCGAAATGCTGCTGGTCATGCGCTTCATCCAGGGCGTGGGCGGCGCGGCGGTGCGTATCACCACCATGGCTATCGTGCGCGACTGCTTCGGCGGCCGCGAAATGGCCCGCGTCATGTCTTATGTCATGATCGTCTTCATGATCGTGCCGATCGTCGCCCCCTCCGTCGGCCAGCTGATCATCCTCTATGCCAACTGGCACTGGATCTTCATCCTGCTCGGCGTCATCGCCACCATCCTGTTCGTCTGGGCGCTTCTGCGTCTGAAGGAATCGCTGCCGCCGGAAGAGCGGCTGCCGCTGTCGGTCGGCTCCGTCATGGATGGTTTCAAGACGGTGCTCACCAACCGCATCACCTGCGGCTACATGATCGGCCTCACCATGTTTACCGGTGTCATCAGCGCCTATGTGATTTCGGTGCAGCAGGTCTTCGGCGAGGTCTACGGTCTCGGTGACTGGCTGCCGATCGCCTTTGCGGCCACCGCCGGCGGCATCGCCCTCGCCAATTTCGCCAACGGCTTCTTCGTCCGTAAATTCGGCATGCGCCGCATCTCGCACGCCGCGCTGTTGATCTTCACGGCGCTATCGATTGTCGGTTTCATCATTTCGCTGGCCGGCAAGCCGGATTTCGCCCTCGCCTATGGTATCTTCACCGTCGTACTGATGATGTTTGCCCTGATCGCCACCAATTTCACCGCCATCAGCCTCGAGCCTATGGGCAATCTCGCCGGCACGGCGACCGCCGTCACCGGCTTCGTCTCGACGACCTTCGGCACCATCCTCGGCGGCCTGGTCGGCCAGATGTTCAACGGCACGGTGCAGCCCCTCTTCGCCGGTTTCGCGCTCTTCGGCCTCCTCACGATCGCAGCCACCCTCTGGGCGGAAAACGGCAAGCTCTTCACGCACCCAGGGGACAGCCCGCAGCTCGATGCGGGTGCGGCTCACTTCTAGACAGGCACTCCGGCTTTTTCAGCCCTCGGGTCTCAGCTCCTACGTCTCCAGGTCAGCATTGTGAAACCGAACACCTCTGGCGCCTTGCAGCGGTTCAGGGCATCCTATGATGGCTGAAAATTGTGTTTATGGCAGTTGGAGGAATGCGATGCGCTGCTTTACCGTGCTTGGACCCTCGCAGACCGGAAAATCAACAGTCGTGGAAAAGCTCGGCTCCCTGGAGGGGGCGCCGAGAAAGTCCAAGTCCCCTTATGGATTGAACCTCACAGAATTCACCTTTGGAAACGAGGCGTGGTGTGCGCTGGATGCGCCAGGACCCAACGAAGCGTTGGCGCATGCACAGCACGCGCTTCTTGCCAGCGACGCCTGCATCCTGTGCGTTTCATCGGCACCCGAGGAGGCTGTGCTCGCCGCGCCCTATCTGCGGATAGTCGAAGCCTCGGGGACGCCGTGCATCCTCTTCGTCAACCGAATGGACGAACCGAGAGGGCGGCTGAGGGACGTGATCGCCGCGCTTCAAGACTACGCCAACCACACGCTTTTGCTTCGCCAGATCCCGATCCGCGAGGGAGACAAGATCGTAGGCAGTTGCGATCTGATTTCGGAACGGGCGTGGCGCTACCGGGAAGGCCAGACTTCGGCGCTGATCGCAATCCCCGAAAGTGCTGCCGAGCGCGAGCACGAAGCGCGCAGCGAGCTCCTGGAACACCTGTCCGAATTCGATGACTGGCTTCTCGAGGAACTGGTCGAAGATCGCGAGCCGCCCAGCGACGCGCTCTATGCCATTTCATCGCGGGTTCTCAGGGAAAACAGGATTATTCCAGTCCTGATCGGTGCCGCAAGTCACGGCAACGGCATGATGAGGCTGATGAAGGCGATGCGCCACGAGGCGCCGCCGGTAGGGATTCTCAGACAGCGCCTGGCTCGCGCGGGCAATGTCGATGAAAACAAGCTGACCGCCGTGAGCTTTCATGCCTATCATCGTCAGAATATCGGCAAGACGGTGCTGGTGCGTGCGTTCGGTGAGGGACTGCGGCAAGGCGCACTACTGGGCGGCTCCAGCCTCGGCGCCGTGCAGGACCCCGCAAACGGACGGTCCAGCTCGCCGATGGTGCCTGCACCGGGGGATGTCTTCGCAACGGTCAAGTCCGACCGCTTGCCCGTCCCGTCGCTGTTGACATCAGACGCGACGGTCGCCCCGCCCGAATGGACCGAGCCACCTACGCCGATGCTTGAAAGGATCCTGGTCCCGGGCAGCGACCGCGATGAAAACAAGCTCTCCGAAACGCTGGCAAAACTTTCCGAGACGGATCGCGGTCTTGTCGTTTTGCAGGAGGAAGGCACCGGCGCCCAGCTCGTCCGCGCCCAGGGCCCGGTACATCTGCGCGATCTCTGCCGAACCCTGTCCGACGTCTTTCACATCGACGTAACCGATCGAACGCCCAGCCCGATCTACCGCGAGACAATCGCGAAGCCGTCCGAGGTTCACTACCGGCATCGCAAACAGACAGGCGGGGCCGGTCAATTCGCGGATGTGAAGCTGAGCATTCGCCCCAACGAGCGCGGCCGGGGCTTCACCTTCAGCGAGACCGTCAAGGGTGGCGTCGTTCCGCGCAACTACATCCCTGCCGTCGAAGCAGGCGCGCGCGAAGCGATGGAGAAAGGGCCGCTCGGCTTCCAGGTCATCGATGTCGGCGTAACGCTGTTCGATGGTCAGCACCATGCCGTCGACAGTTCGGAACACGCCTTCAGGACCGCGTCGAAAATGGGGGTGCGACAGGCGCTTTCCGAAGGGGCGGCCGTTTTAATGCAACCGGTCTTCCGCAGCGAAATTCACATTCCGTCGATCTATTCCGGCAGCCTCGTCCAGATCGTCTCCGCTCTCAAGGGTCAGGTTCTCGGCTTCGACCGGGATGAAACCGCGAAGGGATGGGACATCTTCCGGGCACTTGTTCCGGGCGGCGCACTTGACGATCTGGCGCGGGCGCTGCGCTCGGCGACGCAGGGCATTGGTTACTTTTCCAAGACCTTCGATCACTTCGAGGAGCTATACGGCAAGGAAGCGGATGCCATCGTGAGGGCACACGAGGAACCAGGCGTCGCACACTGAAACGTTCGCGCCACTTTCGCCGCATCCATTGTCCAGCAGCGTGCTGGTTCAGGCTCAAGAACTCGGCTTTTATTGGGAGAAGACGCAGGGCATCGCATTTTGCTTCCGGGCGAAGCGACACCCCGATCATCGTTGCATGCCCATGGCGGAACCGATGAATCCGACTCCGAATTGGGGGCAACGTGCGTGGCAACAGATCCTCGCTATCTTGTCGTAGCTCGGATCGGTGAGTGAAAGACATAATCGATGGACGACCGAATTCTGATCAGACCATACACGGCAGGCGACGCAGACGCGACGATCGAGATTTTTCTGCGCTCCATCCGGGAAGTTTCGTCGAAAGACTATTCGCCTGCCCAGATCGAGGCCTGGGCAAAAGTGGAAGACCCCAGCTTATGGGCGGAGCGAAGGATAAGCAGGCCAGCCTGGATCGCAGAAGTCGATGGAAGGCCTGCAGGGTTCTCCGATCTGACGGAAGACGGGTGCCTGGACATGATGTTCGTGCACCCCGAGTTTCAGAGCGTCGGCGTGGCGACCCGCCTCTTGCGCAGGGTCGAGGAAGAGGCTTTCAAACTGGGGTTCCGCAGAATTTACACGGAAGCGAGCAGAACCGCCCGCCCGTTTTTCGAACGGAAAGGGTTCCGCGTGTTGACGGGACAAATCGTCGAGAAGCGCGGCCAAGGTCTGGAAAACTTCCTGATGGAAAAGGTCTACACTTGAGCTCACGGGTGCCGGCCGCAATTCAACGTCTGCAACCGGCCTTGCAACGGTCGGCTTATCAGATCGTAAAGACCTCACGCCGCAACATCTCCCACGAGGCCTTGTCGGGAGCCACCAGCAGCCCGCCGTCGAGATGGTGCGGCAAATAGGGCGAGCCGTCGAAACGCGCCGCATGGGCGCCGGCCTCCTGCGAGATCAGCGTGCCGGCAAGGTGATCCCAGGGCATCAGCTTGTTGTACATCAGGTAATGCACATGCCCACCGGCAAAGGTGCGGTATTCATGGGCCGCGCAGCGATAATTGGTGAGGAAGCGCACCTTGGCGAGATTGCCGAGGATCTCGGCCCGCTTTTCTTGCGCCAGATATCCGGTGGAGGCCATGCCGACCATCTGGTCGAGCGCAACCGGCTCGGCCGTGCGCAGGCGCTGCGCCTCGCCATCCGGCCGCCGCAGCCATGCTCCGCCGCCCTTTTCCGCCATCACCCAGTCGTCGCCCATCGGATCGTAAATAATGCCGGCGACCGTCTCGCCGCCCGATACGACGGAGGCCATCACGCCGAAGGCCGGAATGCCGGACGCGAAATTGAACGTGCCGTCGACGGGATCGACGACGATCGCAAGGTCCGCATCCGCGAGCCTTGCGAGCAGCGCCGGCTCGGCCGCGACCGATTCTTCGCCGAGGAACAGCGCGTCAGGCCAGAGCTTTTCCGATTCCGCCTTGATCATCCGCTCGGCCTGCTCGTCGGCTTCGGTGACGAGATCCGTCGCCTCGCTCTTGGCACGGACATCCTCCCCACCGAGGCGGCGAAAGCGCGGCAGGATCTCCGCCTGCGCCGCACGGCGCAGCAGATCGGCAAGCACGGTCACATCGACAGTCGCAGTCATATCAAATCCTTTCGGTCCGGCCTTTGGGAAAGGCCTCAAATCAGATGCCGACGATCTCGCGCCGGATCAGCTGCCAGCTTTCCCTATCGGGCGCGGAGATGATGCCGCCCGTCGTCTCGCCCGGACGATAGGGCGTTCCGTCGAATTTCGCCGTATGGCCGCCGGCTTCCTGATGCGCGAGCACGCCAGCCAGATGATCCCAGGGCATCAGCTTCGCATGGCCGATGAAATGCAGCTTGCCGGAGGCGACCATCCAATATTCATAGGCCGAGCAGTTGAAAGCGAAGGTCATCCGGGCCTTTGCCATGTTGGCGCAGATCCGAGAGCGATCCGGATCTTCCATATGCCCCCACGAGAAGCCGCCGACCATCTGGTTCACTGCGGCGGGCTCGGCCACCTTTAACCTGCTCGATTGCCCGTCCTGCCGCGTCAGGAAGGCGCCCGCCCCCTTGATCGCCGTCACCGTGTCGCCGAGAACAGGATCGTGGATGATGCCGGCGACTGTCTCGCCCCTGACGGTGACCGCAAGCATCGTTCCGAAGACGGGAAGCCCGGCGGCAAAATTGAACGTGCCGTCGACGGGATCGATGACGAAGGCAAGCTCGGCATCGGCAAGCGCCGGCACCACCGACTTATCGGCGTCGTAGGCCTCCTCCCCGACGACGAGCGCCGAGGGGAAACGCTCTTTCAGCGCAGCTGTGATCCTGTGTTCGGCAAGCAGATCCGCCTGCGTCACCAGATCGGTCGCCGAGGTCTTTTCCGAGACGTCGGCTGCGCCGAGATTGCGGAAACGCGGCATGATTTCGGCGCGCGCCGCCTGCTTGACGCACTCGCCGAGGAAGAGAATGTCCGTGTCTGATATAGTCATGCGAAATCTGTCCTTCATGCAATAAACAGCCTGCATAGCCGGCCTTTCATGAAGGATCGGTGACGCCAAGGCTGGAAAAATCGAAGAGTTTGGGATCGAGCAGATGCGATGGGTTCACATGCGAAAGCGCCCGCAGCATCGTGTCCTTGCGCCCCGGCATGCGCCGCTCGATATCGGCGAGCATGTCCTTCATCGCATTGCGCTGCAATCCGTCCTGGGAGCCGCAGAGATCACAGGGGATGATCGGGAACTGCATGGCGGCGGCGAACCTGGCAAGGTCGTCCTCGGCAGCATAGGCAAGCGGCCTCAGAACCATCAGGTCGCCTTCGTCATTCAGAAGCTTAGCCGGCATAGAGGCGAGCCGTCCGCCATGGAAGAAGTTCATGAAGAAGGTTTCGAGAATGTCCTCGCGGTGGTGGCCGAGCACCAGCGCGTCGCAGCCCTCTTCCCGCGCCACCCGGTAGAGATTGCCGCGCCGCAGCCGCGAACAGAGCGAACAATAGGTCGCGCCCTCCGGCACCTTCTCCTTCACGATCGAATAGGTATCCCGATATTCGATTCGGTGCCGCACGCCGATCTTCGTCAGATAATCCGGCAGAACATGCTTGGGAAAGTTCGGCTGGCCCTGATCGAGATTGCAGGCGATGAGCTCCACCGGCAGCAGGCCGCGCCATTGCAGATCGAGCAGCAGCGCCAGCAGTCCGTAGGAATCCTTGCCGCCGGAAAGGCCGACGAGCCAGCGCTTCTGCCCCTTCAGCATGTCGAAATCGTCGAAGGCCTGGCGCACTTGCCTGAGCAGCCGTTTGCGCAGCTTGTTGAAGGAAACCGAGCGCGGCGCATCGGAAAACAGCGCATGGCCGATACCGCTGTCGGCTTCGCCGGTTTCCAGATCATCCGCGATATTGGCTGCGATATTCATTGCTCCGTCCTATCGAAGATCCCAGACCTGCCTTAGCAGAAAGCCGCTCGGCAACACAGCGTCAATCGCCGAAAACAGACCAGCCGGTTCGCGCCGCAAGCATCTCAAGCGCCACGGCGCCAAGCTGCGAATTTCCGACCTTGTTCAGCCCTGGCGACCATACCGCGATCGACGCGATGCCGGGCGCCACGGCGAAAATGCCGCCGCCAACGCCGCTTTTTCCCGGCAGGCCGACATGATAGGCGAAATCGCCCGAACCGTCGTAATGGCCGCAGGTCAGCATCAGTGCATTGATGCGCCGCGCCCGCTTCGGCGAGACCACCGAATGACCGGTCATCGGGTTGCTGCCGCGCGCCGCCAGGAACAGCCCGGCGCGAGCCAGCTGCTCGCAGCTCATCGCGAGCGCACATTGATGGAAATAGACGCCGAGCACGTGGTCGACGGGGTGGTCGAGATTGCGATAGGCGCGCATGAAATTGGCAAGCGCGGCATTGCGGTAGCCGGTCTGCGTCTCCGACCGCGCCACCTTGTCATCGATCGTGATCGACTCGTCATCGGCGAGATACCGCACGAAGCGCAGAAGCTCGCCGATCGCCTCGCGCGGCGCATGGCCGGCCATGACGACATCGGTCACGGCGATTGCGCCGGCATTGATGAAAGGATTGCGCGGGATGCCGCTCTCATGCTCGAGCTGGACGATCGAGTTGAAAGCCGATCCCGAAGGTTCGCGCCCGACGCGTTTCCACAGGCTCTCGCCGACCTTGCCAAGCGCCAGCGTCAGCATGAAGACCTTCGAAATGCTCTGGATCGAAAAGGCGATATCGGCATCGCCGACACGGTAGACCTTGCCGTCGACAGTGATGATCGCCATGCCGAACTGCCGCGGATCGATCTTGGCGAGTTCGGGAATATAGTCGGCGACCTTACCCTCGCCGATACGTGGCAGGATATCGCTGTAGATGCTGTCGAGGGTCGCCTGCAAATCCGTCATCGCTTCTCTCCGGATAACAAAAAAGCCGCCCAAAAGAGCGGCTTTTCCATATGCGAAAACGCCTGGTGTTTCTTAACGCGAATAGAATTCGACGACCAGATGCGGCTCCATGACGACCGGGAACGGAACGTCGCTGAGCGTGGGAACGCGTGCGTAGGTGGCGACCATCTTGTTGTGATCGACTTCGATATATTCGGGAACGTCGCGCTCGGCGAGGCTGACGGCTTCCAGAACGGTCACGAGCTGCTTCGACTTCTCGCGAACTTCGATGACGTCGCCGGCCTTGCAACGGTAGGAACCGATGTTGACGCGCACGCCGTTGACGGTCACGTGGCCGTGGTTGACGAACTGACGGGCAGCAAAGACCGTCGGAACGAACTTGGCGCGATAGACGATCGCGTCGAGGCGCGATTCCAGTAGGCCGATCAGGTTTTCCGAGGTGTCACCCTTGCGGCGGTCGGCTTCGGCGAAGATCGCGCGGAACTGCTTTTCGCGCAGGTCGCCGTAGTAGCCCTTCAGCTTCTGCTTGGCGCGCAGCTGCACACCGAAGTCCGAAAGCTTGCCCTTGCGGCGCTGGCCGTGCTGGCCCGGGCCGTATTCGCGACGGTTCACCGGAGACTTCGGACGGCCCCAGATGTTTTCGCCCATACGGCGGTCAATTTTGTACTTGGACGATTCGCGCTTGCTCATCGCATTTCCTTTCAAATGTTTATGGCGGCTTGTTACCAAACCGCGCGAAGGAAACACGCCCTCCTCTGACCTCTTTCGAGACCTGACAGGATGCTCCGGTTAGCGAACAGGAACGATCCACGGGACATGTCAAATGAAACACCGGACATTGCTGCCCGGTGCTTGGCGCGGTCTTTAGAGGGCCGTCATGAAAATGTCAACAGCGCCAAAGATCAAAAGCGCCACTATTCCGCAGCCAGAGGCTGGTCGCCGCTATCCGGCGCGTTCGCGTCGCCGGGTGCTGTCTGGCAGTTCATATCAGGGAACGCCACGATGCGCTTGCCGGAGAAATCCGTATGCACGACGACGATCCCCTGCTCCTCGAAATAGCCGAGCAGACGGCGGGCGCGGCGGGCGGAATGGGTGCCGTAGGCGCGGGCGATGCGCGCATCCGACGGGCACGCTTCCCCGCAGACGGCCGCCTTGGCGAGCATCAGGAAGACGCCTTGCAGGTCATCGGTGACGCCTGCCGACAACGACAGCGCCGTTGCCCACTCATCGCTCGCAGCTGTTGTCGCATTGACACCGGAGCGCGAGATCGCCACGCGCCGGCGGAAATCCGGCAGCGCGATCGGCGGCCCCGGCACGCGGCGCATGCGCAGCCGGACGAGGAAGTCCTGATAAAGCACGGAATCGGTGCGGAAGGCCGATGCGGGATCGTCGAGTATTTCGGCAAGCACGCCGGCAAGGCGCTCTTCCCGCTCCTCTGGCGAAATCTCGGCCTGGCTCGCCCTCGCCTCGACAGGCGCTGGGGATGCCGCCGGCGTCGAGCGTGAGAGTTCGGCCAGGATATCCGTCGTCGGTCGGGGCGCCGGCGGAGCACGGCGCACGAGCGGACGCTGGAATTCTTCCGGATCCGGCGTGAAGATCAGGTCTTCGACATCCTGCGGTGCGTCCGGCAATGGCATCAGCTTCGGGCTGGAGGAACGCGCCGAGGTCTCCACCGCGCCGATCTGGATCGGCAGCGGCCGACGCGACAAGGCTGGTCCGAGGGCAACGAAATTGCCGCGTTTCAAGTCACGGAACATTTCGGCTTGGCGCCGATCCATGCCGAGCAGGTCGGCGGCGCGCGCCATGTCGATATCGAGGAAGGTGCGGCCCATCAGGAAGTTCGAGGCTTCGGCCGCGACGTTCTTGGCAAGCTTGGCGAGCCGCTGCGTCGCGATCACCCCGGCAAGCCCGCGCTTGCGGCCGCGGCACATCAGGTTGGTCATCGCCCCCAGCGACATCTTGCGCGCATCTTCCGAGACATCACCGCCGACGGAGGGCGCAAACATCTGCGCTTCGTCCACGACGACGAGGACCGGATACCAATATTCGCGATCGGCATCGAACATGCCGTTGAGGAAGGCGGCGGCGGCGCGCATCTGCTGCTCGATATCGAGCCCTTCGAGCGTCAGAACGCAGGAAACGCGATGCTGGCGGATACGGTTGGCAATGCCGGCCAATTCCGCCTCGGTGCGCTCGCCATCGACGACGACATGGCCGAACCGGTCGCTGAGAGTGACGAAATCACCCTCGGGATCGATGATGACCTGCTGCACCCATTGGGCGGATTGCTCCAGCAGTCGGCGCAGGAGATGCGATTTGCCGGAGCCGGAATTGCCCTGCACGAGCAGACGGGTCGCCAGCAACTCCTCGATATCGAGTGTCGCCGGAGCGCCGGACGCCAATCCCATATCGATGCCAACCTGCAATGCTGATCCTCGCGGCGAAGAGACTCACATGAACGAAGCGCCATTCTTCCGAAACGACACCGCCCCGTCTATCAAAGAATGCACCGTTTTTCAGGACCGGATTTCGCCAACCCACAGGACAATTCCTTCACGCCCTCAAGCCAAACCCTTGCATCAATCGCCGCGTGGCAAAATCCGGATTCCCTGACGTAAAGACGGCAAAATCGAAACTGTCGGGATGCACGGCATCGGCAACCAGCGGCACCAGCGTCCGGGCGCGCCGGGCAATCGCTTCGGCCGGATCGAGCCAATCGACCGGCCAGGGCGCAAGCCGGCGGAAAAGATTCGCCATGAACGGATAATGCGTGCAGGCAAGCACGACGATATCGGTCTTGTGGCCGTCCTTCTCGACGAAGCACTGGTCGATCTCGGCAAGCACCGCCTCGTCGGAGACGGTGTCACCGCGAATATAGGCTTCGGCCATGCGCGCAAGGTTTTCCGAGCCGACGAGCCGCACATGGCATTGCTGCGCAAAGGACTGGATGAGATCGCGTGTATAAGCGCGCTTTACGGTGCCCGGCGTCGCCAGCACCGAGACCAGGCCCGAGCGGGTGCGCTCCGCCGCCGGCTTGATCGCTGGAACGGTGCCGACGAAGGTCATCTGGGGAAAGGCCGCGCGCAGGTCGGCGCCAACCAGCGTGAAGGCGGTGTTGCAGGCGATGATGCAGACTTCGGGATCGTGCTCCTGAAGCAGCTTGCCGAAGAGCCCGATGATGCGGTCTTTCAGCGCCTGCTCTTCCCACCCGCCATAGGGAAAGCCCGCATCGTCAGCGACATAGATGAAGCCGCGCTCCGGCATCAGCACGCGCGCCTCACGCAACACGGTCAGCCCGCCTATGCCTGAATCGAAGACGAGGACGGGTTTCAGCTCATTGGTCGGCGCTGTCATCGGTTGGCGCTTCCTTGCCGGATCTGGTGAAACCGCCTTTGCGCGGACTGTTCCGCGAAAAGCGATCGAGGGAGGAGACGACGCCGCGCAGCACGCTGATTTCCTGCTCAGTGAAGGCCCGGCGGGAGAGAACAGCGCGAAGGTTGTCCACCATTTTCGGCTTTTTCGAGGGCGGATGGAAATAGTTGCGCGAATCGAGCGCTTCTTCCAGCTGGTCGAACAGGCCGAAGAGCTGCTCCTTGGTGGAAGGCCGCTGATCGAGCGCCTGGAACGGCACGGCTTCCAGATCTTCCATGCCGGACTTCATCCATTCATAGGACATCAGAAGCACGGCTTGCGCAATGTTCAGCGAGGCGAAGGCGGGATTGACCGGGAAGGTCACGATCTCGTCAGCCAGCGCCACTTCCTCATTGGTCAGGCCCCAACGCTCGCGGCCGAAGAGAATGCCCGTTGCCTCGCCTGCCCGGAACCTTGTGCGCAGCGTTTGCGCGGCAAAGACCGGGGAGCGCACCGGCTTGTAGTTGTCGCGGCTGCGTGCTGTCGTCGCATAGACGAAATTGAGGTCGGCGATCGCCTGCTCCAGCGTGTCATAGACCTTCGTTGCCTCGATCACGTGATCGGCCTTGGAGGCGGTCGCCTGCGCCTTCTCGTTCGGCCAGCCGTCACGCGGATTGACGAGGCGCAGTTCCGCCAGGCCGAAATTCGCCATGGCGCGCGCCACCATGCCGATATTCTCGCCCATCTGCGGCTCGACCAGAATGATGGCCGGCCCTTCGGCCAGAAGTTGACGCTCGCTGTTCGTGCCTGCCATGGTCTTATCCCTGTTTCGAGCGCGCAATAGCCTCGCCCGGCGCAAACGGCAAGGTGTCGGCCCGCGGATAGAGCCTTTCCAGCGCCGAACCGATCATTTCGAGCCCCACCCTGGCGCCCTCGCGCGACACCGGCAGGTGCCGTCCTGTCGTCCGCGATGCCTTGCGCTCAATGACGAAACAGGTCGAGCCGCGCGGGGCCGCATCGTCGATCAGCGCCAGATCCGCCGCGATCAATCGTTTCTGGTCATCGTCGACGGCTGGCGCGTCGTAACTCTTCGCCAGGATGCGCGACCAATAGGTGCAGGAGAGGAATATCGCCAGCGTCTGGCGGATCTGGCCCGGTCGCGTCACCACAGACCAGGAAGAGCCGAGGGGCCGGGCCGCCACCGTCACGTCGCGGTAGCAGGCATCGATCTTCTGCGACAGCGCGATCAGCTCGAAGCCGCGCTTGCCCTCGCCGATCGCGCCGAGCAGATCGCGCAGTGCCTGGAACCAGTGTGCGAGTGCTGCGTCGAGAGCGCCGCGCGTACGCGCCGGAAACACCACGAAGGCGACCGCCGTTCCGGCCGCGGCCCCGATCATGGTCTCCCCGATGCGCAACTTCAGGAGATCGAGCGTCAGCACGCCGGTCATGCCGTAGACCAGGCAGAGCACGATCGAGATGAAGAAGGTCATCGTCGCATAGGAAACCTGCAGGAAATAGAAAGCGAGGAAGATGCAGACGACCGCGACCGGAATGGCGATCGCCTGTTCACCAGAAATCAGCGTCGCAAGCACCAGGCCGATGGCGATGCCGAACACGGTGCCGAGCGAGCGCGACAACGCCTTCATCGCCGTATCGCCGCGCGAATTGGTGTTGGTGAAGACGAGGAACGAGGCAAGTACGGCCCAGAACCAGCGCTCGCGCGACAGGAGCAGGCCGAAGCTCATGGCGATCGCCGAAGCGAGCGTGATCTGGAACGCCGAACGCAGCAGCGGGTTGGCAAAAGAGAAGTCGATCGGCTGGGGCGGCGCCGTGTCCTCGAAAACCTCGATGCCCGAGAAGCCGGAGGCCTGCCCCTTGACGATCGCCTCGGTCAGCTGCTGCCGCGCCTCGCCGAGCCAGAGAAGCGCCCGCACGGTTTCGCCCTGCGGCTCATCCTTGACGGTCTCGGCCATGCCCTCATATCTTGCAAGCTCCGCCGCATCCGCCTCGATCGCGGCGTGGACGAGCCCGAAGGGCGGCGGGCTCTGGAAGCTCAGCACGATGGCGCTCTCGGCGGCAAGATGCGCATCGAAGAGCCGGATCGCCAGTTCCGCGGCGGGATCGGCGGCACCGTCGAAGACACCGGCGGGTGGGCGTGGGATGAAGGTTTCGGCCATCAGCACCACTTCCTTCAGCCGCTCTTCCAGCTGGCGCAGCTCCTGCCGGTCGGCATCGCCGATAGCACCGCTGCCGGCAAGGGCTGCGAGCTTGAAGAGGATCTGGTTGATCCGTCCCCGCACGCTTTCGAGCGAGCGCAGCAGATCGCGCCGCCAATCATCGGGCAGGAGAACCGCCCTCACCACATGGCCGACGAGTACCGCGACAACGGGGCCGACCGCCACGGCAGGCAATTCGGCAAGCGACGGCCGGAAATAGGCACCCATGAAATAGGAGGTGAAGGCGAACATGCCGATCGCAAAGCCGCGCGGCCCGAACACGCGGCCCGCCGATGCAAGCAGGATGATCAGAAGGAAGACCAGATCTGAGAGAAAGCGGCGATCCTCGAGCCCAGCGGCGATGCCGACGACGGCAAGGCTTACGGCGCAGCCGAAAAGCCGCGTCACCAGCTGGCGTGCATTGCCCTTGTCGCGCACCGCCACTCCGCCTTCGATCGACAATACGATGCCGAGGCCGAAGGCTGCGGTCGGCAAGGGCCAGATAACGGATTTGATGGCAAGCAGGATCAGAAACGAGAGAACGATCGTCAGCGTCACCCGCGTCGCCATGCGCAGGCGCGAAAGCGCCGGATCGTTGGCAAGCAGCCAGTCGCGGAACTGAAAACCGGAAAACAGATGCATGATCCCCTCATGCCATGGAAGGATCGATAGATACCGCCGCGCGAGCGGAAATCAAACCACCGGCGACATACTCCCCGATGCCGTGCGCTTACTGGCCTTTGGCAATCAGCCCCATGGTTTCCTTGAGCGAGGTCGGCCCCTGACCCTCTTCGCCCTGGATCATGATGTCATCGATGACGGATTTATCGTTCTCCTCGATCACCTCGAAACGCACGGTCGTGACGTCATCTTTGTTGGGTGCGCCTTCCATGCAGGTCGCCGCCTTGAATTTCACCGTCACCTCCGTCGTGCCGTTTGCCGGCTGGCCGCCTTCGATGGAGAGGTCCTGCAGCGGGCAGGCATCCTGGCCGTTGACGATCACGTCATAGTCGAAGGGCGAAATGCCGTCCTCGTCGGCCGCGGGGTTCTGGGCGGCTGCCTTGTACTTGTCGCCGAAGTCCTTGCTGTAGAGCCGGCCGAGTATGCTTTCTTCGAAAATATCGATCCAGTCGCTGGCGTCGCTCGCCCAGTTCTTCTGCGTGTCCTGCATAATTTCCTTGACCGGTACAGTCGCATCGGCCGCAAGCGAAAGGCCAGGTGCGAAAGACACGGCGGCAACGAGGCCGGCGAGAACGGCGATCTTCTTCATGGCAAAATGTCCGGGACTCGGGGCAGGCTTATGCCGCGGAGGGTAGCCATTTTCCGGCACTTGGCAATGGCGGCAAAAACGTCACGTCCCTGCCCGTTGCAGCTTTGCGTTCCCGGCTCACAATGCTATAGCGCTCCGGATTACATCACCCAGCCGGGACAACCCTTCCCTTCCAAGCTTACGAGGCAGATACATGAAGAAGATCAAGGTCGCCAATCCCGTCGCCGATCTCGACGGCGATGAAATGACACGCATCATCTGGCAGCTTATCAAGGACAAGCTGATCCATCCGTATCTCGACCTCGACATCGACTATTACGACCTCTCGGTGGAAAACCGCGACGCCACCAACGACCAGGTCACGGTCGATGCCGCCAACGCCATCAAGAAGTACGGCGTCGGCATCAAGTGCGCGACGATCACGCCTGACGAAGCCCGCGTCAAGGAATTCAACCTCAAGGAAATGTGGAAGAGCCCGAACGGCACGATCCGCAACATCCTCGGCGGCGTCATCTTCCGCGAGCCGATCATTTGCCGCAACGTTCCGCGCCTCGTTCCCGGCTGGACGCAGCCGATCGTCGTCGGCCGTCACGCTTTCGGCGACCAGTACCGCGCCACCGACTTCAAATTCCCCGGCAAGGGCAAGCTGACGATCAAGTTCGTCGGCGAAGACGGCACCGTCATCGAGAAGGAAGTCTTCAACGCTCCGGGCGCCGGCGTTGCCATGGCCATGTACAACCTCGATGAATCGATCCGCGAATTCGCCCGCGCTTCGATGATGTACGGCCTGATGCGCAAGTGGCCGGTTTACCTGTCGACCAAGAACACCATCCTCAAGGCCTATGACGGCCGCTTCAAGGACATCTTCGAAGAAGTCTACGAGACCGAATTCAAGGATCAGTTCAAGGAAGCCGGCATCACCTACGAACACCGCCTGATCGACGACATGGTCGCTTCGGCGCTGAAGTGGTCTGGCGGTTACGTCTGGGCCTGCAAGAACTATGACGGCGACGTCCAGTCCGATACCGTCGCCCAGGGCTTCGGCTCGCTCGGCCTGATGACCTCGGTTCTGCTCACGCCCGACGGCAAGACGGTTGAAGCCGAAGCCGCCCACGGCACGGTCACCCGCCACTATCGCCAGCACCAGAAGGGCCAGGAAACCTCGACGAACTCGATCGCCTCGATCTTCGCCTGGACCCGCGGCCTCGCACACCGCGCCAAGCTCGACGACAATGCCGAGCTCGCCCGCTTCGCCTCGACGCTGGAAAAGGTCTGCGTCGACACCGTCGAATCCGGCTTCATGACCAAGGACCTGGCGCTGCTCATCGGCCCCGATCAGCCGTGGCTCTCCACCACCGCCTTCCTCGACAAGATCGACCAGAACCTGCAGAAGGCCATGGCGTAATCAGTCCTTTTCGGAATAGCATTGAAACGGCGGGGATTTCCCCGCCGTTTTCATTTTGGGAGAACAGCAAATGACGGCGACCGTGCGCCCGCTTCAACCCTCTGACTACGCGGCCTGGGAACCCTTATGGGCTGCCTACCAGCGTTTCTACGAAGTGGTGATCCCCACCGAGACGACCGATCTTACCTGGGCTCGACCGATGCATGCGCTCGGCGCCTTCGACGAAGACGGCCGCCTCGTCGGCATCGTACACGCCATCTTCCATCGGTCCTGCTGGCTGCCGCAATGGACCTGCTATCTCCAGGATCTCTATATCGAGGACAGTCGACGCGGGTTCGGCACCGGCGCAGCACTGATCGAGGCCGTCGCCGGGCTGGCCCGGCAAAACGGTGCCGGCAGGCTCTATTGGATGACGTATGAAAGCAATGCGACGGCCCGACGCCTTTATGACAAGATCGCCGAACGCTCAGGCTTCATCCAATACCGCAAGGCGCTTTAGGCAGCAGGGTTGCAGAAACGCCAGCCCGCACTATTGATTCCGGGAAACGAGGAGGATGTCATGACTGAAGAACTGGTATTCTATACCAACCCCATGTCGCGCGGCCGCATCGCGCGCTGGATGCTGGAGGAGATCGGCCAGCCCTATCGCACCGAACTCCTGACCTTCGGCGAAACCATGAAGGCGCCGGAATATCTCCGGGTCAATCCGATGGGCAAGGTGCCGGCGATCCGCCACGGTGATACCATCGTGACCGAATGCGCGGCGATCTGCGCCTATCTTGCCGAGACTTTTCCGGAAAAGGGCCTGGCGCCAAGGCCGGAGGAACGCGCCCGTTATTACCGCTGGATGTTCTTTGCCGCCGGCCCGCTCGAATCGGCGGTGACGATGAAGGCACTCGGCTTTGAAATTCCCGCGGAACGCCTGCGCATGGCCGGCTGCGGCGGTTTCGGCGACGTCATGAACACGCTCGAGATGGCGGTCTCCCAATCGGCCTATGTCACCGGCGAACGCTTCACCGCCGCCGACGTCTATGTCGGCGCCCATATCGGCTGGGGCCTCGGCTTCGGCAGCATCGAAAAGCGCCAGGCCTTCATCGACTATTTCGGCCGTGTCAGCGAGCGCGAGGCCTATAAGCACGCAAACGCGCTCGACGACGAGGCCGGCAAGACGATGCACGCCGCTTGAGCTAAATGCTGCGATTTCCTGCTCCCTACCGGTGCGCAGGCGTGACCGTGAATTTCAGCCCGAGGGCTGATAGCATCTTTGAAACGGTCTCCAATTGCGGCTTACCGTTCTTGGAGAGGGCTCGGTACAGGTTTTCACGGCTTAGGTGAGCCTGCTCGGCGACGGCACGAACACCGCCAATCTGCGCTTTGGCTACATTGCGCAGGGCTTCTTGAAAAAGCTCCATATCACCATCTTCAAGGCATTCGGCCAAGTAGATGGAGGCTTGCTCAGGGTCGCGCAGGAGGTTGTCGCGATCCTGAAAATCGAAAGTCTTGCTGGGTGCGGTCATGGTTTTACCCTCCGTTTGTAGTCAGCCAGATATTCCGCGGCTTTCGTTATCGCCTTATTCTGGTCCTGCTTGGTGGAGCCTGCCAACAGCAAAACTATCTTCTGGCCGACGATAGTATAATAGACGCGGTAACCTTGGCCGTAGTGTTCACGCAACTCATAGATTTCTTTGACCCCTTGAAGGCTTTTCCAGTCGCCAAAGTTTCCAAAGCTTGCGCGATCAATGCGGGCATAGAGTTTCGTTCGAGCGGTTTTGTCCTTTATCTGTGCCAGCCATTCCTGCACCGGAGATTGGCCAGCCTCGTTGACATAGGTCTCGATTTCATACCGCTTCATGCTATCTGTGTAGCTTACAAGCTACACAGATAGCAATAGAAAATGCTTCTGCCATTGCAGCATGCCGCTTTGTCCGCCATGACTGCCTGAAATATTCGCCGTCAGGCGAGCGGCATATAAATGTCCGTCATCAGTTCTGTCGGCGGCACCTCGCGCGGGTTGTTGAGATATTCCTCGAACATGACGCTGTCCTTCAGCTGCCGCCCCGATTTGGGCAGCCATTCCGCATAGAGCCACTGGTAGGCCTTGTGCATGTCGGCATAGGGACCCTTATGGCGCAGCACGGCATATTCGCCGCCCTCGATCCCGCGTCGTTCGAACGGCGCCTCGGCAGGAAGCTCGGAGGTGCCGGTGACGCAGGCGACTGAGCGCAGTTTTTCGGCCGGCACGATGTCCGGGTCATCGAAATAGACGCCGATCATCCGCATTTCGGGCCTTGCGAGGCCGCGGGCGTAAAGCGTTCCGAACAAGGTCTCGAAGGCTTTGCCGATCTGCATATAGGAACCGGTATGGGCAACACCGATCAACTCGGTTGGCCCGATCTCGCGTATGGTCACGTCGAACATGGCTTTGGTCTTTCCGTCAGGTGAGGGTTCGAAGGCTGTGTGGCTTCCCTCTTTCCGGTAGCGGGCCGGCGGCATGCCGTAGACCGACTTGAAGATGCGATTGAAGGATTGGAGATTGGGATAGCCTGATCGCTTTGCAATTTCGCCGACGGCAAGCTCCGTGCCGACGATCTCGCCCGCCGCGCGATGCAGCCGCAGCCGCTTGACGGTGGCCGCCAGCGTCCCGCCATAGATCGCCCGGTAGATCCTGTGCCAGTGATAGCTCGACAGACAGGCGATTTCGGCCAGGCGCTCCATATCCAGCTCCTCCTCGAGGTGGTCGTGAATATAGGCCGAAACCCGTCTCAGACGGCTTTCGTAAAGTGCCCATGCCGTTTCGCCGTTCATGTCAAACCTCGTGCAAATCGATCGGCTGAAAAGAACCATATATCGATTTGACAAATCCTGCGCACTTGCGCGGTCCGGAGCGCCAACGCTATGTCATCGCCCCGTAAGCGGCAGAGAAAAGCGTCGCCATATGTCGGCTACGCCGCCTCCCCTCCCTCATTCCTGTGCTCGTCACAGGAATCCAGCCACGGCGCGTCTGCGCCGTGAATGAATCAGCACCTAAAGAAAAGAGTCCTTCGCGCCCAAGGACTTGGGCGCACTGGATTCCTGTGACATCCCTCGGGCAAAGCCCTGAGGTCACAGGAATGATGTAGCTTGGGCGGAAGCCGAGCTGCCGCCTTTTCGAAACTGCGGAATGGACGGCAGGTCAGCCCGCAAGTGCCGCTGCAACAGCCTCAAGCGCCTCATCAGCCTTGGCGCCATCAGGGCCGCCGGCCTGCGCCATGTCGGGACGACCTCCGCCGCCCTTGCCGCCGAGCGCGGCAGAAGCAACGCGCACCAGATCGACGGCGCTGAAGCGCTGCACCAGATCCGGTGTCACCGCAACAACAGCACTTGCCTTGCCATCCTCGGACACGCCGATGAGCGTCACGACGCCGGAGCCGATGCTGGCTTTGCCGTCATCGGCCAGACCCTTGAGGTCCTTCGGATCGACGCCGGCCACGGCCTTACCGAGGAACTTCACTCCGGCGACCTCGCGCACGGCATCGGCAGAACCGCCCTGCCCGCCGCCCATGGCAAGCTTGCGCTTGGCGTCGGCCAGTTCCTTTTCGAGCTTGCGGCGCTCGTCCATCAGCGCTTCGACGCGCGACAGAACTTCCGAAGGCTGAACTTTCAGCGAGGCAGCGAGCGTCTTCACGCGCTCGTCCTGCTCGGCGAGATATTCGCGCGCCGATTCACCGGTCACCGCTTCGATACGGCGAACCCCTGCACCGACGGCGCTTTCGCCGAGGATGCGCACGAGGCCGATCTGCCCGGTAGCCGACACATGCGTGCCACCGCAAAGCTCGACCGAGTAAGGCTTGTTGCTCTTTGCGCCATGAAGGCCTGTGCCCATCGACACGACACGCACTTCATCGCCGTACTTCTCGCCGAACAGCGCCATGGCGCCTTCGGCGATGGCGTCGTCAACGCTCATCAGGCGGGTCGTGACCGGCGCATTCTGCAGCACGATCTCATTGGCCATGTCCTCGACGATCTTCAGTTCTTCCGCAGACATCGGCTTCGGATGCGACACGTCGAAACGCAGGCGCTCGGGCGCGACCAGCGAACCCTTCTGGGCGACATGGGTGCCGAGCACCTCGCGCATTGCCTCATGCAGCAGATGGGTTGCAGAATGGTTGGCGCGCAGGCGCGAACGGCGGGCATGATCGACCGTCAACACAACAGCGTCGCCGGCCTTGAACACGCCTTCGATCACGGTTCCGGAATGCACGAAGAGGCCTTCGCCCTTCTTCTGCGTATCCGATATCTCGATCTTGCCGTGGTCGGAGGAGATCACGCCGGTATCACCCATCTGGCCGCCGGATTCGCCATAGAACGGCGTCTGGCTGACGACGATCTGCACCTTGTCGCCGGCCTTGGTCTCGGTCGCAACCGCACCATCGCGGACGATCGCCTGGACAACGCCTTCGGCGGTCTCCGTGTCGTAACCGAGAAACTCGGTCGCGCCGTGCTTTTCCCTAAGTTCGAACCAGACGGTTTCCGTTGCCTTCTCGCCGGAGCCGGCCCAATGCGAACGGGCTTCGGCCTTCTGGCGCTGCATCGCATCGGTAAAGCCCGATATATCGACGCCGATTTCACGGGCACGCAGCGCATCCTGCGTCAGGTCGAGCGGGAAACCGTAGGTATCATAGAGCTTGAAAGCCGTCTCTCCATCGAGCATGTCGCCCTTGGAAAGGTCGGCGGTCGCGTCGGATAGAAGCGACAGGCCACGTTCCAACGTCTTGCGGAAGCGGTTTTCCTCGAGCTTCAGCGTCTCGGAGATCAGTGCTTCGGCACGCACGAGCTCCGGATAGGCCCGGCCCATCTGCTGCACCAGCGTCGGCAGAAGCTTGTAGATCAACGGCTCCTTGGCGCCGAGAAGCTGGGCATGGCGCATGGCGCGGCGCATGATACGGCGCAGCACGTAGCCGCGGCCCTCATTCGACGGCAGAACGCCGTCGGCGATCAGGAAGGCGGAGGAGCGCAGGTGATCGGCGATGACGCGATGGCTGGCACTGCCCGCGGCCTTGACGCCGACGGCATCCTCGATCGCGCCGGTCAGCGTGCGGAACAGGTCGGTGTCGAAAACGCTCTGAACGCCCTGGAGAATGCAGGCCATACGCTCCAGGCCCATGCCGGTATCGATCGACGGACGCGGCAGCGGGTTGCGCACGCCGGGCTCGGTCTGTTCGAACTGCATGAAGACGAGGTTCCAGAATTCCAGGAACCGGTCGCCATCTTCCTCGGGCGAACCGGGAGGGCCGCCCCAGACGTTCTCGCCCTGGTCGATGAAGATTTCAGAGCAAGGGCCGCAGGGGCCGGTATCGCCCATCTGCCAGAAATTGTCGGAGGTTGGGATACGGATGATCTTGTCGTCGGAGAAGCCGGCGATCTTCTTCCACAGCGCCGCTGCTTCCTCGTCTTCGGAATAGACGGTCACCAGCAGGCGATGCTTCGGCAGGTCGAACCCCTCGGTCACGAGCTTCCAGGCAAGCTCGATCGCATTCTCCTTGAAATAGTCGCCAAAGGAGAAGTTGCCGAGCATTTCGAAGAAGGTCAGGTGACGCGCGGTATAACCGACATTGTCGAGGTCGTTATGCTTGCCGCCGGCGCGCACGCACTTCTGCGAGGTCGTCGCCGTGGAATAGGGACGCTTTTCCAGGCCGGTAAAGACGTTCTTGAACTGCACCATGCCGGCATTGGTGAACATCAGCGTCGGGTCGTTACGCGGCACGAGCGGGCTAGACGGAACGATCTCGTGGCCGTTCTTCTTGAAATAGTCGAGGAAGGTCGACCGGATATCGTTCACGCCGCTCATTCTATGCCCTTCAATGCTGCCCAAGGCGGATAAATACAAATCCATCGGCTTTTAACGTTCGCCTCCGCCACTGTCCAGCCGACAAACAAAACCGGCCGCATTCTGATCAGGGAATGCGGCCGGTCTGACTTTCAAATGGACTGGCAGACGAACTGAGCGCGAAAATTACATCTCCGCCGCGTCATCGCCGTCATTGGCATCCGGTCCGCCATTCTGCAGGAAGCGGTCAGCGATCAGGCCGGCATTCTGGCGCAGCGACAGCTCGATCTCGCGGGCGAGATCCGGATTGTCGCGCAGGAAGGTCTTGGCGTTTTCACGGCCCTGACCGAGACGCTGGCTGTTATAGGAGAACCAGGCACCTGACTTCTCGACGATGCCGGCCTTGACGCCGAGATCGACGAGTTCGCCGGTCTTCGACACGCCCTCGCCATACATGATGTCGAACTCGACCTGCTTGAAGGGAGGCGCCATCTTGTTCTTGACGACCTTGACGCGGGTCTGGTTGCCGATCACCTCTTCGCGTTCCTTGACCGCGCCGATGCGGCGAATGTCGAGGCGGACGGAAGCATAGAATTTCAGCGCGTTGCCACCCGTCGTCGTTTCCGGCGAACCGAACATGACGCCGATCTTCATGCGGATCTGGTTGATGAAGATCACCATGCAGTTCGACTTGGAGATCGAGGCGGTGAGCTTGCGCAGCGCCTGGCTCATCAGGCGGGCCTGCAGGCCGGGAAGGCTGTCGCCCATCTCGCCTTCGATTTCGGCGCGCGGCGTCAGCGCAGCGACCGAGTCGACGACCAGAACGTCGACGGCACCGGAGCGCACCAGCGTATCGGTGATTTCGAGCGCCTGCTCGCCGGTGTCGGGCTGCGAGATCAGCAGGTTCTGCAGATCGACGCCGAGCTTGCGCGCATAGACCGGATCGAGAGCGTGTTCGGCGTCGACGAAGGCGCAGATGCCGCCCTTCTTCTGCGCTTCCGCAATGGTCTGCAACGCGAGCGTCGTCTTACCGGAGCTTTCCGGCCCGTAGATTTCGATGATACGCCCCTTCGGCAGGCCGCCGATGCCGAGCGCGATATCGAGGCCGAGCGAGCCCGTCGAAACCGTCTCGATCTCGACGACGTTCTCGTTGGAGCCGAGTTTCATGATCGAGCCCTTGCCGAACGACCGCTCTATCTGTGAGAGTGCCGCTTCAAGCGCCTTGCTTTTGTCCACCGATTTGTCCTCTACCAGCCGCAATGAATTCTGAGACATCCGATCCACCTTTAGGTTATTGAAGCCGCTCAAGCAATGTCGAGTTTGTACCCTATTTGTTCCACTCCCGCAATAGGCGATCAAACAATTGAAAGAAAAAGGTAAAACGGTTCGTGTTCTATATTTGTTTTATCGATGCAAAGCAAAGGCTTAAGCCGTCAAAACCGGCTCCGGCGGAACGGTGCTCTCCCGGTCGATTCGCTCCTTCGGCGCCAGGAGAGCAGCTGAAATGAAGAAAAAGATTCTCGTTCTCGGCGGCGCCCATATCGATCGGCGCGGCCGTATTTCCGGCGAGACGGCGCCAGGCGCCAGCAATCCCGGCACATGGTTCGAGGAACCGGGCGGCGGCGGCTTCAACGCCGCGCGCAATCTCGCAAGGCTCGGCTTTCAAGTGACGATGATCTCGCCGCGCGGCGGCGACGCTACCGGCGAGATGGTCGGTGAAGCCGCCGATTTCGCCGGCGTCGATGACCGCCCCTTCGTTTTCCTCGACCGCAAGACGCCGAGTTACACGGCGATCATCGAGAAGGACGGCAACCTCGTCATCGCCCTTGCCGACATGGAACTCTACCGTTTCTTCGTGCCGCGCCGGCTCTCCATCCGCTGGGTGCGGGAAGCCTTCGCCGCCCATGATTTCATCCTTTTCGATGCCAACCTGCCGGAAGAGACGATCTCGGCAATCGTCGCGAAGGCGCGCTCCCTCGCAAAACCCGTCGCGGCGATCGCGATCTCGCCGGCCAAGGTTGTCAGGCTGAAACCCTGCATCGAGGATATCGACTATCTGTTCCTGAACGAGGCCGAAGCCGCTGCCCTTACCGGCGGACAGCCGGAGGATGTGGGCGATTGGCCGCCGCTCCTGAACGAAATCGGCATCCGAAACGCCGTCGTCACCCGCGGCCGGCGCGAGCTGGTTGCGATTTGTGAGGGCCGCGCCGTGACGCTGCAGCCGCCGATCGCCGAGACCGTCGCCGACGTCACGGGCGCCGGAGATTCCCTTGCCGCCGGCACACTCGCCGCCTTGATGTCAGGCTTGCCGCTCGCGGAGGCTGTTCGCCACGGCGCGGCAGCAGCAGTGCTGACCGTGCAGTCGCGGCACGCCGTCAATGAAAATCTGACGCCGGTTCTCCTGAATGAGGCGCTTGCCCTTGTTCCCGAGGCCAGAATTCTGCATTGAAGCGGCTGAATTAAAGAGTTGAGCATGACGCCGTTCGAAACCCGCCCGGCTTTTCGGTATCATGCTCTGCCGATCACAGGAAAAGATCATGACCAAGCCCATCTCTCCTCTTCTGCCGATCGCCTATTCGAAGGAAGTCGCCAGCGCCAAGCAGCGCGGCGCGCCGCTGGTGGCGCTGGAATCGACCATCATCACCCACGGCATGCCCTACCCCGGCAATATCGAGATGGCCCGCAGCGTCGAGACGATCATCCGCGAACAGGGCGCCGTCCCGGCAACGATCGCCGTCATCCACGGCACCTTGCATATCGGCCTTGAATCCGCCGAACTGGAGCAGCTCGCCAAGGCGACTGATGTGATGAAGGTGTCGCGCGCTGACCTCGCTTTCGCGATCGCCGAGCGCCGCACCGGCGCCACCACGGTCGCGGCGACGATGATTGCGGCAGCCCGCGCCGGCATCCGCGTCTTTGCCACCGGCGGCATCGGCGGCGTGCATCGCGGCGCCGAGGAAAGCTTCGATATATCGGCCGATCTGGAAGAACTGGCGCGCACCGGCGTCATCGTCGTCTGCGCCGGCGCCAAGGCGATCCTCGACATTCCGAAGACGCTGGAAGTGCTGGAAACCCGCGGCGTACCCGTCGTCACCTATGAGAGCGAAGAATTCCCCGCCTTCTGGTCGCGCTCCTCGGGCATTCCAAGCCCGCTGTCGCTGAACAGCCCGGCGGCCATCGCCAATTTCCAGACCGTGCGCGATCAGCTCGGCATCGATGGCGGCATGCTCGTCGCCAATCCGGTGCCCGAAGCCGACGAGATCGCGCGCGAGGAAATGGAAATCTATATCGAGCGGGCACTTGATAGCGCCGAGCGCGACGAAATCACCGGCAAGGCGGTGACGCCGTATCTGCTCTCGACCATCTTCGACCTGACGGACGGGCAGAGCCTGAAGACGAATATTGCATTGGTGGAGAACAATGCCCGGCTTGCGGCGGAGATTGCCGTGGCGCTGGGCGAGTAATTTTTGACGGGCGAACTGGTCCGGCCATACAGATAGATAGTGCCGTGTAGCACCCCCTCTGTCCTGCCGGACATCTCCCCCACAAGGAGGGAGATCGGCTGGGTGCGCGGCTCCCCAAACAACAAGCGTTGTCGCCCGGCAAAGCGGTAGCTGTGTGCGACGGTCAGGCCGCTTGTCGATCTCCCCCCTTGTGGGGGAGATGTCCAGCAGGACAGAGGGGGTACCACACAGCGCACCCTCTACTGAAACCGCCAAGCCGCAGCCCTAACTATCCAGCGTCTCTTTCACCACCACCGCCAGCTGCTTCAGCGAGAACGGCTTCGGCAAGAACCCGAATTTCGCATCCGGCGGCAGGTTGCGGGCAAACGCGTCCTCGGCATAGCCTGAAACGAAGATGAATTTCAGGTCGGGATAGTTCTTGCGCAGCTCGCGCAGCAGCGTCGGGCCGTCCATTTCGGGCATCACGACGTCGGAGACGACGATGTCGACCTTGCCGTCGAGCTCTTCCATGATGCTCAGTGCCTCGACCCCCGAGCCCGCCTCGTGCACGGTATAGCCCCGTGTTTCCAGCATGCGCTTGCCACCGCGGCGCACCGCCTCTTCATCCTCGACGAGAAGAACGACGGCCGAGCCGGTCAGGTCCTCGGGCTGCTGCGACGATACGGGCGGCGGCAGCACTTCCGTTCCGGCAATGGCGCCGTCTATCGCGCCCGCTTCCGCTGCAACCGCCGGCTCCGGAATGTGGCGCGGCAGGAAGACACGGAAGGTCGTGCCCTTGCCGACTTCGGATTCCGGCTGGATGTAACCGCCCGATTGCTTGACAATGCCATAGACCATGGCGAGGCCGAGACCGGTTCCCTTGCCGACATCCTTGGTGGTGAAGAACGGCTCGAAGATCTTGTCCATGATCTCAGGCGCAATGCCCGTGCCGTTATCGGCGACCTCGACCAGCACCATGTCCTCGGCCGGCATATAGGAATAGTTGAAGGCGGCAACGTCGGCGGCGGTCAGATTGCGGGTGCGCAGCGTCAGCGTGCCGCCCTCCGGCATGGCGTCGCGCGCATTGACGCAGAGGTTGATCAGCACCTGCTCGAATTGCGAAAGGTCCGTTTTGACCGGCCAGAGATCACGGCCATACTGCACGTCGAGTTTGACATTGGTGCCGGAGAGCAGCCGGTCGACCAGCATGCGCAGGTCGCCGACGACGTCGGTCAGGTTCAGCACCGAGGGCCGCATCGTCTGCTTGCGCGAGAAGGCGAGCAGCTGGCGCACCAGCACGGCGGCGCGATTGGCGTTGCGCTTGATCTCCATCAGGTCGGCGAAGCTCGCATCCGAGGGGCGCGCCTGCAGCAGCAGATGGTCGGAGGAAAGCAGGATCGCCGTCAGCACGTTGTTGAAGTCGTGCGCGATGCCGCCGGCAAGCGTTCCCACGGCATTCATCTTCTGCGTCTGCGCCATCTGCGCTTCCAGCGCCTTCTGCTCGGTCACCTCGACGGCATAAACGATCGCCGCTTCCTCAGGCGCTTCGTCGCTCTGGTCGATGACCGCGTTGACGTAGAAGCGGAAATAGCGCGCCTCATCGGTCGGCGTGCGGGTGTCGAGCGGCGCGATGTCGCCCTGCCGGTCCTTCGCTGCCGCCAGCGCCTCGGCCAGCTGCGGCCGGTCGCTCTCCTGCACGATGGTTTCGAGACGCGGCCGCCTTTCGAGATCGTCACGAGAGACAACGCCGGAGAACAGCTTCAGGAAAGGCGCATTGGTGCGCAGGATGCGCCCGTCGCCATCGACCGAGGCGATCGCCATCGGCGTGTTGTTGAAGAAGCGGGTGAAGCGCATGGCCGCGGCCGAAGCGGAATGGCCGCTCTCGTCGCTCTTTTCGCGCGCCAGCACGATCGTCCGGCTTTCGCCGGGCGCGCCGTCGCGCATCGAAGTGACGCTGTGGATGATCTGCACCGGCAGGCTCTGGCCGTTGGTCTTGCGCAGGTCGAGATCGAGCGTCACGGTCTTTTTCAAACCCGGTTCGGCCTGCACCGACTGGATCAGCGCCAGCCCCTCGCCCGCCACGACGTCGCCGATCGTCATCGAGCCCGGCACGAACTTGGTGAGGTCGAGGCTCAGCCACTCCGCAAGCGTCGCATTCAGATAGAAGATCTCGCCCTTCCTGCCAGCGGAGAAGAATCCGGCCGGCGCATGGTCGAGATAGTCGATCGCGTTCTGCAGCTCCTTGAAGAAACGCTCCTGATCGTCGCGCTCGGTGGTGATGTCGGTAATCTGCCAGATCTGCAGCGGCTTGCCGCCGTTCTCCTCCGGCTGGAGCAGCCGCGCCTTCAGCCGGTACCAGTGTGCGCCCGAGCCGTTGCCGCCGGGGCCGACCGCGCGCAGCAGACGGAATTCCTCGCGGCCTTCCCTTCCCTCGCGCAGGCCGTTGACCAGCCTGTAGAGCGCCTCGTTGGATTCGCGGTGACGGGAAAGCAGCGTTTCCAGCGTCTGCACCTCGGTCGCCTTGCGTGCGCCCGTCAACGCGCCATAGGCGGCGTTGGCATAGATGATCCGGCCTTTTTCGTCAGTGATCAGCGTGCCGTCGGGATGGCTGTTCAGGAACGCGCGCGCCAGGCTGTCGGACTGGCGCTGCGGCATCACCTCGATGAAGCCGATGACGGAAGATACCAGGAAGAAGATGCCGACCATGGCGAGCACGCCGAGACCGCCGAGCACGATCTCATTGTCGAGCGAGTGCTTGAAAACGACGAAGCCGCCGGCGGCCGCGATCAGCACGATCGCCAGGAGGAGAATGCGCAAAACCGTGCCAGAACGCCCCCCACGATCGACAAGCGGTGCGTTATAGTCGTCGGCCTGACGCGGTTTCGTCATGTATTCCTCACATAAACCCTTCCGGCTTGGTTCGTAGCACGAAGACGAAGCAGGAATCAGGCACTCCTTCCTTCTTAGCAATTTGCCGCGCCGGCAAAAACAGCGGTAGGCGGCAAGACTGCTTGAATTCACAGGCAAGAGCGCCATCTGCCCCTGAAGCTCGCCTGAGGTGCCCGCAAAAGCGCAACACCTGCACGCGCAACCCTGCGCACACGAAATCGCGTTCGCGCGTGACTGGACAGGACCTTCGGCCCTTGTCTAAGGAACGGAAAAGTCGTCAATATGTGCCGAATGTGAAATGGAGTGAGTGACTATGTTCGATGATGTTGTGGGAGCTTACGGCAGCCGCTTCCTGCTTGCCGCCGGTGGCGTCGGTCTGGCGCTTCTCCTGCTCATCCTCGCGCTCTGGCTGCTCCGCAATCGCGCGCCTTCGCCCTTCGTTCGCGGCGGCAAAAACCGCCAGCCCCGCCTGCAGGTGCTGGATGCGGCTGCCGTCGATACCCGCCGCCGGCTGGTGCTGGTTCGCCGCGACGATGTCGAGCACCTGATCATGATCGGCGGCCCGACCGATATCGTTATCGAAAGCCGCATCCTGACCGAGACGGCCGGACAGGCGGAAAGCGCCCACCGTCCGCAGCCCGCCGATGAGCGTCCGATACCGGCCGCGCGGCCGGAAACGCCGCCCGCCCCTGCAGCTCGCCCGCCTGTCGCGGCCCGCGTCGAACCGGCCCCCGAGCCCTCGTTCTCCGCACCCGTGTCGCCGGAACCGCGCCCTCGTCCCGAACCGCCGGCCCAGCCGGTCGTCGCGTCCCCGGTGGCCACGAGCCCTCTTCCGGTTGAGCCCGCAGCATCTCCTGCGATAGCCTCTCTGGCGGCAGAACGCGACAATTCGCTGCGCGCCGTCCCGCCCTCGCCGCGCCCGCCGGAACGTCCCGCTCCGCCTGCTTCCGCGCAGCCCGCACCGTACCGGGACGCGGCCAGTGCCGCCGAGATCCTCGATGCTGCCCGCCAGCGCGTGCTGCCGCAGCAGCGCATCGAACCTGAGGTCTCCGCCCCGCCTGTCCAGAGCACGCCGGCGGCCGCGCGCACGGCGACGGCCGAGGACGATGCGGCTGCGCAATCGGCAGCGGCGATTCGGCGTGATTTCCAGCGCGTGCTGGAAGAGGAGATGTCGAACAACCTGACGGCCGAACGCGTTGTGCCGGCGCCGGCAAACCAGGCGCCGCGCCAGGCCGCGCCGCAGCCCGGCAACCTGCCGCGCCGTGACCCCGATCTTGCGCCGATCACCGGCGCCGACACCGAGCTGCAGAAGGAAGTCGCCCGCATCTTCGGGGAAATGAGCGTCAACCGCGACAAGTGAGGGAAGCGCCCCGCGCTCCCGCCCGCATCATCAAGTTGCATAAAAGTCTCAAGTCTGCGGCTTTCAATTGCGGAAAGCAGCGGGGACTCCCATCCGCTCCGATCATTTGTTATTCCTCGGGTTGAAGAGCGTTGGCGCACCGAGGTTCATTTTGCCTAAGTAAATACCGGTCTCACTCCAGTTTCACCTGTACTTCGGGACAGCGATGCGCTGCCGGGGTATGACCATGTTCATCGGGTGGTGGCGAGAGACCGGTTTGGCATTGTTATTTTGTGCCATGCGCAGCTCCGCTGCCTCAGCTCTTCAGCCGCCCAGAACATCGCCACGCCGCGCCCGCAGGGGCTTTCTCATGCACCATCCTGGTGGACTTCCGACAGGAAGACCAACGCGATATGTGCAAGACGCTTCGGGTCCGATGGACCATCATTCCGACAACAGCACCTCAGCCTTGGATTGCATGCGGCGGATGCGGAGGCCTCAGAGCCTTCCAATCCAGCGACAAGATCCGGCTCAACGCCAACGGCCGCAAACTGGATGCCTGGCTCATCTACAAATGCCTGACCTGCCAAAGAACGTGGAACCGGCCGATCCTGGAACGCCAGAATGTCCGCACCATCGATCCCGCAATCCTTGACGCGTTACAGTCCAACGATCCGGATTGGATTCGGGCGGAAACCTTCAATCTCGAAGCACTGCGACGCAAATCGCAACGCGTGGACGAGTTCGCCGACTTCGAAGTCACCAAAAAAATCCAGCAGGACGTTCCGGAGTGGACGCGTTTGGAAATCGAACTGACGGTTCCGTTTCCGATCAGCATCCGTCTCGACCGCCTGCTGGCGTCCGAACTGAAGCTTTCCCGTTCCCGGCTGCAAGCCCTTCACGAAAGCGGCATGCTTCGCACGGACCCCGGCCATGCGGACCTCATTCGGCGGCGAATCAGGAATGCGGTTCTTATTGGGATCGACCTCGCCGAGGAGGCGGACCGCGAACAATCCTGGAAGCCCTTGGCGACAGGAGACCCCGCCTAACGAAAAGGCGCCGCGATCGGTCGCGGCGCCTTCTTCTGTTTCATGCCTGCATGAAAATCGCTATTCGTCGCGATAGACTTTTTCGCGACGTTCGTGGCGCTCCTGCGCCTCGATCGACAGCGTCGCGATCGGGCGGGCGTCGAGACGCTTGAGGCCGATCGGCTCGCCGGTTTCCTCGCAGTAGCCGTAGGTGCCGTCCTCGATGCGCTGCAGCGCGGCGTCGATCTTGGAGATCAGCTTTCTCTGCCGGTCGCGGGCGCGAAGTTCGATCGCCCGGTCTGTTTCCGATGACGCACGGTCGGCGAGATCGGGATGGTTTGCGCTTTCCTCGGCCAGGTGGTCGAGTGTCTCGCGCGCTTCTCTAAGGATATCATTTTTCCAGGCTACCAGCTTAGCCCTGAAGTAGGCACGCTGGTTTACGTTCATGAACTCTTCCTCTTCCGAGGGAACGTAATTGCTAAGATCGATCTTCTCACTCAACGCGATTCTCCTGAAGAACATCTCATGGCGGGCTGTATATCCCAAGCGCTGGCCGCGATTCAAGCCAAATACGACAGGTAAACAGATTTTTAAATCTGTTACATTTTCCGGCTAACGGTCTATTTTATCATCATTATTCCGGCGGCCGTTTTTTGCTTCGCCTTCAAAACGCCGTGTTGTCGGCCAGGTTTTGGGCAGCCTTTGCACGCCTGGCGGTTGACGGCGGCTGATCGCAGCCGTTAGTGAAAAGACTTGCTCGATCCTGGATTTGCCCATGACCGTACCCCTGCCTCCGCCTAACCGCATCTATTTCCTGCGTCATGCCGAGGCGGCCTGGGCCGAACCCGGACAGCGCGATTTCGACCGGCCGCTGAATGAGAAGGGCTATGGCGATGCCGAGATCATCGCCGATAAGGCCGCCGACAAAGGTTTTCGCCCCGATCTCCTGATCAGTTCGACGGCTCTGCGTTGCCGCGCCACTGCCGATGCCGTCCACCGCGCGATGGGTGTCACGCTCGACGTGCGTTACGTCGATGCGCTCTATAACGCCACGGTCGGCACCTATATCGAGATCATCGATGCCCAGGATGCGGCAGCCGTCATGCTGATCGGCCACAATCCGACGATCGAGCAGGCGCTGGAGGCGCTGATCGGCCACGAAGCCATGGTGAGCGCCCTTCCCGGCGGCTTCCCGACGGCCGGCCTCGCCGTTCTCGATTTCGACGTATCGGCGGCCGCCTGGCGCCTGACCGATTTCCTGGTCGTCTGAAGCTTTTGCCGGGAATTGCGTTAAAACAAGAAGATAGAGAATTCTCGTGATTCGAAGAAAAACGGAAATGCTCTAGCCCCGCTTCTTTTTCGGGCGGAGCTCCCTTCCTATATTGCCGGCAGTTATCAACCGGAATCGCGCCTTGCCGCCACGCCTGACATCCCTCGCCGACGACGCCCGCATCGCGTTGGACAATCTTGCCGACAGGGCAAGCGGCCTCGTCAATCCGACCGTGCGGCTCGGCGTCACCGGCCTCTCCCGCTCCGGCAAGACGGTCTTCATCTCGTCACTGGTCCATAATCTCTTGCATGGCGGCCGCCTGCCGCTGTTCGAGCCGGTACAGTCCGGCCGCGTCTCGGCGGTGCGGCTGGAACCGCAGCCGGACGATGCCGTGCCGCGTTTTCAATACGAGGACCATATCCGCGCACTGGTGAAGGACCGCATCTGGCCGGATTCGACCCGCGCCATCTCCGAGCTGCGCGTCACGCTGGATTATCAAAGCGCCAGCGGCTGGAACCGCCTGTTCTCGCCCGGCCGCCTATCGATCGATATCGTCGATTATCCCGGCGAATGGCTGCTCGACCTGCCGCTGCTCGGCAAGGATTACCGCACCTTCAGCGAGGAGACGATCGCGCTTGCCGAAACCGGCGTCCGTTCCGAGCTGTCGCGCGGCTGGCTGGAGCTCACGCGCGCCGCCAATATCCATGCCGATGCCGACGAGATGGTCGCCCGCGATCTCGCCACCGCCTTTGCCTGTTATCTCAAGGCCTGCAAGGCCGACGAGCGCTCGCTTTCCACCCTGCCGCCCGGCCGCCTGCTTCTGCCCGGCGATCTAGACGGTTCGCCGGCGCTGACTTTTGCGCCCCTGGCCTTGCCGGCGAGCCGACATCCTGGCCGCGGTTCGCTCTGGGCGATGATGGAGCGGCGCTACGAGGCCTATAAGTCGGTCGTCGTCAAACCCTTCTTCCGCGAGCATTTCGCCCGGCTCGACCGTCAGATCGTGCTGGTCGATGCGCTGCAGGCGATGAACCGCGGTCCCGAGGCCGTGCAGGATCTGGAGCGCGCGCTGACCGATGTGCTCGCCTGTTTCCGCCCCGGCACCAATTCGCTGCTCTCTTCGCTGCTCGGCCGCCGCATCGACCGCGTGCTGGTCGCCGCCACCAAGGCCGATCATCTCCATCATGAGAGCCACGACCGGCTCGATGCGCTGACCCGCCGCCTCGTCGATCGCGCCATCGCCCGCATCGGCATGGCGGGTGCGGGCATCGATGTGATGGCGCTCGCCTCCGTGCGCGCCACCCGCGAGGCCACGGTCAAGCGTGACGGTCATGAGCTGCCTGTGATCGTCGGCACGCCGATGGAGGGCGAAACCATCGCCGGCGAGCGCTTCGATGGCCAGAAAAAGACCGCGATCTTCCCCGGCGACCTGCCGGAAGATCCGGAAAACCTGTTTGACCGCATTGCTTCGGGCAAGACCGTTGAGCCACTGCCCGACGTCAATGTCGTCAGGTTCCGCCCGCCGCATCTCGAAGAAACCGGCGGCGGCATCAAGCTGTCGGTGCCGCATATCCGCCTCGACCGCGCCATGCAGTTCCTGTTCGGAGACCGTCTCGCATGAGCAAGCCCCCATCCGATCCGACACGCCGCCCCCCCGCCGCCTTCACCTATGAGGAAGAGACTGCGGAACCGCGCGAAAATGGCCGGGGGCAACAGGCGCGGCGCAAGCCGGAAAGCTTCTCCGAGAACATCGTCGTCACGGCGGATGAGGACGATCCCTTCCTCAATCCCGACAAGGATCTGAGCGCGGTGCCGGTCGCAACGCCGCTGAAGAGGCGAACCTCCTTCGGCAAGATCGCCGCCGGGGCCTTCGGCATCCTGCTGTCGCTCGGCATCGGCCTCTGGACCGATCGGCTGATCCGCGATCTCTTCACCCGCGCCGATTGGCTGGGTTATGTCGCTCTTGGCGTGCTGGCAATCGGTATCCTCGCCGTGCTCGCCCTCGTCATCCGCGAGACCGCGGGCATGATGCGGCTTGCCGCCGTCCAGACCATCAAGGCCGAAGCAGAGGCCGCCATCCTCGAAACCAGGCCGGCAAAGGCGCGCGCCGTCGTCGGGCGTCTCTGCACTCTCCTTTCGGCCAATCCCGAGACATCGAAGGGCCGCGCGACGCTGAAGGCGACCGAGGGCGAAGTCATCGATTCCCCGCATCTGATTACGCTCGCCGAACGCGAACTGCTCGCTCCCCTCGATCGCAAGGCCCGGGCGCTCATCGTCAACGCTTCCAAGCGCGTTTCGATCGTCACCGCCGTCAGTCCGCGCGCCGTCGTCGATCTGCTCTATGTGCTCTATGAGGCCGTCCGCCTCATCCGCGCCATGGCCGAACTCTATGGCGGCCGTCCCGGCACGCTCGGCATGTTCCGCCTGCTGCGCGATGTGCTGGCTCACCTTGCAGTTACTGGTTCGATCGCCGTTGGCGACAGCCTCGTCCAGCAGGTGCTCGGCCATGGCTTGGCTTCCAAGCTCTCGGCCCGACTCGGCGAAGGCGTCATCAATGGTCTGATGACCGCCCGCATCGGAATCGCGGCCATGGATCTCTGCCGCCCGCTCGCCTTTCGCGCATTGAAAAGGCCGGGAATCGGAGATTTCATCGGCGATCTCACGCCTTCGATGTCACCGCGCGGCAACACTCCTTGAACACCGGAACAGTTCTGCAGCTTTTGCCATCCCCAAGGTAAGGTTGGATAAATTTAAGTAAATCCAATGCATTAGCGATAAAAATCTAAAATCCGGGCGGCTCCCAGCCTCGGCATTTCCTCGCATTCCGCCATGATGGAAAGGAAGGATTAACCATTATTCGGCAAAACTTACACTCAATTCGTGAGTGGTGTTTGCCAAGGAAAATCCATGTATTCGCGCAAGTTTCTCTTCGTTTGCGGCCTGGCCGCCGCGGCATTGTCTCCTGTCGCAGATGTCGCTCCGGCAGCCACGGCTGCGACCCGTGACAAGGCTTTCTTCGAATCCGTCACCGGCTCCTGGAAAGGCCCGGGCGAGATCGTCGCCGGCAAGTACAAGGGTACGAAATTCACCTGCAACCTGACCGGCGAACCGACCGACGACAGCAGCACCGGCATCAAGCTTGACGGCACCTGCCGCGTCGGCGTCTTCAAGCAGCCGATGACCGCCGTCATCTCGCAGTCCGGCTCCACCTACAAGGGCAAGTTCCTCGACGGCGCTGCCGGCAAGGGCCTCGACGTCGTCTCCGGCGCCGTGACCGAGGATACCGTCGTCGTCGGCATCAACCGCGCCAAGCTGAACGGCGCGATGATCGCCCGCGTGCGTGACGACAAGACGATGAACATCACCGTCTCGGTCAAGGTCGAAAGCCAGATGATCCCGGTCATCGGCCTGACATTGACCCGCCAGGTCGACGAAATCGCCGTCGGCTCCATTCAGTAAAACGGGATTGCAGGATCGTCCTGAAGCGGCGGGTTTTCCCGCCGTTTTCCGTTTCAGGCTTTCCGCCACCAGTCGCGGCTGCCATCGGCAGTCTCGATGCCGGCCACGTCGGCCTCATCAAGCCAGTCGCCGATTGCCCTGCCCTTGACCAGAAGGTCGGGCGCGATATCGGCCAGCGGCATCAGCACGAAACCGCGCTCGGTCATACGCGGATGCGGCAGTTCCAGCCGCGGCGCGTCCTGAACGACGTCACCATAGGTCAGCACGTCGATATCGAGCGTGCGAGGCCCCCAGCGCTCGACGCGCTCGCGTTTCATCTCGCGCTCGATCGACAGGCAGACATCGAGCAAAGCCTCCGGTGGAAGCAAAGTCTCGACGGCAGCGCAGGCATTGAAGAAGAAGGATTGGTCCGTCTTGCCCCAGGGCGGCGTGCGATAAAGCCGCGAGACGGCGGCGACACGGCAGTCATCTCGCCGGTCCAGGCTTTGCAGCGCAGCGGCCATCGCCTTGACCGGATCGCCGATATTGCCGCCGAGGCCGAGGGTGGCCGATTGCCATGCGGCCTCAGGCAAAGTGCTCAACGCTCACCTGCACGAAATCGAGTACGCCGGGCACCGGCGCATTCGGCTTGCGCACCGTGATCTTCGCCCGCCGCACCTGCGGAAATTTCTGACAGAGCCCCTTTGCGATATCGAGCGCCAAGGCCTCGATCAGGTAGCGGCGTTTGCCCGTGACGATCTCCTCGATCACCGTGAAGGCGATGCCGTAATTGACGGTGTCGTCGATCGAATCGCTTTCCAGCGCCTCGCCGCCGACGACATCGAGCTCCGCATCGACGAAGAAGCGCTGGCCGAGGAATTCCTCCTCGTCATGCACGCCATGGCGCGCGAAGAAGGCGCAGTTCTGCAGCGTGATCGTGTAGGTGGTCATGTCGGCCGCGTCCTCTCGAAATCCTGGCGGGCATTGAGCATAGCATCAGCGATATCGAGCGCATCCCTGTTGATTGCGACATTGTGCACGCGGAAAACCGCAGCCCCCTGAAGCCGCAGCAACGCGCTGGATGCAGCCGTCGCCGCGTCCCGGTCCGGCGCCTCCCGCCCGGTCACGGCGCCGAGAAACCGCTTGCGCGAGGTGCCGGCGAGCAGCGGCAGGCCGAAACGGGAAAGCTCGGAAAACCGCGCCATCAGCTCCAGGTTCTCCTCTGCCGTCTCCTTGGCGAAGCCGAAACCCGGATCGAGCACGATACGGTCGCTGCTGACGCCCGCTGCCGCGGCAATCGCAAGCGATGCTTTGAGGAAATGCATCTGGTCGGCGATCACGTCGGGAAGCTTCGCCCTGTCGCGGCCGGTATGCATGATGCAGAGCCCGGCCCCGGTCGCTGCGGCGATATCGGCAATATCGGGCTCCTTCTGCAGCCCGAAGACATCATTGACGATATGAGCGCCGGCGCTGACCGCAAGCCGCGCCGTCTCGGCGCGATAGGTATCGATTGATATCAGCGCCTCGGTGCGCCCGCGCAAGGCCTCGATGACGGGCAGCACGCGCGCCTGCTCCTCGGAAGGGCTTATGGTTGCCGCACCCGGCCTGGTCGATTCGCCGCCGATGTCGATGATGGCAGCGCCGTCGCTGACTGCCTGTAACGCATGAGCAACGACCGCATCCACGCTTTGGAAGCGCCCACCATCGGAAAAGGAGTCCGGCGTCACGTTGATGATCGCCATGATCGCCGAACGACGGCCGAGTTCGATCTCCCGGCCGTGGGCGACGCGCCATAAACTGCCTTCGAGCCCTGTCACCAGACTTATCCCATTGATGACGAAAAAACCGTCATCCGATATTGCGCTTGTGGTGGCTATGCCCCAAGCTCCAGCCGATTTCAACACGGGTTGCGTTCAGAATGCCGCTTGCAGTGCGTAATATGGTTCTTCCTGTCGCCTTTTCCATTGCTCTTTGCCTCTGCGGCCCAGCGGCAGCCGAAGTGATTGCATCGAAAAGCTATTCCTATTTCGACATTCGCGGCAAAACGGCGGATGAGCTCGACCGCGAACTCAGCCGGCGCGGCCCGACGGCGAGCGGCTCCTCGGCGCGCCATCCAGGCGCCACGAAGATCCGCTTCGGCGGCGAAGCCACCTATATCCAGGATGACGGCCGCTGCCGCGTCGGCAACGTCAAGGTCACCGTCCATACCCAGATCATCCTGCCGCGCTGGAGCAGCCGCAAGGGCGCCAGCAAGGAGCTCTCGATGATCTGGGATGCCCTGTCGAGCGATATCAAGCGCCACGAGGAGCGCCATGCCGAGATCGCCCGCAACCAGGCCCGCGCCATGGAGCGCGCCATCCGCGCACTGCCGGTCCAGCGCAGTTGCGAGGCCATGCAGGAACTCGTTTCCAACGAATCAGCTCGCGGTATAGAGGAGCACGACCGGCAGCAGGCGCAATTCGACCGGGTAGAGGCGGTCAATTTCCAGAAGCGCATGCTGAGATTGCTGAACAATCGAATCAACGGTCGAGCCGGCGCAAAATAAGGCTTTCTCAACTTGTCTGCGAGCGGAAAAACTTAGCCGCGCAACGAAACCTGTGCGAAACTTGCCCCCTCCCCAGCGTTTTAATGGTCATTTTTCATCCTGGCAGACTCAACCGGAACGCGTTAATATGAACACATTCGAAAGTTCAGGTACGGCATCTGCACTTTCATCGCTGGGTTCTCCTGGCGCGTTCCGAAGCCGCGGATGTTCCTCCCTCATCCGTTGGTAATGCGCCCGCCTCGCCTCGCTCGCACCAGCGCGCGAGGCGTCTTTTTTTGCCATACGAAGATCTGACGGCGACGGTTGCTGAAACGCAGGCGCGCTTGGAGCGCCGGGCGTCCTTTCGGACGCCAAGGACGCTCTAACTCTTCCAGTCCTCGCATCGCGCTTTCCGAAAACCGATTCCGATTTTCGGGCGGATGTGTTTAGGCTTGGCGTTCCGGCACGTGCACAACGAGCCCGTCATAGGCGGCCTTCATCCTGATCTGACAGGACAGCCGCGAGGTCGGGCGGACGTCGAAGGCGAAGTCGAGCATGTCTTCTTCCATCGCTTCCGGCTGACCGACCTTCTCGGTCCATTCCTCGTCGACATAGACATGACAGGTCGCGCAGGCGCAGGCGCCGCCGCATTCCGCCTCGATGCCGGGCACCGAATTGCGCACGGCATTCTCCATGACGGTGGAGCCTTGGTCGACGTCGAGGTCGAAGCGCGTGCCGTCGAAGGCGACGATGGTAAGTTTGGGCATCAGGACTATTTCCGGTCTTCTAATGGATGGGCGGATTTTCTTCCGACAATTCGACGCGTCAGTCAACATTCGGAAACTGGCCATAGCCTCGCAGATCGAGCCCTCGCCCGCCGTCTTCATAGCGTCATGAGGGACGTCGCAAAAAGACCCGTGGTTTCGCAATGAAACAACGGGCCTCGTTCGGACGATGGCTGGAGACAGCTCAGCCGCGGCAGAGCTTCAGGATGAAATTCTCGGCGTCGACGACGGCAGCGCCGAGCGCTGCCATCGCTCCGGCATCGCAGCCTGCTTCCTCGACGGCTTCCGCCGTCTGCGACACGCGGAACGCGCCGACGGAGCTTGCCGCCCCTTTGAGCCGGTGAGCCGCAGCGCCCGCGCGGCTTGTTTCACCGCTTGCTATATCTTGAAGGCAGGCGCGCGCCTGGCGCGCAAACATCTGAAGGACTTCGATTTCCAGCGTCTTGTCGCCCATCGTCTGCTTGGCGAGATGGACCAGGTCGATCGGCCGGACCTTCGAGGGACAGGGTCCCTTCGCATTGTCCGGCGCCTCGAATACGATGTTCAATGCTGCCATCTGGGCTGCCATTTGCCAATTCTCCCGTCTCGTATCGTCCGCAGTTGCTACAGTTCTGCGTCAGGAGGGTGGCCATCACGTTAAATTCCGGCACATTGAGGGCGGAAATCTCGCCATATGGTTAACGTGCGTTAAACATCCCTAAATTATTGGTTTTTAAGCGAGGCGCGGGATTCAAAGATGTTAACAACGGGTTAACGAGCCGTGAATCTCAAGCCTTCATTAATTGTGTCAAGAGCCCAGATGTGTCACTACGATACTGGTAGAGCGGGTTTATGGTACGCGCCTTTGCCGAGCGAGTGGATAATGGTAGTGTTTTGATACCTTCCGTTTGAAAAAGCGGCTATCTACTCTGAAATGACATGCTTATCCGTCCGCGGTTGGGATGGAAGGCTGGAACGGCGAAGTCGTTATCCGGGTAAGGCGGAACCCCGGGATGCGGTGCCGGACTGGCTGACAGTAACGAGGCATAACCGAATGGCGAACAACAAATATAATGAGTCGATCGAGGACAAGGCGTTCAAGGCATTGGACGAGGCGCTTCAGATCGATTTCGGCAAGGAAAACGTGCCGTCTCGCCGCGGCAGCGCGCCCCAGGCCCCGGAGGCTAATGTGTCTGAACCATCCAATGCGCGTAACCAGCAGGCCCAGGAAGAAGCTCAGCGCCGCAACCGGCGCGGTGGCGCCGGCGAGCAGGCTTCCAGGGCTTCGGCCTTTGCCCCGGCCAATGACGCCAGCCGCAACACGCCAGCCTCCATCCTGAAATCCTTCGACGGCGCCTCCAGCCGCTCGGCCGTGCGCACCGCCACGCTCTTCTCCGCCCTTTGGGTCATGGGCGGCCTCGGTCTGATGTCGCTGCTTTATGCGCCGCAGATCTGGCAGATCCGTTCGATCGCCGATCTCGTCGCCCTACCCAGCGTCATCGCCGGCCTCGTCGGCATCATCATTCCGGTGATGATGTTCTATGCCTTTGCCATCATGATCTCCCGCGCCCAGGACATGCGCAACGCCGCCCGCTCCATGGCGGAGGTGGCATTGCGCCTCGCAGAGCCGGAAACCATTGCCTCCGAGCGCATCATGACCGTCGGCCAGGCCGTGCGCCGCGAAGTCTCCGCGATGAACGAGGGCATCGAGCGCACCATCGCGCGCGCCTCCGAGCTGGAAACGCTCGTCCATTCCGAGGTCAACGCGCTCGAACGCTCCTACGCCGACAACGAACTGCGTGTGCGCGGCCTCGTCCACGAACTCGGCTCCGAGCGCGAAGCGATCGTCAACCATGCCGACCGCATCCGCACCTCGATCGGCAGCGTCCACGACCAGCTGAAGGAGGAGCTGTCGCTGGCGACCGAAGAGATCGCCGTGCGTCTCGCCACGTCGGGCGAAGCCTTCGCTTCGCTCATCGACACGCGCGCCGCGACGATCCTCGAAAAATCGGACGCCGCGCTGCAATCGATGGGCAGCCTGCTCGCCGCCAAGACCGACAGCCTGCTTCAGACACTGAACGCGTCCGGTTTTGCGCTCGCCACCGAATTTGACGACCGCCTCGAAGCGCTTTCGGTCAATCTCAATGAACATGGCGAAAGGCTGCTCAGCCAGTTCGAGACGCGCGCCTCGACCATGGACAGCAGCACCGAGAAGCTGAACGCGGCGCTGAACGAGCGCACGCATCAGCTGAACGAGATCCTGATCGCCCGCACCCGCGAGATCAATGAGAGCCTGACCTCGGGCGAACGCACCATCAGCGGCACGCTCGACGACGTCCTGTCGAAGCTGAACAGCGCGCTCGACGAAAAGGGTGCAAGCTTCCGCCAGAGCCTGCAGAGCACCGCCGACGATGCCGTCATGGATCTCGACGTCCGCTCCGGCTTCTTCGAGGAGCGGCTGCAGACGACCGTCGCCCAGCTGTCGACCGCCTTCGACGAGCGCGTGGCCGAATTCACCAGCGCTTTCGACAAGCGCACCGGCTCGCTCGACACCAAGCTGATGGAGAGCCTTGCCCGCATCAACGAGACGCTGACCGGCGGTTCGGATTCGATCGAGGGCATCCTGAGCTCCAGCATCGAGCGGATCGGCTCCTCGATTACCGACCAGTCGCTGGCGCTCGCCACTGCGCTCGCCACCGGCCATGAAGTGCTGGAAAGCGCGCTCGGCACCCGGACGGACGAAATCACCACCGCACTCGCCAGCCGCACCGGCGAACTGACCTCGGCGCTGCAGAGCGCCACTTCGGACATCGCGCTGGCGCTTGCATCTGGTACCTCCGACCTGCAGAACAATCTTCAGGCCCGCTCGGCCGAATTCCGCGACACGTTGCGCACCACCACCACCGATCTCACGACCGCCGTTGCCGCCGGCACCGAGCAGGTCACGACGGCCTTCGGTGGCCGCGCCGAGGAGCTGACCGGCGTCCTGGCCGCGCGCGCCGCAGAAATCCGCGAAGCGCTCGGCACGGCCCACGAGCGTATCGACAGCGTCATGGCGGAGCGCGGCGACGCGCTTGTCGATGCACTGACCACCCATCACGGCCGTTTCGAGGAAGCGCTGACCAGCCGCTCCGACGCCATCATCAATGCGGTCTCAGGCACCCATGACCGTCTTGCCGAAACGCTTGACGAAAAGGCGATGGCACTTGCCATTTCCTTGAACGAGAGCCAGGCCCGCATCGAGGATACGCTCGAAACCCGCTCCGAGGCGCTGCTCAGTGCCGTGTCCGGCACCCATGACCGCCTTTCCGAGACGCTTGATGAAAAGGCGATGGCGCTCGCCATTTCCTTGAACGAAAGCCAGAGCCGCATCGAAGACACGCTGGAAACCCGCTCCACGGCCTTCCTGAACGCGGTCACGGGCACACATGATCGCCTGTCGGAAACGCTGGATACGAAGGCGGCGGCCCTGACGACCTCGCTCGACGAGCGCCATGCGCGCATCGAGGATGCGCTCGGAACGCGCGCCGAAGCATTGCTGAACAGCGTGTCCGGCACGACCGACCGGCTTGCCGAAACGCTCGATGAAAAGGCGATGGCGCTTGCCATTTCCTTGAACGAGAGCCATGCCCGCATCGAGGATACGCTCCAAACCGGTTCCGCAGCCCTGCTGAACGCCGTCTCCGGCACCCATGACCTCTTTGCCGAGACGCTGGAAGGCAAGGCGGCGGCCTTCGCCACCTCGCTGAACGAGACCCAGGCACGCATCGAAGATACGCTCGAGGCCCGCTCCGCAGCCTTGTTGCATGCCGTCTCCGGTACCCATGACCGTCTCTCCGAGACCCTTGATGAAAAGGCGATGGCGCTTGCCATCTCATTGTCCGAGACCCAGGCACGCATCGAAGATACGCTGGAGACCCGGTCGGCGGCGCTGCTGCATGCGGTATCCGGCACCCATGAGCGCCTGTCCGAGACGCTCGACGAGAAGGCGATGACGCTCGCAATCTCTCTCAACGAGAGCCAGTCCCGGATCGAAGACACGCTGGAAGCCCGCTCCGAAGCCTTCCTCAAGGCCGTCTCCGGCACGCATGAGCGCCTCTCCGAAACGCTCGACGAGAAGGCATCGGCAATTGCCGCCTCGCTCAACGAAGGCCAGAGCCGTCTGCAGGATACGCTGGAAACCCGCTCGGAATCCTTCCTCAGCGCGATCTCCAGCACCCACGACCGCCTGACCGAGACCTTCGACGACCGGGCGATGGCGCTTGCCATCTCCCTGAACGAGAGCCAGAGCCGTCTCGAAGAAACCCTGACATCAGGCGCCGATGCGATCACCAATGCCGTCTCCGGCACGCATGAACAGCTGAACGGTGTGCTCGACCAGAAGGCAGCCGCCCTCGCCGCTTCCTTGAACGACGGCCAGGCTCGCCTCGAGGAGGCCCTGGGTCATCGCACCGCCGCGATCATCAACACTGTCACCGCCAGCCATGACCGCCTCACCGATTCGCTCGATGAAAAGACCATGGCGCTCGCCATTTCGCTCGACGACAACCAGAGCCGCTTCGACAGCGCGCTGGAAGCCCGCAGCAACGCCATGATGGAAGCCGTCGCCAATGCCGAGGCCCGTGTTGCCGGCGCCTTCGCCGACAAGACCGACGCGATCCACGCCGCCTATACCGACAATCAGCAACGGCTTGAAAATGCTCTTTCCGGGCACAGTGCGGCTCTCTCCGGCGTCCTCGATGCCGGCGGTGCACGCTTCGAGGATATCGTCGGCGGCCTGACCGGCCGTATCGAAGGCCGCCTGGCCGATGCCCATGCGCGGCTCGGGGGCCTTGCAGACGAGGCCGCGGCGCGTATCGAAGGCGGGCTTGCCTCCGCCCATGACCGTATCCGCACTACGCTCGACGATCGCGCCAACGCCATCGACCTGACGCTGAACCAGGCCCATGCGCTGATCAGCGATACGCTGACCGAACAGGCGACCAGCATCGGCACCTCGGTTGCGACGAGCGTCAGCATGCTCGAAATGTCGCTGGAGGAGCGCGAAGCTTCGATCCGCCAGGCGATCGATGCCAGCGCCCAGACATTGGAAGAGCGCATGCATGCCGGCGCCGGCCAGATCGCCGGTCGCTTCCAGGAAGCCGCAAGCGCGATTTCGACCTCCGCCCAGAATTTCTCCTCGCATCTCGACCAATCCGTGGAAAGCTTGACCGGCCGTTTCGAAGAAACGGGATCGCGGGTGGAAGCCGGCCTTGCGGCGATCGAGACCCGCATCCGCGACGGCGTCGGCGGCGTTGCCGAAAAGGTGGAAACGGTCGGCAGCCAGCTCTCCGGCGTGCTTTCCGACGGCATCTCCCGTCTCGGTGCGCTGAGCGAAGACGCCACCCGGCGCTTCTCGGCGACGCTCGAAGGCAGCACCGCAAACCTCACCCAGGCGATCGACAGCCGTACCGCCAATCTGGCCGAGACGCTGGACAGCCGCACCTCGATGCTCACCGGCGCCATCGACGGCCGCACGGCGAGCCTCGGCGAAACCCTCGATCGCGGCAATGAACGCATCGAGGAACGCCTCTCCACCATGGACCGCGCCTTGACCGTCGGCCTCGACGCCGTCAACCGCACCATCGAAGGCAAGGCCGCCGGTCTCGCCTCGACGCTGCGCAGCGCGGTTGCCGATGCGGCCCAGGGCATGGAAGGCGAAGCGACGAGAACCACCGAACTGCTCGGCAGGACAGGCCAGCAATTCGCCGAGGATCTCAACACCAAGAGCGACGAATTCACCCGCACCATGGACGAGCGCTCGTCGCAGATCGTCACCCGCGTCGCCGAGGCCCAGAGCCGGCTGGCAAGCCAGGCCGCCGCCGTCGCCCAGACCTTCTCGGAAGCCGGCAACGCCATCGTCAACAAGGTGGCCGAGGCCGAGACCATCGTCGGCACCCAGGTCAATGCGATCTCCAAGGCTCTGTCGGATGCCGGCCAGTCGCTTGAAGCGCGCGGCGATGCCATCCGCTCGACGCTGTCGGGCGCCGGCAGCGAGATTTCCACCACCATGGCGGATGTCGAGCGCGCCCTCGAGGCACGCAGCAGCGCCATCCGCTCCAATCTCGAAGAGCGTGTCCGCGAGATCGATACGACGCTCTCGGACATCGATCGGGCGCTCGAAGCGCGCGGCAATTCGATCCGCACGACGCTTGAAGAACGCAGCCGCGACCTCAACTCGATGCTGTCAGGCCGCTCGGTCGAACTGACGCGCATCCTCGACGAGACCGCCCGCCCGATCATCGACCGCTACACCGATGCCGGCGAGCAGGCCGCCGCCCGCATCACCGCGGCCGCCAACCTCAGCGCCGACCGTCTGCGTGCCGAAAACGAAGCGCTCGCCAGCGCCGTTGCCGCCCGCACCGAAAACGTCGCCAATGCCGTCAGCGCGATCGAGAACAGCCTGGTCGCCAACGTCAACGGCCTCGTCGAGCGCATGTCGGAAAGCAGCGCGGCGATGGCGATGATGATGAACCGCGCCGCCGAACAGCTGACGAGCGTCGACGGCCGCCTCGGCGATACCACCACACGCTTTGCCGACTCCGCCACCAAGGCCGCCGAGATGGTTTCCGCCTCGACCAGGCTTCTCGAAGGCAAGGTCGATCGCCTGTCCGACATTTCGGGCCAGACGCTGGCGCAGGTCGGCAGCATCATCGGCCGCTTCGACGAGCACTCCAAGGTTCTGACCCAGGCCTCGCATCTTCTCGGCGCCGCCCAGTCCAACCTCGCTTCGACGCTCGAAGAGCGCGAAAGCGCGCTGCAGGCGCTCTCCGTCGGCCTCGTTCAGCGCTCCGGCGAGATCGAGAAGACCATGCGCGGCCTCGGCGGCATGATCGAGACCGTGTTCGAGCGGGCGGAGCAGCGCTCCAGCCAGGTCACCGGCAATCTTCGCCAGGGCGTGCAGTCCTCCTTCGCCGATATCGGCCGTATTCTCACCGAAACCGAGAAGCGCGCCCAGGAGGCCGCCGAGACGATGCGCGAGGCGATCACCCGCGCCGGCGACGAAGCCAATACGACGATCGACGGCACCTTCGCCAATGTCGAGCGCCGCTCCGGCGATCTGTCCAACCGCATTCGCGGCGGTCTCACCGCCTCGCTGTCGGAAGTCGAGCGCATGCTCGGCGAGGCAGGCCGCGCCTCCGACGGTGCTGCCCAGCACATGCGGGAATCGCTGCGTGAAGCGATCGACGATGCGGTCGGCCGTTTCTCCGGCGCCACCGACGACATTCGCCGCTCGGCAGCCGATATCCGCAATGAGCTCGACGCCACCCGCGCCGAACTGAAGCGCGGCGCCTTCGACCTTCCCGAGGAAGCCAAGGAAAGCGCCTCGGCCATGCGCCGGGCCGTCGCCGAGCAGATCAAGGCGCTGCAGGATATCTCCCAGCTCGTCGGCCGCACCAGCCAGCGGTTGGAGATCTCCGAGCCCGTCGCCCGCACGCTCGCCCAGGCGCAGCCGGCTCCGCGCCCGGCTCAACCGGCCGTGGCCCAGCCGCAACAGCCGGCAGCCCGTCCGCCGATCGAGGCAACCGGCCTGCGTGGAACGATCGCGCCATCCGCACCCGCTGCCGCTCCCCAGCGCGCCGCCCAGCAGCCGGCGCCGGCTCGCCAGGAACCAGCCCGCCAGGAACCGGCCCGTCCGGAAAGCGAAAGCGGCGGCTGGATCAGCGATCTCCTGCGCGGCGCCTCGCGTGAGGAACCCGCCGAGGAGGCGCCCGCCCGCGCCCCTGCCCGCCAGGCCGAAGCGGCAGCACCGACCGCCCGCAGCAGTGACATCCGCAATCCGCGCCATGTCGTGGAATCGCTGAATTCGCTCTCGGTCGATATCGCCCGCGCCATCGATCACGACGCCTCGGTCGATCTCTGGCGGCGTTACCAGCGTGGCGAGCGCGACGTCTTCACCCGCCGCCTCTACACGCTGAAGGGCCAGCAGACCTTCGACGAAATCAAGCGCAAATACGACCGCGAACCGGAATTCCGCACCGCCGTCGACCGCTACATCGGTGATTTCGAAAAACTGCTCGCCGACGTCGCCCGCACCGACCCGAACCAGACCGTCTCGCAGTCCTACCTGACCTCGGACACGGGCAAGGTCTACACGATGCTCGCCCACGCCGCAGGCAGGCTCAGCTGAGCCTGCTCGTAACCGTCGATCTATTCGACCGAACAGGACAGAAAGCCGCCGTTTGAGCGGCTTTCGTTCGTTTATCGCTTGTCCTCTCTCCCTTTACGCCAACACTCTATAATCTTGACCCAACGCGGTGGGACAAAAGCGTCAGCTGTGGATGACCCTTTTTTATTGCCCTCTGTCCTTCATTCCGTCACAAACTTTTTCAATGCGCTACGATCAGGTGAACGGCTCGTTCGATCACTGGGCTCCTTTGACCAAACGACAGAGACAGCAACATTGATGACCAAGACGACATCCCGGTTTTTCGCCACCGCGCTCTCCTCCGCCATGCTGATGGGCACTTTCACCCTGGCTGAGGCCGGTCAGGCAAGCTTCGTCGTCGATGTGCATTCAGGGCAGGTCCTCGAAGCCTCCAATCAGGATGAGCTGAACTATCCGGCGTCGCTGACCAAGATGATGACGCTCTATCTCGCTTTCGAGGCCCTACATGACGGGCGCCTCAGCTGGGATCAGAAGCTCACCATGTCGGAAAATGCCGAGAGCAAGGAGCCTTTCAAGCTTGCCGTCGGCGCCGGCCGCAAGGTGACGCTGCGTGAAGCGGTCGAAGCAATCGTCGTGCTGTCGGCCAATGATGCCGCCGTGGCGATCGCCGAACAGCTCGGCGGCTCCGAGCCGGCCTTCGCAAAGACGATGACGGACAAGGCGCACCAGCTCGGCATGAAGGATACGGTCTTCAAGAACCCTTCGGGCCTTCCCGACCCCGAGCAGGTCACGACGGCGCGCGATATGGCGACCCTCGGCGTTTCGCTGATGCGGGACTTCCCCGAAGAATTCAAGCTGTTCTCCATGCGCGGCTTCCAGTTCCGCGGCATGAAGCTGCGCGGCCACAACAATCTCATGTATCGCTATGACGGCGTCGACGGCATCAAGACCGGCTACACCGATGCGTCGGGCTACAATGTCGTGACATCGGCTCTCAAGGATGGCCGCCGCGTGGTCGGCGTCGTCATGGGCGAAAAGACCGCAAGCTTGCGCGACGACAAGATGGCAGGCCTGCTGGACAACTATCTGCCGTCGTCAACGACCGGCACTGCGACCGCAGCCAGCCAGCCGGGAGCGACGATGACGGACGCGCAGCCGACGAAATAGGCTGCCGCTCCAGATTGCCGCGTTAGACTATCGGAACGCCACTTCCAGGTTTTGCCGATCTTGCGAGATCACCTTGCAATTCGTCTCGAATCCTTCCCCCTTGATGGCGAGAATGAATTCCGGGGGAATGCCTGTCGTATTGGACACTGAAATCCCGGCGCTCTCCGAGCCGATGGATTTGACGGTACAGTCGATGGTCGAGCGCCGGTCGTTGAACAAGATCGAACCCGCCTTCAGCACCCGCCGCCGGTCGCCGATGGCATGATCGGCGTGGATGGAGCTCCACGATACGCAACGATTCCGCCCACCGTGCTTGGCTCGGTACATCGCGGCATCCGCCTGGGCGAGCAGCGTCTCGATATCCTTGCTGACGATGGAAAGGGCCGACGTTCCCAAGCTGGCCGTCACGGTGAGCGAAACGTGATCGCCGGAGACGGGCTGGGAGCAGATGGCGGCCCTGAGCTTTTCGGCGACCGCGCCTGCCCCTTCCCGATCGATATGCGGCAGGAGAACGGCGAATTCCTCGCCTCCGATACGACCAAAGAGATCGCCGGCGCGAAGTGTGGCCTTGCAGATAGCCGCAACCGCCTTGAGAACCGCGTCTCCCGCGGCATGCCCATGCGTGTCGTTCACCTGCTTGAAATGGTCGATGTCGAAGACGATGCAGGAAAGGTCATGATGGTGGCGCAGCGCAAGCGAGATGAGCTGATCGGCCTCCTGCTTGAAAGCGCGCCGCGTCATCGCCTCCGTCAGGCCGTCGGTGGCGGCCGACTGCGTGAGCTCGATGCGATCCATCGCCGCGCCCGCAAGCTCCGTGAGAATGTCGAGATCTCTACTGCTGAACGATCTTGGGCGCCGGTCGATCGCGCATACCGTTCCGATCATGTGCCCGGCCTTCGTTCGCAGGGGAACGCCGGCATAGAAGCGGATATGGTCCTCTCCCGTCACTGCGGAATGTTTTGAAAAGCGAGCATCCTTCGTGGCGTCCTGCACGATAACAGGTTCATCACAGTCCACCACGCAGCGGCAGAAGGTGTCCTCAAGCGACACCTCGTCGGCCGACAGACCGGAACAAGCCTTGTACCATTGCCGGTGCCCATCGATCAGGGATACGATGCCGATGTCGATGGAAAATATCTGCTTGATCAGGCGGACGATCCGCTCAAAGCCTTCGTCCCTGGGCGTGTCGAGAATGTCGAGCTGCTGCAGCGCCGCCAAGCGAGCATTATCGCGCTGGATCGCTTCCGACGACGACTTTCCGAATACGCGTGCGACCACCATGCAGCATGCCTCCTGACAGCGTTAACATGATGCGTTCCACAAATTCATGAAGAAATTGAATACGATGGCGACCCCAACCCCATGGGACCAAATATTTTTCGGAATCAGCAACCCTTGATGTCGGCGCCGCAATCGCGAAACGCCATCTCAGATTGAGCGCAGCGTCCAGGTGACGATTTCGGAAGCAACCGTGGAGAAGGCGCGGTCGAGGCCCTTGACGAAACCGTCATTGCCGCCGCCGGCCGGCGCCGTGGCGCGGAACACCTTCTGGGCGCGCACCGCGCCGTTGCGGTCGTTGAGGATCTTGGCTGAAATCTCGACCACCGCCTGGTTGCCGTTCGAGGCATCGATTTCGAAGGAGCGGATATCGGTGACGACCTGATAGTCGATCGCCAGGCCCTGCCCCGGTATGCCGACGCCGCCAAGCTTGCCCGAATTTTCGAAGGCTTCCACCAGCTTCGACTGCACCATGCGCGGCAGCTTGTCGCCCCACTGCGCCCGCGAGAGATACTGGATTTCCGAAGACGAAACGCGGATGACTATCTGCTCGCTGTCGAGCGCTCTGAGTGCCGTCGGGCCGGCGATCAGGATCTGGCGGGATTTGGCAGCAGGCCCATCGCCATCGACGGCCGCGGAAAGATCATAGGTATCGTTCTTGGCTGAGGTGCCACAGCCCGACAGGATCAACGCAGTCAGCGGCAGCGCGACCACCGTTCCCTTGATCCACGAACGGCGCGACAACAAATGCGATGCGACCATATACGCTACCCTGCCTTCCCGTTAACGCCGCGTCCGGCCGTCATATTGCTTCACTGTGTCCCCGCCGAAGATCAGGCGTTGCGGGTTGCGGTCGAAGTTGGTGATCGTATCGTTCAGATTGTTCACGGTTCCACGCATGTCGTTGACGAGCGTCTGTACATCGCGCAGGCCGCCGCTCGAGAACTTCTGCAGATTGTCGGCGATCGGCCCGATGCGCGAATTCAGGTTGTCGGCGACCTTCTTAAACGATTCGAGCGTCGCGCGCGCCTCGGTGAACAGCGATTGCGTATTGTCGGTGCCGAGCAGCGCGTCGACCTTGATGAGAATGCCGTCGATGCGGGTCGAGGCCGAGTTCAGCTTGTTGGTAAGCTGCGAGACGTCCTGGATCGTCTGGTCGATGTCTTTCTTGCGGGCCGAAACCGTATCGGCGACATCGCGGATCGAGGCGACGGCGCTACGCGCATCCTTGGTCGCCTGCGCTATGTCGTCGACGGAGCCTTTAATCTTTGCCGGGTCGATCTGGGCGACGAGCGTGTCGACGCGGTCGAGCGTCGCCTGCGCCTGCTTGCCGAAATTGTTGAAGGTGGTGGCCGTCTCGTCGAACTTCTGGATCGCGCCCTTGAGGTCGCCCGATGCGTCGGCGACATTGGCCGTGATTTTCTCGGCATTGGAGACGATGTTGTCGATCTTCTGAGCGTCAACCGCCTTAACCAGCGATTCCACCGCTTGAAGCGTCGAATCGACACGGCCGGAAACCGCCTTCACCGTATTGGAGAGTTCGCCGACGCTCTGCAGGAAGGCGTCGATATTATCGGAATTCTTCGCAAGCGCATCCGAGAAGGTCTCTGCATTCTTGAACGTCTGGGTCAGCGGAGCGCGCGAATCCTGAATGAAGCCCTGGAGTTCGCCGACCGCGTCATTGGCGCGATCGAGGATCTTGTCGGCCGTCGCCAGGAGATTGGTGACACTCGACTGGTCGGCGACGATGACGGCCCGTTTGCCGTTGTCGATCGCGTGTTTCAGGATGCTTTCCTCGCCCTTCCGGCCGCCGGACAGTTCGATATAGGCAGCACCCGTCAGGCCTTGGATTTCAAGGGCGGCCTTGGTGGAAGGGTAGATCGGCGCATCGGTGCGCACCTGGGTGAAGGCCAGTGAATATTGCGGATCGTCGGCATCGATCGACAGTGTCTGCACCGAGCCCACCTGGATGCCGTTGAAGCGCACCGGCGAGCCGACGCTGAGGCCGTTCGCCGAGCCCGGAATACGCACGATCAGTTCCGTCATCGGGCCGCCGCGGCCGTATTCGGCCATCCAGTAGACGAAGCCGAAGGCCGCCGCGATCACCAGCACCGTGAAAAAACCGACGATCGTATAATTGGCTTTGGTTTCCATCTTATCCGGTCACTTTCCGCTGCTGCCGTGCCGCGCGGCATCGTCCTGCGGCACGATCGATCGCGCCCGCTTACCTTTGAAATAGGCCTGCACCCATGGGTCGTCATAGGCCAGCATGTCGTCGATCGTGCCTTCCACCATTACCCGCTTCTTTCCGAGCACGGCAATACGGTCACAGACCGAAAACAGGCTATCGAGGTCATGTGTGACCATATAGACAGTCAGCCCCAGACTATCGCGCAGGTTGGCGATCAGTTCGTCGAATTCGGCCGCGCCGATCGGGTCGAGGCCCGAGGTCGGCTCGTCGAGGAAGACGAGTTCCGGATCGAGCGCCAGCGCGCGGGCAAGGGCTGCGCGCTTGATCATGCCGCCGGACAGTTCGGAGGGGTATTTGTCGGCGGCGTCGGCCGCGAGCCCCACCATGCGGATCTTCAGATGCGCCAGCTCGTCCATCAGCGAGCGCGGCAGATCGAGATATTCGCGCATCGGCACCTGGATGTTTTCCTTCACCGTCAGCGACGAGAACAGCGCCCCCTGCTGGAACAGCACGCCGAGCCGCATGTCGAGCGCGTTGCGCTGCGGTTCGTCGAGTTCGTCGAAATCCTGGCCGAGGATCTTGATCGTGCCGGAGCGGCGGGGCAGGAGCCGGAGCACCGTGCGCATCAGCACCGATTTGCCGGTGCCCGACGCGCCGACGAATCCGAGGATCTCGCCGCGATAGATATCGAGGTTCAGATTGTCGAGCACCACTTTCGAACCGAAAGCAACGGTGACGTCGCGCGCCGAGAGCACGATATCCCTGCCCTGTCCTTCGTTTTCGATCGGTTGCTCGTCCACGCTGCCCGCCATGCTAGAAATCGATCGCTGCATAAAACATCGCAAAAAGCCCGTCCATCAGGATGACGACGAAAATCGCCTTCACCACGGAGGCCGTCACGTGCTGGCCGAGCGATTCGGCGCTGCCACCGACCTTCAACCCTTCAACGGCGGCGACGATACCGATGACAAGCGCCATGAACGGCGCCTTGATCATGCCCGACAGCACAGTCGACAGCGTCACCGCCTCATGCAGGCGCGCCAGGAAATTGGCGAACGTGATGCCGGAATAACCCCAGGCGACGACGGCAGCCCCCGCCAGCGAAGCGAAATTCGCCAAAACAGTCAGAAGCGGCAGCGCGATGGTCAGCGCCACCAGCCTGGGGAAGATCAGCACGCCGATCGGGTTCAGCCCCATCACTTTCAACGCGTCGATCTCTTCGCGCATCTTCATCGAGCCGATTTCGGCGGTGATCGCGCTGCCGGAGCGGCCGGCGATCATGATCGAGGTCAGCAGCACGCCGATTTCGCGCAGCTGCAGAATACCGACGAGATCGACGACGAAAACCTCAGCCCCGAAATAACGCAGCTGGAAGGCGCCCTGCTGGGCGATGATCGCACCGATCAGAAACGACATCAGCAGGATGATCGGAACGGCGCGCACGCCCATATGGTCGATCTGGTTGACGATCGAAGCCGGCGAAACGCCGCTGCCGCGCCCGAGCTTCATCTGCGCGCCGCGCACCGCCGAGCCGAGGATATACATGGAGGCGGCGAGATTGTCCCAGATGTCGTAGGTCATCTTTCCCACAGGCGTGAAGATGCGCGTGGCCAGCGAGACCTTTTCCCTCTGCTCCGGCTCCACTTTGGCCGGCTCCTCGGAAAACATTTCCAGCATTTCGTCGATATGCGGATTGGTGCCGACGAATCGGATCGTCCGCCCGGCGGACTCCTCTTCCTTCTTCAGACGGCACAGAAGCCAGATACCGGCGGTGTCGATGTCTGATACATTCGACAGGTCGACCGTCAAATTGCCGGCCTTCTGACGCAGAAGCTTTTCAAGATCACGCAGAACGAAATGCACATAGGCGCTGCGCCAGTTGCCGCTGAGACGCACATGCTGCCCCGAACCATCGGCATGGTCGTCCACTTCAAGCGAGGCGGCGTTGCGGTTCTCGGCGTTCAAGATACTTGTGTCTTTCAAGGCTTACGGCGACATTGCCGACTCGCGAAGCGGTCGTTCGCCGCCCGGCGCGTCAATATACAGAAGCAACGTCCAATTTCCATGCTCGCAGGACAGCAATAATGCCGCGCACCCTCGATATCCAGATGAATTCCTTTCCGATTGCCGGCGCCTTCACCATCTCGCGTGGGGCTAAGACCGAGGCCGAGGTCATCACCTGCGCGCTCACGGAAGACGGCGCTCACGGACATGGCGAATGCGTGCCCTATCGCCGCTACGGCGAGACCATGGAGAGCGTTTTCGCCCAGATCGAGGCCGCGCGCCCGCTGATCGAATCCGGCATCTCGCGCAACGATCTCCTGTCGGCGATGCCGCCGGGTGCGGCCCGCAACGCCGTCGATTGCGCCCTTTGGGATCTCGAAGCGAAACGGACACGCCAAACCGCCGCCGCCCGCCTCGGCCTTACTGCGCTCCAACCGCTCACGACAGCCTACACCATCTCGCTCGGCGAGCCGGAGGTGATGGCTGCGCAGGCGCGCGAACATGCCGGCCGTCCGCTGCTCAAGGTCAAGGTCGGAACCGGCGACGATGAAAGCCGCATCCGTGCCGTTCGCGCGGCCGCGCCCGATGCGGCGATCATTCTTGACGCCAACGAGGGCTGGCCCGAGGCGGTGCTGGAACGTCATCTCCATATTGCCGCCAAGGCCGGTGTCGTCCTCGTCGAGCAGCCGTTGCCGGCCGGCCGCGATGCGCTGCTTGCCGAAATCCGCCGCCCGCTCCTCGTCTGCGCCGACGAGAGCGTCCACCACACCGGCGATCTCGCAAGCCTTGCCGACCGCTACGATGCAATCAACATCAAGCTCGACAAGACGGGCGGCTTGACGGAGGCCCTGGCGATGAAGGCGGAAGCCGAGCGGCTCGGCTTTTCCATCATGATCGGCTGCATGGTCGGCACGTCGCTTGCGATGGCGCCGGCCGTACTGCTCGCCCAGGACGCCGATTTCGTCGATCTTGACGGCCCGCTGCTGCTGGCCCGCGACCGCGAGCCCGGCCTGCGCTACGCCGCTTCCCTGGTCTTTCCGCCGGAAAGCGCCCTCTGGGGCTGAAGGTAATAGGCCGATATGACGAGCCCGAGGCCGCAGAGCGCGACCAGCGCCATGACGTAATAGCTGACGATGCCGAGCCAGGCGTAGAGATAACCCGACGCGATGGTCATCAGCCCCATCGCCATGCCGACATAGAAGAAATAGGCGCCCTGCGCCGAGGATTCCTGCGTCTCCTGCACAGTCGCCACGATCCGCCGCTGCACGCCCGTATGGACGAAAGCATAGGTGAAGCCGTGAAAACACTGCAGCAGGAAGAATCCGGCAAAGCCCGTATTCATGGGAAACAGAATCCAGCGGCAGACGCTGACGGCGCAGCCGAAGCGGATCAGCGTCCAGGCATCGAAGCGCCGGTTGAGGCGCTTCGACAGGAAGAACACCGTCACCTCCGACGCCACACCGGCGCTCCACAGCAGGCCGACCTCAGTGCCGGAAAAGCCGAGCTGATGCCAATAGATCGAGGAGAAAGCATTGAGCACCGCATGGCTCGACTGCTGGATGGCGACACCGATCAGGAGCAGCAGCAAATGCGGCTCGCGCAGGCCGCTGCCGGTGGCGGCCGGAAGGTCGATCGGCTGGCCGCGCCGCCGCGTCGGCCCGATCCGCGGACAGAAGATCGCCATGACGACGGTCATCGTAAAGCCGAACACCATGACGACGAGTACCATGCCGCCGCCCCACCGGCTGATCAGTTGGCCCCCGACCAAGGTCGAAACGATGAAGGCGATCGAGCCCCACACGCGCATCGATCCATAATCCAGCCCCCAGCGGCGTACACCCGAAATGACGATCGATTCGACGACGGGCAAATAGGGCGCGAAGGTGGCGCCTTGCAGCGCGAAGACGATCGTCACCGGCCAGAAGCTGGTCGTCCAGTAGAGCGCGACCGCCGTCAGCAGCGACAGGCCGCCAGACCAGAGAAGAACATCGGCGCGCTCCTTCAGGCGGTCGGCAATCATGGCGACGACAGGCGCCACCAGCACGCGGACGACCATCGGTATGGCAAGGATGATGCCGATCTCGTGATCGCTGAAACTGTGGGTTTCGAGCCATACGGGGAAGAACGGCAGAACGACGCCGTTGACCAGCAGCGGCGCGCAATAGGAAAGCGCGCTGAGCAGCCGGAAGCGCGGCGGCGCTCCCTCACCAGGGGCATGTTGAGCGGGAATCATGGGTGGACCTGAAGGAAACTTGACCTTGTCCTAACACACCACCCGGAGGGCGACTATTGCGAGAAATAGCCGTCCTGAAACGTTTTAGAAAATAAATAGGGCCTGTCACCGCGCGGTAACGGCTAAATTACTCGAGAGCCGCCGCGAATGCGGCGACACCAAAATCAAGCAGCCTGCGGGGCCAGTTCGCCTTCGCCGTGCATCTCGATGGCGGTAAGCGCCGGCACGGCGCTGGCGAGCGTCCGCCAGGTGATCAGTTCGAAGGTGCCGTCCTCATGCTCGGCCACTGCCGTGCAGCTTTCCACCCAATCGCCGGTGTTGATGTAGCGGATGCCTTCCATGTCCTGGATGACGGCGTGATGGATATGGCCGCAGATCACGCCGTCGGCGCCGCTCTTGCGGGCCTCTTCGGCCACGACGCGCTCGAATTCGCCGATGAAATTGACCGCATGCTTGACCTGCAGCTTCGCCCAGGCCGAAAACGACCAGTAGGGCATGCCGAGACGGCGGCGCACGGCCGCCAGAAGGATGTTGATGCGGATCGCCGTATCGTAAGCCCAGTCGCCGAGATAGGCGAGCAAGCGGGCGTTGCGAACGACGACGTCGAATTCGTCGCCGTGCAGGATCAGGTATTTCTTGCCGTCAGCGCCGTCATGCATCATGCGCTCGACGACTTCGATGCCGCCGAAATGCATGCCCGGGAAGTCGCGCAGGAATTCGTCGTGATTGCCGGGAATGTAGACGACGCGTGTCCCCTTGCGCGCCTTGCGCAGCAGTTTCTGGACGACGTCGTTGCAGACCTGCGGCCAATACCAGCTGCGCTTCAGCCGCCAGCCGTCGACGATGTCGCCAACGAGCACGATCGTATCGGCTTCGTGGTAGCGCAGGAAATCCAGCAGGAAATCAGCCTTCGCGGCCTTTGAGCCAAGATGGACATCGGAAATGAAGAGCGTGCGGAAATGTCTGGGTTCCATCATGTCTGTCACGAACAATGCTCGTGCCCCATCTTTCATCTAGCCTTCCAAAACCAGACTCGTGTTTCAGGAAGATGACAAGCTGGGGAAAAGCCCTGCAAACCCGTTCATTGCGCGCGGGCGCGATGATCCGCATCCGCATGTTGCCCTGTGCAGGGAGCGCGTTCATGATGCCGGCGATTCCATATCCGACAAAGCGGGATGGCCGATGCGTCTCTTTCTCGTTCGCCACGGCGAATCTCTCGGCAACATCAACGAACGGGCCTATCGCCAATTCGGCGATCACAATGTACCGCTGACGGAGTGGGGCTATCGTCAGGCAGCGGAGGCGGGCAGCGTCATCGCCTCATACCTGCAGGGATTGCCGAGCCAGGGGTTCCCGAGGCTGCACATCTGGTATTCGCCGTTTCTGAGGACGCGGCAGAGCAAGGATGCGCTGCTCGAAGCGCTGCCGAAGAGCTTCGTCGGCGATGTCAGGGAGGATTATCTGCTGCGCGAGCAGGATTTCGGCCTCTTCACCGAAATCTACGACCATGCCGAGCAGAAGCAGAAATTCCCCGAGGAATTCGAAAAATGGGCGAGATTGCGCAACAACAGCGGCAAGTTTTATGCGCGCCCGCCGGATGGCGAAAGCCGGGCGGATGTGGCGCAGCGCGTGCGCCTGTTCCTCCAGACCGTCATGCACGAAGCCGAAAACGGTGACCACAACGTCGCAATCGTCGGCCATGGCGTCACCAACCGGGCGCTCGAAATGAATTTCCTGCACCACTCCGTCGAATGGTTCGAGCGCTCCGACAATCCCGGAAATGCCGACATCACGCTGATCGAGGGAACGCGCTCGCAAGGCTACGGCACGACCCTGCTCCACCAGGCCACCGACCGGCAGCCCGGCCAGGAAAGCCAGTTGCGCGATGCTTATGGCGCTGATGTGACGATTACGCCGAAGGCCGGTATATAGACCCCTCCCCACAAGGGGGAGGGACTACCCCGGGGCACCGCCTCGCTCCTCCCGAAATGTCGAAGATTTAGAAAGCCGGTGCGACAAGTTAAGTCCCTCCCCCTTGTGGGGGTCTGGAGGACGGGTTTGGGGCGGTGTCTTCTATTGAACGCTTCATCTCTTCAAGCAGCCCGCACCGCCGCCATCGGCTTCACGTTCTGGTTCATCCGAAACAGATTGTTCGGATCGTAGCGCAGTTTGATTTCGGCAAGCCGGGCGTAATTGGCGCCGTAAGCCATTTCGACGCGATCGGTCTCATCCTCCGGCATGAAGTTGATATAGGCAGTGCCCACGGCATGCGGCTTGGTTGCCTCGAAGAGCTCTCGCGCCCAGCCGATGCAGCTTGCGTCCATCCCGGTCTCGCGCCAGCGCGCATGCACGTTCATGACGAAATGCGAGCTGCGCTGCGGAAAGGCGGTCGCTTCAGTCGGAACCCGGCCGGCGGCCCCGCCGACATGGCCGATGAATATTTCGCATTCCGGCCCCGGCAGTTTCCGCACCGCATTGAGGAGAATCTCGATCGCCGCATCGGAGAGCGAGGCGAAATCCTGGCTCTTCCAGTAATTGCGCGCGCCGGGTGTCAGAAGCGGGTCGAAAGCCTGCTGCCAGCCGATGAACGGCATCGGGCCGACGATGTCGGCAATCGGCTTTCCGATCCCGCGCAATCTGGCAGCGGCCTTTTCACCCGCCGCCATGTCTCCGCAATAGCACATGGCGAGCACCACGATCTCCTTGCCGTGCCATTCGGCCGGCAGGAACGGCAGCGGCGGCGCCTGGCGCATCACCACCCAGCAGGTCAGCTCGTCAGGTGCGGCTTCCAGCGCCTGCCGATATTCCCTCAGCACCTTTTCCGCATCGGCAAAGGGATGCACGACCAGCCCCGCGAACACCTCGGGATGGAGCGGGTTGAGCTGGAATTCAAAGGACGTCACGACACCGAAATTGCCGCCGCCGCCGCGCAGCGCCCAGAAGAGGTCCGGCCTTTCCGTCTCGCTCGCCTTGACCAGCTCACCATCGGCCGTCACTACGTCAACCGAAATCAGATTGTCGAGCGTCAGCCCGAATTTGCGGGTCAACCAGCCGAAACCGCCGCCGAGCGTCAGGCCGGCAATGCCGGTCGTGGAATTGATGCCGGTCGGCAGTACCAGCCCGAAGGCCTGCGTTTCCTTGTCGACGTCGCCGAGCGTGGCGCCGGGCTCGATCCTGGCGCGGCGCATCTCGGGATCTACCCGCACCGATTTCATCGGCGACAGATCGATGACGACACCACCCTCGCAGACGGCGTTGCCGGCAATGCCGTGCCCGCCGCCGCGCACCGAAACGAGCAGATTGTTATCGCGCGCAAAACGCACCGAGCGCATGACATCAGCCGCCCCCGCGCAACGCGCAATCAGGCCCGGCTGGCGATCGATCATCGCGTTCCAGATCGCCCGCGCCTCGTTGTAATCCATGTCCTTGCTGGTCAGGAGACTGCCGCGAAAGCCGGCGGCAAAAGCATCCATGGCCACGTCATTGACCATCGTCTGACCCCGTTGCAGGGTCGTCAGGTTCAAATTGTCCATGATTTCCTCCATACGACCGGCGCCCCGCACCGTCGCGGCCCGCATCTTGCGCTTGCGAGGAGCGTCAAACAAGTTTTCCAAAAGGATTAGTACCGGCGATGACGGTACCTCATGCCTACCCGCAACGCCGTGTGGCATGCCCTCTCCACGAAAACTTCTCCCAGTCCTCATTTCCATACTGTCGCCCGTATCCGATTGATGTATGGAGGGAACTCCAGAAAAAGACGTGCACGGAGGCGGCAATGGATCACCAGGATAAATCCAAGACGGACAAGAACCTGCCGGGCGGCGATCTCGACGAGCAGGCGCTCTTCTTCCATCGCTATCCCCGCCCCGGCAAGCTGGAAATCCAGGCGACCAAGCCGCTCGGCAACCAGCGCGACCTCGCGCTCGCCTATTCGCCCGGTGTCGCCGCCCCCTGCCTTGCCATCCGCGACAACCCGGAAATGGCGGCCGAATATACCTCGCGCGCCAATCTCGTCGCCGTGATTTCCAATGGCACCGCCGTTCTCGGCCTCGGCAACATCGGCCCGCTGGCGTCGAAGCCGGTCATGGAGGGCAAGGCCGTGCTCTTCAAGAAATTCGCCGGCATCGACGTTTTCGACATCGAGATCGACGCCGCGAGCGTCGAACAGATGGTCTCGACCGTTTCCTCGCTGGAGCCGACCTTCGGCGGCATCAACCTCGAAGACATCAAGGCGCCGGAATGTTTCGAGGTCGAGCGTCGCCTGCGCGAGAAGATGAAAATCCCCGTCTTCCACGACGACCAGCACGGCACGGCGATCATCGTCGCCGCAGCCATCCTGAACGGTCTGGAACTCGCCGGCAAGGCCATCGACAGCGTCAAGATCGTCGCCTCCGGCGCCGGTGCCGCCGCCCTTGCCTGCCTCAACCTATTGGTGACGCTCGGCGCCAAACGCGAAAACATCTGGGTCCACGATATCGAAGGCCTCGTCTATGAGGGCCGCACCGAGCTGATGGACGAGTGGAAGTCCGTCTATGCCCAGAAGAGCGATACCCGCACGCTCGCCGAAAACATCGGCGGCGCCGATGTCTTCCTCGGTCTCTCGGCCGCCGGCGTCCTGAAGCCGGAGCTCTTGGCGCAGATGGCCGATAAGCCGCTTATCATGGCGCTCGCCAATCCGACGCCCGAGATCATGCCGGATCTCGCCCGCGCCGCCCGCCCCGATGCGATGATCTGCACCGGCCGCTCGGATTTCGCCAACCAGGTCAACAACGTCCTCTGCTTCCCCTATATCTTCCGCGGCGCGCTCGATTGCGGCGCCGAGACGATCAACGAGGAAATGAAGATGGCGGCCGTGCGCGCCATCGCAGCCCTTGCCCGCGAAGAGCCCTCCGATGTCGCCGCCCGCGCCTATTCCGGCGAGACCCCGGTCTTCGGCCCGGACTACCTCATCCCCTCGCCCTTCGATCCGCGCCTCATCCTGCGCATCGCGCCTGCTGTCGCCAAAGCCGCCGAACAAGGCGGCGTCGCGCGCCGCCCGATCCAGGATTTCGATGCCTATCTCGACCAGCTGAACCGTTTCGTCTTCCGCTCCGGCTTCGTCATGAAGCCGATCTTCACCGCGGCAAAGACGGCCGAGCGCAAGCGCGTCATCTTCTCCGAAGGCGAGGATGAGCGCGTGCTGCGCGCCGCCCAGGTACTGCTCGAGGAAGGCTTGGCCAAACCGATCCTGATCGGCCGCCCGCAGGTCATCGAGACGCGTCTCAAGCGTTATGGCCTGCGCATCCGCCCGCTGCAGGATTTCGAGGTCATCAATCCGGAAGACGATCCGCGCTTCCGCGAATATGTCGATCTCTATTTCTCGCTCGTTGGCCGCCGTGGCGTCATCCCGGAAGCGGCCCGCACCATCGTGCGCACCAACACGACCGTGATCGGTGCGCTGGCGCTGCGGCGCGGCGAGGCCGATGCGCTGATCTGCGGCCTCGAAGGCCGTTATGAAAAGCACCTGCGCGACGTGCGCCAAATCATCGGCAAGCGCAAGGATGTCCGCGATTTCTCGGCGCTGAGCCTGATGATCTCGCAGCGCGGCGCAACCTTCTTCACCGACACCTACGTCACCTTCAATCCGAGCGCCGAAGAGATCGCCGAGGCGACCGTCATGGCAGCCGAGGAAATCCGCCGCTTCGGCATCACGCCGCGCGCTGCTCTCGTGTCGCATTCCAACTTCGGCTCGCGCGAGTCCGAAAGCGCGACGAAGATGCGCAACGCCCTGCAGCTCGTGCGCGACGCCGCCCCGGATCTCGAAGTCGATGGTGAAATGCACGGCGAAAGCGCCATCACCGAAGCACTGCGCAAGCGCGTCATGCCGCACACGACGCTGCATGACGAGGCGAACCTCCTCGTCTTCCCGAACCTCGATGCCGCCAACATCACGCTCGGCGTGGTGAAGTCGATGACCGACGGCCTGCATGTCGGCCCGATCCTGCTCGGCGCTGCCATGCCCGCCCACATCCTCGCCCCCTCGGTGACGTCCCGCGGCGTCGTCAATATGGCGGCATTGGCCGTCGTCGAGGCCTCGCAGCCGGCGTAAGCCGGCTGCGTGATACGGTGGGTGCCGTATCCTTCAGCACACGATGACTTCGAGATATTCGGGCGAGGCAAGGTTCAACATGACAGCATCGCGCGTGATGATCGGCACTTTCTTTATTCGTGCGGTGGCGATCAGGTAGCAGTCTCCCGGGTCCTTATGTCCCGTATCCGCCACCACAGCCGCGGCCTCGCAGGCAATCCGCGTTTTGATTGGAACAATTTTCGCCCCGGTAACTGCTACCGCTTCCGAAAACCAACCAGACGGCGACTTGGCCCCGAGGTTTGGCGGATCTTTATGTGCCGGTTTGCGCGAGGCGATTGTTAATTCCCAGGCTGTAATCGGTGACACATAAAGCGTGCCTGCAGCTTGGTTGGCGGCGATAGCGATAAGAGCCTCTTCCGACAGCGTGTCTACGGCCGTCACAAGCCAGTAGAGCGTATGAGTATCTAGCAGCGCTCCCGGCAAGGATCAGCTCGTTAGAAGGGTTTGTGCAGCTTGGAGGAGCCACCTTTGAGGACTTGCTTGGCAATGGGCTTCGTAAGGTCAACGCCCTTTTTCAGAGGCAGTTGCGAAGACTTCATGGAATCAGCACCGCGCACCTCGACAAAGCGACCGCTGCGCGGATCGCGAACAACCCACTTACCGGTCGGTTCCTGTTTGAGCTCTGCCTTCGTCATAAACTAGATATAGCGACGAATCGTCGTCAGCGCGAGTCTTCATGCAGATTTTGAACCCCACGGCTGTGAGGTCCGAAGCGACTACCTTAGTTGGTCTAGTTTGCCGCTCAACGCACTTCGCACCTGATCTGCTGGAAAAAATCGCGAAAATGCGCTAAGAATTTAGCTCAGCTTCTTAAGAGAAACACGCTAAAAGAAACCACGCGGCGAAGTGACGTCGCATCGATCCTTCGACCGTGTGCTCATTCCGGGACGACGCCGTGAAACGCCGAAACCTGTCTCTTGTTCTTCTTCTTGCGTTGGCATCGCCCGCCGCTGCGCAGTCCAGCGCTATCTGCAACGACCTGCGCGGCCGCCTCGCCGACCTGCCGCGATCGATCGGCAACAACAATGGGCCGGAAGCGCGCCAATATGCCAGCGCCATGGCCGAGCAGAACCTCGAGCTGCGCAAGGTTCGCAACGATCTGCGCAGCTACGGCTGCACCTCGGGCAGCATGGTCGTGATCGGCGGTGAGAATGCCGATTATTGCGCCGAGCTCTCGCAGGCCGAAGCCCGGATGATCGACAATATCCGCTATCTCCAGGATCGCCGCGACGAGCTGCGCGGCCAGGGCGATGACGGCGCGCGCCGCGAACTGATGGCCGCTCTGGAGCGCAACGGCTGCAACAGCGAAAACTTCTATGCGCCCTCCGAACGCAGCACCAACGATCCCGCCCCCAGCATCGAGGAGCAGGCAATGCGCGGCGACACCTTCATTCCGCTCGGCGGCGGAGGAGAGATCGACCCGCGTTACGGCCTGCCGCAAGCCCAGATGCTTTCACCCGTCAGTACCATGTGCGTGCGCAGCTGCGACGGCGGCTTCTTTCCGATCAGTTCGAACGCCACGTCGGTCGATTTCGGCCGGGACGCCGAAACCTGCGCCAAGATGTGCCCCGGCATCGAGACCCAGCTCTTCTATCGCGACGTCAGGAGCACGGAAGCCTCGAACATGATCTCGGTAGCGACAGGCACGCCCTACAGCGCCATGAAGAACGCATTCGCCTACAAGAACCGCGCGCCCGGCGAAAAAAACGCCTGCGCCTGCAATCTCACCGCCTACTACAATGAGATGCGCGGCAAGCAGGCTCTGAGCCAACCGCCGCAGCAGGGTTCGATCACCACCATCCATACCAATTCGCCGGTGAAGGATGCCGGGGCAGCGCCGCCGCAGCAGCAGCCATCCGTTCCGGAACGTCCTTACGACCCCGCGCAGAATAAGGTCCGCCAGGTCGGCCCGCAATTCCTGGCCGGCGACCAGGGCTCGATCGACCTTGCCAATCCGGCAAACCCCGGCCCGCAGCCACAGCAGCAATGATTGCGACGCTGATCAGCGCTCGTTCCGTCCCCATTCATCGTGAAAGACCAGTTCTTCGAGCGGCATCCTTTGCCGCCAGCCTTTGACCGCGAGCTCAGGCTCGTCATAGAGCCGGTCGACGAAGCCGGCGCAAAGCCAGGCGACCACCTCGATATGATCGGGTATGCCGAGAATGGCTTTCAGATCGTCTTCGCGAAAGATGCTGACCCAGCCGATGCCGATGCCTTCGGCGCGGGCCGCAAGCAACAGATTCTGGATCGCGCAGACTGTGGAATAGCTATCCATCCTGGGATTGTGCGTGCGCCCGAGCACCACGCTGCCGCTGCGCGTGGGATCGCAGGTCACGCATATGCCGAGCGGCGCCTCGACGATCCCTTCTAGCTTCAGCGAGCGGTATGCCTGCCGCCGCTCGCCTTCGAACATCAGAGCCGCCTCTTCGTTCGCCTTCACGAAGGCATCGCGCACTTCGGCCCTCACCTCGGCGCTTCGCACCAGAACGAAGTTCCACGGCTGCATGAAGCCGACGGAGGGCGCGTGATGGGCAGCCGTCAGCAGCCGCCCCACGACATTGTCAGGCAAGGGATCGGGCAGAAACTGGCTGCGAACGTCCCGCCGCGTCATGATCGCGTGATAGACGGCCTCGCGTTCGGCCATGGAAAAACCGGATGCCACTGGCAGGGCATCCTCGTCAAAGGGTCGCATCGTCAAATCCCCAACAACGCAACCGCCCGCCGTCCGCGCGGGTTGGGTCTATCTCGCCAGGCCGGTCTTCTGACTTGGCGTCATCCGTCTGCCGCAGCCTTCCCGGCACAAGCCAGTGGCGTGTTGAGCGGCAGACGTCGGCCTTACAGCGTTGGGCACGTTCCGGCCTTGCACCGGATTCCCGATTCTCCCGCCTCGACGGCGGGCACCTGACGACGCATCTATTTCAGGAAACGGGGGCTGCGGCAAGCCGAGCAGGATAATGCGCACCAAAGCCCTTTCACTTTATCATTTCTTTACAAAAAAAATACAGACTGCGATTGCGCGTTTTGGGTTGCAAGGAGGACATGGGCATGAGTGCTCATGCTGCGACCGCCGGCGTCGATGCCCGTGTTGATAGGCCAGTCGAGAGCAGCTCCGACTGCGCTGCGTTTCGAGGCCCCGCGGCATGTTCCATTTTCTAAAAACGATGCCTCTGACAGCCAAGCTGTCGGCAATCATCGTCGCCGTCAATCTCTGCGGCATCTCTGCTTTCGCCGCCTACACCTGGATGCATGAAACCCAGGCATTGATCGATAGCGCCAAAACGAACTGGTCCAAGGATGTGGAACAGTTCGCATCCGTGGCCGCCGGCGGCGTGAAATGGGGCAAGGCGAATGCCGTTAGAGAGGCCTATTCGCTCTACCGCGACGATCCCTCGCTCGACCTCGTGCAGTTTGCCGCTTTCAACGCGGATCTCGCCGCCGTCGATACCTGGACACGCGACGGCATCGGCGGCTTACCCGCTACCGACGACTTGAAGAAGAGCCTTAGCGCCAAGCCGGAAAAGACGACGATCGACGACGGCGGAGTGTCGGCCGGTGTCGTCACGATCATCGCGCCGCTCCCGCTGGACAAGTCGGGCAAGGCCACCGGTTACATCGTGACGAACTGGTCCGTCGAGAAGATCGCTGCCGAAGTCCAGCAGAAAGTCTTTGTTTCACTGATCACGCAATCGGTGATCACCACCATGGCCGTCATCGCATTCCTTCTCGCCATGCGAAGCCTCGTCGGCCGCCCGCTCAGGATCCTCAGCGGAAGAATCAGCGCCCTGCAGAAAGGCGACCTGGCCTCTCCCGTCACCTATAGGGAAAATGGCGACGAAATCGGCTTCCTCGCGCGGGCGCTGGAGGTTTTCCGTGAGGAAGCGATTGTGAAGGTCGAAAGGGAACGGGCTGCTGCCGAGCAGAGCGCCTCTCTCGATGCCGAAAGGGCGCGCAACGCATCCTTGACGGAAGAGTCGAGCAACACCCAGCGTCTGGTGATGAACACGCTCGCCAATGCATTGGAACGGCTTGCCGCAGGTGACTTCTCCACGCGCCTCGCCGACCTCGGCCCCGAATTCGATAAATTGCGGCAGGATTTCAACCGCATGGTCGAAGCGGTCGCAGCCGCGCTGACCGAGATCAAGACCGCTTCCGTCGCGGTCGAAGGCGGCTCGAGCGAGCTGGCATCCTCCGCGGATCAGCTCGCGAAACGCACCGAGCAGCAGGCGGCAGCACTGGAAGAAACCGCGGCAGCGCTCGATGAGGTGACGACGACGGTCAGAACATCGTCGCAGAGGGCCGAAAGTGCCGGGCAACTGGTCGAGGAGACGAAGCGCAGCGCCCATGTCTCGGCCACGGTGGTGCGTGATGCCATCGGAGCGATGGACCGGATCCAGACCTCTTCCAGCCAGATCGGCCGCATCATCGGCGTCATCGACGAAATCGCCTTCCAGACCAACCTGCTGGCGCTGAACGCCGGCGTCGAGGCCGCGCGAGCCGGCGAGGCTGGCAAGGGCTTTGCGGTCGTCGCCCAGGAAGTGCGTGAACTCGCCCAGCGCTCGGCAAATGCCGCGAAGGAAATCAAGAACCTGATCAATGTATCGGGCGATGAGGTTGCAGCCGGCGTCGGACTGGTGAACCAAACCGGCGATGCCCTGCTGAAGATCGAGGAGCAGATCAACCGCATCAGCGACAGCATCGCCTCCATCGTCCAGTCCTATCGCGAGCAGGCGACAGGCCTGCAGGAGATCAACGGCGCGATCAACCAGATGGATCAGGCGACACAGCAGAACGCGGCAATGGTCGAAGAAACCAACGCGGCCTGCCAGGAACTGCTCACGCAGGGCCGCCTTCTGCAGGACTCGGCCGGCAGGTTCACCGTCGGCGCTTCTGCCGCCGGCCAGCCCAGACCTGCTCAACCCGTTCGCCAGCCTCGCCCCGAGCCAAGGAGCTTCACGCAGCGGCATGCAGGAAACGCCGCCGTTGCCGCTTCTCCCGGCGCCTGGGAAGAGTTCTGACGCAATCAGCCTTCAATAATGAATTCCTCAACAACCGATCATCAGGAAGGGAACAGAATATGAAAAGAGTTGTCACCGCATTGCTTATTGCCTGCAGCGCATCTGCCGTGCCCATGGGTGTCTCCATGGCGCAGGATGCCGCTCAGCTTGCCCCGATCGCCGACTACGTGAAGAGCGATGTTACGCCCTGGCTCAGCGATCCCGCCATCGTCGACGCCCTCAAGGCGCAGGACGCCACCAACGCCAACCTGAGCGCAGCCGATATCGACGCCCTCGACAAGAAGTGGCGCGCCGAAGTCGACGGCTCTGATCACTCGATGATCGACGGCGTGCTCGGCAATGCGCTGTCGAAATTCCTGCAGGAAAAGAAGGCTGCTTCCGGCGGCAAGATCACCGAGATCTTCGTCATGGATGCCAAGGGCCTGAATGTCGGCCAGAGCGACGTAACCTCCGATTACTGGCAGGGCGACGAAGCCAAGTTCCAGAAGTCCTTCGGCGCGGGCAAGGACGCCGTCTTCATCGACGAAATCGAGAAGGACGAATCGACCCAGACGCTGCAGTCGCAGGCGAGCGTGACGATCTCGGACGACAAGGGCACTCCGATCGGCGCCATCACCATCGGCGTGAACGTCGACGCCCTCTGATCTGCCAAGGCTGCAAGGCTTGAAAGCACGTCGCATCGGAAAACCGATTGCGACGTGCATCATGGCCGCTGCCGATGCTCCATTTCAGGCTGCAGATTCCGCGTGACAATGAGACGCCGCCACGCTACACACGGCGCATGTCGATCACTTCTGTCTACGCCTCGCGATTTTATTCGTACCGCTGCTCTCAGCGGATGCGGGTCCATGCGTAACTGAAGTCGACGCGACGACAACCCGAACAGCCGCTAGTCTACCTGGCGGCTTTTTTGTTTCCGCACGGTATGACCAAACAGGAGCCATGCCGTGTCCGATACTATCGATGATCTGCGTATCCTCGAGATCACCCCGCTCACCAAACCCGCCGATGTCATCGCGGAAATTCCGCGAACCGCTGCCGTCAGCCAGACCGTGACCAGCAACCGCAATGCGATCCACAAGATCCTTGAGGGCAAAGACGACCGCCTGATCGTCGTCATCGGCCCCTGCTCCATCCACGATCCCGTTGCCGCCCGCGAATATGCCGCGCGGCTGGCGGAACAGCGGCAGCGCTTCGCCGGCGACCTGGAAATCGTCATGCGCGTCTATTTCGAGAAGCCTCGCACCACGGTCGGCTGGAAGGGCCTGATGAACGACCCGCATCTCGACGGCAGCTACCGCATCGAGGAAGGGCTGCGGATCGCCAGGCGCCTTCTGCTCGACATCAATGCGATGGGCCTTCCCGCCGGCGTCGAATTCCTCGAGACGATCACGCCGCAATACATTGCCGATCTCGTCAGCTGGGGGGCGATCGGCGCCCGCACGACCGAAAGCCAGATCCATCGCCAGCTCGCCTCCGGCCTCTCCTGCCCGATCGGTTTCAAGAACGGCACCGATGGCAGTGCCCGCGTCGCGCTCGATGCGATCCTCGCCGCGTCGCAGCCGCATCACTTCCCCGCCGTCACCAAGGACGGCCAGGCGGCCATCGCCTCGACCAGAGGGAATGAGGACTGCCACATCATCCTGCGCGGCGGCAAGCGCCCGAATTATGAGGCGGCTGATGTCGAAGCGATTGTCGGCGAAGCCGTCAAGCTTGGCGTCGATCCACGCATCCTCATCGACGCCAGCCATGCCAACAGCAGCAAGGACCCGATGAACCAGCCACGGGTGGTCAAGGACGTCGCCGGACAGATCGCCGCGGGCAACCGCCACATCAAGGGCATGATGATCGAAAGCAACCTCATCGCCGGCCGCCAGGATCTCGTCCCCGGCAAGCCGCTGGCCTACGGCCAGTCCATCACCGACGGCTGCATCGACTGGGACATGTCTGTTGGCGTGCTGGAAGATCTGGCGAAAGCTGCCCGCGAGCGGCGCAAGGCAGCAGCTTAAACCGCCGGAAAATACCTGACATAGGCAAACTCATCACCATCCGGTGACCAGCAGGGCACGTTGATCGTGCCCTGCCCGCCGAAAAGCTCGAACAGAGTCTTCAGATTGCCGCCGTCCATATCCATCAGCCGCAGCCGCACGTCGAGGTCGCGCGGATGGTCGAAAACCGATGGGTCGTAGGACAGGATCAGCACCTTGTCATTCCTGGGTGACGGATGGGCGAACCAGTTCCCTTGATTATCCGAAGTCACCTGCTGGAGACCCGTGCCATCGGGGTGGATGCGCCAGATCTGCATCAGCCCGGTGCGGCTGGAGTTGAAATAGATCCATTGCCCATCGGCGGAATAATCCGGCCCGTCGTTGCGGCCCTCGCCATGCGTCAGCCGCGTCTCGACGCCGCCGTCGACGGAGATCGTATAGATATCGAAGAGGTCGTTGCGAATGCCGCAATAGGCGAGCTGACGCCCGTCCGGCGACCAGCCATGCCAGTAGGAGGGCTGGTTTTGGGTAACGAGCCACGGCGTGCCGCCCTCGATCGGCAGGATATAGATCGCCGACTTGCCGAATTCGGTCTTGTCGGAGATGACGATCTCGGTGCCGTCAGGCGAGATGCCATGGTCATTGTTGCAGTTGACGGCAAAGCCGGTATCGACCTGAACCACCTCGCCGCCATTGAGCGGCAGCCGGAAGAGCAGCCCGTCGCCGTTCAGCAGGAGATAGGAACCATCGGGTGAGAAGTTCGGCGCTTCCACCAGCCTGTCCGTCTGCCAGACCTCGCGCGCCCTGCCCGTCCTGACATTGTAGATCTCGACCGAGCTGCGCATATTGCCTCCCTGATATCCCGATTGCGTCAGCGATCCCGGAACCGGTTGGTGATGGGATAGCGCCGATCGCGACCGAAATTCTTCTTGGTGATCTTCACGCCCGGCGCCGACTGCCGGCGCTTGTATTCGGCGAGATAGAGCAGATGCTCGACCCGGTGAACCGTCGCCACGTCATGACCGCGCGCGACGATCTCCTCGACCGCCATCTCCTTTTCGACGAGGCATTCAAGGATATCGTCGAGCACGGGATAAGGCGGCAGAGAATCCTGGTCCTTCTGGTCGGGACGCAGCTCCGCGGACGGCGCCTTGTCGATGATATTCTGCGGGATCACTTCGCCTGAAGGACCAAGCGCAGTCGGCGGCACGTTTTCGTTGCGCCAGCGGGCCAGCGCATAGACCTGCATCTTGTAGAGGTCCTTGATCGGGTTGAAGCCGCCGTTCATGTCACCATAGAGCGTGGCGTAGCCGACCGACATTTCCGATTTGTTGCCCGTCGTCACCACCATGGCGCCGAATTTGTTGGAGATCGCCATCAGGATGACGCCGCGCGCCCGGCTCTGCAGGTTCTCCTCGGTGATGCCGCTGTCCGTCCCCTCGAAGAGATCGGCAAGCGCGCTGCTGAATCCCGTCACCGGCTCCTCGATCGGTACGATATCGTAGCGGCAGCCGAGCGCCTTGGCGCAATCGGCCGCATCCTTCAGCGAATCCTCGGAGGTGTAGCGGTAGGGCAGCATGACGGTGCGCACCCGCTCCTCGCCCAGCGCATCGACGGCAATTGCCGCGCAGATCGCCGAGTCGATACCGCCGGAAAGGCCGAGGACCACGGTCTTAAAGCCGTTCTTGTTGACGTAATCGCGAAAGCCGAGCAGGCAGGCGCGGTAATCGGCCTCTTCGCTTTCGGGGATATGCGCCATCGGCCCTTCGGCGCAGTGCCAGCCGGCGTCACCGCGCTTCCACGTCGTTACCGCCAGAGTGGTTTCGAACTGGCTCATCTGGAAGGCCAGCGATTTGTCGGCATTGAATGCGAAGCTCGCCCCGTCGAAGACGAGCTCGTCCTGGCCGCCGAGCTGAGCGGCATAGATCAGCGGCAGGCCGGTCTCGATCACCTGCTTCAGCACCACCTGATGACGGATATCGACCTTGCCGCGATAATAGGGCGAACCGTTCGGCGACAGCAGGATCTCGGCCCCGCTTTCGGCCAGCGTCTCGCAGACGCCGAGCTCCCCCCAGATATCCTCGCAGATCGGAATGCCGAGCCTGATGCCGCGGAAATTCACCGGCCCAGGCATCGCACCCTGGTCGAAGACGCGCTTCTCGTCGAATTCGCCGTAGTTCGGCAGATCGACCTTGTCGCGCACCGCGATCACCTTGCCGCCGTCGAGCACCGCAACGGAATTGTAACGCCCGCTCTCGTCCTGCCTGGGAAAGCCGATGATGACGCCCGGCCCGCCATCGGCGGTATCGGCAGCAAGGCTTTCGACCGCCTTCCAGCAGGCGCGGATAAAGGCCGGTTTCAGCACCAGATCCTCAGGCGGATAGCCCGAAATGAAGAGTTCCGTCAGGATCAGCAGATCGGCGCCTTCCCGAGCCGCATCGGCGCGCGCCTCGCGGGCTTTGACGAGATTGCCGGCGACATCGCCGACCGTCGGATTGAACTGGCCGACGGCGATGCGGAGGATATCAGAGAGAGCGTTTTCCTGTGTCATGTCATTTATTTAGCTCGCAGCTTCCGCAACGGCAACATGTTCGCTCCGAAAGCGGCGCCCGGCAGTGACGAATTTTTTGTGACCGGATTACTTCAGCGCACCGGAGAAAGAGCTAAGCGATTTCACGCAAGAATCTCAATGCACCGATCTTGGACGATGACAGCGAAGGTCGCCTCCGCCCGTCACGAAATTGTAGCCGCTGCATTGCCTAATTCTTTGGCTTTCCGCCCTTGCCGGGCCGATCTTTCTCTGGTGAAGGCTCATTTTCCGGCTTGTCCAGGTCTTTGAAAAAGACCGCGGTTTCTTTATCGAGAACGTCGTTGATCAGCTGTTGATAGTGGAAGATATTTTCCCGCCAGTCGTCGGAACCGACAGGCTTTCCTATCTGCCTCAATCTGTATTGGTCGCGTAGTCGCCTGATTTTGGTTGCCGCCGAATAATTGGCGATCCACCGCCGATCAAACCGGCCGATGCGGCGTATTCCTTCAAGGATTGCCGCTAACGCGGCCATTCCGGTTGCAATCGTAGTTAGCAATGCAGGCGGGCCCAAAAAGCTGTCTGTTTTGCCGGCCTCAGCGATGACGACGGGCGTAAGCACACCGAATATCATAACTGCGATAGACAAATTGGTCTGAGCAAGTCTGCACAGCTTTACTTCGCCACCGTAGTAACGCAAGTCATTCTCGATCCGAGAAAACATCTTGCGCTCTTGCTTAAGCCATCTCTCCTCATTGGATAGCGCGGCGTTTTCGGTCCCTATCACATCCATTGTCGTATCCCCCCATCACCCCATATTCAACCTATCATAGAATAACACGACTGAAAATAGATCCAATATTCGCATAACTCTTGAAGGTTTAGTTCCTGAGCCAGCCATCCGCCGTGGTCCGAGTTTTAGGCCGAACTCCGGGGGCACCCATACGCCGCATTGCAATTTGCCGCCGGAGCGGAATACTGCGCCGAAAGCGACAGCACCGGAAACACGGCCATGAATACTCTTTCGAACTTCGTCCACCATCATTTCGACAAGCCGGCCGACGAGCTCGGCGCCATCGAAAAGCGCGTGTTGGCGAAAGCGCACGAACGCAAGATCATCTCCACCGACGTCAACGCCGCCTTCTCCGCCGAAGCCTCGTTCGGCCAGCGCGTCGCCGACGGCATCGCCCGCGTCGGCGGCTCCTGGTCCTTCATCATCGCCTTCCTGGTTTTCCTCGTCGCCTGGACGCTGATCAACACGGCGATCCTCATGAGCGAAGCCTTCGACCCCTATCCATTCGTCTTCCTGAACCTGATCCTGTCGATGCTCGCCGCCATCCAGGCGCCGATCATCATGATGTCGCAGAACCGCCAGGCCGAGCGCGACCGCTTCGAGGCCGCCAAGGATTACGAAGTCAACCTCAAGGCCGAACTCGAAGTGCTCTCGCTGCATCAGAAGATCGACGTGAGCGTGCTGACCGAACTGACGGCGCTGCGCGAAGACGTCGCCCGTCTCACCGCCGCGCTCGCGACCAAGACCTGACGCGAGGCATCCTCACATCAACCAGGCGGATACTTGTCATATTGCGGCAGGCCGTCTGATATCTCGTAGAAATCGCCCTTGTCGGCGCAGTAGATATGGTGGCTGAAGGCAAGGCCGCTCGGTTCGTCGAAAGTGCCCGCCATCACCGAGACTTCCGAGCGTCCGTCACCCTGCCAGAACAATGCCGAGCCGCAATTCGAGCAAAAGCCGCGCTGCGCCTCTTCGCTGGACCGATACCAGCGGATGGCCTCTGCGCCCTCGATCGAAAGAGAGGCGCGCGGCACGTTGACCGCGGCGTAATAAAACCCCGTCTGCCGGCGGCATTGCGAACAGTGGCAGCCGACGACAGGTCCGGGTTTCCCCCGAATTGAAAATCGCACGGCCCCGCAAAGACACCCGCCTGTATGTTGTTCGCTCATTCTCGCTCTCTCCTCGCTCATGAAGAAAGTTGCTGCCACCGAGCCTCGCCGTCAAATCCATTCCCCTGAACGAGCGATCAGAAATCTTGAAGGTGCAGGCTCAAAATCGGCACTCGCCCAAGCGTGGCTGACGACCGCTCGCTGTTGCCCATCGACAACACCGGCCTATCTCCAATCGTCACCGCGTTGAACCGAATGCCGTTCTCGGTGATACTATAGGCTCGATTTATTCAACCGCCGGGAGACTGACATGAGAGCGACCCTGTCCAGACAGAAAGGAAACATCGCCCACAAGGACATTCTGCTTCATGCACACTCCGTTCTCCCGCGCGAGGAAAAGCTCGCGACGCCATAACCTCTTTCTGAACTTCTTCCGCGACGATTGGAACGCCGCCGACCGCGAGCGGCGCCGGTCGCGCATGCGCAAGTTCATCTCCTATTATCGTCCGCATCTGCCTTTGCTGGTGGCGGATCTCGTTTGCGCCATCCTCGTCGCCGGCACCGCCGTGGCGTTGCCGCTCTGCGCCAACATCGTCACGAGCCGGCTTCTCGCTCTGCCGGACGCCCCGCAGGCCTTCGCCCAGATCCTTGCCATGGGCGGTGTGATGCTGGCCGTTCTGGCGGTGCAGATAGCGGCGATCTTCTTCGTCGATTATCGCGGCCACGTCATGGGCGCCCGCATCGAGGCGACGGTGCGGCAGGAACTCTTCGAGCATTACCAGAAGCTCTCCTTCAGCTTCTACGACCGCCAGCGCACCGGGCAGTTGATGAGCCGCATCACCAATGACTCGCTCTGGCTGGGCGAGCTCTTTCACCACGGCCCCGAGGATCTCTCCATCGCCGTTCTGAAATATGGCGGGGCCATGCTGGTCTTGTTCTTTATCGACCCGCTGCTGGCGACCCTCATCCTGCTGCTCACGCCGCTGGCGGTGGTCTATGCCCTCTATTTCAACCGGCGCATGAACCGCGCGCTCGAAGCCAGCAAGCGGCAGATCGCCGCCGTCAACGAGCGTGTCGAAGATGCGCTCGCCGGCATCCGTGTCGTCCAGTCCTTCGCCAACGAGGCACTGGAACGGCAGCGCTTCGCCGCGCAGAACCAGCGTTTTCTGCAAAGTCGCGCCGAAGGCTACCGCAGCGAGGCGTGGTTTTCGGTCGGCACCGAAACCTTCGCCCAGCTCGTCACCATATTGGTGATCATCGCAGGAGGCTTGCGCATCCTGGCCGCGGAACTGACCGTCCCGGATATGCTGACCTTTCTGCTCTGCGTCGGCGTGCTGGTCGATCCCGTGCAGCGGCTCGCGAATTTCGTGCGCCTCTGGCAGGAGGGTTATACCGGCTTCGTCAGGGCCATGGAAATTCTGGAGATCGATCCCGATATCACCGATCGGCCGGACGCCCGTCCGATGCCGGCGCCGAGAGGCGAGATCAGTTTTTCCGACGTCGCCTTCGGTTACGAAGCCGATGGCCCGCGGGTGCTGGAGCGGCTTTCCCTCACCATCGCCCCTGGGGAGTTCGTTGCTCTCGTCGGTCCCTCAGGGGTCGGCAAGAGCACGCTCTGCGCGCTGATCCCGCGCTTCTACGATGTCGAGGCCGGTGCGATCCGTATCGACGGCACCGATGTAAGAGACGTCACGCTGGCTTCGCTCCGGCGCCGTGTCGGGGTGGTGCAGCAGGATGTCTATCTCTTTGCCGGCACCGTGGCGGAAAACCTGCGCTACGGCAGGCCGGACGCCAGCGATGCCGAGTTGGAAACGGCCGCCCGCGCCGCCAATGCGCACGACTTCATCATGGCCCTGCCCAATGGCTATGACACCGATATCGGCCAGCGCGGCGTCAAACTCTCCGGCGGCCAGCGCCAGCGCATCACCATCGCCCGCGCCTTCCTGAAAGATCCGGAAATCCTGATCTTCGACGAGGCGACCAGCGCGCTCGACAACGAGAGCGAACGGGCGGTGCAGCAGGCGCTGCTCAGTCTGGCCAACGGCCGCACCACCCTGGTCATCGCCCATCGCCTGTCGACCGTCCGCCATGCCGACCGCATCCTGGTCCTGACCGGCGATGGCATCGTCGAGCAGGGCACGCATGACGATCTGATGGCGCAAGGCGGAGTCTATGCCAGCCTGCACAGCGTTCAGGCCAGCATTTGAGTGCGTGATCGCCCCGCGAGCAACAAAAGAGCCTGGCATCGCGCCGGGCTGCTTACAAAGTCGGCCAACTCTTCTTTCGTCATGCTCGGGCTTGTCCCGAGTATCTACATCGGTGCAGCAGATCCTCGGCACAAGGCCGAGGATGACGATGAATACAAGAGGCTCACAACAAAAAGCCCGGGAAAACCGGGCTTTTCGTCATTCGTCTGGCTCAACCTCAGCCGTTGGCGACCATGCGCTTTTCGTCGCGGCCGCCTTTCATGCGCTCGGCAAGCAGGAAGGCGAGCTCGAGTGCCTGGTCGGAGTTGAGGCGAGGATCGCAATGGGTGTGGTAGCGGTCCTGCAGGTCGTCGGCGGTGACGGCGCGGGCGCCGCCGGTGCATTCCGTCACGTCCTTGCCGGTCATCTCGACATGGATGCCGCCCGGATGCGTGCCTTCGGCGCGGTGGATCTGGAAGAAGCTTTCGACTTCCGACAGGATCCGCTCGAAGGGACGGGTCTTGTAGTTGTTGAGCGTGATCGTGTTGCCATGCATCGGATCACAGGACCAGACGACCTTGCGGCCCTCGCGCTCGACGGCGCGAATGAGACGCGGCAGGTTTTCGGCGACCTTCTCATGGCCGAAGCGGCAGATCAGCGTCAGGCGCCCGGCTTCGTTCGCGGGGTTCAGGATGTCGATAAGTTGCAGCAGATCGTCGGCCTGCAGCGACGGGCCGCATTTCAGGCCGATCGGGTTCTTGATGCCGCGGCAATATTCGATATGAGCATGGTCGGCCTGGCGGGTGCGGTCGCCGATCCAGATCATGTGGCCGGATGTGGCATACCAGTCGCCCGAAGTGGAATCGACGCGGGTCAGCGCCTCCTCGTAGCCGAGCAGCAGCGCCTCATGGCTGGTGAAGAAATCGGTCTCTCGGAGCGCCGGCTGGTTTTCCGAAGTGATGCCGATCGCCTTCATGAAATCCATGGTTTCGCTGATGCGGTCGGCAAGCTTGCGGTAGCGCTCGCCCTGCGGGCTGTCCTTGACGAAGCCGAGCATCCACTGATGCACGTTTTCGAGATTGGCGTAACCGCCCATCGCAAAGGCGCGCAGAAGGTTCAGCGTCGCGGCCGACTGGCGGTAGGCCATGGCCTGGCGTTCCGGGTTCGGAATGCGCGACTCCTCGGTGAACTCGATGCCGTTGATGATGTCGCCGCGATAGGCCGGCAGCGTCACGTCGCCCTGCTTCTCGACATTCGACGAACGCGGCTTGGCGAACTGGCCGGCGATGCGGCCGACCTTGACGACCGGCAGCTGCGCGCCGAAGGTCAACACGACGGCCATCTGCAGGAAGGCGCGGAAGAAGTCACGGATATTGTCGGCGCCGTGTTCGGCAAAGCTCTCGGCGCAGTCGCCGCCCTGCAGCAGGAAGCCGTTGCCCTCGGCGACATTGGCGAGATGCTTCTTCAGGCGGCGCGCTTCGCCCGCAAAGACGAGCGGCGGATAGCTGGCAAGCTGGGCCTCCGTTGCCGCCAAAGCGGCCGCATCAGGATATTCGGGAACCTGCAGGATCGGTTTCTGCCGCCAGCTGCTCGGGGTCCAGTTCTCTGCCATCTCACTCACCTCAATCACATCCTCGGTCGGATGCCCTGTCTCGATATCCGGCGGCTTATAGACTTTTAGATCAAGCTTGCAAAGGCCAATCGGCCGAGCTTATCGGGCCTCGCCGCAGCCAGACGGTCCATCGTTAAATCTGCATATACCATGTCGATTTCCCCATATTTTAGACTTTGAATGTAGAAGCGGAAAGAGTTTCAATATCGGGGACATGGCATGGCGATCCTTCCGCCCGGTTTCATATCGGACCGCTCGGGCAATTTTGGCATCATGACTGCGCTGCTGATGGTGCCGCTTCTCGGCGCCGCAGGCATGGCGGTGGATTTCGCCCATGCGCTGAGCCTGAGAACGCAGCTCTACGCTGCCGCCGATGCGGCCGCAGTCGGTTCGATCGCTGAAAAATCCGGAGCGGTCGCCGCCGCGATGACGATGAGCGGCAATGGTACGATTTCGCTCGGCAAGACCGATGCCCGCAACATCTTCATGTCTCAGATGTCGGGTGAGCTGACCGACATTCAGGTCGATCTCGGCATCGACGTGACCAAAGCCGCCAACAAGCTGAACTCGCAGGTCGCCTTCACGGCGACCGTGCCGACCACTTTCATGCGCGTCCTCGGCCGGGATTCGATCACCATTTCGGGCACGGCGACAGCCGAATACCAGACCGCCTCCTTCATGGATTTCTATATCCTGCTCGACAACACACCGTCGATGGGCGTCGGCGCCACCGCGAACGACGTCGCCACGATGGAAAAGAATACCAGTGACAGCTGCGCCTTCGCCTGCCACGAAACTGAAAACAAAAACAACTACTACAATCTTGCCAAAAGGCTCGGCGTCAGCATGCGCATCGACGTCGTTCGCCAGGCAACCAAAGAGCTGACGTTGACCGCCACGTCCACACGCGTTTCGACCAATCAGTTCCGCATGGGCGTTTATACCTTTGGCACGAAGGCCGAAGACGCCAAGCTCACCACCATATCTGATCCGATCGACGACCTCGCCAAAGTAGCCGGCTATACCGACGCCGTCGACCTTATGACCATCCCGCGGCAGGGCTACAATAACGATCAGCAGACGAGCTTCGACAACGCGCTGACGCAGATGAAAGACATCATCACGACACCAGGCGATGGCAGCACGTCGTCGGCACCGCAGAAGATCCTGTTCTTCGTTTCGGACGGCGTCGGCGACAGCGAGAAACCGAAGGGCTGCACCAAGAAGCTCACCGGCAACCGCTGCCAGGAGCCGATCGATACCTCGTTCTGCCAGCCGCTAAAGGATAAGGGCGTCCGGATCGCGGTGCTCTATACGACCTATCTGCCCCTGCCGAAAAACAGCTGGTACAATACCTGGATCAAGCCCTTCCAGGGCGAGATCCCGACGAAGATGCAGGCATGCGCCTCGCCGGGCCTCTATTTCGAGGTGACGCCGACCGAAGGTATCGCCGATGCGATGAAGGCCCTCTTCCTAAAGGTCATCCGCGCGCCGCGTATTACGAGTTAAGGTTTTTCAGACGCGCTGCCCGTCGCGGATGCGATAGCTCGGCGCATACATGGTGACGAGTTCTTCGGCCGCTGACGGGTGCAGCGCCATCGTCCGGTCGAAATCATCCTTGGTGCAGCCGGCCTTCAGCGTGATGCCGAGCAGCTGCGCCATCTCGCCGGCATCATGGCCGAGGATATGGGCGCCCACCACCTTGCGGCTCGCCGCATCGACGATCAGCTTCATGATCATCCGCTCGGGCCGCCCGGAAAGCGTGGCCTTCAGCGGCCGGAACTGGGCGCGGTAGACTTCGAGCTCAGCGTAGCGCTTGCCCGCCTCCTCCTCCGAAAGGCCGACGGTGCCGATCTCCGGCTGCGAGAACACGGCGGTCGGAATCAGCTCGTAGTCCGGCCTCGTCGGATTGTTCTTGTATTCGGTCTCGATGAAGCACATCGCCTCGTGGATCGCCACCGGCGTCAGCTGTACCCGATTGGTGACATCGCCGAGCGCATAGATGTTCTCGACATTGGTGCGGGAATAATCGTCAACGATGATGGCGCCGCGCTCGTCGACGGCGACGCCGGCCGCTTCGAGGCCGAGGCCTTCCGTGTTCGGATCGCGCCCAAGCGCCAGCATGACGACGCCGGCCTGCAGCGTGCCGTTGTTCAGCGTCTCGGCAACGAGCCCGTCCTCGCTCTTCGAAACCTTCTGCAGCGTATCGTGGCAGAGAATGCGGATGCCCTTGGCGACCATCGCCTCGTGCAGCCCGCGCCTCAAATCCTCGTCGAAGCGCGACAGGATTTCGGCGCCGCGATAGATCAGCGTCGTCTCGACACCGAGGCCATGGAAGATATTGGCGAATTCGACGGCGATGTAACCGCCGCCGGCGATCACGATCGATTTCGGCAGTTCTTCGAGGTGAAAGGCCTCGTTGGAGGAGATGCAGAGCTCGTGGCCGGGAAGTGCCACATGCGGGTTCGGCCGTCCGCCGGTCGCGATCACGATCGTCTTTGCCGTCACCGTCTGCCCGGTTTTCATGAGCCGCACCGTATGAGCATCGACGAGTTCGGCGCGCGTTTCCAAAATCTCGGCATTGGCGCCGGCAAGGCCTTTCTTGTAGAGGCCTTCCAGCCTGGTGAGTTCGGCATCCTTGCCGGCCACCAGTTTCTTCCAGTCGAAGCTGCTTTCGCCGACCGTCCAGCCGAAGCCTGCCGCATCCTCGAAATGCTCGTGGAACTGCGAGGCATAGACGAAGAGCTTCTTCGGCACGCAGCCGCGGATGACGCAAGTGCCGCCGTAACGGTATTCCTCGGCGATCGCCACCTTCTTGCCGAGCGAGGCGGCGACGCGCGCGCCGCGCACGCCCCCGGAACCGCCGCCGATGACGAAGAGGTCGTAATCATAGGAAGACATGAGAAGCTCCGGAAGGGAATCGCAGGAAGAACGTTCCTGATATAGGAGCGTTCGCCATGAAAACAAAAGCCCGCTCCCGCATCATGCCGTTCTCTTTCGGCAAATCTTCATTGGCGGTTGACCCGGCCACATGAGACTGGCAGGCAATCGGCGGGATAAAAAAATGCCGGAGCAAACGATGGATCAGACACTCTTCGCCAACCTGTGCAGGGCCGGCAAGTTCAAGGAAGCGCTCAATCTCGCCATCCAGGGCCACGAGGGCGAGAAATACACGCCGAGCCGCTTCGCCATGGACAAGAAAACCGGGTTGCCGATCTTCTACCGCGGCAACAAGCGCGTCGAGCCGGATGAGACGGGCGAGTGGCAATTGGCGAAGAGCTCGAAGGATTGGGGCTGACTGTCCGGCGCGACCGCGACACCATCCTTGGCATTAAGGCCATCAGCCGGTGATACGGAAATCCGCCGGCGCCTTCTCGATCTCCACTGCTTCCGTCTCGACGCTTGAAACCAATGCCCCTGGAGGTCCTCGCTTCAAGCGCTCGATCATCGTCGAGATGGCGCTATCCGATCCAGCGATCAAGGCGGCGACAGATCCGTCCGCTTCGTTGCGCACCCAACCGGTCACGCCGAGCCGCAACGCCTCATCGCGCGTCCACATGCGAAACCCGACGCCTTGGACCCTGCCCGACAGGCGTATTCGCAGAGCCGTGTAATGATCGGACATGTCTGCCTCACCAAAGCCTCTCCGCACACTCCCGCATCATAACAAAAAAGCCCGGACGATGCCGGGCTTTCACAAATTCTGGCGGGCAGCCCTTACTGCTGGACGGCCGGAGCCGGGGCGGCCGGGCTGTCGGTTGCCGGCGGCGGCGCCTTGATGACCTTGGAAAGCTCGGCGTTGCTCTGCTTTTCCAGGTCGCGGGAAATGCCCTGTGCCCAGATGTCGGCGGCCTTCGCCGTCTCGCGCGAGGCGACCGGGCCGTCGCGCAGCAGCTTCTTGCCCACGTCGGAATTGTAGAAGTCGGCGATCGCCTTCAGCTCGTCGACCGTGAAGGTCTTGGCATAGGTGAGTGCTGCTTCCTTCTCGAGATCGCCGCGGCGCGGCGCCAGCGCCAGTGCCTGAGCATCGACCGTCGAGGAGATGATGTCCTGGTAGTTCGGCGAATCCTGAATCAGGCCGGCCTTCAGGCGCTCAGCCAGGCCCGGCAGGATGTTGTCGAACTGGGCCGTGGCGCCGATGGCGTCGATCGCGGCGCGCGAAGCCTTCAGCTGCTCCTCGGAGACTTCCTGCGCCTTGACGGCGGAGCCGAAGGCAAGCCCGGAAAGAACGATGGTCGCAGCGGCGAAACGGCCAAGACCTGCAATGTTCATCATGAGTGTATGCTCCTGTTATCTGTTTGCCTGCAGCGTGCGCGCACCCGCAGGACCGGCAATGATCGCAAGTGCCGCCATATTGATAAAGAGCCCGTGTTCGACGACGCCGGGTATGGAATTCAGCTCGCTCGAGAGCGCCTCTGCATCAGGAATGCGGCCAAAAGATGCATCGATGATGTGATGGCCGCCATCCGTGGTAAACTCTCCGTCACCGGACTGGCGCAGGCTGAGTTCGCCAGAAAGGCCGAGCCGGGCCGCAACTTTTTCGATTGCCATCCGTGTCGAGACGAGGCCGAACGGATTGACCTCGATCGGCAGCGCGAAAGCGCCGAGCGTGTCGACCAGCTTGCTCTCGTCGGCGATGACGATCATCCGCTCGGAAGCGGCTGCAACGATCTTTTCGCGCAGCAACGCGCCGCCACCGCCCTTGATCAGCCTCAGCGCCGCATCGACCTCATCAGCGCCGTCGATCGTCAGATCGAGCGCCGGCAGTTCGTCGAGCGATTTCAACGGCACGCCGAGTTCGACGCAGAGCCGCGCGGTTCTTTCGGACGTCGGAACGCCCTCGACCTTGAAGCCGCCCGCGACCTTCTCCGCCAGCAGCCGGACGAATTCTTCAGCCGTGCTGCCGGTGCCGATTCCGAGACGCATCCCGCTTTCGACATGGGCAAGTGCGGCCTCGGCGGCCTTGATCTTCATTTCGCGCGCATCCATGCGCCGCCAGCTCCCGATATTGCGTTGGATGTGCTGTTTACACGGCTCGCCAGGCAAACGAAAGTCAAAATCATCACGGAAAATGAAAAGCCGAAACAAATGCCTGCGGCCTTCCCGGCAATCCCCAGGCCGTTGCTTTCCGGCGCACGATCCCCTACCTCAGGAGCAATACCATTCGCTCCCGGGGACGACACAGTCGTCCGCTCGCAAGACGCCCATCGCTCAAAGAGGCAAACCCTTGACCCCTGCCCCCGCTCCGCTCGTCGTCTTCGATCTCGACGGCACCCTTCTCGACACCCATGCCGATCTCGTCGTAAGCCTGAACCATACGATCGCAGCCCTCGATCTCGAGCCGGTCAGCTATGACGACCTCACTCATCTCGTCGGCCAGGGCGCGCGGGTGATGATCGAGCGCGCGTGCCGGCTGCGCGGCCATCCGCTCGCCGCTGACGGCTTGCCGCCTCTGGTGGAACGCTTCGTCGCCCATTATGCCGGCAACATGCCCGGCCATACCGAACCCTATCCCGGCCTGGTCGCCGCAATGGACCGCCTGAAATCCGCCGGCTACCGCCTCGCCGTCTGCACCAACAAGATGGAGAGCCTCGCGCTCGGCCTGCTCGGCAAGCTCGGCCTCACCCACCATTTCGACGCCATCACCGGCGGCGACACCTTCGAATACCGCAAACCCGACGCCCGCCACCTCACCGGCACCATCGAGCGCGCCGGCGGCGATATCTCCCGAACCGTGATGATCGGCGACAGCATCAACGATATCGCCGTGGCAAAAAACGCCGCCGTGCCCTCGATCGCCGTGCCGTTCGGCTATTCGGACGTGCCGGTCTCGACCCTCGATCCGGATGTCATCATCACCCATTACGACGAACTGACGCCGGAACTGGTGGAAGGTTTGCTGAAGGGTTCTGCGGCGAAGGTTGCTGTCTGACGCTTGGCGATCGAGCCGATGTCTTCGCGATCGCGGCCCCCTCATCCGACCCTTCGGGCCACCTTCTCCCCGCTGGGGAGAAGAGGGAGCCAGCGGCACGGCCGCAACCGCATGAAACGCTTTGATCAGGAGCGAGGCGTCGCGGCAACATCCCTTCTACCCATCGGGGAGAAGGTGCCGGCAGGGCCGGATGAGGGGGCCACACGGCACGCCCTCTCCTCTTATTTCCCGCACGCAGACGTCTCAAAAACAAAACGGGCGGCCCAAAGACCGCCCGCCCATCAAACCCATCACAAAATCAGGCGTCAGATCTGTGCCCCACGCGCCTTGGTGGTCGCATCGAAAGCCTTGTCGACATAAGCGTCGCGGCCATACACATCGTCGAAATATTCCACCACGCCGTCCTTGTTCGGCCAGGCGGTGAAATAAGAAACGTAGACCGGAATCTTCTGCGGCACCTTCACCGCATGATTCTGGCCGCTGGCGATCTGCTTGGCGACGTCCTGAACGCTGGTGCCGAGGACGGCCGCCGCCATCGCGCGTGGGTCGGCAAGGCGCACGCAGCCGTGGCTGAGCGCCCGCATGTCACGCTTGAAGAAGCTCTTCGACGGCGTGTCGTGCATGTAGATCGCGTGGCTGTTCGGGAACAGGATCTTCAGTTCGCCGAGCGCATTGTCGCTGCTCGGCGGCTGGCGCACCGAGACGTTCTGCGTCGAGCCGTACCAGTCGACGCTGGACGAGGCGACGGCGTGGCCGTTCACTTCGACTTCATAGCCGAGCTGATCGAGATAGTTCGGGTCGGAGCGCAGCTTCGGCAGCATCTCGTTGATGATGATCGACTGCGGCACGCCCCAGAACGGGTTGAACTCCACCGTCTCGATCTCGTCGTCGAAGAAATAGGTCTGGTTGTTCTTGCCGCCGACCACCACGCGCATCGACAGCTGTTCCTTGCCGTCATTGTGATAGTAGGCCATGAAGGCCGGTTGGTTGATCATGACGTAACGGGAACCGAGGTCTTCCGGCAGCCAGCGCGCCTGCTCCATGGCGACGACGAGCTTGTCGATCTTCGACGCATTAGTGTCGCCGCCGATCATGGCGCGCACCGTCGCCTGGCCGATGACGCCGTCGGGCTTCAGGCCGCGCTCTTTCTGGAAATCCTCGACCAGCGCGACGATGTCGGGCGAATAGTCGCTGCTGCCGGCATAGGCGGCAAGCGTCGTCGCATGATCGGTCTTCAGCGTCTCGGAGCCGTGCTTTTGCAGCGCCTTGACGATATTGGCGACTTCAGGAGAGATGTCGCCGGGTCTCAGCAGCTTGTCGAGCGAAATGACGATCCGCTCCTCATTGCCATCGGTGGCGCGAAGCTTGGCAAGTTCCGCCTTCAGCGCCAGGAACTGCGGGCCGTCGGGCGAGCGGCTGGCGATGTAGGAACCGACATCGGGGCTCATGCGGGCAAGTTTCAGCACCGGCGTCAGATTGACCGCCTTGCGCTGAAAATCGTGATAGCCGGAAATCTTGTTCGGATCGATGCGGCCGCGCACCGTATCCTGCACGAAGGCCAGCACCTTGGCCGAGAGATCGAGTTCGAATTGCGTCAGCGCCCGGTCGCGGGCGGCGGGATCGGGATTGGCCGGATCGATCTCCGGTGCCTGAAGCGCGTAATCGGCCGGATCGAGGCCGACGGAGGATGCATCGGCAAGTGCCGCCATCGCCGACTTGGCGCGCTCATTGATCTGGTTGCCATCGATCCAGACGAGCGGATTGCGGTTGTCGCCATAATAGGCTTCGAGCGCCTTGGCGACGTCGGCATTGGCGCGGACCTTGGCCTGCGCCAGGAAACGGCGCTGCACCACCGGTTCGGCGCCGGAATCGCCGCCGGGCGAAACGTCGGCAACCGCGCCGGTGACGATCGGATCGGCGAACTTGCTGGTATCGACGAACTGCAGCGTCTCGGTCTTGTAGGTGTAATAACGCGGACCGCTCACCTTCGGCAGCGGCGCCTCCGGGTCAAGGCCGCCAAGCGATCCGCCATCGCTGCCACGCGGCGCCACGCGCCCGGGCGGCATCTGGTCCATGAAGATGGTGCTCTGGGTCCGCTGCTTGTCGCCGCGCAGCATATCCATCAGCGTATAGGCATGCGCGGGAGCGGCACTCATTACTGCCAGTCCGCAGGAAACTGCCAATGCGGATACCGCGCTTTTCAAAACGAACGTCATATATCTTCCAGTCCCGGTGTCATGCTGTTCTTGTCACGAGCACGAAGCTCAAGCTCAAATCCCGCGAAAACTCACGCAGCGTCGGTTCCTTCATCAGAAATCGGCCTTCGCCGCCAGCGCCGGCGGACTCAATTTCATGTGAGAAGAATCCTGCACGGCGCCGCGCAGCAGTTCACACAAAATTATGAAATTATTAGTTAATTTTTTACCGAATTTTCGCCGGCGGACCAGTGCGGCGAAAAGCTCCGGACGCATAAAATTTCCAACGTGGCCGAAAAAGCACGCCGTCCGGCGAGCGAAAACATGACTGCAATACTCAATATTTCGCGCGGCAACCGGTTTTCTTGTCCTGGTTTCCAACCTATAAGACCACATCTTTCGAAGATGCCAGAAAACAGCGTGTGACAGGAAGGCAAAAGTCATGACCGCAACCCGCACCGAAACCGATACTTTTGGCCCTATCGACGTCGCCGCCGACCGATATTGGGGCGCCCAGGCTGAGCGTTCGCTCGGCAATTTCAAGATCGGCTGGGAAAAGCAGCCGCTGTCGATCGTGCGTGCGCTCGGCATCGTCAAACAGGCAGCCGCCCGCGCCAACATGTCGCTCGGCCAGCTCGACCCGGCGCTGGGCAAAGCCATCGTCGATGCCGCCCAGGAAGTGATCGACGGCAAGCTCGACGACCATTTTCCGCTGGTCGTCTGGCAGACCGGTTCCGGCACGCAGTCGAACATGAACGCCAACGAAGTCATCTCCAATCGTGCCATAGAAATGCTCGGCGGCGTCATGGGTTCCAAGAAGCCGGTGCACCCGAACGATCACGTTAACATGAGCCAGTCGTCGAACGACACTTATCCCACGGCCATGCACATCGCCTGCGCCGAACGGATCGCCCATCACCTGCTGCCGGCGCTCAAGCATCTGCATGCCGCCCTCGACATGAAGGTCACCGAGTTCAGCCACATCATCAAGATCGGCCGCACGCACACGCAGGATGCGACGCCGCTGACGCTCGGCCAGGAATTTTCAGGCTATGCCGCCCAGGTCGGCTCATCAATCAAGCGCATCGAAATGACCCTGCCCGGCCTCTGCGAGCTCGCCCAGGGCGGAACCGCCGTCGGCACCGGCCTGAATGCGCCTGTCGGCTTTGCCGAGAAGGTCGCCGAAGAGATCGCTGGCATCACCGGCATGCCCTTCGTCAGCGCGCCGAACAAGTTCGAAGCGCTCGCCTCGCATGACAGCATGGTCTTTTCCCACGGCGCCATCAATGCGGCCGCTGCCGCCCTCTTCAAGATCGCCAACGACATCCGCCTGCTCGGCTCCGGCCCGCGCGCCGGCCTCGGCGAACTGGCGCTGCCGGAAAACGAACCCGGCTCCTCGATCATGCCCGGCAAGGTCAATCCGACCCAGTGCGAAGCACTGACGCAGGTTTGCATCCACATTTTCGGCAATCACGCCGCGCTGACCTTCGCCGACAGCCAGGGCCATTTCGAACTCAACGTCTATAATCCGATGATGGCCTATAATTTCCTGCAGTCGGTGCAGCTGCTCGCCGATGCCGCCGTCTCCTTCACCGACAATTGCGTCGTCGGCATCGAGGCCCGCGAGGACAACATCAAGGCCGGCCTCGAACGCTCGCTGATGCTGGTCACCGCTCTCGCCCCCAAGATCGGCTACGACGCCGCCGCCAAGATCGCCAAGACCGCCCACAAGAATGGCACGACGCTGAAGGAAGAGGCGCTGGCGAGCGGCCTAGTGACGTCGGAAGAGTATGACGCCATCGTGCGCCCGGAAACGATGATCGGGCCGAAGTAAGACACGCATCGCTGCGGCGCCCCTATGTGGCTGCTTACCCCTTGTGGGGAGGGCTTGGGGCGCCAGCAAGGCTTATAGGCTGCTCGTGTCCTCCCGAACCTTCAGAATACGGTCTATAAGACCCCATTCAAGCGCTTCCTCCGCCGTCATGAAGCGGTCGCGATCCATCCCACGCTCAAAGTCTTCGTAGGAACGTCCGCAATGCTCCGCGTAGAGCCGCGTCATGCGCTGCTTGGTCTTTAAAATTTCCTCGGCATGAATCAGCATGTCGGAAGCCTGCCCTTGAAAGCCGCCGGAGGGCTGGTGGATGAGGATACTGGCATTGGGCAATGCGGCTCTTTCGCCGGGTTCGCCTGCCATCAGCAGGAACGATCCCATCGAACGGGCCGTCCCCATGCAAAGTGTATGAACCGGCGCACGAATGAAGCGCATGGTATCGTACATGGCCAGACCGCTGGTCACGACACCGCCCGGCGAATTGATATAGAGGTTGATGGGCTTTGTGGGGTTTTCCGCTTCCAGAAACAGCAGTTGCGCGCAGACGAGCGCCGAAACGGTATCGTTCACCTCGCCATTGAGGAAGATGATCCGCTCGCGAAGAAGCCGGGAATAGATATCAAAGGATCGCTCCCCCCGGCTGGATTGTTCTATGACCATAGGGACGAGTTGCATCGCTTCGCGCATCGGCGACCTCCAGACTTCAGAATTTTAAGGGGAGGCTCGCCGTGTCAGGCGGCGAGCATGAGGGCGGGGCTGTTGCTGTTCGCCGGCACCCTTGCCCTTCCATCGAATCTTGCGTCCGTCAGTTCGTGGACGATCCGAAGGCAGGTGCCGCCAGTGGCATTCGGGGTGATCGTGAACGTCACGGTGCTTTCAAGGAAAGGCGGGGTATCGTCACGCAGCTTGTAGCGGACTTCCTGGCCGGGAGTGACGGTGATCGCATCGGGAACAGCCAATGCTTCCTTCGGCAGCCACCTTTCCCGAAGTTCGGGAATGGTGACGGCACGCCAGACCTTTTGCGGCGGATCGCCCAAGTCAAACTCCAACGCGACGCCGCTATCCCACTCCTTGGTCTTCCCTTCGTTCATTGATCCATATCCTTCAGCAAGACTTTGAGTGCTGTGATACGCTCCGGCCAATAGGCGCGGTATTTTGCGAGCCACTGGGCGATGAGAGCCAACCCATCGGGGTCGACTTCGTAATTCACGAAACGCCCCTGCCGTTCTTCCCTCACGAGCTTTGCGCTGCGCAGAACTGCGAGGTGTTGCGACATCGCCGGCTGGCTGATCTCCATGCCCTCGCGCAAGGCACTGGCGTTCATGCTCCCTGCCGCCAGCTTCTCAAAGATCGCACGGCGGGTCGGGTCTGCCAAAGCTCGGAAAAAGTCATTCTCGATCATGCGAACACATAAGCACACACTTATGCGATTCGCAAGCTATTTCGAGGGCAGCTTTCTGTTGCTGCGGAAATCCTGGGTTCGACGACTGACCTCAGCGCGGATGCGGCTGACCGAAATCAAACCAACAGCGATATATTGTCCATCACCACCGAATTGCCCATGAAGTCGAAACGGATTTCTTCGATGTCTTCGAGATTGACCTCGAGACTGGGGCCAATGACCTCGAGTTCCTGCTGATAGACAATCTGACCGTCGTTCAGGGCGGTGAGCGTCAGGTGAAAGGGCGATGCCGATAGTTCGGCGATCGAGACGCTCTGAAAGGTGAACTCCCCGCCATCGACCAATTTCAAGCTTACGGGCGCCGAACCTGGGGATAGAACGGTATCGCTGAAACCATCCTCGGTAATGGCGTCGACGCCCGGGATGGTATCATAGACGATGCCGTTCAGAAGCGTTACGTCGTGGCTGCCGTTCACCGAGAGCGCAAAGCCCCGATAATTGGGGAGAGAGAAATTATCCGCCCTCGATAAGACGCCCATATCGTCGAAATCCAGGACTTCGTGGTATTTTTCGTCTTCGTTGACGCCGTCGATCGCAAGCGTCAGCACGCCGAGGTCCGTACCTCCCGAGCCGTCGGACATCTTGTAACTCAGTTTTTCTATGAGCTGATCGTACTTCCCCAAATTCTTCACAACGTCGAGCGTGTAGTCCAGCTCATATGTGAAGTGACCGTCAGGTTTCACTTTGAAAGTTCCGTACTTGCCCTGAATGATCGTTTCGTGGTCAGGCCCATGTTTGGCGTCGATACGGACGCCATTAACGAAGCGAACATACATGTCCGCTCCCTCTGGATCGCTGGCAAGGCGCAGCAGATCGCCCCTGATCCAATCATGTTCGAAAAAAACGAGAAGGTCGTCGACAGCAGTTGGCTTTGCATTTGTCATTGGAAGCCCCGGCAGGTTAACGCTGCCGGGAATATGAACTGGCCTTGAACCAAAGGCAACCTGAAGTCGTCCCCATCGCGACAAATGTCGATTTCGCACATCTGTCACTCGCCTATTGCGTGTGACATGCCGCCTGCAAAATGTGACACATCATGGCCCCGACTGCAGACTCGGCCGCATCCCGATTGCATTTGCTTCGCAGCAGATTTAGACCGGTTCCAATCTAGCGACGCACGCCCAGCAGAAAGGTCACTTCGATGGCTGACGATCTCTTCCCCCTCGGCAAGGATGCCACCTCCTATCGCAAGATCAGCGGTGATTACGTCTCTGTCGACACCTTCAAGGGCCAGGAAATCCTGACCGTCGAGCCGGAAGGCATCCGTCTGCTTGCCGAAACCGCCTTTGCGGACATCAACCACCTGCTGCGCCCCGGCCATCTGAAGCAGCTCGCCTCGATCCTTGACGATCCCGAAGCGACCGATAACGACCGCTTCGTCGCCTACGATCTTCTGAAGAATGCCAATATCGCCGCCGGCGGCGTGCTGCCCATGTGCCAGGACACCGGCACTGCGATCATCATGGGCAAGAAGGGCCGCAGGGTCTGGACCGAGGGCGAGGATACGGCAGCGCTCTCCAAGGGCGTTCTCGACGCCTATGAGAAGAAGAACCTGCGCTATTCGCAGCTCGCGCCCATAAAAATGTTCGAGGAAAAGAACACCAAGAACAATCTGCCGGCGCAGATCGATATCTATGAGGAAGGCACCGACTCCTACGACTTCCTCTTCGTCGCCAAGGGCGGCGGCTCGGCCAACAAGACCTTCCTCTACCAGGGCACGCCCTCGCTTTTGACCCACGACCGGATGATCGATTTCCTTAAGGAGAAGATCCTGACGTTAGGGACGGCAGCCTGTCCCCCCTACCATCTGGCGATCGTCATCGGCGGCACCTCGGCCGAGATGAATCTGAAAACGGTCAAGCTCGCCTCGACGCGTTACCTCGACGAGCTGCCCACCGAAGGGTCCGAGAGCGGCCACGCCTTCCGCGACATCGAAATGGAAAAGGAAATTCACAAGCTGACGCAGCAGATGGGCGTCGGCGCCCAGTTCGGCGGCAAGTATTTCTGCCATGACGTCCGTGTCATCCGCCTGCCCCGCCACGGCGCTTCGCTGCCGATCGGCCTCGGCGTCTCCTGCTCCGCCGACCGCCAAGCCAAGGGCAAGATCACCCGCGACGGCATCTTCGTCGAGCAGCTCGAAACCGACCCGTCGAAATACATGCCCGAGATCGACGAGGCGAAACTGTCGGAATCGACCGTGCATATCGACCTCAACAAGCCGATGGCCGAAGTGCTCGCCGAACTCTCCAGGCATCCCGTCAAGACACGCCTTTCGCTGACCGGCACCATCATCGTCGCCCGCGACCTCGCCCATGCCAAGATTCGCGAACGGCTGGAAAAGGGCGAAGGCATGCCCGATTACCTGAAGAACCACCCGGTCTATTACGCCGGCCCCGCCAAGACGCCGGCCGGCTACGCTTCCGGTTCCTTCGGCCCGACGACGGCCGGCCGCATGGATAGTTACGTCGACCAGTTCCAGTCCTTCCGCGGCTCGATGGTGATGCTCGCCAAGGGCAACCGCTCGCGCGCCGTGCGCGAAGCTTGCAAGAAACATGGCGGTTTCTACCTCGGCTCGATCGGCGGCCCCGCCGCCCGCCTCGCCCAGGACTGCATCCGCAAAGTGGAAGTGTTCGAATATCCCGAGCTCGGCATGGAAGCGGTTTGGAAGATCGAAGTCGAAGACTTCCCCGCCTTCATCGTCATCGACGACAAGGGGAATGATTTCTTCCAGGAATTGAATTTGGGGTGATTGCCTGGTGTGGTCTTTGAAGGCAGATGAAGGGCAATCAACGGTTTGCCGTGCAGCCCCCTCATCCGACCCTTCGGGCCACCTTCTCCCCGCTGGGGAGAAGAGGGTGCAAGCCGCCGACCGTCGTTCCCTACCGTAAAGGTCTCAATGGGAGCGAGACGCTGCCACGAGTCCCTTCTCCCCTGCGGGGGTCCGTAGGACGGGCGAGACCCGTGGCTCGCCCCGGTCGATGCCGGCAGGCAGATGAGGGGGCCACACGGCACCCCCTTCCGATACCCGCACCATTACTGAATATCTGCAGCGCTCACCACCTCCCCATCATCCACTCTCGCCAGGATCTCCGTCCGGAATGCGCCGGCAAAGAGGCCGGTGTGCTCCAGCAGCAGAGCGCCGCCTGCGATGATGGTGAAAGCGAGGATGGCGAAAGAAATGGCACGGGACCTTTCCATGATCTCACGCCCCGGTTTTCTGGCAGCAGTCGGGTTTACCGCTGGAAATTATCATCCCGAAATATCCAGGCTGAAATAGGAGACGACCAAAACCGGATGTCGACAAGATGAATACGATCCCCAGCGAGAAAAAGAACTGTAAGTTTTTTATACACCGCTCCCGTACAACGGGTATGCACTGTCCCGTTCAAGATACGTTTTTCCATGGAAAATCATAGGCCTGCTTGAAGTATTGACCCGATGCGAAGTTGTCGTATGTAATCTTTGGTATATGTCGCTTTAATCTTTTCCCAAGAAATTTAAGCTAACAAATAAAATATTGCCTTCGAATATATGAGGAGTTCGCCGGATGAATACGGCTGTCGCGCCCAAGGTGCAGGTTCCCGATGTAGCGGGCCAGATCACCTATGCCATGCGTTCGATGGGCGTTGCGCCGATACCCCGCAATTACGAACTCTTCTACGAGGCCTATATCGGCTCCAATCCGGCGCTGACCCGCGAGCTCGCAGCTCTCGGCAGCCAGGCGACCCAGGCCGAACTAGACGCGCTCGGCGCGCAATATTTCACCAACAGCCCCGCCCGTGTCTTCGACGATGCCCATACGCGCATATCGGGCGAACTCGACGGCCTGCTGCGCATCCTGAGGCAGGAGCAAAGCTCGCTCGAAAGCTATACGAGGCTGCTCGGCGAGACCCATAAGCGCATCACCTCCAAGAGCAATGCCAGCGTCGAACTGATCGAAAGCGCCATAGAGCTTCTGAGCCAGGCGACCGGCGATACGATGGCGCACGGCGAGCGCACCGTCGAGGACGTCGTCCAGCGCTCGCAGGAGATGGACCAGGTCCGCAAGGAACTGGACGAATACAAGCGCATCGCCAACACCGACTCGCTGACGCGCCTTTCCAACCGCCGCGCCTTCGACGACCGCCTCTCCGCCGTCTTCAACAATCCCGGCATGCGGCCGGTGACGGCGCTTCTGCTCGCAGACATCGACAATTTCAAGAAGATCAACGACACATACGGCCATCCGGTCGGCGACAAGATCCTCGCCACCGTCGCCTCCGTCATCCGCAGCAATGTCCGGCGCGACGTCTTCGTCGCCCGTGCCGGCGGCGAGGAATTCGCGCTCATCATCGAGGGCAATACATCAGAGGAAGTGATGGCGATCGCCGAGCGCATCCGCCGCACGCTGGAAACAACGCCCTTCAAGAATTCCCGCACGCGGGTGAATTACGGCCCGGTCACCGTCTCGATCGGCGTCTGCATGGCCTCCAGCGCCGAGGATGCCGGCGAACTCTACAGCAAGACCGACATCGCGCTCTATGGCGCCAAGAATGCCGGGCGCAACTGCACCATTCTCTACGAGGACGGCATGCAGAAGGATTTCACCAAGAGCTGGCTGATCTACAAGGCCTGACGCCGCCAGGCCTCGCACGGCGTCGTATGCCGTCACCGCCAGGTGACGGCGGCTCACCACATCGTCTTCGCGGCCCGCCCTGGCCATTCCCGATCGTAGGTTTCCTGATCGAAATCGCCGACCGCCACCTTCAGCATCTGGCCCGGCGTCGGCAGCTTCGCCGGATCGGCAAAGTGCTCGGCATTCCAGAGCTCGGCCCGCATCACGGCGCGCGCGCATTGGAAATAGACCTCGTCGATCGAAATGACGATGACGGTGCGGGGATGTTTGCCGTCCATCTCGAAACTCGAAAGCAGCGCCTCGTCGTTCGAGACGACGCCGCGGCCGTTGATGCGCATCGTCGTATTCGAGCCGGGGATCAGGAACATCAGCGCAAGCCTCGGATCGCGCACGATGTTGGAGAGCGAATCGACCCGGTTGTTGCCGCGCCAGTCCGGCAGATGCAGCGTCTCGTCGTCGACGACGCGCACCACGCCGCCGAGATCGCCGCGCGGCGAACAATCGAGCCCTTCCGGCCCGACAGTCGCAAGCGCCGCGAACGGCGAGATCTCGATCATCTCGCGATAGAGCGGCGTCAGCCGCTTGGTCACCTTGTCGACAGAGGCCTGCGACAGGCCGGCGCCATAGATCGTATTGAGCTCTTCGATGCTGCTGATGATTTTCATGGGGCGTCCCGCCGCGGCTTGATATCGGGACGGACGCTACAATGCCGCGCGCCTCGCCGGAAGCTCAAAAAATGGAATGATCTCCGCATCTTTTTTGATGCTTTCGCCGGCTTCCTCGCCCGCGCCGCCTTCGAGAAAAGCCGCGATCGCGCCAAGCACGGGCGCCGCGCCGATGATGCGCCGGTGACCGAATCCGTTTGCCCAGAACAGCCGCACTCTATTTCCCGCCGCGCCGTAACGCCGGGCATGGGCCGCTGACACCTCTTTGTCGTCCTCGGCATGGATCACCAGAACCGGCCGGCCGATCGAGCCCGCCGTATTGCTCACATCGAAATCCCCGAGTCTCCGCCCAGTGACACGATGAACCTCATTCTCCAGCACGGCCTGGGCTACGGGGCGAAGGCCGACCATTCGGCCGAAATCGGTAAAGAGCCAGGCCATCTCGCTCGGCGCGCCGATCAGCACCAGTCGCTCGCCGGTAACAGGCGCCGAATCCGGGATCAGGCCCGCCGCCGAGACCATCAGCGCCGCGCCCCCGAAGGAATGGCCGATCGCCGCATCGAATACGCCGAAGCGCTCCCCTGCCGCCGCGATCGCCTCGACAGCAAGCCCCATATGCAGGAAGCGTCCGCCCGCGAGCCCATGGCCGGGAAAATCGAGCGCCACCACCTCGGCGCCCGTCGCCGCCAGCATCGAAACGAGATCGGCCATGTAGACGGCGCTCGAGCCCCAGCCATGCGTGACGAGATAGCGCTTACGCTCACCGATCGCTCCGCCGTTGAGGCGATAGGCATGGGCCTTGGCGCCGCCGGCAAGCCTGAGGACGAAGCGTTCGGCGCCGGCAAGCCGTGCCGCGCCCGCCGCATGCGCCGCCTTCGCTTTCTCGCCCTTCGGCCGCGGCGATGGTGTGCGGCAGAACAGCCGGAATGCCGCCCTGCCCGCCAGCCGCGGCGAAATCGCCTGCAGAACCCGGAATCCGAGACGGATGACCTCAAGCGCAAAATTTGCCATAGTGGGAATCCAAAAGACTGTTCAACACTGAACAATAAAGTACAACGATGAACAAAAATCAATCCCTACCCTGGGATCATCCGCGTTTTCGCAGCTGGATCGCGGTGGCTCGCGCCTGCCAGCTCATGCAGCAATCCCTGACCCGCTCGCTTGCCGATCTCGATATCAAGCCGCCGCATCTCGATATCCTGGTCAATCTCTACCGTTTCGAGGGCATCTCGCAGCAGGAGCTCGCGCGCAAGCTCCTCGTCGGCCGCTCCAATATGAGCATGCTGCTGCCGCAGATGGAACAACGCGGCCTGATCGAGCGGCGCGGCGACGAACGCGACAAGCGCGTGCTGCGCCTCTATCTCACCGGCGAAGGCCGCAAAGTGACCGAGGCGGCCATGGCGATCCAGACCGATCTCATCGAACGCACGCTCTCCGAGGAGCCGATCGAGCAATGCATGGCGACCGCCTCCTCGATGGAGCGAATCATCGCCGTGCTGCTGAAAGATCTGCGCGACGATGACTGATGATCAATGCAGTGACGGCGCCGCCGATGTGCCGCTCAGCGAGCGATATTCCCAGGCGGCGACGATGATCAGCACCAGCGTCGCCAGGATTCCCAGCAGATAGACCTCGACGAACGGGGCCACGAAGGCCAGCAGGACCACCAGCACGAGGCCGGCAAGATGCGACAGCGGCATCCGCCCGCTGGTCGCGCCCTTGAACCAGAGGTTGCCGATCAGGAACAGGCCGGAGCCGCCGAGCACCGCCGCAGCGATGCCGAGATCGCCCGTCTCGTGCGGATGCGAGAACATGAATTCGACCGCCACCGCATGCACGATGATGCCGGCCAAGATCGGGATATGCCCGTAGGTGAAGGCCTGCCGCGCCAAAGCTCCCGGCGTCTCCTCATGCTCGATGCGATGGGCGGCGCGCCCATGGCCGAAGCGGAAATAGAGCCACCACATGGCGACCGTGCCGATGAAAGCGGTCACGAAGACGAGGCTGGTAAGACCCGAGATCGGCAGCTCGGAAAAGGTGCGGCCGGAAACGAGGATCGCTTCGCCGAGGCAGATGATGACGAAGAGCGCGCAGCGCTCGGCCATATGAGCGCCGGAAACATCCCAGTCGCTCGGCGTCGAACGACCAAGGCCGGGCACTGCAAAACCCGCAGCCGGCCCGGCATATTCGATCACGAGTGCAATCACCCAGGCGATCAGCCGCGCCTCATGCTCCATGAGCCCGCCGGCGATCCAGAAGAAGGCGGCGACCACGAGCCAGGTGCTGATACGCATGAAATTCAGCGTATTGGCCCGGTCGACGCGCGTCATCGCATAGGTCGTAAACAGCGAGCGCCCGACCTGCATCGCCACATAGGCGCCGGCAAACAGCAGGCCCTTGTCGCCGAAAGCCTCGGGGATGGAAGCGGACAGCACCAGCCCGAGCATCATCAGCACCACGAGCATGCCGCGCACCGGCATCTTGTCGGGATCGAGCCAGTTCGTCACCCAGGCGGTGAAGATCCATACCCACCAGACGGCGAAGGTCATCAGCGCTGCTTCGGCCGCACCGAGCAGCGTATAATGGGCGGCGAGCGCATGCGAAAGCTGCGAGATCGAAAAGACGAAGACCAGATCGAAGAACAGCTCGAGGAAGGTCACCTTGCTGCCGGCGGCGCTGCCCTTGGCGCGCAGCCAGTTCTTTCTATTCGCTTTCGCCATGTGTCCCCCAATGGCTGTCTATTGAAATTCAGCGCGGTCTTTCCGCCGTGTCGCGGCTCATGCCCTTTTCCCGGAGCTCGTCCTCATAGGCGGAAAACAGCTCCGCGCCGCGTTCGCCGAGTTCACGCAGATAGGTCCAGGTGTAGATGCCGGTATCGTGCATGTCGTCGAAGCCGATTCTAACCGCGTAATTGCCGGTCGGCGTCATCGCGACGATCGCGACGTCGCGCTTGCCCGGCACCGTCACCTTCTGCCCCGGCCCATGCCCCTGCACCTCGGCGGAGGGCGACAGGACCCGAAGGAGTTCGGCCGAAAGATCGAAGCTCTGGCCGTCATTGAAGGTCACCACCAGCCGCTGCCGGTCTTTTGAAACGCGAAGTTCGCTCGGCCAGATATCGCTCATCTCTATCACCCTCTTTCCCTGGAGAAGTAGGCGCTCGGCATTTTCGAGGCAAGCGCAAATTAGCGTGTGCGAATTCTGTTTCCCTTGACGGGGCAATCACATATGCACAAATAGAGAGATAGCGCTTGAAAACAGGCAACGATCCCGTCTGGCGCGGGTCCGTTGCGGAGGAATTGGTGAATACGAGAGTCGGAACCATAGGCAACGCATCGCCGCTCACGGCGGATGCACATCCGATGATCGACCCTTTCGGCCGGGCGGTCACCTATCTCCGCGTCTCCGTCACCGACCGCTGCGATTTCCGCTGCACCTATTGCATGGCGGAGAATATGACCTTCCTGCCGAAGAAGGATCTCTTGACGCTGGAAGAGCTCGACCGTCTCTGTTCCGCCTTCATCGCCAAGGGCGTGCGTAAGATCAGGCTGACCGGCGGCGAGCCGCTGGTGCGCAAGAACATCATGTATCTGGTGCGCCAACTTGGCGAAAAGATCGGCTCCGGCCTCGACGAGCTAACGCTGACGACCAACGGCTCGCAGCTCGCGCGCCATGCCGCGGAACTCTATGACTGCGGCGTGCGCCGCATCAACGTCTCGCTCGATACGCTCGATCCCGATAAGTTCCGCAAGATCACCCGCTGGGGCGATTTCTCCAAGGTCATGGAAGGCATCGACGACGCCCAGAAGGCCGGCCTCAAGATCAAGCTCAACGCCGTAGCCCTCAAAGGTTTCAACGACGTGGAGATGCCCGAAATCCTGCGCTTCGCCCATGGCCGCGGCATGGACCTCACCGTCATCGAAACCATGCCGATGGGCGAGATCGAAGAGGACCGCACCGATCAATACCTGCCGCTCTCCGAGCTGCGCGCCGATCTCGGACGTCAGTTCACGCTCGCCGACATCGACTACCAGACCGGCGGCCCGGCGCGTTACGTCAAGGTCGAGGAAACCGGCGGCCGCCTCGGCTTCATCACGCCGCTGACCCATAATTTCTGCGAAAGCTGCAACCGCGTGCGCCTCACCTGCACCGGTACGCTCTATATGTGCCTCGGCCAAAACGACGCCGCCGATCTCCGCGCCGCGCTCCGCACCACCGAAGACGACGCCCTCCTCCACGCCGCCATCGACGAAGCCATCACCCGCAAGCCGAAAGGCCACGACTTCATCATCGACCGGACTCATAACCGGCCAGCGGTGGCGCGGCATATGAGTGTCACTGGTGGGTGATAAGTTGGTGAGGGCATGCCGTGCAGCGCCCTCACTCCTGTGACGAGCACAGGAATAACGGATGAGAGGGCGTGCCGTGCAGCCCCCTCATCTGCCTGCCGGCATCTTCTCCCCGCTGGGGAGAAGCGGGATCCTGGCAACGTCTCAGTTCCTAGAAACGTCTGAAGTAGAAAGAGAAGCAGGCGGCTTGTTCCCTCTTCTCCCCAGTGGGGAGAAGGTGGCCCGAAGGGTCGGATGAGGGGGCTGCACGGCACGCCGGTCATTGTTGCCCTGCGCTTACGCTCAGCGCATTCGCGGCTTTGCCGCTCACCCCCTCATCTGCCTGCCGGCATCTTCTCCCCGCTGGGGAGAAGGGAAAATCCCAATCACCCAGGCTTACGCGCACAAATCGCAAACCGCTCCTGCACCATCCGCTCCAGCCCACGCAGAAACGGCATCTTGCGCGCCTGCGCCCAATGGATATCCCCGAGCTTGCGGTCAACCACGATATCCGTAAAGCCCGCCTGACGGAGAAGATCGACCACAGCTTCGGCCGGCATCGCCTTGGCGAAATGCACGCGGGAGCGGATGTTCTGGTGCCGCGCCATCATCTCAGGCGACATGTGGCTCGCCGCCGGCTTGCCCGTGATTTTCGTCCAGAGCTTCTGCAGGCCCTTGACCCAGGTCTCCTTGCCCATATTGCCGTCGAGGATCAGCACCTTGCCGCCGGGCTTCAGCACCGCGAACCATTCCTTGAAGGCCGAAGCCGGATCTACCAGCGTCCAGACGAGATGGCGGTTGGTGATGACGTCGTAGCTGTCCCTCGGCTCCATCGTGTTTTCGGCATCTCCGGAAACGAAGCGGATATCGGTGCCGCGCTTCTTCGCCTTGGCGCGCGCCTGCGCCAGCATCGCATCCGACCAGTCCAACCCAGTCACCTTGAAGCCGACATCGTTCATCAGATGCGAGATGACGGCCGTGCCGCAGGCAAGATCGAGCGCCGCACGCCCTTGCCCCTCGCCGAGATGCTTTCGGATCAGCCGCTGCCAGCCCTTCCGCTCTTCTTCCGAAAAGATCTCATGGCCAACGCTCTGGTCGAAGGTGGCGGCCCGCTCCGACCAGAAGTCGCGGATTTCGTCGCGGATGGAGTAGTTCGTGTTCATGGAATTCATCGCAGGCACCCCGGCATGGCATCAGTTTGGAAACGCTCTAAAACATATAACTTGATTTAGAAAGTCATATTTCTTATGCCTGCGGACATTATTCAGACCTCAGGGGAATTTCCAGATGAATTTCGTGAAAATGCTCGCAGTTTCCGCTGCCGCGATTGCGAGCCTGATGCCGCTTTCGGCGCTCGCCCAATCCTTCACCATCAAGGATGTGGCGGGCCGCGAAGTGAGCTTCGACAAGCCGGTCGAGCGTGTGATCCTTGGGGAAGGCCGCATGCTCTACGCCGTCGCGCCGATCGAGAAGGAAGATCCCTTCGCCAAGATCGTCGGCTGGCGCAACGATCTCTGGACCACCGACAAGGACGGCTTCAACGCCTATGTCGAGAAGTTTCCCAAGGGCAAGGACCTGCCCTTCCTCGGCAACTTGACGGACGGCACGCTGCAGACCGAAACGGTCGTCAAGCTTCACCCGGACGTGCTGCTGCTGCCGATCGGCAACAAGACGGCGGCCGACGAGGTGAAGCTCGAGGAGATGCTGAACGGCATCGGCGTCAAGATCGTCTACATCGATTTCCGCGAGCATATTCTCGCCAACACCGAGCCGAGCCTGAAGATTCTCGGCAAGCTCTTCGGCCATGAGGACCGCGCCGAAGCCGTTGCCAGCTTCTGGAAGGAGCAGATGGCGCGCGTGACCGACAGACTGAAGGCGGCCAATCCGCCGGAGCCGAAGGTCTTCATGTATCGCGCCGCCGGTCTGGTGGAATGCTGCGGCACGTTCGGTCCGGATAATTTCGGCCTGATGGTCGATTTGGCCGGCGGCCACAATCTCGGCTCCGATTTCCTGCCGGGTTACACCGGCTCCATCAATGCCGAACAGGTCGTCGCTTCCAATCCCGAGGTCATCGTCGTCACCGGTTCCAACTGGAGCCAGACCAAGGACGCCAAGGATTTCGTGAATGTCGGCCCGAACGCCGCCGCCACCCTCGGCGACAGCCGCAAGGCGCTGATCACGCTGATGGAAAACCCGGCCTTCACCGGCTCCAAGGCGGTGGCCGGCGGCAACGTCCATGCGATCTGGCACCAGTTCTATACCAGCCCCTACCAGTTCGTCGCCGTCCAGCAGCTGGCGAAGTGGTTCCATCCGAACCTCTTTGCCGATCTCGACCCGGATGCCACCTTCAAGGAATTCCACGAGAAGTTCCTGCCGGTCGCCTATCAGCCGGGCTACTGGGTCGACGCCAAGGCGGGCAAGTAATCCGCGATGGCCGAGATCGCCGCCATATCGATCGAAGCCGAAGCCGGGCGGGAGCGCTACCGCGCCCTCGCCCGGCGCAAGCTCCTGATCCTTGCCGCCATGACGGCAGCACTCTGTCTGTCCTTTGCCGTCGATCTCGCCTGGGGACCGGCCCGCTACAGCCTCGGTGAGGTCGTAGCCGCCCTCCTCGACCCGTCCTCCGTTTCGGATCAGGTGCGGGCCGTCGTCTGGAATATCCGCATGCCGGTCGCCGTGATGGCGGTCGTCGTCGGCGCTTCGCTCTCCGTCGCCGGCGCGCAGATGCAGACGATCCTCGCCAATCCGCTCGCCAGCCCCTTCACGCTCGGCATCTCGGCCGCTGCAAGCTTCGGCGCGGCCCTTGCGATCGTCACCAGCGTTCCGCTTCTGCCGGTCGCGGCCGGCCTGCTGGTGCCGGTCAATGCCTTCATCATGGCGTTGATCGCCACCCTCTTCATCCATTTCATCTCCCAGGCCCGCGGCGTCTCGGTGCAGACGGTGGTGCTGCTCGGCATCGCCCTGGTCTTCACCTTCAATGCCGCCCTCGCCTTCCTGCAATATCTCGCCTCGGAACAGGCGCTGTCGGCCGTCGTCTTCTGGACGATGGGCAGCCTCACCAAGGCCACCTGGCCGAAGATCTGGGTGACGCTCGCCGTCCTGCTGGCAGCGTTGCCGCTCTTTGCCCGCAACGCCTGGGCGCTGACGGCCATCCGCCTCGGCGAGGACAAGGCGGCAAGCTTCGGCGTCAATGTCCGCCGCATCCGCCTGGAAACCATGCTCGTCGTCTCGCTGCTTGCCGCGGTCCCCGTAAGCTTCGTCGGCACGATCGGCTTTGTCGGCCTCGTCGGCCCACACATCGCGCGCATGATTCTCGGCGAGGACCAGCGCTTCTTCCTGCCGGGCTCGATCCTTTCCGGCGCATTGCTGCTCTCGCTGACCTCGATCGTCTCGAAGTCGATCGTCCCAGGCGTCGTCTTCCCGATCGGCATCATCACGGCGCTGGTCGGCGTGCCCTTCTTCTTCTCGCTCATCCTCTCGAACAGGAGCCGGTCATGGTAGCGCTTCAGTTGCAGTCGGTCGGCGCCTTTCACGGCCGCAAGCTTTTCGTCGAAGACGTAACGACGCCGGTGATGAAATCAGGCGAGGTCGTCGCCGTCATCGGCCCGAACGCCGCCGGCAAGTCGACGCTCTTCAAGCGCATCACCGGCCTGCTCAAAGGCCCCGGCCATGTCGTCGTCGAAGGCTCGAAGGCGAAGAACGCCATCAGCTACATGCCGCAGGATACGTCGGCCAATGCGGTGCTGACCGTCTACGAATCCATTCTCCTCGCCCGCAAGCAGGGCCAGTCCTGGGCCGTCGGCGACAGCGACCTGCGCTTCATCGACGAGATCATGAAGGCGCTGGATATCACCGCCATCGCCTTCCGCGATCTCGGCGCCCTCTCCGGCGGCCAGCGCCAACTCGTCTCGATCGCCCAGGCGCTCGTCCGCGAACCCGAAATCATGCTGATGGACGAACCCACAAGCGCCCTCGACCTCCACCGCCAGATCGAAGTCCTAGACTTCATGCGCCGCCAGGCCCGCGCCAAAGGCATGCTCGTCCTGATCGCCATCCACGACCTCAACCAGGCGCTTCGCTTCGCCGACAAGGTGCTGGTCATCGCCAACGGCCGAATGCGCGCCTGCGGCGCCCCGAGGGACGTGGTCACGGCGGAGATGCTGCGGGAAATCTACAGGGTCGAGGCCCGGGTGGAGAAATGCTCGATGGAGTATGATCATGTGATCGTGGATGGGACCGCGCATTGACCGTTAAAATGCAAACTCACGCTGGCGCGGATATTAGCAAACCCAAGCGAGAATCCGAAGCCATCGGACGGTGAACCGACTGCAGTTTCTCTTCCGGATCATTCTAAAAATTTGCTGCTGCAACGCATGGTTACAACACCGGGACATACAGGAGCTTGACAGCCGCCACACATTGTCAAAAGGTTGGACAACTACAAGTGGGGGAACAAATGATTTTCGAGCGCCCGACTGCGGAAGTACTTCATAACGAAAGTGATGTAGAACAAAAGCTACTTTATCCACTGCTCGCCGCTGATATGCCCACCGGCTTGGCTCACGATCCAGCAGATATTCACACCAAAGCCAATGTACGCAAATTCATAATCGGCAAGGGTTCCGATCAGAAGAGTTATTTTCCTGATTATATAATAGCACGAAGCGGGTTCCCAATAGTCGTCGCCGAGGCAAAGGCACCCGGCTCTGACTTGGGTGAAGCTTATCGTGAAGCACGTTTGTATGCGGCGGAATTAAATTCACAATTTGATTCCGGCGTGCAGCCAATCAGTAAATTGATTGCAACGGATGGGTTGTCGCTTCACGCCGGCCCGGCGGACCATGCCGAGCCTAAGTACGTTCTGCGTCTTGAAGATCTAGATATCTACAATGACACATTCGCAAAATTTGCAGCTGAATTCAGCGCCCATGCCGTCGATGCGGCATTTAGCTCCCTTCTACCGCTTGTCCGGACCAAACGCTTTTGGAAACCGCGAAAACTCGTAGGAGGAGTTGCTTTCCAGCGCGAAGAAGTCGGTATGAATTCGTTCGGCGCAACGATTTCAGCGGACTTCTCCCATATTTTCAATCCGCTCACCTTAGAAGACAGAAATTTCGTGGCTCGGCACGGCTATATTTCTTCAAAGCGACGCGAAAGGTATATTGAGCCGATCGACCGGATCATAAGGGCTTCCACCCCAGCATCCGAAACTCGCTCAAAGACCCTTGAGGACACTGCAGCACCTCTGGAAATTGTAAAGGTGTTACGCGGTTCAAGACAGCTCGAACATCAGGTAATGCTCATTGTCGGTAGCGCCGGCGCAGGTAAGACCACGTTTATTGATCACCTTCGTGAGAAAGCCTTGCCCGCTGACGTTCGCTTGAAAACAGTCTGGTTGCACATCGATATGAACCCCGCGCCGATCTCCCGAAGTGAGATATATGACTGGCTTAGAGGGCAGATTGTTGACAGCTGCAAAGCAGTCGATCCGCAGACTGACTTCGATGAGCTGGACACAATCAAAAATGTACACGCCGCCCAGGTGACTCAATTTCGCAAGGGTACCGGCCGACTGTACGAGGGAAACAAGGAAACCTGGAATATTAAACTAGCAGAACATCTTGAACACACGCTACGAGATAAGCATACAGTAGCCCAAAATCACACGGTTTACTGTTCCTCAAACCGCGGAAAGCTACTAATTATTGTACTTGATAACTGTGATAAGCGGCTTAGGGACGAGCAATTACTTATGTTCGAAGCTGCTCAATGGATACAACGCGAATTCAAGGCCCTTGTGGTTCTGCCTCTTAGAGAGGAGACGTATGATAATCATCATAGCGAACCTCCGTTGGATACTGCGTTAAAAGATCTGGTATTCCGCATCGAACCTCCCCTTTTTCAACGCATTTTGCAAAGTCGCGTCCAACTTGCCGTGAAAGCCAATAGTGCAGATGGAAAGAAGACCCTGCGATACGAATTACCGAATGGTATGCACGTTGATTACCCAGCTTCCGACCAAGCGTACTATTTATCCTCTATACTGCGATCAGTGTTTGAACATGACATGCATGTTAGGCGACTAATAGTTGGATTAGCTGGCCGCAACATGCGCAGAGCCATGGAAATATTTATAGAATTCTGCACAAGCGGTCATATCGGCGAGGATCACATCCTTAAGATGGTACAGAGCGAAGGGCAATATGTGTTGCCATTGAGCCTGGTAACGACAGTCCTTTTACGATCAAACCTACGCTTCTACGACAGCGACAGGGCTTATCTAAAGAACCTATACGCAGCTAGCGAACTTGATCAGCACCCGTCGTTCTTTGCCCGCCTTTTGATGTTAAAATGGCTTGATGAAAAATCAAACCAAATTGGTCCGCAACGTTTGAAGGGATATGTCAATGTGCGACAAATGCGAAGCGAACTCTCCCGCTTCGGTGTAGACCATACGGTATTCTTCAGAGAGTTGGAAACCCTGGCGCGGGGTTTTTGTATTCTTTCCGAAGACTTTCGAACGGCCAACCTTGCCGACGATGATCTAATTGCTCTGGCGCCGGCAGGCCGCGTACATCTACAGATCTGCAGCGATACCTACTACCTAGCCGCTATAGCTGAGGATACGTGGTTTAGAGATCAGGCTTTGGCGGAAGCAATCGCGGAGAGGATAAAAAACAGTTCTCAACACTATTCACCAAGAACAGCAATGCATAATGCTCGCGCCTGTTTGAATGAACTGGCTCACATACGTCAATCTGAAAGCAAGGCTTACAACGCGGTGTTTCAAGACAACAGATTTGACAACATGACAGATCTTACCAAAGCACAGACTACGTTGGGGGCATTCGAGCGTTCACTTGTCACCGGACCCTGGGTGGGCGCCGATACCAGGTACCCAGAAAATACTATTCATCAGGGTCGTGTCGTCAATCGGACTAGATATGGAGTCTTTGTTGATCTTGAACAGGGAGTTACGGGCCTTATCCATTCATCAAATATTCAAGGGGATCATTTTAACGCGTCCGAATACGCTATCGGCGCGGACATAAGGGTGAAGGTCCTTGATATAGACCATCTGGCTAGACGGATGTCTCTAGTCCATGCATCCGATGAGACGGCGTTAGAGAAATGCTGGGGGAAATAAATATGGGGCACAAGTTTTTGAGCCTGATTCTCGCCTCGTGTATGCCTTGAACGTAACCCTCCATCCCCCAACAAATCATGCCCAATAATAAACGAGGCAGCGTCGGTCGCTAGAAATACCGACAGCCCCACACCAGTGAGGTTGAATCGATCGCCTGCTGCCAGCGATCGTGCGGCATTTCCTAGGTTGGCACAGCACCATCACCACCGAAATCGCGGGAAATCTACAGAATCAAGGCCCGGGTGGAAGAAATGCACACCGGACCACGATCATGTGATCGTGGATGGCGCGGCACATTCAAGCCGGCAAAATCACCCCGTCCCCGTCAGTCGATCAACCGCTGCGCAGTAAACTTATCCGTCACAAGCATGTCGATCACCCCCACACGCAGCGCACCTGCGATCGCATCGGTCTTCTTGGCTCCGCCAGCCAGAGCAATCACCCGGTCCACCCGTTCGAGATCCTCGAGCGGCAGCCCAATGACCCGGTCGTCGAGAGGTGTCTTGACCGGCTTGCCGTTCTTATCGAAGAAGCGAAGCGAGATATCGCCGACGGCGCCCGCTTCCGCGAGGTCGGAGAGTTCGCGGGAGGAAAAGATGTTGCCCGAGCGGGCGAGAAGTTCGGATGGTTCGACGGCTCCGATGCCGACGATCGCGAGCGTTATGCTGCCGAAGAGGTCCATCGTTTCGCGCACGAACGGGTCGGCCTGCATCAGAAGTTTTGCCTCCCTCGATGTCGTCACGCCCTGCACGGGGAGCAGTTTCGGCTCGGCGCCGGTCAGCCGCGCAAGCCGCGTGGTCAGCTGTGTCGCATGCGTCTGCACCGAAGGATCGCCCATGCCGCCAAGGGTCTGGACGACGTATTTCACCTGAGCGCTCTTCGAAGGATGGATGTTCTCGACCATCTTGAAAATGGTCTGGCTCCAGCTCGAAACGCCGATGATCTCTCCTGGCGAAAGCGTCACCTCCAGGAGATGGGCCGCTGCCTCTCCGATACGGGCCATGATGGCACCGTCCCGGTCTTCCGTGCACTCGACGACGATCGCCTCCGGCAGACCGTATTTCTCGCGAAGCGCCCCCTCGAGCTCGCTATAGGTGCCGACGGGAGGGATCACGCTGGTTCTGACGATATCCTCAGCCTCGGCGCGCTTCAACATGCGCGACACCGTCGCCTGAGACAGTCGAAGGTGCTCCGCGATCTCCGCCTGTCGCCGCCCCTCTATGTGGTACATCTGGGCGACCCTTGAAATGAGGCGGAGTTCGTTGAGGCGAGTCATCGCTAATCCCAGAGTGAATTTTTATTCACCTTTAGCCTGTGTTTCGCGGGACGTCGAGCGGGCGAGCGCATCATTCCAGGTATCGAGAAGCACCACGCGATCCACGGACTGCGGCTCGATGGTCTCGGTGTTTCGCGGCAACTCCGCGACAATCTTGAGATCGCTCCACAAGCCGAGTGACAGCCCCGCCAGATAGGCAGCCCCCAGAGCCGACGCCTCGGGTGCTTCGCATTGGATCACGGGTTGTTCGATGAGGTTCGAGACACACTGCATCAGGAAGCGGTTCTGGCTCGGTCCGCCATCCACATAAAGCGCACCGAGTTCGCCGCCGCTCTGCGTCCGCATCGCCGCGATCACGTCATGCACCTGGAAGGCGATGGAATCGGTTACCGACCGAGCCATCTGCGCGCGTGTGGTATTGAAGTTGATCTGGGAGAACAGCGCGCGGGCATCGGCATTCCAGTAAGGGGCACCCAGTCCCACGAATGCCGGCACGAAGCCGGGGCCGCCCGGCTCGGCGCTCGCCGCAAGCTCGACGAGAGCTGCCACATCCGCAAGGCCGAGAATATCGGCCATCCAGGGAAGACTGGCGGCGCAAACGAGAATATTGCCTTCGAAGGCGAAAGTCGGCTTTCCCCCGAGACGCCATGCAACGGTGGTCGTGACGCCGTTGCGTGGGGGAATGAATTGCGAAAGCGTCGTCATGACTGAAGAGCCGGTCCCGAAAGTCACCTTGCCGTCGCCCGGCTTGAATGCCCCATGACCGAACAGGGCGGCGTGGCTGTCTCCGATCGCGGCCATGATAGGAGTACCGTCAGGCACCCCCGGCAATCCTTGCGTTCTGCCGAAATCGGCGGAGCTGTCGAGCACCTCGGGCAGCAGCGCGATATCGACGCCGAAAATCTCGCCGAGTTCCTCGCTCCATCTCTGCTCCCGGAGATCGAACAATTGGCTCCTGGCGGCATTCGAAGCGTCGCAGGCATGCCGGCGCCCGCCCGTCAGGCAGTGGACGAGCCAGCTGTCGATCGTTCCGAGCCGCACCGATCGCCCGGCCGGAATACGGTCGAGCAGCCAGCGGAATTTCGAACCTGGGAACATCGGGTCCAATGGCAGGCCGGTAAGCGCCTGCACCCGGTCAAGGCGACCTTCGGCAATGAGACGTTCGCAATCCTGCGCCGTTCGGCGGCACTGCCAGCTGACCACCGGCCCGAGCGCCTCCCCGGTATCGGCGTCCCAGGCGGTAACGGATTCGCGCTGGTTGGAAATGGCCACGGCCTCGATAACAACATCGGGGCCGGCCTTCAGGCAGGCGTCGACCGCTTCGCGGACCGATGCGTAGAGCCGGCGCGGATCTTGTTCGACCCAGCCCGGTTTGGGATAGGAGATGCCGACGGGCGCCGAACCCCTGCCGACGATTTCTCCCTTCTCGGAAACGAGAACTGCCTTTGAATTGGTCGTGCCCTGGTCGATTGCCAGAATTGCCCGCATTCTATCCTCCCCGGATCAGGTGACGGCCGAAACGGCAAAAGCGTATCAGCCGCCATGATCCCATTACTTGCGCTTGATCAGCGCCTGCGCGGCGTCGGCGATTGCGGACGGCGCCATCCCGAATTCGTCAAGCAGGAACTCTGCCGAACCTGTGGGGGCATACACGCCGGGAACGCCGAGACGCTTCATCGGCACCGGGGCATTGTCGACCACCACTTCGGCGACCGCCGAGCCGAGCCCGCCAAAGATCGAATGCTCTTCGGCTGTGACGATCGCTCCGGTTTCCCTGGCAGCAGTGATGATAGCCTCCTCGTCGATGGGACGAACCGTCGCAAGATTGAGCACTCTGGCATTGATACCGCGCTCAGCGAGGATTTCGGCCGCCTTCAGAATGCGATGGGTCAAAGTGCCGTTGGCGATGAGCGTGACGTCGGAACCCTGGCGAAGGAGATTCGCCTTGCCAAGTTCGAACCTATGGCCTTCCGGAAGCAGGTCCGGCACGCCGACCCGTGACAGGCGCAGGAAACACGGCCCGTCATAACTCGCAGCCCAGGCAACGGCAGCGGCGGTTTCGATGCGGTCACAAGGCGCAATGACCGGAAGATTGGGCAGAACCCGCGTCCAGGCGAAATCTTCGATCGAGTGATGGGTCGGGCCGAGTTCGCCATAGGCCATGCCGGAGGAGATGCCGACCAGCTTGACGTTGGCATTCGAATAGGAAATGTCGGCCTTGATCTGCTCCAGCGACCGCCCGGTGAGAAACGGAGCGGCGGCGCAGACGAATGGAAGCCGTCCGCCATTGGCGAGGCCCGCTCCGACGCCGACCATATTTTGCTCCGCGATGCCGACATTGACGAGGCGTTCGGGAAATTTCGACTTGAAGCCGCCAAGCTTGGAGGAACCGACGGAATCGTTGCAGACGGCGACGATCGTTTCGTTTTCAGCGGCCAGCCGCTCGAGCGTCGCGGCGAATGCGTCGCGGCAATCGTGGAGCTTGGGTGGGTTTACTGGGGCGTTCATCACAGTGCCTCCGACAATTCTGCCAATGCGATTTCGTATTGTTCTTTGCTCGGCACCTTATGATGCCATTCGACCCGGTCCTGCATGAACGAGATTCCATGGCCCTTGTTGGTATGGGCGACGATGCAATGCGGCCTTGCCCCCCGGTGTTCGAGCGCAGGAACGATTTCGCTCATCGTATTGCCGTTGATATCGGTGACTTCCCAATCGAAGGCTTCGAGCTTCGGGCGCAGCGGGGCGAGATCATTGGTTTCGGCCAGCGCCGCGCCCTGCTGAAACCTGTTGTGATCGATGACCAGCGTCAAGTTATCGAGCTTGAACTGGGCGGCCGCCATGATCGCTTCCCAGTTGGAACCCTCCTGCATCTCACCGTCGCCGGTGACGACATAGGTGTGAAATTTAGCACCCGAGAGCTTGGCCGCTTTCGCCATTCCGACTGCGACCGGAAGACCATGGCCGAGCGGCCCGGTATTCGTTTCGACGCCCGGAACCTTGTTGCAATTCGGATGCCCGTTCAGCCGCGAATGCGGCTGCAGGAAGGTGGAAATCTCCTCCTCCGGAATGAAGCCGCGTTTTGCGAGCGTCACATAGAGGGCGCATGCCGTATGCCCCTTTGACAGAACGAACCTATCGCGGTCGGGATGTTTGGGCTGATCCGGCCAGACTTTCAGCACACGAAAATAGAGCGCCGTCAAAATGTCGATGACCGACATCTCCCCGCCAATATGGCCGGCGCCCGCTTCAAAGACCGCCTGGAGATCGCGCAATCGGATCTCGCGGGCGATGCGCTCAAGTTCTGTCGTATCCATGGGCTCCTCGTGTGCATAAATATTCAATACTCAATATTTTTGCACAACAAACCGATTAGTCAAGCCCCTTAACGAGGCCGCTAAGAACATAGGCCGCCGGAAATCTTGTTGACAGCCGGAAAGCAAGTTGTTAATGAATTTTCCAGCAGGCATGAATATTTATTCTCGCCTGAACGAATATCGGATACAAGCCTAAGCATAGGGAGGAGCAATGGTGGCGCTCGATATCAATGAACACAGGCTTTCGTCCGGCGCCTGGCTCGGCAAGCTCAAGGGAGCTACCGGCCCGCTCGTGGGACTGCTTGCGCTCTGCGTCTTTCTGAGCCTCAGCACGGACACGTTTCTTTCGGTTCGAAACGGCCTCAACATCCTCGACCAGATCACCGTTCTCGGCATCATGGCTGTGGGAATGACCTTCGTCATCCTGATCGGCGGCATCGATCTCTCAGTCGGCTCGGCGCTCGCGCTGGCGATGATGGTCATGGGCTGGACCGCCAACGTCGCCGGCCTGCCCCTGCCCGTCGGCATCGTCTTTGCGCTGATCGCCTCGGCGGTATCAGGCCTGATCGTCGGGCTTCTGGTGACGCAGTTCAGGGTTCCGGCCTTTATCGCCACGCTTGCAATGATGTCGGCCGCCCGCGGCGTTGCGAACATGATCACCGACGGCCAGCAGATCGTCGGCTTCCCCGACTGGTTCATGATGCTGGCGATCGATCGCCATTTCGGCGTCATCACAGCCACGGTCTTTCTGATGCTTGCGGTGGTTCTTGCGGCCTGGCTTTTCCTGCACTTCCGATCCGAAGGGCGCATGCTCTATGCGGTGGGCGGAAACTCGGAAGTCGCGCGCCTCGCCGGCATCAACGTCCCGCTCGTGACGATCAGCGTCTATGTCGTGAGTGCCGTTCTTGCGGGGCTCGCGGGCGTCGTGCTCGCCGCCCGGCTGGATTCCGTCCAGCCGTCCAGTGGTCTCGGCTATGAGCTGGATACCATCGCCGCGGTCGTCATCGGCGGAACTTCCCTCTCCGGCGGCGCGGGCGGCATCGGCGGGACGCTGATCGGCGTTCTCATCATCGGCGTGCTTCGCAACGGCCTCAACCTTCTCAACGTCTCGCCGTTTCTTCAGCAGGTGATCATCGGCATCGTCATCGTGCTTGCGGTCGGCGCAGAAACCATTCGTCGGCGCCGCGCCTGACGCGCGCTGGCGGACCCGGAATTCCGCCCCGCAAGATCGGGGCGGATCAATAACCCAAGGGGGAGGACATACCCGAGGGTGCTATCAACAACGGAGGAACTACAATGAAAATTGCGCGCACCATGCTCGCGTCTGCTGCACTGCTCGGTCTCATGCTCGGCCCCGTACACGCGGCGGAACTGAAGAAGCTCGGCCTCGCCGTTGCCAACCTTCAGGCAAACTTCTTCAACCAGATCAAGCAATCGGTCGAGGCCGAAGCCAAGAAGCGCGGCATCGAAGTCATCACGGTCGACGCAAAGGGCGACGGACCGACGCAGGTCAACCAGATCCAGGATCTGCTGACCCAGAAAATCGACGCGCTGATCTACATCCCGGCAGGTGCGGCCGCTGCAAGCGTTCCGGTCAAGCTCGCGAAAAGCGCCGGCATCCCGGTCGTCAACGTCGACCGCAATGCCGAGGGAGCACCGGGCGATACGTTCCTTGCAACGGATTCCGTCGCCTCCGCCAAGGCCGTGTGCGACTACATCCTGAAGGAAGCCGGCGGCAAGGGTAAGATGGTCATCATCCATGGCCAGAAGGGCACGACGCCGGAAGTCGATCGCTCGAAGGGCTGCGGTGAATCCCTGAAGGCATATCCGGACGTGAAGGTCGTCGCCGAGCAGTTCTCCAACATCTGGAGCCAGGACGAAGGCTTCCAGATCATGCAGAACATGCTGCAGGCAAACCCGGACGTTTCGATCGTGTTCGCCCAGGCCGACGGTCTTGCACTCGGCGCCGCGCAGGCGATCAAGGTCGCCAATCCCTCGCAGAAGATCGTGGTCGGCGGCTTCGATGGCGACACCGCGGCTCTCGAAGCCCTCAGCAAGGGCGTCTTCAACGTCACGGCGACGCAGCAGACGCAGAAGATGGGCCGCGACGCGGTTGAAAATGCCGCTAAGCTTGTCGCCGGCGAAAAGGTGCCTCCGGTCCAGCTCATGGATGCCACGCTGACCACCAAGGAAAACGTGGCAGGCTTCATCGCCAACCATCCCTGATAACGTTGAGGTCTTGAGGAGGTGTGCCGTGACTGATCCCGTTCTTTCCCTGAGGGGCATATCCAAGTGGTATGGGCCGCTCCAGGTTCTGAAGGATGTCAGCCTGGACGTCTATCCCGGCGAAGTGGTTGCCCTTCTCGGTGAAAATGGAGCGGGCAAGTCAACGCTGTCGGGCATCATCGCCGGGTCCCGCACGCCCTCCGAAGGATCGATGACATGGCTGGGGCAGCCTTATGCCCCGGCCACCCCAAGGGAAGCGATCGACAAGGGTGTCGTCCTGATCCACCAGGAGCTACAGCTTCTGCCGCAGCTCTCGGTCGCCGAAAACGTCTTCATCGGACGCTGGCCGATGAAGAACGGCGTCGTCGACCGCGCCCAAATGGTTCGCCGGGCCCAGGATCAGCTCGCCCGCCTGAACCTTCACATACCCGCAACGCGGAAGGTCGCCGGCCTTTCCACGGCCAATCAGCAACTCATCGAAATCGCCAAGGCGCTGGCGCTCAACGCAAAGCTGCTGATCCTCGATGAGCCGACAGCCGCCCTTGGCGGCGCGGAGACGGAAGCTCTGTTCGAGCAGGTTCGCAAGCTTCGCTCGGAAGGCGTCGGCATCGTCTACATTTCCCACCGCATGGAAGAGATCAAGCAGATCACCGACCGCATCGTCGTTCTTCGCGACGGCGAGCGCGTGCAGGAATTTTCGGACAGCGCGACCCCGGTTCGAACGATCGTCGAGAGCATGGTCGGGCGCCCGCTTGACCGCCTGTTCCCCGCCCTGCCCGTTCCGACAGACCGTCCGGTGCTTCAGGTGTCCGGACTGAGCTCGCCGGACGACTCGTTCCGCGACGTCACCTTCGAGGTGCGGGCCGGAGAAATTCTCGGCATCGCCGGGCTGGTCGGCGCCGGCCGCACCGAACTGGTGCGGGCGATTTCGGGCGCAGATCCGATCAGTGCCGGTTCGATCAAGCTCGAAGGCGAGGAACTCAGGCTGCGCGATCCGGCGGACGCGATCGCCAGAGGTATCGTGATGGTTCCGGAAGACCGCAAGGAACAAGGCCTGATCGTCGGCCACCGGATCAGCGAGAACATTGTCTACGCCAATCTCGACAAGCTCGGCCGCGGCTGGATCACACCGCGCATCAAGCGCTCCTTTGCGGAAAAGGCAGTGGCCAAGTTCGGCGTCAAGGGCCGTGCCGAGCAGTACGCCTCGGACCTATCAGGCGGCAACCAGCAGAAGGTCGTGATCGCCAAATGGCTCATGCGCGATCCCAAGGTCGTCGTGCTCGACGAACCGACGAGAGGCATCGACGTCGGCGCCCGCGCCGGCATCTACGACATCATCGTCAATCTTGCCAAACAGGGCGTGGCGGTCATCGTCGTGAGCTCGGACCTCGAGGAAGTTCTCGGCGTCTCCAATCGCATTCTCGTGCTTGCGCAAGGCAAGCAGGCGGGGATCCTCAATCGTGACCAGGCCAATGACGTTTCGGTCATGGAACTGGCTACTATCTAAACAGACAGAGAAAGGAAGAGCGGTGTCCGACATCACTCTGAACGCCCCGAAGCTTTTCGATCTCAGCGGCCAAGTCGCCATCGTCACCGGCGCCGGAAGCGGCATCGGGCAGCGCATCGCCATCGGCCTTGCGCAATGCGGCGCCGACGTCGCCCTGCTCGACCGCCGGACCGACGACGGACTGGCGAGGACAGCCGAACATATAAGCGCGGCCGGCCGCCGCTCGATCGAGATCGCGGCCGACGTCACGAGCAAAACCTCCCTTGGAGATGCCGTGGCACGCACCGAAGCCGATCTTGGCGCGCTGACGCTCGCCGTCAACGCTGCCGGCATCGCCAACGCCAATCCGGCGGAGGAGATGGAGGAGGATCAGTATCAGACGCTGATGGATATCAACCTCAAAGGCATATTCCTCTCCTGCCAGGCCGAAGCCCGCGCCATGCTGAAAAATGGACGCGGCTCCATCGTCAACATCGCCTCCATGTCCGGCGTGATCGTCAACCGCGGGCTGAGCCAGGCGCATTACAACGCCTCCAAGGCGGGCGTCATCCATATGTCGAAGTCTCTAGCCATGGAGTGGGTCGGCCGCGGCATTCGCGTCAACACCATCTCCCCCGGATACACGGCAACGCCGATGAACACCCGTCCGGAGATGGTCCACCAGACCAAGCTCTTCGAAGAGCAGACGCCGATGCAGCGCATGGCGACGGTCGACGAGATGGTGGGGCCGGCCGTGTTCCTGCTGTCGAATGCGGCAAGTTTCGTGACCGGCGTCGATCTTCTCGTCGACGGCGGATTCTGCTGCTGGTGATGCCTGAGAAGGCTCATTGCCGGCCGCTGGAAAATGAACGGTCTCGCCTCCTCCCTGGCTGAGACCGAGGCGCAGAAGGGACTAACGGGCATGACGGCGTGCGATATCGCCGTCATGCCCGCCCTTCCCGCCGATCGAACGGGCGGTTGCGCCGCGATTGGCTGTTTATGTCAGGATACGAGGAAAGACCATGAAACGCTTTGAGCAAAAGACCGTCGTCATCACCGGGGGCAGCCGCGGCATCGGCGCTGCCATCGCCAGGCGCTTTGCCCGCGAAGGCGCCAATCTCGTCGTCTCGGCCAATGAGGACCTGGTCCACGGCGTTGCCGAACAGATCCGTGCTGAAGGCGGCAAGGCGATCTCCTTCATCGGCGACGTCACCGACAAGGCGAGCGTCATCGCGCTCTACGATGCGGCCGAACAGGAATTCGGCGCGGTCGACGTGTCGATCCAGAATGCCGGCGTCATCACCATCGCCCGCGTCGAGGACTTGACGGAGAACGAGTGGGACAAGGTCATGGCGGTCAATACCAAGGGCGTCTTCCTCTGCGCCCAGGAGGCCATTGCAAGAATGCGCAAACACAGGCGCGGCGGCCGCATCATCAACACCGCCTCCGGCCAGGCCCGCGACGGCTTCATCTACACCCCGCATTACGCCGCCTCGAAAATGGGCGTCGTCGGCATCACCCAAAGCCTGGCGAAGGAAGTCGCGACCGAAAACATCACCGTCAACGCCTTCTGCCCCGGCATCATCGAGACCGACATGTGGGCCTATAACGACCAGGCCTGGGGCAAGCTGCTCGGCAATTACGGCCCCGGCGAACTGATGAAGGAATGGGTCGAGGGCATCCCGATGAAACGCGCCGGCTCCGGCGAGGACGTCGCCGGCCTGGTGACTTTCCTCGCCAGCGACGACGCCGCTTACATCACCGGCCAGACGATCAATGTCGATGGCGGGTTGATTATGTCGTAGGCGGATGGAAGATTTGACCTGCAGCAGCCATATGCCTTTCGCTTGCCGCTCAAGGCGTTCGTCGCTAACGCTCCTCACCCCCCTCATCTGCCCTGCCGGGCATCTTCTCCCCGCTGGGAGAAGCGGAATCGTGGCAGCGCCTTGCTCCCTCTCGAATTTCAGCTGCCGGAATGACGGTCGTGCGGCTTGGTCCCTTCTCCCCAGCGGGGAGAAGATGCCGGCAGGCAGATGAGGGGGCCACACGGCACACCCTTCATTGCTTGGCTTGGGTGAACGAAAGCCAAGACAAAATGCGCCCCCTCACCAACCCTACGTCCGGCTGATCGAAACCCCACCATCCGCCAGCATCGCCGTCCCCGTCACGAAGCTCGACAGATCCGACGCCAGAAACAACGCCGCATTGGCGATCTCTTCCGGCTGCGCCATGCGTTTCAGCGCATGCAGTCCGTTGACGAAGGCAAGCACTTCCGCCGTCGCATCCGGCGCGTTGGTGATGCTGGCAGGCGTATCGGTGCCGCCGGGCAGAAGCGCGTTAACGCGAATGTTGCGCGAGGCCAGCTCGGCGGCGAGCACCTGCACGAAACCGATCAAGCCCGCCTTGCTCGCCGCATAAGCGCCCATGCCGGGCATGCCGGCGGTGTGGCCGACAAAGGTCGAGGTGAAGATCAGCGACCCACCGCCTTTTTCCATCGCCGCCGACTGGTGCTTGGCGCCGAGAAAGGAGGCCGTCAGATTGGTCTCGATCGTCTCGCGCCAACCCTCCACCGACAATCCGGCAACCGGCCCCATCTCACCAAGGGCGCCGGCATTGTTGAAGGCGATGTCGAGCCTGCCGAAACGCGAGACTGCTGTCTCGACCAGCCTTGCCTGCAGTGCCTCGTCCCTGACATCGCCGGCAACGGCGACGGCCTCTCCGCCCTCCGCCTCGATTTCGGCGACGACGGCATCGAGTGCATCCTGCCGCCGGCCGTTGATCACCACCTTCGCACCTTGCCGTGCAAAGACCTTCGCGGCTGCGCGGCCGATGCCCGAGCTTGCGCCGGTGACGATAGCGACCTTGTTTTTCAGAAGTGTCATGTCCGTTTCTCCTCAGTTGTTGAGGCATCTCAAATCTCAAACATCAGCCGATGCAGCCACCCGTTTCCCGCGCGCAAAAACAAAAGGCCCGATGGCAGATCGCCTCGGACGCATACGAAATGCCAGAATCACAAGATAAAACGGTCATTTGCCGTGGTTTTCACACGCGCACCTGCCGTTACGTCAGGAGCTTTGTGCGCCGCACCATCGATTTATCCCGGGTGTGACATTCATTCGATTCCCTTCATGTATCTTCCCGACTAAGAAGGGACGCACAGGTAAAGGGAATCTCTTCATGCCGCGGTCACGCAATACTGAGGGCGCCATCTATATGAGCTTGGCGATGGCCGGCTTTTCCTCCAGCGACGCACTCTCCAAATCGGTGATCGCCTATATGAATGCCGGCGAGATCATGTTTCTGCGCGGCCTCTTCACCAGCCTGCTCGTCTATCTGATCGCCCGGAAGATGGGCGCGCTGCGCTCCTGGCGCATCATACTGAAGCCGATCATCATCCTCAGGATCGTCTGCGAAATGTTCTCCGCCGTCACCTACATCACCGCGCTCGGCATGATGCCGATCGCCAATGCCTCGGCGATCCTGCAGTCGCTGCCGCTGGTCGTCACTTTCGGCGCCGCCCTCTTCTTCCGCGAACCTGTCGGCTGGCGGCGCTGGTCGGCGATCCTTGTCGGCCTCGTCGGGGTGATGATCATCATCCGCCCCGGCCCCGATGGATTCACCGCCGCCGCCTTGCTCTGCGTCGGCGCGGTGCTGACGACGGCCGGCCGCGATCTCGCCACCCGGTCGATCGACCCGGAGATTCCTTCGCTGATGATCACCGTCATCACCGCGACCTCCATCTCCTTCTTCGGCGCTTTGCTCATTCCGCTCCTCGGCGGCTGGCAGCCGGTCAGCTTTACATCGCTCGGCCATCTCCTGCTCGCCTCGGTGCTGGTGCTCGTCGGCTACCAGTCGGTCATCCTTGCCATGCGCACCGGAGAAATCTCCTTCGTGGCGCCTTTCCGCTATACGAGCCTGATCTTCTCCTCTCTGCTCGGCTTTTTCTTCTTCGCCGAAGTGCCGGACAGCTGGACGCTCCTGGGCGCTGCAATCGTCATCGCTTCCGGCCTCTATACGTTCTATCGTGAGGCCAAGCGCCACGTTGCGCCCATCGCGCAGGAATCCGAGCCGCGCGCGCCGGTGTGACGCAGGTTGAGAGGCAGGATGATGGCTGAGTTCCCGTTGGACAAATCCGGCATAGCGGGCGTCGTGCTCGCCGGCGGCCGCTCGCAGCGCATGGGCCGAGACAAGGCCCGCGTGATGCTCGGGCCCGAGAGCCTGCTCAGCCATGCGCTCGCCCGGCTCGCCCCGCAGGTGCTTTCCGTTGCCGTCAATGCCGATGCCGCCAGCGGGAATGTGCCTGTCGTTCCCGACCATATTGCCGGTAAAGCCGGGCCGATGGCCGGCATCCACGCGGCAATGGTTTATGCCGCCGGCCTTGCCTCGGTCACTCATGTCGTCACCGTCTCGGTGGATTGCCCGTTCTTCCCCGCCGATCTCGTCGCCCGGCTGGCGGCCGCAATCGAACGTCCGTCGCAGATCGCCATTGCCGCCTCCGAAGGCCGCAGCCACCCGGTCTTCGGTCTCTGGCCGCTGACACTCGCCGCCGATCTCGAAGCCTGGATCGCCACCGACGAAAAGCGCCGAGTGCGCGACTTCCTCTTGCGGCATGACGTTACGGAAGTGGCATTCCCGCTGCATCCGACCCGCGCCAGCCTGCTCGACCCTTTCTTCAACATCAACACGCCCGACGACCTCGCCGAGGCGGAACGCTGGCTGGAGGCCCTTCGCACATGACGGCACCAAAAGTCTTCGGCATCGCCGGCTGGAAGAACTCGGGCAAGACGGGCCTCGCCGTCCGGCTGGTGACCGAATTCACCCGCCGCGGCTACAGGATCTCGACGATCAAGCACGCCCATCATGATTTCGACATCGACAAGGTCGGCGCCGACAGCTACCGCCACCGCCAGGCCGGCGCCCACGAAGTCACCATCGTCTCCGGCACCCGCTACGCCATCATGCACGAATTGCGCGGCGCTCCCGAACCCGCCTTCGAGGAGATTCTCGCCCGGCTTGCCCCCTGCGATCTCGTCCTGATCGAGGGCTACAAGCGCGAGCCGATCCCGAAGATCGAGGCCCGCCGTCTCGAAGCGGCAAACCGCACGCCGCTCGCGCCGGATGATCCCCACATCGCAGCGATAGCGGCCGACCATCCCGTCACGGACACCGCCCTGCCCGTCTTCGACCTCGACGACACCACCGCCATCGCCGACTTCATCGCAGAGATCGTCGGTCTTGAGCCTCGGCTCGGAAACCACTAGCTGGCCGATTTGAGAGGCAGATCCGTCTCGCTCGCCAAGGCTTTGAGAATTTCCTTCGCAAGCTGGGCCTGGTTGTAGGGTTTTGCCAACCTCGGAAGATCGACCTCGGCGCCGGCAGGCAGATCGGCATAACCCGTTGCCAGCACGATCGGCAGCGCCGGCCGAATGGCCCGCACCGCCTGGGCGAGCTGCGCACCAGTCATGCCGGGCATCGAATAGTCGGTAATCATCACATCGAAATGCCCGCCGTTTCTGACCAGCTCCAGCGCCTGCGCGCCCGAATTTGCTTCAACGACCTCATGGCCGAGATCTTCGAGCATCTCGACGGAACTCATCGCAATCAAGGTATCGTCGTCGACCAGCAGGATCTTCAGCTTCGATGCGGCTTGCGCAAGGGGTAATTCGGTTTCGATAGGTTCTTCAGGACGCCGTTCGGTCGCGGGAAGCCACAATTCGGCAGTCGTTCCCACTCCGAGTTCGCTCGTCAGGCGAAGCGCGCCATTGAGCTGAACGGCAAGCCCATGGATCATCGACAGGCCCAGGCCGGTGCCCTTTCCGAGTTCCTTGGTCGAGAAGAAGGGATCGATGGCTTTCTTCAATGTCTGCGCGTCCATCCCGGTGCCGTTGTCGGTCACGCCGAGAACGAGGTAGGTACCCGCATCGAGATCGCGGCCGCTGCGGATGACCTGCTCTTCGCGCAGCGATATTGACAGAGCTCCTCCCTCCGGCATCGCATCGCGCGCATTGACGGCAAGGTTGAGCAGCGCCAGCTCGACCTGGTTGGCATCGACCAGCGCCGGCGGAAGCGACGGCGGAAACACCGTCTCGATGCTGACGGACGACCCGACCGAGCGGCGCAACAGATCGTGCATGCCGGAAACCAGCTCGGTCAGATCGACCGGCTTCACCTGCAAATCCTGCCGCCTGGCGAAAGCCAGGAGACGCTGCGTCAGGGCCGCCCCGCGGCGGGCGCCCTGAAGGGCGCCTTCGACCAGACGCGTCGCCTTCCGGTCTCCCGTCACATGCTTGCCGAGCAGTTCGAGATTTCCGAGAACGACCATTAGCAGATTGTTGAAATCATGTGCGACGCCGCCGGTCAGTTGGCCGATCGCTTCCATCTTCTGCGAATGGCGAAGCTGCTCCTCGGCCTTTTCACGTTGGGCAACCTCCTCGAGCAGGCTCTGATGGGCGGCATGGACCTCACTGGTGCGTTCCCTCACCCGCTCTTCGAGGCGCTCATTGAGCCGCCTGAGGTTCTCCTCGCTCGTCTTTCGCGCTGTGGTATCGGAGGAAACGCCGACGAGCTTTTTTGCCGAACCGTATCTGTCCGTATGGAGCTGCGCACGCACCTCTGCCCAATGCGGCGACCCGTCCGGCCAGATCGTCCGGTGTTCGATCGAATAGTCGCATCCGGTATCAAGCGTCCGGTTCAGGCTCGTTTCCACGAGGCCGCGATCATCGGGATGAATGCTCGCCGTCAGATCGTCATAAGAAAACTCTTCGTCCGGCCCTCGGCCGAAGATGGCCTTGCAGGTATCGGAGGCAAACAGCCTCATGGAAGATAATTCCAGCTCCCACGCACCGAGACGCCCCGCGGCAAGCGCCGTTTGCAGCCGCCGCTCCCCTTCGCTGAGCGCATCGAGCTGGCTACGCGCCTCGTATTGACGCAGACGTCCCTTTAATGCGGTCCGGGCGATACTGACGAACGAGGTCGCATGGAACGGCCGTTCGAGGAAGGTGACATTTCCGAGCACTTCGGAAAGCCTGGCGGCGGCCGGATTTCGTTCAGGCCCGCCGCCCCGCGTGGTGAGAACGATGAACGGTAGATCCGACCAGCTCGGTTGCGTAGAAACCCAGGCTGCGATCGGCTTCAAATCGCCCCAGCGAACCGCCTCTTCGGTCAGGACACAAAGCGCGATGTCATCGTCGAGCAACGCGGAGAACATCGGAAGGTCGGGCGCGGTGACCGATGTCAGACCGGCCTCCTGGACCAGGGAAATGGCCACCAGGGCATCACGGCCGGCGGGGGTGTAAAGCAGCGCCTTTGGTGTGCCGGAATTAGGAATCGCCGCCATCCCCGTCATTGCTCGACAGGAGCGGCGCTGTGTCTGAGACGAATTCCGGAACGCCGCGAAGCACGCCTTGGAACCCGACGAGAGGCTCTCCGAATGTCAGACCCGCACCGTCGATGCGATATTCCCGGATGGAGTTCTCATGAGAGCCGGTCCTCTTCTTGATCACCGAGACTGCCCGCCGCACCCTTCCCGCAGCCTCGAAGTAGCGCAGGAGAACGACAGTATCGGCGAGGTAGGTGACATCGACAGGCGCCTTCATGTCGCCGACCAGCCCGTGCTGAGCAACGGTCAGAAAGGTGTTTGCACCCTGCCTGTTCAGGTATTGCAGCAGCTCGTGCATATGGAGGATCAGGGAATTCTCGTCAGGCATCGAAGCCTGGTAGCCGTTGATGCTGTCGATGATCACCGTTTTGGCGCCGGACTTGTCGACGCAGTCCCGCACACGATGCGCGAATTCGCCCGGCGACAATTCAGCGGCGTCGAGCTGCTCGATGTGAACGAGACCTGCGTCTCTCATCGCTTCGAGATCCATTCCAAGCGCTCTTAGCCGCGCGAAAAGCAGCCCAAGCTCCTCGTCAAAGATAAAGGCCGCCGCCTTCTCGCCACGTGCGACCGCCGCTGCCAGGAACTGAAACGAAAAGGTGCTTTTGCCGGTCCCGGCAGGGCCGAGGATGAGGGTGCTGGAACCTCTCTCCAATCCGCCGCCGAGCAGGAGATCCAGTTTCGCAATACCGCTGGAAATTTCGTCGCGTAGGTAGTTCGATCTGTGTTCTGCGGCGACGAGCCTGGGAAAGACGACGACACCGCCGGTCTGGATGGTGAAATCGTGGTAGCCGCCGCGGAAGGCCTGGCCGCGATATTTGATGATTCTCAGGCGTCGCCGTTCGGAGCCGTAGCCGGGCGCCAGCTCTTCGAGATGAATGACCCCATGCACGACGCTGTGCACCGTCTTGTCGAGCACATCGGACGTCAGATCGTCGAGCAAGAGAACCGTCGCCCCTTGCCGCGCGAAATAATGCTTGAGGGCGAGAATCTGCCGGCGGTAACGCAGCGAGCTTTGCGCCAGCAACCTTATCTCCGACAGGCTGTCGAGGACCACCCGGCTTGGCTTGGTCCGCTCGAAAGCGGCAAAAATCTCTTTGGTGGTCTCCCCAAGTTCCAGGTCCGACGAATAAAGCAGGCTCTGCTGCTGATCGGAATCCAGCAGGCTTTCGGGAGGAACGACTTCGAAGACTTCGATATTGCCGTCGACGACCATGCCGTGCGACGCAGCACCAGCCCGCAATTCGCTCTCGGTTTCCGAGAGCGTGATGTAGAGCCCCCGCTCGCCAAGCCGCGCGCCTTCGATCAGGAATTGCAGCGCGATCGTGGTCTTGCCCGCTCCTGGATTCCCCTCCAGGAGAAACACATGGCCCGTGGAAAGACCGCCCGCCAGAATTGTGTCCAAACCGGACACTCCAGTCCGAGCTTTTGTGGCAGGCATAGCAGTATTCATTCATTGTTTCCTTCAGTTTTAATCTGAAGTAGCGGCGGCCGATAGAATGTCAAATCGCCCGCGCGGTATGATTTAGCGGGCTTCAAAGAGTTCTGGCAGTGTGCTTGGACAGGCCTCGGAGGAGATCTGCACAAGGTTGGCGACATCCGAAAAATCAGCCTCTATCCCGATGGCGAAGAGCATCGACGACGAGCGCGAAAGCGGCCGAGGCATGCCGGCGGCTCGGATAATAGAGGTGGTAACCCGGAAACGGCGCGCACCAGTCCCCCAGCACGCGCGCCAGCCGCCCGTCGGCGAGATACGCCTGCACGGCATCCTCCGGCATGTATGCCAGTCCCGCTCCGGCCAGCGCCGCGTTCAGCCGCAGCGTGATGTTGTTGAACACCAACTGTCCCTCGACGCGAACCTTCAGCTCGTGCCCGTCCTTCTCGAACTCCCACGCATAAATGCCGCCATAGGTCGGCAGGCGCAGGTTGATGCAGTTGTGGTCCATAAGATCCTGCGGCCTCAGCGGTTTCGGCCGTCTTTCGAAATAGGCGGGAGCGCCGACGACGGCCATGCGCATGTCAGGGCCGATGCGCACCACGATCATGTCCTTCGCCACCTGGTCCCCCAGCCGCACGCCCGCATCGTAGCCTTCGGCGACGATGTCGGTCAGGCCGTAATCGACGATGATCTCGACATTGATATCGGGATAATCAGGCAGAAGTTTTTCCAGGGCCGGCCAGAGCACCGCCTCCGCGGCATGCTCGCCGGCATTGATGCGGATGGTGCCTGCCGGCTTCTCGCGGAAGGCGCTGAGGGCCGCGAGTTCGGTCTCGATCTCGTCTATCCGCGGGCCGATGGTGGCGAGCAGGCGCTGACCCGCTTCCGTCGGCGAGACGCTGCGCGTCGTGCGCGTCAGCAATCGCAGCCCGAGCCGCTCCTCCAGCCCCCGGATGGTGTGGCTGAGCGCCGATTGCGATACGCCGAGCTTCCCCGCCGCCTTCGTAAAACTCTGCGCGCGGGCAACGGCTAGAAAGACGGTGAGATCATCAATGGTCGGGCGCGGCATTTATGAAACTTTCTCATAGGTCCTTGCCGGAGATACCATCTAATCCAGGCTAAAGCCACGCGCTACCTATCCTGGAACGCGGACGATCCTGTCCGAACGGCAGAGGGAAGCACGATCATGGAAATCAAACGAAACGGTTCGCAGCCTTCGGCCAGGGGGCCGGAAGACTGGTTTACCGGCAGGGTGCGCATCGACCCTCTGTTTTCCGTCACCGATGCCGCTCGCGCCGCCGGCGCCAGCGTCACCTTCGAGCCCGGCGCCCGCACCGCCTGGCACACGCATCCGCTCGGCCAGACGCTGATCGTCACGGCGGGCTGCGGCCGCGTCCAGCGCGAAGGCGGTCCCGTCGAGGAGATCCGCCCTGGCGACGTCGTCCGGTTCGCGCCGGGCGAGCGGCACTGGCACGGCGCGGCGCCGACGACCGCGATGACCCATATCGCCATCCAGGAACAACTCGACGGCAAGGTCGTCGACTGGATGGAGCATGTCACCGACACGGAATATCAAGGCTGAAAGGAAACGGCGATGCAGATACGTGAACTCGGAAAGAGCGGGCTTCAGGTCTCGGCCATCGGCCTCGGCTGCATGGGGCTGAGCTATGGTTACGGGCCGGCGACCGGCCTGCAGAAAGCGATCGCCTTGATACGGCAGGCTTTCGAACGCGGCGTGACCTTCTTCGACACAGCCGAAGCCTATGGCCCCTACAAGAACGAAGAGCTGTTGGGAGAAGCCTTGGCGCCATTCCGCAGCCAGGTGGTGATCGCCACCAAATTCGGCTTTGACTTCGACGCCAATGGCGGCCAGAGCGGCATGAACAGCCGGCCGGAACAGATCCGCGCCGTTGCCGATCAGGCGCTGAAACGCTTGAAGACCGACGTCATCGACCTGTTCTACCAGCACCGTGTCGATCCCGACGTTCCGATCGAGGATGTCGCAGGCACCGTCAAGGCGCTGATATCAGAAGGAAAGGTGAAGCATTTTGGCCTGTCGGAAGCAGCGCCCGGACGATCCGCCGCGCCCATGCCGTTCAGCCGGTCACGGCGCTGCAGAGCGAATATTCGCTCTGGTGGCGCGAACCCGAGCAGGACATCCTACCGGTGCTCGAAGAACTCGGCATCGGCTTCGTTCCATTCAGCCCGCTCGGCAAGGGCTTCCTCACCGGCGCGATCAGCGAGACGACCACCTTCGACAGCAAGGATTTCCGCAACATCGTGCCGCGCTTCTCGCCTGAGGCGCGAAGGGCCAACCAGGCCCTCGTCGATCTGCTTGCCGATATCGCCGCGCATAAGAAGGCCACCTCCGCTCAGATAGCTCTCGCCTGGCTGCTGGCCCGGAAGCCCTGGATCGTGCCGATCCCCGGCACCACCAAGCTTCATCGGCTGGAGGAAAACATCGGGGCTGCGCAAGTCGAACTCACGGCCGATGATCTCGCCAGCATCGAAAGCGCCCTCGCCACGATCACGGTCGAAGGCGACCGCTATCCCGCGCATCTGCAGGCAAGGGTCAATCGTTGATGTGAGAGGCGGCCGCCGTGACGAGCCCCGCCAGCGGCGAAGGCTCCTGCGAGCCCACGTCATAGATACAAGGGGCCGCGAAGACCGCCGCTCCCAGAATGCAGATGATCATCAATCTCATCAAATCCTCCATTGGCGAGGCCGGCGGCCTCGCCCTTGTGGTTCTACCTTCGGCGAGCCGCCGCACCGGTCAGGCGACGATCAAGTCGACATCAATATTGCCGCGTGTCGCCTTCGAGTAAGGGCAGGTCTGATGAGCCTCCTCGATGATCGCCTTCGCGACATTGGCCTCGATCCCCGGCATGCTGACTTTCAGCCGGGCCTGCAGGAAATAACCGCCATCGCCCGTTCCGAGATCGACCTCCGCGTCGACGGCAAGGTCTGCCGGCAGCTTGACCTTCTGATTGGCGGCGGCAAAGCCGATCGCGCCGATGAAGCAGGCCGACCAGCCGGCGGCAAAAAGCTGTTCGGGATTGGTGCCGGCGCGGTTGCTGCCGGGAGGCGACAGCTTGATGCTCAGTTCCCCATCATCGCTGTGTGAAGCGCCTTCGCGCCCGCCTGTGGTGTGGGTCTTGCCGGTATAAAGAACCTTCTCGATCTTGGTCATGAAACACTCCTTTGTTGCGTCGCTTGCTGCAACTGGGCCGCATCATGCGGCTGGGTTGACGGAGTGTGGTTTGACCGGCGGATGTATCGACGATGTTTCTAAAATTCTCCGAAATGTCACAGAATGTAGCGCCGGCCATTCCGTACATCTTGCCTTACAAATACCATGCGGTTTTCTCGCACGACGGAATGTCACCGAATGGTGATTTCCGCAGCCAGCCCGCCGCCGGCCCGATTGTAGAGCCTCAGCGATCCGCCGATCTTGGCCGTCAGCTGCTGGGCGATCGCCAGCCCGAGGCCGGTGCCGCCGGTCTCCCGGTTGCGGGATTGTTCGAGCCGGAAGAATGGCTGCATGGCCGCTTCCAGCATGTCGTCCGGAATTCCAGGCCCGCGATCCATGACGGTGACGACGAAGGCATTATCTGCGCCGCGCTCGACGCTGATCTCGGCGGCGCCGGCAAACTTCAAGGCATTGTCTATGAAATTCGACAGGATGCGGCGAAGGGCGTGCGGCTTGGTGAAGGCGGCGCCCTCGACCAGCCCGATCACCGTGACGGCCTTTCCCGTGTCCTGATAGTCGTAGGCTATGCTGTCGATGAACGAGGCGAGATCGATGCGGGCGTTCTTCTCCCCGCTGCCGTGGGCGCTGCGCGCATAGGCTATGCCGTCCTGGACGAGACGTTGGATCTCGGCGAGATCATGCACCAGCTTGTCCTTCTCGGGCGACTCGTCCGCCATGTCGGCGCGCAGCCGCATTCGGGTGATCGGCGTCTGCAGGTCGTGCGAGATCGCCGCCAATATCTGGACCCGCTCTTCGAGATAGTGGGCGATTCGCTCCCGCATCGCATTGAATGCCCTTGCCGCATGCGCGACCTCGCTCGGCCCGGCCTCGCTCAAACCGGGACCGTTCTTATCGGGATCGAGCGCATCGGCAGCGGCGGCAAGTTCGCCGAGCGGCCGGATCGCCTGGCGAACCGCAAACCAGGTGCAGAGAATGAGCAGCGCCATCTGGATCGCGAAGACATAGGGCAGCCATGCGGCGATCGGCATGACGCCCTTCGGCGTCACGTCGATCGTCAGGGGCGTTCCGTCGCTCAGCGCCAGGTGCGCCTGCAGCCGGTTCACCTCACCTGGAATACGTTCGATGCGGATCGGAAAGCGATGCCCGACGGCCGCCTCGATCTTTCCGGCGATCTCCCTGCCCTTGCCGGACGTGTCAGGTACACCAGCCAGGCCGGGCCCGAGCTCGAAACGGTAGTTGCCGCGGCTCAGCCAGTCCAGAAGGCCGCCGCGCTCCCCTGGCGGAAGCCGGTCGAGAACGGCAATCGAGGTTGCGACGTCGTTCTCCAGCGTGCCGAGCATCACCGCCTTGGCCGACATGTAGCGCTCCATGTAGAGAACGCTGAAGGAGAGCCCGTAAGCCAGGGCCAGACCGATAAACAGAATGAGAAAGATCCGCGATCGCAGCGTGCTCGGCCACATCAGGCCCGACAGGATGGGAATACCGGCTTTCATCGGCGCGGCTCCGAAATTTCGACCGGAACCGAGAAGACATAACCTTCGCTGCGCACCGTCTTGATGTAGCTCGGCTCGCGAGCATCGTCCCCCAGGCGCTGCCGCAGACGGCTGACGAGAAGATCGATCGAGCGATCGAAGAGCTCTGCATCGCGCCCCTGCGTCAGGCTCAGAAGCTGGTCGCGGTTGAGCACACGCTGCGGATGGTCGATGAAGACACGGAGCAGACGGTATTCGGCGCCGCTCAGCGCAATCGCGGTCCCCTCCTTGTCGAGAAGGTGACGCGCGACCGTATCGAGTCGCCAGTCGCCGAAGGTCAGCAATTGTCCGGCTTCGCTGATCTGCAGGTTCGGCGGCAGCATGCGCGTGCGCCGCAGCACCGCCTTGATGCGGGCGAGAAGCTCGCGTGCGGCGAAAGGCTTGGCGAGATAGTCGTCGGCGCCCATCTCCAGCCCGAGAATCCTGTCCATCTCGTCGGTACGGGCCGTCAGCATCAGGATCGGGATCGCCTTGTGCCGGCCGGCGCGCAATTCGCGGCACAGCACCAGCCCGTCATCGCCGGGCATCATCACGTCGAGCACGATCAGGTCGACGGCATTGGCTTCCAGAAAACTGCGCATCTGACGCCCATCCGCGGCAACGCTGGCCCTCAGGCCGTTCTTCTGCAGATAGCCCGAGACCAGCTCGCGGATTTCACGATCGTCGTCGACGACCAGGATGTGATCGACATGATCCATATTTGCCTATTCCTCAACGATCGAGGCCACGCCACCGCTTCGTTCGCATCGAGGCGCCGGACGCGACCTACGCATATTCCGCCGGCCCGGGCAACGAGCCTCGAGAGCACGATGCCGAAAAGTGTGAGCGGTTTTCGGACGACATCACGCTCTAACTGTTATAGCACCGATCAGAAGCGATCGACGTCGATGACCGCCTGGGCAAAGGCCTGCGGCGCCTCCTGCGGCAGGTTATGGCCGATGCCGCCGCCGATCGTGCGATGCTCGTATTTGCCGGAGAATTTTCCGGCATAGGCGGAAGGCTCCGGATGCGGCGCACCGTTTGCATCGCCTTCCATGGTGATCGTCGGCACCGAAATCATCGGCAGCGCGGCGAGCTTCCTCTCATAGGCATCGTACTTCGCCTCGCCTTCGGCAAGCCCCAGGCGCCAGCGGTAATTGTGGATGACGATCTCGACGTGGTCGGGATTGTCGAAGGCGGCAGCGGACCGGTCGAATGTCGCATCGTCGAAATTCCACTTCGGCGATGCCGTCTGCCAGATCAGCTTTGCGAAATCGTGCGTGTTGCTCTGATAGCCCAGGCGGCCGCGTTCGGTGGCGAAATAGAACTGATACCACCAGGCAAGTTCGGCCTTCGGCGGCAGCGGCTTCTGGTTGGCCTCCTGGCTGCCGATCAGGTAGCCGCTGACCGATACCATCGCCTTGCAGCGCTCCGGCCAGAGCGCGGCCATGATGTTGGCGGTCCGCCCGCCCCAGTCGTAACCGGCAATGACAGCCTTTTCGATCTTGAGCGCGTCCATCAGGGCGATCATATCGGCGGCAAGCGCCGAAGGCTGGCCGTTGCGCGGGGTCTTGTCATCGAGGAACCGTGTCGTGCCGTAGCCGCGCAGATAAGGCACGATCACCCTGTAGCCGGCAGAGGCAAGCAGCGGCGCGACATCGACGAAGCTATAGATGTCATAAGGCCAGCCGTGCAGCAGCAGCACGACCGGACCATCCGCCTTCCCCGCCTCGGCATAACCGATATCGAGCACATCGGTTTTGACCTGCTTCAGCGCTTCGAACGAGGTGTTGGTTCCGGCCGTCACGTCAGGCAGCCCTGCGCTGGACGACTGCGGCTGTTGGGCTGCGGCCGCGCCGGCCACGCCGAATTCGACGGCTGCAAGCGCGATTGCCGTCATGCCGAAGAAGCGGCGGCGGTGATGGTTGATTTGCTCTGACATCGGTCTCTCCTGTCGAATGGATCACGGCGTTCAGATGACGTCCGGCTTGTATCGCCCATATGTCGCAGGCTGCGGTTTTTGAATGCGAATGTAACCTCCGCCCGCCGAGATACATTCCGATACAAACGCGCTGCCTCGACAGGGCATCCGGCCTCTCCGGATAAGGCCGTTTGTATTCTTTTGTATCGCCCGCACTCAGCGCAATAGTTCGGTACATTTTCCCGTCGAACCAGACACATCGGGGATACCTCCGCCCGGCTATTTCCCAGCCGTTGCTGGTTCAGGCCCATCGCCGTCCAGAGCCCGATCAATCGGTTTCAAAGGAAACGATGATGACACTTCTGATCATTGCCTATCTCGGAGGCGTGCTGACTATTCTCAGCCCCTGCATCCTTCCCATCCTCCCCTTCGTTTTCGCCCGCGCCGGACAGCCCTTCGGCAAGAGCACGCTGCCGATGCTGGCCGGCATGGCCGCCACTTTCGCGCTCGTCGCGACGCTTGCCGCGGTCGGCGGCAGTTGGGCCATCCGCGCCAATGAATATGGCCGCCTGGCCGCGATCGTCCTGCTCGGGCTCTTCGGAGCGAGCCTGCTGTCGCCGCGCTTCGCAAGCACGCTGGCCCGCCCGATCGTCGATGTCGGCAACAATCTTCTGAACGCCGGCGGTGGCGGACGCACCGCGCCGACGGTCAGGAGCGCGCTCATGCTTGGCGTCGCCACCGGCCTGCTCTGGGCGCCTTGCGCCGGGCCGATCCTCGGCCTCGTTCTGACGGGCGCCGCACTTCAGGGTGCCAGCCTTCAGACGAGCTTCCTACTGATGGCCTATGCCGCCGGCACTGCAACCTCGCTGGCCGTGGCCTTGCTCGTCGGCGGAAGGATATTCGCCGCCATGAAGCGCTCTCTCGGTCTCGGCGACCGTATTCGCCAGGTACTAGGCGCGGCTGTCCTGGCAGGCGTCGCCGTCATCGCGCTCGGCCTCGACACCAGCCTGCTGTCCCGCATCTCCTATGCCAGCACCGCGTCTCTGGAACAGGCCGTGCTCGACCGGCTGCATGCAAAGCCGGCCGGCGCATCTTCCGAGATGGCAAGCAAAGATGCGATCGTCGCCGCGGCCGATGCGAAGAAACCCTTCCGCAGCGACTTGCCGATCGAAGGTTATGCGCCTTCGCTCGACGGCGCCGTCGAATGGCTGAATTCCAAGCCGCTCACGTCAGAGCAGCTGCGCGGCAAGGTCGTTCTCGTCGATTTCTGGACCTATTCCTGCATCAACTGCATTCGCACCATCCCCTATGTCAGGGCCTGGGCGGAGAAATACGCCGATCAGGGTCTCGTCGTGATCGGCGTCCACGCCCCGGAATTCGCCTTCGAGAAGAAGATCGACAACGTCAGGAGCGCGGTCGGCGACTTCAAGATCGGCTACCCCGTCGCGGTCGACAATGATTACAAAATCTGGCGCGCCTTCGAGAACAGCTATTGGCCTGCCGCCTATCTGATCGATGCCAAAGGCCAGATCCGCTACCATCATTTCGGAGAAGGTAACTACGGCAGGACCGAAAAGGCCATTCAGGAGCTGCTGCGCGAAGCCGGCAGCGAAATGAAGGCAAGCGCGCCGGTCGCCCCCGACGCCAAGGGCGCGGAAGCAGCCGCAGATTTTAGGAAGCCCTGAGCGGCAAAGACCGCGTGAGTTCCGGGACATCAATCACGTTGCGGCACTGACTATTCCAGTCGGGAACGTAAGGACAGGCGCCGTCAGAAAGAACAAAAGCCAAGAACGGCTGGAAGGCCCCTCCCTATACAAGGGAGGGGCAAGATCATTACTGCTTGGCAGCGACCGGGCGAACCAGCGGCGTGACGCGGCGGATGGTGACGCGGCGGTTTTCCTGTTCCGGGCCTGATGTATTGACCTTCAGGTAGCGCTCACCATAGCCCTGCGTCGCCAGGTTCTCCGGCGCGATGCCGTAGACGTCGGAGAGCACGTTGGCGACCGACTCCGCCCGCTGGTCGGAGAGGATCAGGTTGCTCTGGTCGGAGCCGACGGCATCCGTATGGCCTTCGATCAGGAAGGTTTCGCTCGGATCCTTCTCCAGCACCTGGTTGATCGCGTCGGCCACCTTGCGCAGCGTGCGCGCCTGGGTCATCGGGATGTCGGCGCTGCCGGTCGCGAAGGTGATCGTATCGAGATCGATGCGGCGCACCTTATCGCGGATACGGGCGGAATACTTCACCTCGTCAAGCGAATAGACACGTTCCACCTGCTCGACGGGCGGCTCCCTCAGGAACTCGTAATAGTCCCGGTCCGGATCGCTGCTGGTGTCGATGATGTAGTCGTTGAGCGGCACGCGCAGCCGCATCGGCGGCAGATCGGCGCCCGGATCCTCGAAATAGTCGCGATCCGGATCCTCGTAGAGATCGGGCGAATAGTAGAGCACATATTCGCGCCCGCGGGCATCAACGCGCGACCGCTGGATGATGTCGCCGTAGCGGTTGCGGATCGTGACGATCCGATAGCCCTCCGGCCGTGTGATCGTCTCGCGGTAGCGATCGCCCGACAGCTCCTCATAGGTCGGCCGTTCGCCGTCGCGCAGGAACCGCCTGTCGTCGTCGCTGCGCACGATCACCTGATTGTTGTACTGGATGATCACGCGGTTGTCGTCGGTACGGTCGTCGATGCGCGCACCGTCAGGCCGGGCAAACTGCGGACGCGTGTCGAGCCTGGTGCCCCTCTCGCTGGTCACGGCCTCGAGCTTGATCGCCGGCGCTGCAGCGGCGGCAGGCGCCTGCGCATCGGCATCCGAGGTCGGCACCTTCACCTCCTGGCTTTCGGCGCGCAGCTTGTCGCGGTCGCGGCGACCCTCCCGCCCCTTGCTGCGGTCGGCATCCTTGTCGCTGTCGAGCACGGCTGCACCGTTCTCGACCGGCAGCACGACGGTCTCGGTGCTCTTGGCCGGATCTTCGGCGATCTTCTTGCGGCGCTCCAGCTCCTCGGGAGAAACCTTTTCCGGCGCCGGAATGGCCTGCTGCACCTGCTGTCCGCCGCTGGCATCCGGCAGCGGCTGGGCCGTGTCGGTGGAGGGCGCAGCCGGCGTTTTGCCGGCAGGCTGCTCGCCAGCGGGCTGTTCGGCGGCAGGCTTTGCGGCCGTGCCGTCCGCCGGCTTTTCGGCGGGCGCAGCTTCCGGAGCGGCGGCCTTGTCTTCGGTTGCCTTCTCCGCAGGTGCCGCGGCCTGGCCCTTTTTCGGCTTCGGTTCGGCAGGTGCTTCGGCTGTGGGTTTTGCCTCCGGCTTGGCTTCGGGCTTGGCCTGTTCCTCCGCCGGCGTCACCGCCTCGGGAGCGGCGGTCTCGGTCTTGGCCTTGCCCTTATCCCGGCCCTGAGCCTTGTCCTGACCTTTTTCCCGCTTGCCGCCTTCCGGCTTGGCCTCTGGCTGGGCCTGTTCCGTCTCAGGCTGAGCCTCCTTGGCGGCCGGCTGCTGCTCGGGCGCCGGCTGAGCCTCCGGCTCGGCTTGCTCGGTCTGCTGCTTCTTCGGCTTTCTCGGCTTTTCCTGCGTTACCGGCTGCTGCTCTTCCTGCTGCGGCTCGGCCTCCGGCTGGGCTGCCTGCTTGGCTTTCCGCTGCGGCTTGCTTTCGGGCGCTGGCTCCTCCTTCGGCGCTTCGGCCTTCGGCGGTTCCGGCTCTGCCTTCGGTTCGGGCGCAGGCGCCTCTTTCCGCTCGGCCTTCGGCTTCTCGGCGGGCGCTTCCTTCGGCTGCTCGGCGGCAGGCGCCTGTTCGGCCGGGGCTTCCTCCTTCTGCTTGCGCTTCTTCTTCAGGAGTTCCTCCTCGGAGGGCGCGTCCTGCGCCACTTCGAAGCTGCCCTGTTCGATTTGCCGCACGGTCGCAGCCTCGGTCACGGCTCCGCGTGCGGCCGCCATTGCCGACGCCGGCTGCAAAGCCAGCGTAAGGGAAAGCAGCGGAAAAGCCGCGCTCGCGAACAATCTTGATTTCATGCCCATCGGGTTTCCTCTATCCTGTTTGAGCTTCCTGAAGGCCGACAGGCCCTGGTTCCGCCCCTAGCGTCGCATTGAGGCGAAACGGCGAAATGGCTAAGCGCCAGACCGCCGATTTGTTCCGGTTCTAGGAAGCCGGGGATTAACCTCACATGAATGTCGCAGTCCGGCGCCGTTCATCTCGCCTGCGGTTTGCGCGGCAAATCGCGCGGGAATTTCTGTTGCATTTCCATGAAAAAAAGTCTGATTATCGCCGCAAGGCGGTGCCCCGTCACCGTTGAACAGCAGCCGTCAGCCAAGAGAAAAAAGCGCGACGGCTACCAACAGAGAGGATCCTCATGCATATCTCCACTCGTTTCTTCGCGGCAGCCTCGATCGCGGCGATGTCTCTCTTTGCCGGCTCGGCCATGGCCGATGGCGAGAAGTATGTGATCGGCACCGATTCGACCTATCCGCCCTTCGAATTCGTCGATGCCAGCGGCACCATCCAGGGCTTCGACATCGACATCACCAAGGCGCTCTGCGCTGAGATGAAGGCCGAATGCTCCTTCGTCAGCACCGATTGGGACGGCATCATCCCGGCGCTCAACGCCAAGAAGTTCGACATGATCGTCTCTTCCATGTCGATCACGCCCGAGCGCCTCAAGCTCGTCGACTTCTCCAACAAGTACTACAACACCCCTCCGGCCATTGCCGTGCCGAAGGATTCGAAGATCACCGACGTTGCCGGCCTCAAGGGCAAGGTGATCGGCGCGCAGACTTCCACGACGCATGCCAACTACGCCGAGAAGCACCTCGCCGACACCGAGCTGAAGCTCTATCCGACGGCTGACGAATACAAGCTCGACGTTTCCAGCGGCCGTGTCGACGCCGTTATCGACGACGTCGTCGTTCTCTCCGAATGGGTCAAATCCGACGCCGGCGCCTGCTGCAAGATCCTGACGACCCTGCCGGTCGACAAGGAAATCAACGGCGAAGGCGCAGGCATCGCCATCCGCAAGGGCGATCCGCTGAAGGAAAAGCTCAACACGGCGATCGCCGCGATCCGCGCCAGCGGCGAGTACAAGAAGATCCAGGACAAGTACTTCGATTTCGACGTTTACGGCGATTGAGAAATTCGGTATCTGGCCGATCAAGCGAATGGCGGAAGGCTTGCTCTTCCGCCATTTTTGTTTGACAAAGGTGGCAAGATCAAAACGGCAAAAGCCGTGAGGGGAATTCTCGCATGGGCGGATTGTTTTCCGCGCTGGGCTCCTTCTGGAGCGCACTTGTGCACATTTTCGATCCGCTCTGCGGACCCGCCGGCATCTTCACCTGGTTGGGTCAGTCGACGATCCTTGCCTGTGGCGACACCGGCTGGGGCGATGAGATCGCCCTCGGGCTCCAGGTCACCGTATCGGTGGCGATCGTCACCCTGCCGATCGGCCTCGCCATCGGCTTCCTCGTGGCGCTCGGCCAGCAGTCGGAGGAAAAGCCGCTACGGCTGGCCGCCGGCATCTACACGACGATCTTTCGCGGCCTGCCCGAGCTTCTGACGCTCTTCATCATCTATTACGGCATGCAGATGCTGATCCAGTCTCTGCTGGAATTTGCCGGCTATGTCGGACCGCCGATCGAGATTAACGCCTTCCTTGCCGGCGTCATCGCGCTGTCTGTCGTCTTTTCCGCCTATTGCTCGGAAGTGCTGCTTTCGGCCTTCCGCGCTATTCCCAAGGGCCAATATGAGGCCGGAGACGCGCTCGGCCTGCATCGCGGCCGCACGCTGCGCCTGATCGTTCTGCCGCAACTCGTGCGCATTGCGCTCCCCGGCCTGACGAATCTCTGGATGGTACTGCTGAAGGACACATCCTACGTCTCGATCATCAGCCTTTCCGATATCCTGCGCCAGACGAACGTCGCCGTGCGCGTGACCAAGGAACCCTTCTTCTTCTACGGCATCGCCTGCTGTCTCTATCTGGTGCTCGCCATCCTCTCCTCCTTCCTGCTCGTCTATGTCGAGCGCTGGGCCAAGCGTTCGGAGGTCCGTCGATGAGCTACGCTGAAACATTGATCCCGCCGCAGCCCGCGCCCCGTGCGCGGGCGAAGCCGATGACCGCCGCGCGCCTCGCCGGCTATGTCTTCGTCGCATTTTGGGCCTTGCTGGCCGCGCTGCTGATCTTCACCGTCATCAATGGCTGGGATCTCGAGAAGTTCACCCGATATGGACCGCGTTACCTGCACGGCCTCTGGGTGACGCTCAGTCTCGTTGCCATTTCGGTGGTCTGCGGCGCCGTTCTGTCGCTGCCGCTTGCCATGGCGCGCCTGTCGAAAAACAGGCTGCTGAACTGGCTTTCCTATGGCTATATCTATTTCTTCCGCGGCACGCCGCTGCTCGCCCAGCTCTTCCTGGTCTATTACGGCCTCGGCGTGTTCCGCCTTCAGCTGGAAGCTGCCGGCCTCTGGTGGTTCTTCCGCGACGCCTGGTATTGCGGCCTGCTCGCCATGACGATCAACACCGCGGCCTATCAGGCGGAAATCCTGCGCGGCGCCATCGAAAGCGTCCCGCACGGCCAGCGCGAAGCAGCGGCCGCCCTCGGCATCCACAAGATCATTGCCTTTCGCAAGATCATCCTGCCACAGGCCTTCATCGTCGCGCTTCGCCCCTACGGCAACGAGATCATTCTGCTGATCAAGGGCTCGGCGGTCGTTGCCATCATCACCGTGCTCGACCTGATGGGCGAAACCCGCTACGCCTTCTCCCGCACTTTCGACTATCAGACCTATCTCTGGGCGGCGATCTTCTACCTCACCATCGTCGAGGCGCTGCGCCATCTCTGGGCCTGGATCGAGCGCCGCCTGACCCGGCATCTGAAACGGTGATGCGCAGCACCCTGGCGCAGCTTGGCAGCACTCATCCCACGATGCTGCCAAGTTATTGAAATAAAAAAGAATATTTCCTCCGCGATACATCTGTTAAGCTTCCGTTAACCACTCGCATGTTTCCATTTCACCTAGCGCTAATAAAGCGCGAGTGGGAACGAGAAGAAGCTGAATACGATGCACAAGGACATGGAAAAGCAACTGCAGGGTTACGGCCTGACGACCGCCCAGATCCTCTACCACCTGCCGGACCACCCGGCGATCCTGCAGACTTACGTCTGGCAGGACTATGACCTCGCCCCCGATTTTCCCGAGATGCGCGGTTTCCTGAAATTCTGGCAGGAAAAACTCGACGGGCCTCTGCATTCGGTCCGCTACGTCCACCGCAAGCTGATCTCGGCAACCGAGTGGCGGGCGCTGAAGGGCGAGTTCATCCTGCACTGATCAGACATGCGCCTCGCCATGGCCGAATTCGCCTTCGTCCCGGTCCGGACGCAGGGCGAAACAGAGGACGCCGACGTAGAAGGTGACGACGATCGAAATGACCGCGAGGCCGGGAAGCGGCCCGAGCACGGCATTGTCGATGACATAAGTCCATGACTGCGCCTGCAGCGCCGGCGCGCCCTCCGTCTGCAGTTTCGGCGTCGAGATCTTCAGGCACCATGCAAGAAGCAGGATGAAATACATCCAGCCGTAATTGCGTTTGAGCCGCCGGTGCATCGCTTCCCCATAGCTGAGAAGAAAGCGGGGATGACGCAGGCTGTTGGCGATCACCGCGGCCCATTCGCTGCCGGCCTTAGCGTCCGGCGCCATGATCTGCGCGAAATAACAGCGCTCGATCTGCCGGATTCGGGCGCGGTAGATATCGAAGAAGCGGTAGCGCCGCGCCTCGATCATCAGAAGCAGCGTCACCAGCATCATGCCGAACAACAGCACGCCATGATGTGAGGTCGGCGTCGACAGCGACACCGAAAGCAGCGCCGCCACCACGGTGATCGCCCAGTTGGACGTCCGGTCGATGCGGTCGCGCCAGCTCGTCATCCGTCCGAGTTCGCCGCGGTAATAATGGCTGAGCGAATTGGTGATCTCGCCCGGCGTCGTGGGCAGCAGCAAGGGGCGCTCACCCTCTGCCTCGCTTGCCAGGGGCACCCTGTCTTGCTCCGCTTTCATGGCATTTCCTCCCGTCGTCTTCTTTTTGGCCATTCTGCGCCTGTCGCCACGCCATTGCAAAACATCGAAAGCCGTCCTAGAGCCATGCCTGAAAACAGAAGGACATGAACCGCTATGGCAAAGAAGATCGACGAAGAAGCCCTTGGCGAGGCCTATAACCGCGCACTGGCGCTGGAAAAGGCCGGCGATGTCGATGCGGCGGTGGCGGCCTATGAGGAAGTCCTGGCGATCGATCCCGACGACCATGGTGGCGCTGCCGTGCGCATCGCCGCGATGGGCCGCGGCGAAACCCCGGTCAAGGCGCCCGACGCCTATGTCGAAACCCTGTTCGACCAGCATGCCGAGGTCTTCGAGGACGTGCTCGTCGAGCAGCTCGGCTATCACGTGCCGATGCTGGTGCGCCAGCGCCTGCAGGCGCTCGATCTCGGGCCTTTCAAGCGGCTGCTCGATCTCGGCTGCGGCACCGGCCTCACCGGCGGCACGCTGCGCGACCTGTGCGAGGATATGACCGGCATCGACATATCGGAGAAAATGGTCGAGATCGCCCATGAAAAGGATCTCTACGAGACGCTTTTCGTCGCCGAGGTCGAGGATTTCCTCGACGACAATGACGAGGACGCCTTCGACCTCATCACCGCCACCGACGTGCTGCCCTATCTCGGCGCGCTCGAGCCGCTGTTCTTCGGCGCCGCCGAAAACCTGACGCCGGGCGGGCTGTTCATCTTTTCCTCCGAAACCCTGCCCGAGGAGATGCTTGCCGGCCGCGCCTATATGGTCGGCGCGCACCAGCGTTTCGCCCATGCCGATGCCTATGTCCGGGAACGCCTGACGGCGACCGGTTTCGAACTCGTCGAGATTTCGGATATCAACGTGCGCATGGAAGACGGTCAGCCGACACCCGGCCATCTGGTGATCGCTCGATACATCGGCTGAGGGAATAGTTGCGCGACTAGCGAAGTATTTGTTGCGCGACGCCCTCCGACCTGATAGTTAGTCGTTCGGTAAAGTGTTTTACCGAATAGGAAAGGTCGCCGCATGTCGCTCGTGTTCTATGGGCATCCGCTCGCTTCCTTCTGCCACAAGGTTCTGATCGCGCTTTATGAAAACGCGACGCCCTTCGAAAATCGTCTCGTCGATCTTTCCGACGAGGCCTCGCGCGCCGATCTCTTCCGCTTCTGGCCAATCGGCAAGATGCCGCTGCTGAGGGATGAGGCGCGTGACAGCACCATTCCCGAAACGACGATCATCATCGAATATCTCGATCACTATTATCCCGGCCCCGTCCCCCTGCTGCCGCTGGAGATCGACCGGGCGCTGCAAGTCCGCCTCTGGGACCGCTTCTTCGATCATTATGTCCAGACGCCGATGCAGACGCTCGTCAGCCATCGCCGGCGTCCCGAGGGCACGGCGGACGAGATAGAGATGGCCGCTTGCAGGGCGACGCTCGCGACTGCCTATGCGATGATCGAAAAGCAGCTGGGCGAAAGCCCCTGGATAACCGGCGAGGCTTTCACCATGGCCGATTGCGCCGCGGGACCCGCCCTCTTCTATGCTGAGACGCTGGTCCCGTTTTCTGAGGAACAGCCGAAACTTCGCGCCTATTACGACAGGCTGCTGGCGCGCCCGTCCTTCGCAAGGGCGCTGGAAGAGGCCCGCCCCTATTTCAAGTTCTATCCCTATCATGACAGGCTGCCCGCCCGCTTCCGGGATGCGGCGGGATGATCGACGGCCAGGCGGATCTCGACCGCATGTTTCACGCGCTTTCCGATCGCAGCCGCCGCGGCATGATCGACCGGCTCGGCCGCGGGCCCGCCTCCGTTACGGAGCTCGCCGCGCCGCTCGCCGTCGCCCTGCCGACCGTGATGAAGCACCTCCAGGTGCTGGAGGAGAGCGGCCTCGTGCTTTCGGAAAAATCCGGCCGGGTGCGGACCTATCGCCTGCAGCAGGATGCACTCGCCGCCGTCGAGCGCTGGGTGGAGCAGCGAAAGGCCCGCTGGACCGCCGCCTTCGACAGGCTGGACCAATTCCTCGCCGATGAAACGGAGACCCTTCCAGAATGACGACACGCTCTGCCGAACATACCACCTTCGTCATCGAGCGCCGCCTGAAGGCGCCCGTCGCCCGCGTCTTCCGCGCCTGGTCGATGCCGGAATCCAAACGGCAATGGTTTGCCTGCCACGGCGAATGGGTGCCGCTGGAATACGCTCTCGATTTCCGTCCTGGCGGCGCGGAGAGGAACTATGTCGCCGACACCGATGGCCTTCTGCACGCCTATGACGCCCATTACATCGATATCGTGCCCGATACCCGCATCGTCTATGCCTATGAGATGAAACTCGGGCAAACCCGCATCTCCGCCTCGCTCGCTACCGTCACCTTCAAGGCCACCCCCGGCGGCACCAGAATGGTCTTCACCGAGCAGGTGGTCTTCCTCGACGGCTACCCCGACAACGGCGCCCGTCTCCAGGGCACCAAGATCGGCCTCGACAATCTCACGCTCTTCTTGGAGCGCGAGACGAGCGCGATTCATTAACGCACCAAGCCTCAGCGGCTTGATTTCTTCCGCGAGCCTCCCGGCTTCACTGAGGTATTCAGCGCCGCGGCAGCGCTGACGAGCGCCTTCAACGCCTCTTCATCGATCTCGTCGCCCTCATGAAAATCAATGGCGCGCCGGGTATTGCCTTCGAGGCTGGAGTTGAAAAGACCTTTGGGATCCTCCAGCGAGGCTCCCTTGGCAAAGGTCAGCTTGACCACGCTCTTGTAGGTCTCTCCGGTGCAGATGATGCCGGCGCGCTCCCACACCGGAACCCCACGCCACTTCCACTCCTCGACCACTTCGGGCTCAGCCTGCTTGATGAACTCTCGGACCCGGGCGAGCATTTCGCCGCGCCAATCCTTGAGCTCCTCAATCCTCGCATCGATCAATTGCGAGGGAGAGGCTCCCCCGTTTTCGACGCCTGTATCGGTCTTTTTCACGGTTGCCGTCGCTTTCTTCATGTCTATCGCTCTCTCCTCACTCGGCATCGACAGCCTCACATCCGTTCGCCGGGCAATCGGCTCGCCTGCTCGACCCAGGAGGCGATCTGCGCCTCATCGAACGGGTCGTCCTCGCGAATGTCGAGGTAGCGCACCTCCTTCTGCTTGGATGCACCCGGCGGCAGGGGATGCAGAGACGCCCCCTTGAAGAAGGCCACTTTGATGTATTTCGTGAAGCAATGGATGCCGAGGAACCAGCCCTGCCCTTCCATGCCATAGAAGGGCGAGTTCCATTTGACCGCCTTGGAGACTTCGGGCACCGTGCGGGTGATGAGCGCATCGAGGCGGCGCCCGATGTCGCTCTTCCAGCCCGGCATGGCCGCGATATAGGCCTGCACGGGCGCTTCGCCATAGCCTTTGGGGATCTGCGGATTGCCGCCCGAAAGAAGGGTTGGCTCCGCGGCGGCCGGCTTGGCGACGGTCTTTTTCGTGACCTTTTCCGCAGCCTTCGACGTTCTGCCCGCCATAGCGTTTCCTCCTATTCGCCGGTGGAGCCCATGTCGCGCCGCTTCGCAGCATAAGGCAGCACGAACAAGGTTAGACCGGTCGCAAGAAGCAGGCAGAGCGGCAGCAGCGCCAAGAGCCCCACCCAGACGGCCGACCTCCCCTGCACCATGGCGATGATATTGGCTATGACCGCCAGCGTAAAGGCAATGGACAGCCAACGGTGGATCTGCCGAAACCAGTTGTTCCAGTTCAACGAAACCTCCTTCTCGAAGAGGCAGCACGGGCTGCCATCGGCTACGGCCTCACTCCACCCGCGCCAACACCTGCTCCAGCTTTTCGAAGAATTGCGGCCAGCCGCTCCTGGCGCCCCCGTAGGCCTGCCGCTGATCCGACCGGAAGCCCGTCTGTTCCATGCGCAGATGCGTGCCCGTGCCCGTCGGGGTGAGCGTCCAGGTGACGATGGTTTCCAAGCCATAGGCGCCCCAGGTGTAGGCGAGCGTCCTGTTTGGCTCGACCTCAAGAACCCGGCAGTCGACGGAGCCCCAATCGGCGTTGAAATTGAAGCGATGGTCGACGACCGGCTTGAAGTCGCTCCTCATCAGCCACTCCTGGATCAGGTGCGGCTGGGTCAGCGCCCGCCAGATCTTTTCCGTGGGAAAAGGCATCTCCCTTTCGATGATGACGGAGCGCGTCTCGGTCGATAAGTCGGTCATTGATCCATCCTCTTCAGCAAATCTTCGAGAGCATCGAAACGGCTCTGCCAGAAGCCCGCCATCTCACTGGTCCAGTCGACCAACGGCGCAAGCGCCCCAAGCTGCGCGCTGTAATGCGTCTGCCGCCCTTCATGGCGGTCGCGCACCAGGCCCGCCTGCTTCAGGAGCCCGAGATGTTTCGAAACGACCGGCTGCGAGACCCCGGCATGCGCCGTCAGCGCCCCGACCGTCTTTTCCCCTTCCCGGCACAACCGCTCGAAAAGCGCCCGCCGGGTGGGATCGGCAAGCGTTCTGAAAAGCACGTCATGAGCGTCAGACATCTGGAATTCATACCTCGTCAGCTATGAATTAACGTATAGCCAGCGGGGTATGGATGAGTCAAGCATGAACACGCAGTAAGAAAACAATAGCCGTCGCAGGAGAAGATCTCGACACATCGCATCCACGGACAACGTATACCCTATCGGCTATATTTAGCTGCAAAATCTCTCCGGCACCGCAACCGGACTGAGATCAATGGCTGCTCTCTTCCAACGCTGTAAGTGACGAATGCAAACCGTCCGTGCCGCCAATCACGCACCATTGAGAGGTTTCGCGCGCCAGCAGAAAGTCTGCATTGGCCCGTTTTTCGTCGCCTGCTGCCCGAAGCGCCTCGCCCCGGCGAACGTAAAACTCGTTGCATTGCTTCGCTTTCAGCGCCCGATCGTACTCCAGAATCGCGTTGCGATACTCCCGCTTGTTGAGGAACCAGTTCCCGAGCAGAAAATGGGCATGCGAGATCACTCGGTTACGGGTAAAGCTGTACATAGCCTCTTGCGGGACAACAAACTGGAGAACCTCTCCTATGGTGTTCGGTTCGGCCTCCGTCAAATGATCCAGTTCATCATCGATGGCGTCGAACTGGTCATCCACCCGGCCGGACGGTAATTCAACCCCGGACACTCTTCCAGTTAGGGAAGCCATGCGATAGCACGCAGGTTCCGCGAGCGCGAGCCGTCCCAGCCTCTGCCAAAGATCGGTATTCGACGAAATGGCGGCGTCAGCCGGATTTGCCAGGGATTGGGCGAACACCTCGCGCATATGCAATCGATCCGTTTCGCTGCTTGCGTCAAGGCATAGGCGGGCAATATCGAAATAGCTCGAGCGCGCCAGTGCCGCATCCATACGAGAAAGGGCTGGCAAGTGAATTTCGGGCGCCGGCCGGTCGCCTTGCTCTTTGGAATAACGTGCAACGATGGTTTCATTCTGACTGTCCGCCGCCAGAGGCGGGCCGTTTGCCGCGTCATCGCCGATAACAGGCGCTTCATGTTCGCCAGCGGGAACCAGAGAAGTCGAATCGAACGGCCGCAGTGGCCCAATGTCGTAAAGCCTGTCGGCGGGAACTGTCAGCAGCCAATGGAACTGACTGGCGAGCTGAACGTCCCCATCAACAAAATTGCCGATCGCGTTCGCCAGGAATTTGCCGATCAGCAACCTTCGCATTCCCTCCGGGAAGGCATCCAGATTTGGACCGTCGCTGCGCGGCGGAATGGCGGCCCATACTGCTGCAATGGTTTGTGGGTCCTCCGCAAGGTTAAGGGTCAGCCTCCAGGCTGCAAGCGATCGCTCGATCTGCATGCGCGTTTCCGGCGTTGCCACACGATATGCATCGGCAAGGACGCGCAGTTTACGTTCACGCTCCGCCCCAACCGTTGCGATAGTGGAGCCGACCAACACTGGTTCCGAGCCTCGCAGCCAGCTCCCGCCGAGCAGTTGATCCTTTCGGCTGTGCAATTCCGCCAGCCATCCGCGTCTTTTGGTATCACGCACCAGAACGTCGGCACCCTTGCCGCGGTCGCTGAAATTTGTCCGCTCGGACTCGATGACGAAGTCGACCAGATCGAAGAGCTTACTGTCGGACAACCGGTCGTCGCTCGCAACACCATCGAGCGCGGAGACAACGATCTCGGAAACGACGGTCTCGACCGGCTTGTCCAGATCGCCCCTAAGCTGCCAGAAGGTCGAGATTGCGATCGGTATCGAAACAAGCACCATCAAGGACACTAGAATCTCGGCCATGAATATGGGGCGCTCATACTCGCGCCATTTATTGCGCAACGCGTCCGGCCTTGGTTTCCTTGACCAGAACCCAAGACGGTCGGCATACATCACCCGCTGCAGCGCGGCTCCGACCGCCAGTCGGTTGAGAAAGAATGCCATAGCGGCGCGGCCGCCGAGCAAAACAGGAATGGCTGCCAGGGCACACAGCTGGGCGATGTCGCTGGTCAACGAGAAGCCGCCCATGGCAATCGCGGCGAGAACCACGAGAAAAAGGCCGCCCTGCCAGGCCAATCCGGCAGATACCAACCGCGTCGTCGGAATGAACAAGGTTTTGAGATCAATGCGGAATGGCCAGCGACCGCGGTCGACCGCTTCTTTGTGGAATTCGACCAATTCGGCCGTTTCCAAGGCGAAAAGCCGGTCTTCTGCCGGGAAGACCGGCAGACCCGTGCGTGCGTCCATATAGGCGGCCCGCCCGGCCGCTCGCCGTTGCAATACGCTACGTGCCGATTGAGCATGCGCCAGCCACGAGAAGTAAATCATCGCGGCCTCTTGGCCGCAAAGATGCACGAGGCTGGCCGGACGCTCCGCAAATCTGCATTGCTGCTCGATTGCTTCAACGACAGCGGAAATGCCACGCCCTTTGGCAAATTCCCTTACTGTTTCCAGCCCTTGAAGTCCGATTTGCGGAAGAATCGATGGAAACTGCCGGCCGACGGCTTCGAGAAAAAGCTCGTGACGTTGCAGGCTCATATCCGCAGCTAGATTGAACAGCTCAATCCACGGCTGCGCTTCGTACTGCGCCGGATCAGTTCCCCAGGGGCGCTCTTTTTCCCGAGCCACAATTTCGTCCAGGCGCCCAAAGACCAAACTGTCCCGTCCGTCGTCAATCGGCTCGATCTCCGGCGAAAATTCCGTAGGATTTGCGGCCGGTGTCTCGGACGGCGGCATTTCGCCCGGCTTTTCCAATGTCAGCTTTTCATCCGAGCCATCGGCGATATCGGCCCTTGTCAGCATCGCAAGGTCGGCACCCTCTTCCAGTTCCTCCCCGTCATCGACGGTCAACGCCGGCAACTCGGCTGACGTCGCCCAGTTGAGCGCGGCTTCCTTGGCCCCGACCAGCCGCTGGAATCCTTCCGGATCCTCGTCAGGCCTGAAATCGCGCAGGCGCCGGGCATAGGCGCGTCGAATGTCGTTCTCATCCTGCGTCGGTGCGATCTGCAGGAGCGTCCAGCAAGTTTCAGCCATGGGATCAAAGAATTCTGCGTTCGAATTGGCTCAATGTTTCGGCAAATGCGCGGCGCACGCTGTCGAGATCGTGATTTGCCTGATCGTTCAGCGCGGTTTCGAATTGCAGGAGAAGCTGCGCAATATGCTCCCGCACCGGCCCCAGCGATTCGACGTACAGCCGTTCGGCCCTTGCGATCAGCGAGCGATTTTCCAGCTGATCGCGTGGCGCCAGCTTGATGGATGCCAGCGCAGCAAAGCTCTTGTCGAGCTCCTGGTCGCTGAGATTCGACTGGTTGCGGAAGACTTTCCGTTCTACGTGCCCCGTCGAGATCACCTTTACTTCGACCTCGAGCGCGCCGTTGATGTCATAGGTGAAGCGAACACCGACGGACTCCCTGCCCGCCGGCCCCGGCGGGACCGATACATTGACGGTGCCGATCCGCACGTTCTGCGAGGGACGCATATGCTCGCCCTGCAGCACCTCGATATTGACTTGCGTCTGCATGTTGGACGCCGTCCAATAGATATTTTCCCGGCTGATCGGCACCACGGCATTACGTTCGATGATCGGGGACAGAATGGCGCCATCAGGCGCCCTGGGGTCGAGAACGGAGGTCCCCAGGGTGAAGGGGCATACATCCGTCATGATGATTTCATCGAGGGCACCGCGGCGATGCTTGAGTCCGGCCTGTACCGCCGCACCGATCGCAATTGCCTGGTCCGGCCGCGCATGGATCAGCGGAAAGCGGCCGAAAAGCCTGGTGACCAGATTGCGCACGAGAGGCATTCGGGTGGCGCCGCCGACGAGGACGATCTGATCGATCTTGGCGATATCGATGCGGGCATCGCGAACGGCGCTTTCGATCGGTATCCGCATCCGCCTCAGCAGCGGCGCTGCCGCCTCCTCGAATGCGGCGCGGCTGAGTTCACCCGCGCATTTCGTCTGGCCGAGCGAAAAATCATAGGCGGCCTCGGTCTTCTCGGTCAGGGCGAACTTGAGCGTTTCGGCCTCGCGCAACAGCCGTGCCTGCTCGGCCGGCACGAGCTTTTCTTCCTTCAGCTCATGCCGCTTCACCAGAAGATCGGCGATCACGTCACGAAAATCATCGCCGCCCAGCAGGGAGTCGCCGGCCGAAGCCCGGATTTCCATCACGTTCTCGTATTTATGCAGAAGCGATACGTCAAATGTTCCGCCACCGAGATCGAGGATCAGAAAACAGCCGTCTCCGGCCGCCTCCAGCCCATGCGCCAGCGCCGCAGCGGTGGGCTCGTTGATCAGCCGCTCTACTTTCAGGCCGGCCAGCCGCGCCGCATCGAGCGTCGCCTTGCGCTGCGGATCGTTGAAATATGCCGGTACGGAAATCACGGCCTCGACGATCTCTTCACCGATGCTGGCCTCGACATCGTTCTTGAGCGACTTTAGCACCAGCGCCGACAATTCCTCGGCCCGCCAGGTCTTGCCGGCCAGCTGCGCACCGTTGGCGCTTCCCATCCAGCGCTTGAAGGAGGCGACGGAGCGCTCGGGATGCGTGATCAACCGATCGGCCGCCGCTCGCCCCACCAGCAATACGCCATCATCGGCAACGCTGACTGCCGATGGCGTCAAGGTTTCTCCCAGCGCATTGGCGACGAGTTCTGCGCCCTTTTCAGACCAGACAGCGACCAATGAGTTGGAAGTACCAAGATCAATACCGATAATTGCCATGTAAACCTCGGAGATGAATTAAGCAGGCGCTTCACCCTGCCTTACGACCATCCATCTCGAAGGCCGATCATCGGCGGAAAGTTGGATGGACGGAGCCGGCACGAAAACGCGTTTCGAATAACAGGGGTGGCATCTTTATGCATCTCATAGTTGAACGAAATTGAAACATCTTTCAGAAAGCCGATAAAAATTTATAAGTGCGCTGAATACAGCGGCCAGAGCGCGATACGGCAAAAAATGCCGGAAGCCGCAAGCGGCTTCCGGCGAGATCATGCTCTGTGTCTTGTTGGAGCTCAGGAGCCCGAGACAACTTTCAGGTTGCCGCCATGGCTGCCGCCGGCGAAGATCTGCTTGCGGCCGAACTCGTTGTTGAAGGCCAGGCGCTGCTGTTCGCGGGTGATGCCGAGCTCGGGGAAAAGCAGTTCGGCGACACGATAGGCCTCTTCGAGGTGCGGATAGCCGGAACCGATTACCGTATCGATGCCGAGCTCCTGATATTCGCGAAGGCGGGCGGCCACCGTCTTCGGCGAACCCACAAGCGCGGTGCCTGCACCGGCTCGGACCAGGCCGACGCCGGCCCAGAGGTTCGGCGAGACCTCGAGCTTGTCGCGGCGCCCGCCGTGAAGGGCGGCCATGCGCTTCTGGCCGACCGAGTCGGACTCGTGGACGAAGCGCTCCTGCGCCTCGCGGATCGTATCGTCGTCGAGATGGCGGATCAGCCGCTCGGCCGCCTCCCACGCTTCCTCGTCGGTTTCGCGCACGATGAAGTGCAGGCGGATTCCGAAACTCACCTCGCGGCCGCGCTCGGCGGCCGCCTTGCGGACCTTGGCCACCTTCTCGGCCACCTGCGCCGGCGGCTCGCCCCAGGTCAGGTACTTGTCGACGCGGCCGACAGAGAAATCGATGCCGGCATCCGACGAGCCGCCGAAATAAAGCGGCGGGCGCGGGTTCTGCACCGAGGGAAAGCCGAGGCGCGCATTCGTCGCCTTGATATATTTGCCGTCGAAGCTCGCCGTGCCCTTGTCCAGCAGTTCCTCGAAAACGGTGAAAAACTCTTCGGCATGGGCATAGCGCTCGTCATGCTCGAGATGGATACCGTCGCCGGCCAGCTCGGCCGGGCTGCCGCCGACGACGATGTTGAGCAGCAGGCGGCCGTTGGAAATGCGGTCGAGCGTCGTCGCAAGACGCGCGTAATAGGCAGGCGATGCCGTGCCCGGGCGGATCGCCACCAGGAACTGCAGCTTCTCAGTCTTGGCGGCTAGTGCAGCTGCCGTCACGAAGGATTCCTCGCACGCAACCCCGGTCGGCAGCAGCACGCCGGAATAGCCGAGCCGATCGACGGCCTGCGCGATCTGGGTGAGATAACCGATCTCGGGAGCACGGTTGAGATCGGAGGAACCGAGATAGGTGCCGTCCCCCGACGTCGGGATGAACCAGAGAAAATTGATGGGATCGGAGGTGGCTGTCATGGAAAACGGTCCTTTGCTGCGAAATTCGGAAGATCGGCTCGCGGTAAGCCGAGCCAGCCTGCAATCGCAGAAATACTGACATAGACTACAGATTATATCGACAATATCAATTTGCCATTGTCGTTCGCTTCGCGGAATAATTTTTCGCGTTTGATGTCATGAAGGCTCTCCCATGCCGCCTTGCGCAAAATTGCCCGGAATCGCCATTGGACGGAATTCCCTGCGCCCTCTCGCCCTACCCCGCTACCTCTCCCGGCGTTCGGCGGCCAGCCGCTCACGAATGAAGGCGGGACCGCCGGCGAGACGTTGCGCAAGCAGGCTCGCCGGATCGACCATGCGCCAATAGGGCGTCACCATCGAAAGGGGCTCGCCCTTCTCCAGCGCGCCGAAGGACAGTTCGGCAATCGCACGCAAATGCCGCTGCACCGTCACCGGACAGCAGGCGTCCGCTCCGTATTGGGCAGCGAGACGGCGGCGCAGAACGCCGGCTTCGGTGAGGACACCCTCAGGCGCCGATCGAATCTGCTCCGCGACCATCTGCTGGGATGGAATAAGCATCGCCTGCGTGCCGCTGCGGCCTTTGCGTCGCGGCTCGATCGTCGGAATTTCGCTCATGTCACGTCCCGGGAACATTATGCTTCCGTTCCCATTTAGGGCTCGGCCGAATTGCGACCAGCCTCTATGCGCCGATCGCAAGTTAGTCCGTTTCACGGCTTTTCTGCTTTCTCCGTTTCGGTTAATCCTCAGGGCCACTCACTCAGGATAAGGATAGGACATATGGCAAAAGTCGCGTTCATCGGTCTCGGCGTCATGGGCTTTCCCATGGCAGGCCATCTGAAGACGAAGGGCGGCCACGATGTCACCGTCTACAACAGAACGGCCGAGAAAGCTGCCGCCTGGGCCGAGAAATTCTCCGGCAAATCCGCCTCTACGCCAGCCGAAGCGGCGGCCGGCGCCGACTTCGTCTTCGTCTGCGTTGGCAATGACGACGATCTCCGCTCGGTGACATCAGGCGAGAACGGCGCTCTGCACGGCATGAAGCCGGGTTCTGTGCTGATCGATAACACCACCGCCAGCGCCGAGGTCGCCCGCGAGCTTTATGCCGCGGCAAAGGAAAAGGGTGTCGATTTCATCGACGCTCCGGTCTCCGGCGGTCAGGCCGGCGCCGAAAACGGCGTCCTCACTGTCATGTGCGGCGGCGACGAAGCCGTCTTCGAACGCGCCCGCCCGGTGATCGACGCCTATGCCCGCATGGTCGGCCTGATGGGGCCGGCCGGCTCCGGCCAGCTCACCAAGATGGTCAACCAGATCTGCATCGCTGGCCTCGTCCAGGGACTTTCCGAAGCGCTGCATTTCGGCAAGCGCGCCGGCCTCGATATCGAAAAGGTCGTCGAGGTGATCTCCAAGGGCGCGGCCGGCTCCTGGCAGATGGAAAACCGCCACAAGACCATGAATGCCGGCAAATATGATTTCGGCTTCGCGGTCGACTGGATGCGGAAAGATCTCGGCATCGTGCTGACCGAAGCCCGCAGCAACGGTGCCAAGCTGCCGGTCACTGCCCTCGTCGACCAGTTCTATGGCGATGTCCAGGCGATGGGCGGCAATCGCTGGGATACGTCCTCGCTGCTCGCCCGCCTGGAAAAATGATCGGCCCCTCCTCCAGCGCAGCGGAATTGATCGCGCATCTCGAAACGCTGCGCTCGGAGGAGAATGTCGCCGCCATGGCGCGTTTCGGCATCGCCACCGGCCGCGCGCTGGGCATCTCCAACCCCGATCTTCGGGCGGTGGCCAGGCAGGCGAAGAAGGACCATGTCAGGGCTATGGCGCTCTGGCGAAGCGACATCCGCGAAGCCCGCCTGCTCGCCCTTTATACGGCCGAACCCAAACGGTTGACGAAGGAAGAGGCCCGAAATTGGGCCGATGATTTCAACTCCTGGGAAATCGTCGATTGCGCCGCCGATCTCTTCGTCGAGGCTCGGCTGGACGAACTCATTTCGGAATTCGCCGACGACGAGCGCGAATTCGTTCGCCGCACCGCCTTCGCCATGATCGCGGGGGCCGCCGTTCACCGGAAGAAGGAGCCCGATGCGGCCATCCTCGCCCTGATGCCGCTGATCGAGGCTCATTCGGCCGATGCCCGCAATTTCGTGCGCAAGGCGGTCAACTGGTCGCTGCGCAGCATCGGCAAGCGCAACCACGCCTGCCACGCGCCGGCGCTTGCGCTCGCGAAGGCCCTGGCGGAAAGCCCCGATAAAACCGCGCGCTGGATCGGCAAGGATGCCGTCCGGGAACTCACCGGTGAAAAGCTGCTGGCGCGGCTGAGATAGACAGAGGCTTCAATGCCGAAATCTCCGCCTCCTCGTCAATGGTGCCTGGATTTTTCGACGAGGAAATCGATCGGCACCCGCACCGCCGGCGGCATCCCCCTGGCCGTGGTGAAGACGATGTAGAACTGGCTCTCCTCCGACTGCCATTCCGGCAGCACCCGTACCAGCTTGCCGGTCTGGAGGTCGCTCTCGCAGGCGCTTTCGAGCAGAAGCCCGAAACCGAGGCCGGCGCGGGCCGCATCGAGGATGGCGGTCATGCTACGGCAGGTGAGCCGAGGCTGATGCTGAATCACCCGTTTGGCGCCATCCGGACCGATCAGTTCCCAGCCGCACAGCGATGCAACGGCCGACCTGATTCGCTTCAAAATTGAAAAAGGCAACGTCGTGAAAAGGGCAGGCATGATGCCGACGTGCGATACGCCACGTGCCGGTTCGGCTCACCTGCCAAGGCTCCTCTGAAAGAAGCCTTCAAGACTGTTCGGCAAAAGCGCTGCAAGGACGGTCCGGCAGGGAAGACCGGACCCGTCCCCGTAGCTGATCGGAGGTCACTCGGATCAGAAACTGATTTGAAAATACTCCCGGTCCGAAAACCGGGAGCATCATTACGTCGATTAGAACGAACGCTGCAGGCGGAAGTAGCCCGAGGTGGAGTCGTCGCCATCATCCGGATCGAGGTACTGAACCGAAGCCTTGGCGTAGAAGTTGTCTACGATCTGGTAGTCGACCGTCAGACCGACCTTCCAGGCATCGCCGAGACCGTCGAAGTCATCCGGAACAACCTTGCCACCGCCGAAGTAGTTGCCGTAGTACTGAACGGCCGGGGTGATCTTCAGCTTGTCGGTTGCCTTGATGGCGTATTCGGCAGCAACTGCCCATTCAGCCGACGAGTAGTAGGAGTTCGGGCCGGAGGAGTATACGCCAGCGAGGCCGAGCGTGCCGGGGCCGATTTCAACCGTACCCATTGCGCGGACAGCGCCGTCTTCGTTGTCGACGTCATAGCCACCGGTGATCTGGTAGCTGAATGCGCCGGCAGTGCCGCCAACGCCGAAGGCAACGCCAACGTTGTTGGCTTCTTCGCCGACCTTGTAAACGCCGTCTTCCAGTTCGTCGACGCTGAGGCCAGCGTAGAAGTCGCCGCTTTCGTACTGATAGCGGATGGAGTTGTGCAGCGTTACGACGGAGCCGATGTCGTCGGTTTCACCCGAGAGGCCATCGTCCCACCAGCTGTAGAAGAGACCGGCGCGGAAGCCCGCGACGTCGAGGTAAGCGGAGTCGAGGATGGCTTCCTGGTCGGAGGCATTGTCAGCATTGAACTGCATGACGATGACGCCGGTCAGCGGACCATACTCGGTGTCGCTCTTGGCCGTGAACTGAACCTGACCGCGGGTAACTGCATCCCAGTCAGAATCGCCGCCGACGTCTTCGCCAACGTTAACCTGGAAACGGATGTAGCCTTCGATCTTGAGGCAGGTTTCGGTGCCCGGGATGTAGAAGTAGCCGGTGCCGTAAGCGTCGCAGACGCGAACATATTCAACCGGTTCCGGCTCAGCAGCAACGATAGCGTCAGCTGCAAGAACCGGCGTCGATGCAGCAAATGCTGCTGCTGATGCAAGCAAAACCATTCTGATGTTCATTTACCAATCCATTCCTTTGTCGATCGGGGCTGATTTCCTATCGGGTAGTCGATTTGAAGCCGGCCCAGTTTGAACAGCCATCTCGGCGTGCGGATCGATCGAACCGCCAAACCGTCATCCCATACCGGACTTAATCAAGCAATTCTCGGCATGCGCCAGATGGCCTCCGCCGGCCAACTTTCGCCGGCAACGTGATTTTTATACAACAATCTCAGGTATTTAAAGCTGAAAACGCACAAAACGGCTCCGCGACGGAAATCCTCCATCGCAAGCCGCAAACGTTAAGCCCCATCGTCCAATTCTCCACCGTCCGACCCCCGTCGAACACACTGGTGAAGCGCACAAATCTTACCGCCTGCTAATGAACACATACAAGGTGGCGGTTTAGAACATGGTGTCCTGATTTCGATACCAATGAGTCAAAATGATGACATAGCGCCCACCGGTTCCAATCAACATAGCCGGGCAATGGTTACCGGGCTATGTATTTTTCGCAATTTCGGCAGGATTCGAGCGTTTTTTCGCAATTCCTGTGGCTTTTAGCAGTCTGAGCCGCCCATTTTAGCCTCAGCCTCACCAGATCGCCGCATTTTCGCCCCTAACGAAAATGCGGCGTCCGAAGCCATTCACGAACGCTGAACTCGAAATCCGCCAGCCTCAGTCTTCGTTGGACTTGGCGTTATCGAGGATCATGTAGTCGAGCGGCAACTGAGTCGAATACTTGATCTGTTCCATCGCAAAGGCCGAGGAGACGTCACGAATCTCGATCTTGGCGATCATCCGTTTGTAGAAAGCATCATAAGCAGCAATGTCGGGCACGACGACTCGCAGGAGATAATCGACATCGCCGCTCATCCGGTAGAACTCGACCACTTCGGGGAATTCGGCGACCACCTCGGAAAAGCGCCGCAGCCATTCGATCGAGTGGGTGGCCGTGCGAATCGACACGAAAACGGTGACTTTGGTGTTGACCTTTTCCGGATCGAGGATGGCGACTCGGCGCTTGATGACGCCGTCTTCTTCCATCTTCTGGATGCGCCGCCAGCAAGGCGTCGTCGAAAGCCCCACTTTCTTGGCGAGATCAGCAACGGCAAGGGTCGAATCTTCTTGCAGAAGCCGCAGTATCTTTCGGTCGAGGCGGTCCATGCGTACAACAGTCCTTTCGAATTATTTTCTCTGTATATCTCGATTCCGGGCGACGAAAAGAATTTTGTTTCAGGAAAGCAGCATTTTTGTCCGTTCCCGCAAGACCGGCAGCAATTCTTCCTCGAACCAGGGATTGCGCTTCAGCCAGCCGCTGTTGCGCCAACTCGGATGCGGCAGCGGCAGCACGGCCGGCGACCGGCCGGAAAGAAGGCTGTCACGCCATGCCCGCACCGTCTCCGTCATATTGCCTCGTCTCTCCAGAGCCATATGCCAGGCCTGCGCATATTGGCCGATGACCAGCACCAGTTCGATCTGCGGCATGGCCGAGACGACCCTTTGCCGCCAGAACGGCGCGCATTCGCGGCGCGGCGGCAGATCCGAACCCTTGTCGTCGTAGCCCGGGAAGCAGAAACCCATCGGCACGATGGCGAATCGGTCGCGGTCGTAGAAGACCTCCCTGTCGACGCCGAGCCATGACCGCAACCGGTCGCCGGAGGCATCGTCGAAAGGCAACCCGCTCTCATGCACTCGAATCCCCGGCGCCTGCCCGGCGATCAGGATGCGTGCCCTCGACGAGATCACGGCCACCGGCCTGGGCTCGTGCGGCAGCCGATCTTCGGCGCCCTTTGCCGGTGTGTCACGACAGATGCGGCACAAGGCGATTTCCTGCCGCAGCGCCTCCAGCGCGGCCTCGTCGGTCATGGCTTCACTCCCATCCGGCAATCCGACCGATGAAGCGCAGGGCGTTGTCGAGACCGGAGCGCTGGCGGGCGTGATCGCGCACGTCGCGCGGCCGCTCGAACGTCCCGGCCCAGAGGCCCGCCTCCGCAGCCCTCGCCTCGGCCTCCTCCCCGCCATAATCGCCATAGGAGATGGCCATGCCGCTGCGTACCATGGCGGCATTGATGTCGCCGCCCGCGCCATTGCGGCAGACGACGAGCAGCCTGTCGTAGCGGTCGCGGCGACTGCCCTGGCACGAGGTTCCCGAAGCCCGCACCATCGCCTGCAGCGCCTCGCGCGCCGCACGCCCGCAGGCCCAGGCTTTCCCGGCCCTCTCGCAGCTCTGGTGGAGCTCCGGCGCATCGATGCCTTCGAGGCGCAAACGTTCTTCTCCCAATGTCAGGCTGTCGCCGTCGGCGGCGTGAAAGGCGCCCGCATGCTTGGTTCTTGCTGCGTCGTTGAACTTGGCGGCAATCAGCGCGATCAGCGCCAACAAGGCAAAAGTGGTCACGCCGTCGCGAATCAGCCGCAGGGCTCGTGTCACGCTTTCGCCTCCTTAAAAAACAAATCCTTGGCAAAGATGGCAAACATCTTCTTAAGAATTGTCGGTTAGGCTCTTATCCACCCTGGGATGAAGTTTCAACGTGCACATGAGTACCGGCGTAAGCACATCGACCGACAAGATTATCGTCGACAAGTCGCGTAGCCACCGCAACAAGGCCGTTTCCAAGGCCGTGCGGCAGACACGCGAACGTCTTCAGTCCGGTCATGCGTCCAATTCTTCCTTCGACCGCGATGTACTTAAAATGTATGTGGCATCCGCGCTGCAAGGCGCGACGATCATGCCGCTCTTCGTCGTCATCATCACTGCGCTTGGCGTTTATTTCACCCAGAACACGCAATTGCTCTTCTGGGCGCTGCTGACGCTTACCTGCCATGCCGGCAATATCTTGCTCGCGCGGCGCGCGCGCCGGCAGGAAATCACGTCGGAGAGCGCCCGCAGATGGCGCCGCCTGCTGCTCGCCGGCCAGTTCCTGCTCGGCTGCTGCTGGGCGGTCTTCGCGCTGCAAGGCTGCGACACCTGCGAACCGTCGAGCTTCATTCTCTATAAGGGCGCAACGCTGCTGATCGCGCTCTCCGTCACGGCGATGTCGAACTTCATGCTGACGCCCTCCGTGCTCGTCGCTTTCGCACCGGCGGTCGTGGCGCTCACCGTCAAGAGCGGCCTGTCGCGCGACCTGCTCGAAATCAGCCTGACCGCGGTCTTCACCACCACGGTCGTCTTCTTCAACTACATCAGCGACCGGCTCTTCCGGTCGAATCTCATGATCCTCTCCTACCAGTCGGAAAAGGACGATCTCATCGCCGAGCTCGAAGTAGCGAAGTCCATGTCGGACGAGGCCCGCCGTCGCGCCGAAGAGGCAAACCTCGCCAAATCCCGGTTCCTCGCCTCCATGTCGCACGAGCTTAGGACCCCGCTCAACGCCATCCTCGGCTTCTCCGAGGTGATGTCGGCCGAAGTGCTGGGGCCGCTCGCCAATCCGACCTATAAGGAATATGCCGGCGACATCCACCGCTCCGGCCAGCATCTGCTCGATCTCATCAACGAGATTCTCGACCTCTCGCGCATCGAAGCCGGCAAATACGAGCTGAGCGAGGAGGCGATCTCTCTGCTCGATATCACCGAGGATTGCATCGGCATGGTCCAGCTGCGCGCCCGCGCCAAGAACATTGCCATATCGGATCAGTTCGAACGGCAATTGCCGGCCATCTGGGCGGACGAGAAGTCGATGCGTCAGGTCGTGCTCAATCTTCTCTCCAACGCCGTCAAGTTCACGCCGCAGGGCGGCGAGATCCACGTCAAGGTCGGCTGGACGGCCGGCGGCGGTCAGTACATCTCGATCAAGGACAACGGCCCCGGCATTCCGGAAGACGAGATTCCGGTCGTGCTGTCGGCCTTCGGCCAGGGCTCGATCGCCATCAAGAGCGCCGAACAGGGTACCGGCCTCGGCCTGCCGATCGTCCAGGCGATTCTTGCCAAGCATGACGGGCAATTCCTGCTGAAATCGAAGCTGCGCGAGGGCACCGAGGTGATTGCCATCCTCCCCGCCAAGCGCGTGCTCCAGAGCCTGCCGGCGGTCGAAGAAGCCCAGGCCGTCGCCCGCAAGCGCAAGAGTTTCGCCTGAACTCAGTTGAAAAACAGATGCTTGCCGAGCACGTAGCCGAGATAGAGGCAGCAGGCGGCGATCATGCAGGTCACCGCGAAGGAGCCGAGATCCTTGGCATGTTTGCCGACGATCGAAATCTCCGGTGAAATCCGGTCGATCACTTCCTCGACGGCAGTGTTCATCGCCTCCATCGAAAACAGCCCGAGAAACAGAAGCACCGCGATGACGATCTCACCGGCGCTCGCCCCTACCAGCGCCAGCGACACGATCGAAACGATGAAAAACCCGAGTTCCTGGCGGAAGGCCGCCTCCTTCAGCACACGCAGGAAGCCCGCCCAGGAATAGCTCGCCGCGGCGAGGAAATGCCGAAATCCGGTCTGCTTCGTCACCGCGGGCTTCACCAAGATCGATCCCCAGAGCATGTCGCGCAAAAGTGTGCAGCGGTTTTGCGATAACGACATGCGTAAAACAAGGACTTAAAGCGCGGGCCAAGCGAATCTGAAAGATCGCGACGCGCGTTAATGCTTGTTGCTCACACCCGCCTGGGCAAAGGTCGCCATGCCCGAATGGCAGGCAGCGGCGGCCTTGACGATGCCGGCGGCGAGCGCCGCCCCGGTGCCTTCGCCGAGCCGCATGCCGAGCGCCAGAAGCGGCGTCTTGCCGAGCATCTCGATCGCGCGCAGGTGTCCGGGTTCGCTGGAAACATGGCCGATCAGGCAATGGTCGAGTGCGGATGGGTTGGCGGCTTTCAGGATCGCCGCCGCCGCGGTCGCGACATAGCCGTCGATCAGCACCGGGATGCGCTCCATGCGGGCGGCCAGGATGGCGCCGGCCATCGCGGCAATCTCGCGTCCGCCGAGCCGGCGCATGATCTCCAGGGGATCGTCGAGATGGTCGCTGTGCAGCTCCACCGCTTTTTCCACCGCCGCGATCTTGCGCTCCAGCATCTCGCCTTCCGAGCCGGTGCCTGGCCCCACCCAGTCGCGCGCCGAACCGCCGTAGAGCGCATAGTTGATCGCCGCCGCAATCGTCGTGTTGCCGATGCCCATCTCGCCGATGCAGAGCAGGTCGGTGCCGCCGGCGATCGCCTCCATGCCGAAGGCCATCGTCGCGGCGCAATCGCGCTCGGAAAGCGCTGCCTCTTCGGTAATGTCGCCGGTGGGATAATCGAGCGCCAGGTCGAAAACCTTCAGCCCGAGATCATAGGCCACGCAGATCTGGTTGATCGCCGCCCCGCCGGCCGCGAAATTCTCCACCATCTGCTGCGTCACCGCGGGCGGAAAGGGCGTAATGCCCTGCCTGGTGACGCCGTGATTGCCGGCGAAGATCGCCACCAGCGGCCGGTTGACGGCAGGTGTGCGGCCCGTCCAGGCGGCAAGCCAGAAAGCGATTTCCTCGAGCCGTCCGAGCGCGCCGGGCGGCTTGGTCAGTTGCGCGTCGCGTTCGCGCGCGGCCACCAGCGCTCGGGCATCCGGCCCCGGCAGGTCGCGAAGCAGAGTGCGGAAATCGTCGAACGGCAGGCCTGAAACGCTCATCTGTGCGGTTTTCCTATGAATCCGGGTATTCTTGTCTTTTCCACGCAAACCAACTTGTTTGCGTCGCGCAAATCAGCTTGTTTGCGGTGGCAACTCTCTTAAAGCGGGTGGACGACGCGAACAACTCCAAAAGCGCCCAGCGCCCTCCGGCGGAATGAAGCAGAATGAAGATCAAGGATCATGCGGTCGATACCGCCCGCGCCGTCGCCTTCTTGAGCCGCATTCCCATGCCGCAATCGCTGTTTGAAGGTTATGACGGCAGACTGGGCAGGCTGGTGCGCGCTTTCCCCTTCGCCGGTGTCCTCATCGGCGTCATCCCCGCCCTCGCCTTTCTCCTCCTTTTAAGCCTGCGATCAGATCCTCTGATGGCGGCTCTGATCACGCTTTCCGTCCAGGTCGTCGCAACAGGCGCGTTGCACGAGGATGGATTGGCCGATACGGCCGACGGCATCGGCGGCGGCAGGAGCCGTGAACACAGCCTTCTCATCATGAAGGACAGCCGGATCGGCACCTATGGCGCGATAGCGCTGATCCTCTCCTTCGCGATCCGCGCAGCCGCACTTTCCGCTATTGCCCGTGATTCCTCGGCATTCGCCGCAGCCCTTGCCATTCCCGCCGTCGCGGCTCTCAGCCGCGGCGCCATCGCCTGGCACTGGCAAAGGCTGCCGCCGGCAAAATCCGATGGCGTGGCCGCCTCGGCCAGCCAGCCGGACGAAGCGGCGATGCAGTTTGCGCTCACCGCAGCCGGCCTCCTCGCGGCGGTGCTGATCTGGCCGGCATTCGGCCTCAGGCCGCTCGTTGCAAGCCTCCTCGCCACCGGCATCGCAGGGCTTGCCTTCACCGCCTTCATTCGCCGCAAGCTCGGCGGCCACACCGGCGACACGCTCGGCGCGACCCAGCAGGTTTGCGAAATCGCCGCCATCTGCGCTCTTGCCACCGCTCTTTGAAACCCCGATATGTCACTCATGCAAACACCCTGCGTCCACGTCTGCTCCATGGTTTCAGGCTCCGGTTTTTGCGCCGGATGCGGCCGGACTCCTGAAGAGATCGGCGGCTGGATGGGCTATTCCGATGCCGAGCGGCGCCGGATCATGGCGCTGCTGCCGGCAAGGCTTTCAGGCGCCGTCATGGCGTCGAACCCGACGAAACCAGAACTCGCCGGCGGGCCGGAGCGGCCTTTATGATCCGTTTGATCCTCCTGTTCCTCGTGATCGGCATCGGCCTTGCCGTGCTGATCGTCAACAATGACAGCGGCCGCATCCTCGGCCTGCAGAGCGACGACTTCGGCCGCTTCATCTATCTGCTGCCGATCGCGCTGATGCTGTCGGCCGGCATCTGGGGAAGCCGGCGAAACGTCGGAGAAACGATGCGCCATATGATGATCTGGCTCGTCATCATCCTGGCGCTCGCAACCGTCTACCTCTACCGCCAGGAAGCGCTCGCCGTCGGCAACCGGCTGCTCGCCGGCCTCGTTCCCGGCCGCGCCGTCGTCGTCACGACGAGCGAAGGCGGCCAGGAAGTCATCCTGCACAAGCTGCTGAACGGCCATTTCGAAGCCGATGTCGGCGTCAACGGCCAGACCGTCGAAATGCTCGTCGATACCGGCGCCAGCATGGTGGCGCTCTCGCATGAAGATGCCGAAAGAATCGGCATCGACCTCTCCCGCCTCACCTATTCCATGACCGTCATGACCGCCAACGGCCGCAGCCGCGCCGCACCGATCACGCTCGATCAGGTCGCGATCGGCCCGATCGTCCGTAACAACGTCGCAGCCAGCGTCGCCGAGGACGGCCGCCTCGACCAGAGCCTGCTCGGCATGAGCTTCCTGGAAACCCTGGGCTCCATGCAGATGCAGACCGACGAACTCCGCCTGCGCGATTGAGATCACCAGCTTTCGGCAGGCTCTCCATCAGCAATGGAGTTTGCGGATCGGCGGTCGATAAAAGCTGCGAAAAGCGCTGCCGACAAGGCAAGCGAGGCCGATATCAGCAACATCAGGAAGAGCGTGGGAACTGCGCCTGCCTTCTCTAGAAACAGGCCGGCAATCGAAGCGATCAATGCACCGCCGGCAATCGACATCGCGGCGGCAAGGCCTGCTGCGGTTCCCGCGAGATGAGCGCGAACGGACATGACACCTAGATTGGCAGCAGGAAAGGTCAAGCCATTGCCGATGCCGATGAAGACGCATGGCCCGAAAAATGCCAGGACATGCGTGACGCCTGAGATCGAGAGAACCAGCCCTAACAACAGGCCCATGCACGTCGACAGGCGTGCGATGACGAGCGTCCTGCTCAGCGATTTCCGGGCGAATCGGGCGGCGAGATAGCTGCCGAAAATAAATCCGGCAGGCACCATCCCCATGAAGAAGCCGAGTTTCGCGCTTGATCCGCCAAGCGACGTGCCTACGGCCAAGGATGCGCCTCCGAGGAAGATATAGAGTGTGCCTGTGGAGCAGGCCATGCACGCGGCATAGGCCCAGAACCGCGCCGAACTCAGCAATTGCCCATAGGAGGCGAAGTAGTTGCCTCGCGGTCTCGTGGCGTGCCCCGAGGTTTCCTTCAACTCGCGCATGGAGATGGCGAGGATGGCGGCGCCAAGCAGGGCAAGCGTGACGAAGATCGCCCGCCATCCGAACATTTCGTCCAAAACGCCGCCGAAGGTAGGGCCAAGCATCGGCGCGATGGCCCATCCCATGGCGGCGTAACCGATCCTGTTGGCGGCCTGGCGTTCACCCGCCGTCTCCTTGATGACGACGAGGGCGACGCAGAAGCAGGCGGCGATCGAGGCCTGCATCACACGAAAGAAAAGGAAAATGCCGATATTGGGAGCAAGGGCGCAACCGATGGACGCGACGATGAAAATCGAGACGGCGATCAGCGCGACCGGCCGGCGCCCATATCGATCCGACATCGCGCCTGCGATGATTTCGGTCAGCGCATTGATGACCGCATAGCCCGCGATCGAGAGATTGACGAGCGCGAAATCGGCCTGGAAGGTGGCCGCGATCTTCGGCAGCGCCGGCAGATAAATATTGACCGGCAGCACCGAGAGCGCCGTCAGCAGGAGAAGGACTGTACGCCGTGGCGCAGCGGCTGAGGCCGTGGCCGTTTCCCCGGCCGTGCGGCCGGCAGTCTGAATGGAGTCGTCGCGTGTCATGGTCTTGCCCGTCTTGTCAGCGAGATTTTGTGGGGGAATCCGACGAGGCGAAGCGCACATTCAAGGCACAAAAAAAGCCCCGTCAGGAGCTTGATTTACCGCGCATGGGGCTGATCGCCGGATGGTTACACCATCCTGCCCATGCGCCCTATCACCACGACAAGAACCATTGCGATCTTCATGACCGCTACAGCTAGACGGAAACCCGGACCTCGTCAACGCTAGAGCAATTCCAGGAAAAGTGCGAAGCGGTTTTCTCAGGCAAAGCGCGAAGCGCTTTTGCCGGGAATTGCGTAAATCCAAAAGGTTAGAGCGGTTCTGCGCTTCCGTGAAAAGCTGAACCGCTCTAGGTTTCCAGCGCTGCGAATATCGCCCGATGCCGCTTTACGGCGGCGGCCCGATCTGTCACGTTCGAGAGCAACAACAAGACCACAAAGAGCAAAAAGAAACTCCTAGTCTGGTGGCACCCCGCATGTTCGACCGGCATTCGCTTGAAGCGAAGGCCTTGACCCATGGGTGCGACAGGAGTTTCGCGATGAATTCATTCTGGCCGATCGTCGTCGGCGGCATTCTGCCCGCCATGTTCTGGGGCATCACCGCCATCTTTCAGAAGCAGAGCGCCACGGCCGCGACCGGCTCCGCCGTTTATCTGATCGCATTCGGTTCGGCCTGTGCGCTCGCAGGCCTGATCGCCGCACTGATCTGGCGCCCCGCGCCCTGGACCGCCGAGGGCCTTGGTTTTGCCGCCACCGCAGGCGCCTGCTTCGCCACCGGCACCGGCCTCATCAGCTTCGCGCTCTTTGCTTACGGCGTCCCGGTCTCGAAACTCGCTCCGATCTGGAGCTGCAACGTGCTGGTGACGCTGGCAATCGCTGCCGTCTTTCTCGGCGAAGCGGCCGAACTGAACATGGTCAAGCTTGCCATAGGCACCCTCCTCATCCTGTCAGGCGCCCTGCTCGTCAGCAGTGCGTGAGCGTAGTCAATAAGAGATCAGAACTTCACCGATCCGCTGGCGCCGCCTTACAACCAGCAGAGTCGTGACACCAGAGTCAGCCTCACCCGACAAAATATTGACAGTAGCTCGCCGACCGGAGAATTCGATCCGCGATCGCGAGTTCTGAAATGAGCAAGGATTCGGCGAGCAATAAATGCTCAATTCACCATTCGCCCCTGAGCCCGAATACAATGTGATCGCAAGATTGATGGTGGGATCGCTTTGATCGGCGAGGCTGCAGGTACTGTCAGGAAGGCATGACACCTCAGCGGAAAAAGGCTCCTTTCCCTCGATCGCGACGGCATAGGTAACCTTGATGGGATGGGTGGCCTCCTCCGACAGACTCTGCTGCGGAGCTAGGCAGAAGATCGAGGCGATTGCAAAACATCCGAACACATTGCTGCCACCCATCCCGATTGCCCCATGAACCGACCAAACCTTGCCGAGCAATCTTGATGTTGAAATTACGGCTCCTTTAGGACCGCATCAGTTGCGCAGCCGATACCCCGTCCTGAAGATCCAGCCGAGCGTCCCCAAGCAAATCGCCAGGAACATCGTGATCATCGCCAGGCTGATCGCGGGATTGACGTCGGCGATCCCGTAAAAGCTCCAACGGAAGCCGCTGACGAGATAGAGAACCGGGTTGAAGTGGCTGACCGCCTGCCAGAAGGGCGGCAGCATGTTCACCGAATAGAAGCTGCCGCCAAGGAAGGTCAGCGGCGGCACGACCAGCATGGGAATGAGGTTCAGCTGCTCGAAATTGCCGGCCCAGATGCCGATCATGAAGCCGAACAGGCTGAAGGTGATCGCCGTCAGCAGGAAGAACACGACCATCATGAAGGGATGCTCGATCCTCACGTCCACGAAGAGATTGGCGGTGAGCAGGATGATGACACCGATGATGACGCCCTTGGTCGCCGCCGCCCCGACATAACCGAGCAGAATCTCCGTCATCGCCACGGGCGCGGAAAGCACCTCGTAAATCGTGCCGGTGAATTTCGGGAAATAGATGCCGAAGGAGCCGTTGCTGATGCACTGGCCGAGCAGCGTCAGCATGATCAGTCCAGGCGTGATGAAGGCGCCGTAGGACACGCCTTCCACTTCCTGAATGCGCGAACCGACCGCGGCCCCGAAGACGATGAAATAGAGCGAGGTCGAGATGACGGGCGAGATGACGCTCTGCAGCAGCGTGCGGCGCGTGCGCGCCATCTCGAAGAAATAGATCGATTTGACCGCCTCGAAGTTCATTTGCCCGCTCCTACCAGCGCCACGAAGATATCTTCGAGCGAGCTCTGCCGCGTCGAGAGATCCTTGAAATGAATATTGTTTTCGCCGAGCCGAGTCAGCAGCGTCGCGATGCTTTCCTGCTCGTTGTTTGCGTCGAAATCATAGGTCAGCCGGTTGCCGTCGGCTTCCAGCGTCAGTCCGTTGCCGGCAAAGCAGTCCGGCAGCCGCGCGAGCGGCTCGACGAGATCGAGGATGAGCTGCTTGCGGCCGAGCTTGGCCATCAGCGCCGCCTTGTCCTCGACGAGCAACAGCTCGCCGCCGTTGATGACGCCGACGCGGTCGGCGATCTCCTCGGCCTCCTCGATATAATGGGTGGTGAGGATGATGGTGACGCCGGAGGCGCGGAGCTCTTCGACGACATGCCACATGTCCTTGCGCAGCGTCACGTCGACGCCGGCCGTAGGCTCGTCGAGGAAAAGAATATCCGGCTCATGGGAAAGCGCCTTGGCGATCAGTACGCGCCGCTTCATGCCGCCCGAAAGCTGGCGCAGCATATTGTCCTTCTTGTCCCAGAGCGAAAGGGCGCGCAGCACTTTTTCGATATGGGCGGGATTGGCTTTCTTGCCGTGCAGCCCGCGGGAAAAGGTCACCGTATTGAACACGGTTTCGAACTGGTCGGTGGTCAGTTCCTGCGGCACCAGCCCGATCATCGAACGGGTGGCGCGGAAATCCTTGACGACATCGTGGCCGGCGACCAGCACTTGGCCGCCGCTCGGATTGGCGATGCCGCAGATGATCGAGATCAGCGTCGTCTTACCCGCGCCATTCGGCCCGAGCAGCGCCAGGATCTCGCCCTTTTCGACAGTGAGATTGATGCCTTTCAGGGCCTCGAAGCCATTGGCATAAGTCTTTGTGAGGTTCTGAACGGAAATAATGGGGGCCATGCAGGACTCTTGCGGATTCGGAAGTATTTCGGCCCGCTATATAGTTCGTCTGTGACGCTTTGACATCCTTCGGGAACGTGAACACTGCATTCACACAGCACCAACACCGTCATCAACGCCACAAGGTCACTGCACGGTGATACGACCTGAATAGCCGGCTTTCGGCTATCGCATCGATGGCCGATCCTGCTGTGAAAAGAAAAATATGGCCGGCTTGGAATGTCATCATCCGGTGATGTTCATGCCCGATAAGAGAGCCGAGGCAAGCACCGGCATCCGCCCGCCGCCCATTCCTTTGCGGTGCCGTCTTCCCGGCGTTCTCGTTGCGCCCTTTTCCGCTGCCTCGGCATGTAGTGAAAGTTATTGTCAGTCACCAAGTTCTTGGAACCGGCCAGTACCCCCTGTTCAGCCGCGTTCGTCTCAGCCGGCCTCTGCGCCGGCTTTTCTTTTTGCGAAACATGGGGGACATCGGTCGCGGGTGGAAGGCAGCAGACGCTACCCCTCACAACTCATCATAATTGAACCAGTCGAAATCAGCCGCCTTGCCCCGCCCAGACGTATCGAAGGCAAACACGCCGGCGAAGGCGCCGGTGAAGGAGCCGTGTTCCCCACGCCCGCCCTCGTCGGAAATCACGCCGGCGTCGAGAACCGGGCCGATCGGCTGCCAGGCGCCTTTGCCTTCGGTCTGCCAGAAGAACTGCAGGTCGTTCTCGCGGATCTCCATCGCAAGCTGGACGCGGCCCTCGGCGGGGATCGCCGCACCGCTTTCGGCGGGAAAGCTGAGGCGCCCGTTCGGATAGTCGCCGTTGCAGGAGAGGATCGTCACGCAGCGGCCGAGTGTTTCGTGCAGCGTCACGGCGACCGCGTGGAACTTGTGGCGGTTGTAGTAGTGCGTCAAACCCGCGACCTGCTGATAGGTGTCGGGCGAGAATTCGATCACGGTCTCGCAGCGGAAACTATGATGCTCCTGCCGGCGGGCGACCAGCGACTGCTCGAACCAGGAGCCGATGCTCTCGCGACCGATCAGACGCAGGTGGCCGGGACGGTCCGTCAGGTTGAAGATGCGCTGGGGCTCGGGCGTGCGCAGCCACTGGAAATCAGCCGGCAGCTTGCCTCCGTCGAAACTGTATTCGGTGCGCATCGGCTTCTCTATCGGCACGGCGCCGAAGAGGCCGGGCGCCTCGACATCGGGCACCGAGGTGCCGTTTTCCAGATAAAGCCAATCGTCGTCGCGCCAGGCGCATTTCTGCAGGCTCGTTTCGCGTCCCAGCGTGCAGCGCCGCTTCGGCGGCAGCGGCCGGCCGCAGAGATGGGTGTGATAGGCCTGCCCGTCGGGCGTCTCGACATATTGGCCGTGCCCTGCCCGCTGCAGCACCGCGCCCGGCTGATCCTTGGAGGTGATGAGATGCATGTTCGGATGCATCTCATAAGGCCCTTCGATGCTGCGTGAGCGCGCCATGGTGACGGCATGGTCGTATCCCGTGCCGCCTTCGGCGGTCGTGAGATAATACCAGCCGTTCCTCTTGAAGAGATGCGGCCCCTCGACGAGGCCGAGCGGGCTACCGGCGAAGATGTTGCGGATCGGGCCTTTCGGCGCCTTGGTCGCCGGGTCCCATTCCTGCAGCAGGATGCCGTCGAAGGCCGGTGATTTCGGCGAGCCGCCGAAGCTTTCGGTGCGGTGGTTCCACTGCATGTTGACGAACCATTTGCGGCCGTCATCGTCGTGAAAGAGCGAGGGATCGAAACCGGAGGAATTCACATAGACCGGCTCGGACCATTCGCCCTCGATCGAGGGAGAGGTCACGATGTAATTATGCGCATCCTTGAAATTACCGTCGAAACGCTTGACGTCGGTATAAACGAGCCAGAACTGCCCGTCTGCATAGGAAAGGCACGGCGCCCAGATGCCGCAGCTATCGGGATTGCCCCGCATGTCGAGCTGCGAGGCGCGCTCCAGCGGCCGGCGCACCAGCGTCCAGTTCACGAGATCCCTGGAATGGTGGATCTGCACGCCGGGATACCATTCGAAAGTCGAGGTCGCGATGTAATAATCGTCGCCGACGCGGCAGATCGACGGATCGGGATTGAACCCGGGCAGGATGGGATTGCGGATCATGAACGGGCTCCTCCGAGATTATAGTTGTGGTACGTACGTCAAATGCGGGGCGACCATGGCGCCAACTCTATGCTCGGCTTGAGCCGAGCGATGTCACAAAGATACGGCCAGGCGATACTCCGACAGACGAGAAAGGACGAAGGCGCTGCCGCTTGCCCCTTCTCCCCAGCGGGGTCCGAAGGACGGGTCGAGACCCGTGGCTCGACCCCGGTCAATGCCGGCAGGCAGATGAGGGGGCGAACGGTGAAGCCGCGAGTGCACTGAGCGCAAGCGAAGGCAAGCAATGGTGTGCCGCGTGGCCCCCTCATCCGACCCTTCGGGCCACCTTCTCCCCGCTGGGGAGAAGAGGGAGCAAGCAGCACTCCCACCTCTCTTAATCCCGCTCCGCCGACTTCGCCCAGAGATTGATATCCGCCTCCTTGGCATAGACATCGATCTCCTTCAGCTCCTCAGCCGAAAACTCGATATTATCCAGCGCCTTGACGCAATCGACGATCTGCGACGAGCGGCTGGCGCCGATCAGCGCCGAGGTCACGCGTCCGCCGCGCAGCACCCAGGCGATCGCCATCTGCGCCAGCGTCTGGCCGCGCCTTTCGGCAATCTCGTTGAGCTTCCTGATATTGTCGATGATCGAGGGGCGGATGAAATCGCGCTTCAGGAAATGGTTCTGCGCCGCGCGGCTGTCCTCGGGAATGCCGGCGAGATACTTCGTCGTCAGCATGCCCTGGGCAAGCGGCGAGAACACGATCGAGCCCATGCCGACATCGTCGAGCGCATCGAGCAGCCTGTCGTCCTCGACCCAGCGGTTGAGCATGGAATAGCTCGGCTGGTGGATCAGGCAGGGCGTGCCGAGTTCCCTGAGAATAGCGGCGGCTTCGCGGGTGCGCTGCGAATTATAGGAGGAGATGCCGACATAGAGCGCTCGGCCGGAGCGGACGATATGGTCGAGCGCGCCGCAGGTTTCCTCAAGCGGCGTGTCGGGGTCGAAACGGTGGGAATAGAAGATGTCGACATAGTCGAGACCCATGCGCTTCAGGCTCTGGTCGCAGGAGGCGATCAGGTACTTGCGGCTGCCCCATTCGCCATAGGGACCCGGCCACATATCGTAGCCGGCCTTCGACGAGATGATCAGTTCGTCGCGAAGCCCGGCAAATTCGGTGCGCAGGATCTCGCCGAAAGCGGTCTCGGCGCTGCCGGGAGGCGGTCCGTAATTGTTGGCGAGATCGAAATGGGTGATGCCGAGGTCGAAAGCCGTGCGGCACATGTCGATCTTGCGGTCATGCGGCGTGTCGCCGCCGAAATTGTGCCACAAGCCAAGGGAAACGGCCGGCAGCTTCAGGCCGGAACGGCCCGTGCGGTTATATTTCATCTTCGAATAACGGTCTGCGGCCGGTTGCCAGCTCATGAAACTCTCCTTGGATACAATGTCTTTGTAGTCATCATGTCAGGCACAGGCCCGAGCGTAACGGCACTATTGGAGCAAGCGCGCTGGCACGGCAAGCATACGGCGCACGCTCTCTATGACTGCGCGCGCCGACCTTCTTTGACGGCAGGCACTGCCTCCAACGTCGTCATGCTCGGCCTTGTGCCGAGCATCTGCTGCGCTCTCGGTAGATCCTCGGGACAAGCCCGAGGATGACGACGCTAACGTGGCGTCCTGAGGGTCAAAGTCTCGGGCCAAACGAGCCCCGAGACAATACCCCTCCGCTACCTCAACAGCGCCTGCGCCTCTTCGATGCCGAGCGCGGCCGGCTGGGTGCAGGTCGTCGTCAGATCGATGAACCGGCCCTCCTCGCCCGACTTCAGGATCGAGGTCATGACGTCGACGCCGTGCAGCGTGCGGTCGAGCGAACAGCGCGCGTCGCGGCCCTCGATCAGCGCCATCGCCATGTCGGCAAGGCCGGCCGTACGGTAGTTGGCGCGCGCCCCGTTCGGGTTTTCCTGGTTGATCTTGCCGAAGGGATGCTCCCAATCATCGAGCGGCTTGATGTCCTTGTCGCGGCCGCTCGCCTCGACAGTGCCGCCGAAGAAGTTCGGGTCCGGCACGTAGAGCGAGCCGTCGGTGCCGTAGAGTTCCATATTGGCATGGCGGTGCGACCACACATCCCAGCTCGCCGACAGCGTCACCGTGGCGCCGCTGACGAATTCGAGCAGCGCCTGGATCGTCGTCGGTGTCTTCACAGGGATGGTCTCGCCGTGGCGCGGCTGGCTGGTGATCGTGCGGGTCGCCGATGCCATCGAGGTCATGGCGCCGACACGCTTCACCGGGCCGATCAGGTTGATCAGGTTGGCGATGTAATAGGGCCCGAGATCGAGGATCGGGCCGCCGCCCGGCAGGAAGAAGAAGTCCGGGTTCGGATGCCACATCTCCATGCCAGGGCTCATGACATAGCAGGCGCCTGAAGTGACCCGGCCGATGCCGCCGTCGTCGATGAACTTGCGGGCAAGCTGATGCGCGCCGCCGAGGAAGGTGTCCGGCGCGCAGCCGACGGCAAGGCCCTTCGCCTTGGCGATGCGGCGAAGCTCCTCACCCTGCTCCAGCGTAAGGACCAGCGGCTTTTCCGAATAAACGTGTTTTCCGGCTTCGAGGATCGCCTTCGACACCGGAAAATGCGCGTCGGGGATGGTCAGGTTGACGACGACGTCGATCTCGTCATTGGCGAGAAGCGCGTCGATCGTCTGTGCCTTGACGCCATATTCCTTGGCGCGGGCCTCGGCGGCCTGCACGTTGATATCGGCGCAGGCCAGCACCTTCAGCCCCTTGAAGAGCGGTGCGAGCGAGAAGTAGGTGGTGGAGATGTTGCCGCATCCGATGATGCCGACGCCAAGTTCCCTGGTCATGATGTGCCTCAATAGGTCTGGAAGGATGCGATCGAGCGGGTGATCAGGCGATCGACATCGGCCGGATTGTCATGCTCGACGACATAGTGCTTGGTCTTGGTGGCCTTGAGGGCTGCGACGAGCTTTGCCCAAGGCAGAGTGCCATGGCCGACATCGGCCCAGCCATCCTCGTTCTTATTCTCGCCTGCCGGCGCAATGTCCTTGACGTGAGCCGAAGTGATGCGCGAGCCGAGCTTTTCGATCCATGCGAACGGATCGGCACCGCCACGAACGACCCAGGCGATATCGGCTTCCCAGGAAATGTCGGGCGCGCCTTCGAAAATGCGCTCGATCGGCAGCGAGCCGTCGGCGAGCTTGACGAATTCGAAGTCGTGGTTGTGCCAGCCGAATTCATAGCCGGCGTCCTTGTACGGCTTGCTCATTTCCTGCAGGCGCTTGCCGAATGCCAGCCAGCCGGCACCGTCGGTCGGGCGCTGATCGGCTGCCAGATGCGGCGCATAGATCGAGTCCATGCCGAGAGTTTTGGCAATGTTCAGCGACTTCTGGACTTCGCCGTCGAGGAAATCGGGGCTGAAGTGGCCGCTCGCCATCGTCAAGCCGTTCCTGTCGAGCTCTGCACGCAGGCTCTTCAGACCGGCATCGTCAAGATCGGCATAGATGCCGCCGAAACCTTCGACTTCCTGATAGCCTGATTTGCCGAGCTTTTCGAAGATCGCCGAATAAGGTTGGAAGTTACGGGCGCTGTAAAGCTGGAAACTCAATTTCGTCATCATTCCTCCTCGGGCCTCGTGCCCATTGAATTTCAGTCCAGATCAATCCGCGGACTGACAAGATTGCAGGTCGTAGAAGCGGAATTCCGGCAGCTTGCCGCGTTCGAGCGGATGTGCCGGGGTGAAGGTGATACGGCGGCTCTCGCCTGCTGCAAGATCGAAGGCATTGTCGGAATATTTGCCGTCCGTCTCGCTTTCGATCATCACGAAGAGCGCAAGTCCCCTGGCGGTGACGTTGATGTCGACAGCGCCGCTTGCCTCGACATATTCATGGGTGACGGTCAGGCCCGACGGCTCCAGCTCCAGCGCCTTATAGGTGCCGTTGACATAGTGCCCCTCGCCGCCCATGCCGTTCGAGGCGGTGAAATGCCAGGCAAGCAGCGTTCCCTCGGCAATCTCGGACACGTCGATGGTCGCGGCCGTCACCGCCGCATCCGGCGAACACATGGCCTGCACGTCTTTCAGGTGCTTCCGCTCGCCCTTCATCGTCAGAAGCGAGATCGAAAGGTCGACGCTGACGTCCGAAAGCGTGTCGTTGACGAGCGAGAAGCGGATCGTCTTGCCGTCTTCCGAGGGAATGGCGGCAACCGCCACCGGCTGGAAGAAGCGCTTGACGAGATAATGCATCGCCTTCCAGCGGCCGCCATAGTCGAGGCTGGACCAGGAGGCGACCGGCCACGTGTCGTTGAGCTGCCAGTAGATCGTGCCCATGCAGTGGGGTTTGAGCGAGCGCCAATATTCCACCGCCGTCTTGATCGCCAGCCCCTGCTGGATCTGGGAGAGATAGACGAAGTTCGGGAAATCCTTGGGAAAGCGGAAATAGCGGAACATCGTGCCGGCGATGCGCTCGTTGCCGCCGGCATTCTTCTGGTGCAGCTCCATGACCGGCGAAGCGACGTTCATGTCCTTCTCTTCGGCATAGGTCCTGATGACAGGCAGCGACGTATAGGACTGGAATCCGAATTCCGAGCAGAAGCGCGGGCGCACCGAACGGTAATTGTCGAAGGATTTGTTCTCGTGCCAGACCGACCAGTAATGCATGTCGCCGGAGCCATCGGCATGCCAGGCGTCGCCGAAATCGAGATAGCCCGAGGCCGGGCTCGACGGCCACCACAGCGCGCCGGGCAGCGCCTTCTTCACCGCCTGCTCGATCGTGCGGTTGAGGCGGTCGTAGGAGACGAGATAGCGGTCGCGGTCCTTGCGAGACTCCTCGAACCAGGTCAGCGCTCCCACAAGTTCGTTGTCGCCGCACCAGAGCGCGATCGAAGGATGTGAGCAGAGCCGGCGCACCTGGTAATCCACCTCGATCGCGACATTGTCGAGGAAGTCGTCGGTCGAGGGATAGAGGTTGCAGGCGAACATGAAGTCCTGCCAGACCAGGAGGCCCAGCCGGTCGCAGAGATCGTAGAAATGTTCCTGCTCGTAGAAGCCGCCGCCCCAGACGCGGATCATGTTCATGTTGGCGGCTTTCGCCGATTGCAGCAGATCCTCGGTCTTTTCAGGCGAAGACAGCGAATAGAGCGCGTCGGCCGGAATCCAGTTGGCGCCGCGGCAGAAGATCTCGCGGCCATTGACCTTGAAGGCGAAACGGCTGCCCGCCGCGTCCGGCGTGGTGATCAACTCGATGGTGCGCAGGCCGATCTGCTTCGTCACTTCCTCGTCGGATAGCTCGACGGAGAGCGTATAGAGCGCCTGCTCGCCGCTGCCGGAGGGCCACCAAAGACGCGGATTATCGATATGGAAGAGATGGTGGACATCGGTCTCGCCCTTGACGCCGACATCGAGACGGACACGCTCGCCGTCGAGATCGAAATAGACCTGTGCGATGCCGGGATGCTTGGCAAACAGGCTCGCCGTCACCATGAGATCGACCGAGCCGTCATTATTATGGACCTGGCGGGTGACGACATGTTCGATGCGCGCCGTCTCAAGCTTCTTCAGCGCGATCGTGCCATAGAGGCCGAACGGCGCGATGGCGATATTCCAGTCCCAGCCGAAATGGCATTGCGGCTTGCGCAGCATGTTGCCGTCGGGGATCGGTGAATTGCCGGTGCTGTAGGGAATGTAGAAAGGCTGCTGCTTCTGCCGCTCGGCGCCAATGGCGGGGTTGGAGGCAAAGACGATGCGGATGGAATTGTCGCCTGATTTCAGCATGCTGGACACATCAGGCCGGTAGCGCCGAAAGCTGTTGTCGGCTTCGAGCGCCAGGAAGCCGTTGACATAGACGCTGGCGACCGTGTCGAGATAGTCGACATCGAGATACCAGTCGCCCTCGACCTCCTGCAGCGTGAAGCTGCGCTCGACCGCCCATTCCCGCTCAGCGACCCACTGCACCTTCTCCTCGTTGCGGCCGAAATAAGGATCGGGGATCAGCCCTGCCCGATGCAGCGCCGTGTGCACGTCACCGGGCAAGGTGATGGCGCTCTTGATCTCACGATCGACGGAGGTGAGTTGCCACGAACCGGAAAGGTCGATGCTAGAGGGGGTCGATTGTTGCGTCACGATATCATTTCCGATTTTGAAAGGGGATGATCTTGAGAAGGAAGGGCGAAGGTGACTATTTCCCCGCCTTGTCGTTCGTCAGGGACGTTTCCTTCCCCTCACCCTTCGCCAGAGGCGCCCCACCTCTCCTCCCTCATTCCCTTCCTCGGGCTTTGCCCGAGGGATGTCACAGGAATCCAGTGCGCCCAGGTCCCTGGGCGCGGGAGACCCCTACGTGGTAAAGAGTCATTCACGGCGCAGACGCGCCGTGGCTGGATTCCTGTGACGAGCACAGGAATGAGGGAGGATGGGGCATCAGTCGAATTCATATTCAATTGCCTTGGAAGAGCAGGCGGCGCCATCTCCGACGTCACCCGCAAAATTCCCCTACAGACGCAGCTCACTATCCGCATCGAACACCGAAGCCAACGCCATGTCGAAGCTGAGTTTCACCTTGGCGCCGACGTTGAAGCGGCGTGCGCCGTTGACGCGTACCGACATGGTGTGACCGGCATGTTTCAGCCACAAAAGATTGTCGGCGCCCATCGGTTCCTCGATATCGACGGTGGCGTCATGTTCTTCGCCGCCGGCATTTTCGTTGACTTTGATGTGTTCGGGGCGGACGCCGAGCACCACCTTTCGGCCGGGCTGCAGCGTCTCGTTGGCATCGTAGGCGGCGAGCGAGAAAGTGACGCCGTTCGCCACGAAGGCGATGCCGTCGCCCGAGCTGACCAGCTCACCGCGCAGGAAATTCATCGACGGCGAGCCGATGAAACCGGCGACGAAGAGATTGCGCGGCCGGTTGTAGATCGTCGTCGGATCGTCGAGCTGCTGGATGATGCCGCTCTTCATGATGGCGATGCGGTCGGCAAGCGTCAGCGCCTCGATCTGGTCGTGGGTGACATAGATCATCGTATTCTTCAGCGACTGGTGCAGGCGCTTGATCTCGACGCGCAGTTCCGAGCGCAGCTTGGCGTCGAGATTGGACAGCGGCTCGTCGAACAGGAAGACGTCGACATCACGCACCAGCGCCCGGCCGATCGCCACGCGCTGGCGCTGGCCGCCTGATAGTTCGGCGGGCTTGCGCTTCAAAAGCGGCTGGATCTGCAGGATCTCGGCCGCGCGCGCCACGCGCTTGTCGATCTCGGCCTGCGGCACCTTGGCGACGCGAAGACCGAAGGAAAGGTTCTTCTCGACGCTCATCTGCGGATAAAGCGCATAGGACTGGAAGACCATGCCGATGCCGCGGTCCTTCGGCTCTTCCCAGGTGACGTTCTTGCCCTTGATGAAGATCTGCCCTTCCGAAGCGTCGAGCAGGCCGGCGATGCAGTTGAGCAAGGTCGACTTGCCGCAGCCGGACGAGCCGAGCAGCACGAGGAATTCGCCGTCGTTGATGTCGAGATTGAGATCCTTGAGCACGCTGACCGCGCCGAAGTTCAGCGACAGATCCTTGATGGAGACGCTCGAATTGGAGACAGTTGAATTCATGTTCATGTGATCACCCCTTCACTGCGCCGGCGGCGATGCCGCGAACGAAAAGCCGCCCGGAGACGAAATAGACGATCAGCGGCACCAGGCCGGTGAGGATCGTCGCTGCCATGTTGACGTTGTATTCCTTCACGCCCTGGACGGAATTGACGATGTTGTTGAGCTGCACGGTCATCGGATAGGTATCCGGCCGGGTGAAGACCACGCCGAACAGGAAGTCGTTCCAGATGCCCGTGACCTGCAGGATCATCGCCACGACGAAGATCGGCAGCGACATCGGCATCATGATCTGCAGGAAGATCTGCCAGAAGCCCGCCCCGTCGACACGCGCCGCCTTGAACAGTTCCTCCGGCAGCGACACGAAGTAGTTGCGGAACAGCAGCGTCAGGATCGGCATGCCGAAGATCGAATGCACGATGACGAGGCCGGTCAGCGTGCCGTAGATGCCGATTTCGCGCAGGATGATGACGATCGGATAGATCATCACCTGATAGGGAATGAAGGCGCCGATGATGAGGACCGAGAAGAAGAACTCGGAACCCTTGAAACGCCAGTTCGCCAGCGCATAACCATTGACCGAGGCGATGGCGATGGAAACGACGACCGACGGGACGGTGATGCGCACCGAATTCCAGAAGCCGCGCGAAAGACCGTCGCAATTGAGGCCCGTGCAGGCCGTCGCCCAGGCCTTCACCCAGGGTTCGAAGGTGATCTCCATCGGCGGCGAGAAAATGTTGCCGAGCCTGATTTCCGGCATTCCCTTGAGGGAGGTGACGACCATCACGTAAAGCGGGATCAGGTAATAGACGGCGGCCACGAAAAGCGTGCCGTAGATGATGATGTTGCGGCCGGAAACCACCGGCCGCGGCTTCGGTCCGGACGGACCGGAAACCGCCTTGCCTTCGAAGGGGGCGCCGCCGCCGTCGACTGATTTGAGAGCGATATTGTCAGACACGCTTGCGCCCTCCGCCGAATTCCAGATATGCCCAGGGAATGATGATGATGGCGACCGTGACGAGCATCATGGTCGAGGCGGCAAAGCCCTGGCCGAGATTCTGCGCCTGGAACATGTAGTCGTAGACGTATTTCGCCGGCACTTCCGACGAGATGCCGGGACCGCCGGATGTTTGCGCCACCACGAGATCGTAAACCTTGACGATGCCCGAAGCGATGATGACGATCGTCGTGATGAAGACCGGCCGCATCATCGGAATGACCACGAGCAGATAGGTCTTCCACATCGGAATGCCGTCGACGCGGGCAGCTTTCCAGATATCCTCGTCGATGCCGCGCAGGCCCGCGAGCATCAGGCACATGACGAGACCCGTGCCCTGCCAGAGCGCCGCGATCAGAATGCCGTAGATGACGATTTCAGGCGTATAGAGCGGATTGAAGGTGAAACCCGTCCAGCCGAGCGAGCGCACCACGGACTGCACGCCGAAATCCGGATTGAGAATCCACTGCCAGACAAGGCCGGTGACGATGAAGGACAGCGCGAAGGGATAGAGGAAGATCGTGCGGAAGGTGTTCTCGAACCGGATCTTCTGATCCATGAGAGCCGCCAGCAGGAACCCTATGACCAGGCTGAAGATCAACGACAGCACGCCGTAGATCGCCAGGTTCTCGATGGACACGACCCAGCGCGGGGCGGCCCAGAGACGCTCATATTGCTCGACGCCGGCGAAGCTCAATCGCGGCAGGAGCTTGGAATTGGTGAAGGAATAGAACACGGTCCAGATCGTGCCGCCGACGAAGATGACCATGGCGGTGAGGATCATGGGAATGGAGGCAATCTTCGAATTCAGATTGCGCAGCAATTTAAACGGCCGGCCGGCTTTCGCTTGACCTGTCATGCGTTTCCTCCTGAAGCGCACTCGCTTCGGTGATCGGGACGCCGCCTGAAAACGGTGCCCTTCCCGTCCCTATCGGCAACCCGCCCGCGGCCCGCGCATGCGCGCGCTCGCGTCCGGCTGCCGAAGCTCGCGCCGGGATCGGAGATCCGGCGGAGTCCGGCCCTGCGAAACGCAGGACCGGACCTGATGAGCCCGAGGACCGAGGATCAGTCGGCCGAAGAGATGATTTCGGTGAAACGCTTCTGGGCGTCTTCCGGCGTCATCGACGGATTGGCGAAGAATTCGGAGAAGAGATCTTCCTTCTGCTTCTGGCTGTCGGCCGAAAGCAGCTGGTCGGTCCCCTGGATCACGTTGCCCTTCGCCAGGATGTCGAGACCCTTCTTCATGCAATCGTTGGCGGCGGCGAGATCGACGTCGCCGCGCACCGGCAGCGAACCCTTCTTCAGGTTGAAGGCAACCTGGGTCTTGGGATCGAGCAGGGTCTTGGCAAGTACCGCCTGCGCCTTGGACTTCTCCTCGTCCTTCAAGAGCGGGAAGTAGAAGGCGTCGCCGCCGGTCGAGATGATTTCGTTGACGCCGAGGCCCGGCAGGCAGGTGTAGTCGGTGCCGGCCTTCTGGCCCGCGAGCGCGAACTCGCCCTGCGCCCAGTCGCCCATGATCTGGCCGCCGGCCTTGCCCGTGATGACGAGGTTGGTCGCCTGGTTCCAATCCTGGACGTTGCTGCCCTTGGACATGCGGCGGGCGTCGTCGGCGGCCTTGAAGACCTTGGCCATTTCAGGACCGGCGGCAGCTTCGGCGTCCTTGTCCTTGAAGACCTTGTTGAACGTATCCTTGCCGGCGATCGCGACCATCAGCACGTCGAAGGCGCCTGCGGCCTGCCACGGCTGACCGCCGACGGCGAGCGGGATGATGCCCGCCTTTTCGAGAGCCGGAGCAGCGGCGACGAACTCGTCCCAGTTCTTCGGAACTTCGACGCCGGCCTTCTTGAAGGCGGCGTTCGAAAGCCACAGCCACTGCCAGGAGTGGATGTTGACCGGAGCGCAGTAGATCTTGCCGTCGATCGTGCAGGAATCGAGCAGGCTCGACGGACGAATGATGTCCTTCCACTTCTCGGCGGTGGCGACATCGGTCAGGTCGCGCATCAGGCCGGCCTGGACGAGTTCCTCGGCCTGGCGGCCATGGTTGAACTGGGTGGCGCCCATCGGGTCGCCGCCGGTGATGCGGCTGATCATGATCGGGCGGGCGGTGCCGCCGGAACCGGCGATCGCACCGTCGACCCAATGGTTGCCGGTGGCGTCGAATGCCTTGGCCAGCTCGGCGACAGCCGCGGACTCGCCGCCGGATGTCCACCAATGCGTGACTTCGAGATCGGTGGCGCTGGCGGCACTGAGCGGAAGCGCTGCCGAAGCGGCAAGCATGGCCGCCATCATACGAATTTTCATGAGTTCTCCTCCCTCACTGAAACGTTGCCGGAAAAACTTAGATCAATCGATTTCCTCACGCAACTGTCCGCCTGTAAATTTTTCTTTAAAGATCCGGATTGCCACTTCTGAATGCTTCGAATGGCCTCGCCATGTCAGTTGAATCCGCGACCAGACAGGCGTTTTCGCATATGCGATATAGCTATATAATATTGAATATAAACGATAATTTTCTGATTTTATTTTTTAGCCGCATATCATGCCTTTCGCACTTGCAGAAAAATCGAGCCCGAACCGCCGATTCAACCTATGCGAATGATGCTGCGACGCACACAAGAAAAACCACTCGACATTTCTACTGTATCGTTACAGATTGAATTCCTTAGGGAGGCGCGATTTTGGCAGGCGACGGGCTTACGGCGTCTGAAAAAGCCTCTATAAGCGAGACCAATTCGCGTGAGGCAGGCCTACAGGGATGGAAAACAAGGGAAATTTCGGACAGGCTGCATCGACGGCGGTGACGCGCGAGCGCCCGACATTGAAGACGATCGCCTTCATGACCGGCCTCGGCGTGACCACCGTATCGCGCGCCTTGAAGGATGCACCCGATATCGGTGCTGAGACCAAGGAGCGGGTGCGCATGGTCGCCCGCCAGCTCGGCTACCAGCCGAACCGGGCGGGTGTGCGCCTGCGCACCGGCAAGACCAACGTCATCGCCCTCGTCCTCAGCATCGACGAGGAGATCATGGGCTTCTCGAGCCAGATGGTCTTCGGCATATCGGAAGTGCTGTCCGGCACGCCCTATCATATCGTCGTGACACCGCATTCGCACAGCAAGGACCCGATGCTGCCGGTGCGCTATATCCTCGAGACCGGCTCGGCCGACGGCGTCATCATCTCCCGCATCGAGCCGGACGATCCGCGCGTGCGGCTCCTGACCGAGCGCGGCATGCCCTTTGCCACGCATGGACGCACCGATGCCGGCCTCACACACCCGTTCCACGATTTCGACAACGAGGCCTTCGCCCATCAGGCGGTGGAGCGGCTCGTCAGGCGCGGCCGGCGGCGCATCGCCCTCTTACAGCCGCCGAGCAAGCTCACCTACTACGCCCATATCCGCATCGGCTTCCAGACCGGCCTGCATGATTACGGCGCCGAGGAAGTGCCCCTGCGCGTCAACACCGACGCGCCGCTCGCCGATATCCGTGATATCGTCGAAGTGATGATGCGCTCCGGCAATGCGCCCGACGGCATCGTCTGCTCGGCCGGCAGCGCGGCGATCGCCGTCAATGCCGGCATCGAGGCTGCCGGCAAGGCCCTCGGCCGCGATCTCGACATGGTCTCCAAGCAGTCAGTGCCGATCCTCAACTGGATCAGGCCTGAGATCATCACCGCCCAGGAAGACGTGCGCCAGGCCGGCCGCGAAATGGCCAAGGCCGTCATCGCCCGCATCGACGGCATCGAACCGGAACTGCTGCAGAGCATCAGCCAGCCGATCTGGCCGGAGAACGGCCGCTAGGAACATCCATTTCGTGCCCTGGAACGCGCCCGTGCGCCAGGAGCGGTGCGTCCTATCGCCTTGAATTCGCCCATGATCTTTTCCCGCAAGTAATGTCGCGCACATCGAAGCCGTAATCTATATCGCCCGCGATTGGCGATCAGATGTTGCCCACAGATACAATTCGTGAGTATTTTAGTAAATGTAGCGACAAAATCCGGGGGAGAAAATGCCATCACCTTGGGAAAGCGATGTCTTACTACATGCCGGGCCGGCATTTTTAGCAAAGCCGCACCCGAAAATTCTTGAGGTCGGCGGAGGATCACGCACCTACGTCTATGTCGAGGGAGCAGAATACACTGCCCTTGATATTTCCAGGGAGCAGCTCGACAAAAACAGATATGCGAGCGAGAAGATCCTGGGCGACGCCCAGACGATCGATTATGGAGCGCGGGTCTTCGATGCCTGCGTCTTCTGGGACGTGCTGGAGCATGTCGAAAGTCCGAAATCCGCGCTGTCGAAGGCGGCAAATACGCTGTCACCCGGAGGCGTCGTCGTGGTGAAGGGGCCGATATCGACCTCGATCAAGGGCATGGTCACGACCATGACGCCCCGCTGGGTGCATGTCCTGTTTTATCGCCACATCCTGAAACAGCCGAATGCCGGCAAGCCGGGCTACGCGCCTTTCCCGGTCGAACACTCCGTCGACGCATCCCACTCGGAAATCGCCGCAACCTTGCGGCAGCTCGGAATGGAGGTCGTCTTCGTCGGCGAGTATATATCGACCCATGTCGATGCATTGAAGAAGCGAATGCCGCCGCTCTACTGGCTGTACGAGTCAGCGGGATTCATTATCCGGCTAATTTCTGGACGGAAATGCGGAGGCCGCAAGACGGAATTTCTGATCGTCGCCAAGAATTCAGGCTGAAACGACGCATTCCCCTCGTAAGCTGACCAAACATGATCACCCCGGTTCGAAAGCGGCCCACTGGCTCGAAAAAGCCTTGATTGCCGGCCATCCCGCACAAGAGCCACGGGGGAATATCGATTAAATACAGCAAAGCGGCGTGCCCTATTTCAGTCAGTGGGAAACACCTGGGATGACGCTGCCGGTCGTTGCCGGGGGAACGCAGGCTCTGCTCGGCGATCCGCTCTGGCGCCATTCGGGAGCCGCGACGGTCGAGGAATATGCGCGCTGGGCCGTCAATGTCTGCGGCATGGCCTGCCTGAAGATGATCCTTGCGGCGCGCGGCGAGATCCATCCGACGCTGGAGCTTGCCCGCGCCTGCACTGGATATGGCGGTTACGTCGTCAACGAAATCGACGCCTCGATCAAGGGGCTGATCTACGCGCCCTTCGTCCGCTTCGTCGGCGACCGATTCGCGCTCGCCGCCGAGACGATCACCGCCGTTCAGGCATCGGCTATCCCCGATCTCCTGTCAAAGCGGCGCTTCTTCATCGCCTCGGTGCATCCGTCGATCCGCTGGCCGGAGCAGGAACCGCCGGCAAAGGGCGGGCATCTGGTGCTGGTGACGGCAGCCTCGCCGGAGACGATCCGCTTCCACAATCCATCCGGCCATGACCCGGCAAGCCAGGCGGATGTCACGCTGCCGCTTGCCGTCTTCGATCGCTTCTTCGCCAATCGCGGCATTTCCATCGACGGCTGACCTTTTCAACACGAGATCATCAGGAGGTTCCATGACCCCTTCCCCAAACAGATTACGCATCGCCGTGCTCTTCGGCGGCCGCTCGGCCGAGCATGAGGTTTCCATCCTTTCGGCGACCAATGTCATGGGCGCGCTCGATCCGGAAAAATACGACGCCGTTCCCGTCTTCATCACCCGGGAAGGACAATGGCTGCTCGCCAGCGTCGGGGACGGCGCGTTGGCCACGCCTTCATCGGGCACGGAGCTCTGCCTCGTGCCCGGCGGAAAAGGCCGCATGCTGGCGATCCCTACCCATGGTGCGCCGCATGAACTGCCGAGGATCGACATCCTGTTTCCCGTGCTGCACGGCCCGCATGGCGAAGACGGATCGGTGCAGGGCGCGGCCGAGGTGGCCCGCGTGCCGCTCGTCGGCTGCGGCATCCTTGGGTCCGCAGCGGCCCTCGACAAGGATATCGCCAAGCGTCTGCTTAGGGCGGCCGGGCTGCCGGTGGCGCGCGCCGTGACGATCCATGAGGGTGCGGCCCCTTCGCTTGCCGCCCTCGAAGGCGAACTCGGCCTGCCGCTCTTCATCAAGCCGGCGCGGCAGGGCTCATCCGTCGGCGTCGCCAAGGTCCATGCCAGCCAGGAATTCGCGGCAGCCCTTGCCGGAGGCTTCCGCCACGACCGCACACTGCTCGCCGAGGAATTCGTCGCCGGCCGGGAGATCGAGTTCAGCGTGCTGGAGGATGCGGCGGGCGAACTCTTCGTTTCCCGGCCGGGCGAGATCGTGCCGGCGGAAAGCCACGGCTTCTACAATTACGACGCCAAATATGTCGATGAGAACGGCGCGGCGCTGAAAGTCCCGGCCGACCTACCGCCGGAGGTCGAGGCCGCCATGCGCGACATGGCCGCCAAAGCCTTCCGCGCCGTCGGCTGCGACGGCATGGCCCGCGTCGACTTTTTCCTGACGTCGGACATGCGCTTCGTCATCAACGAGCTCAACACCATTCCCGGCTTCACCGATATCAGCATGTATTCCAAGGCGATGGCCGCAAGCGGCATCAGCTATCCCGAAATCATAGACCGGCTGGTAGAGCACGGCATGGCGCGTGCCGGTCGCGACGCTTGAGACGGAGGGTTTAGCGTCGTCTAAACACGCACCACTGAAATGACTGCCGGCCGCCGCCGGGCGTCGTGTGCTCCTCGCGCCATTCGCGTTCCAATGCAAAGGCCGGGCCGAATTCCGCCGCCAGCGCGGCGGCGTCGTAACGCTGGACCGGCAAGCCGCTGCACCGCTCCGGCCCGTCAGGTGCGAAGGTCGCGACGATCACGACGCCGCCTGGCGCCGTGCCGGCTTCCAGGGCGCGGCGATAGGCGAGCCGCTGCTCCGGCTCGGTGAGGAAGTGAAAGACGGCGCGGTCGTGCCATACGTCGTAGCGGCGCTCCGGTCTCCATACGGTGACATCGGCCACCATCCATGCGACCTGGGCGGCCTCCCCCCGCAGCCGCGCCTTGGCGACGTCAAGTGCCGGCGCAGCAATATCGAGAACGGTAAGGTCGGACCAGCCGCGCTCGACGAGACGGTCGACAAGGCTCGACGCGCCGCCGCCGACATCGATCAGCGCGGCAGTGGCCGGAAGATGCAGATCGTCAAGCGCCCGCAAGGATGGCTCCGGCGTCGGCTGATACCAGCTGACGCTGTCAGCGGCTTTCGTGCGGTAGACCTCGTCCCAATGTTCCCGCTTCGCGTCCGTCATCCGCTATCCCCATCGCTTGCAGCGTCCGATCCTGATTTATCGATATGTAGGGATTGAGACGTCCGTCACCAACCGCTCCGCGGCCCGCGAGCCCGGACTCAGGACGGGAGGTGGCGATAGACGAGATCGGCAGGATCGGTTCGGGGCGCTGCGGGATCGAGACGCGCACCCAGCCGTTCCGCAACGGCGATCGAGGCAGCGTTGCCGGGCGCGATATAGCTGACGAGCGACGATACTTTAAGCGTCGCGAAGGCCCAATCGCGCAGGGCGGAGGCCGCTTCGGTCGCATAGCCGCGTCCCTCATGTCCCTCGTAGACGAACCAGCCCAGCTCCTTTTCCGGAAAGAGCGGCCCATGATTGATCCCCACTTGACCGACGCATTCGCCCGTTTCGGCCAGATCGATCATCAGCGCCCCATGCCCGAAAAGCTGCCAGAGAGCGATGTCGTGGCAGAACATCCCCCACGCCGCCCGCAGCTCGAACGGGCCGCCCATTCCGGCAGAGCGTGGCGAGGCCATCATACCGGCATAAGCGGCGAAATCATCGATATCAGGCATGCGGAGCACAAGGCGCCCGGTCCGGATGGTGATCACGCCCGTTTCGGACATGTCGTCGCCTTTCTGCGGGGGTTGGAACGGAACTCTAGCTTCCAAACGCCGGAGCGGTTCGCTCAGCGCCAACCGCTCAAGGAACCCGCGACGTCATCCTCGGCCCAGTGCCGAGGATCTACGCACGTCCAATTAAGCATCTGAAAATAAATGTTTTCCTGTCAAACAACTGTCGTGATCAGATGCTCGGCACAAGGCCGAGCATGACGGAGGAGACTTTGTCACTAACTGAGCCCGGCGCAACGGCCGGGCTTCTCCTCGATCTCTTCTCCGCAAACCTCAGAAGGTCGCCGCGCCGCTGCCCCAGGGGCCGTGGTGGAAATCCTTGCCATCCAGACGGTCGAAACCGTGGGCGCCGAAGAAGTCGCGCTGGGCCTGGATGAGGTTGGCCGTGCCCCTGCCCTGGCGGTAGGCGTCGAAATAGGTGAGCGCCGAGGTCAGCGCCGGCACCGGCAGGCCGGCGGAGACCGCAGCCGTGACGACGCGGCGAAGCGCCGGGATCGATTCCTTGACCATTTCGGAGAAGGCGGGCGTGACGATCAGGTTGGCGGCATCGGGAGCCTTGGTGAAGGCCGAGGTGATCTCGTCGAGGAACTGCGAGCGGATGATGCAGCCTGCGCGCCAGATACGGGCGATCGTCGGCATCGGCAGCGACCAGTTGAACTCGCGCGAGGCTTCCGCCATCACCGCGAAGCCCTGTGCGTAGGCGCCGATCTTGGCGGCAAACAGCGCCAGTTCCAGATCCTTGTTGAGCTCGGAGCCGTAAGAGATCGGGAAGGACGCAGCCTGCGTGCCGAAGATCTTTTCGGCAGCTTCGCGCTCAGATTTCATCGAGGAGAGGCTGCGGGCGGCGACAGCGGCTTCGATCGCCGTTGCCGGAATGCCCATGTTCTGCGCCTCGATCGCCGACCATTTGCCGGTACCCTTCTGGCCCGCCTTGTCGAGGATCATGTCAACCATCGGCCCGCCGGAGACGGGGTCGTTGGCGGCAAGCACCTTCTCGGAGATCTCGATCAGGTAGGAGTTCAGCCGGCCCTTGTTCCACTCGCCGAAGATGCCGGAGATGTCCGAAGCGCTCTTGCCGAGGCCGTCGCGCAGGATGCCGTAGATTTCGGCGATCATCTGCATGTCGGCATATTCGATGCCGTTATGGATGGTCTTGACGAAATGGCCGGCGCCGTCATTGCCGAGCCAGGCGACGCAGGGCTCGTCATTGTAGCGGGCGGCAATCGAGGTCAGCACCTTCTCGACGCGCTTCCAGGATTCCTCGGTGCCGCCGACCATGATCGACGGGCCATGGCGCGCACCTTCTTCGCCGCCTGATACACCCATGCCGATGAAGGTGAGATCGGTGTTCTTGAGGCGGTCGAAGCGGGCGACGGTGTCGCGGAAATTGGCGTTGCCGGCATCGATCATGATGTCGCCCTTGGACAGATGCGGGCGCAGCGCTTCCATCTGCTGGTCGACGGCCTCACCGGCCTTGATCATGATGATGATCGGACGCGGCGGGCGGATCGCATCGACGAATTCTTCGATGGTCTTGCAGGGAATGATCTGCTTTTTCAGATCGCCGGCGCTTTCGTAAAATTCGTCGGTTTTCTCAGGCGTGCGGTTGAACACCGCAATTTTATTGCCTTTCTCCGCGATGTTGAGCGCCAGGTTGGAGCCCATGACCGCAAGACCGATCAGTCCGATTTCTGCCTTTTCCACGACAAACCTCCGATGTGTCATTTGGACCGGTGTTGTGGCACTGTCTTGGTCAAACGGCAAGTCTCGCAAGGGTCTAATCGGTTCGCAAAGCCCATGAAATGCAGCTTTGTTTTTCCGACTTGTCCGACAACCTGCCATTTAACGCCGATCCGCAAGCCGCATCTTTCACCGGCCTGCCGGCAAGGCCTAACTCATGTTATCATGCGGAGCTCGGGAGATATCGCTTGGTATCGAAAAGACCAAAAGACATGGCGCTGCTTGCGGCCCGCGCCGGCCGCTACCACGAATATGCGCCGCCGCCCGCCTTGCGGCGCCATTTCAGCCGCCTCTGGTCGCACAGGCTGAACGACGGGCCGCCGGCGACGGTGGCGATCGTACCGGATGGTTATTGTGATCTTCTCTGGATCGACGGCAGGCTTGAGGTCGCCGGCCCCGACAGGACAGCCGCCTTTCCCGTGATAGGGCCTGGCGCGACCGTCATCGGCGCACGTTTTGCGCCGGGTGCTGCGGCATCCTGGCTGAAGACGCCGCTCTCGGCGCTGGTCGGCCTCTCCGTGCCGCTTGCCGATATCGGCCGGAAGGAGACGAGCGAATTCGAGGCGCGGCTCCGGGATTGCCCGGAGCCCACGGCCGCCGTAGCGCTCTTCGGCCGCCTGCTTGAAGAGGCCGCGCGCCATGAGGAGGAGCCTGACCGGGACGCCGCCGTGATCTTCGCCGCTGCCGACAGCGGCCGCCCTGCCCCCGGCCTGCCAGACCGGCTCGGCATCAGCGAAAGGCAGCTGCGCCGCCGCTGCCACCATCATTTCGGCTATGGCGCAAAGACGCTGGAACGCATCCGCCGGTTCCAACGTTTCCTCGACGTCTGCCGCAAGGCGGGCACGATGCCGCTCGCCCGCATCGCGCTCGAAGCAGGTTTTGCCGACCAGGCCCACATGACGCGCGAGGTCGCAGAACTCTCGACGCTGACGCCTGCGATCATCCTCGACCAGCTCGGCATGCGGGAAAGATCCGGCTGACCGTTTTGTTCAAGACAGCACCGGCTGGCCTTATTATTTCAGGGAAACCAAAATGCGAGGACCTTCAAGCCATGGCGACGATGCCTGCAAAAATCATCCACCGATCGATCGAACGCGACTGGCGCGACGTCTACGATTTCGCCGGCAAGCCGGAAAACATGCCGCTCTGGGCCTCCGGCCTTGCGACCGGCTTCGAGCCCGACGGCGCCGACTGGATTGCCCATGGTCCTCTCGGCACCATCAAGGTGAGCTTCGTGCCCAGCAATGAATTCGGCGTGATCGATCATACGGTGACGATCGAATCCGGGCTCAGGGTTTATAATGCGCTGCGCATCGTGCCGAACGGCGACGGCTGCGAGGTCATGTTCACGCTGCTGCGCCTGCCCGGCATGACCGACGCGCAATTTGCCGCCGATGCCGCGCATATCGAGAAAGACCTCGCCATGCTGAAAGCCCTGATGGAGAGATAGATGGCCGAAAACTCAGAACACAACGACCGCCGCATCGATTATGTCGAATTCAACGTCTCCGACATCGCCGCCGCAAAAGCCTTTTACGGCTCGGCCTTCGGCTGGCGTTTCACCGATTACGGCCCGAACTACTGCGAATTCGACGATGGGCGGCTGAAGGGCGGCTTCACCGATTTCGGCCCCGTGCGGCCGGGCGGCCCGCTGGTCGTCGTCTACGCCAGGGATCTGGAAGAGGTGCTGACCTCGGTCGAACGGGCCGGCGGCACGATCTGCCGGCCGATCACCGATTTTCCCGGCGGCCGCCGTTTCCATTTCCTCGACCGCGATGGCTACGAGCTCGCCGTCTGGGCAACTGCCTAAGTTGGATCATCGATCCATCACGATCAAAGCGCCGATTACCGTGCCGCCCGCGTCGCGCAGCGGCGACATGCGACAGCGTATTTGCCGCGATGCGCCGCCGCCGGCCGAACGCTCATAGGTATAGTCGATCTCCTCGCCGGCAAAACACGCGTCCAGCTTTTGCTTGGCGCATGCGGCAAAACGTTCCTCGCCGATGAATTCGGATAGATGGTGCCCGATGAGTTCCATCGGCTTCCTGTTGAGATAGGCGCTGTTTGCCGCATTGGAATAGAGGTAGCGGTAGTCCCTGGTCAGCACCGCGATCCGGTCCGGCAGGCTTTCGAGGATCGCCGCGTTGAGGAACTGGCCGTTGTCGGTGTCGGGCACATAGGCTGCCGGCGGCTCGATGCGCGCGTCCTGCGGCGAAGGCACCCGCCAGTCGGGCGCATGCGTGCCGAAATAGCGGTCGAGCAGGTAAGAAAGCACCGCCGTATGTTCCCGGACGCTGGCGCTGTCGTCGGCATCCTGAGCGACAAGCTGGCTCACGAACTGCAGTTGCATGTAGACTTCGAGAAGATTGCCTGCCCGGCAGGCCAGGATCGCCTCGACCAGCGGCTCGACATGCCGATCGAGCGACATGACGCGCTGATCGTCACCCCGGCGGATGGCTTCCTCTATTTGCGCACAACGCAAGGAAAAGGCTCGAAAAAGCTCCAGCAAGACGCCTCCCACTCCCATTGTCCCAAGTGGCGTGTCCAAATTGATGTGGCTGCATTTCCCCAAAAAATGCGCCTTAAGGTAGATATTATTCGCGCTTTGGTGGTGACGGCTAACACGAAGTTTACTCCGTTTCAATCCAAGAGCACCTGCCGCTTTTCACCGCTGATAAATCAGGGTGTGCTTTTCAAAGCGCGAGCGTCTTCTTGATTTGCCAGCGGTCGTGATACCAGAGCCATTGTTCGGGATATTCCCGCACCCAGCCTTCCACCTTGTCGTTGAGCAATTGAGCGGCCGCCGGCAGGTCGAGATTGCCTTTGGCATCGCGAGGCATCTCCAGCCGAGGTTCGATTTCCAGCCGGTAGCGATTCCCCGGCAGGCGGATGCAGCGCGCCGGATAGACTTCGCAATCGAACTGGCGCACCAGCTTCGGCAGCAGCGGATTGGTCTTCACATCAAGCCCGAAGAAGGTGCCCTTCAGCCCCTTGCCGAATTTCTGGTCGACCAGCACGCCCACCCCCTGGCCCGCTTCCAGCTGGCGCGCGAGCGCGAAGGAGGAGCCGGCATGCGAGGGCACCAGCTTGCCCATGCGCGCGCTGCGGAAGTCGAACACCTTCTTGGCGACATACGGGTTGTTCGGCGGCCGGAAGAGCACGGTCACGGTCATGCCGAAGGCGGCGGCTGCCACCGGCAGCAGCTCGAAATTGGCGGTATGGCCGGTGAAGACGATGAAGGGGCGCGGATTGTCACGCAGGTCGAGGAAGATGGGAATGCCCGACACCTCCACCCTGCCCGGCTCGGTCCGCTCGGGATCGAAATCGAACAGCTGATCGAGGAAGACGTATTCCGCCGCGAGCCGGCCCATGTTTCCCCAGCTGGCGAGCGCGATTTCCTCGATCTCCGCCTCGCTCTTCTCAGGGAAGGCGTTGCGCAGATTGGTAAGCATGAGCTTGTGGCGGCGTGTCCGCCGGCCGAGGCGGCGCATCATCCGGTCGGCGAAGCGGATCGCGCCATCGGCCGGAAACAGCTTCAGCACGTTCAGGAAGCCGAACATCACCTGCGCCACCAGCCATTGCTGGAAATTCCTGAGCGCCAGAACGATCCGGGTGATGATCAGCTTCACGTGGGCTCAATCCATCTTCAGGATGATCTTGCCGAAGATCTGGCGCGATTCCATCCGCTCCAGCGCCCGGTCGATGTCGTCGAAGCCGACCTCGGTGTCGATGACGGGATGGACGAGCCCGCGGCCCATCTTCTGCATGGCGTCCGCCATGTTTTCCATGCGGCAGCCGAAGGAGCCGAAGAGCTTCAATTGCTGCTGGAACAGCATCATCAGGTTCATCTCTGTCGAAACGCCGGAGGTCGAGCCGCAGGTGACGAGGCGCCCGCCGCGCTTCATGCAGAGCATCGAGCCCGCCCAGGTGTCCTTGCCCACATGTTCGAAGACGACGTCGACGCCCTTCTTCTTGGTGAGCTTGCGCACCACGCCTTCGAAGCGGTCGGTGCGGTAGTTGATGACGTGATCGGCGCCGAGCGCCTTCGCCTTCTCGATCTTGTCGTCGGAACCGACCGTGGTGATGACGGTGCAGCCGATCTTCTTGGCAAGCTGGATCGCCGCCGTGCCGATGCCGGAGCCGCCAGCATGGACGAGGATCGTCTCGCCGGGCTCGAGCTTGGCATTGTCGAACAGCATGTGCTCGACCGTGCCGAAGGTGACGGGCGCCAGCGCCGCCCCGATCGCATCCACGCCGGGAGGCGCGGGAACGAGCAGGCGCGCCGGCAGGTTCACCTTCTCCTGCGCGAAACCGTCAAGATGGAAGCCGTGCACGCCGGAGACGTGTTCGCAGAGATTGTCGCGGCCTTCGCGGCACGGGCGGCAGAGGCCGCAGGTGCGCGCGCCGTAGATCGAGACCAGTTGGCCCGGCAGCACATTGGCGACACCCGGCCCGATCGCTTCCACGACGCCGGAGGCTTCCGCGCCGATGACGAGCGGCATCTTGCGCTTGGCGAACGCCATGCCGCGCCAGCCCCAGACATCGATATGGTTGAGCGCCACCGCCTTGACGCGCAGCGTCACCTCGCCCGCGGCGGGAGCGTCGGGTTCCGGCAGGTCGGTGATCTCAAGCTTGCGGTCGTCGATCAGTTGCAAAGCGCGCATGGCAAAATCCCTCGCCTCGAAGGCGTTCGTCTCGTCTTGAAATTGTCGGGAACCGCTTAAGCCGGTTCGAGCGCCATGACAAGGCTGGCATTCTGCCCGCCGAAGCCGAAGGAGTTGGAAAGCACGGCCGAAACCTGGGCTTCCCGCTTCTTGTTCGGCACGACATCGAGCACGATCGACGGATCGGGATTGTTGTAGTTGATCGTCGGTGGCAGCGTGCCGGTCAGCATCGTCTGCAGCGAGAACACCGCCTCGACCGCACCGGCCGCCGTCAGCGTATGGCCGATCATCGACTTGTTCGACGAAACCGGAATGCCGACGAGCCGCTCGCCGAAGACCGCAGACATCGCGCCATATTCCATCTTGTCGTTCTCGGGCGTCGAGGTGCCGTGCGCATTGATGTAGCCGATGCCGCTCTCGTCGATGCCGGCATCGGCAAGGGCCGCGCGGATCGTCGAGATCGCCGGGCCGCCGTCCGGCGACGACCGGGTGCGGTGGAAGCTGTCGGCCTTGTCGCCGGCGCCCTTCATGATGCCGAGCACCTTGGCGCCGCGGGCAATTGCCGATTCCAGCGATTCCAGCACCAGCGTCGCCGCGCCCTCGGCGATGACGAAGCCGTCGCGATCCTTGCTGAACGGCTTGGAGGCCTTCGTCGGCGGATCGTTCTGCGTCGAAAGCGCCGACAGAAGCGAGAAGCGGATCAGCGCTTCGGCGCTGAGCGACCCATCGGTCGCAACCGTCAGTGCGCGATCGGTGCGGCCCTGGCGGATCGCCTCGATGCCGAGCTGGATCGCGGTAACACCGGAAGCGCAGGCCGTCGACAGCGTCACCGGAAGGCCGCGCGTGCCGAACCGGTCGGCAAGGCGCTCGGAAATCGCGCCGAACAGCGCCGCCTCGTGGAAGGCCGGGTCCGGGCGCTGGCGCAGCGCCGTCAGGAAACGCTCATAGGCATCGCCCGGATGATCGGCGGCCGGCGAGCGATCGGCAAGCTCGAAACGGGCGCTCCATTCGGGTTCGATCGGCGGCGCGGCAAGGAACAGCGGACCGTTGAAATCGCCCGACAGACCGGCATCGGCGAGCGCCTCGATGGTCGTCTCGCGCGCAAAGGCATAGGAACGCTCGACGGCGTTCGGCACCGGAATGTCGATGAAATCGACAGTGCCGGCGATCCGCGTCGAAAGGCCCTCTGTGGGAAAGCGGTTGATCGCGTGGATGCCCGAGGTGCCGGAGGAAAGGGCCGCCCAATTGTCCTTCAGGCCCTGGCCGAGCGAGGTGATGATGCCCATGCCCGTCACTGCGACGATCGGCCGGCCGAGATGATCCCTGTAAGCGGAAGCTGTCATAATCTCTCTCCTCACGCCTCTGCGGAAAGAACGGCGACGCCCTCGCCGCGCTGGTGTCCGACCGTCGTGACGACAGCCGCCTTCGTGCCCGCCTTCATCGGCGCTTCATGGGCGGCGTCGAAGGGCGGAACCTTGGCCTTGGCATCGATGGCAAGGGCTGCGAGCGCCAGCCCCAGCGGGAAATGCGCCTCGATCGTGTGACCGGAAATCCCGCCGAAGCCGCGGATCGCGGCACCCGGAAGCTGATGCTCCAGCACCGCCTTTTCCCGGGCGGCGATCTCGTGCATGCCGGTCGAGCCGGAGAAGATCGCCGTGCTCTCTGGCGGCAGGTCGGCGGCAGGCTTCAGCAGCCGCTCCATCCGCACTTCGAAATTGCCGGCCGCGCGATTGCCGCGGTCGCCTTCCACCGCGCTGATCGTCGCATAGATATGCGCGCCGCGCTCCTGCGCATGCTTGCGCGATTCCAGCACCAGGAAGACGCCGGCCGAACCGGTGATCATGCCGCCGCCCTCGAGGCCCGAGCGCGACCAGAGCGGCGCCCATTCGCCGCGCGTATGCGCGCCGATCGCTTCGGTGAGCAGAATCATGTCGGGGCGTTCGGCGGCAAAGGCGCCACCGACCAGCGCATGGGTGGATTCGCCGGACCGGATGCGCCAGAAGGCCGTCTCGACGGCAGAAACGCCGGATGCTTCCTCGCCCATGAAGGTGCGCGAGGAGCCGGTGACCTTGTGAACGATGGAAATATTGCCGGCCAGCAGGTTGGAAAGCTGCGCCAGGAACAGCGTCGGCCTCAGTTCCGTCGTCAGCTTCTCGTTGAGCAGCAGCTCGCGGTCGTTGCGCTTCAGTCCCTCGTCGACGATCAGCGTGTCGACGTTGATGTCGCGCTCGCCGCCGCCGGCCGCCACGATCATGTCCATCGTGCCGCAGGCTTCGATATTGTCCTTGAAGCCGGCATCGTCGAGCGCGAGACCGGCGGCGAAGACGCCGATGCGCTGCCAGTTTTCCATCTGGCGCTGGTCGCCGCGCTTGGCGATCTGCTGCGACCAGTCGATTTCGGGCAGCGGATGCACCGGATAGGGCTTGAATTTCTCGGTCTCGACGATCGCCGTCGGCGCGCTTTCGGCCGAAAGCAGCGCGATATGCGCATCCTTGCCGACGCCTTGACAGGTGACGATGCCGACGCCTGAAATGACGACGTCGTTTGCAGCCTTGCTCATCCAACCACTCCCTGCGCCGCGATCGCTTCGAGAAGCCCGACCTCGCCGGCGCGTTTTTTCACGATATCGCCGAGCGGAACCTCGCTGAAAGGCATGGTGCGCAGTTTCAGCTGCGCATCGCAGACCTTCTTGCCGCCGCTGGTGATCTTGGCCTTCGTAACCGCGAAACCCGAACCGTCATGCTCCAGCACCGCCTCGATGTCGAGCACGGCTTCCGGCTCGACGAAGGTGCGCATCTTGGCGCCGTCGACCGACATCAGGAAGGGCATGGCGGCAAAATCGGTGGCGGCAAGCACCAGCATGCCGGAGGCCTGCGCCATGGTTTCGATCAAGAGCACGCCGGGAACGAGCGGCATGCCGGGAAAATGGCCCTCGAAGACCGGGCTCTTGGCCGGCACGACGGATCGCGCGTTGAGCACGCCCTTCTTCAGGTCCACCGCTTCGACGCGGTCAATCATCTGGAAATATTCCAGCAGCATTCGGATCCTCCGGCCCGCCAGGCCAGATCCGCCCGCCGGTGACGCCTACTTAGAGCAATTCCAGGAAAAGTGCGAAGCGGTTTTCCGTCCGGAAGTGCGAATCTGAACTGATCTAGGAACGAAACCGCCCGGCCGCCATATCAAGGGCGGCAGGGCGTTCAAAAAAGACTGTTATGTCTCAGGCCTTGGCTGCTTTGAGCTCGTCGATCTTGGCGCAGAGGTTCTTCAGCACGAAATATTCTTCGGTGGAAACCTTGCCCTCGTTGACTTCCTGCGTCCACTTTTCGAGCGGGATCTTGATGCCGAATTCCTTGTCGATCGCAAAGACGATGTCGAGGAAATCGAGGCTGTCGATACCGAGGTCGTCGATCGTATGGCTCTCCGGCGTGATCGTGGCGCGATCGATCTCGCTGGTTTCTGCAATAATGTCGGCAACTTTGTCGAATGTAGCGGTCACGCGCTGTACCTCATGAAATGACGATTTAAACCCCCTCATAGGCAAATCCTTTTCAAAAGCCAATGCTTTCGTCCCGGCGTCGCGGCAATTTGCCGGTCGGGTGTTGCCTAAACAGCAATGGAAACCAGCCTTTGAAAGGCGCGGCCTGGCGCCAGAGCGAAGGAGCGTTCCGCCGCCAAGGCGAAGAGCCGCCCGAATCAAGCCGGCGAAAGCAGCCGGAACCCCGAAGATTGGCATCGGAACTTTGATCTGAATCAAATAGTCCTCCCGGCCATTTGATAATCATCAAGCCACGCCGGAATCCCCGATTGTGGCCCAGTCGGTCAGGCACGCCCCGGGGGATGTTGAAAGGACCAGGACATGGATGTCGCAAGCAGTGAGGTTTTCGAGGCCGCCATTCCCCTCGCCTGCCGCTCCTGCCAGGCGCGGCACGGCGTCGTCTGCGGCGCCTTGTCGAACAGCCAGTTGAAGGAACTCAACCGCCACTCCCTGCGCCGCAAGGTCGAGGCCGGTTCAGAGATCATCGCGCAAGGGTCGGAAAGCTCCTTTTACTCGAACATCATGCGCGGCGTGGTGAAGCTCTGCAAGGTGATGCCGGACGGACGCCAGCAGATCGTCGGCCTGCAATTCGCCCCCGATTTCGTCGGCAGGCCCTTCGTGCGCGAAAGCACGCTGTCGGCCGAGGCTGCGACCGATGCCGAAATCTGCGTCTTCCCCCGCAACCTGCTCGACCGAATGATCGCCGAGACGCCGGAACTCCAGCGCAACCTGCACGACCAGGCGCTGAGGGAGCTGGACGCTGCGCGCGAATGGATGCTGACGCTCGGCCGGCGCACGGCGGAAGAGAAGGTCGCAAGCCTGCTTTACCTCATCGCCACTCATGCCGAACCGCAGACGGCAACGAGCACCGCCTTCGACCTGCCGCTGTCACGCGCCGAAATCGCCGATTTCCTCGGGCTGACGATCGAAACCGTTAGCCGCCAGATGACAAAGCTGCGCAGGAGCGGCGTCATCCACATCGGGAATTCCCGGCATATCGTCGTGCCCGATATGGACGCGTTGGAAAAGATTACCGCGTGATGACCACGCGGGTATTGGAAAGCCCGGCTTGGCGCGCCAGCGAGAAGAACTGCGCCGCATTATCGGGATGCAGGCGAACGCAGCCGTGCGAGGCCGGCGTGCCCAGGCGCTTCAGATCGAAGGTGGCGTGAACGGCATAACCGCCGTTAAAGAACACGGCGTAGGGCATCGGCGCGTTGTCGTATTTGCGCGAACGGTGATCGCGCGACAGCCACTTGGCGCTCCAGGAACCGGTCGGCGTGACATAGCCGCGGCGCGCGGTCGAAACCTTCCAGCGATACTTGACGAAGCCGTTCTCGGTGACGGTCATCGTCTGCTTGTCGATGCTGATCTTGGCGACCAATGTTGCCGCTTCGGCAGCAACGGGAGAAAACTGCAGCAATAAACTGGCGGCCGCAGCCGCTAAAATCGTCCTCATGATAGCCCCTCTTCCAACCCGCGCAGTTTAATTGCGCCCTCATGGTAGAGAGACTACGACGATACTTATTATTTAGCTTTAACCCGAATGGTAATCACAATTCTAACAAGCCAAGCGGGAATTGAACCCCCGCGCCTACTGGAGCTTGGGCGCAGCGGCAGGCCGCTTGAGCTGCTGATAGGCCTTGTTCATTCTCTCGCGGATCGAGGCCATCGTGCCGAGATTATGCCCGCAGGCCGCACATTTGATGATGTCGGTCTCCCGGATCTCCGGCCGCTCGAACTTCATCTTGGTGCTCTTGCACTTCGGGCACGGTAATTCAACTTGAACTGTCATTGCTGTCTTTCCGGTCTGATATGAGGCGTTTCGCATAAACCTTTGCGGCTGATGTGTCCACCGGGGCGTTCATGCCGTGGGACAACCCTAAAGAAAACACAAAAACAACCCGAACGTCACCCCCGCCAGCACCATGCAGCTCGCATGAAACACCGATACGCCGTCCTCGATGTCACGCAATGTCGCAACGTCCCGACCGGCATTGTTGATCATCGGCTCGGCGACGATGACGCCGCCATAGACGCGGGGGCCGGCGAGCTGGACGTTGAGGGCGCCGGCCATGGCAGCTTCCGGCCGGCCGGAATTCGGCGAGCGGTGCAGCCCGCCGTCGCGCATCGCGACCCGGACCGCTTCGCGGCTGGCGCTCGTACCACGACGGAGCCAGGCGCCGGCGGCGATCAGCAGGATGGAGATCCGGGCGGCCGGCCAGTTGGCGAGATCGTCGAGCCGGGCGGCGGCCCAGCCGAAATCGAGATATTTCTCGGACTTGTGGCCGATCATCGAATCCGCCGTGTTCAGCATCTTGTAGGCAAGCAGCCCCGGCAGGCCGAAGACGGCATACCAGAGCGCCGGCGCCACAACGCCGTCGGAGAAATTTTCCGCCAGGCTTTCGATCGCCGCGCGGCAGACGGCCGGCTCATCCAGCGTTTCGGGATCGCGCCCGACGATGCGGGAAACGGCTGCCCGCCCGCCGGCAAGCCCTTCGCCGCGAAGCGCGGCCGCAACCGCGCCCACGTGATCGGCGAGGCTTTTCTGCGCCAGGAAGATCGCCACCAGCCCGGTTTCGAGCAGAATGCCAACAACGCCGAAGAGCGCGAAGAACCGGTCGAAGACGAAGCCTGCGGCAACCGCCACCAGAAGCAGCGCCAGTATGGCGGCGACACCGTTCATCCGGCGCTGCGAGCCCGTCAGGCCGGCATTGTTGAGCTGCCGGTCGGCAAAGGAGATCGCCTCGCCGAACAGGACGACGGGGTGCGGCAGCCGCGACCACAGCCATTGCGGATCGCCGACGATCCGGTCGAGCAGCAATGCCAGGAGCAGCACGAGAAGGTTTTCGTCGATCATCATAGCTCAAAACTCTGAAGGGCTTCAGTAAGCCGCCTGTCCGCCGCCGCATCGGGGGTCAGCCCGAAACGCAGCCAGTCCGGCGCATAATCGAACTTGCGGACGAGAATATGATGGCGGCAGAGATGCGTGTAAATGTCGCCCGCCCTGATATCGGCGACGAGGGTAAACAACGCCGTCCCCCCGGCGATCCGCAAGCCTGCCCCGGCCAGCACCGCATGCAGTCCGGCACTGCGCTCCGCGATGCGGCCGCGGACCGTGGAAACATCCTGCCGCAACAGCGAATCGGCCAGCGACAGCGCCGGGCCTGAGACCGCCCAGGGTCCCAGCCATTCCTCAAAACGCTCGAGAATGTCGCCGCGCGCAATCACGAAACCGAGCCGCAGGCCGGCAAGCCCGAAGAACTTGCCGAAGGAGCGGAAAATCACCAGATTGGAAAGCTCTTCTGCGCGGCGTGCGAGACTGAGCGCCGGATCGGCATCGCCGAAAGCCTCGTCGACGACGAGCAGTCCGCCAGCCGATTTCATCCTGTCGTGCAGCGCGATCAGCGCATCGGCCGGCCAAACGCGCCCATCGGGATTGTTCGGATTGACGACGACCGCAAGTCGGTGGCCAGCCCCGATTGCCGCGACATCGCTGACGGCATCGACGGCAAAACCGGCCGAAGCGAAGGCGCGCGCATATTCACCGTAGGTCGGAAACACCACGGCGACTTTGTCGTCCGTCACGGCGACTTTGTCGTCCGTCACCGTAGCCTGCCTACCCCCGTGAAGCAGCCGCGGCAGCAGCTGGATCACCGATTGCGTGCCGGGCACCGGCAGGGGCAGGATTTCGCCGCTGCCGTAATAGTCGCGCGCGGCGCGCCTTGCCGCTTCGACGAGGTGCCTGTCCGGCAGGCGGTGCCAGGCTGCCGCCGGTATTTCAGGCAAAGCGACAGGACACGGGTTGATCCCCGTGGAAAGGTCGAGCCAGTCCTGGGGCCTGCCGCCGAAGGCGGCGGCAGCGGCGGTGATGCCGCCGCCATGGGCGATCGGCGCGCTCACGCGGCGGCTCTCGCAAGGTCGATCAGATGCATGTAGGAGCCTGCCACCTGCCCGCGCCTCAGCCCGGCGACACCGAGATCGGCTCCCAGCGCATCCCGCACCTGAAACAGCCGCTCGCCCTCGCCTTCGGAGACGACGGTGGAATAGTGGAATTCATGGGCCGTCATCGGCCGCTGGAAGATCGCGCCGTCGAGCGGCGTGACTCGGCGATAGCCGAGATGGCGCTTGCGTTCGGCATAGCTGGTGACGACGGGCAGCAAACCGAGCATTTCATGGCGTTTGCCCTCGGAATCAACCAGTCCCTCACCCAGCACCATGTAACCACCGCACTCGCCATAGATCCTGATGCCGCGCGCCGCCGCATCGAGAAGACCGGCGCGAAAATTCTGTGCCGCGGCCAGCCGCCCGGCATGCAGTTCGGGATAACCGCCCGGCAGATAGATCGCATCGGCATCGGCGGCAGGCCGCTCATCGGCAAGCGGCGAGAAGAAGGAGATCGCAGCCCCCCGGCGGCGCCAGCCGAGCAGCATATGCTCATAGGAAAAGGCAAAGGCGATGTCGCGCGCCACCGCGATACGGCTGCCGAGCGGCATCAGCCGGTCGATATTGGCGGCCGATGGCTGGTTGAGCCCCTGCCGTGCGATGCGCAGCAGGAATTCGAAATTGCATTCCTCGGAGACGGCATCGGCCGCATGGTCGATGAAATTTTCGAGCGTCGCATGTTCCCCGGCCTGGACGAGCCCGAGATGGCGCTCCGGCAGGGAAAGCGCCTTGTCGGCCCCAATCACGGCGACGACGGGCATGCGGATCGCGTCCAGCGCATGGCGCAGCATCGCCTCGTGCCGGTCGCTGCCGACCTTGTTCAGGATGACGCCGGCGACGCGGACATCGGCACGGAAGCCGGCAAAGCCTGATACCAGCGGCGCCACGGATTGCGACATGCGCGAGGCATCGACGACGAGCACGACGGAAAGGCCGAGCTGGGCGGCAAGATCGGCCGCCGTCCCCTTGCCGTCGGCCGCGCCGTCGAAAAGTCCCATCATCGCCTCGACGACGAGAATACGGTCGCCGGAACGGTGAAGCGCGGCATTGGCCGAGATCAGCTCCGGGCGCATCGCCCACGGGTCGAAATTCAGGCAGGGCGTGCCGCTTGCCGCCGCATGGAAGGCGGGATCGATATAGTCGGGGCCGGCCTTACCGGGCGCGACCGAGACGCCGCGGCGGCGAAGCGCCCTCAACAGCCCGAGCGTCACCGTCGTCTTGCCGGCGCCGGAGGAAGGGGCTGCGATCAGGAGGCCGCTCATATCAGCACCTTGCCGGAACGGCCAAACGGATCGGGCTGCAAACGCCTGCCCGCCAGGGCGCCGAGCCAATCGAGCGAGGCGCGCAGCCGCACCACCTCGCCGACCACGACGATCGCCGGCGGCTCCAGCCCGGAGGCGGCAACGGCAGCAACCGCTTCGCCAAGCGTCGTCTCCAGCACCTGCTGCGCGCCGGTCGCCGCATTGCAGACGAAAGCCACGGGCTCGGATGGCGAACGGCCCGACGCGATCAGATTGGCGCTGATCTGGGCGATATGTTTCATCGCCATATATATGACGATCACGGGCGAACCCTTGCCGATCGCTTCCCAGTCGATCCTGTCCGGCACGATGCCGGAGGAATCATGGCCGGTGAGAAAAGTCACCGCATGATTGATCTCGCGATGCGTCACCGGAATGCCGGCATAAGCAAGCCCGCCGATGCCGGCGGTAATGCCCGGCACGATGCGGAACGGGATATTGTGTTCTACCAGCGTCAGCGCCTCTTCCCCGCCGCGCCCGAAGACGAAGGGATCGCCGCCCTTCAGCCGCAGCACCCGCTTGCCGGCGCACGCCAGTTCCACCAGGCGCAACGAAATATCCCGCTGCTTGGCCGAAGGCTTGCCGCCGCGTTTGCCGGCATATTCGAGTTCGGCGCCGGGGCGCGCGAGCCTCAGACAGTCCTCATTCACCAGCGCGTCATGGACGATCACATCGGCCTCGGCCAGTCCCTTGGCAGCCAAGAGCGTCAGCAGGCCCGGATCGCCCGGACCGGCCCCGACGAGCCAGACGCTGCCCGGCTCCAAGGCCGGCAAATGGGAGAATGCGCTATTCAACATTTTGTTGATCTAGGCCCAGCAAGGGCCAAGGTCAACGCCGCCCGCGCCACCTCACTCGAAGTTGCTGAGATGACGCTGAATCACTTTGCGAGGCAGCGGATTCGATCTCGCAGGAAAGCGGCGCAACAATATGAATATATTATAATATTACCAAAACAGCGACCACCCGCCGTAAGCCTCGCCCCTTCCTCGACGTCATCCTCGGCCTTGTGCCACTGCTGTCCGGTTTAAATTTGGTGGACAAGGCGCACGGTGTTGATTCTACTCGTATTCGGATGTTTGGCGACAATCCCGGACACGAAAGAGGGGCAACACCGTGCGGCATGAGAATAGCGTCTTTCATGATCTGTTGAAGCGGATTCCTTGGACGGCTTTCGAAAGACTTGTGGAGGAGCATCAGGCCGACAAGCATGTGCGGCGGCTGTCGACGAAGAGCCAACTGGTCGCACTGC
>NZ_LOKX01000002.1 GCF_002211285.1 Rhizobium sp. R635 | reverse complement strand
AGCTCGGCGGCAAGGAGGTCGTCGCCCGTCTGCGCGCCGATGCCGGCATCGCACCCGGCCAAAACACACGCCTCGCCTTCAATCTCGACAAGGCCGTCTTCTTCGATCCCGAAACGCAGGCGCGGATCGTGTGATGTCCAGGTGCTAGAATGAGCGGTTCACCCGACATTGTTATCATCGGCTCCGGCGTCGGCGGCTCCACGATCGCCGCCGGCCTTGCTTCGACCGGCGCCCGGATATTGATCCTCGAAGCTGGCGATCACATCGCCGACCTTCCCGTCAATCGCGATCAGCGGGCCATCTTCCAGCGGGGCCACTTCCGGCCGCAGGAGACATGGTACGAAGCGGATGGCAAAGGCTTCAACCCCGGCAACTACTACAATGTCGGCGGGAACTCGAAATTCTACGGCGCCGTCCTGTCGCGTTACCGCAGGGAGGATTTCGGCGTCATCGAACACCGGGAGGGTGTGTCGCCGGCCTGGCCGTTCCCCTACGAGGTTCTGGAGCCGTGGTACTCGAAGGCAGAACATCTCTATCAGGTGCGCGGCAGTCTCGGTGAAGATCCCACGGAACCGTACCATTCGACTGCCTACGACTATCCGCCAGTCCCCGATGAGGCGCCAATCGCCGATGTCAGGGCGCGCCTCAGGAAGAAAGGCCTACATCCGTCTTCCCTGCCGCTCGGCCTGGATCTCGACGCTTGGCTCGCCAAGGCCCAAACACCATGGGATGCGCATCCGAATTCCCGCGACGGCAAGATGGATGCGGAGACCGCAGCTCTCGCGTCGGCGCTGAAGCACGAGAACGTGCGGCTGGAAACCAATGCTCGTGTTATGAAGCTCGAGACGGGAGCGGGGAGCCGGATCGACCGCGTCACCTATCTCAAGAACGGGCAGGCGGTGACCGTCTCGCCTGAGATCGTGATCCTCTCAGCCGGCGCGGTTCAGTCCTCCGTACTTCTGCTGCGCTCGAAAAACGACCGCTTCCCCAGAGGTTTGGCGAACTCTTCCGACCAGGTGGGCCGCAACTTCATGAACCACAACGCGTCCGCGGTCATCGCGGTCTCGCCGCGGTTCAGGAATACCGCGGTCTACCAGAAGACTTTTGCCTTCAACGACTTCTATCTCTCGGACGGGGAGGGAGGGCCGCCGCTCGGTAACGTGCAGCTTCTGGGCCGCATTTCCGAAAAGGTCCTCAAAGGGTCTCTGCCGCAAGCGCCAGAATGGCTTCTGCACTTCATCACCAGCCATGCCATCGACTTCTATGCGATGAGCGAGGATGTGCCCAATCCGGAAAGCCGGGTCATGGTGGATGGAGACCGGATCATTCTCCAATGGCAGCGAACCAACTGGGACGCCCATCTTGCGCTCGTCGCAAAATTGAAGGCGATCCTGAAATCGATCGGATTTCCGATCGTGCTGTCGAGGCCCTTCGACAAGCGCACGCCTTCCCATCAGTGCGGAACGATCCGCATCGGAAACGACCCGGCGACGGCGCCGCTGGACACCTACTGCCGTTCCTACGACCACGAAAACCTCTTCGTCGTCGATGCCGGTTTCCTGCCGACGTCGGCCGCGGTCAATCCTGCGCTCACCATCGCAAGCCAGGCGCTGAGGGTTGCGGATCACATTGCATCGAAGGACTTGCAGGCATCAGCAGATCCAACATTGAGCGCCGGCGGCTTTCGGTCGCGAGAGCGCAGGCAATAGGACAGTAAAATGGATTTCGACTACATCATCACGGGCGCCGGACCTGCAGGATGCGTGCTTGCAAACCGTTTGAGCGAAGATCCCGACGTCCGCGTTCTCTTGCTCGAAGCAGGTGGAGGCGACTGGAATCCGCTTTTTCACATGCCGGCCGGCTTTGCCAAGATGACCAAGGGCGTTGCCAGCTGGGGGTGGGAAACCGTTCCGCAGAAGCACATGAAGGGCAGGGTACTTCGCTATACCCAGGCGAAGGTCATCGGTGGCGGCTCATCGATCAACGCGCAGCTCTATACACGCGGAAACGCGGCCGATTACGATCGCTGGGCTGATGAAGACGGCTGCGAGGGCTGGGACTACCGCTCGATCCTTCCCTATTTCAAGCGTGCCGAGGATAACCAGCGCTTCGCCGACGACTATCACGCCTATGGCGGTCCGCTCGGCGTCTCGATGCCGGCCGCGCCGCTGCCGATCTGCGACGCTTATATCCGCGCGGGGCAGGAGCTCGGCATCCCGTATAATCACGACTTCAATGGCCGGCAGCAGGCAGGCGTGGGCTTTTATCAGCTGACACAGCGCAACCGCCGCCGATCATCGGCTTCGCTCGCCTATCTCTCGCCGATCAGGGACCGGAAGAACCTGACGGTCCGGACTGGCGTGCGCGTCGCGCGCATCCTGCTGGAGGGGAATCGGGCAATCGGCGTCGAGATCGCGACCTCGCGGGGATCGGAGATCGTGTGCGCCGAACGTGAGGTCTTGGTTTCCTCGGGCGCGATCGGGTCGCCGAAGCTTCTTCTGCAGTCCGGCATAGGACCGGCCGATCACCTCAAGTCGGTGGGCGTCAAGGTGCTCCATGATCTTCCGGGCGTCGGCGGCAACCTTCAGGATCACCTCGATCTTTTCGTCATCGCCGAATGCACCGGCGACCACACGTATGACGGCGTCGCAAAACTCCACCGCACGCTTTGGGCCGGAATACAATATGTCCTGTTCCGCACTGGCCCGGTGGCCTCGTCACTCTTCGAGACCGGTGGCTTCTGGTACGCCGATCCCGATGCGCGTTCTCCCGATATCCAGTTCCACCTCGGTCTCGGCTCCGGCATCGAAGCAGGCGTCGAGCGGCTCAAGAATGCCGGTGTGACGTTGAATTCCGCCTATCTCCATCCGCGCTCGCGGGGAACGGTGCGTCTGTCGTCGTCCGATCCGAGTGCCGCTCCCCTGATCGATCCCAACTACTGGTCCGATCCCCACGACAGGACGATGTCCCTGGAGGGTCTCAAGATTGCGCGCGAGATTATGCAGCAGGCAGCGCTGAAGCCCTACGTCATGGCCGAAAGGCTTCCCGGACCAAAGGTCATGACCGACGAGCAGCTTTTCGACTATGGCTGCGCCAACGCCAAGACCGACCATCATCCGGTGGGCACCTGCAAGATGGGGAGCGGCCCCGACGCCGTTGTCGGGCTCGATCTCAAGGTCCACGGCCTGGAAGGCCTCAGGGTCTGCGATTCCTCGGTTATGCCGCGTGTGCCCTCATGCAACACGAATGCCCCGACGATCATGGTCGGCGAAAAGGGATCGGGTCTCATTCGGGGCCTGCCTCCGCTGGCCCCAGCCATCTTCGCCTACGAACGCAATGATGCCAGGCCCCGCGCCCGCGCTGAAATCCGCTAAGCCCTGTCGAGAGGAGTACGACGATGTCAGAAGTGAGAGTTGCGGTGCTTGGCGCCTCGGGCTGGATGGGAAAGGTCCACACCATGGCCTACCAGACCTTTCCGCATTTCTTCGGCGTTTCCGATGGAACGGCGCGGATCGTGTCCCTTGTCGACGGCAATCCGAAGGTCGCCGATGACCTTGCCAACAGGGCGCCGGGCGCCCGAATACTCCAGGATTGGAAACTGGCGGTCGCCGATCCCGATGTCGACCTGATCGACATCTGCCTGCCGGACCATCTTCACTATCCCGTGGCCAAGGCGGCCCTGCTGGCGGGCAAGCATGTCTACTGCGAAAAGCCCCTGGCAAATACCGCTGGGGAAGCGCGGGAACTGGCCGACATCGCCAGAGAGAAGGGTGTCATCACGCGCGTCGGACACGCCTTTCCCCGAAATCCCGTCCATGATCTGGCCAAGGACATCATTCAATCCGGTGAAATAGGTGAGATCAAACTGTTCCGCGGCTGTCAGCACGTCGACATGTACGGTGATCCCATGGCGCCCTTCATGTGGCGCGCCGATGGAAAGCTCGCGCCGACCGGGATCGTCGGCGATACCGGCTCGCACATCTTCAGCTTCATGGATTTCCTGGTCGGCCGCGTCAGTTCCCTGATCGCCGACAATCTGATCGTGACGCCGCGCCGCCCGGTCATCGAGGGCCTTGCCTATGGCGAGCAGGTGAAACTGTCAGGCAACGAGGCCTGGGCCGATATCACCAATCCCGACGCGACGAACCTGCTCTGCCGGTTCGAAAACGGCGCCGGCGGCATCGTCGATTTCAGCCGCGTCGCGACAGGCCGCAAGTTCATGCAGACCTATGAAGTCTATGGAACGAAAGGCAGCATCGCCTATACCTATGACGAGATAAACCGGCTGCGTTTCTACTCCAACGACGACAGCACGGGACGCCGGGGCTTTCGCGAGATCGACGTGGGTCCGGAGAACCCGACTTTCAGGGCTTTCCTTCCGCTGCCGAACTTCGGCATAGGCTACAACGAGAGCAAGATCATCGAGGTGGCCGAGGTCATCCGATCGATCGTCGCAATGAAACCGATGTGGCCGACATTCGATACGGGCCATCATATCTGCCAGATCGTCGACGCATGCATGGAATCTTCCCGCCTGAAGCGCTGGGTCGATATCCCGCTCAATTGATTGTGACGAGCCGATGACCATAGACGTTCCGCAGGAAATCCTTGATGCATTGACCGATGTCGACATGCCGCGGCTTCCGCCGGAGGCTCCTGCTTCCGGAGCGGCCCGGCTCGCTGGCATCGATGTGCCGGTCTACCGGGCCGGCTGCGTCGTCGCCGGCTCCGGTGCGGCGGGCCTGCGCGCGGCGGTGGAAATGAAGCGGCGCGGCGATGACGTCGTCGTCATCAGCCAGAGCGCATGGGGCGGAACCTCGGCCTGTTCGGGATCGGACAAGCAGACCCTTCACACTGCGAATACGGCCGATCAGGGCGATAATTACAAGGCGATGGCCCGCGCCATCCGCAGCGGCGGCGCCATGGACGAGGATACGGCCTATGTCGAGGCTGTGGGCTCGTCGCGGATGATGGCGTCGCTGCAATTTTTGGGCCTGCCGCTGCCTCAGGACCCTCTCGGCGGAACGCTGAGATATCAGACCGACCATGACGAGGTCGGCCGTGCCACAAGCTGCGGCCCGCGCACCTCGCGCCTGATGGTCAAGGTGCTGGCGGAGGAAGCGATCCGGCTCGGGGTGCCGTTCTACAACCAGACCACCGCGGTCAAGATTCTCACCGAGGGCGATGGAACCGACCGGCATGTCGTCGGCATACTCATGATGCGCGCCGGCGACCGTACGCAGGAGAACCCGCTGGGCATCGCGCTATTCGTCAGTGATGTGATCGTGCTTGCCGCCGGCGGGCCGGGTGAGCTTTATCGTGACAGCGTCTATCCCAACGGCTGCTTCGGCTCGCTCGGGCTTGCCCTGGAGGCGGGCATCGAGCTCGTCAACCTGACCGAAAGCCAGTTCGGTATCGGAACGCGCAGGGAAGGGTTTCCATGGAACCTGTCGGGCACCTACGTCCAGGCGATCCCGCATATCTACTCGGTCGATATGCAAGGTGTCGAACATCACTTCCTGGGTGAATATTACCGCAGCACCCAGGAATTGGCGTCGAACGTTTTCCGCAAGGGCTATCAATGGCCGTTTCACGCAACGCGCATGCTCGATTTCGGTTCGAGCCTGGTCGACCTCGCCATCTATCGCGAAACGGCGGCAGGGCGGCGCGTCTTCATGGATTTCAACCGGAATCCGCTGCCGGTGCCGGGCGACCTGCCATTCGGCCTGGAGAGGCTGGATGAAGACGTCCGCCTCTATCTCGGCAAGGCCGGCGCCGATCAAGACATGCCGATCGACCGGTTGAAACACATGAACCCGCTCGCAATCGAGCTCTACCGCCGCTACAAAATCGACATTGCCGCCGAGCCGCTGGAATTCGCGGTCAACAACCAGCACATGAACGGCGGCCTCATGGTCGATGTCTGGGGCCGCAGTAATCTCAGGGGCTGTTACGCGGTCGGGGAGGCGGCCGGCACGCATGGCGTGACCCGGCCGGGCGGAGCGGCGCTGAATGCGGGGCAGGTCTTCGGCACCCGGGTGGCCGAGCATATCAGCGCGAGCGGTAGAGCGAAGCGGGCTGCAGCAGACGATATCACCACGACCGCGGAGGCAGGCATCGTCGACCTTCTGGGGGCTCTGCGCACCGAGAGCCCGCTCTCCGTCAAATCGATCCGTGCGGATGTGCAGGCGCGCATGAGCGAAAAGGCCGGCATCATCTGCGATCAGGAGAGCGTCAGCGGCGCCTTGAGCGAAGCACGCAAGCTGAATGCCGACATTCGTGACCAAGGCATCGCCTACGGCCGCGGAGCGGAAGCTGTTCGCGGCGTGCAATGGCGGCATATGGCGCTGGCATCGGAAGCCGTGCTCACCGCGCTTGACTTCTTCATCCGCAATGGAGGCGGCAGCCGCGGGGCCCGGGCAATATGCGATACGCAAGGCGAATCCCTTCCGCTTGTGCGCTCGGGTCCCCTGCAGCAGTATCGCTTCCGGAAGGAACGGCCGGCGCATCGGGAAGAGCAGATCGTCGTTCGGCTCGATGGGAATGAGATCGTGCTCTCAACGCGCCCGAACCGCACCTTCGATGAAAGCGCCAGATCCTTCTTCGAGCGGGACTGGCCTGCCTGGCTGACAGGCCGCATCTATGATCTCGCGGATGAATGAGGGCTGCTGATCAATCGGGATTCGGAACCGCCGGCGGAACCCGGACGCGTTCGGTATCGTCGGAACCTTCGGCGACGGCTTCTTCGCTTTTGCGCACATGCCTCGGTGGATATTTTCCCTCGATCGGCTTCGGCGACAGTTGGTCGTCGGCCTGGATTTCGTCAGTGTTTAGGTAGTTTTTGCCTTCGCTCATCGCCGTCATTTCCGATTGGAGGATTGCGGGGCGGGGATACGATCTTTCGGATCGGCGCGACCTGTTTCAGGGTTGGCACCGGCGGGACGGTCGCCCGCTTCACGGCCGCTGCCCATGTTGACCGGAGGCTTGCGCTGGTCGTCGATATTGGTTTCCGGCAGCTCGTCGTCCTGGGTGTCCTTGTTCAGTGACTTCGGCGGGATCTTTGCAGAATCGGGAATGGAATTGGTTGGCATGGGACAATCTCCTTCCATGCGTAACTCCAGCCGCCATTGCGGGTTCCCCGGCTCATGCGGCTCCAGCTTCGGGAAGGTCGAGTTCGATCATGACCGGCGCGTGATCGCTCGTATGCTCCCAGCCTCGCGGTTTCCTACGGACGCTCGCCGATCGAAGCCAAGGCGCGACTGCCGGACTGAGCAGGAAGTGGTCGATCCGAAGGCCGGCGTCACGCTCGAAGCTGTTTCGCCAGTATTTCCAGAATGTGTAGATGCGCTCGTCCGGATGCAGATGCCTGACGGCGTCGGTCCAGCCTTGAGCGACGAGATGGGCATAGGCCTTGCGGACTTCCGGCCTGAAAAGCGCGTCGTCCAGCCAGCGTTCCGGCTTGTAGACGTCGATCTCGGTCGGCATGACATTGAAGTCGCCAGCCAGGATCGCAGGCACACCGAGTTCGAGAAGCTCGGCGGCATAATCGTGGAGCCGACGGAACCAGCGGAGCTTGTAGTCGAATTTTACGCTTGGGAACGGGTTGCCGTTCGGAAGATATAGGCATCCGATCAGCATGCCGTCGATGACGGCTTCGATGTAGCGGCTGTGGGTATCGTTGGGATCGCCGGGAAGCCCGCGCCGTGTCGGGATCGGCGTCTTGCCCTTGGCGAGGATGGCGACCCCGTTCCACGATCTCTGTCCGTGCCAGATGGCGCCGTAGCCGGCTCGTTCGATCTCTTTTCGCGGGAATGTGGCATCATCTGCCTTCAGTTCCTGCAGGCAGACCACATCGGGCGCATCCTCCTTGAGCCAACGCAGCAGGATGTTCAGGCGGCCGTTGATCCCATTGACGTTGTATGTGGCGATTTTCATGAGACCCCCGCAACTCGGAGCGTTGCCTGGCGTCCTAGAAACGCTCCTGAGTTTCTTCCTCCGGAAGCCCGCGCCCGCAATCGGCCCAATTGAGGCGGCTTTCCACGCCGTAGTGTCCGGCCGGCCGGATTCTCTCCGGGGTATCAAGGGAGCCGGCCGTCACGCGCACCAGCTCATCGCCGTCATATTGCAGATAGAGCGGCGTTCCGCAGTCGCTGCAGAAGCCGCGTGTTGCGATCGGCGACGATCGATACGAAGCCGGTGTGCCGCGCGTCCAGACAAGATCGGCGATCCTGGTTTGCACGAGCACCGCGAAGGGACCTCCGGTCGCCTTCTTGCATATGTCGCAGTGGCAATATCCCGAGTGCGGCGGATGGCCTGCGAATTCATACCGGCAGGCTCCGCACAGACAGCCGCCGCTCCATTGCGTCGGCACGGCCGGCCTCAACGTGTCGCGCCGAAGACGAAGGCGATGCCGGCGACGATTGCGACCGCCGTCAGCGGCTGCTCGCGGATATGGTCTTCGATATCGCGCACGAAGCTACGCGCTTCCGCCTTTGCCACGCGGGCCGTCCCGGAAGCCAGCTCTGATGCCGATTCGGCTATCCGTCCGGCTTCTTTCCGAAGCGCGCGCATTTCCCGATGATCGGCTTGGAAACCATCGGAGGAGCCATCGGTCTCGCCGGTGGAGCGCAGGGCCTGGTCCACGAGCGGAAATTCCTCGTCGAGTTGGGTGATGTCGGGCTGCCGCCTCATCCGGTCGACCGCCTCTGTGTCGGTGCGGCCGGCAGGGATGGAGGTGTGAGTGGCCGACACGGGGTCGGACGCCGGGAAGGTGTCCTCGATTGCCTTGTCGAGCTCGCCTTTCCGGGGTTGCCTGCGCTGTTCTGCCTGTTCCCTACGCATGGATTGGACTGCCGGGGATTCGTTGGGGTTTACCATCAGGGATTCCTCCATTGTACGTCGACAATGAAAGCCACGACGAGGAAAGAAGTTCCGGAAGAATGCGTTCTCGCCTCACACAACGACAGTTGCGTCGAGGGCGGGCGATCCCGTCAGACTGTCCAGCGGATCACATCGGCTCATTTTGCCGGCTAAGGGAATTGGCAATCAGGAAGCCGGACTAAAGTCCTGCTGTGTCTGGCACCTAGGTCCGGTTGCTTTCGATTCGTGAAACAGCGAAAATGTCATGAGTCATATGAAGGCTGAAGAACGGGCGAACGAGGCTAGTAACATGCGTATCTCGAAACGAGATTTTCTGAGATTGAGCGGCGGCGCTGCCGTCGTCCTCGTGGCTGCCGCATCTCCAGCGACATTGAATTTCGACGGTCCCCTTCCTGGTCTGGCAATGAAATTCGCCGCGGCAAAAGACGGTAATAACGGGAACGGCAATGGCGGGGGCAACGGCAATAGCGGCGGGAACGGCGGCGGCAACGGCAATGGCGGAGGCAACGGCAACGGGGGAGGCAACGGCAACGGGGGAGGCAACGGCAACAGTGGCGGCAATGGCGGAGGGAGCGGAAGCGGCAATTCCGGGAGCGGCAGCGGCGGAAGCTCTGGATCTTCTTCCTCTTCGACCGGATCGTCAGCATCTTCGGGTGCGAGAGCGACCGCGGATTCCAACGGCTCGATCGACGTCCGTCATGCGAACGGCATCACGGAAACCCTCGAGCGCGGCCGCTACACCATGAAGGACTCGAAAGGCAGGACGATCATAAGCCGGCAGGCGACGGCCAATGATGCCCGCCGGCTGAGCCGCTTCCTCCGTTAAGGAAATTCCGGCAAATAGTGCAGCCGGATTGCATGAAAGCAAAGAGATAGAGCATTCGCCGGTCCGAGGCGCAAATGCATCTGGTTTAGCTTCGTTCGCGCCACTGCAGAGCCGCCTCGGTCCGGTTCGTTGCGCCGAGCTTGCTCAGAATCTGTGTCATATGGTGTTTCACGGTCTTTTCCTGCAGGTTGAGACGCAAGCCGATATGCTTGTTCGACAAGCCTTGCGCGACGAGATCCATCACCTCGCGTTCGCGCGGCGTCAGGCCATTTTTATCGGAGGTTCCGCCTTGTAAAGAATTCTCCATGGCCTTTGCAGACATTGTCGGCGAAATATATCGCGCACCGCCCATGATGGTTTGAATCGCCTCGGCGAGACCACGGGAGCCGACGCCTTTGAGGACATAACCCATCGCGCCGCGTTGCAGAGCGCCGAGCAGCGTGTCCACCTCCTCCGATACCGTCAGCATGAGAACTTTCGTCGAGGGACTGCGCGTCAGGACGTGGCCGATCGCAGATAGTCCGCCGCCGGGCATCGAGACATCGAGAAGCATGACGTCGGGACGATTGTCCGAGGCGATCATGGCCGCGTCGTCGCTGCTGGCGCCTTCACCCACGACGACGAAGTCGCTGATTTCCGACAAGCTGCGCGTGACGCCCTCACGGAAAAGCGGGTGGTCGTCCACGACGCCTATGGTGATTGCTGCCATCTCTAATCTCCCACTTCCATAGGCTCGAAGATCATGGTCACGGTTGTCCCTCCTTCGCCTGTCTTGACGTCAAAGGAGCCTCCCAGACTGTCGATCCGTTCCCGCAGTCCTACCAGGCCGAGGCTCGTCGGTCTCACCTCTGTCGGGTCGAAACCATCGCCCCGGTCGCTGACCTCGACACGAACATGACCATTGTGCGAGACCGCCTTCACAGCCTGTTCAATGCCGCCGCCATGACGATAGGCATTGTTCAGGGCTTCCTGGATGAATCGATAGATACAGATCTTCACGGCAGTAGCAAGTTCAGGTCCATCCTCATCGACAACAGTCTCGACGCGGGTTTCGGTCTTGTGCTGATGCGCTTCGACGACCCGGGTGACGATTTCGGTGATCGAGGATTTCTCGATCTGCGGCAGCACGAGGCCGCTGCAGATATTGCGGATCTCCGTCATGGCCTCGGCAAGGCTCGAGCGGATCCATGCAAGCTCCTTTTCCCGGACCTCCGGCTGCGTGGAGGCATTGACCAGCAAGTCGCTGTCCAGGCGCAGCGAGGCGTAGGCGATATGCTGGGCCGGACCGTCGTGCAGGTCGGCGCCGATGCCGCGCAGATAGGTTTCGTTCAGCGCCGCCGCCCGCTGGGAAGCGCGTTGCAGCCGCCGTTGAAGTCCGCGGTTTTCCGTCAGCAGCGCGGACAGTTCACGGACGCGTTCCCTCAGATCCTTGCGTTGCGCCTCTATCGTGCGGCTGCTGCGAAACACCAGAACGGAGAGAACCAGGAAAAAGATTGCCGTGAGTGCGGCGACGGCGCCCCAGCTCCGTAACCTGGCGTGCGCCAGGCTGTCCCCGAGCCCTTCCGCCGTTTCGTAGAATTCGAGGACGGCGACGGCCTGCCCCGACCATGGCTGGAGCACAGGGTTGTAGATTTCCATCAGCGGCTTGCCGAGCGCGCGCTCCTTGCCGCTTTCCGGATCGTCGGCGATCTCGTAGCGTGCGACGAGAGACCCCGCAAAAGCCCTCTGGAGCTTGTCGTTGACCGGAAACTTCTTGCCCATCAGCTCCTTTTCGTTCGAATAGAGGATGGTGCCGTCACTTCTCCAAAGTTTGAACGAAACCAGGCGCCTGCCGAGCGCGCCCTGGCCAAGGGTCTCGTCCAGCGCCTGAGCGCTGACTTCGTCCAGCAGCGATTCCTTCTGCATGTCGGGAAGCAGCGGCGCGACCACGCTATCCACGTAGAGCGCCGTCGCAGCGCCGGAATTGTGGATGACGGCCTCCTCGATGAGGTGGGTCACGAAAATGCCCACCAGCAACATGGCGGCGATCGAGATGAGTCCACCCGTGATGAAGAACTGGGAGGCAAGGGAGCGGGCATTCCAACGGCGAAGCCAATTCATTTTGATACCGGCGAGAAACGTCCCGCTTAACCTATCGCGTCTTTAGAGTTTTTCCAGATAAGATCAGGGTACGTTCCGGGTATCGAAGACTTCCGCGCCTCGGACGCTTTCCGTCAATTGGGTGGTGTCGCCCGACATTGCCGCGCCGAAGACATAGAGAAGGCCGGCGAGAACGATAAGGAGGGCAATGACGGACACGGTCCATGCTTCATCGGCTTTGGATCTGTTGCTTTGGGTCATGTTCAATCTCCTTCGCATCCTTCGAAACGACGCCGATCCCGTGGCGTTCCACCTTCGGGACCTCGGTCGGAGAGGGTGGGACCAAGGTCCGACCCCGTGGACATCGGGAGATTCGGCCATATTTCAAAGCGGATGAACCAGGTTCGGAGTGCGCGGACGTGACGATTGCCTTAGATGTCGAAGGCGGCTCCCAGGCCGCATCAACCGCTTCCTCCGCGCCGTTCGGAGAAGGCGTTGCCGATTTTTACGAGAGCCTTCTCGTGCCGATACTCTTCGAGCCCTATGCATCGGAGGTGGCGACGGTCGCCGAGCGGTTGAAGCCGACCAGCGTTCTCGAACTCGCCGCCGGGACCGGCGCCTTGACGCGCGCGTTGCGGGCAAAACTCGATCCGGCAGCGGAGATCGTGGCTACCGACCTCAGCCAGGCGATGATCGACGTCGGCGCGCCGACGCTGACGATGTCGCGAACGCACTGGATGCACGCGGATGCCCAAGATCTTCCGTTCGCGCCCGCGATGTTCGATCTCGTCGTCTGTCAGTTCGGGGTGATGTTCTTTCCGGATAAATCGAAGGCCTATGGCGAGGCTGCAAGAGTGTTGCGGAGCGGAACTCATTTCCTGTTCACGACATGGGATTCGCTCTCGGCCAACGACTTCGCGAGATCCGTTGACGAGTCTCTGACGAACATCTTTGCATCAGACCCGCCGGATTTCTTGAGAAGGCTGCCATATTCCTACTTCGACCCCCATGCGATCAAGGCTCAGGTATCTTCAGCGGGATTTGACGCCGTTTCCTGCGATCGGGTCGAGTTGACCTCGATCGCGGCCGCGCACGACGTCGCTGCTGCTTTTTGTCAGGGCTCTCCGCTCAGGGGAGAGATCGAAAACCGAGCTCCGGGACGCATCGGCGAGATCGTCGACGAGGTCGCCGAGCAGGTGGAATCGCGCCATGGGGTCCGTCCCTGCGGCGGCATGAGCGCCTTCATCGTCGGCGGCCGCGCTCCGTAACTCCCCCTTTACCACGTTGCGGCATCCGTCAGGCGAATCTTACAATCCGCGCCCTTTCTTATAACCATTCTTAATTTGGAGGTGCTTCACTTGCTCGAAATTTCGGGGCGAGCCTTCATGTCTATAATTTATCGATTTTTGATTACAGCATTGATTTTACTGACGACAACCGCATTCGCGACTGCCGAAGACTGGCGGGTCGTCAAGGCGACAGATCAAGCGAAATATACTGTCGACAGAACGAACTGGCTGGATCTGCGCACTGGCGACGTGCTCCCCAATCGGGCATGGGTTTCGACAGGTCCGCGCGGGCGCGTGCAGCTTGCCAGGGGCGTCGAGAGCATCACGTTCCAGCCGAATACGCTTGCCTCCATTACCGGTTACGGCGGATTCCTTTCGCCGCAGACGCAGATCGTCCAGCAGGTCGGCGCGCTGGATCTCGAAATCGAGAAGCGAAGCCAGCCTCATACGACCGTGCAGACGCCCTATCTCGCGGCTGTCGTGAAAGGAACGATCTTCCACGTGACTGTGGGCAAGACGAAGGCATCGGTTTCCGTGGATCGCGGCCTGGTCCAGGTCGCTTCCTTCGCAAGCGGCCAGCTGTCGAATGTTGGGCCGCGTCAGAGCGCGACCGTCGACAGCAAGGCCGGCATGACGGTGAAGGGCCAGCTATCCAAGCCCGACATCACGTCGGTTGCACCGTCGGTCGCCAGGGTTCCGGCGATCGGTACCACGAAACTTGCCGGCGCAGTCGATGCGTCCGAGGCGGCCAAGAACAAGTCCTCGGCTGTGGGAAAGGATACCGCTTCCAAAGCCGGTGACGCGGACAAGAGCGCGAACGGTAAGGGCAATGGCAATGGAAGCGGTAGCGGAAACGGCAATAGCGGCGGCAATGGTAACGGCAATTCCGGCGGTGGACACGGTAACGGTAATTCCGGCGGTAGACACGGCAATGGCAATTCCGGCGGCGGGAACGGCAATGATCACGGCAATTCCGGCGGAAACGGCAATAGCGGGAAGGGCGACAACAATAGCGGCGGTAACGGCAACGGCAATTCCGGCGGACACGGCAAAGGCAAGGACAAGTGAGACGAAGGGCGAGGGCGGTCGGGGATTATCTCTCCGGTAGCGTGAGCACCATCGCGGTTCGCATCCTGCTTATCGCCGTGATGCTGGCGCTGCCCCTGGCGGGTGCGGATATCGGCATCATCCAGGGATTCAACAACAGCCTTTTTGCCAAACGATTCGAGTGGGCTCCTCGCAAGGCCACCGGCGATATCGTCTTCGTTGCAATCGACAAGCGTTCTCTCGATACCGTCGGGACATGGCCCTGGCCCCGTAGCACCTATGCGACACTGCTCGACAAGCTGGTGGCATCGGGCGCCAGGGATATCTTCCTCGACGTCGATTTCAGTGCGTTCTCGACCAAGCAGGAGGACGACCTTCTGGCGGCGGCGCTGGAGAGAGCCGGGGGAGGTGTTCTTTTGCCGGTGTTCCGGCAGCAGGAGACGGCATCATCCTCCGAGGTGGCGGTGACAAGGCCGATCCCGCAATTCCTTCGGAATGCCTGGCCTGTGTTCGCCAATGTCGACATGGACCCGGACGGGTTCATTCGTCGTGTCGGCTTGGGAAGCCAGTTCGATGGAACTCCCACCCAGTCCGCTGCTTCAGCCCTCGGCAGGGTTGAGGGCGCTTCCGGTTCCTTGCCGGTCGATTACTCGATCAGGCCCGACACCGTTCCGACGTTCTCCTTATCCGACCTGCTTGATGGGACTGTCCCGGCCGAGGCAATCAAAGACCGCTCGGTCGTGATCGGAGCATCCGCGGCCGAGTTGAAGGATATTTTCGCCGTCCCCGTCTACGGAGCGATTGCCGGTCCGCTCATTCACGCGCTTGCCGCCGAGACCTTGCTCCAGAGGCGCTTCCTCAGGGCGCCCGATCAGGCGCCGCTGGAACTTTTATTTGCGGCCTTGCTCATCATCGGCGTGATCCGCAGCCGTTCGGCCGGAATGATCACCGTGGTGGCGGCCGGACTGGCCATTGCCGTCATCGGCGAAGTCGGCGCGTTCCAGCTACAGTGGCGCTATGGTCTCCTTGTCGGAACAGCCGTTCCGTGGTCGATGCTGATGCTCGCCTGGATGCTGGCCGTGAACGAGCGCGTCGACCTCGGCCGGGTACTTCTCGCCATGGCAAATACCGAGGCCCGGAACACCAGGCGTCTCATGAGGCGGATCATTGCCGACAGCTCGGACGGCGTCGTCGCATTCGACAGCGATCTGAGAATCGTCGAGGCGAGCCAATCCGCGAAGGCGCTGCTGCGGGCCGATGTCGGAATGTCACTTATCGGTGATGCCGATGCCGCCATCACCGATATCGTGCGCAGGCTGGTTTCGGAACACGATGCCGAACCGGGCAAGGTGCACGCGGCCCGGGTCGATTTCTCCAGCAATGCAGGTTCGCAGCCTGCTCACTATGAAGCGTCGGTTACGGTCTCGCCGCTCGAACAGCCGACTGCGCGCCGGACTGCGGGGCGGTCGCAGTTTGCCGGTTGGCTGATCATAAGGGACATCACCGCGCGACGTGAATATGAAGAGCGGTTGCAGAGACTGTCCGAGCTGGACGAACTCACGGGACTGCTCAATCGCCGGGAATTCGCCTCCCGGCTAGCCGGTCTTAAGGGGGACGTCCTCGTCTCCGTGCTGGATATCGAGCGCTTCTCGTCGCTGTGCGCCACGCTCGGCCGCGACGCCGGGGATGAACTTTTGGAGGCCGTGGCGGCCAGATTGGGCAATGCGTTCGCCGGCGATCTGCTGGCACGGTTGGACGGCGACCATTTCGGTATTGCCGTTTCCGTGACGGGCGAACGCCCGATCGAAGACTTTGCGGATGCTCTTTTGGGCCTGTTCGAGGAACCGGTCCTGATCCGCGGCGCTGCTGTGCCTATCTCGGTCCATCTCGGAATAGCCCGCTCGGGGGATTCAGCCCCAGGCGCACTTCCGAGTGCGGCTCAGTCGGCGTTGGATGCTGCGAAGGCGACGCCCGGCCGGCGATGGTCCTCTTTCGATCCTTCCACTGCCGTTCGCCAGGCCCGGTCGCGCCGGCTGGAACGGGACATGCGTGACGCTCTCCGGAACCGGCAGTTCTTCCTGCTGTTCCAGCCGCAGGTCGAACTTGCGGGCGGACGCCTCGTCGGCGCGGAGGCTTTGATCCGATGGAACCATCCGGAATTCGGGCTGATATCTCCGGCCGAATTCATCCCGATCGCCGAATCCTCCGGCTTGATCTGCGAGATCGGCCGCTGGACGCTGATCGAAGCCTGCACCGAAGCGGCCGGCTGGCCTGACGAGCTCAGCGTCGCGGTCAATGTCTCGGCGGTTCAGTTCGAGCGGTCCGACGTGGAGGCCGATGTGAAGGCGGCACTGTCCTCCAGTGGGCTTCCTTCTTCGCGATTGTGCATCGAGCTGACGGAATCCGCCTTCGTCGACCAGGGCGGATCGTCGGTCGCCAAAATGCGCGCGCTTCGTGAGACAGGGATCGTCATTGCCTTGGACGACTTCGGGACCGGTTACTCCTCGATGAGTTATCTTGCCGATCTCCCTCTCGACAAGCTCAAGATCGACCGGTCCTTCGTAAGGCGGATGAGCGGCAATACTGGCGCCTTCGAGATCGTGCGGGCGATCATTTCCCTGGCGCACGGGCTGAATCTGCAGGTTGTCGCCGAAGGCGTCGAACACGAGCCGGAGGCCGAGACACTGCGTCGGCTCGGCTGCGGGATGGGGCAGGGTTATCTCTTTGGGAGACCCGACGAACCTGTTTCGATGCTGTCCAAATGGAATGCCCAAAAGCTTTTATCCGCCGGGTGATGACGGCTCGGAGGCGGCTTATCCCTTTGAAATCTGCGCGTAAGAAGGTTCGCTCATCGCGCGGATGAGGTGCTGCTCGATCTCATGGCAGGTCTCGTCATACTCCCGCACCAGGTTCGCATGCGACGATCGTCCGCGAATGGAGTCACGCGCTGCGACCGCTGCCTGGTATGCTTCGAAGAGCTCGAGCTGCCACGGGTCGCGAGCTTCCATGATCAGTTTCCGCATCTGCGGCAGGCGCATCGCCAGGCGTCTGCGTCCGGCCTCCCGGCGGCTGGATCTTGCCATTCCTTCAGTCTCCTACTGCCCGCGACCGCAGGCCTTTGGATCGGCAATTAGCGTCGGCTGCGGACATTGAAATGGGATTTAGGACCAAGGGCCGGGCACCATCAGACTGAGGTCCGGGTTTGGGAACGACCCGGCACGCAGGTCGTTCGGTCAGCAGCGGTCATGAAGGCCGCGTTGAAACAAAGGAGGAAAAAATGCTCTCCAAACTTATCGTCGGTGCGGCAACGGCCGCGACCCTCATGTCGGGCATCGCCTTCGCCCAGTCCTCGACCGTCAATGGTGCAGCCGGCGGTGCGGTCACCGGCGCGATCGTCGGTGGTCCTGTTGGCGCTGCCGTCGGCGGTGTTGCTGGCGCAGTCGTCGGTACGGCGATCGATCCGCCGCCCGAAAAGGTCGTCACCTACGTCCGCGAGGCTCCCGCGCCGTCCGCGCGCGTTGTCGTGAAAGAGAAGATCGTCGTCGGCCAGCCCCTGCCGGAAACGGTTGTCGTAACGCCTATTCCGGACGACCCGACTTATGCTTATGCGGTGGTCAATGATGAACGTATCATCGTCGAACCGTCGTCACGCAAGGTCATCCAGGTCATCAAGTGACCTGATCCCCAGACGCGGCCCTGCCGCGTCTTCCCTCCGGAAGCATCAGCTAGAGCCTGAGAACCGCCGCGACGGCACGCCGTCGTGCGGCCAAAAACAGAGAGATTGTTATGAAGATCAAGACACTCGCCGTCATGATGACGGCACTCTCGATCGGCGCTTCGCCGATCGGCATCATGTCCGCCTCGGCGCAGGACGCACCGATCCTTCCCAAAAAAGGTGCCGCCCAAAGCGGCCAGCCCAGCGGCGATGCGGCCCAGCAGCCGGATGCGGGCAGTGGTGCCTCCGGCTCGAGTGACGCAGGCGCATCGAGCGGCGAGAGCAAGCAGCAGCCTTCCACTTCTGGCGGAACCTCGACGGATGGCTCCTCGGGTCAGACGGGAACCCAGCCCGATGCCAAGACGCAGTCCGGAACCTCCACTGAAACCGGTTCCGGTGGCGCGGGCACCGATACCCCAGGCGGAAATTCGGACAGCTCGAAGACCCCCTCGGGACAGTCCTCGACGGACACGCAGAAGCCTGCCGGCAGCCAGGACACAGGCACGTCGACCGGTTCCGGCGAGACCCAGAAGTCCGGCGATGCCAAGTCCTCCAGCGGCTCGACCGAGACCCAAAGCAATACAAAGACCGAAACGAACAATACGACCAATGTGAACATTTCGGTCGAGCAGCAGACGGAAATCCGTCAGGTGGTGAAAGAAGTCCAAGTCGAGCCGGTTAGGGAGGTGGACTTCACCGTTTCGGTCGGCACCACCATTCCCAAGAAGATCAGGCTCGAGCCGCTGCCGCCGCGGATCGTGGAGATCGTCCCGCAATACAAGGCCTACCGCTTCTTCATCCTTGCGGACGGCCGGATCGTCATCGTCGATCCCTCTGCATTCACGATCGTCTACATCATCTCGGCATAAGCGCCAGCATCCTGGCGGCGAACTTCGTCGCCGGGACCGGGGGAGAAGGAACATGATCTATTCCAAAGAGAAATCCGGCGGTCTGGCCCTGCCGCTCATTGCCATCCTGCTGGCGATCGCCGCCATTCTCGCCGCGCTTGTCGCCACGGGCAGCGATCATAGCAGTACGACCGGCCGGGTGTGGGTCCCGCAGGTTCAGCAGCAGGATCCGGGGAAATGAGAGCCATCGCATCCGTCGCCTTCGGCATCGCGAGCTCGGTCGGAGCCTGCATAGCGGTCGCATCCGTCGCGTCCCATGTCGTGGCGGATTCCAAACCCCAAGGATTCCGGGATCTGGCTTCGCCTGATCTGTGGACGACGAGGCCGATGAAGGTCGATCCTCGGCAACAGCGCTACGAACGTATTGCGCCCCAATATTCCAGCTATGTCACGGAGGCCCCGCCCATCAGAGTGTCGAGAGCGAGGCCGAATTCCGCTGGCCTTCCAACCGAACCTCAGACATCGCAGCCGCAGCATTCGGTCCAGCACCTCGCCTGGTGTGCGGAACGCTACCGTTCCTTCGATGCCGAGACCAACAGCTACCGATCCTATAGTGGCGAGATCCGGGAATGTTCGTCCCCGTTCCCGCAGACTGTCGTCGCGGCCGATGAACGCGCGGGTGTGAGTGTAAACCCGCAGGCGGCAGCCTGGTGCGCCGCCCGCTACAGGTCGTATCGAGCGGAAGACAACACCTATCAGCCATGGAACGGGCCGCGTCGCGGCTGTCAGGCCCCGGCTGCTGTTCCTGAGATTGTCGCCAGCAAAAATTGATCATTTGTGGTTGCGACAGGTACTATAACGAACCAATCCGAACCGTCAGACTTAGGTCCATGTCGCGAACGTTCCGGTTGTGATACCGGTTGCATTAGGGATTTGGCATTTACATTTTCAGGTTGGGAGATCGGGGATGGCCACGACGCTGCTAACGGAAATCCAGCAGGCCCAAACAAGGCTGCGGCTTCTCAGCAGGGCGGAGCGGGGAGCCCTGATCGCGCGCATCCTTCACGAGCTGAAAACGCTTCGGAACGAGGCTCTCGGAAATGTGCCGGCCGACCGCTGCGTCTGGATCGACAGGCTCATCGCATCCGTTTCCTCGACAATATCCGACATCGCCAACATGCAGGACGCCGAGTTCAACCGTGTCCTGAACGAGTTCGAAAAGCTCATGGCGACGCTGCAAGGTATTTCGCAAACGAGGAAGGCATCGAAGACCGTTCATTGAGAGGAAATGCCGCGACCTCGCACATCCTGAACCGGTGAGACAGGCGACGAAAGTGAGCTTTCGCCTTCCACCTGCAGATTGCGGGCTTGATCGCGGCAGTTCCCGTGAATTCTCTTTCGCGCCGAACGAGGTGGCATTGTCCCTCATCGCAGCCAAGGCACATTCCGCATCATAACCTGACGAGACGGCCGGCGGAGAGGAGTTTTCCAGCTCCCAGCAGCCGCTGGGAATGCGTGCTTCCCAGATACATGAGACCCCCATTCGACCAAAGTCCGGGGCTCCCCCGACTGAGTGCCTATGGCAGGAACAGTGAGCAAAAACCGTCGTTTGCCAAAGAGCTATCCCATCCGGAAACAGATGCGACGGCACCCATGACAAACGGAGGAATACACGATGATGAAGGTAACTCATGTAGCACTTGCGGCAGCACTGCTGGCGGGTACGGCGGTGTCCGGATTCGCGCAGTCGTCCAGCACCGTCGGCGCTGGCGGTTCGACGGCGGGCGGCGGAACTGCGAGCAGCACGATCGGTACTGGTGGCAGCTCCGCCGGTGGCGACTGCCCGGCAGGTTCCAGCAATTGCCCGTCCGGCTCTTCTTCGACGGTCGGCACAGGCGGATCTTCGGCAGGCGGCGGGACCTCCAGCAGCAGTGTCGGCACCGGCGGCTCCGCCGCGGGCTCGGGTTCCGGCTCGGCTTCGACGCTTGGAACGGGCGGCTCGTCGGCTGGCGGAGGCACCTCCAGCAGTTCGGTTGGCACGGGCGGTTCGGCTGCCGGCTCCGGTGATGCCAATTCGGCCTCCAGCGTCGGGACCGGCGCCTCGTCGGCCGATGGCGACAAGACGGGCAGCACGGTCGGCACCGGCGCAAGTTCGGCCGGGTCGTCTCATGACAACAAGGGCAAGAAGGGCTGTGCCCCCGGCCAGCTCAAGAAGGACGGCGCAGACAATAAGTCCTGCTGACCGCTCCGGCCGGCGCCTCGACAGGCGTCGGCCAACCCAGGAGATAACAATGACCAGCCTTTCTAAAGCCGCATGGACCGCCGCAGCCCTATTGGCCGCGGGGCAGGCCATGTCCGAAGACATAAAACTCGATGATGGCACCACCTGCACCGTCATCGAGGGAGACGTTTCCGCAAATGGCGGTATGTCCACGACGGTCACGGCCGGCAACGGTCATGTATCGTCATCGACGACAACAGGCGGGGGAACGACGAGTTCCGGCTCCTCATCGACATCCTCGGCAGGCGCTTCGGCAGGCTCGGGAAGCGTCGACAGTTTCTCGACGGCAAGCGTCACCCGGCCTGACGGCACCGTGATAACCAAGCGTTCAGACGGAACCTGTTCCGTGATGAAACCGAAGAAATAGGAGATCGCCATGAAACTCTCGAACATCATCGGAGCAATGTCGATAGCGCTCCTGACCTCGGCGGCAGCAGTGTCTGCGCAAGAATGCGAGACGGCCGGGACGGTCGGCTCGGGCGGAACGGCCTCGGCAGGCGGCACCTCGGCGAGTTCGGTGGGAACGGCCGGGACGTGCCGGACGGATGACGGAACGACCTCTTCCATCGGGTCCGGCGGAAGTGCCGCGACCACCGATGGAAAGGCCAAGAGCCAAACCCACGTCAATGATGGCGGCGACAAGCTGAAGGCACAGACGAAAGCGCAGGCGGTGGACAAGGGAACGTTCAGCAAGTCGCGAACCAAGACCAGTACGGACGGGGATACGCTGCAAAGCACGACCCGGACCATGTCCCGCGTCCCCGGCGAAAAGCCGGTCAAGAGCACGACCGGTCAGAAGATCATCCTGCCGGAGGAGTAGCTCTGAATGGCGCATTCGCTCGCATTCAGCGTTTTCCTGGCCGGCATCCATATCTGAGTTGCCGGCCTTTTCTCGCCGCCGCCGTATCGTCAGGGTTCACGAAGCTTTGGCTTCGAAAGTCGGGGCGAAATCACCCAGCGACTTCGCCTTGAGGATCATGCCCTCGATATCCTGCTCCACGATCGCTTCGAGATCGGCGAAGCTGTCGATGACATAGTAGATCGGCTGAAGGATATCGATCCGGTAGGGGGTTCTCAGCACGCTCATGAGATCGAACGGCCGGAATTCGCAGGCCGTGCCTTCCATTGCCGCCTTGGCTTCGCTCGGAGACGAGACGATGCCTGCGCCGAAGCAGCGGCGGCCCTGCGGCGTATTGATCAGCCCGAATTCGACGGTGAACCAGAAGATGCGGAACAGATGCCATGAATAGCCTTTACCGAGGCGAACGGCGGCTTCGCCGAAATGCCTGACGAAATTGGCATAGCTCTGGTTGGTCAAGAGCGGGCAGTGGCCGAAAACCTCGTGGAACAGGTCCGGTTCCTCGATGTAGTCGATATGCTCGCGGCGGCGAAGGAAGGTTGCGAGCGGGAATTTGCCTTGCGACAGAAGTTCATAAAAGCGCGAGGGCGGAATGAGCGCCGGCACGCCTTCGACGCCGAAGCCGGTGGTTTCGTTCAGGCGTCTGTTCACATCGAGAAGCTGAGGCACCTTCTCCGGCTTCAATCCCAGCAATTTGACACCGTCGAGATATTCGCGGCAAGCCGTATCGGCGAGCAACTTCATCTGGCGCACATAGAGTTCACCCCAGATCGCATCTTCTTCGGGCGTATAGTCGTATAGGCCGTCCGGGCCGGGCAGTTTGGCGGTGTAGCTGCTTTCCTTGGTCATAGGCTGATCCTCCCAGGCACGGCGCTGTTTCTGCCATTATGATCCGACTTTGGAGGATTTTCTTTTCTTTCGTGCTGGCTATTGCCATAATGATGGAAATTCTTCTCAGATATGGCACGGAAAATGAAAGAACCTGGGAACTTTCGCCGCAAGCTTCTGCAACTCGTCCAGGCCGACGGCAGCCTGTCGCTGGCCGACCTTGCCGAAAAGGCAGGCATGTCGCAGAGTTCGGCCTGGCGGAAGATCCAGGAGCTGGAAGCCGACGGCGTCATCCGCAAGCGCGTGACGCTGCTCGATCCGGGAAAACTCGATCTCAAGCTCTGCGTGATCGCGCATGTGACGCTGGAGGATCACCATGAAGAGGCGGTCGCCTCTTTCGCGTCGGTGGTGCTGGAGCGCCCGGAAATCATGGAGTGTTACGCCTTGTCGGGCGCTTTCGACTACATGCTGAAGATCCGGGCCAGCGACGTGGAAAGCTACGAAGCCTTCATGACCCGCTACCTCATGCGCAACCCGCATGTGCGCACCGTCGTATCGAGCTTCGTGCTGCGCGAGCTGAAATTCTCGACCGAACTGCCGCTCTGACGCCTGTTGGCAAAGGAGGCTGCGGACCTATCGCGCGTGGTCGCCATGCGCGCTGCCCGGCATGTGTATCGGAAAGCCTTCGAATGTCTTCAGCGTATCGAGCACGATCGACGTCTTCACGTGCTGCACGGATTCGTGGGGCAACAGAACGTCGTTGACGAATTTGGAGAGGTCGGCGAGCCCGCGGGTCGCGACCTTCAGATGATAATCCATTTCGCCGGTCAGCGCGTAGGCTTCGAGAACCTCCGGCAACCCATTGATCAGCTGGGAAAATCGGCGGGCATTGTCTCTGTTGTGGGTCGCAAGCGTCACGGAAATGACCACCAGCATATCCAGACCCAGTTTTTGCCGATCGAGGTAAGCCCGGTAGCTGCGGATATATCCCTCGGACTCCAATCTGGTGCGCCGGCGTGAGCATTGCGAGGGCGAAAGCGCGATCCGCTCGCCCAATTCGTTGTTCGTCAGCCTGCCGTCTTTTTGTAATTCCTGAAGCAGGCGAAAATCCAATTTGTCGAGATGCTCATCCATTGCGCGAAACCTCCAGAATGCTCACGAAGCATGCATAATATTTTCCTTGTATAGAAAGAATGCAAGAACTTTGCATGCGTTTTGGGTCACACTTTGCATGAGTGAAAGTTCAGTCTCGAGGAGGAGAAAATGGGCCCTTTCCCGCATGATGCGCCGCCGTCAGAAATCACCGCCGATAACCCGGCCGGCACCGACGGCTTCGAATTCGTCGAATTCGCTCATCCCGAGCCAGAGAAACTCAGCGAGCTCTTCACACGCATGGGCTATGTCGTGGTCGCCAGGCACAAGACGAAAGACATCACCGTCTGGCGCCAGGGGGACATCAACTATGTCCTGAACGCCGAAGCCGGCAGCCATGGCGCGCGCTTCGTCGCCAATCATGGTCCCTGCGCCCCATCGATGGCATGGCGCGTCGTCGACGCCAGGCACGCCTTCGATCATGCGGTGTCGAAAGGCGCGGTTCCCTATGAAGGCGATGACAAGGTGCTCGACGTACCGGCGATCGTCGGCATCGGCGGCTCGCTGCTTTATTTCGTCGAAACCTACGGGGCAAAGGGCGCGGCTTACGATGCCGAGTTCGATTGGCTCGGCGAGCGCAACCCGCGCCCAGAGGGGATCGGCTTCTATTATCTCGATCACCTCACGCACAACGTCTTCCGCGGCAATATGGACAAGTGGTGGGATTTCTACCGCAACCTGTTCAATTTCAAGCAGATCCACTTCTTCGATATTGATGGGCGCATCACCGGTCTGGTCAGCCGCGCCATCACTTCGCCCTGCGGCAAGATCCGCATTCCGCTGAACGAATCGAAGGACGACACGAGCCAGATCGAGGAATATCTGAAGAAGTACCGGGGCGAGGGCATCCAGCACATCGCCGTCGGCACGGAGGATATCTACGACGCCACCGACAGGCTTGCCGATAACGGCCTGCGCTTCATGCCGGGTCCTCCGGAGACCTATTACGACATGTCCTATGAACGGGTGAACGGCCATAGTGAACCCATCGATCGGATGAAGAAGCATGGTATCCTCATTGATGGCGAAGGTGTCGTGAACGGCGGCATGACGAAGATCCTGCTCCAGATCTTCTCGAAAACCGTCATCGGCCCGATCTTCTTCGAATTCATCCAGCGCAAGGGCGACGAGGGCTTCGGCGAAGGCAATTTCCGCGCGCTGTTCGAATCGATCGAAGCCGATCAGATCAAGCGTGGTGTTATCGGTACCGCAGCGGAGTAAACTCTCGTACATCCCGCGCGCCCGGAAGAGCGCGCAGGCGGCAGGAGTTTTCGGGGAGGAGTTGAGCAATGGACCAGACATCGATCCAGGCTTCCGAGGAAGCTGCGATAACAAACAAGCTGAAATACATGCCGGGCTTCGGCAACGATTTCGAAACGGAGTCGCTTCCGGGCGCCCTGCCGCAGGGCCAGAACAGCCCGCAGAAATGCAATTATGGCCTTTATGCCGAGCAGCTTTCCGGCTCGCCCTTCACCGCGCCGCGCGGGACGAACGAAAGGTCCTGGCTTTATCGCATCCGCCCGAGCGTGCGCCACACGAGCCGCTTTTCGAACGCTTCCTATCCCCACTGGAAAAGCGCGCCCTGCTTGGACGATCATTCGCTTGCCCTCGGCCAGCTTCGCTGGAATCCCATCCCCGCGCCTGAGGAGAAGCTGACTTTTCTTCAAGGCGTGCGGACGATGACGACGGCGGGCGATGTCACGACCCAGGTCGGCATGTCGGCCCATGCCTACGTCTTCAACGAAGACATGGTCGACGACTATTTCTTCAATGCCGACGGCGAACTGCTGATCGTGCCGCAGCTCGGCGCCATCAGAGTGTTCACCGAAATGGGCATCATGGATGTCGAGCCGCTTGAGATATGCCTCATCCCCCGCGGCATGATGTTCAAGATCCTGAGAAGCGGCGAGCAGAAAGTCTGGCGCGGCTATATCTGCGAGAACTACGGCGCGAAATTCACCCTGCCGGACCGCGGGCCGATCGGCGCCAATTGTCTTGCGAACCCGCGCGACTTCAAGACGCCCGTCGCCGCTTTCGAGGACAAGGAAACGCCCTGCCGTGTGCATGTGAAATGGTGCGGAAAGTTCTATGTTACCGAGATCGGCCACTCGCCCCTCGATGTGGTCGCCTGGCACGGCAACTACGCGCCTTACAAATACGACCTCAGGACATTCTCTCCCGTCGGCGCGATCAGCTTCGACCATCCCGATCCGTCGATTTTCTCGGTGCTGACAGCCCCCACCGAAGATGCCGGCACGGCCAATGTCGATTTCGTGATCTTCCCGCCGCGCTGGCTGGTGGCCGACCACACCTTCCGTCCGCCCTGGTATCACCGCAACATCATGAGCGAATTCATGGGCCTGATCCACGGCCAGTATGACGCCAAGGAAGAGGGCTTCGTGCCGGGTGGCATGAGCCTGCACAACATGATGCTGGCCCACGGGCCGGATGCACTTGCCTTCGAAAAGGCATCCAATTCCGAGCTCAAGCCCGTGAAGCTCGATAACACCATGGCCTTCATGTTCGAGACCCGATACCCGCAGCAACTGACGAAATACGCAGCCGAGCTTGAAACGCTGCAGGATGATTACCTCAAGTGCTGGGAGGGCCTGGAGCGCAAGTTCGACGGAACCCCCGGTATCAAGTGATGGCATCCTCCCGCATTGGAAATCAGACATGAAACTCGCGACATTGAAGGACTCCACCAGGGACGGCCGCCTCGTCGTCGTGTCCCGCGATCTCACCCGCTGCTCCGAGGTCGGCCACATCGCCCGCAACCTGCAGGCAGCGCTCGATGACTGGGAGCATGTGGCGCCGAGGCTTGAGCAGGTTGCCGAAGGCATCGAGACCGGCGCCCAGCCGACGATCCGCTTTCACGAACATGATGCTGCATCGCCTCTGCCGCGGGCCTATCAATGGGCCGACGGTTCGGCCTACGTCAATCATGTCGAACTGGTGCGCAAGGCGCGAGGCGCCGAGATGCCGGCGAGCTTCTGGACCGATCCGCTGATGTATCAAGGCGGCTCGGACGGTTTCCTCGCGCCGCGCGATCCGATCCTGGCGGCAGACGAAGCCTACGGGATCGACATGGAGGGCGAGGTCGCCGTCATCACCGGGGACGTGGCGATGGGCTCCGGTTCGCAAGCCGCTCGAAGCGCGATCCGCCTCGTGATGCTCGTCAACGACGTGTCGCTGCGCGGCCTCATTCCAGATGAACTGGGCAAGGGATTTGGTTTCTTCCAATCCAAGCCCGCATCGGCATTTTCTCCCGTCGCCGTGACGCCGGATGAACTCGGTGAGGCCTGGGATGGCGGCAAGCTGCATCTGCCGTTGCTCGTGAGCTTGAACGGCACGGCATTCGGCAAGGCGAATGCCGGCATCGACATGACCTTCGATTTCGGCCAGTTGATCGCCCATGCCGCCAAGACGCGCAATCTCGTGGCCGGCACGATCATCGGCTCCGGAACCGTCTCCAACAAGCTGGACGGTGGCCCGGGCAGGCCGGTGGAGGAGGGCGGAAACGGCTACTCCTGTATTGCCGAACTCAGGATGATCGAGGCCATTGAGACCGGATCGCCGAAGACACCCTTCATGCGGTTCGGGGATCGGATTCGCATCGAGATGAAGGATCAGGCCGGCCATTCCATCTTCGGGGCGATCGAGCAGACGGTCGAAAAATACGCGGGAGCCGGGGAGGCATGAGCGAGGTCGTTCTCTACGATTACTGGAGATCGTCGGCGAGCTACCGCGTCCGCATCGCCCTCAATCTCCTGGGCATCGATTACAAGACGGTGCCCGTCAATCTGTTGGAGGGCGCACACGAGACGCCGGAATATCTCGCGCTCAACCCGCAAGGGCTCGTGCCGACATTGGTGATCGATGGGAAAACGCTGACGCAATCACTGGCGATCATCGAATATCTGGCCGAGCTTCGGCCGGAATCGGGATTGCTGCCAGCTGACATCGCCGACTGCCAGAAAGTGCGCGCCCTCGCATATGCGGTCGCCATGGACATCCACCCGATATGCAACATGCATGTCACAGCGCATCTCATGACCATGACAGACAAGGCCGACGCCCGCGAGCAATGGATGAAACACTTCATCGCCGCTGGGCTCGGGAAGGTGGAGGCCATGATCGGCGAAAGCGCCGGAGACTTCACCTTCGGCGACCGGCCCACGATGGCGGACCTCTGTCTCATTCCGCAAGTCTACAACGCCCGCCGCTGGGGCGTCGAGATGACCGATTTCAAACGCATCGTCGAGATCGACGCGAGATGCGCCAAACTGCCCGCCTTTGAGGCGGCGCATCCCGACCGGGTGAAACCGTAGCTTCATTACACGGCAACACTACACGTCCCGCCACGAAGAAATTTTCGCAGCCTGACCCAACCTCCGCCCGGCCTCATCGATGAGCTGCCAGACGGTCACGTCCTCGATCCAGAACCGCCGCCCCGATTTCGCGATCCTGACACCACGCCCATTCTCGACAAAACCATCACGCGTGACGGCATCCAGCAACCGCTGCCGCTCGGCACGATCGGGCTGCTCGGCCGAAAGCCGCGAAGGCAGCGCGATGAATTCATCCCAGCTGTATTCGAAGCAGTTCTGCGCGGTCCGGTTTGCGTAAATGAAGCGCGGATCGGGCTCGGTATTGTGGGCGAGAACGACGAAGGGGGCGTCGTTGTAAAGCCAGTCTGGGCCTTGGCCGTCCTCGACGAGAGGGCAGCCGACGATGCGGGCGTAGCTTCCGGTTAGGAGCGAGAAGAAATCGGGGTCGTTTCTAAGGGCGGGGCAGGGAGGAATGTCGTAGTGGGACGTCATGAAATGCCTTGTTGGTGAAGTATTTTCATGCATGAGACATAGTCGATAGTCATTGCATAGGTCTACAACGCCCGCAGCTTGGGATTAATATGGCCGATTTCAAGCGTATCGTTGACATTGACGGCAGATGCGCCGAACGATGAAATCGCAGCGGCAAACAAAACCGCGACGAAATCGGCGTATGCGTTAACTGCTTTCTCGCGCTTCCACATCAATCGCCGGCATGACGTCGGGCTGGAGATTGATTTGAACGTCGAACACTGCGAGCCCAAGCGAAGGCTGGACAACGGAAGAACTCGCCGCAGAGGATGGTAAGGCGATCGATACGATCGACGGAAATTCTCTACTCGCTTCAGTCGATATTATATGCACATACCTTGGACTAAACATAAGGAAGATGTTCAGGAACAAGGCCTACGCCGATTCCTTCAATTATTCTTTCTATCTCGTCCAATACGGCGCTCGGAATTCGTTTGCGAGCCATGCGAAGTGCCTTTGGAACAGTATTTATGTTGTCCGCAAAGCATAAGTCAACTAAAGGAGGGGTGCCAGCTTCGCCAGTGGCAAGAAGCAGCATCAGACCATTTTGATATCCACGACAGTAGCAGGCATCCCAGTAGTTGGACGCAGCGACGTACGTTTCAACTTTTTTCTCGTAAGCGTGGATAAGATATCTGACCCGTTCCGACTGGAAATATTCTCCGCTTGAGCGTGTGTCCTTGATGCGCATAAGTGCATCCTGGAGCCCATCTTGGTAGGAGAGCACCAAAGTCATAATCGGTTTGCGCGTTTCAATAAAAACATCTGCCGCGTGATGATGGGCCTCATTGACATAGAGGAGGAATTCTTCGCAAAAATCAAATCGCTCATCATCTATTATTTGGTGTTGCTCGCAGAGCTTGCGATTGATGTGTATCCGCAGTTGCTCAAGAAAAAACGATCCGTCCGTTTCTATGGGAATAAGATTCAAGCCAGTCGACTTTAGATAATCACGGTCTATATTTGGTGATACAAAATAGGCAGAGCGAGAGAATTTCCCCATAATCTTGCTGAGTGACTTTATTATGGAAAGATAATTCGAATCTCGTAGGGAGTATCCGATATATATGATTGTTTTTGTAGCAAGTAATGTCTTGAGGTATGCTCCAAGGGCACCCTTTTCTAATCTGCGTAACGCTTGGTTGTAGTCATCTTTCGTTGCGACGATTGAACCGGCGTTGCTTATTGATCCGTGTATTTTGACTATTCGTCGAGCGGAGCTTTCAATAAATGGCAAGTCTTGGTCGTACACAAACGGACGAAGCCCGCTTTCTTCCTCAAAGAAGTCGTCCCAATTTGTCGTAATCACGTCCTCAATCATATAAAGCGGTCGTAACGCTCTATGAAAACGAGTCATTGGGACATAAAATCCGCGGAACGAACGAAAATATTCTATCCGCTCTCGTATCTTTTTTATGAGATTAATTCTCCCATCAACCCGGTCGCAATACTTGGTCATTAAGGTTGGAAAGTCTAAACTTGAATCAGAGATATTCATCTCTGCCTGGATCTGTTCGTAAAACGTAGTTTTGCAATGAGTGCGGTTCTCAGTGCTTATTCCTGCGCCTGCGAATATGACGCATCGACCCGCCACCAGTCTATCTAGTAAATCTGGCGGCAAGCTAAATTCTATTTCATCGCGACAAAATGCACAGCCACACTCCGACATGATCCTAGCTCCGAAGAAGCGCCGCCCGTCTATACCGTGACGGCGCTTCATATTGTAATCGGCTAAACTACGCTGGAGAATTTAGTTTAGCGGTGGGTGGCTAGACCTGGCGCTGGATCTGATAAGCCTGCTCAGCTGCACCCACTCGTAGCCCCACAAGTATCGCACTTCTCGCAAGTCCCATTCCTCACCATCGTGAAGTTCTGGCACTCCGAGCACATGTTGCCCGTATACCCCTGCATGATCGAGCGCTGGCGGCGTTCGGCTTCCATCTTCTTGGCTTCCGTCTTGGCCGAGGCGGCGTCGGCTGCGGCCTTGTCGGAGAAGAGGGCCGTTGCGTCGCTGGTGATTTCCTCGGTCACCTCTTCGGCGATCTCTTCCGCCAATTCCTTGGCGCGCTCCTCGTAATCGCGCTTGAAGGCGACGATCTCGGAGGTGGAGATGGCAACCGTCGGCTCCAGCTTGCGGGCAGCGCTGCCGGCAAAGGCGGTCACGGTGCCGGTGGAGGCGGCGCGGGCAGGGGCGGCGGTGGCGGCACCCTTGGGTTCGCCCGCCTGGCGTTCGCTGCCGGTGCCGGATACCAGCGTCGGCTTGTAGCCGCGGGTCCAGCCGGTGGAGAGCAGGTTGGTCTTGCCTTCCTGGATGCCCTTGCCGAGTGCCGTGTTCGAGAAATCAGACGTATCGACATGCGCGAGATCGTGCCGGCCGAGATAGGAGACGGCGAGTTCGCGGAAGACGTAGTCGAGGATCGAGGTGGCGTTCTTGATCGCATCATTGCCGATGACCATGCCGGCCGGCTCGAACTTGGTGAAGGTGAAGGCCTCGACATATTCTTCGAGCGGCACGCCATATTGCAGGCCGAGCGAGATGGCGATGGCGAAGTTGTTCATCATCGCACGGAAGGCAGCGCCTTCCTTGTGCATGTCGATGAAGATCTCGCCGAGGCGGCCGTCGCCGAATTCGCCGGTTCTGAGATAGACCTTGTGTCCGCCGACGGCGGCCTTCTGGGTGTAGCCCTGGCGGCGGTTCGGCAGCTTCTCGCGTTCACGCGAAACACGCTCGATCACCCGTTCGATGATCTTCTCGGTGACGGTGACGGCCTGGGCGGCGACGGGCGCCTGCAGCAGTTCCTCCAGCGCATCCTCGTCGTTCTCGTCTTCGATCAGCGAGGCGTTGAGCGGCTGCGAGAGCTTCGAGCCGTCACGGTAGAGGGCGTTCGCCTTCAGGCCGAGCTTCCAGGAGAGCATATAGGCGTTCTTGCAATCCTCGACGGTCGCCTCGTTCGGCATGTTGATCGTCTTGGAAATCGCGCCGGAGATGAAGGGCTGGGCAGCCGCCATCATGCGGATATGGCTTTCTACCGAGAGGTAGCGCTTGCCGATCTTGCCGCAGGGATTGGCGCAATCGAAGACCGGCAGATGCTCGGCCTTGAGGAAGGGCGCGCCTTCCAGCGTCATCGCGCCGCAGACATGGATGTTGGCGGCTTCGATGTCCTTCTTCGAGAAGCCCATATGGTCGAGCAGGTTGAAGCTCATGTCGGAGAGCTGCTCGTCGGAAACCTTCAGCGTCTCCTTCAGGAAGTCGGCGCCGAGCGTCCACTGGTTGAAGACGAACTTGATGTCGAAGGCGCTCTTCAGCGCCGCGTTGACGGCTTCCACCTTCTCGTCGGTCAGGCCCTTGGCCTTCAGCGTCGACGGGTTGATCGCCGGCGCCTGGTTCAGGTTGCCGTGGCCGACGGCATAGGCCTCGATCTCGGCGATCTGGCTTTCCGAATAGCCGAGCGTGCGCAGCGCTTCGGGCACGGCGCGGTTGATGATCTTGAAGTAGCCGCCGCCGGCGAGCTTCTTGAACTTGACGAGGGCGAAGTCGGGCTCGATGCCCGTGGTGTCGCAATCCATGACGAGGCCGATCGTGCCGGTGGGCGCGATGACCGAAACCTGGGCATTGCGGTAGCCGTGCTTTTCGCCGAGTTCGAGCGCCTTGTCCCAGGCCGATTTGGCATGGGCGGCAAGATCCTGGTCCGGGTTTTCCGAATGGATCAGCGCCACCGGATCGATCGACAGCGCCTCATAGCCGGAGGTTTCGCCGTAAGCGGCGCGGCGATGGTTGCGGATGACCCGCAGCATGCTCTCGCGGTTCGGTGCGAAGTTCGGGAAGGGGCCGAGTTCGCCAGCGATTTCGGCTGAGGTCGCATAGCAGATGCCGGTCATAACAGCCGTCAGCGAACCGGCGATGGCGCGGGCCTCGGTGGAGTCGTAGGGAATGCCCGATGACATCAGCAGGCCGCCGATATTGGCGTAGCCGAGGCCGAGCGTGCGGTATTCGTAGGAGAGTTCGGCAATGCGCTTCGACGGGAACTGCGCCATCATGACCGAGATTTCGAGCACGACGGTCCACAGGCGAACGGCATGTTCGTAATCGCCGATGTTGATGCGCTTGGTGGCCTTGTCCTTGAACTGCAAGAGGTTCAGCGAAGCGAGGTTGCAGGCCGTGTCGTCGAGGAACATGTATTCCGAGCACGGGTTCGAGCCGCGGATCGGGCCGCCGGCCGGCGAGGTGTGCCAGTCGTTCATCGTCGTGTTGAAGTGGATGCCCGGATCGGCCGAAGCCCAGGCGGCATAGGAAATCGTTTCCCAGAGATCGCGCGCCTTCAGCGTCTTCATCACCCGGCCGTCCTTGCGGGCGGTCAGCTTCCATTCGCCGTCATTCTCGACGGCGCGCAGGAAGTCGTCCTTGATCGAGACGGAGTTGTTGGAGTTCTGGCCCGATACCGTGAGGTAGGCTTCCGAATCCCAGTCCGTGTCGTAGGTCTTGAATTCGAGATCCTTGTAGCCCTGGCGGGCGAACTGGATGACGCGCTGGACGTAGTTTTCCGGAACTTGGTCCTTCTTGGCGGCGCGGATCTCGCGCTTCAGGGCAGGGTTCTTGGCCGGGTCGAAGCAATCGCCGCTATCGCCGCCTTCGCAATTGAAGCAGGCCTTCATGATCGCCTTCAGGTGCCTGGCGACGATCTTGGAGCCGGTGACGAGGGCCGCGACCTTCTGCTCTTCCTTAACCTTCCAGTTGATGTATTCCTCGATATCGGGATGGTCGATGTCGACGACAACCATCTTGGCGGCGCGGCGCGTCGTGCCGCCAGACTTGATGGCGCCGGCGGCGCGGTCGCCGATCTTCAGGAAGCTCATCAGGCCGGAGGAGCGGCCGCCGCCGGAAAGCTTTTCGCCTTCGCCGCGCAGCATGGAGAAGTTGGAGCCGGTGCCGGAGCCGTATTTGAAGAGGCGGGCTTCACGCACCCAGAGATCCATGATGCCGCCTTCGTTGACGAGGTCGTCTTCGACGGACTGGATGAAGCAGGCATGCGGCTGCGGATGCTCGTAGGCGGACTTGGACTTGGTCAGCTTGCCGGTGAAGGGGTCGACGTAGAAATGGCCCTGGCCGGGGCCGTCGATGCCATAGGCCCAGTGCAGGCCGGTGTTGAACCACTGCGGGGAGTTCGGCGCGACGCGCTGGGTGGCGAGCATATAGGCAAGCTCGTCCTTGAAGGCTGCCGCATCTTCTTCCGAAGAGAAATAGCCGCCCTTCCAGCCCCAATAAGTCCAGGTGCCGGCGAGACGATCGAAGACCTGGCGCGCATCGATTTCGGAGCCGGTCTGCTCCTCCTTCGGCAGGTTCTTCAGCGCGGCATCATCGGGAACGGAGCGCCACAGGAAGGAAGGAACGTCGTTTTCCTCGACCTTCTTCAGACGGGTGGGAACGCCGGCCTTGCGGAAATACTTCTGCGCCAGAACGTCGGTGGCGACCTGCGAGAACTGCGCGGGGACATCGATATTCTCGAGGCGGAAGACGATCGACCCATCCGGGTTCTTGATCTCGCTCGTCGCCTTGCGGAATTCGATATCCGCATAGGCGCCTTGGCCGGCCTTCGTGAAACGACGTTCGATGCGCATAGTCTTGACCTCGCGTTGGCGCCCGTCCCCGGGGCGCAAATTTCCTATCCGGCGGCAGATTGTCGTCGTGCAGCCAGCCTCGTTTCCGTATTGTGACAGGGGTGTCATCCGGAGAGATGTCTTCCTGTATCTTGTGGTGATGGTGGCTGCAAACGCTAAATATAGTATTAACAGCTTATTATCGCCAGTCCCGACGCCGCTTTTTTTGGAGGCTGAAAACCGCGCAAAAATCCTGTCGGGCCTGAACCGCTCCCGGTGCAAAACCCTGATTCTGCGTCCTGTTTTTCAAAAGGGAACCGGGCTCGTTACCTCCGGTCCTGTCGCCGCCGCAACATCAGTCACAATAAAGTTTGAAACAGGTGATTCCGTCAAGGGCTGGCTCTTAATTGAATGGTAACCACAACATATTGTGGATGCGCCTGTGGAGATTGGGGAAAGCCGGGGAATGTTGAAATTACAATGGCTTGCAGGCGCTGCCGGCTAAGGAAAACGGCGCGGCAGCAAAAAAGCGCCTTGCGGCAAATCTTGTGATGGCGTTTTCGATGCAAATGCGCATACCGATTCGCCCCGCCTGCGAGCGCCTTCAGAGCGCATCGATGGCGATGGTGACGATCGCCACGCCGATCGGCCTGTCCGCTTCGTCGAGGACGACGAAGCTCGCCTGGGTTTCGAGCATCTGCGTGGATTCGTTGCGTTCCGCCCGGTCGATGAAGATCTCGCGGGAGCCGTTGGCGAAGGTTTTGAGGTATTTCTCCTCGTCGCCCTGCCAGTAGTCGGCGGTGATGATGCTCTGCCCGACATTCAGCCCATGCGCGTCCGTGACGAAAAATTCGACGATCGCCCCTTGCGAAGCGTCCTGCCTGGCCTTCAGGTAGTGCGAGACCGATTTGTCGAGCAGCAGCTTGACCATCTGCAGGTGGTCCTGACCGATCTCCGACCGGTAGGCTTCGTCGAGAACCCGCATATCCATTTCGCTGACATTGACGAACTTCGCATTCTGCTCGGCAATGGCGCTCAGCACCAGCGGCGTCTCGACCAAGGGCCTGATCCGCTGTTCGACATAGTCGCGCACGAGGGGCACATAGGCAGGTTCGGCGTGGGCGGGAAAAACACATGCCGCCAGCCCGACCGACAGAATTGCTCCGAGATGCCCCCACCGCGCCATTTTGCTTCCCCGTATCGCATCAACAGTTTGCACGTTTTAAGCGCAACCTGACACGATTCTCAAACCACCGCGTCTATGAGAAGAAAATAAAATAGGTGCGGGAATCCCGGTAGCGGAATCAGGCAACCCCGCGGACAAAATCTGGAACAATTTCAAGTGGTAATTGCGAGGATCACGCGCCGCTGCCGGCGGCGGTCAGCGTGCGCCCTTGGCGATCGGCTCCTGATAGGTGAAACCCATGTCCCAGGGGAAATAGATCCAGGTATCCTGGCTGACCTCGGTGACGAATGTGTCGACGGTCGGCACGCCCTTCGGCTTGGCGTAGACGCAGGCGAAATGCGCCTTCGGCAGCATGGCGCGCACCTGTGCCGCGGTCTTGCCGGTATCCGTCAGGTCGTCGATGACGAGCACGCCTTCGCCGTCATTTTCGGTCAGCTCGGGCGTGATCCCCTTGAGCAGCACCATGTCGCCCTGGTTCACATAATCATGATAGGAGGCGACGCAGACAGTCTCGATCAGCCGGATGTTCAGTTCGCGCGAAATGATCGCGGCCGGAACGAGGCCGCCGCGAGTGATGCAGACGATCGCCTTGAAGGTTTGGCCGAGGCCGGCAAGGCGCCAGGCAAGCGCACGCGCATCGCGGTGGAACTGATCCCAGGAAACGGGAAAGGCTTTATCGGGAAGGGACATCGGGCTGCTCCGCGGCATGATGGAAACGACACGCCGTTTACCGGCGACCGGACGGGCTTGACGCGGCGATCGGCAAAACGGGAAATCGCGCGAGATGCTGCTGCGCGAGATCGCGAGCTGCAGCGCGCGAGCTGTGCCGAGGCGCGAAGCCGTCATCGGTCGCCGCAATTAGCGGGATTTGCCGGCAAAACGCAAGAGCAACGGTTATCGCGACAACAGGGTCAGCGCCGTCATCGATTGCAGCACGGTTTTCGTCGTGCCCCCGAAGATCGTCTGCCAGAGCCAGGAATGCGTGTAGGCGCCCATGACGAGAAGATCGATGCTGCTGTCGGAAAGCCGGTTCTCGATGACATCAGACGTGTGCTTGTCGATACTCTCCGCCGTGGAAAGCGTCGCCTTTACCCCGTGACGGGCAAGCGTGGCGGCGATCTCGGCGCCTGCCGTCAACGGCGATTGCAGCGCCGTTTCGGCCGGATCGACTGAAAAGATTTCCACCTCGTCGGCCGCTTTCAGGATCGGCAGCGCGTCGAAGGTCGCGCGTGCCGCCTCCTTCGAGCCGTTCCAGGCGATCAGCACACGCTTGATCGGCTTGGGCTGGCGAATGATATAGGGGATCATCAGCACCGGCCGGCCGGTCTCGAAGAGGAAGCTGTTGACGTCGACGTGGCTGTCGGAGGGTTTGGCGGGATCGGCCTGCGAGGCGATCAGCAGATCGGCGCTGCGGGCGCTTTCGAGCAGCGGCGAGGAGCCGTAGCCGGTTGATGTGGCGAAGCTGCGCCACTCGGAAGAGCCGCCGGCTGCGGCCGCTTTCTCCCGGAAGATGCGCTCCACCGCGACCGTTTCGCTGTGCGCCATGTCCTGCAGCGCCTGCACGGCGACGGGGTCGGGAATTTCCATCGGCGCCACCAGCGGCACGGCGGAGATGGTTTCGGCATGAAGGCCGATCACATGGGCGCCGCTTTCGGCGGCGATGGCAAAGGCGAAATCGGCAACGGCGCCGCTATTGTCCGCCGTATCGAGAATGGCGAGAATGGTTTTGTAGGACATATCAATTCTCCTTGCGCTGAAATGGTTTGCGCGAGGAAAGGAATGCACCGGACCCTTCTCCAGTTCCTTGATGTCAATCAAGGATGGCCGGCTCTCCTAAGCCTCGGCGGAATGATTTTCGGCGATATCCTTCCTCCGGCGGATGGTCTCGATCATCGCCTGCACCTCGGCGCCGGCCGCATCGATCACCGCCTGCGAACGGCCGCGCACGACGATCTCGGTGAAGAATTTCTGGCCGACATATCTGGGGTAGGAACCGATGCTGGTTTCCGGATGCGCTTTCTGGATCGCCGTCAGCGGCGTGCCGATCTCGCCTTCGCCGTAAGGGCAGGCGATCGCCAGCGAAAGCACGGGCGTGCCGGTCCGAAGCGTCGGCAGCACGTTGTCGACCATCGCCTGGAAGACCTGCGGCACGCCGGCCATGACATAGACGTTGCCGATGATGAAGCCCGGCGCCGTCGAGACGGGATTGGCGATATGAGCCGCACCCCGCGGCATGCGCGCCATGCGCTGGCGCGCCTCGGTGAACTCCATTTCGCGGCGCTTGTACATATCGGCAAGCAGCGCCATTGCCGCGTCGTCGTGTTCGCAGGGCACGCCGAAAGCCTTGGAGATGGCATCGGCCGTGATGTCGTCATGCGTCGGCCCGATGCCGCCTGACGTGAAGACGTAATCATATTTGCCGCGAAGCGCGTTCAGCGCCTCGACGATCGCCTCCTCTTCGTCGGCGACGATGCGCACCTCCTTGAGGTCGATGCCGGAAAGGGTGAGCAGATCGGCGAGATGGCCGATATTCTTGTCCTTGGTGCGTCCGGAAAGAAGCTCGTCGCCGATGGCGAGCATGGCGGCGGTGACGATGTCGTGGCTCATGGGATGTTCCGTGATGTGAAGCTCGCAAATAGGTAGCGTCCTTCGGCCGCTTTGCAAACAGCCGCCCAATGCGTTCGAATGAGGCATGATTTTTACGCCTCGCGGCTCTTCCCATCGCCAATGACGCAAGATATTGAAAACGCAGCAAGCGGGCGTGGCGAAACTGGTAGACGCAAGGGACTTAAAATCCCTCGGCCTTGGCTGTACGGGTTCGATCCCCGTCGCCCGCACCACCTTCATAATCCCATTTGAATAGGCTGCTATTGAATATGCCTGTATATTGTGCATAAAGGCGGGTTATCGCTTGACAAAGGCATTTTCGGTGCAAGCATTGCGCCGCGACGGTTGAGTAAGTGTTGTCTTGTGGGAGTAAGGCGATGGTTTACGATTGGAGTGGGACTAAGACTCGGCGCATCCGGATCTTCAAAACCAGTGCCGCGCTTGTTCTGGGAACTGCGATGGCCGCGATATCGCTGTTCTTCTGGGCGGTTCAACTGCGCGGTTTCTAGATCGTCCTTAGCGCATCCCAGGAAGACGCGCTAAGGACGATCTATCACGTTTCAATCCGCACGATCCCGAATCGATCTTCGGGATTGTACGTGGTCCGTTGCTGACGATAATTACTGTTCTGCCAGCGGAAGCGCTCTCGCCTCGCGCCATTTGTTGATCACCCAGCCGGCCACGAGCCCGATGGCGGCGCCCACTGCCTTGATGCCGGCATCATGCAGGCGCGCATGGCGGGTCGGCGCGAAATATTGCAGATATTCAATGGCGACAGCGCCGACGATCAGTAGCGCCGCCACCGTTTTCCATTGTTTCGGATAGGCAAGCGCAAAGGCGAGCCCGAGGACCACATAGGCGCCGGCGCGGTCGGTATTGACGGTCGTCACGGTTTCCGGCCTCAACCCGATGGGCGAGACGGTCATGAAGATGATCGAGGCGAGCAGGAGCCAGGCGAGCGGTCTTGCGAATTTGAGTGTCGTCATGGCCTCATATTAATGGCCGGCCCTTTCATTGACAGTTAAAATCAGTTCATGTGCCGCCAATTTCGCGATTGGTTTAAGAAAGCCTTTCGGCGAGTGAGATCGCTCCGGGGCGGGAACCGGTCGCGAACGAACCGCAAGCGGGCGAAACGGGCTTTCTTTTGCCGGCCGGGCTGTGCGATAGCGGGGTGGCTAAATGTAAAATTGGACCACGCCCGTGACGAGACTTGATGTCGAAAGCGCCGAACAGGCAATGCGCAGCCTCTTTCCGGCAACGCCGCTGCAGCTCAACGATCATCTCTCTGCCCGTTGCGGGGCCGATATCTGGCTGAAGCGGGAAGACCTGTCGCCGGTACGCTCCTACAAGATCCGCGGCGCCTTCAACTTCTTCCGCAAGGCGATCGGGCAGGGCGCTTCGGCCAAGACCTTCGTCTGCGCCTCGGCCGGCAATCATGCCCAGGGCTTTGCGTATGTCTGCCGCCATTTCGGCGTGCCGGGCGTTGTCTTCATGCCGGTGACGACGCCGCAGCAGAAGATCGACAAGACCCGCATGTTCGGCGCCGAATTCATCACCATCCGGCTGTTCGGCGACTTTTTCGACCAGTGCTACCAGGCGGCGCGCGAGCACGTGGAGGCAGTCGGCGGCGTCATGGTGCCGCCCTTCGACCATGCCGATATCATCGAGGGGCAGGCGACGGTCGCAGCCGAAATCATGCAGCAACTGCCGCAGGGAGCAGTGCCCGACATGGTCGTCCTGCCGGTCGGCGGCGGTGGCCTTGCCGCCGGCATCACCGGTTATCTCGACGGCACCGTGCCGAAATCCGCCTTCGTCTTCGCCGAGCCCGCTGGTGCGCCGAGCTTGAGGCGCAGCATCGAGGCGGGGGAGGTGACGACGCTTGCCAAGGTCGATAATTTCGTCGATGGCGCCGCGGTGGCTCGCATCGGCGACCTGAACTTTGCGGCACTCCGCGATTTTCCGGCCGAGCAGGTGCGGCTGATGCCGGAAAATGCCATCTGCGTCACCATTCAGGAGATGCTGAACGTCGAGGGTGTCGTGCTGGAGCCGGCAGGCGCGCTGTCGCTGACGGCGATCGCCGCGATGGACGCCCAAGCGATCCGCGGCAGGACGATCGTCGCCGTCGTCTCCGGCGGCAATTTCGATTTCGAGCGTCTGCCTGACGTGAAGGAAAGAGCCATGCGTTACGCAGGGCTGAAGAAATACTTCATCCTGCGGCTTGCCCAGCGTCCCGGCGCGCTTCGGGATTTCCTCAATCTGCTCGGCCCCGACGACGATATCGCCCGCTTCGAATATCTGAAGAAATCGGCGCGCAATTTCGGCTCGATCCTGATCGGCATCGAAACGAAGGCGCCGGACAATTTCGCCCGGCTGGTCGCAAATTTCGAAGCTGCGGGCATGGGTTACGAGGACATCACCGAAAACGAGATCCTCGCCAACCTGATCATTTGACTTGGCGATTGCGCCGCCGCCGTGCTAGAGACGGCTCATGGCTTCGTTCATTTCAAATATCATTTCGATGTTCTCCGGCGGCGGCAAACCGGCTGCGGAAGCGGCAGGTCCTTCCGGCGAGCCGCAGCTTTACGCCGATTGCACGATCTATGCCGAACCACGCAAGGAAGGTGGCCAGTATCGCCTTGCCGGCCGCATCGAAAAGAAGGTCGGCGACGAGGTGCTGGTGCGCAATTTCATCCGCGCCGACATGTTTTCCTCCTCCGATGATGCGATCGAATGCACGGTGCGCAAGGCGCAGCAGATCATCGATCAGCACGGTTCGTCGCTTTTTGGCGACGGCGAGAAGGTTCGCCAGGTCTGAAATCGCGATCCCGGATGGGATCGGGATCGTACCGGCCGGAAATTTCCTTGCTTTTCAAGCCTATGAGCCGGCTGCTCATCCGAGCCGCGTGATCTTGCATACCTAATCTTAAAGGATTGCGGTGAAAGATGCCGCCTGCAGGATTTGCAGGGCTGCCCTCGTGTTTCACTTTTTCGGACGATCGACCACAGGAACCGCCGCCGCGATCGCCACGCCGGCAGGGGGCTGGCAGCGCCCGCCGGAAGCCGGGATGTCGTAATGGCGACGCTCAACCTCGCTCTCTTCGTCGTCGAAGCGGTCGCCTATTTCGTGCTGATGGTGACGCTGCTGCATTTTCGCCACCGGCTCGGCCTCGGGGTTTTTCTGACGGCGCTCGGCGTCATGCATTTCATGGAAACCTATCTGGCGGCGGTCTTCTACGTCTCGCTGCCGTTCGGAGACGTGTCGCCCGGCTCATCCGTCTTCTTCTCCGGCAAGCTGATGATGATCCTGATGCTCTATCTGCAGGAGGATGCCGCGACGGTGCGCCAGCCGATCTACGGCCTCTTCCTCGGCAATCTCCTAACGGTCGGTATCGCCTGGGTGCTGCAGATACATCAGCCGCTGCAGATGTCGGCGGGCCACACGCCCGACGTCGATTTCCTCAAGGAGATGGGCTGGCTGATGATCTGGGGCACGGCGCTACTCTATATCGATTCGCTCGGCATCATCCTGCTCTACGAAAAGCTCGGGGATTTTTTCCGCCGGCGTGTCGTTCTGCGTTTCATGATCTCGGGCTTTGCGCTGCTGACCTTCGATCAGGTCGGCTTTTTCGCCGCGCTGCATTACTTCCTGGACGTGCCGACCGCCGTATTCTGGGGCGGCTGGAAGGCGAAGATGCTTGCCGTCTGCCTCTATGCGGCAATGTTTGCGATCTACGAATATCACATCCGTCGCGTCGGCGCGGACGCCTCCGCCCGATCCATCAGCGACGTGTTCGGCGACCTGACCTTCCGCGAGCGCTACAACGATCTTCTGGAACGCACCGGCCGCGACATGCTCACCGGCGTCTACGATCGTACCCGCATGGAGCTGGAAGCGCCGTTGATGGTCGGCGAGGCGTTGAGGCAGGGACTATCCGCCACCGTCCTCATCATCGATGCCGACCACTTCAAGGACGTCAATGACGGCTACGGTCATCTACAGGGCGATGAGGTGCTGAAGGCGATCGCCACTCGGCTGGGCACGACGCTGCGCTCCAGCGACCGTATCTTCCGCTTCGGCGGCGAAGAGTTCGTCGCCGTCTGCCCCGGTACGAACCATGAGGAAGGGCTGCTGCTTGCCGAGCGTCTGCGCTGGACGATCGCGACCAGCGTCAAGACGCCGGATGACACGCCGGTGACGGTCAGCATCGGCGTTGCCACCGCCGATGAGGACGGTAGCAGCTTCACCACGGTGCTCTCGGCGGCCGACGGCAGGCTCTATGCAGCCAAGAAGAGCGGCCGCAACTGCGTCGTCGGCCGTTCCGGCGTGGTGAGGCTCGGTTAGCCCAGGCAAGCTCGTCTTGCCCAGGCAAGCTCGTCTTGCCCGTGCAAGCTTGCCTTGCCCCGGTAAGCTTCCCATTTGGCAGCAACCCCGCCAGCCCATAGATATTCTTCCAAGTACGGCGCGCCGCCCCAGCAAGGGAGCGGACGAGTCGCCCCTCCAGCATGTCGATCGGATGGAGTGCTCGCCATCGTGTTGACGATGTTGAATAAACAGAAATGTATTCCCTATGAATGTCGTTTTTTCAATAGGTTACGGACAAGATGAAAACGGCTTGTTAGGAAAATACAAACGTGATCTCCATTGCCGCACATTCCGATGAATTGTCTTGCGAGGGGCTTGGAAACATGAGTGATGCGGTTGCACAGCAGCGGGTCGATGGCGGCGAATTTGCCGTTTTGTGTATCGGAGGGTTTCTCCTTTCGATCGCCTATGGCGTAACCTTCCTGATCCCCATGCTGGTGGGCCAGCGGGGCGGGGACGAGGCGCTGGCCGGTCTGATCATCTCGGCGGCGACCGTCAGCACCGTCATTCTCGTCATCCTGTCCGGTCACATCGCGGATGCCATCGGCTCTGCGCGGGCAGTGGCGTTTTCCGGGCTGTTTCTTGCTGCATCCGGCTTGGGATTTGCCATGGTCCCGTCAGCGGGATTGAGCCTGATGGCCGTCGGTTTCATTCTCGGGATAGGCTGGGGCACATTCTATGCGCTCGGCCCCTTGCTGGTCGCCGCGATCGTCGAGCCGGAGCACCGGATCAGGTTTTTTGCGCTGCTTTCCGGATCGATGATGTCGGGCATCGGCGCTGGCCCGATCATCGGCCGTTTTGCTACCGGCTGGTCCATGCCGATCGAGACGGCCTTCATGTTTGCGTCCCTTTCCAGCCTTGCCGGCGGCGCACTTTACTTCCTGCTCCACATCAGGCTGACCAATGCCGGCAAGATTTTGCCCCATGTCAATAAGATCTCGTTTGGCGCGGCGCGCCAGGTGATCGCTTCTCGGGCTATGTACTCCATCGTCATGGTCGGCATCGGCGGCGCGATTTTCGGCGGATTGTCCAGCTTTCAGACCAGCTACGCCAAGGCGCATGGGTTCGACTACTCGCTTTTCTTCATTGGTTTCATGTCCTCCGCCATCTTGAGCCGGTTGTTCGTGGCGGGATATGTGGTCAAGAGAGACCCGTTCTATTCGCTTCTGGTTCTGACGAGCCTGACGCTGGCATCGATCGCGCTGTTCCTGACGGTGACATCGAGTCATCTGGTCTATCTGGGGGCGGCGGCGATGCTGGGGCTGGGATATGGGCTGACCTATTCCGTCATCAACGGCCTTGCCGCAAATGAAGCGCCGGCCGGCCTCATGCCGCAATCGCTGCTGCTATTCTCGCTGGCCTATTTCATCGGCGTCTTCGGTTTTCCGCTGATCGCCGGCAAACTCATCGTTTCATCAGGCATTCAGACCATGCTGTACGTGTTGCTCCTGCTTGCCATGCTGAATTTTGGGATCGTCCTGTTTCGGGTTGCCCATCGTGCAATCCATGTAAGCTAAGGCGGAGCATTCGCGGGGCCGGACAGGTTCGACTTGCCCGGCCCTGCTTGTTCAGGCAGCGCGGAAGATCTTGGCGCCGGAGGGCGCGCTCGTCATGCCGCCGTCGACAGTGATTTCGATGCCGGTGACATTGGCTGAATCGTCAGAGGCCAGATAGAGCGCTGCCTTGGCGATTTCGTCGGCTTCGCTCATGCGGCCAAGCGGGCTGAGGCCGCCCATACGGGTCTCGAGCACCGACATTGCGTCTTCCGTTGGCGCCATCGGCGACCAGATCGGCGTCTTCGTGGCGCCTGGAGTGACCTGGTTGACGCGGATGCCGCGCGGCGCGAGTTCTGACGCCATGTTGCGCGTCATCGCCCGGACCGCCGCCTTGGTGGCCGCATAGGCGGACCAGCCGGGAGCTCCGAGCACGGCATGCACCGAACCGTTGAGGATGACGGAACCGCCGTCATTGAGATACGGCAGGGCCGCCTGCACGGTGAAGAAGACCGCTGTCAGATTGGTGGTGATGATCCGGTTGAACTGCTCCGGCGAGGTGTCACCGAGCGGTGTCGCGCCGCCGATGCCGGCATTGGCGAAGACGATGTCGAACTTGCCGACCTTTGCGGCGGCTTCCGCGAAGGCCTTTTCGGTGGCGGCGGCATCGGTGACATCGACCTGCAACGCCAAAACGCCGGCGCCGAGCGTCTTTTCGGCGGCAGCGAGCGTTTCCGGATTGCGGCCGGTGATGACGACCCTGGCGCCCTCATCGATGAAGACCTTGGCGGTCGCAAGACCGATGCCGCTGTTACCGCCGGTAATCAGGGCGACCTTGTTTCTTAGACGCATGATTCATGCTCCTCTTGGAAATGACAACGATCTGGATTATGATCGTTATCTATAAGGATTATGACTGTAATCTTTTTGAGTCAAGAGGCACTCCCAGGAGAATTGCGATGGGTCGTTCGCAGCTGGAAAAACAGAAGACGCATGAGAAGATCGTCGAAACCGCATCAAAGCGGCTGCGCGAGGAGGGGCTTGAGGGCATCGGCGTCGCCGACCTGATGAAGGAAGCCGGGCTGACCGTCGGCGGCTTCTACAAGCACTTTGCCTCCCGTGACGATCTGGTCGCCGAGGCGATCGGGTCCGCCTTCGATTCGTGGGGGCGCGGGCTGGAAGCCGAGGGCGTGGACCCGGCGAAGATGACGGCTGCCGATGTGGCCGATCGCTATGTCAGCGCCTATCACCGCGACAATCCCGGCGAAGGCTGCCCCTTTGCCGCGCTGACCTCTGATATCGCTCGCAGCGGCGAGAAGGCGCGGGGCATTGCGACGGAGCGGCTCGAACGCAATTTCGAGGCTTTGGCCAGCAAGGCTGCGGGAACGGATGAGGGGGAAAGACGACGAAAGGCGATCATGGCTTTCGCGATGATGGCAGGTGGCGTCGGCCTTGCCAGGATTTCCCTGGACGAAGCTCTCTCGGCCGAAATCCTGGCGACGATCCGGGATTTTGTCGCCAATATCGATAAATGACAACGGCCGGCGAAAGCCGGCCGTTCCACAAAAGATTCGAAAGCCGATCAGGCGGCGAGCGCGATTTCCTGGACGCGCGACTTGGCTGCGTCGATGGCCTTTTCAGCGGCTTCCGGACCGAAGGCGAGGCCCTCGACATAGATGGTTTCGACATCGGTGATGCCGAGGAAGCCGAGAACCGACTTCAGGTACGGAACGGCGTGGTTCAGAGGAGCGGCCGGTCCCTGCGAGTAGACGCCGCCCGAGGTGAGCACGACATAAACCTTCTTGCCGGTCAGGAGGCCGACCGGGCCGCTTTCCGTGTACTTGAAGGTCACGCCGGCGCGAGCGACGTTATCGATCCAGGTCTTCAGCGACGAATAGATGTTGAAGTTGATAAGGCCGGTGCTGATGACGATCGTGTCGGCAGCAAACAGTTCGGCGACGAGTTCGTCGGAGGTCTTGATGGCTGCGATTTCTTCGGCGGTGCGAGCTTCGGCCGGCTTGCGGATCGCGCCGGTGAAGAGGTCGTCGATATGCGGCAGCGGGTTGGCGGCGAGGTCGCGGCGGACGAGAGCGCTGCCCGGCTTCTGGTTTTTCAGCTTTTCGGCGAGATCGGCGGCGATCGGCGTCGAGAGCGATTCGGCACGCGGGCTGGACGTCAGAAGAAGGATGGACGACATGGTGCATTTCCTTTCGAATTGAACGGGACGGCCCGGTGTTGGGAGGTGAGCCGCAGTGTCGAGGAGGAAAATAAGGCTGGCCAGCTATCGAAAAAACGGAGATAATGTCGATCAAAATTATCGATGGAATGGATGGAAGATGCTTCCGAACCCGACTCTGGATCAATTGCAGGTGTTTCTGACCGTTGCCGAGACCGGCAGCTTCTCGGCCGCTTCGCGCGTGCTGAACCGCGCGCAGTCGGTCGTCAGCTATACGATCGCCAATCTGGAAGCCCAGCTTGAGATGCCGCTTTTCGAGCGTTCCGGCGCCCGACAGCCGAAGCTGACGGAAGCGGGCAAGGCGATGCTGGAAGATGCGCGCCGAATTCTCGGCGACCTGCAGGTCATGCGGGCGCGGGTCAAGAGCCTGAAGGAAGGGCTCGAAGCCGAGGTTTCCGTCGCCATCAGCGTCATGGTGCCGTCAAAAGCCGTGGTGGATGTGCTCCACGAATTCCGCGAGATGTTTCCGTCCGTTTCCCTGAACCTCAACGTCGGCGAGCTCGGAATGGTGATGGATCTGGTTTTGAGCGGCAAGGCGACGATCGGGATCGGCGGCGCGGTCCTGAAGCAGGACGATTCGGTCGTCACCGAGCGGATCGGTCATTCCTTCATGCTGCCGGTTGCCGCCAGCAATCACCCGCTGGCCGGGCTCGGCCGGCCGCTGACGCTCGGTGATGTGCGCGAGGAAGTGCAGCTCGTCGTCACCGACGCGTCGGGCCTGACGAAGGGGCGGGATTTCAACGTCCTGTCCTACAAGACATGGCGCGTCAGCGATATCGCCACGAAGCATCAGCTCATCAAGGCTGGCCTCGGCTGGGGCGGCCTTCCGGCCTCCCTGATCCATGACGATCTCCTCAGCGGCGCGCTCGTCCATCTCGATCTGGATGCCTATGAGCAGGGAGAATATGCCATCTATTCGATGCGCCGGCTCGCCAATCCGCCCGGACCTGCCGCCACCTGGATGATCGACGCGTTCCGCTCGCGGCTTACCCATTGCCCGAGCCAAGCGGATTTCCACGCCCGCATCGCCGAACTGCGTGAGCCCGCAATCCCGCTTGCGGCCGAATGAGGAAGGCGCGAGTGCGCCTTCCTCGAAATTGCCTTGCCCTTACAGGACGAGCCTGAACTTCGAGAAGCCGTCGGCTCCTTCGCCGGCTTCCTCGATCTTGACGCTCTTGACCGCGGCAAGGAACTGCTTTGCCTTCGGGCCGCTCTCGAACGTCGCCGTCGTGCCCGGCAGCGGCTTGAAGGTCCAGTTCGCGTCCGCCGACGGATTGATCGTGCCCTGGTCGTGGACATAGCGGACGATGACGTCGCGGTTGGTATCCGGCGCCTGGAAGATTACCTTGTCCGCGGCAATCTCCGGGAAATTACCGCCGCCGCCGGCGCGGTAATTGTTGGTGACGACGACGAATTTCTGGGCGGGATCGATCGGCTTGCCGCCGAAGGCCAGATTCTGGATGCGGTTGGCATCCGGATTGATCGGCTTGCCGGATGAGTCATATTTCGGCGGCTGCGACAGGTCGATCTGGTAGGTCACGCCGTCGATGACATCGAAGTTGTAGGACGGGAAGTCGTTGTTGAGCAGCGCCGCATCCTTCGAGCCGGCTGCGATGTGATTGAACATGCCGGCCGACATTTCCAGCCAGTTCTTCACCTGTGCGCCGGTGATGGCGACTGCCTGCACCGTGTTCGGATAGAGATAGAGATCGGCGACGTTCTTGATGGCGATATCACCGGCCGGAACGTCGGTATAGTAGTCCGCGCCGCCGCGTCCGCCGGCCTTGAAGGGAGCTGCGGCCGAAAGCACCGGCAGGTCCTTGTACTCGGTGTCGGCGAGCATCTGCTTGATGTACCAGGTCTGGGCCTGGCTGACGACCTGCACGGAAGGATCGTCGGCGACGAGCGCGAAATAGGAATAGAGCGGCGCGGAGGTCTTGCCGACGGGCGTGCGGACATAGGCGAGCGTCGCCTCATGCTCTGATTTGGCGGCCTCGACCACTTCCTTCTTGTCGGCGTAGTCGGCAACGACTTTCTTCTTGTCGTCGCGATGATAGATCGGCCGCGCTTCCGAGGTGAAGTCGACGATCTTCCAGCTGTTGCCGTCCTTTTCGAGCAGCAGGTCGATGAGGCCGAGATGCGAGCCCCAGAAGCCGGCCATCACAGCGGGCTTGCCATGCAGCGTGCCCTTGACGGGATCCGCATTGGCGATGCCGTCCCAGCTCTTCGGGCCGGGGAAGACGAGATGCTGGTGGCCGGTGAAGATCGCATCGATCCCCTCGACGGCGGCCAGATGCAGCGATGCGTTTTCCATCTTTTCGGACGGCGTGGCTCCGTCGATGCCGGAATGGGAGAGGGCGATGACGATATCGGCGCCGGCTTCCTTCATGGCGGGAACCCAGGCCTTGGCGGCTTCGACGATGTCACGCGTCTGCGCCTTGCCCTCGAGGTTCTTGATGTCCCAGAGCATGATCTGCGGCGGCACGAAGCCGATGAAGCCGATCTTGACCGGGCTCTCCTTGCCGGCGCCGTCCTTGATCTGCTTTTCCACGATGACATAGGGTTTGAAGAAGAGCTCGTCCTGCTTCGGGTCGGAAGCGAGCTGGCCCTTGGTCAGGTTGGCGCAGACGAAGGGGAAGTTCGCGCCCGACAGGACCTTGAACATGAAGTCGAGGCCGTAGTTGAACTCGTGATTGCCGAGCGTCCCGACGGTATAGCCGAGCGTGTTCATCGCCTTGATCACCGGATGGACGTCGCCGTCCTTCATCCCGTGCTGGTAGGCCATGTAGTCGCCCATCGGATTGCCCTGCAGCACGTCGCCATTGTCGATCAGCAGCGAGTTGGCAGCTTCCGCACGGATATTGTCGATGATCGTCCCGGTGCGCGAAAGGCCCATCGTGTCGTTCGGCTTGTCGGCATAATAGTCATAGGGGAAGACGTTGACGTGAATGTCAGTCGTTTCCATCAGCCGGAGATGCGCCTGATTGGCATTGGCGCGCGCGCTGAAAGGGTGCAGCAGAACCAGGGCGGAGGTGGCGGCGAGACCGCCGAGCAGCGAGCGGCGGCTCATGACGCCGACATCGAAAATGGAAGACATGGAAAGCTCTCCTTCAAAGATCATGCATCGTCCGGCGCATCAGAATTAGGACGATTTCGCGAGGAGTACACATCAAAAATGACGGGACGGCAAAACAATCCGAGGGAAAGGCCGCGTGGTTTTAAAATACAATTTATGGTAAAGTGGCGCGACTGAGATCGATAGGGGGATCGGGATCATGAGCAGGGTCGTCATCGCAATGGTCGGAGGTTTCGGAGGCACGGCGCCCAGTCTGGTCGACAAGGCGCAGGCGCTCTATAGCGGCGACGTGGAGAAATGGCTGACGACGACGGCAAATCCGTGGATCTCAGTTGCCTGCGCGGTCGGCGCCATCGCGGTCTTCTTCATCATCGGCGCCGCAATCGCCCTGATCTATCGCGAACAACAGCTGCAAAAGGCGCTTCTTCTCGGCATCGGCGCGCCGGCCCTCATCATGGCGGCCGCGCAAGGCAGCTCAACCAGCCCGAGGCCGATCGAGGTCAAACCGCCGGTCTCCGGCCTTTTTTCCATCGTCGGCGCCGCTTATGCCCAGGACCGCTCGCTGCCGCCGCGTGTCGAACTGAAGGTCAATCCCGGCTGGACGCAGGGCGAATGCCAGACCTGCGATATCAAGTTCCTCGGCCGAGACGGCCAGCTCATATCAAGCGAGCCGCTCTCGGCGAGCCCCGCGCCCGGCGGTGTCAACGTGCCCTTGGGCACGGAGACGATCGTACTGTCGGGCGCCAACGCCAACAGCGCTGCCATCGACGTCAAGGATCTGGGCGCCAGGCTGCCGGAGAGGCAAGGCCCCGTCACCCTCGACGTCAACGTCAACCGCAGCTACTGGAACGATCTCAGTCGCTCCTTCGGCGCCAAGGCGGTGCAGCCTTATGATTTCAGCGTCGATGTCGCCAGGTGAGGTCTGTTGTTGCCGCTCGGATGGGCTGTGACCAGCTGGCGTACCGCCAGCACCGGCCGTATTTCCTTATGGAAAAAGCGGAAATAGGAGGAGACCTGCGCCCGCGCATTCGAGTTCACGTCGAACTGGATGCCGATACGGCCGTTATGTTTCCAGCGGATGATGCCTTCGAGCATGCCGAGGTTCTCGGCCTCGATCCGCACCTTGCTGCCGGAGGCGGCATGGACAGGCCCCTTCGTCTCCAGCGCGGCGCCGGTTGCCGACAGGTTGAGAATGCGGACATCCACCTGGGTGTTCAGATATTTCATGTTGCCGAAGACACGACAGTTTTTGCGGTCGGCCTTTCGGGCCGTAATATTCAGGTTGCGCGTCATATTGTCTCCCTTGGACATCGCCGGAGAAACATAGCAGCCGAAAATTGAAATGGTTTTAGGAGCTTGGCTAAAATTGCAATGAAACGTCAGCTGGTTTTATCGTTTCTGCGCCCCACCACATGTTCGCGCCAGACGGTGAAGATGCCGGCTCCAACCACGATGACCGAGCCGACGATCATGTTGAAGCTCAGCGTCTCGCCATAGATCGTCACGCCGATGATCGAAGCGTAGACAAGCGACAGATAGGTCAGGGGCTGGACGGCTGCGGCATCGAGAATGTCGTAGGCGCGGATCAGGAAATAATGGCTGGAAATGCTGGTCACGCAGACGAGCGCCATCCAGCCCCAGTCGCCTGGTGACATCCAGCTCCAATAGAACGGTCCGACAAGCGTCATCGTCACGGCGCCGACGACACCGGTATAGAAGAAGCTGGTCGTCGAAGAATCGTCGCGGCTGACGAGACGGGTGATGATGACGTAGAAGGCGAAGTTGAAGCAGGAAAGGACGGCGAGAAGCAGCTTCACGTCGAAAAAATCGCCTTCCGGCTTCAGGATCAGCAGCACGCCGAAAAGCCCGGCGCCGATCGCCGTCCACCGCCGCCATCCGACCCGCTCTCCGAGGATCGGCATCGCCAGCAACGCGATCAGGATCGGTGTGGCGGAAAAGATCGCCTGCGAACGGGCAAGGCCGATCAGGGCAAAACAGGTGATGGCCAGCACCACCTGCACCGCAAGCAGAACGCCGCGCGCCACTTGCAGGGCGGGACGTTTGGTGCGGGCCGTCGCCTTGAGGCCGCCGCGCATCTTCGAAGCGAGAATGATCGTGAAGAGCCCGAAGGCCCAATAGCGGATCATCGTCACGAAGATCGGCGGATAGGCGGATGCCAGGTGTTTGGAGATGGCGTCCTGCAGCGAAAAGATGGTGAGCGCCAGCAGGGCGAAAATATAGCCTTGGGACTTCGATTTCATCACATGCCAATAAGCGGGAAACGCCCGCGCGCGACCGAAGTCTGGTCAGGCTTTCCGTGAATATGCAAGGCCTCAAAGGCCGACATTCGGCCTGTCGATGATTTCTCGGAGCGCAAAACTGGAATTGATCTTGACGACGTGGGGAAGGGCCGACAGCCAGTCGCGATGAATGCGCTCGTAATCTTCCAAGTCTCGGGCGGCGACCCTGAGGATATAGTCGTATTCGCCCGACATCAGGTAGCAGACGAGCACGTTCGGGCAGAGCTTCACCGCCGCCTCGAATTCCGCGAGCGTCTTGGCGAACTGGCCGGAGAGCGAGATATGCACGATGGCGATCATCTTGTAATCGAGTGCCTTGTGCGAAAGCCGCGCATGATAGCCGCCGATGACGCCGCTTCGCTCGAGTATGTCGAGCCGGCGTGAACAGGCCGAAGGCGACAATCCGATCTTTTCGGCAAGCTCGGCATTGGTGATGCGGGCATTGGCCTGCAGCACCTTGAGAATCGCAAGATCGATGGTATCGAGATCAGCCATTCGCAGAACCTTCGAAAAAGGGCGGAAGATACGCAATAATCTCCGAAAAGTGGCCTTCTGGCAAATCGTCTTTGCAAGGACATTTCGCGGTCTTGGTGGTTGGATTCATCGTCAGAGGAGATCCGCGACCGCGGAGACAAAATGAGAGGAACGCCAATGCGTGTCGGTTGCCCGAAGGAAATCAAGAATCATGAATATCGCGTCGGTCTGACGCCGGCTTCTGTGCGCGAATATGTGGCCCACGGCCACGAGGTCTGGGTGGAGACCAAGGCGGGCGCCGGCATCGGCGCCGATGACGCCGCCTATGCCGCGGCTGGCGCGAAGATTGCTGCCTCCGCCAAGGATATTTTCGAAAAGTGCGACATGGTCGTCAAGGTGAAGGAGCCGCAGCCTTCCGAATGGGCGCAGCTTCGCGACGGCCAGCTTCTCTACACCTATCTGCACCTGGCGCCCGATCCCGATCAGACCAAGGGGCTTCTCGCCTCCGGCGTCACCGCGATCGCTTATGAGACGGTGACCGACGAGCGTGGCGGCTTGCCGCTGCTGGCGCCGATGTCGGAAGTGGCTGGACGCCTGTCGATCCAGGCGGGAGCGACCGCGCTGCAGAAGGCCAATGGCGGCCTCGGCGTCCTGCTTGGCGGCGTGCCTGGCGTATTGCCGGCTAAGGTTGCGATCATCGGTGGCGGCGTCGTCGGCCTGCATGCCGCCCGGATGGCCGCCGGCCTCGGCGCCGATGTCAGCATTCTCGACAGGTCGCTGCCGCGCCTGCGACAACTCGACGACATTTTCGCGGGCCGCGTCCATACCCGTTATTCCAGCATCCAGGCGCTGGAGGAGGAGGTCTTCTCGGCCGACCTCGTCATCGGCGCCGTGCTGATCCCCGGTGCCGCCGCTCCGAAGCTCGTCACCCGCGAGATGCTGTCCGGCATGAAGAAGGGTTCCGTCATCGTCGACGTCGCCATCGACCAGGGCGGCTGTTTCGAGACCTCGCATGCGACCACCCATTCCGATCCGACCTATGAGGTCGACGGCGTGGTGCATTATTGCGTCGCCAACATGCCGGGTGCCGTACCCGTCACCTCGGCGCATGCGCTGAACAATGCCACGCTGGTCCACGGCCTCGCGCTTGCCGATCGCGGCCTGCGCGCCATCGCCGAAGACAAGCATTTGAGGAACGGCCTCAACGTTCACAAGGGCCGCATCACCAACAAGCCGGTCGCCGAAGCGCTCGGCTACGAAGCCTTCGCGCCGGAGAGCGTGCTGAACGTAGCGTAAGTTCGCTGACTCTAGGTTAGGCGCCGGTCTCCACGAGGGCCGGCGCCTTTATCTTGTCGATCCGGCACTGGAAGCAGTTGTTGCGCGCCGAGCGCACATGCACATAGGCAATGTCCGGCCGCGCCAGCAGCTTTTCCCCATAGGCCGCAATCTCGCCGATGAGGGTTACGGCACCAGTGCCATAGACGATGCGGTTGTTCTCATTGTAGCCGCGGACGATGAAGTCGCGGCTCGTCGTCAGCACCGGCGGCAGGATCTCTTCGGCGGCATAGCGCCGGCAGGGCTGCTTATGCAGGAAGATCGGCCCGGTTTCGGCATAGGGCTGCAGTTCCGGAAAGGGGCGGTAGGCAAAGACCAGCATCTCCTCGCCCTCTTCGATATTCTGCAGGCAATGGCGGCAAGGATTGCCGTCACCATCTGACATCATCGTCTCGGGCAGCCTGTCATAGGCGTCGCGGCCGCCGTTCCAGAGGTGTTCGGCATCAGCGGTCGGCATGGCGACAAAACGAATGGCGGTCATGGCAGATCTCCTTTGTGATCGCCATGAAATTGCACTCGGACTATCGGCCAAGCCACCCGTTTCTTGCGCTTATTGTTTGCCGGGATCGCGGCTGCAAACTCGCTTCTCACGACGGCAGGCATGCCAACGTATTGAGAGAAATTCCACCTCTCTTCCCTCATTCTGTGCTTGTCACAGGAATCCAGTGCGCCCAAGTCATTCACCGCGCCGACGCGCGGTGGCTGGATTCCTGTGACAGGCACAGGAATGAGGGAGGCGAAGAAAAGGACGTTTCACCGCATCGCCTGACATACCTGACGTGGACACGCAGACAGCGCCCGGACGAGGAAACGAACCCGTCAGCTTTTCCGCGCAAGCTCCAGCAACTCCTTGTCACTCAGCGGCCGGACGATGCCGGTGCCCGTGGACACGGGAGAGAAGCCGAACATCTGGTAGAGCTGCAGCGCGCGGGGATGGTCGAGATTGTTGGTGGTGGTGGTGACGCGCTGCGGATTGAGCGTCCAGATGGCGTAGAGCGCCTGCAGCAGGAACCATTTGCCGATGCCGAGGCCGAGCGCATGTTCGATCAGGCCGAAATGGCTGAGCTCGATCGTGTCCTCGTCCTCGCAGAAATATTCATAGAAACCGGCGGGTGCGCCGTTCACGTAGAGGACGCTGATATTGTTGCGCTTGTCGTTCAGCGTGCCGGCAAGCTGCTCATCGCTCATGCGCAGCCGGTCCACCCATTGCCAGCGCGCGCCCACCTGCCGGTAGAGGTAGCGGTAGAAGGGCAGCGGTATCTCAGGCGCGCGCATGATCGCGGTCTGGATGTTGACGGGCACCGGCAGGCTCGCCTTCGGCGGCGCCGTCATTTCGAGCCGGGTGATATGAGCTTTCAGCGAAGCGGGCGTCTTCCCCATGGCGATCAGGCTTTATCAGGCGTCGGCGGGCCGGTGACGATGGGCGTATCCTCGCGGCTGCCCCATTCGCTCCACGAGCCGTCGTAAAGCTTGTTGTCGTGATGGCCGAGCGATTCCAGCGCCAGCGTGATGATCGCGGCCGTAATGCCCGAGCCGCAGGAGGTCACGACGGGCTTCGAGAGATCGATGCCGGCTTCCTCGATCGTCTGCCTTAGTTCGGGCAGCGACTTGAACCGGCCCTGGTTGGCGAATGTGCCGGAAGGCAGGCTGCGGGCGCCGGGCATATGGCCGGAGCGCATGCCGGCACGCGGCTCAGGCTCGGCGGCGGCAAAGCGGCCGGCGCTGCGGGCATCGGCGATCTGCATCGCGCCGCTCGAGACGATGTCGCGCATCGTTTCGAGCGTCACCACGCGGCTCTCGTCGAAGTCAGGCCTGAAGGTCGCCGGCGCATGGTTGGGCGCGGTGGTTTCCAGCGGCCGGCCCTCGGCCTTCCAGCCGTCGAGACCGCCGTCGAGTACGAAGACGTTCTTCGCGCCCATCACCCGGAACAGCCACCAGACGCGCGGCGAGGCGAACATGCCGATGCCGTCATAGACGACGATGCGGTCGTTCTCGCCGATGCCGAGCTTGCCGACCTCGGTGGCGAAATCATCGGGTGAGGGGATCGTGTGCGGCAGCGACGTCGAATGATCGGCGATCTTGTCCTGGTCGAAGCGGATGGCGCCGGGAATGTGGCCGGCCGCATATTCTGCATCGGCATCGCGCTTCTGCGCCGGCAGATAGAAGGAGGCGTCCAGCACGCGCAAATCCGGCTTGCCGAGTTCGGCCTGCAGCCAGTCGGCCGAGACGACGAAACGGCTCTTGGTCTCACTCATTATGGTCTCCCTTGATGGTCAGGCTTCGTCGCCGGGCGTACCGAAGCGGATGCGGAAGCGCCGGTTCTCCTTGCCCTTCTTCTCGATCTTGGCGATGTGAATCTGGCCGACTTCCTGTGTCTCGGAAACATGTGTGCCGCCGCAGGGCTGGCTGTCAATCGAGGAGTTCTCGCCGATGCAGACGAGGCTCACGCGCCCGAGCCCGATCGGCGGCCGCACGTTCTTCGATTTGACGATATCGGGGTTGGCCGCAAGCTCGTCGTCGGTGATCCACTGGAGATAAACTGGATGGTTCTGGCCGACCAGTTCCATCAGCTTTGATGTCACCTCGTCCTTGTCGATCGTCTCGCTCATGTCGAAATCGACGCGGCTTTCCTCCTCGCCGACGGCTGCTCCCGTTATCGGATAGGAGCAGACGACGGACAGCAGGTGGCAGGCCGTGTGCATGCGCATCAGCCTGTAGCGGCGCGGCCAGTCGACATGCAGCACCAGCGTCTCGCCGATTTCAGGCCGCGCCTCGCCGTCGCGCGGCACATGGATGATGATATCCTTGCTCGCACCGTGCTTGGTATGGCCGAGCGCGATCTTGCTGCCGTCGGCGCGCTCCAGCTCTCCGGTATCTCCCGGCTGGCCGCCTGACGTCGCATAGAAACAGGTTTGATCCAGTTCGATGCCCCCGTCCTCGTGAATGGCGGTGACGACCGCCTCGCATGTCGAGAGATAGAAATCGTCACGATAGAGGGCATTGACGGGCATGGGGTCTCACGCGGGTTCGTAAGGAACGTCTATCTCAGGTGACTTCGCCATCCAGCCCGGAACGGGCAGGCCCTTCGACACCAGGAAATCCGGGTTGAAGAGCTTCGACTGATAGCGGTTGCCATAATCGCAGAGGATCGTCACGACCGTATGGCCGGGCCCGAGATCCCGGGCGAGCTTGACCGCGCCGGCGATGTTGATCGCCGTCGAGCCGCCAAGGCACAGGCCTTCGTTCTCGACGAGGTCGAAGAGATAGGGAAGCGCCTCGGCATCGGAGACACGATAGGAGAAATCAGGCGTAAAGCCTTCGAGATTGGCGGTGATGCGGCCCTGGCCGATGCCCTCGGTGATTGAGGAGCCCTCGGATTTCAGCGTGCCGTTCTGGTAGAATTCAAAGAGAGCCGCACCATCGGGATCGGCGATGCCGATCTTGACGTCGGCATTGAAAGCCTTGAGGCCTGCGGCAACACCGGCCAGAGTGCCGCCGGAGCCAACGGAGCAAATGAAGCCGTCGATCTTGCCGTCGGTGTCTTTCCAGATTTCCCTGGCGGTCGTTTCGATATGCGCCTGGCGATTGGCGACGTTGTCGAACTGGTTTGCCCAGATCGCGCCGTTCGGCTCGGTCTTCGCCATCTGCTCGGCGAGCCGCCCGGATACCTTCACGTAGTTGTTCGGGTTCTTGTAGGGAACGGCGGGCACTTCGACGAGTTCGGCGCCGAGCAGCTTCAGCGCGTCCTTCTTTTCCTGGCTCTGCGTTTCCGGGATGACGATGACGGTGCGGTAGCCGAGCGCCTTGGCGACCAAGGTCAGCCCGATGCCGGTATTGCCGGCCGTGCCTTCGACGATGACGCCGCCGGGCCGAAGCAGGCCCTTCCGCTCCGCGTCGCGGATGATGTAGAGCGCGGCGCGATCCTTGACCGACTGGCCGGGGTTCAGGAACTCCGCCTTGCCGAGAATGGTGCAGCCTGTCGCCGCGGAAGCGCCCTTCAGTTTGATCAGGGGCGTATTGCCGATGGCTTCGAGGACGGAGGGGTGGAAGGTCATGGAATCTGCCTCTATTCGAACTCTTACTTTAGGAACGGTCTTTTCCCTTCACAAGGCTGTGTTGGCAAGAAATGCTATTCCATGCCTGTGGCGGACGCGATAAAATTTCGCTTTCCTTCCCCGAAATGCGTGGGGCCTGCAATAAGCCTCCGTCCGGGTGATCCGAAGATTGACTTTCCCCGTACGGATGACGACAAAGCCAAGCGGGGCGGCAACAGGGCGTGACCGAAACACAGATGGTTCACGGGCATATCGACACGATCGATGCATTGATGGCGCATTATGTGGCCGGCACCTTGCCTGAGCCGGCGCGTGTGCTCGTTCGGTCCCATCTCGAAATGAAAGCGGACAATCGCAGCTTTGTGAACGGCCTGGAACTGCTGGCCGGAGAGGCGCTGGAAAATGCTGCTGGAATTGCCATCGCCGAGCGGGACAGGCAGCTTCAGGCGATTTTTGCTTCCGCTTCTCCCATTCCCGAACCACCTACCTCCGCACGGCCGAAACCTGCGCTGTTTCCACGGGCATTGCGTGATCTCGTCGGCTTCGAAGCCGAGGACGTGCCCTGGCGCAAACGGCTGCCGGGCTTCAAGGAATATTCTCTCGACAGGGACGGCTGCGAGGTCAACCTGATGTGGATCCGCCCGGGCCGCGCCTTGCCGGCCCATACCCACAAAGGCATGGAGCTGATCCTCATCCTCGACGGCGCCTTCAACGATGAACGCGGCCATTTCGGCCCCGGCGACATCTCCATTGCCGACGAGACGGTCGAACACCGGCCGGTCGCCGAAGCGGACGGGCCCTGCATCGCCTTCACCGTTTCGGACGGCCCGGTCAGGCTCACGGGATCATTTCGTCAGATGATGAGCGACCTCATCGGCTGAAAGCAGCCACAATGGTGTGATAGAGCCATAAATCCGGGAGATGAGAGAACTTCCGGACCTGTTTTCGTGTTGATCAGGCAGAGCAGGAGGAACATGTCATGCGTGATTTCATCGCCCGTCCCGAACATGGAATCGTCTGGATCTCGGGCGCGAGTTCCGGCATCGGCCGGGCGCTCGCGCTGACGCTCGCCGCCGAAGGATACAAGGTCGCCGTCACCGCGCGGAGACATGAGGAATTGGTCGAGCTGCAGGCCGAGGCCAGCGGCCTTTCCGGCAGTATCATCGTGCTCGACGGCGACGTTACCGATGCCGAGGACATGGAACATGTCATGGCCTCCATCGAATACGAGCACGGCACGCTCGCCATGGCGATCTTCAATGCCGGCGTCTATGTGCCTGTTCATGCCGAGGATTTGCACCGCGCCGATTTCGAAAGGAGCTTCGCCGTCAATCTTTCCGGCGTCGTCAACTGCCTGTTGCCGGCGATCCGCCATATGAAGGCGAAAGGGCAGGGACAGATCGCCATCGTCTCCTCCGTCACAGGCTATGGCGGCCTGCCGACGGGTGCCGCCTATGGCGCCACCAAGGCGGCGTTGATCAACATGACCGAGAGCCTGAAGTTCGATCTCGACAAGATGGGTATCCGCATCCAGCTCGTCAGCCCGGGTTTCGTCGACACGCCGGCGATGAGGAAAAAAAACGCTTTTCCCATGCCAGCCCTGATATCGGCCGAAGAAGCCGCCCGGCAGATTGCCGCCGGATTGAAATCGCAGGCCTTCGAGATCAGTTTCCCGAAGCGCTTCACCACGCCGCTGAAGCTGGCGCGGCTGCTCCCCTACGGCGCTTACTTCGCGCTGGTGAACCGTATGACCGGCTGGCGGGAACGGCCGGCGGCGACTGGTCACCACCCGGCGACACCGCATCCGGTGAAATGATCAACGGCGCGAGAACACGACCTGGCGCACATCGATGTTGCGGGCGCGGAAGCCGGCTTCGCAATAGAACAGATAGAATTCCCAGAGCCGCTTGAAGCGATCGTCGAAGCCCATAGGGCGGATGCGTTCCCAGACCGACCAGAAACGCTCGCGCCATTCGGCGAGCGTCCGGGCATAGTCGAGCCCGAAGCTGAAGTCCCTGACTAGTGACAGGTCGACCTTGCCGGCCAAGTCGGCGAGATGGTTGCGCGTCGGCAGCATGCCGCCGGGGAAGACATATTTCTGGATGAAATCGGGATTGCTGCGATACTGGTCGAAGGATTCTGCGCTGATCGTGATGATCTGCAGGCCGGCCTTGCCGCCCGGCTTCAGACATTGCCGGAGTTTGGAGAAATAGGACGGCCAGTATTTTTCACCGACCGCCTCGAACATCTCGATCGAAACGATCCGGTCGTAAACCCCAGCCTCGTCGCGATAGTCCTGGAAACGGAATTCGACGCGATCCTCGAGGCCGGCTTTACGGATGCGCTCTTCGGCGAAGGAGAGCTGCTCGCGGCTGATGGTCAGGCCCGTTACCTTGCAGTTCAGCTCGCCGGCGGCGAATTCGGCAAAACCGCCCCAGCCGCAGCCGATCTCCAGCACGTGATCCCCGGGCCTGATGCCGGTCGCTTCGGCAAGCGCGCGGTACTTGGCGTTCTGCGCCGATTGCAGGTCGTTGGCGCCTGTGGAGTAGAGCGCGGAGGAGTACGTCATGCTCGGATCGAGCCATTGCTTGTAGAAATCGTTGCCGAGATCGTAATGGGCGGAGATGTTACGCCTGGAGCCCGTCCTGGTATTGGCGTTCATCCAGTGGCGCACACGCTCGACGAGGCGGCCGACGCCGTGCTTGCCATGCGCATAGCTGAAAGCGGCCTCGCCGTTGACGAGGAAGAGTTCGAGGAAGGCAGTGATGTCGGGACTGTCCCAGTCGCCGTCCATATAGGTCTCGGCGACCCCGATCGTCCCGCTCGTCAGCGCCCGGTAGGCAAGGTTCCAGTTGTGGAGGCTGAGTGCCGCCTTCGGCCCGGCCTTCTTTCCTTCGATCAGCAGCCTGCGGCCGTCGGGCAGGGTCACGGCAAGCGAACCGTGCTGCATGCGCAGAAGCCCGCGCAGCGCCAGCTTTGCCTTGAACGGCAGACCCTTCACGAGACGGGATATGTTTTCGGCCGTCAGCGTCACCGCGTCCCGGGCCAGCAGATTCCAGTCCTGCGCCTTGCTCATCTTCCTCCTCCAGCATTTTTTGCCGGTTAAGGACGATGACACATCCCTGACGATGTGCTCGGGCGGCCTCCGGCCATTACTTGAACGTTAATGTTATTCCGCTGCGTCCGCAAGTATATGGGGCCGGAGCCGATGACGGTGATCTTCAGCCGAGGCGGAGCGGGACGAAAATTGCTTCATGCGGCATCCCTCGTGGCTTTATAGGCCGCGAGCGCCCGGTCGCGGGCGCGGGCATGATCGACGATCGGCTCAGGATAGGTCTGGCCGAGGATGATGCCGGCCTCGTCGAGTACGCTCTTCGGCGCCTCGAAGGGCCGGTGAATGTATTTTGCCGTAAGCCCTCGAAGTTCCGGCACATGAGCCCTGACATAATCGCCGGCGGGATCGAATTTTTCCCCCTGCAGCACCGGATTGAAGATACGGAAGAAAGGCGAGGCGTCCGCTCCCGAGCCCGCCACCCATTGCCAGCTTGCCGCATTGTTAGCCGGGTCGGCATCGACAAGCGTATCCCGAAACCAGGCTTCGCCCCGGCGCCAGTCGATCATCAGGTCCTTGATGAGAAAGGAAGCAGCGATCATGCGCACGCGATTGTGCATCCAGCCGTGGCGCCAGAGCTGGCGCATGCCGGCATCGACGATCGGATAGCCGGTCATGCCGCGCCGCCACGCTTCGAAATCTTCGCCATCATCGCGCCATTCGAAGCCGTCGAAGCGATCGTTCCAGTTGGCCGAGGCAAGTCGCGGGAAATGGAAGAGCAGGTGATAGGAAAATTCGCGCCAGGCGATCTCCTTGCGGAAGTGCACGATGTCGGATGCCGGCACGCGTTTCGACAGGCCGCGCGTCGCATCCCATATGCGGGCAGGGGAAATCTCGCCGAGCGCCAGATGCGGCGACAGCATTGAAGTCGCTTGCTTGGCGGGATAGTCGCGGTTTTCTTTGTAACCATCGAGAGCTTCCTCGACGAAGGAGCCGAGCCTCTCCTGCGCGCCTTCTTCGCCCGGCGTCCAGAGATCGACGAAATCTCTTGCCCAATCCGGCTTCGTCGGCAGCAGCTTCCAGCTTGCCAGGCTTTCCGACGCCGGAAGTTTTGATGCCAGCCGCAGCTTTGAGGGTGCGTCCAGCGGCGGCTTCGGTTCGCCGGTCTTCTCCAGCGCACGCCAGAACGGCGTGTAGACGCGATAGGGTGCGCCGCTGCCGGTCATCAGCCTGGAGGGTTCATGCAGCAACTGACCGCCGAAGCTCCTTGCATCTATCGCCTGCTTTTCCAGCTCCTGCTTGATGCGGATGTCGACAGCGATCCCCGGCGGATCGTAGCGCCGGTTCCAAAAGACGGCTTCGGCACCGCTATCCCTGATGATGGTGCAGAGCACCTCCAGCGCCTGGCCGCTTGCAAGGAGCAGTCGTCCGCCCCGCTTGAGCAGCGACCCGTCGAGTGCTTCGAGCGAATGGTGCAGCCACCATGCCTGGGCAGCGCCGGGCGGAGCGGCGCCTGTCCCGGCTTCCCTGATATAAAGCGGGATGACCGGCCGCCCCGAGAGGTGGGCAGCGTTGAGAGCCTGGTTGTCGTCAAGGCGCAAGTCCTTGCGAAACCAGAGAATAACCGGTTTTAGCCCGTCCTGTGCCAATGAAGCCTTTCCCCCTATTTGTGCGACATCCTACGGATGTACGGAACGCCCGGATCAAAAGTTTCATCCGGAACGACGTTCTTCATCACCGTCACGACGGAAAAAAGGCCGGCGTGAACCGGCCTTTTACGCAAGCGAAGGTCGGCTTGCTCAGTTGTCGTATTCGCGGCAGGCTCCGCTGATCGATGCGCCGCTCTGGCCGCCGCGCGTGTCGACGCCCGACATCTGCTGGGGCATGCCAGGGCATTCCATCGCCTGCGGTCGGCCGATGCTCTGTGTCGTCATCGGATCGACCGGGGCGACACGCACCGGATACATGCCGTTGTCATCATTGGTGTAATCGGATGAATAGTTACCCGAACTCGGATCGGTCGAGCCGCCATTCGTCGGCCCGATGGGATCCGGGTTCGACTGGGCAAAGGCTGACGATGCCATGCCGATCGCGAGCAGCGAAGCGGCAATAAGGGATTTGGTCATAAGGATATCCTCCTTTGATTTTCATCTGGGATGACCTTTGGGTAACTGCCCCTCGGAATCATTGTTCCGAAATTTCTGAAAAACCTGCGCTGGTGCCCGCATGCCGGCGCATGGTTAGGCGTAAACCTTAACGGGTGAAGCCGCTGGATCGGCGCTGTCGCCTGCCTTAGTGGCATGACAGAACCCAATCCGCAGCATGAGGCCGCAATGTTCGTTTCCCTGCGCGAGGCCGCAGATCTCTGTCTCCAGATCGCCCTTGCCATCACCTTTACGGCAAGCGGCATGGCGATCGCCTCATGTGCCTTGGGCGGCGAAAAGGCCGGCATATCGGCGCTCGATGTCAGCCGCCCCTCGCTTTGGACTGCCGTTCCTATGCATATCGATCCACTCGCACAGTCCTACCTGCGCGCCGATGCTCCCGCCGAACTGGAACTTGCCGCCGGCGCCGATGAACTGTGTCACGACCAGATCGGCTTGCGCCTCTCCTGCGACCTGATCACCACCGGCACAGCCTTTTAGGCGCTCAGCGCGCACGGCCGGCGGCCGGCGCCTGTACGGGCAGCATCGTCGACGCCTTGATGTCCTTCAGCACGAACATCGTATGCATCTCCTTGATGCCGGGCAGGCGACGGATCACGGTCATCGCGAATTCGGCGTAACTGTCGAGATCGGCTGCAACCACCTGCAGCAGAAAATCGGCTTCGCCGGCGACGGAATAGCAGGCGATGACCGCCTCCAGTTCACCGACTTCGCGCTCGAACCGCTCGGCCTCGTCATGGGAATGCGTGTCGATCTGCACACGCACGAAGGCGAGGACGCCGAGGCCGACGGCGCGGCGATCGATGACGGCCTGATAACCGCGGATGACACCGGCCTCCTCCAATCTTTTCACCCTGCGCCAACAGGGCGAGGTCGACATCCCCACGCGTTCTGCAAGCTCCTGATTGGTCAGCCGTCCCTCGCTCTGCAACGCCTTCAATATGCGGATATCGCCCGGCTCGAAATCCATGATCGGTATGTCCTTTCGATTTTTCCCGATTGTCGGGTAGATCCTACCAAATGCGTGGGCGGGACGACAGGAATAGGCAGGATATTTCTCCGGCTTTCGATAAATTCGAAATAGAACGAAGAACGGAGAACGATGAATGACAAGTGAGGACTGGCGTGTCGCGGTGATCGTCGAGCCGGCGCTGCCTGCCGGCGAACTCGCCAATACGGTTGCGGTGCTGTCGATCGGCCTCGGCGCTGCGGTGCCCGCACTGGCCGGCACGCGACTGACCGACCAGGCAGGACGGATATTTCATATCAGCGCCAACAAGCCGGTTCCGGTGCTGCAGGCGGCAGCCGCGGATCTCAGATCGCTGTTGCTGAAGGCTCTCCCGGCGCCTGACGGCGCGCTGGTCGTGCCGTTTCCGCGTTTTGCCCGCGCCTTGCACGTCTATGCCGACTATGAGGCGTCGATGCCGAAACGCGACCTGTCTTCGGAAGCCATCGACGGCGTTGGGCTCGCCGGCCCGACGAAGTGGGTACGCTCGCTGACGGGTTCGCTGAAGCTGCTGCGTTGATAAATGTCTCCGGATGGAGATATGGCTGGCATCTCCGGGCGAAAGCTTGCAAACGGCAATGATTTACCGTTTGATCGGGTGATAGCGACATTCATCCGATGCTCTTCCCTAAAAAGGATCCGCCTTTGTCCCTGCCGATGCCCCGCGGCTTCGAGAAGCCTTATGCCGCCTTCCTGTTCGATATGGACGGCACCATCCTCAACTCGATCCGTGCGGCTGAACGCGTGTGGAGCGACTGGGCAAGACGCCATGGCCTCGATGTCGTGGACTTTTTGCCGAAGATGCACGGCTCGCGCGGCATCGATACGATCACCCGGCTGAACCTGCCCGGGGTCGATCCCGAACACGAAGCAAGACTGGTGACAGAGGCTGAGATCGCCGATGTCGGCGATGTCGTTGCCATTCCGGGGGCGGCGACATTCCTGAGTTCGCTGCCGCCGGATCGCTGGGCGATCGTCACGTCCTCGCCCTTGCGTCTTGCCCGCCGGCGGCTGGAAGCGGCAGGCCTGCCGCAGCCGAAATTCATGGTGACGGCGGAGGACGTGAAGGCCGGAAAACCCGATCCGCAATGTTACATTCTGGGCGCTGAACGCCTCGGTGTCAGCACGCGTGATTGCCTGGTGTTCGAAGACGTCGCCGCCGGAATTGCAGCCGGCGAGGCGGCCGGCGCCGATGTCATGGTCGTCACGGCAACCCATCAGCACAAGATGGAGACGGCCCATCCGACCCTCTCATCCTATGACGAGTTTTCCGTCCGCATTGACGCCGATCGTAAAATACTGATCGTCTCGAACGCGGCCTGACGGCAGGCCGCGCGGTCTCACTCCGCGGCGGCCGCAAGACAGCGATCGATGATCCTGCCGATTTCGCTGCGGCAGGAGCCGCAATTGGTTCCGGCGCTCGTTTCCTTGCCGACCGCTTCGACGCTGTGGCATCCGCCGCGCACGGCGGCGGCGATCTGATTGACCCCGACGCTGAAGCACGAGCAGACGGTCGCACCCGGATCCGGCCTGCCGGCCCCGGGACGGCCTGCGACGAGCGCGAAGCGCTTCCTGAGGTCGCCATGAGAGATGGTAAGCTGCGAGATCGCCCAGTTGCGCGCGACGGCGACCGGTTCGCGTGCGAGGAACAGCGCGGCAAGCAGGGTCTCGCCATCGAAGAAGGCAAGCCTGAGGTCGCCGGATTGCCGATCGGCATAGCCGAGCGGCTCGATTTCATCAGGAATGGCAAAGACCGCGCGGCACCAGGCTACCCAGTCTTCGACGGCTTCGCTGAAAGCAAGCTCCAGCCGCCAGCCGCCGACAGCTTTGGCCAGCGCCCAATAGCCTGCGTCGGGCGTAGCAGGTTTTACGGCCGAGACGGCGAAACCGTAATGGGTGGCGCCAAAGGGACAAATGGCGACGGCGACGTTCTTCGAGGCCGGCTGACCGGAAAAGGGGTCGGTGATCGGCGCGACGAGGGCATCGATCCGCGCTTTTGCCGCGAACTGATCGTTCCAGTGCATCGGCGCAAAGATGCCGCCGCGCGCCTGGCGATCGGTCACCAGGGCGCGGACGATAGCCTTGCCATGGGGGCTTTCGATCTCGACGAGACCGGCGCTTGATATGCCGTTCTCCATCGCGTCGCGAGGATGGATTTCCGCGAAAGGCTCGGCGATATGGGCCGAGAGCCGCGCGCTCTTTCCGGTCCGCGTCATCGTATGCCACTGGTCGCGGATGCGCCCGGTATTCATCGTGAAGGGGAAATCGGCATTGGTGCGGTCCGTTGCGGGCGGCTGCACCGCGACGAAGCGTGCCTTGCGGTCGGGATGGAAGAAACCGCCTTCGGCGAAGAAACGGGTGACGCCGGGTGCGGCTCCTGCCGGCTGCGGCCACTGGAAAGGTGAAAGCTCGTCATAGGCGCCGCCGGCAATATCGGCGCGGGCGCCGATGTCGAAATCGCGGCTGCCGTCATTTTCGAAGGCGGAGAGGGCGGCATGTTCCGCAAAGATCCCGACCGGCGCATCGAAGTCGAAGGCGTCGGCGAATCCCATGCGGCGGGCGACTTCCGCAAGCTGCCACCAATCGGCCTTTGCATCGCCGGGGACGTCAAGGAATGGCCGCTGCCGTGAGATGCGCCGCTCGGAATTGGTGACGGTGCCGTCCTTCTCGCCCCAGCCGAGCGAGGGTAGAAGCACATGCGCGTGCCGGGTCGTATCCGTCTCTTTCAGGATGTCGGATACGACGACGAAGGGACAGGCGGCGATCGCGCTTTCGACGCTGTCGGCATCCGGCATCGAGACGACGGGATTGGTGGCCATGACCCAGAGCGCCTTGATGCGCCCGTCGGCGACCGCGCGGAACATGTCGACCGCCTTCAGGCCGGGCTTGGCGGCGATGACCGGCGAGTTCCAGAAGCGCTGCACGCGGTCGCGATCCTCAGGATTCTCGATCGCCATATGGGCGGCGAGCATGTTGGCAAGGCCGCCGACCTCGCGGCCGCCCATGGCGTTCGGCTGGCCGGTCAGCGAGAACGGCCCCATGCCCGGCCGGCCGATGCGGCCGGTCGCGAGATGACAGTTGAGGATGGCATTGACCTTGTCGGTGCCGGAGGAGGACTGGTTGACGCCCTGGCTATAGCAGGTCACGACTTTCTCAGTCGTCTCGAACAGCCGGAAAAATTCCCGGATCTGCATGGCCGGCAGGCCGGTCCGTTCCAGCAGATCGTTGATATCGAGCGTTGTGGCGGCCGCAAAAGCTTCGGCGAAACCTTCCGTATGGGCGGCGATATAGTTCTGGTCGATTGCCGGGCTTGTCGCGAGATGGGCAAGCAGTCCCATGAACAGCGCGACGTCGCCATCCGGGCGGATTGCCAGATGCAGGTCGGCGATGTCGCATGTCATCGTCCGGCGCGGATCGATGACGACGATCCGCATGCTTGGCCGCGCCGCCTTTGCGGCTGCAAGCCGCTGGTAGATGACGGGATGGCACCAGGCGAGGTTGGAGCCGGTCAGGACCACCAGATCCGCCAGTTCGATATCCTCATAGGTGCCGGGCACCGTGTCGGCGCCGAAGGCGCGGCGATGCCCCGCCACGGAGGAGGACATGCACAGCCGCGAGTTGGTGTCGATGTTGGCCGAGCCGATGAAACCCTTCATCAGCTTGTTGGCGAGGTAATAATCTTCGGTCAGCAACTGACCCGAGACGTAGAAGGCAACCGAATCCGGCCCGTATTTGGCGATCGTTTCCGAAAAACGCTGGGCAACGAGATCAAGCGCCTCGTCCCAGCCGCTTTTTTCACCTGATATTTCCGGATAGAGAAGCCGGCCGTCGAGATCGATCGTTTCGGCAAGCGCCGAGCCCTTCGAGCAGAGCCGGCCGAAATTCGACGGATGCTCGGGATCGCCCTTGACGCTGACCGCGCCGGCCTCGTCGACCGTGGCGAGCACGCCGCATCCGACGCCGCAGTAGGGACAGGTGGTCTTGACCTCTGTCGTCATCTATTCCGCCGCCATCATCAGGCTTTCGAGCGCGATGAAGAGGGCGCCGTCTTCATTGCGGATCGGTATGGTCCGCACCGCGCCCTCGTCGGCGCCGAGCGCCTTGCCGGTTTCGAGAGAGATCACCCAGTTGTGCAGCGGGCAGGTGACGGCCTTGGCATGCACGATGCCCTGGGAGAGCGGGCCGCCCTTGTGCGGGCAGTGATCCTCGATGGCAAAGACCTCGTTTTCGGCCGTGCGGAAGACGGCGATCTTGCCCTGCGGCGTCTTCACGCAACGCGCGCCGCGCAGCGGGATGTCGGAGATGTCGCCGATCGGATGCCAGTTTTCATTGGGCCAGGTCATATCAATCTCCTTACTCGGCAGCCTGCGGATAGCCGACCGTCGCCATCGGCTTGAATTCATGCTTGTCCTTGCCGGAAACGCGCTCCGACCAGGGATCGACCTGTGCGAATTTCTGGCTGAAGACGAAGCGGTCGTAATAGGCTTTGCGCTTCTCGCCGTCGTCCATGATCTGGCGGCGGATTTCATCGAGGCCGACGCGCTTGGCCCACTTGTAGATGCGCTCGAGGTAGCGGGCCTGCTCGCGGTACATCTGCGTCAAAGCCACGATATGCTCCAGCGCTTCGTCCTCGCTCTTCACGAGGCCGAGCACCTCAGTGCCCTTGATGTCGAGACCGGCGGCGCCTGCGAAATGGATCTCGAAACCGGAATCGACGCAGATGACCCCGATATCCTTGCAGGTGGCCTCGGCACAGTTTCGCGGACAGCCGGAGACGGCCATCTTGAGTTTGGCCGGCGTCCAGGAACCCCACATGAATTTCTCGATGCGGATGCCGAGCCCGGTGGAATCCTGCGTGCCGAAGCGGCACCAGTCGGAACCGACACAGGTCTTCACCGTGCGCAGGCCCTTGGCATAGGCTTGCCCGGAGATGAAGCCGGCCTTGCCGAGATCGGCCCAGACGGCGGGCAGATCTTCCTTCTCGATGCCGAGCAGGTCGATGCGCTGGCCGCCCGTCACCTTGACCAGCGGGATCTCGAACTTGTCGACGACATCGGCGATGGCGCGAAGCTCGTTCGAATTGGTGACGCCGCCCCACATGCGGGGAACGACGGAATAGGTGCCGTCCTTCTGGATGTTGGCATGCACACGCTCATTGATGAAGCGCGACTGGTAGTCGTCGGCATATTCGTCCGGCCAGTCGCAGACGAGGTAATAGTTGAGCGCCGGTCGGCATTTGGCGCAGCCGCAGGAGGTCTTCCATTCCAGCTCCTGCATGACGGCCGGAATGGTCTTCAGCCCCTTCGCCTTGATCAGCCGGCGGACATCGTCATGGCCGAGTTCGGTGCAGTTGCACATCGGCTGCACGGCAGCCGGATTGTAGCTGTCGCCGAGCGTCAGCGCCATCAGCTGCTCGACGAGGCCGGTGCAGGAGCCGCACGAGGCGGATGCCTTGGTGTGGGCGCGCACGTCATCGAGCGACGTCAGCCCCTTGCTGGTGATGGTCGAGGTGATCTTACCCTTGCAGACGCCGTTGCAGCCACAGATCTCCGCGTCATCCGGCAAGGCTGCAACGGCCGCCATAGGGTCCAGCGGCGACCCTCCCTGATAGGCCTGTCCGAAGATAAGCGTCTCGCGCATCTCGGAAATGTCGGTGGCCTTCTTCTTCAGATCGTTGAACCAGGCGCCATCGGCGGTTTCGCCGTAAAGCACGGTGCCGATGATCTTGTTGTCCTTCAGCACCAGGCGCTTGTAGACGCCGGCGCTGGCATCGCGCAGCACGATCTCCTCGCGGTCGTCGCCATCGGCGAAATCGCCGAGCGAATAGAGCTCGATGCCGGTGACCTTGAGTTTGGTTGGCGTGTCCGCGTGGACGAAGGCCGGCGAGCGATCGCCGGAGAGATGCGCGGCGGCGATACGGGCCATTTCATAGAGCGGCGCGACGAGGCCGTAGACCATGCCGCCCACCTCGGCGCATTCGCCGAGCGCCAGGATATCGCCATCCGAAGTCTGCATGCCGGCATCGACGACGATGCCGCGATTGACCGCAAGGCCGGCGTCTTTCGCCAGGCCGACACTCGGGCGAATGCCGACTGCCATCACGACGAGCGTTGCCGGGATGATGCGGCCGTCGTCGAGTTCGATGCCCTCGACCTTGCCGTTGCCGATGATCGCCTTGGTGTTGGCCTTGCAGATCACCTTGATGCCGCGTTCCTCGACCGCCTTCTGCAGGAGATAGCCGGCTGCCGGATCGAGTTGGCGCTCCATCAGCGTCGGCATGACATGCAGCACGGTGACGTCCATGCCGCGCTGGGCAAGGCCGGCCGCCGCCTCAAGGCCGAGCAGGCCGCCGCCGATGACGACTGCCTTTTCACGCGACTGGGCGGCAAGCAGCATGGCCTGCACGTCGTCGAGGTCGCGATAGGTGATGACGCCGGGCAGGTCCTTGCCTGGAACCGGGATGATGAAGGGCACGGAGCCGGTGGCGATCACCAGCTTGTCGTAGCTTTCGGTGACGCCATGGTCTGACGTGACGGTCTTGGCGTCACGGTCGATGTTGACGATCCTATGGCCCTTGTAGAGCGTGATGCCGTGCTTGATATACCAGCCGTCACCATGAATGATGATCTGCTCGTAGTCCTTTTCGCCCGAGAGAACAGGCGACAGCATGATGCGGTCGTAGTTGACGCGCGGCTCGGCATTGAAGATCGTAACTTCATAGCGACCGGGCGACTGCTCGAAGAGGTGCTCCAGCATGCGCCCCGGGGCCATGCCATTGCCGATGATGACGAGTTTTTCAGTCATATGTCCAAGTCCTTGGATTAGGTTGCAGCCACGGGCGCCGAGTGCGCCCGGCGCGACAGTTGCTTGACGGACAGGTGCATCCAGATGAGCGAGATGGCGACGATTGCGAAGAGCAGCAGGAAGCAGCTGGACCAGAGGCCGGTCATGTCCTTCAGGAGGCCGAAGGCGATCGGCAGGATGAAGCCGCCGAGGCCGCCCATCATCCCGACGACGCCGCCGACGGCGCCGACGCTTTCAGGGTAGTAGGCCGGAATGTGCTTGTAGACGGCAGCCTTGCCGAGGCTCATGAAGAAGCCGAGCACGAAGATGACGACGATGAAGACCACAGGCGTGATGGTCGAAGCCGGCAGCGACAGGACGAGCGTGGCGACCGCCGACACGGCAAACATCGCATACATGACGCTGCGCGCGCCCTTCTTGTCCGACAGCACGCCGCCGAAGGCGCGGAAGATGCTGCCCGGAATGGAGTAGGCGGCTGCGACCATGCCGGCGGTTTCCAGGTTGAAGCCGTAGACGCCGACCAGATAGCGCGGCAGCCACAAGGACAGGGCGACGAAGCCTCCGAAGGCGAAGAAATAGTAGAGCGAGAAGCGCCAGACCTGAACGTTCTGCAGCGGTGCGAATTCCTGGGCAAGGCTCTTGGAAGCGGCGCCGCGTTCGCGGCGAAGACGGAAAGCCGGATCATCGGTCGTGGTGAACCAGAAGACGATCGCCATCAGCGCGAGGCCAACGGCCCAGATCTGCGCGACCGCCTGCCAGCCCCATGCGATCAGCACGAAGGGAGCGGCGAATTTGGTCACGGCTGCGCCGACATTGCCGGCGCCGAAGACGCCGAGCGCGGTTCCCTGCTTCTCCGCAGGGAAGAAGGGCGAGACATAGGCGACGCCGACTGCAAAGGAGCCGCCGGCAAGGCCGACGCCGAGGCCGGCGATCAGCATCTGCGGATAGGTTTGAGCGTAGGAGAGAAGAAAGGTCGCCAGGGCGGCGGAAAGCATGGTCAGCGTGTAGACGAGACGGCCGCCGTAGCGCCCCGTCCAGATGCCGAGGACGATGCGCACGAGCGAACCGGTCAGCACGGGTGTGCCGACCAGCAATCCGAATTCGGCTTCGTTCAAACCGAGGTCCTGCTTGATGCGAATGCCGATGATCGCGAAGATCGTCCAGACGGCAAAACAGAGGGTGAAAGCAAGAGTGGAGATCCACAATGCTTTGGCTGGTTCGCCGGCAGACATGGGCTGCGCTTTCTCGATGACAGACATGGCTTCTCCGTGGCCCGACAAGGTCGTGCCGATCCATTGCTGAGGGTTAAAACAAAAAGCCGCTGATCAGGATGCGCTTGCACGAGGCGCGCGAATTATCCTGATCAGCGGCTTTGCTGGTGGCGCCCGCCGTTGGGCGCCCAATCATTGGCCTTCCGGCCTATCTATCTCAATGCAATCCCGATGCCGGGTTGCCGAACATTTGATCCATTGCGACTTACCTTCGCGTCGCAGCGTAACTCCCGTGTCCCTTATGGGCGCTTTCGCGTGCCCATTCTGCGCTGATCGCCGTTGATCCGTGCAGTATTATCAAAGCAAGCCCCGTGCCAATTCTCTTGAATTTTTCCAATCAATTGAAATCAAAGGATTTTCTGGCAAACTGCTTCTTGCCTGTTTTTCATGCTGGCGGTAGGTGTGCAAATCTTTTGTGCGCCGCGGTAGGGCGAGTGCCGATCGTTGCTGGCGTTTTGTGCAGACCGGCCCGGCATCAGATTTCGTCGCTGCCGGGGGTGAAGGACAGGGCGCTCCTGACGGCAAAGCCTGCGACGTAACCCGGCAGCTCTGTGGGATCGAAGACCTTGCCGTCCATGAAGCGGTCGCCCTCTTCGCTGCCCTCGATGCGGATATCGGCGTCATCGGGTGCGTTCTTGTCGCCGAGAGCTGCACGGTAGAGATCCGGACGGTAGGCGGACGTCGCGGCCCGTGCCTTGTTGAGGCTGGTCTCCGCCTGTCCCCAGCGGATCATCTGACTGTAGATCCACAAGGCATGGCTCGGTCTTGGATAATTGGCGAAGCCGGCATGGAACTGGAAATAATCCGGGATGACGCGCCGGTTGCTCTTGGCGTCGAGGCTGAATTCGCCGGCGAGCACGCGGCGGATGATGTCGACCGGGGCGGCGATATAGCGGGGGTCGGCAAGCGCTGCCGCCAGCGCGTCGTGATTCTCCGACCGGTCGCACCAGCGGGCCGCCGCATCGAGCGCCACGATCAGCCGGGAAACGGTTTCCGGATGGCTTTCCGTCCAATCCGGCCGCATTCCGATCACCTTTTCCGGAGCCGAAGGCCAGATGTCCTGTTTGGCGGCGACGATACGGCCGAGGCCCCGCTCCGAGGCGACCATGTTCCACGGAGCGCCGACGCAGAATCCGTCGATCGCGCCGGCCGCCAGCGCATCCGAAGTCATGGGCGGCGGTACGACGACCAGCTTGACGTCCCTGTCGGGATCGATGCCGCCGGCTGCCAGCCAGTAACGGAATTCGTAATTGTGCGAGGAGAAGGGATATGTAACCCCGAAGGTCGGCATCGGCTCTCCGCGCGCCTTCATTGCCGCCAGTACCGTTGCCAGCGCACGGGCATTGTCGAGGGCGTTTGCCGCTTCCGCCAATCCGGCCTCATTCCGCATCCGATCGAAAAGCCGCGCCGACAGCGTGATCGCGTTACCGCCGCGGCCCAGCGAGAAGGGCGTAATCGTCGGCGAGGGATTGGAGCCGAGGCCGAGCATGGAAGCGACGGGCATCGGCGACAGCATATGAGCGATATCGAATTGACGGAACGCCAGCCGATCGCGGACATTCGCCCAGGAGACGTCCTTGACGAGATCGAGCGTCAGGCCTTCCTTCCTGATAAATCCGAATTCCACCGCAGCGATCAGCACCGATGCATCGACGAGCGGAATGAAGCCCGCCCGCAGCACTTTCGACCCTTCACTGTTCACACGTGCGGGCGAGGGCAGCCCGCCGCTGAAATTGGCGGTATTCGTCATCATATCCACTCCGGTTTCCTCCGGAAATTCGCCAGTTCGGCCATCACATCAGAAGTCCCGCGGCGGTGACGACGCTCTGGGCAATTTCCGACATCTTCTTCTTTTCGTTCATCGCCGTCTGGCGCAGCAGGGCGAAGGCCTCCTCTTCGGACAGGCCGCGCATCTTCATGAGTATGCCCTTGGCGCGCTCGATCAGCTTGCGTTCCTCAAGCGCCGAGCGGGCATCTGCGAGTTCCCGCCGCAGCCGGCTGAAGGCGTTGAAGCGGCTGACGGCCATGTCGAGGATCGGCTTGACGCGTTCCTTCTTCAAGCCGTCGACGATATAGGCCGAGACACCGGCCTCGACGGCGGCCTCGATCGAGGCCGTATCGGAGCGATCGACGAACATGGCGATTGGCCGGCTGACCGTGCGCGTCAGCTGGAACAGATGCTCCATCATGTCGCGGTTGGGGTTCTCGATATCGATGATGATCACGTCGGGCATCAGCGTTTCGATGATTCGGGCGATCCCGTTTACCTCGTGCACCACGGTGACGCGCACATGCCCTGCCTCGCGCAGTCCTTCCTCGATGATGGAAGCGCGAATGGCATTTTCGTCGATCACCAGTATTGTCAGATCGCGGTGCGTCATCGTCTATTTATGACGCGCTGCAGCAATTTTGGCAAGATATAAGCCTGAAAATTGTGCACAAATAGATATGCCTAAAAATTAATCGATATGCCGCAGTTTCAGGCGCACGGCAAAGCCGGAATTCTTCACCGTGCTGTCGGCACTTGTCCTGAGCTTGGCGCGATGGCGGTGCTGAGTTGCCTCTTCGATCGCGCATCTGCCGGAAAAATAATGCCGCAGCAGCCCGGAAATCGAAAGAGCATGCCTTCGGTTATCGTGATATATAATTTAGTTAAAATCCTGGAATGGGAAGTTTAACCGTCGGTTGGCGCTTGCCTTGATGATTGCATCCTCGCGACCGCTTCCGGCGGATGGTCCCATGGCCTCGATTTGAGATGAACGAGATTTAACACAAGGCTTTGGAGGGCCGACCATGAGCTTGCGTATCAACGATATTGCCCCCGATTTTACCGCCGACACCACGCAGGGACCGATCAGCTTCCACGATTGGATCGGCAACGGCTGGGCCGTCCTGTTCTCCCACCCGAAGAATTTCACGCCCGTCTGCACGACGGAGCTCGGCGCGATGGCCGGCCTTGCGGGGGAATTTTCCAAGCGTGGTGCCAAGATCATCGGCATCTCCGTCGATCCCGTCGAAAGCCATGCCAAGTGGAAGGGCGACATCAAGACGGCAACCGGCTTCGACGTCGAATATCCGCTGATCGGCGACAAGGACCTCAAGGTCGCCAAGCTCTACGACATGCTGCCGGCCGGCGCCGGCGACAGCTCCGAAGGCCGCACGCCTGCCGACAATGCGACGGTGCGTTCGGTTTTCATCATCGGCCCGGATAAGAAGATCAAGCTGATCCTGACCTATCCGATGACGACGGGCCGGAATTTCAACGAGATCCTGCGCGCCATCGATTCCATCCAGCTGACCGCCAAGCATCAGGTGGCGACGCCGGCGAACTGGAACCAGGGCGAGGACGTCATCATCACTGCCGCGGTTTCCAACGAAGACGCGATCACGCGGTTCGGCTCCTTCGATACGGTTCTGCCCTATCTCAGGAAGACGAAGCAGCCGACGGCCTGATCGTTGGTTCAAACTGTTCCTCAAGCCGCCGCGGCCATATGGCCCGGCGGCTTTTTCGTATCAGCTTGAATTCAGGCGCAGATATGGAATTGGGGAAGCGTCGAGACGTCATCGATGCTATCTAGGATTCAGCGTCGCGATGGAAGGTCGAACCTGCTGAGATCCGATGAGAGGGCGAAAGCGTCAGTCCGGCACTGGGAGGAGATCGGCGAAGGCCCTGCTTTCGCTCTGCCTCCTATTTTCTCAGGTAGACACGGGACAGGCCCAGCCGGAAGGCGGCGATGCGCCGCCGGCCTGTCTCTATTCGGGGCCTTCGGCGTCGGCATCGGGCGAGACGCTTTGTATCCGCAAGGAGAGCTTCAATTACGATCTCTGCGTGGCGATCGAGCATTTCGCCGAGGCCAATCAATTGCCGCCGGATTATTTTGCCCGTCTCATCTGGCGGGAGAGCACCTTTCGCCCCGATGCGGTCAGCATCAAAGGCGCGCAGGGGATTGCACAGTTCATGCCGGGAACGGCAAAGCTCCGCGGCCTCGAAGACAGCTATCAGGTGTTGGAAGCGCTCAGGAAATCGGCCCAATACCTCGATGAATTGCGCAATCGTTTCGGCAATCTCGGCCTTGCCGCCGCTGCTTACAATGCCGGCGAAAATGGCCTCGCCTCCTACCTTACGTCAGGAAGATTACCTTACGAAACGCGCAGCTATGTCGTGGCGATCACGGCGCACACGGTCGAGGAATGGAAGAATAACCCGCCGGAAGAAGCGGCTGCCCCGCTCGACAAGGACAAGTCCTTCCTCGACAGCTGCGTGGCGCTTGCCGAAAGGCGGACTTTGAGAGACGCGCCCTGGCGTCCGGAAGGCGATTGGGCTCCGTGGGGCGTCCAGCTTGCGGCGCATGCCGATGTCGCGATGGCCCGGCGCCTGTTCCTCGATGCCGTACAGGATCTGCCCGCGCCCTTGAATGGGGAGCAGCCGCTGATTCTCCGCCAGCGCGACCGCAGCTTCGGTTTTCGCCCGCGTTATGTCGCCCGTATCGCCAGGCAGACGCGCGTGGAAGCCAATGACGTCTGCACCCAGATCCGCAAGCGTGGCGGCACCTGCCTCGTATTTAAGAATAGATAGCGCTGCCGTTCCACCCGCTTCCGCTGACGAAATGTCTCCTTGCAGAACCGCGCAGCCACGCCACATATTCGACGCGGATCATGCCAAGGGAGGAATGGTGATGCGGGTTTTGGTAATCGGAGCGACGGGCCATGTCGGCACCTATCTCGTGCCCCGCCTGGTCGAGGCAGGTCACGAGGTCATCACCATCAGCCGCGGCGCGGCGAAGCCCTATACGGCAAACCGCGCCTGGGCCTCTGTCGATCAGCGGCAGATGGATCGGGCGGCAATGGAGCGGACCGGTGAATTTGGCCCGGCCGTACGCGGAGTGAAAGCCGATATCGTCATCGACATGATCTGCTTCACGCTGGAAAGCGCAAAACAGCTGGTGACGGCGCTGTCCGGCCATGTCGGCCATTTCCTGCATACCGGCACGATCTGGACGCATGGCTACCCCGTGGCCGTGCCGACGAGGGAAGATGCGCCGAAGTCCCCCTTCGGTGACTATGGCGTGCAGAAGGCGGCGATCGAGGCCTATCTGCTACAGCAGGCAAGACTTCAGGCATTTCCCGCGACCATCATTCATCCCGGCCACATCGTCGGCCCCGGATGGGCGCCGCTCAATCCGGCCGGCAATTTCAACCTGCAGGTTTTTTCCACCCTTGCCCGGGGCGAGACGCTGGCTCTGCCCAATTTCGGCCTGGAGACCGTTCATCACGTCCATGCCGATGACGTGGCCGCCATGTTCATGGGTGCGATCGCCAATTGGAATGCCTCGACCGGCGAGAGTTTCCATGCGGTTTCGGAGCAGGCGCTGACACTTCGCGGCTACGCGGAGGCCATGTCGCGATGGTTCGGGCACGAGCCGAAGCTCACCTTCTCGCCATTCGATCACTGGGCCGAAGGCCAGGTGGCCGAGGATGCGGAAGCGACATGGGAGCACATCGCCCGCAGCCCGAATTGCTCGATTGCCAAAGCCGGCCGTTTGTTAGGCTATACCCCGAGATATACATCCCTGCAGGCGGTGCAGGAGTCGGTCGGCTGGCTCGTCGGGCAGGGGCGGATCGAAACCTAAAGCATGTCGCGCAAAAGTGTGCAGCGGTTTTGCGGCAACGACATGCGTAAAACAAGGCCCTAAAGCGCAAGGAGCGAATCTGAAAGATCGCGATGCGCTTTAGCGGATCAGGATCACCCTGAAATCATTGACGTTGGTTCCTGTCGGCCCGGTCTCGAAGAGATCGCCGATGGCCTTGAAGCCGGAATAGCTGTCATTGCCGTCGAGCAGGCGGCGGGGATCAAGGCCGGCGGCGCGCAGGCGCTTCACGGTGCCGCCATCGGCAAAAGCGCCGGCATTGTCCTCCGATCCGTCGATGCCGTCCGTATCGGCCGCCAGGAGATGAATGTTCTCATGTCCGTCGATCGCGAGCGCCGCAGCGAGCGTGAATTCGCCGTTGCGCCCGCCCTTGCCGCCCTTGGCTCTCAGCGTCACCGTGGTCTCTCCGCCGGAGAGGATGACGACGGGCTTCGAAAACGGCCGGTCTCGGCCCAGAACTTCGCGCGCGATCGCCGCATGCACCAGCGCCACCTCACGCGCTTCTCCCTCGATGGCATCCGAAAGGATGACTGCTTCGAGCCCCTGCGCCTTCGCCACGGCAGCCGCCGCCTCCAGTGAGACGCCGGCCGAGGCGATGATGTGATGCTCGTGCCGCGAAAAGACCGGATCGTCCGGCTGCGGTGCATCTGCCTTCGGTGAGTTCAGATGGTCGAGCGCTGCCTGCGGCAGCTGCAATCCGTATTGCCTGATAATTTCAAGCGCATCGTGCCGCGTCGAACCGTCAGGCACCGTCGGCCCGGAGGCGACATGGGCAGGATTGTCTCCCGGAATGTCGGAGACGATCAGGCTGACGACCCTCGCTTTGGTCGCCGCCGCAAGTCTGCCGCCCTTGATGGTGGAGAGATGCTTGCGCACGACGTTCATTGCCGAAATCGGTGCGCCGGAGGCAAGCAGCATTTCGTTGAGCGCGATTTCGTCTTCGAGCGTCAATCTCTCCGGCGGGGAGGGCAGCAGCGCCGAGCCGCCGCCGCAGATCAGCGCGATGACCAGATCGTCTTCGGAAAGGCCGCGCACGGTTTCCATCAGCCGCCTTGCTGCGGCAAGTCCTGCGGCATCCGGCACCGGATGCGCCGCCTCGATGATCTCGATGTCGCGGGTCTCGCAGCCATAGCCGTAGCGGGTGACGACAAGCCCTTCGAGCTTTTCGTCACAGACGCTTTCCAGCGCCTGCGCCATCTGCGCCGCGCCCTTGCCGGCGCCGATCACCACGGTCCTTCCTTTCGGCTTGGCAGGCAGATGCGCCTTGATGCCGGTCAGTGGATCGGCGGCGCGAACCGCCGCGTCGAACAGGCTTTTCAGGAAATCACGGGGAGCGGTTATCGTCATCGGCGGTCTCTGCAGCTTCAAATATCGATCGTGACTCGAACTGTCGGCGCATCGGCGTGCCCGCGTCAAGGTCGAAGAGGGTGCAGATTGACAGTGCGGGCGTTCTTGAGCAGTCGCAGATGCGACACGAATAGAAAGCCTTAACCATACTCCCGTAGACATCGAATAGAATCAGAGGAACCTGTGTTCGATGGCTACTGACATGACCCGCCGCCCCGCCTCCAATGAAGGCAGGATTATTGCTTTTCCCTCCGCAACCGGACCGGCCAATATCGAGCGCTGCGCCCGCGAACTTGGCCGGCGACATGGCGCGGATGCGCTGGAGTTCTGGAAGGCCGAATGCCGCAGGTTCGCCGATCAGCTTCTGGCGGCCGGAATGCCGGAGAACGATGTCCGCCAGCGGGTGATGCAGTTTCAGGAAGATGTGCAGACCGAACTCGTCCTCAGCCACGAGAAGCGGGCCATCGCAAAATCGCAAAAGCGATAATGGCAATCGCGCCGGTTATCTAAAGAGCCGGGCTTATTGTGGCCGCCATGAAAGGCGCGGGCCTTGGGTCCGCGCCCAAGCTCCATCCTAACGCCGCGAGGCAACGATCAGGTCTTCCTCTTCATCACGCTGCGATCCGCCAAGGGCCGCGGCGGCGGAGGCGATGAACGCTCCGATCAGAAGCGACAGCGAGCCGAGCAGAGCTGTAGTAGAGGCGGTCTTGCGCGCCTCGTCGGCCGCTTTCTGAGCGGCGACCTTGGCATCGTCTATGCGCTTGAGCACCGTATCGACGCGAGTGCGGGCATCCGCTTCGGAAAGGCCGGTCCGGGACGATATGATGGTAGCAAGATAGGCCTTGTCGTCGTCGGGGACTTGCCCCTCGGCAGCGCCGTTGAGCAGGATGCGGGATACTTCCGACGTAGCCGCAGCATTGTTGTCGGTTGCCTGCGCGCGAGCCTGTTCCGGACGCAACAACGCGTCGGTGAAATAGGCCGTGGACAGATCTACAGGCGAGGTTGCCGATGATGCGGCCGCCGCACCGGCGACGGTGGCGGTCGAACCGACAGCCTGTGCTGCCGAACCCACGGCTTGCGCGCCTGCGCCGGCGAGCGATGTCAGCGATGACGTGAGAAATCCGGCGACGAATATCGTTGCCAGCGCCCAGCTTATGAAACCATGTGCTGTGTCGCGGAAGAAGACCTCGTCGGTGTGGACGGTCGCCCATTTCGTGCGCAGCCGACCCGTAATATAACCGCCGAGCGCTGAAGAGAGCCATTGCACGACGACAAGCCAGATCGCTGCCGTCACGCCGAGCGTGCCGAGCGAACTGCTTTCTCCCGACCAGGGAGACACCATCGTCAAGCCGACGCCGGACCCCAGAAGCAAAAGGATGAGCGTCACTGCGATGGCGGCGGCCGCGCCTGCGAAGATCGGCCCCCATGTCATGGCGGATTTAGAGGATTCGACCGGAGCGACGACCTCTCCGGAACCTGTCATTGAAACCGACATGATCCGATCCTATCGCATAAACAGAGCCAGAAGGATGATGATTGGCAGTGGAACGCCAAGCAGCCAAAGTAGAATACCGCGACCCATGAGAGACCTCCTGTCAAAGCCGACGTTACGTGGTTGAGGCCATTTAACTTTTAACCCCGGCGTTTGTTCCCGACCGGTGTGGAGCGACCAAAGACGGCACGATCTCTTTAATCGCGCGGAAGCTTCCCGAGCAGAAGCAGATTGCCGGACCGGTTGCCGCATCCTCGGCACTTGAGGCGCTTGGCCAAGGTGGCGAGAGACAGCTCATCGCCGCAGCGCCGGGTAACGTCCCGCCGGTCGATCGGCGTTTGGTGACGACATGCCCGGCAGCGGGCATGAACGACGAACCATTGCGGCAGGGTCGCCAGGGTCTGCCTTTCGATTTCGATGGCATAACCAGCAGGGGGCTGAAGCTCGATACTGCGACGATGCTTCATCTTCGTTCGAAGGCCGGTGTCCACCCCCGCGTCATGCCGCGGCTCATCGCCCCCTCCGTCAGGGCAAGCTGAAGCCTGAGGTGGCGGCAATCGAGCAGCAAAGTCGTGATCGCGGCACGGACGTTCCCATCGTGAAAGGCGACGACTGCGTCGACCTCTCCTCTCAGCGCTTCGTCTGCCAGTTTTTCGGTAATCTCGGCGCGCACGGCCTCGCTCTCCTTCCAGAGTTTTCCTGACGCAAGTTTTCAGATTGGCGGCCGCCACGCCGAATGTTCTTATTATGTTCCGTTCGGCATTCGAGTCAAGAGTGGAGACACCCGCACGCTGCCCATCCCGTTATCGTCCTCGACGAAGCAGCGGAGCCGTTGCGGGAAAGCTGCGCAAAAGCGGGGAATCGTGCTGAAGATGAGAGATCGCGCAGAATGTGGGTGGGTGTGTGCGGAGACAGGAGGCTCCGTCCGCGCGATCTCCTCGATATCAACGATCGTCGGCAACCAAGGTTCCCGTAGGTTTGCAAACTGAAACAATCTCGAAAGCCGCTTGTCCGCCAGCAGTCAGCAACGCGGCAGCGAGGAGGCAAAGGCTCGTTCGAGCGGTGCTTCGTAGAGGCAAGAATTTTGCGCTTTGGGTGCTGACGCCGACCGAGGAGAGCGCATATATGTTCAGACGGAAGGTGATCGGCGCGCTCCATCCCCTCATTGGGAGGCTGCATCACCTGGCCGCAGTGTAATTGGAGACGCATTGATGAGCAGATTACGGGCATTTGTAGCAGTCGGCGCAATCGCTTTTGCCGCCATTACCTCGGCCTGCTCGACGCCTCCGAACTCCTATGGCTCGGCATCGGGATATGTGCCGGGCGATTCCATGAACCCGGCCTGTGCCGATGGCTTCCGGCCCCGGGAGGGCCGTGCGTGCAGCTACTAGAGCCGGCTGCCGGGCGACGCGTCCTGGGAACACTTAGCCCTCGTCTCCGTTCCTCCATTCCAACGATAGGAGGAAATACCCATGGATTGGAACCGTGTTGAAGGCAATTGGAAGCAGATGAAAGGCAAGGTGAAGGAGCAGTGGGGCAAGCTCACTGATGACGACCTTGATATCATCGACGGCAAGCGCGACCAGCTCGAAGGCAAGATCCAGGAGCGTTACGGCTACGAGAAAGACCGGGCCAGGAGAGACATCGACGACTGGTACGGCCGCCAGACGTGGTAATGGCAGCGCCTTGCACACGACGAGCCGTCGGCATTTGGCCGGCGGCTATGTGATGGTAGGGCGCCGATACGCGCTCGATCGCGTCTTGCGGCGACTGGGACCGGAGCGCTCACCGAACACCATAGGCCGGCGCGAGCACCACCAGCGGCACGCCGGCCGGCGTTTCTGGGATGCGCGGAGCCGTTCATCGGAGGTTAATCCTCATTAACCCAGAATCGCAGCCTGAAAGGATGCGCCGATGAAAATGCTTTTTTCCTCACTTGCAGCCATTGTCTTGTCTGCATCTTTCGCCCTGCCGCTGAACGCCAGGCCGATCGTCGTGCCGAACGCAGCGCAACTGCACACCTCAGACGTCGAGCAGGTCAAACACCGTCGTCACGGTCATGGACATGCGTATGGCCACTGGAAGAAACACCGGTACGCTCACCGCGACTGCCGGTATTACGGCTCGTGCTATCGTCCGCGGTATTACGGCAGTCGCGACTATTATGGCTATCGCGATGATTACTCCTATCGTCGTCGATCAGGTGTGACCGTCTATTTCGATTTTTAGTCGGCAGCGCCAGGGAACACCAACCTGGGAGCTCAACAAACGCACCGCCGGACTTACCGGCCGGCGCCAGAACGGTCTTGGATGAAAAGAAAGGGTCGGTGCGAAAATTCGCCCGACCCTTCTTTGATCGCATCAGCGCGGTGCCAGTACATCCGTGGTCACCAGCAAAAGCCATCTGATAGATTAAATTTATGCGCCTCGTGGATTTACGCAAGGAGTAGGACGGTGCTGATTTGGGGCTAGGCGAGGGGGCGGCCGGTAGCTTTGCCGCCACAGCGACCCGTCCGCCTCACCAGTTGAGGTGGCAAACCTTTTAGGCCATACCATTATCCACAGGAGTCGAACCGTAGAAAGGGCGCTTCAAAAGTGGGGAGGGAAAGTGGGGAATTAAGTGCCTGCCTTCGGATTTCTCAACAAAAACAGGCACTTATTTCTATAAACTGGCTCCCCGGGCCGGATTCGAACCGGCGACCTGTCGATTAACAGTCGAATGCTCTACCGCTGAGCTACCAGGGATCACTGCTTGGCGCGGTGTGAGTGGGCTAATACAAATGCTTGCCCGATTTGCCAAGCGGTTTTTTCAAAAAAATGAAATGAACTTGTATTTGGGTCGCCTGTGCCCATCTGTGATGCATGACGAATGGGAATGATTGTGGACAGACGCGGGGCGGCGCGGAGCGCAAGGAGCGGGCAGGGCGCTTCGGTATCGATCACGCAAGCGGCAGGCTCGTGCTCGGTTCCTTCAGTTTCGGCATGCCGCGCTCGCGCCTTGCGCGGATGGCAATCGGCATTGCCCTGATTTTCTGCGGACTGCTGGGCTTCCTGCCCATCCTCGGTTTCTGGATGCTGCCGCTTGGCTTCCTGGTGCTCTCGCACGATCTGCCGCTCGCGCGCCGGCTTCGGCGGCGGCTGGCGGTCTGGTGGCACAGGCGGCGGAAACCGGCAGGCTGACGGTTATCCCCGCGGAACAGTGGATGGCTTTCCGCATTCATGGTTTATGGATGATAAAAAGCAAAGCTGCGCCAAGATGGTTCAGGTGAGGAAATGAAGGCATTTTTTGTTGTCGTGCTGTCAGCGGCGGCGATTCTCTCGAGCGTTCCCGCTGAAGCTCAGGTCGACAGCCGTGGTTTTGACGCTCGCGGCATCTGCCGCCGTCCCGAAGGCTGCGTCGTCGATCACGGTCAAGGCGGCAGCTATAACGGGCCTCGCAACTATCGCAATTTCAACGGCCGTAACGACCGAGACCAGAATGACCGCGACCGGGACAACCGCCGCTATCGCTCCCAAAACAGAAGCGACAATCTCGGCAATGATCGCGCCCCGCATGTCCGCTTGGCAATGACTGTCGGCTGATGTCGCAGCGGCGGCCGATTCGATGGAAATCCTGATCGCATTTTCATTCTGTGGCGACGGCCTATGCGAATTCGTCTCTAGTTGGGCCTCAATTCGCTCGCCTCGAAAACTCCGTCATTGCCGGGATCGATTGTGGTGGCCATCAAAAGGCTGCAGGCGGCAATGAGGACGACGAGCTTCAGCCCGTAAGACGCCATGGAGCCACGCCGCCGGTGCCCCGGCGATACCCGGCAGGGCGCGATGTAATATTTATAGTAGAAGTGGGGATCGCTCGTTTCCAGCAGGTTCTGGTAGACGTGCGGCGGAATATCCGCATGTTTCACCGATCGGGAGCCAGGGAATTTTACCAGCAGATCCCGAGTTTCGGCATCGTATGCCGCGTGCATGTGCTTCGATTTGAGGGCGGCCCAATCCATCGCGGCTCCTACGCAGCTTTCATGCCCTCCCGATGAAATAAGATGTCCGGACGACGGTCGAAGTCAAGCTTAGGATTTGTGTCAAATACGATCCTTGGCCGGAAATGGAGCATCGTCATCCTATGGAAACCTTGGTTCGCGACGGATCGCTCCGGGATGGGAAAACGACCTTTTCGGCAGCAGCTGAACGCCGTTTTTCCGAAATGCCCTCTTGCGATTTCCTTACGATCATTCTAAACGCTCGCCACGGCTCGGATAACGAGCGGGTGAGGCCTCGTGGCGGAGTGGTGACGCAGAGGACTGCAAATCCTTGTACCCCGGTTCAATTCCGGGCGAGGCCTCCAATCTTCTTCCACATGATACAATTTGGCTTTGAGACGCGGCGCATGCCGGGATCTGCATCTGCCGATATGGCAGGTGCCGTGCGGAGAATATGTTTGAGCGCGCTCTATGCACTCGCTCTCAGGTCGCTTCGCCGTCCAGCAGCCCGCAGCAGAAGATACCGATCAGTGCTGCGAGGATGAAGAAATCGAACAGCGTCAGATATTCGAAAATCGCAGACATGGCCTGCTCCTCCTATTCCTCCATGAAAAATCATAGCACGAAGGGGCAGACGGTTCCACGCTGGAGTTGCAGCATGCCCATGCCTCCTGTGGCGCGGAAGAAGCGCGCGCCGGATTCTTTTCGCAGGCCGCTGGCAAGCCTTGAAAGCATTCGTCCCGGAGATTAAGAGACGGGGGACAGGAACCGCTTTCAAAGAGCGAGAGGACATGATGGATTTCGAAGCAGCGCGCGCAAAGATGGTCGACAACCAGGTTCGCACGACGGACGTTACCTCGCATTCCGTGCTGACGGCGTTTCTCACGGTGCCGCGCGAGGCTTTCGTGCCGGAAAAGGCGAAGGTGCTGGCTTATATCGATAACGACGTCGAGATCTCCGCCGCCGCACCCGGAAAGCCGGCCCGCTTCCTGATGGAGGCGTCGCCGCTTGCCAAGCTGCTGCAGCTCGCCGCCATCACCAAGGATGATTTCGTCCTCGAAGTCGGCTGCGGCACAGGTTACACCTCGGCGCTGCTGTCGGTCGTCGCCGGTTCCGTTATCGCGCTCGAATGCGATGAGGCGCTGGCCGCCGAGGCGAAGGCGCAGCTTGCCGGCTACGGCAAGGTCGAAGTCGTGACCGGCCCGCTCGAAAAGGGCTACGCGGCCGGTGCTCCCTATGATCTGATCTTCGTCAACGGCGCTGTCGAAGAGGTTCCCGCAGCCCTTCTCGATCAATTGCGCGACGGCGGCCGTCTGGTCACGGTCGAGGGTTACGGCAATGCCGCCCGCGCCAAGGTCTTCGTCGCCGAACGCGGCGCCGTTTCGGAAAACGTCTTCTTCAACGCCTCCGTCAAGCCTCTGCCGGGTTTCGCCAAGGCACGCGAATTCGTTTTCTGAGGCCGTCTTCATCGATGAAATTCTTAAGCGGGCGCCATCGGCGCCCGCTTTTTTGTCGGCGCCGTCGGAAAGCCTTCACAAACGCCGCCTATCCTGAATCCTCCGCGTCGAGCCGGATGGAATAGGGGGCGTTTTACCTCTGTCGTCGCCGAGAAAATTACCGCCGGCTTTCCGGCGGCAAACATTGGGTAACAAAACTGTGCATGGCCCCATTCATTTGATTCGCGATGATTTTTTTCACGCCTGGGGTATTCTAAGGTCGTGGTGATTCGGATGACCGCTCCACACCATCCGGTCGTTGTTTTGGGATAACGGGGATAGATATGGCTCAGCCAAGTGTAGCGCGTGAACCGTCCATGGAAGAAATTCTGGCCTCGATCCGCCAGATCATCGAAAGCAATGAGCCCGGCGCCGGCAAGGCGATTTCCGCATCTCTGCCGCCGGTCTACGGCGCCGACGAGGATGAGAATGGCTCCGAAATCCATCTGACGGTTGATGATACCTATGCCGGCGTCGAATTCCCCGAGCCGGTCGCACGCTCTTCTTCCGATCCGCGCTTCGTCGCCGCCAATTCGGCCGGCACCGCCCCCGAGCCTGAAGTGCCTGCCCGCGCGCTGTCGCTCGCCGATGTCGCCGCCCGCGTGCGCGCCGCCTCCGAGCGCAGTGCTGCGCAGGCCGGTCAGGCGCTGCGCGAAATTCCGAGCGCCTTCCGTCAGCCCGAACCGCAGCCGGCCGTGATGCCGGAGCCGCCGCGCGCCGCCGCGCCGCAGCCGCAGCCACAACCGGTTCCGCCCGTTTTCCCGGTTGCTCCGGCGCCTGTTCAATATGCTCCGGTGGAACAGCAGCCGGCCGAGCCGGTGTTTGCGGAAGCGCCGAGAGTTGCCGTCGCCGAGCCGGAACCTGCCGTCGAAGTCGCGCCGCCGGCGCTGGAGCCTGCCGCAGAATCGTCAACCGAGCGTTTCCTTCCGAGCGTCATGGAAGAGGTCCAGCCGACGCTGCTCTCGGAGGATGCCGGCCTGCAGATCAGCCGCTCTTTCGAGGAACTCGCCGCCGCCATCGACGGCGCGGAGCGCCGCTCGCTGGATGAGATCGCAGAAGACATGCTGCGCCCGATGCTGCGCGAATGGCTGGACGATAATCTGCCGACGCTGGTCGAACGGCTGGTGCGTGAGGAAATCGAGCGCGTGGCGCGCGGCCCGCGCCGCTGATCGGATTGCTTTTTCCTGAAAAGCCGCTCCGGTCTCCGGGGCGGCTTTTTTATTGACTTGGCCGTGCCCATCCTATTTACAAAACCCCATCCTCGAACCTCGAAATTGGCCAGAAAATGCTCGACAAGACCTATGATTCCGCTGCCGTCGAACCGAAAATCGCCGCGAAATGGGATGAGGCGGACGCCTTCCGTGCCGGCGCGAACGCCAAGCCCGGGGCCGAGACCTTCACCATCGTGATCCCGCCGCCGAATGTCACCGGCTCGCTGCATATGGGCCACGCGCTGAACAACACGCTGCAGGACATCATGGTGCGCTTCGAGCGCATGCGCGGCAAGGACGTGCTCTGGCAGCCCGGCATGGACCATGCCGGCATCGCCACGCAGATGGTCGTCGAGCGCAAGCTGATGGAACAGCAGCTGCCGGGCCGCCGCGAGATGGGCCGCGAAGCCTTCATCGACAAGATCTGGGAGTGGAAGGCGGAATCGGGCGGGCTGATCTTCAACCAGCTGAAGCGCCTCGGTGCCTCATGCGACTGGTCGCGTGAACGCTTCACCATGGATGAGGGCCTGTCCAAGGCGGTCGTCGAGGTTTTCGTCACGCTCTACAAGGAAGGCCTGATCTACAAGGACAAGCGCCTCGTCAACTGGGATCCGAAGCTCTTGACGGCGATCTCGGATCTCGAAGTCGAACAGCATGAGATCAAGGGCAATCTCTGGCATCTTCGTTATCCGCTGGAGCCGGGCATCACCTATCAATACCCGGTTGCTTTCGACGAGGAAGGCAAGCCGACCGAATGGGAAACGCGGGACTATCTGGTCGTCGCCACCACGCGTCCGGAAACCATGCTGGGCGATACCGGTATTGCGGTCAATCCGGAGGATGAGCGTTACAAGTCGATCGTCGGCAAGCATGTCATCCTGCCGATCGTCGGCCGCCGTATTCCGATCGTTGCCGACAACTACGCCGATCCGACCGCCGGCACCGGCGCCGTCAAGGTCACGCCTGCGCATGACTTCAACGACTTCGACGTCGGCAAGCGAGCCGGCCTGCGTGCGATCAACATCATGAATATCGACGGCACGATCGCCATCAAGGATAACGAGGACTTCCTCGAAGGCCTCGACCATCCGGCCGCCCTGCACGGCGCCTGGGACCGCCTGGAAGGGCAGGACCGTTTCTACGCGCGCAAGGTCATCGTCGAAATCTTCGAAGAGGCCGGCCTGCTCGACAAGATCGAGCCGCACAAGCACATGGTCCCGCACGGCGACCGTGGCGGCGTGCCGATCGAGCCGCGGCTGACCGAACAATGGTATGTCGACGCCAAGACGCTCGCCGAACCGGCGATCGCCTCCGTGCGCGAAGGCCGCACCAGGATGGTGCCGAAGAGCTGGGACAAGACCTATTACGAATGGATGGAAAACATCCAGCCCTGGTGCGTCTCCCGCCAGCTCTGGTGGGGCCACCAGATTCCGGCCTGGTACGGCCCGGACGGCCAGGTCTTCGTCGAAAAGACCGAGGAAGAGGCGCTGCAGGCGGCGATCCAGCATTACCTCTCGCACGAAGGGCCGATGAAGGCCTATGTCGAGGACCTGCTGGAAAACTTCAAGCCGGGCGAGATCCTGACGCGCGACGAGGACGTGCTCGACACATGGTTCTCCTCCGCCCTCTGGCCCTTCTCGACGCTCGGCTGGCCGGATGAGACGCCGGAGCTTGCACGTTATTACCCGACCAACGTTCTCGTCACCGGCTTCGACATCATCTTCTTCTGGGTCGCCCGCATGATGATGATGGGCCTGCACTTCATGAAGGACGAAGACGGCCAGCCCGTCGAACCCTTCAATACCGTCTATGTCCATGCGCTGGTGCGCGACAAGAACGGGCAGAAGATGTCGAAGTCGAAGGGCAACGTCATCGATCCGCTGGAACTGATCGACGAATACGGCGCCGATGCGCTGCGCTTCACCCTGGCGATCATGGCCGCACAGGGCCGCGACGTGAAGCTTGATCCGGCCCGCATCGCCGGCTACCGCAACTTCGGCACCAAGCTCTGGAACGCCACGCGCTTCGCCGAGATGAACGGGGCGAAGAGCGACCCGCATTTCGTGCCTGAAGCCGCCGAGCTCACCATCAACCGCTGGATCCTGACGGAACTTGCCCGTACGGAACGTGACGTTACGGAAGCGCTCGAAGCCTTCCGCTTCAACGATGCGGCCGGCGCGCTCTACCGCTTCGTCTGGAACGAGGTCTGCGACTGGTATCTCGAGCTGTTGAAGCCGGTCTTCAACGGTGAGGACGAGGGCGCCAAGGCCGAGGCTCAGGCCTGCAGCGCCTATATTCTCGAAGAGATCTACAAGCTCTTGCATCCGTTCATGCCCTTCATGACCGAAGAGCTCTGGGCGCATACCGCGGGGGAAGGCAAGGAACGCGACACGCTGGTCTGCCATGCCGAATGGCCCGCGCCCTCCTATGCCGATGACGCGGCCGCCGACGAGATCAACTGGCTGATCGACCTCGTCTCAGGCATCCGCTCGGTGCGCGCGGAAATGAACGTGCCGCCATCGGCGACCGCGCCGCTCGTCGTCGTCAAGGCCAACAACCTGACCCGCGAAAGGCTGTTCCGCCACGACGCCGCCATCAAGCGGCTTGCGCGCGTCGAGGCGATATCGCTGGCCGATGATGCGCCGAAGGGCGCTGCTCAGATCGTCGTGGCCGAGGCCACCATCTGCCTGCCGCTCGGCAAGCTGATCGACCTCTCCGCGGAAAAGGCTCGGCTTGAAAAGGCGATCGCCAAGATGGAAGGTGAGATATCACGCATCAACGGCAAGCTCTCCAACGAGAAGTTCGTAGCCAATGCCAACCCCGAAGTGGTCGAGGCAGAGCGCGAGCGTCTCGAGGAGCTGGAAGGCCAGATAGCAAGCTTGAGGATCGCTCTCTCCAGGGTCAGCGAAGCCGGGTAAGTTTCAGCAGTCATTTTGGCAAGATATTTCAAAGACGCGTCCTCGCGGGCGCGTCTTTTTTGCCCGCTGGCTTGCGTGCGATTCGGCCTTGAAAGTGGCCAATTTCCGGCTTCTGCCCTGTGGATTGTGTCTGTATGGGCATGCCGCAGGCGAAAACTCGAACTGTTGTCGGATTGATACAGCTTTCACAATGTTTGGAATGAATGCCCCAAAAGCGCACTAAAATGGCGCCATCGGCGGAATAAAATTTTATTAACCAGATTTTTTGACGTGTCCGTCAATTTCTTTACGTAAATTAGCCGTTGCAATGACTGGAGGCGCCGCCGTTGGGCGCGTTGCCATTTCCGGCGAACACTTACACAGTGTCGCCACATCAATTGCTGGAGTGGGGGAGACACAATGGCACCGCGTATGTTTTCCAAGGGCGTAACGTCGCTCGTTCTTCTTTCGTCGCTTGCCTCGCCGTCCTTTGCTGGTGGCCTGGAGCGTGGCGGATACAATATCGATCAGCTGTTCGACACGTCGCCTTTCTCGTTTCAGTCTGGTGTGATCTACGTCACGCCGCAGCGCAAGCTGAAGGACGTCCGAGACACGGATACGTCGGCAGCTCCAGGCGGCGGCAATCTGAACAGCCGTCCAGACACGGCTGACGATACCTCGAATTACACCATCCCCTATATCGGCTTTAAGGCCGGTTTCGCCGACACGATCGACTGCCTCGTCGACTATTCGGAGCCCTTCGGCGGGCATACCGACCCCGGGCTGAACTGGGCTGGCGCCAACAACAACATCGAGACGGAGATCAAGACCCGCAACTATGGCGGCACCTGCTCCTATCGTTTCGACGTCGGCCCTGGGCAGCTTCGCTTCATTGGCGGCGCCTTCTATCAGGAAGTCGAGGGCTTCAAGGAACGTCTGGTTTCAACGGTTCCGCTTCTGATCGGTACCGGAACCGGCGTCGGTCGCCTGGATCTCGAAGACAGCGGTTGGGGCTGGCGCGCCGGTCTCGCCTATGAGATCCCGGAATATGCGATGCGGGCGAGCCTCGTCTATAACAGCCGCGTAAAATACGACAATCTCACAGGTACGGTCGATCTGACGCAGGTGACTGCACCGTTCGCACCGCTGAATGGCGCGCCTTACGGAAGGGTCACGTCGGTTTTCGGCTCGGCCGAAGCGCCGGATTCGCTGGAGCTGAAGCTGCAAAGCGGCATTGCTCCGGATTGGCTCGCCTTCGGATCGGTCAAGTGGACGAACTGGAGTGTCCTCCAGTCTGTGCCTTTCTGCCCGACGTCGACGAAGGGCCTCGTCGCCTGCAGATCCGGCGGCGCCACGGAGCTGACCTCGCTCGATCTTCTTTATCGTGACGGCTGGACGATCAGCGGCGGTGTCGGCCACAAGTTCAACGATCAATGGGCCGGTGCGGTTAGTCTGACATGGGACCGCGGCACCAGTCACGGCTACGGCGCGCAGACCGATAGCTGGACGGTGGGCCTCGGTGCAGCCTACACGCCGACCGAACATATCGAATGGCGTTTTGCCGGTGCCGTGGGCGTGTTGACGAGTGGTTCGTCTGGCGCTGTGACCCAGAATGGGATCACCTACGGAGATGATGTCTCCTATTCCTTTGATAACGATCTGATCGCTGCACTGTCGACAAGCATAAAGATCAAGTTCTAATTCCACGATCTGAAGAATTGAGGAGCCCGGCACTGCCGGGCTCTTCTTTATGCGCGCCCGTTAATCATGTCATTTCCTGGCCCCGTTTTGTGACGATTCAGCAACACTTTTTTACGACGGATGGCGTATGGTGGCGATGGGGCGAATTTGTCCATTTCCCGCCACAAAGAGAGCGCACCGATATTTGCGGGCGAGGTGATGGCAGACTTACGGTGCGTGTAATCAGTAGCATGGGTCGATTTTTTTCCGGTAACAGCAGATCGTACGGCGCAATTGGCGACAGCCGCCTGATTGCGCCCGTTTCTCTTTCCGGGCAGGGCTGTTCCGGCCGTAAATTCGATCTCACGATCATGCCGTCGATTCATTCAACGTCGTCGTTTTTTGCCCGTTCGCATAGGCAAGCGAGCTTCACCGGAGCTGTCGATACCGGTTTGGTCACATTTGCTATTTACGAATGCGATAAAGGCGGGAAGGCGGATGCCGCGCCCGCCGCAAGAGTGCCGGGAAGATTGCAGTCGGGCCGTGCCGCAAGCCGGGTGGTCCTGAATGATGCGCTGAAAATTCGGCCTTTGAAAAAAGGCCAGTGGGCTGGATGCGACGCGGGCAAAGGAGCCATGGAGCTCGCCGCGGGATCGCTCGCCTCGACGGGATACATCCGCGGGATGCACGGCCTGAGCGCCGTCACCTGCCAGGGATGAACGAGAGAAATCGGTTGAAATGGTGACGTCCGAGTTCAAACTGTTCAAATTCATGCTGATGGGCATGTCGGTGGCCGTTGCGCTGGCCATGACGTGTCCGGCCCGCGCCTTCGACATCAAGGCCGGCGTCAGCAAGGAATCCGGTCCTTTCGATCTCTTCAAGTTCGGCTTCAAGGCCTATAAGAACGGACAGAAGGAAGAGGCGGTCGAGGCCTATAAATACGCCGCCGAAAAAGGCCATACCGGTTCGCGCTGGGCGCTCGCCAACATGTATGCCGATGGCGACGGCGTCACGCAGGATGATTTCGAGGCCTTCAAGATCTATAGCGAGATCGCTCAGCAGGGCGTGGAACCCGGATCTGAAGATACCGGCTTCTTCGTCAACGCGCTGCTTTCGCTCGCCAACTATTACAAGCACGGCATATCGGGCAGCCCCGTCAAGATCGACCTGACCCAGGCGCGTCAGCTCTATTTCCAGGTGGCCTCCACCTTCGGCGTTCCCGAGGCGCAGTTCCAGCTGGCGCAGATGATGCTGGCCGGCGAGGGCGGCAGCGCCAGCCCGCAGCAGGCGAAGAAATGGCTGAACCAGGCCCGCAAGAGCGGCCATCCCGGCGCCATGGCCGTCTTCGGCAATATTCTTTTCGACGAAGGCCAGACGGCCCGTGGCCTGGCCCTGATGACGGCGGCGCTCGACCGCTGCAAGCCGAAGGATTGCAACTGGATGGAAGCGCTGCAGGAGCAGGCTTTCTCGGTTGCCAACGAAGCCGATCGGCGCACTGCGGTATCGCTGTCGCACAGCATCGCAAGCGGTTCCGACGATTGAGGTAAAGCCTCAGGCCGCGAAATCGAAATAGGCGATCACCGGCACGTGGTCCGACGGCTTCTCCCAGGCCCGCACATGTTTTTCCACCGCAGCCGACGTCATCCGGTCGGCCGCTTCCGGTGACAGCAGCAGGTGGTCGATCCGGATGCCGTTGTTCTTCGGCCATGCTCCGGCCTGATAATCCCAGAAGGAATAGAGCTGCGTCGCATCCGTCGTCGCCCGCACAGCATCGGTCAGGCCGAGATTTTCGAGCCTGCGGAACGCCTCTCGCGTCTGCGGCAGAAACAGCGCGTCATTTTCCCAGACCTTCGGATCGAAGCAGTCGTGCGGTTCGGGGATGACGTTGTAGTCGCCGGCAAGGATCAGCATCTCCTCATAGGCGAGCCGTTCGGCGGCAAAGGCCCGCAGACGTTCCATCCAGGCGAGCTTGTAGGGATATTTCTCGGTGTCGACAGGGTTGCCGTTCGGCAGGTAGAGGCAGCAGACGCGCAGGATGCGCATATCGGCGAGCGTGAACACCGCTTCGAGGAAGCGCGCCTGTTCGTCCAGCGGATCGCCGGGCAGGCCGCGATTGACTTCGAAAGGCGAACTCTTGGAGAGGATCGCGACGCCGTTGAAGCCTTTCTGGCCGTATGTTTCGACGTGATAGCCGAGCGCCTCGATCTCCAGCCGCGGAAAACCCTCGTCGACCGTCTTGATCTCCTGCAGGCAGACGATATCGGGATCGGAATCCTTGAGCCATTGCGTGAGATTGTCGATGCGCGCCTTGACGCCGTTGATGTTCCAAGTCGCGATCTTCATCTCTTCGTCCTGTTGGCTCTCAGCATGTCGCGCAAAAGTGTGCCGCGGTTTTGCGATGACGACATGCCGCAAAACCAAGGAGCTAAACCGCAGGCCAAGCGAATCTGAAAGATCGCGACGCGTTTTAGCGCGCTTCTTTTATCGCGGTCTTTCACCGGCGGACAAGACGATAAACCGGCCGGAAGCAATTCTTCGGCCGGTTCGATGGGGACAATGCAATGGGTTGGAAGCTCAGATCGAGAAGCTGGTGCCGCAGCCGCAGCTTGCCACCGCGTTCGGGTTCTTGATCTGGAAAGATTGGCCGAGCAGATTATCGACGAAGTCGATCTCCGAACCCGCCATGTAGACGAGCGACAGGCTGTCGATCAGCACTTTGGCATCGTTCTTTTCGACGACGACGTCGTCGTCACCGGCGCCGTCGGCAAGGTCGAACTTATAGGAAAAACCCGAACAGCCGCCGCCTTCGACGGAAACGCGCAGGGCGCTCTTGCCGGCCTCGGCGCCGACGATCGCAGCGATGCGCTTTGCTGCGGCATCTGAAAGGGTTACACTCGTATCCGTCATGTTTCCTCCTGCCGGGGTCAAGATCCGGAGAGAATGGGTTTCGGCACTCGAATGTTCAAATGCCTGATATCAAAGGAACTTACCATGATCTTCGTTAAAAGGCCATGATGCGCCGAAGCGGTTGGGAACACGCCTCTTTGCCGTTTCATCGGGCTATAGGTATGAAGAGCGCAAAGCGGCGTCAATGGGCAGATGCGGCAACAGACAGAATGACGGTGAAGAATGACGATTGACAGACGTGCTTTGGGTTTCGGCGGTAGCGAGCGGGCGGTCTATGCGGCGGATCCCTGGACGACGCGCGGGCGCTTCTACCATGAGGATGGAAGTCCGACGCGTTCGGATTTCCAGCGCGACCGCGACCGCATCGTCCACACCACCGCCTTCCGCAGGCTCAAGCACAAGACTCAGGTCTTCATCGCCCAGGACGGCGATCACTACCGAACCCGCCTGACGCATACGATCGAGGTGGCGCAGATCGCCCGCGCGCTTGCCCGCGCCCTGAAGCTCGACGAGGATCTGGCCGAGGGCGTGGCGCTCGTCCATGATTTCGGCCATACGCCGTTCGGTCATACGGGTGAGGATGCGCTGCACGAGGTTCTGCTGCCCTATGGCGGCTTCGACCACAATGCCCAATCGCTGCGCATCGTGACCAAGCTGGAGCGGCGTTATGCCGAATTCGACGGCATCAACCTGACATGGGAAAGCCTCGAAGGCCTCGTCAAGCACAATGGTCCGCTGCTGACGGCGGAAGGGGCAGGCACGCGCGGCCCCGTTCCGCAGCCTATCCTCGATTATTGCGAATTGCACGATCTCGAACTCGCGACTTATGCCAGCCTGGAAGCCCAGGTCGCGGCGATCGCCGACGACATCGCTTATAACACTCACGATATCGACGACGGCCTGCGCTCGGGCTACCTGAATTTCGACATGCTGGAGGAAATTCCGTTCCTTGCCGGGCTGATGGCCGAGGTGAGGGAGCGATATCCCCATCTGGAGCCGAGCCGCTTCACCCATGAAATCATGCGCCGCCAGATCACCCGCATGGTCGAAGACGTGATCGGCGTCGCGCAGCAGCGCCTTTCCCTGATCCGCCCGCAGAGCGCAGGCGACATCCGCGCGGCCGACCGGGTCATCGCCACCTTTTCCGAGGGGATGGCCGAAACCGACAAGCAAATCAAGGCGATGCTCTTCAAGCGCATCTACCGCAATCCAGACATCATGCGCATCCGCGCGGGTGCGGCCCAGATCGTCACTGATCTCTTTGCCGCCTACATGGCCAACCCGAAGGAGATGCAGAGCCATTACTGGGTCGATCATATCGCCGGTCTCTCCGACGCGCCGAAAGCCCGTCATGTCGGCGACTATTTGGCCGGCATGACGGATACCTATGCGATCAGCGCCCACAGGCGATTGTTTGACCACACTCCGGATTTGCGATAGGCAGCGGTCGCCCCGCCGAGGGCCGATTTGAGCCTTTGGCACAGCCTATGCATGGAAGAGTGCGATGAACCTTTTTACCGACTTCGAAGCCAGGATCAAAACCGCCCTTGAACAGATCGATCTGGTCAGGGAAAAGCGATCCGAGCTCGATTTCGGCCGCATCACCGTCGAGCCGCCGCGCGATGCGAGCCACGGCGACGTTGCGACCAATGCCGCGATGGTGCTGGCAAAACCGCTCGGAAGCAATCCGCGCGCGCTGGCCGACGTCATCATTGCCAAGCTGAAAGAGGATGCCGACGTCGCCGATGTCTCGGTCGCGGGCCCCGGTTTCATCAATATCCGTCTCTCCGTCGGCTACTGGCAGCGGGTCCTTGCCTCGATGATCGGCGCCGGCACGGATTACGGCCGTTCGACGCTCGGCGAGGGCCGCAAGGTCAATGTCGAATATGTCTCGGCCAATCCGACCGGCCCGATGCATGTCGGCCATTGCCGCGGCGCTGTCGTCGGCGACGCGCTCGCCAACCTGCTCGCTTTTGCCGGCTACGACGTCGAGAAGGAATATTACATCAACGATGCGGGCTCGCAGATCGACGTGCTCGCCCGTTCCGTCTTCCTGCGTTATCGCGAAGCGCTCGGGGAAAGGATCGGCGAGATCCCTTCCGGTCTTTACCCGGGTGACTATCTCGTGCCGGTTGGCCAGTCGCTGGCCGCCGATTACGGCGTGCGGCTGCACAACATGCCGGAAGACCAATGGATGCCGATCGTCAAGGACCGCACGATCGATGCGATGATGGTCATGATCCGCGAGGATCTGGCGGCGCTGAACGTCCATCACGACATCTTCTTTTCCGAGCGCACCCTGCATGCCAATGGAGCGGCGGCCATCCGCACGGCGATCAACGACCTGACCTTCAAGGGTTACGTCTACAAGGGCACGCTGCCGCCGCCGAAGGGGCAGCTTCCCGAAGACTGGGAAGACCGCGAGCAGACGCTGTTCCGCTCGACCGAGGTAGGCGATGACATGGACCGGCCGCTGATCAAGTCGGACGGCTCCTACACCTATTTCGCCGCCGACGTCGCCTACTTCAAGAACAAGTTCGACCGCGGTTTCGACGAGATGATCTATGTGCTCGGCGCCGACCATGGCGGTTACGTCAAGCGCCTGGAAGCGGTTGCACGCGGCGTCTCGGAGGGTAAGGCGAAGCTGACGGTGCTGCTCTGCCAGCTCGTCAAGCTCTATCGCAATGGCGAGCCCGTGAAGATGTCGAAGCGCTCCGGCGATTTCGTCACGCTTCGGGACGTCGTCGAGGAAGTCGGCCGTGATTCGGTCCGCTTCATGATGCTTTATCGCAAGAATTCCGAACCGCTCGACTTCGATTTCGCCAAAGTGACGGAACAGTCGAAGGACAATCCCGTCTTCTACGTGCAGTACGCGCACGCCCGCTGCATGTCGGTCTTCCGGCAGGCGAGGGAGGCTTTTCCGGACCTCGATGTTTCGCCCGAAGATCTCGCGAAAACCGTTGCTGGCATTGGTGATCCGGCCGAATTGCAGCTTGTTGCCAAGCTTGCCGAATTCCCGCGTGTGGTCGAGGCGGCGGCCCAGTCGCAGGAGCCGCATCGCCTCGCTTTTTACCTCTACGACCTCGCCAGTTCGTTCCACGCGCACTGGAACAAAGGTAAAGATCAGCCGGAATTACGATTTGTTAATGATAAAAACCGAGAATCAAGTATTGCCAGACTTGGGCTGGTGTACGCCGTCGCGTCGGTTTTGAAGTCGGGACTCGCCATTACAGGCACTGCCGCACCTGACGAAATGCGATAACGTCACCATTTCCCCACAATGCGCTGGCATTTGAGCGTTGGCGTTTGCGAGTGGGATAGGCATGGCTGAGAAACAACTTGCGTATGATACGCGCGGAAAAGACGATCTGTTTGCTGACGACGATCCGTTGGCCGAACTTGCCCGTATCGTCGGTTTCGAACCTCGTGTTGCAGCGAATACGGTGACCGAGGCCACTCGGCGCGAGCCTGCCCTCGATCTCGAGGACGAGCTTGTGCGCGAGTTCGACCGTTACGATTCGCCGCGTCCGCTTGGCGAACTCGACCGGCCGGCTGAGCCGGTCGCTGGAGATGTCGAGCCTGAGGATTATGTCGAGCCCGTTCTCGACACGGCCCCTGTTGCTGAAATCGCACCGGCTCCCGAGCCGGTTTCCGTCGCTTCCGTCGAAGAGGCGGCACCCGCCGCACAGGGCTGGGACGAGCAGGCTGTCGATTGGGCAACCGGTCCGCAGCAGCTTGCCGTCGATCCCGCTTTCGAAGCGCCTGTGCAATCGGCCTTCGGCGGTGCACGCGACCTGATCGAGGAGCTCGAGCTGTCGATCGGCGCAGCCCCCGTTTCGTCAGTGCCGCAGCCTACCAAGGCACCGCAATGGTCGGCCGCCAGCATCAGGCTGCCGCTTGCCAATTTCCATGCGGCCAAACGCGAGGAACCGGTCGTTCAGCCGGAGCCGGCGGCCGAACCGGAAGTCGAGCCCGTGGCCGAGGCGTCGCTCGCCGATCTTCCCGAGGTCGAGCCGCAGCCCGTAATCGAGCAGCCGGCGCCCGTCGCCGCTGTCGAGCCCTCCGAGGAATTCGAATCCGCGGCTCCGTCGCTCGGCTTTCCCGCCGAGCTCGATCGCCATGAAGAGATGGCTGCGCCGGAAGTGACCGACGAGGCCGAGGAATTCGTCGAGATCGAGGAAGAACTTCAGGATTTCGAATCCGATGCCGGTTTCGATTTGATAGCCGCTGCCGTCGAAGGCGAGATCCAGGCCGATGCCGCGCTGACGGAAGTCGTTCCCGAAGTGCCGCACACTGCCGGCACTTTCGATCTTGACGATCTGCTCGCCGACGTTTCGCGCTATCCCGTGCCGAACCCGGTAATGAAGCGTGCCAATCCGGTGGCGGTTGCGCCGCAGCCGGCGCCGATCGAGGCTGCGCCCGTTGTCGCCGCCGCACCTGTTGAGGCCGAGCCGATCGCGTTTGCTCCGGTCGAGCCGCCTCCAGCCTATGTTGCTGAAGCCCCGAGGCCTATTGCGCCGCAGCTTGCCGAGGTCGCTCCGCAGCAGCCTGCCGCGCCTGTCTATTCCCGCGCGCCGCAGCCGGTACAGGAAGCCGACGATCCCTTCGCCGGCCATGATTTCGAGCTGGATCTTGCCGGCATCGAACTGGAACTCTCCGATCTCGATTTTTCCGAGCCGGTCGAGCCCGCGCCGCAGCCAGAACCTCAGGCGTTGGTGACAGCGCCGCAGCCGCAGGCGGTCGCCCCTGTGGTGCAGCCGGCAACTCCTGCGCCCCAGCCGATCACGCGCCCGCAGGCTGCTGCCGCGTCTGCGCAGCCCGCGCCGGTCTTCAATCCGGAGCCGCCGGCTCCAGCTCCGGCTCCGGCCTTCAACTGGGCGGCGCCGGTTGCCGATACGACCGAAGACCTGCCGTTCGATCCGGCGATGATCTCCGATCCGGAGGATCGTCCCGAGACCGTCGACGACATGCACGTGCCGGCCTTGCCGCCGGTCGAGCAGCCTGCGCCTGTTGCGAAAACCGCGGATTTCGACTTCGATCTCGATGCGGAAATCGCGAGCTTTTTCGAACCCGCCAAGCCGCGCGAAACGTCGGCGCCGGTCCGCGATACGGCCGCCGCCGCGGCAAAGCCGGTCAAGCCCACCATCGCCGATGGCCTCGATGATTTCGAGCGGGCGCTGGAGGAGGATTTCCGCCGCAGCGTGCGCGAACCCGTCGAGCGTCGTGAGAATGTTTCCGAAGTCCACATCGAATCGGCAAGCCAGGCCGCTGATTTCAGCCGCGCCCGTTCGATGCGCCGCCTGCTTGCCGGCGCCGTCGTGCTCGTGGTCTTCGCTGGTGTCGGTTATGGCGTCTATTCCTCCGTCTGGAACGGGGAAGGGCTCGGCATCGTCGCATCGGGCGAACCGCGCGTGATCGTTGCCGATAAGGAGCCGGTCAAGGTCGTTCCGGAAAACCCGGGTGGCAAGACCGTGCCGAACCAGGACAAGGCCGTCTACGACCGCGTTGCGGGTTCTGCCGAGGAGCCGAAGCAGAAAGCGCTCGTTTCCTCCGATGAAGCGCCCGTCGATGTCGTCCAGCGCACGCTGACACCGGAAGCGCTGCCGGAGGACGACGAGAACGCCGGCGCCAACGATCAGATCACGCCGACCGCAGTCGGCGAGACGGAGGATCCGCGTCTGCTGCCGAACCAGGACAGCGCCGACAGCGGTTCCGCAAGCGATGCCGACAAGGCGCCGTCGGTTTCGCCGCGCAAGGTCCGCACGATGATCGTCAAGCCGGACGGTACGTTGGTTGCCCGCGAGGAACTGGCGCCCGCCGATCAGCCGACGCAGCCCGCCCAGGCGACACCGCAGGCTCAGCCGGCCTTGGCCGCCCAGTCGACCCCGGCTGCGCCGTCGGTTCCGGCCGTGCCTCCGGTCGGCGGATCGGCCGCAAGCTTCCCGGCAAGCGCCGAGGTTGCTTCCGCCGATGCTCGTTCCGCGGCACCTGCCGAAGCCGCGCCGGCACAGCCGACGCCCGTAGCAACGGTCGACACGGCGGCGGCAAATGCTGCCCCGGCCGATGCGCCTGTCCGTCCGGTCAAGACCACTGAGATCACCGATACCGCTCCGGTTCCGATCGCCCGCCCGGCCGAACAGCCTGTCAACATCGTCGGCACCGTGACCGAGAAGGGCAACGTCCGCCCGTCCGCACAGCAGCCGAAGACGACTGAGGTCGCGGCCGCTACACCGGCTGCCGCAAAGCCGCAGCAGGCGGCGTCCGCCGGCGGCTACGGCATCCAGATCGCCTCGCTGCCATCGGAAGACGAAGCGAACAAATCCTATGCCAGCCTGTCGAAGAAGTTCGCCGGCGTGCTTGGTGGCCGCGCTCATGAGATCCGCAAGGCCGATATCGCCGGCAAGGGCACTTTCTACCGTGTCCGCATCCCGGCCGGCTCCAAGGATGAGGCCGCGGCACTCTGCGAACAATATCGCGCGGCTGGCGGAAGCTGCCTGATCTCCAAGTAACAGTAGATCATTGAACAAAAAAAGCGGCGGACCGGATTGGTCCGCCGCTCTTTTTTGTGCATCGCGCGTGACCTTGCTCGCATTTGGCGGGACCGGGTCTATGATTCTCACATGACCGAATCAAAAGCGATGATCCTTGGCTGCAGCGGCCTTGCCCTCACATCCGAAGAGAAAGCCCTTTACCGGGGCGAGCGCCCCTGGGGCTTCATCCTCTTCGGGCGCAACATCTCCGAAGCGGGGCAGATTTCCGATCTTGTCGCCGAACTGCGCGACAGCGTCGGCTGGCATGCACCGGTGCTGATCGACCAGGAGGGCGGTCGCGTCCAGCGCATCCGCCCGCCCATTCTCTCCCGTTATCCTTCCGGCCAGGCGCTCGGCGATCTCTATCGCCGCGATCCGGCGCTCGGGCTTCGCGCCGCCTGGTTGATGTCGCGCCTGCACGCTTTCGACCTTTTGAACCTCGGCATCAATGTCGATTGCCTGCCGGTGCTCGATGTGCCGGTCGAGGGCAGCAGTAACGTCATCGGCGACCGCGCCTATGGCGGCGATCCCGGGATTGTTATCGCCATGGGCCGCGCGGCCGCCGAAGGGCTGAAGGCAGGCGGCCTGCTGCCTGTGATGAAGCATATGCCCGGCCACGGTCGCGGCTTTGCGGATTCGCATCTGGAACTGCCCGTCGTCACGGTCTCGCGCGATGAGCTGGAGGCCCACGATTTTCCGCCCTTCATCGCGATGAAGGACGAGCTGATGGCGATGACCTGCCATCTCGTCTTTACCGCTATCGATCCGGATAATCCGGCGACGACCTCACGCAAGGTCGTCGACGGCGTCATCCGCGAGCATATCGGTTTCGACGGTCTGCTGCTTTCCGACGACAGTTCGATGAACGCACTTTCGGGCACGATCGGTCAACGTGCGGCGAATATTATTGCAGGCGGATGCGATATCGTGCTGCATTGCAATGGCAAGATGGACGAGATGCTGGAAGTCGTGGCAAATGTTCCGCCACTCGCTGGCCAGTCGCTTGCCCGCGCAAAGGCGGTGGAGGCAGGCTTCACGGCGCCGGATGGGACGGATGAAGCGGAAACGAGGGCGGAGTTCGAGGCGATGTTTGCGACGGTCTGATCGTAAGGGAGCAGTTGAGTGAACACGGTCAAGGGCACGGAACGTCCGCAGGCGGCAACGCCGATGGACAAGCTGTGGCAGGATAACGGCACCGAGCGCGCCAGCCACGAGCCGGCGCTGGTGATCGACGTCGCCGGCTTCGAAGGCCCGCTCGATCTGTTGCTCTATCTTGCCCGCAACCAGAAGGTCGACCTGTCGCGCATTTCGGTGCTGGCGCTCGCCGAGCAATATCTGCAGTTCGTCGAAAGCGCCCGGCGCATCCGCATCGAGCTTGCCGCCGATTATCTCGTCATGGCGGCCTGGCTTGCCTATCTCAAGTCGCGCCTGCTGATACCCCAGCAGATCAAGGACGACGGCCCTTCCGGCGAGGAAATGGCGGCAACGCTCGCCTTTCGCCTGAAACGCCTCGAAGCCATGCGCCAGGCGGCGGAAGGTCTCGTCAACCGCAACCGCCTCGGCCGCGATATCTTTGCCCGCGGCGCACCGGAGCATATTCCCGACCGGCAGCAATCCGCCTACGCGGCGAGCCTCTACGATCTCCTGACCGCCTATGCGGCGCTGCGCCAGCGTCACGCTGTCACCCAGGTGACGATCGAGCGGCGCAACGTCTGGTCGTTGACCGATGCCCGCGAATTGCTGACCCAGATGATCGGTGAGATCGGCGACTGGACGGCAATGGAGCATTATCTGCTGCGTTATCTCGCAGGGCCGGAGGAACGCGTCACGGCGATCGCCAGCGCCTTTGCCGCCTCGCTGGAGCTGGTGCGGGAGGGCAAGCTGGAAATCCGCCAGGATGGGGCGTTTCAGCCTATTTTCATGCGTCGCGGCCCCAAGCACGCCACGCTGCAGGTGGTTGAACAGGAGCGGCCGGCTTGATCGATCCGAAAAGCGAAGAGGATTTCGAAGGGGAATACCGCGACTTGCAGGCCGAGATCGAGGCCGAGCGCACGGCCGAGGCGCTGGTCTTCGCCTCTTCGCAGCCGGTTTCCGAAGCCTTCCTCGCCGAGCGCCTGCCAAGGGGCGCGGACGTGCGCGCGATCATGCTGCGCCTGAAGGAGCAATATGCCCCGCGTGGCGTCAATCTCGTCCAGGTCGAGGGCGCCTGGGCCTTCCGCACCGCCGCCGATCTTTCCTTCGTTATCCGCCGTGACGACAATGAAGTGAAGAAGCTTTCGCGCGCGGCATTGGAAGTGCTGGCGATCATCGCCTATCACCAGCCGGTGACGCGTGCCGAAATCGAGGACATCCGCGGCGTCCAGACCTCGCGGGGTACGCTCGACGTGCTGATGGAAGCCGGCTGGGTGCGTTTTCGCGGCCGCAGGCGCACGCCGGGCCGGCCGGTGACATTGGGCACGACGCGCGACTTTCTCGACCATTTCGGCCTCGAGGAGCTGCGCGATCTGCCCGGTCTCGAAGAGTTGAAGGGCGCGGGGCTGCTGTCCGGCCGCATTCCGGCGAATTTCAATATTCCCTCGCCATTGATGAACGACGAGCTGACCGAGGACGAGGACCCGATCACCCAGATGGATCTCGAAGAACTCGGGTTGCTCGCCCCGCGCTCTACCTCCGAAGATTGAAGGACTTCGTCTTGCTTTTGCCATGCATGGCGAAAACAATGGTGCTCACCATTTTTCGGCGGGTCTGTGGCTTGTCACAAAGGGCGATACCGTGACATTAAGCTCAGTTCAAAGGGCTTGATGTTGGAAACGGTGTGGGAAATTCTTACATTAGGGAACATCACAACAGGGAGTTAGCGTAATGGGTTCTTTTAGCATGTGGCACTGGCTGATCGTTCTGGTCATCGTGCTGTTGTTGTTCGGTCGCGGCAAGATCCCGGAACTGATGGGCGACGTCGCCAAGGGCATCAAGAGCTTCAAGAAGGGCATGACGGACGAAGATGCGCCTGATACGGCGAAGACCGTCGATCACAAGGCCGACGAAACGAAGTAACCAAGTCCGGGAAAAGCGCAGCCCCCGCGCTTCCCGTCCAGGAGCCTTGCATGTTCGATATTGGCTGGACCGAGCTTTTGGTCATCGCGGTCGTACTGATCGTGGTTGTCGGTCCCAAGGATTTGCCGCCGATGCTGCGCGCTTTCGGCAAGATGACGCAGCGTGCCCGCAAGGTGGCGGGTGAATTCCGTGCGCAGTTCGACGAAGCGCTGCGCGAGGCCGAACTTGACGATGTCCGCCAGACGATCAGTGACGCCCAGAGGCTCAATCCGGTCAACAGTCTGCGCGAGGCGATGAATCCCCTTCGCCAGATGGGCAACGAGATCAAGGCGGACCTGCAGAAGGCGAGTACGCCTCCTGACAACAAGACCGAAGTGCCGCCGTCCGCCGTTTCCGCTCCGACGCCGTCGATGAGCCTGCCGGAAACGCCGCCGCTGGTGCAGGCGCCGGAACCCGTCGCCGCAGCGGCCGTCCAGGCCGATACGGTTGCCGCCAAGCCGAAGGCGCAGCGCAAGCCGCGCGCCAAGGCTGCCGATAAGGCCGATGCCGCTGCCGCGGTTGCCGTGCCCGTGGAAAAGCCGAAACGCACGACGGCGGCCAGGAAGCCCGCAACGCCGAAGACGCCGGCGCAGACTGAGAAGAAGGACGAGGCATGAGCGGTGATATCGAAGACAAGCCGCAGCCGTTGATCGAGCACCTGATGGAGCTGCGCACGCGGCTGATGTGGTCGATCGGGGCGTTCTTCATCGCCTTTATCGTGTGCTTCTTTTTCGCCAAGCACATCTTCAATTACCTGGTCTATCCCTACAAGCTGGCCGTCAGCTGGGCCAATCTCGATGTCGAGAAGGCGCAGCTCATCTACACCGCGCCGCAGGAATTCTTCTTCACGCAGGTGAAGGTTGCGATGTTCGGCGGCCTTGTCATCGCTTTCCCGATCATCGCCGCGCAAATCTACAAGTTCGTCGCCCCAGGCCTCTATAAGAATGAACGGGCGGCCTTCCTGCCGTTCCTGATCGCTTCCCCGATTTTGTTCCTCCTGGGCGCGGCGCTCGTCTATTTCTTCTTCACGCCGATGGTCATGTGGTTCTTCCTGTCGATGCAGCAGGCGCCGGGCCATGATGAGGTAGCAATCTCGCTCCTGCCGAAGGTTTCGGAATATCTGAGCCTGATCATGACGCTGGTCTTTTCCTTCGGCCTCGTCTTCCAGCTTCCCGTGATCACCACGCTTCTTGCCCGCGTCGGGTTGCTCACGTCGCAATGGCTCGCCGAAAAGCGCAAATTCGCCATCGTGCTCGCCTTCGTCGTGGCCGCGGTCCTGACACCGCCCGATCCGATGTCCCAGATCGGCCTTGCGATACCGACGATCCTTCTCTACGAGATTTCCATCTACGCGGCACGACTCGTGGAGCGTCAGCGTTCCCAACAGGCACTTGACGAGGCTTCGGCTTCCTCCGACGTCGCCAAGACGGACAGTGTCTGATCGGTTCCGGACTTTCCCTGAGGTCTGCCGTTTCCTGTCCGGCCGGTTTCTCCGGCCGGTCATTTCTATTGCAACGAGTTGGAACGACGATGCTCGATATTAAATGGATCCGTGAGAATCCCGAAGCGCTCGATGCCGCCCTTGCCAAGCGCGGTGCGGAGCCTCTGGCCAAGAGTCTCGTCACCCTCGATGAAAAGCGCCGCTCCGCCGTGCAGAAGGCGCAGGATCTGCTCTCCCGCCGCAACGCCGCCTCCAAGGAGATCGGCGCGGCCATGGCGCAGAAGAACACCGAGCTTGCCGAAAAGCTGAAGGCCGAGGTCGCCGATATCAAGGAGACGCTGCCGGCCGCCGAGGAGGAGGAGCGCGCGCTCTCTGCCGAGCTCAACGACGCACTCTCGCGCATCCCGAACGTGCCCTTGGACGACGTTCCGGTCGGCAAGGACGAGCACGGCAATGTCGTTACCCGCATCGTCGGCGAAAAGCCGCGCTGGAACCATACGCCGAAAGAGCACTTCGAAATCGGCGAGGCGCTCGGCTACATGGATTTCGAGCGCGCCGCCAAGCTTTCCGGCTCGCGCTTCACGGTTCTGACCGCACAGATCGCCAGACTTGAGCGTGCTCTCGGCCAGTTCATGATCGATCTCCACACCAGCGAACACGGCTATACCGAAGTCAGTTCGCCGCTGATGGTGCGCGCCGAGGCGCTGTTTGGAACCGGTAATCTGCCGAAGTTCGAAGAGGATCTCTTCAAGACCACGGATGGCCGTTATCTCATTCCGACGGCCGAGGTGACGCTCACCAATCTGGTGCGCGAGGAAATCCTCGATCAGGAGAAACTGCCGCTGCGTTTCACGGCTTTGACGCCGTCCTTCCGCTCGGAAGCAGGTTCCGCCGGCCGCGACACCCGCGGCATGCTCCGCCAGCACCAGTTCTGGAAGTGCGAGCTCGTCTCGATTACCGATGCGGAAAGCGCCATTGCCGAGCATGAGCGCATGACCGCCTGCGCCGAGGAGGTGCTGAAGCGCCTCGGCCTGCATTTCCGCACCATGACCCTTTGCACCGGCGACATGGGCTTCGGCTCGCGCAAGACCTACGATCTCGAAGTCTGGCTGCCGGGACAGAACGCCTTCCGTGAAATCTCTTCCTGCTCGGTCTGCGGTGATTTCCAGGCCCGGCGGATGAATGCGCGCTACCGCGGCAAGGACGACAAGAACAATAAATTCGTCCACACGCTGAACGGTTCCGGCACCGCCGTCGGCCGCTGCCTGATCGCCGTCCTCGAAAATTATCTGAATGAGGATGGTTCCGTCACGATTCCGGACGTTTTGCTGCCTTATATGGGCGGATTGACCAGAATCGAACGGGCGGCCTGAGGTTATGCGCATCCTGCTTACGAATGACGACGGCATTCATGCCGAAGGCCTCGCCGCGCTGGAGCGGATCGCGCGCACACTGTCCGACGACGTCTGGATCGTTGCGCCCGAGACCGACCAGAGCGGCCTTGCTCATTCGCTGAGCCTTTCCGAGCCCCTTCGGCTGCGCAAGGTTTCCGACAAGCATTTCGCCTTGCGCGGTACGCCGACCGATTGCGTCATCATGGGCATCAAGCAGGTGATGGACATCAAGCCTGATCTCGTTCTCTCCGGCGTCAATTCCGGCTCGAACGTTGCCGACGACGTGACCTATTCCGGAACGATCGCCGGCGCCATCGAGGGCACGATGCAGGGCGTGCGCTCCTTCGCGCTGAGCCAGGCCTATCTCTACGAGGATGGTGCGCGCATCGTGCCGTGGGAGGTCTGCGAGACGCATGCGCCGGCCCTTTTGGAAAAGCTGATGGTGCTCGACCTGCCGGAGGGCACCTTCCTCAATCTGAACTTCCCGAACTGCCGTCCCGAGGACGTCGATGGCGCCGAAGTGACCATGCAGGGCAAGCTTGCCTTCAATCTGCAGGTCGACGCCCGCTCCGATGGCCGGGGTTTCCCTTACTACTGGCTGAAGTTCGGCGAACGCGCCGGCGCCTTTATCGAGGGCACCGATATTCACGCCTTGAAGCATAACAAGATTTCGGTAACGCCTTTGAAACTGGATCTGACCGATTATTCCGTGACGGACCGCGTGGCGCGGGCATTGGGATACGGAGCACAGGTTTGACGGCAAGACTGGCGGAGAAGGAGGGCTTTGCGGCGCTCGTCCTCAGATTGCGTGCCGAAGGCATCTCCGACCTCGACCTGCTGACGGCGGTCGAGCAGACGCAGCGCTCGCTCTTCGTGCCGGCGCAATTTTCCGACGATGCCTATTCGAGCCGGACGATACCGATCGAATGCGGCTCCTTCCTCGAAGGCATCGATTTTGCCGTCCGCATTCTGCATCACCTGAAACTCAAGCCGGGCCAGCGTGTCCTGGAAGTCGGCACCGGAAGCGGCTTCACCGCCGCCGTCATGGGCCGGCTCGCCGAGCGCGTCCTGTCCATCGACCGTTACAAGACGCTGACATCAGCCGCGCAACGGCGCATGGAATCGCTCAGCCTGCGCAACGTCGTCATCCGCCATGCCGACGGGAGCGCCGGCATGCAGGGGGAGGGCACCTTCGACCGCATTCTGGTGACGGCGGCCTTCAATTCTATGCCGCGCTTTTATACCGATCAGCTCGTTTCCGGCGGTTCGATGATCGCGCCGCTGATGATTTCCGAAAACGAGTGCCGCATGGTGCGGCTGACGAAAACCGGCAGCCGGTTCGAACGCGAGGAATTGTTCGAAGCCCCTTATCTGCCGATCGTTCCGCGCCTTGCCTCGCTGCTTTAGAGCCTTTCCGGGTTAGATTGCACCATTCTGTTGGCTCAAACGGAGTCGGATGGTCGACCGGCCGGCGCGCGTCGTCGCCCAGATCTACGGCCAAGCCGGCCGGCCGATCAGCCGACCCGTTTCAGCCAACCCTCCCGCAGATTTGCCTGGCAAATCTGCAAGACTCTAAAATCGCCGGACGCACTTATCGCTTCGCCACGGCGAAGCGGTGCGGCCGGTGGGCCGGGCATGTTTCCGCCAGGATCAAAGGCGATCGGCTCGGACGTACCAGGAGGTATGCCCTTCGCCAATCGCCTTTGCCCTGACGAAAACCTGCTCCGGCAGAATGGTGCAATCTAACCCGGAAAGGCTCTAAGCACTGCGATTTTTTACCCGTAAGCTATGGTTAGCAACTTCTCAAAAATATCGCACTGATTCCAGCATCTTAACTGCGTGGTAACACTAACGCGCTTTAATAGACTCACAAATGGTTGCGTTCTCAGTGGGTCGAGTCATGCGTTTCAGTCTTTCGCCGAAGTTCGGGAAGTCGGCCAGTAATCTTCTGGTTGTTGGCTTGCTTGCAAGTGCCGCAACAGGCTGCAGTTCCGATGTGACACGGTTTGGCGGCTTGTTTTCCTCCTCAGGGCAGGATCAGATCACCACCAGTTCCATTCCGCGCAGCGGCGGCTCGCAGGGCGATCCGGTGCCGCGCGCCGATCTCGGCGGCTCCGCCGTTGCGAGCCAGCCGGGCTATGGTGGCGGCAATGATGCGATGAGCCAGTCTTATCCATCACGTCCGAGCTACGATCCGATCCGTACGTCGAACTCAAGCGCACGGATGGCTTCCGCGCCGGTCTCGGTGCAGCGGTCCGAGCTTGCTGCCCCGACGGCTGTTGCGCCGTCCCGCCAGCGGGAGAAGGAAGTGGCGCTCGCCCAGCCTTTCCCGGCTTCTCCGCAGCCCGAAAAGCATCGCCTCGTGGCTCCGGCCGCTCCGAAAGGAACGCCTGATACTCTGACGACGGGCACGACGCCGAAGGTTTCCGGCTGGTCGGGGACAAACGCCCCGTCCGTGACGCTGCGTCCGGGTGAAAGCACAGCTACTCTCGCCAGACGCTACGGTGTTCCGGAAAAGGAAATCCTGCGCGTCAACGGCTTGAAGACGGCATCTGCCGCCCAGCCTGGTCAGGCGATCCTGATACCGACCCTCAACGGCGGCAATGCCGCCAAGGCGGCGTCGCAGGCAGCCGATCTTTCCAAGCCCGGCCAGATGCCGGAGCCTGCCAAGGCGCCGGAGCAGAAGGTCGCCGTCGTTCCCGGCGCCAATTCCGCCCGCGACAAGACCATGGCGAGCGCCGATCCGACCGGCAAGATTCCAGCCGGCGCCGGCAAGGATCCGAAGGCGCCTGCCGGCAGCTATGTCGTCAAGCAGGGGGATTCGCTGGCAAGGATCGCCAAGGCGACCGGCACCAATATCGATGATCTCAAGGCTGCCAACAATCTGTCGGCCAATTCGCTTCGCGTCGGCCAGGCTCTGAAGATTCCGACGGCCACAGCCGACAATATGAAGACCGCTTCGATCCCGGCTGGGAAGGTTGATGCGAAGCCGGCTCAGCCAACGCCTGCCCAGCAGGAGACGGCTTCCGTTCAGCCCGCGCCTTACAAGGCTCCGGCTGCCACCCAGACCGTCGACGATGTCGAGAAGAAGTCTGACGTGAGCTCCGCGGCCCCGGAATCGACCGGCATCGGCAAATACCGCTGGCCGGTCCGCGGCCAGGTGATTGCCGCCTATGGCGCCAACGTCAACGGCAACCGCAATGACGGCATCGATATCTCGGTGCCGCAGGGCACGCCGATCAAGGCCGCCGAAAACGGCGTCGTCATCTATGCCGGCAACGGCTTGAAGGAACTGGGCAATACGGTTCTCGTCCGCCACGACGACGGCACCGTCACCGTCTACGGCAATGCCGATACGCTGAGCGTTGCCCGCGGCCAGAAGATCCAGCGCGGCCAGACCGTCGCCGTCTCCGGCATGAGCGGCGACGTCAAGCAGCCACAGGTCCATTTCGAGGTGCGCAAGGACGCGTCCCCGGTCAATCCGATGACTTTCCTGGAGTAGGTATAGCGTACCAGGAAGCGCAAAAGCCCGGCCATCCGCCGGGCTTTTGTCATTTGGGGAAGTGCAATTTCGGTCGCATCCGCCCATTGCGGGCATTGGGAAGAGGCCGATGACGCATTCTGCCTGACGTTCGGCGCATATGATGTCTACATTCCCAAAAGTTCAATTCACTATGCCTAGACCTTTTTAAAAACGGATAGGCAGCCCATGACGAATATCGCCCAGATGCAGGAACAGCGTCTCGAAGCACTCCGACTGACGAATTCGGGTGCGCCTGAGCTGCCGTCCAACCCGTTTTTCGGCGTCGGCCCGATCACGGATGCGACCACTGACGAAGTGGACAGCCGGCTGCGGCGCCTCGCCTTCGATGCCTGGATCGAAAAGACCTATCGCAAGTTCGACGACAAGGGCAACGATATCGGCGGATTCACCACCGCCGAGATTTCCCGCAGCATGCATCGCGGCTATCCGGCGGATAAAATCCTGACCGACATGATGCGGGCGATCCACACTTACTTCCATTTCCCGAAGACGAACCGCATGGCGGTGGGGCTCGGCGGCGGCCACAGCGGCTATACGGTCTGCGTCCAGCATCTGATGAATGCCAACGACGCCAACCAGCGCGTCTATGTCGATACGCCGCGCCCGGAAAGCGATCCGTCCCGGGCGGCCGGCTTCTTCCGTCAGTCCTGGGCCACGCAGCTGATCGAGATGCAGCGCTTCGCCGAAAAAGGCTGCGAAAGCCGTATCCATTTTGCTGCCTCCGAAGGTGTGATCCCGACGGCGGCCGAGCTCTCCGATCTCGGCGTGTCGATCTTCGTCGGCGTCGGCCACGAGACCACCGGCGCCAATGCGTATACGAGCCGCGAAATCCACGAGCTGCTGAACTGGATCGACCGCGATCCGGCAAACCACCATGCGGTATTCGACGCCACGTCGATGCTCGGCGCCATGCCCTGGGAGCCCGAGCTGGTCGATGCGGTAATGGCAAAATGCTGCCTGTTCATGCCGTTCCAGAAGGCGATCGGTGGGATCTCCGGATATTTCGTCGCCTCCTTCACGCCGCATGCCCTGGCGCTTGTCGAGAAGAACCAGCAGGACCCAGCCTGGGCGATCCCGCGCCAGCTGAAGATCGCGCCGCCGATCGATGCGCGCCAGCCGCTTTCAGCCAAACGCTCCGTGGATGCCGGGCCGTTCTACGATGCCGGGGAAGACCGTATGCTCGGCGGCGTCATCAACACCTACAGCGCGCTCGCCTTTGCCGAGACCACGTTTGGCCTGCTGCAGTCAGAAGCGCGGGTCGGCTCGGTTGTCGAGCTCAACCGGCGCTCCGCCGCCAATCGGGCGGTGATCGACGAGTGGGTGAAGTCGCATCCGCTGCTGTCGCTGACCGTTACCGATGCCGAGCGGCGCGGTGCTGCGGTGACGCTTCTGAAGATCGAGGATGCCGACATCACCGATCCCGCCATCCACGCCCGCATCATTGCGCGCTCGAAGCAGTTGCTCGGCTACGAGGGCATCACCCATCCGAACGGCGAATTCGAGCCCGGTCTCGACGCGGCGCGCTACGTCAATGCGTTCCCGGGAACGCCTGGCGACTACCGTGCCTGGGTCGGCGGCATCCGCGAGCCGGCAGATGTCGTGGCGCTGTTGGAAAACCTGCAATATGCCTATCTCAGAGCCAAGATCGTCGTTCTCGAAGAGGAACTTGCGAAAGAGGGCGTCACGTTTGACGCACCCGGCAACGCCGGAACAGCGGTCCGCAAGGACGATGCGCAACGCGCCTACAAGGTGCTGATCGCCGATCTGGTCGGCCTGCGCCTCGGCGCGGACGGCAAGCCCGACCACAGCGAAATCCGGGCCTACATCGAGGAAAAGGGTGGTGTCTTCCATGTCGGCCCGATCGGCGACGGTTCGGCGCTGGAGAAGGGCCTCATCCATTTCTTCTATCAGCCCGATCTCAGCACCGAGGCGGAAATCCTGCCGCAGACGGACAAGGGCCAGTATGACGCCTTGATCGCGGCGGCGACCTTCATCCCGAAGGCTTCCGTCTTCTCGCTCGGCGGCGTGCGTATCGGCGCGGGAACCGGCAACATGGGTTCGGCCTCCTGGGGCGGAGGCAACGGCGAAGGCGGTGAGGCACCGCTGATGAACACCCCCGGCATCAACAGCCGGGCAACCGCCCAGATGGCTGTGAAGGCGATCCTCAAGGTCGTTCCCGACCTGCCGGTCGACAGGCTGCATCAGATGGTTGCCGGTGGCGATTTCGATACCGGTCGCCAGCTCAAGGATTTCCCGACCGCCAAGCTTGAGGGCCGGAAAATCGCCGTCCTCGGCTACGGCAATATCGGCCGCGAAGTCGCCAAGCTCGCCAAGGCCTTCGGCATGAAGGTGGCAATCTACGCCCGCCAGCATCACCAGCGCTGGATCCAGGCGGAAGGTTTTGACTATGCCGCAAGCCCCGTCGAAGCAGCGACCGGTGCCGATGTGCTCTCCGTTCATATCGGTCTCGGCCGGCTGGACGCATCGACCGGCATCTACTCCAATGCCGGCACCGTCGATGCGAAGGTTCTCGGCGCCATGAAGGACGGCGCCGTGCTGGTCAATTACGACCGCGGCGAAGTCGTCGATGCCGGTGCGCTCGACGCAGCGCTTTCTTCCGGCAAGATCGCCCATGCAGCGATCGACGCCGACCTCTTCAAGGATGCCGCGACGGGCAAGCTCAGCGGACCGATGCTGCCCTATCTGCCGCTCGAAGAGCGCCACAAGGGCAAGCTGGAACTGCTGCCGCACGCCGCCGCCGATACCGATCATCCCTCGCGTGTGACCGGCGCCAAGCAGGCGGTCGACCAGATCTTCGATGTCATCCGCTTCAAGTCCGTCACCAATCTCAAGGGCGATCTGCCCGAGGGGTACGTCTCGGTAGGCGGGCGCACGCCAGCCGGAATCGGCAAGGTGACGAAGCGAGTGGTGGGCGAGATCGGCGACAAGTCTGCACTGCTCGACGAATTGCGGCAGACATCTGAAAAGGTCGCGGCCATTATCGGCGCGCTCTCCGCCGTCTCCGACCCGAACCACCGCGACCGGATCGTCGACCGCTACACCGGTCTGCTGGTCGAAAGCGCTGGCCGGCAGCGAGTCCTTCTCGAGCGGCTTGCGCTCTACGGACCGGCGGGAGAGTAAAACATGGCGGCGTTGAATAAACGCTGATCATTCCGGCCTTCGGGTGTTGCTTGCAATGCCCGAGGCCTTGAGTACGGCTGAAGCGCGTCGCAGCGAACCTTGTTCATGCGGCGCGCTTCGGCTTTCAGGCCCTGTCGATATGGACGCGCATGCGCCCGGCCAGGTCCTGGATATACTGCCAGGCGACGCGGCCGGAGCGCGCGCCGCGCGTCGTCGCCCATTCCAGCGCCTCGGCATGCATCTTGTCGCGTTCGAGCCCGAGCTTGAAGTGATCGGCATAGCCGTCGATCATGCCAAGATAATCCTCCTGGCTGCATTTGTGGAAGCCGAGCCAGAGGCCGAAGCGGTCGGACAGCGAAACCTTCTCCTCCACGGCCTCCGACGGATTGATCGCCGTCGACTGCTCGTTTTCCATCATGTGGCGCGGCAGGAGATGGCGCCGGTTTGAAGTGGCGTAAAAGAGCACATTGTCCGGCCGTCCTTCGACGCCGCCGTCGAGCGCTGCCTTCAGCGACTTGTAAGCGGTGTCGTCGTGATCGAAGGAGAGGTCGTCGCAGAAGACGATGACGCGGTAGGGCGTGTCCTTCAGGAGATCGAGCAGGGTGGGGAGGCTCGCTATATCCTCGCGATGAACTTCCACCAACTTCAGCGCAACACCGCTTTCGCCCCTGACATCCTCATGCACGGCTTTGACAAGTGAGGATTTTCCCATGCCGCGCGCGCCCCAGAGCAGCACGTTGTTGGCGGCATAGCCTTCGGCGAAACGCACCGTATTCTCATGCAGGATATCGCGCACGTGATCGACGCCGCGGATGAGCTTCAGCGCCACCCGGTTGGGCCGCTTGACCGGCTGCAGATGCTGGCGCAGCGGCGCCCAGACGAAACAGTCGGCGGCATCCCAGTCGTTGACGGCTGGCGCCGGTCCGGCAAGACGCTCGACCGCGTCGGCCAGCCGTTTGATTTCGGCAAGCAGGACGGTGTTGATTTCCTCGGTCATCGCAAGCCTCCTGTTTTTCGCTGCGGCAATCCACTTTGGTCTTTCCGTGCGGCCTAGCATGGCGTTTTAAAGCCGGAAAGGTTATGAGGCAGCGGAATCGGTACGGTTTCCGGCTGTTTCTGTTGCATTCATCGAAGCCGTAACTATAGTCCGGCAACCTGAAAAGAGAGGCGGAGTTCCGCCGCCCAAGCCTGAGGAGTTTAGCATGTTCATCACCCCGGCATTCGCGCAGAGCGCGACCGACACCACATCGGCATTCGGCGGCTCCGGTTTCGAAATGATCATCCTGTTCGTGCCGCTGATGGTCGTCTGGTACTTCCTGCTGATCCGCCCGCAGCGCGCCCAGGCCAAGAAGCGTGAAGAAACCCTGAAGGCGATCCGTCGTGGCGATCAGGTCGTGACCGGCGGCGGCCTCGTCGGCAAGGTCACCAAGGTCGTCGACGACAAGGAACTGGAAGTCGAGATCGCAGAAGGCGTTCGCGTGCGCATCGTCCGCAGCGGCATTTCCGATGTTCGCGTCAAGGGTGAACCTGTTAAGGCCGACGCGGCATAATAAGCGATAACGGCAGGACCGCCGGATCGGAAGATCGTCGAGAGAATGTTGCATTTTTCCCGTTGGAAAACACTTCTGATCTGGCTGGTCGCGTTTGCGGCGATCATCGTTGCTGCGCCCAATCTGCTGACTGAGGCGCAGCGCGCCTCTATGCCGGCCCTGCTGCGGCATGACCGTATGACGCTCGGCCTCGACCTTCAGGGCGGCTCGCATATCGTTCTGAAGGTCGAGCGGTCCGATATCGTCAAGGACCGGCTGGAAGAGGCCGTCGCAAATGTGCGCAACGCACTGCGCGGCGCGGGCATCCGCTATACCGGGCTGACCGGCAACGACCAGACCGTCACGGTGCGGATCACCGATCCGGCCGAGACGCAGAAGGCGGTCGACCTCCTGAAGCCTCTGACGGCACCCGATGGGCATTCGGGACCGGACATGGCGCTTCAGCAGGGCGCGGACGGGCAGCTTTCGCTACAGATTTCCGATGCAGGCATTGCCGCCGACATCGCCTCCGCCCAGACCCGTTCGCTCGATATCGTCAGCCGCCGCATCGCGGGCTTCGGCTATGACAATTTCATCGTCCGTCCCGATGGCGCCGACCGGATCGTCGTGCAGGTGCTGGGAGCGGTCGATCCGGAGCGATTGAAGAATCTTCTCAACCAGCCGGCCAAGCTTTCCTTTCATCTGATCGATGAAAGTATGTCCGGACAGGAGGCGCTGAACGGCCGCTGGCCGGTGACCTCTGAGGTCCTCTATTCGCTGGACGATCCGCCGGTTCCCTATCTCGTCGACCGCACCGCTTTCGCCACGGCCGGCAACATGGTGCATATCGAGCCGGTCATCGATCCGCAGACGCAGGACACGTCGATCGCGTATCGTCTCGACGCGGAAGGCACAGGGCGGCTGGCTGAGGTGACGGGGCGGAATGTCGGCAAACACCTGGCCATCGTCTTCGACGACCAGGTGATGTCGGCGCCAAGCATCGAAGCGCCGATTACCGGTGGCGAGGGCCGGATTTTGGCGAATTTCTCCGAGGATGGCGTTCGCGACCTTGCGGTGATGCTGCGCGCCGGGGCCTTGCCGGCGACGCTGACGAGCGTCGAGGAGCGCAGCGTCAGCCCGAGCTTTGGCGGAGAATCCATCTTCTCCGGTCTCGTTGCCGGTCTCGTCGCCGTCGTGCTGGTCGCAGCATTGATGATCACGCTCTATCGCATCCTCGGCGCCATCGCCGTGGTCTCGCTCTTCTTCAACCTGATCCTCATCGTGGCGGCGCTCAGCCTTGCCGGCGCGACGCTCACCTTGCCCGGCATTGCCGGCATCGTGCTGATCGTCGGCATGGCGGTGGATTCGAACGTGCTGATCTACGAGCGCATTCGGGAAGAGGAAAAGGCTACCCATTCCTTTGCCGAGGCCGTCAACCGTGGTTTTTCGCGCGCATTCGCAACCATCGTCGATGCGAATGTCACCATCTTCATCGCCGCGGTCATCCTCTTCTTCCTCGGCAGCGAATCCATCCGCGGTTTCGCGGTAACGCTGGCGGTCGGTATCCTGACGACCGTCTTCACGGCCTTCACGCTGACACGCTCGATCGTCGCCGTCTGGCTGCGGCGGCGCCATCCCCGGCATCTGCCGAAGAGCGTCCTGACGCATCTTTTCGAACACGCCAATATTCGCTTCATGGGGATACGCCGCTATGTCTTTACGACGTCGGCGGTCGTCTCGCTGATCGCCATGGCAGCTTTTGCCACCGTCGGCCTGCATCTCGGCATCGATTTCACCGGCGGCTCGCTCATCGAGGTCACGGCGAAGCAGGGCAATGCCGACATCGCCGATCTCAGTTCGCGCCTCAACGACCTCAATCTCGGCGATGTCAGGGTCGAGCCCACGGGCGGGCCGTCGAATGCGCGAATCCGCATCGCCTCCCAGGGCGGTGGTGAGAATGCCGAGCAGTCGGCGGCGACGCTGGTGCGCGGCGAGCTCGAGAGCGATTATGATTTCCGTCGCGTCGAGGTCGTCGGCCCCTCCATTTCGGGCGAGCTGACGCTGATGGCGACGCTCGGCGTGCTGGCAGCCCTTGCGGCGATTTTGGTCTACATCTGGATTCGCTTCGAATGGCAGTTCGCGGTCGGCGCCATCATTGCCACGCTGCATGACGTCATCATCATGCTCGGTCTCTTCGTGCTCACCGGCATCGAGTTCAACCTGACGAGCATCGCCGCCGTGCTCACCGTCGTCGGTTATTCCCTCAACGACACTGTCGTGGTCTATGACCGTATGCGCGAAAATCTCCAGCGATACAGGAAGATGCCGCTGCCGATCCTGATCGATGCCTCGATCAATCAGACGCTGTCGCGCACCATCCTGACTGCGGCGACCACGCTGCTCGCCTTGCTGGCGCTGTGTCTCTTCGGCGGCGAAGTCATCCGCTCCTTCTCCTTTGCGATGCTTTTCGGCGTTGCGCTCGGCACCTTCTCTTCGATCTATATCGCCGCTCCTGTATTGATCGTCTTCCGGCTGCGGCCGGAGGCTCCGGATGGAGAAGAGAGCAACAAGACGGATGCTGGTGTAAGATCCGGCACGGTGGTTTAAAAATATGGCAAAAGGCATAGAAATCCGCGCGGCGCATTTTCCCGGCCGCGCCCCGATCGATACCTACGGCAATGGCGGCTTCCGCTTTGCCGACATGTCGCATCGCGGCTCGATCCTCTGCCTGCCCTCCGGCATTCACGGCTGGGATATGGATATGTCGAAGCCGCTTTCGGCCGAAAATTTCCGCCGCGTGCTGGATGAGGCTGATGATATCGAGGTTCTGCTCGTCGGCACCGGAACGGAGCTCCGTCGTCTGCCGGAGGAGTTGAAGCAGGCGCTGAAGGCGCGCGGCATCGCCTCCGATCCGATGAGCACGGGTGCAGCGGTGCGCACCTTCAACATCATGCTCGCGGAGCAGCGCGCCGTTGCAGCGGCATTGATTGCGGTCTGACGATGACGGAAGCCGCTATTGCGACGAACCAGGACATCTGCCTGGCGATGCTGCGCGACAATGATCGCGACCGCTATCTCGCCTGCCTTCTCTCACCGGAGGAAAAGCGCGGCGCGCTTGCCGCCCTTTACGCCTTCAATGCTGAGCTTGCCCGTGTCCGCGATCTCGTGCATGAGCCGTTGCCCGGAGAGGTGCGCATGCAATATTGGCGCGATCTGCTGGAAGGCAGCGCGCATGGCTCGACGGCGGCAAATCCGGTCGCCGCCGGACTTCTGACGGCGATCGAAACCCATCGCCTGCCGCGCAAGACGCTGATCGACATGATCGAGGCTCGCACCTTCGATCTCTACGACGATCCGATGGAAACGCGCCTTTCGCTCGAAGGCTACGCCGGCGAGACGGCATCCGCCCTGATCCAGCTCGCAAGCCTCGTGCTCTCGCCGGAGGAGGCCGCCCGATCGGCCACTGCCGCCGGCCATGCCGGCGTCGCCCAGGCGGTTGCGGGCCTGTTGCTGCTGATGCCGCTGCATCGCCGCCGTGGCCAGGTTTATATTCCGCTGCAGATCCTCTCGGCGACCGGTCTCGACCGCGATGCCTTTCTCGCCGGGCAAGACAAGCCGCGTATCTCTGCCGCCATCGAAGCCTTTGCCGGCCTCGGCCGGGAGCATCTGGTAAAGGCGAGGGGAGCGGGGCCGATCGCGCCGGCCGTTTTTCCAGCCTTCCTGCCGGCAACGCTTGCCGAACCGGTGCTCCTGAAGGCCCAGAAGCGGGGGCACTTGCTGTTCGACCGGCCGCTGCAGCCGCCGCAATGGCGCCGCCAGCTCCGCATGGCGCTCTCTGCAGCCCGCAGAAAAATCTGACACCGGTCAAACTCGCGCAAGTCTCGCGCGTTACAAGGCTGGAACCGCTACCCTTATGAACGGAGACTCGGCGTGGGCATTATCGTCTGGTGTGTTCTTTTCGCCATCGTCATTTTCTTTGCCTTCGTGGTGACGCGCATGGCCGCGCAAAACAAGGAAGACGGCCTGCACGACACGGGCCTCGCCATCATCGAATTCGGCCGCGCCTTTCCGAACGAGGCGATCCGCCAGTTGCAGGCGACGGAAAACGGCCAGGCGATCTTCGTGCGCCTGCATGACAACAAGGCGGGCGTCATGCGCAATATGTCACGCCATTTCGCATGCCATCTGATCGAGCCCGGCCGCGTGCGCGTCGTCAGCTCGAAGACGGGCAGGGGGCTGGTGATCGATTTCCTCGATGCGGCCCATCATAACGGCGATTTCGAGTTCGCTTCCGCCAAGGAGGCCTCGGAAGTTGCGCTCTGGCTGCTCGGCAATTACATCGCCGAGCCGGATAAGGACCTGCCATCCGGCCATATTTCCGCGGCCAACAAACAGTAGAGCGGCTGCTCAGGCGCTTTCGGCAAGCGGCGAATTCTGGCCGAGCCAGGCAGCGCAGTCGGCAAGCGCGCGGCGCGCGATCAACTGCCGCTTCATGATCGTCTTATCCTTGCCGCGGAAGCGCTTGACGCCCTCGGGCTTGACGATCGAACCGGGCTGAAGCTCCGGAAACAGCCCGAAATTGATGTTCATCGGCTGGAACGAACGCTTGCCCGGCTCCTCGTCGGTGACGATGTGTCCGCCGGTGATATGGCCGAGCAGCGAGCCGAGCGCCGTCGTTGCCGGCGGCAGCGAGACCGCCTCACCCTTGCGTTCGGCGGCGGCGAAACGACCGGCCAGCAGCCCGACGCTGGCGCTTTCCACATAACCCTCGCAACCGGTGATCTGGCCGGCGAAACGTAGGCCTGGGCGCGATTTCAGCGTCAGCGACGGATCGAGCAGGGTGGGGGAATTGATGTAGGTATTGCGGTGCAGGCCGCCGAGACGGGCAAATTCGGCATTTTCCAAGCCAGGGATCAGCCGGAAGATCTCAGCCTGCGCGCCATATTTTAGCTTCGTCTGGAAACCGACCATATTGTAGAGCGTGCCGAGCGCATTGTCCTGCCGCAGCTGCACGACGGCATAGGCCTTGACCGTCGGGTTATGCGCATTCGTCAGCCCCATCGGCTTCATCGGGCCGTGGCGCAGCGTCTCGCGGCCGCGTTCGGCCATCACCTCGATCGGCAGGCAGCCGTCGAAATAGGGCGTGCCTTCCCATTCCTTGAAGCCGACAGTGTCGCCTGCGATCAACGCATCGACGAAGGCATTGTATTGCGCCTCATCCATCGGGCAGTTGATGTAATCCTTGCCGGTGCCGCCGGGGCCGACCTTGTCGTAGCGCGACTGATACCAGCAGATATCCATGTCGATGCTCTCGCGATAGACGATCGGCGCAATGGCGTCGAAGAAGGCGAGAGACTCTTTACCGGTCTCCGCCTGGATGGCGCTTGCGAGCGACGGCGCCGTCAGAGGTCCGGTGGCGACGATGGCAAGATCCCAGTCGCGCGGCGGCAAGCCGGTGATCTCTTCTCGTACGACGGTGATGAGAGGATGGTCGTGGATTGCCTTAGTGACGGCCTCGGAGAAGCCGTCGCGATCGACGGCGAGCGCGCCGCCCGCGGGCACCTGATGCCGATCGGCCGCGGCCATGATCAGCGAGCCCGCCATGCGCATCTCGGCGTGGATGACACCGACCGCATTGCTGGTCGCATCGTCGGAGCGGAAGGAATTGGAGCAGACCAGTTCGGCCAGGCCATCGGTCTTGTGCGCATCCGTGCCGCGCACACCGCGCATTTCATGCAGGATGACCGGGACGCCGGAACTGGCGATCTGCCAGGCGGCTTCCGAACCGGCAAGCCCGCCGCCGACGACATGAATGGGAGAATAGGAGGAGATCGTGTTCATCCCGGGCTGATATCATGTCGGCAGATGTGATCCAACACCTGGAATCAAAAACGGCGCCTCATGGCGCCGTCTTGGAAGCATCGCGCTCGTATTAACGCCCGCTATTAGCGGAACGAGCGGGATGCGATATTGCGGATGTCGTAGCGGCTGACGCCGATGTCGGACAGGGTCTGGTTGGACAGGCTGCCGAGTTCGGTAAGCGTACGGCGGTAGCTGAGCCAGCTTTTTGCAATGCGGATCGGGTTCATGGTCTTTTTCCTCAAACAAGTGTCCGCTGGATGGCGGGATCGCTATCTCTCTGCGGTTGATGTTTATATAGGCGATCTCAGCCCCATTGTGCAGTGCAAATAAAAGGCGTCTGCCATGCAATTGTGCACGATGATGCTCTCAAAATGAGCGGTGAATATTTTTTGAGCGGGCTAAGGAAGCCGGAAAACATGCAATTATTGGAGGTTGCACGCAGACAAAAAGAAAACGCCCGCTGGGATACAGCGGGCGTTTCGATCGAGGACGATACTGCCTGGGAGGAAGCAGCGATCGCCTTGAATTAGCGCGAAGAAGCTTCGCGAGCGACGCGATGGATGTCCGAACGGTCGATACCGAGGTCGTGCAATTCGCGGTTGCTCATGCGGCCGAGTTCGGTGACGGTCTGACGATACTTGCGCCAGTTGTTGAAAGAGCGAGTGATGTTCATGTTGAGCCCCTTTCCGAGGGTTTCATCTGCCAGCAGCCACCCATCGGCGCTGACCTCTATTTGATGACTGGAATATATGTTGCAGCGCGGAAGAGGAAAACAGCCAAGTTTTCAGATCACCTATGCGAAGTATGCAATGCTTTCGGTATATTTGACACGGTCTTACCTCTTTCTGGTCAACGAATGGGCAGAATGGTTTCCTGGGAAGTCGACTGGACGACGTGCTCATCGGAGCGTCTCTACGTGAAATCCCGCCTTTCGGGACGTTTCGGCTGCTCCATCACCTGGACAACGCGTTCCGTTCTGGCCTGGGCTCGTCCGGCCGATCGGCCGCTCGGGTTGTCGCTACCGTGGCGCGATTGTGTCAGGCGACGAAAGTCCTTGGACGGCCAATGCGTTAATCAAATAAAACGCCCGCCGGGGGAGGATCCGGCGGGCGCATTAAAGTGACTGGCAACTGGGAGGAGGAGTTGTTGCCAGTCTATCGCAGCGCGCTTGGGAGGAGGAGTGCACAGCTGCGAATCTCGTCACGGAAACCAAATCCGCGGGCATCCGGCGGAGCCGGGCCGGGGCGCCATCCCCGTGCTTTGGTGAGTCAATAAATAGTATGACTAATGAGTTTTTTGCAGTGCAATAAATTCATGAGGGGTATGCGTCACGCGCATGCCTCTCCGGACATGCAGCTATATTAGCAATACTGACGTTAGCGGCCGGTTAACACTCGCCCCAATTTAGACCAATGAGGATTTTGCATATTTGTCGCGAGGGCGTTTGCGAAGGCCTGTGCTGCGTCTATAACGACGGAAGCCGCAACGCCGTGCAAGTGTTGCGGAAATGAGGGGTGGAACATGTATCGCGGCAGATTGCAGCGGGATCTCTCGCTCTGGGTTGGCAAGGGCCTGCTCGGAGAGGAAACGGCGGCCAAGCTTCTCGCCGAATATGACAGCCGTCCGGCGAGCTTCAGCCTCGGCCGGGTGCTGATGGCGCTGGCGGCCGTGCTGCTTGCGGCCGCCGTCCTGCTGGTCGTCGCGTCCAACTGGGAGGCTATCCCTCGTCTGGTGCGCGTGGGCGCCATCCTTGCTTTGATCTGGGCCGTGCACATCGCCGCCGCCTTGATGCTCGCCCGCGGCGCGTCCGCGGCGGCGGGCGGCTTGCTGGTCATCGGCGCGCTGAGCTTCGGCGGCGCCATCTCGTTAGTCGGGCAGATGTATCACCTCTCCGGCGACCAGCAGACGGTGATGTATCTCTGGTTTGCGATCGCGACGGTCTCGGCGATCCTGTTCCGTTCGGGCGCCGTCGTCGTCGTCGCCGGCTTCCTCTCCTGGGCGTCCTTCGCCGTCTATCTTGAGGGTAACGACAATCATTGGATCGGGCTCGATCCCTGGATGGCGCCGGTCATGGCGGCGATCGTGATCGGGCTGGTGCGTTACACCGGCGCCGAGCGCGCCCGGCATCTCGCCTATCTGCTGCTGATCGGCTGGCTCGCCTGGCTCTATACTCTTCATGAGGAAATCACCGTTGCGCTCGCCTTCGCGATCGGCGGTATTGCGGGCGTCGTCCTGACGGCGGCGCCGATGACGCAGATTGCCTATCTCGTCCGAAGCGCCGGCGCGGCTCCGGCCTTCTACAGCTTCCTCATCGCCGCGATCGGCTTCCTGTTGCTGCATATCGAAATCGAGAGCGGCTGGCGGCTGGCAGTGCTCGGTGTGGTGACGCTTGCGGCTTCCGTCCTGGCGATCGTCCTGCATGGCAGAGACAACGGCGCTGTCCGTTATCTCGCCTATCTGACCTTCGCAGCTGAGATGCTCTATCTTGCCTCCGTCACCATTGACTCGATCCTCGGCACGTCGAGCCTCTTCCTCTTCTCCGGCCTCGTGGTGGCGCTGGTCGCCTGGATCGTCATCCGTCTCGAGCGGCGCTTTTCCGCTCATGCACGGGAGGAGCGCGCATGACCTCCTTCGTGGCAAGACTTCAGTCCGGCAAGGGTTATCTGATTTCGGCGATCATCGTCGCCGGCCTGCAGACCTTGATCCTCGGCACGATCATTCAGAGCCGGGCTTCGATCCTGCGTGACGGCGCCGAGGTGCTGCTGAAAACGGCTCCCGTCGACCCGCGCGATTTTCTGCGCGGTGATTATGTCATCCTGAACTACGACATATCTTCGGTGCCGGTGCAGACCATTGCCGGCGGCATTCCGGCCGAGCCTGGCGAGCTTACACTGTGGGTCCGGCTGAAGAGGCAGCCGGACGGTTTCTGGACGATCGTCGAATCATCCTTCCAGGCGCTGCCGCCGCAGCCGGAGACCGTGGTGCTGCGCAGCCTGCCGTTCTACAGCAGCGGACCTAGCGCCATCGACAGCATCCGTGTCGAATACGGCATCGAGCGCTACTACGTTCCGGAAGGCGAGGGAAAGCCGATCGAAGAGGCCCGCAATGACGGCAACGTCGCCATATCAGTGCGCGTCTCGCCATCGGGAGGCGCACAGATCCGCAGCCTGCTCGTCGACGGCAAGCCGGTTTACGAAGAGCCGCTTTACTGATCCTCGAACCCTTTGGGGAAGGGCGGCTTTCCCCTGTCATTGGACGTTCATTTTTCCTTTGCCTCGACCAAATCGGGTGATATAGAGACGCCGCGCTCCGGAAGGCCTCATGCGCAGGCATAGGCATGCGGTTCTGTGAACGCGGGTATGGTGAAATTGGTAGACACGCCAGATTTAGGTTCTGGTGCCGCAAGGCGTGGGAGTTCAAGTCTCTCTACCCGCACCAGGCTGTTTGCAGGGGGAGACTAAGAATTTAGTTGTCCCGGACGACCGCAAGGTTGGCCAGATACCCGGAAGCGAGTGCCGTTCCCCCTTGGGTGGAATGATGCAGGAATTGGGAAAAGCCACGCGCGGCACGCTGCCGGCGTCGTGCTCATAGAAACGAACGGCGTCTGGGCACGGCCGCCACGACATGAAGGTAGGAAGACATGCAGGTTATCGAAACGCTCGCTGAAGGGCTGAAGCGCGAAATCAAGGTCGTTATCCCGGCCAAGGACATGGAAGACAAGATGAATGAGCGTCTTGCCGACGTGAAGGACAAGGTCCGCATCAACGGCTTCCGTCCGGGCAAGGTCCCCGCTGCTCACCTGAAGAAGGTCTATGGCAAGTCGATCATGGCCGAGCTCGTCAACGAGATCGTCCGCGAGCAGCCGGCTGCCATCCTATCCAGCCGCGGCGAAAAGTCGGCCACCCAGCCGGAAATCGCCATGACCGAGGACAAGGACGAAGCCGACAAGATCCTCTCCGCCCAGCAGGATTTCGAATTCACGCTCTCCTACGAAGTTCTGCCGCCGATCGAGCTGAAGTCCGTCAAGGGCATCAAGGTCACGCGCGAAGTCATCGACATCTCGGATGACGAAGTCAACGAGCAGGTCCTGAAGGTCGCTGAAAGCGCCCGCTCCTACGAGAGCAAGACCGGCAAGGCCGCCAACGGCGACCGCATCACCATGGATTATGTCGGCAAGGTCGACGGCGAAGCCTTCGAAGGCGGCACCGATCAGGGCGCTGAGCTCGTGATCGGCTCCGGCCGCTTCATTCCGGGCTTCGAAGACCAGCTCGTCGGCGTCAAGGCCGGCGAAGAGAAGACCATCACCGTGACCTTCCCGGCCGACTATCCGGCCAAGAACCTTGCCGGCAAGGAAGCGACCTTCGACATCACTGTCAAGGATGTTGCAGCCCCCGGCGCCGTCGAGATCAACGACGAACTCGCTTCCAAGCTCGGCATCGAATCCGCCGACCGCCTGAAGGAGATCGTCCGTGGCCAGATCGAATCGCAGTACGGCTCGCTGACCCGCCAGAAGCTGAAGCGCCAGATCCTCGACCAGCTCGACGAGATGTACAAGTTCGACACCCCGGCTTCGCTCGTCGATGCCGAGTACAACGGCATCTGGAGCCAGGTGAACAACGATCTCGCCCAGTCCGGCAAGACCTTCGAAGACGAAGACACGACTGAGGAGAAGGCACGCGAGGAATACAAGACGCTCGCCGAGCGCCGCGTCCGCCTCGGCCTCGTTCTCTCCGAAATCGGCGAAAAGGCCGGCGTCGAAGTCACCGAAGACGAAATGCAGCGCGCTATCTACGATCAGCTGCGTCAGTATCCGGGCCAGGAAAAGCAGATCCTCGAATTCTTCCGCAGCCAGCCGGGCGCCGCCGCTTCGATCCGCGCGCCGATCTTCGAAGAGAAGGTCATCGACCATCTGCTGACCGAAATCGACGTCACCGACAAGAAGGTGACGAAGGAAGAACTGCTCGCCGAGGAAGAAGGCGAAGCCAAGGCTGAAACCAAGAAGGCTGCTCCGAAGAAGAAGGCTGCCGCCAAGGCTGAAGCTGCCGACGCCGGCGAAGGCGAGGAAGCTGCCCCGAAGAAGAAGGCCGCTCCGAAGAAGAAGGCTTCCGAGGACAGCGCCGAGTAATCGCTCGCTCGTTCTGAAAGTTTGGAAGGCCCCGCCATCGCGCGGGGTCTTTTCTTTTTCGGGTCATTTGGGCAGTTCATTCTCAGGCCCGCCTTCGTTGTGGTGTCATCTTTATCTCCGGCAACAAATAGTTGAATTAAAGTATAATTCGGCGCAGATTTTCTTCGGTGTGGGAGGAGCTGAATATGACTGAGAAACATGACATGAAGAAGCTGGTAGAGGAAATCTATGCTGTGCGTGACCGCGGCGATATAGAGGGCACGCTGGCGCTGATCGGTGACGATTGCACTTTCCGAATGGTCGGCAATACACGGCTGAAGCCTTTAACGACGGAAGCCGACGGACATGCCTTTCGCCAAGCGATAACGCAGCTTATTACGATGTGGGATCTATCCAACGTCAAGACAGCCGGCATCTATGTGGACGAGGACGAGCATATGGTCTTCGCCCATCGCGAAGGCGAGGTCAGGCACATCCCATCGGGTGTGAGCTTCTATACGGAGTTCGTCGACAAGATCCATTTCAAGGATGGGAAACCGGTCAAGATCGTCGAATTCGTCGACACGCTGCAAGTGGCCGAGACGACGAAGATGATCCAAATCGCCTGAATGACCGCCAAAGTCGGAGCCTCCAGGCTTCGACTTTGATGCCCCTGTCCTTTCGCCCAAGAGGCATCAGCCGCCGTCGCGGGAATTGCAGCTCAATGCGCGGTCCGTGTCAGTTCCGCGACCTTCCTGACATGGCTCACGGCTGCGGTTCCGCCTGCTGTTTTGGTGAAGAGGCTGAGCGTCTCTTCTTCGTCATCCGCGACCGGCGTCAGCGCCTGGTCCATATAAGTTTTCGTCTTCGCATCCCTTGAGATCAGGAACGCCGAGATCGTCAGCCCGATGATCGTGCCGGCGAGGGAAGCATGTTTGCGGACGGTTTCCCAGGCAAAGCGCGGCCAGAAGAGCAGCGGATGTTCGCGCGGCAGTTCCGGACGCCGCTCCGACGGCGTCTTCAGGCGCAGGAGGCCGCTCTGCAGCGGATGCACGTTTTCCAGCGGCACAGTGGTTGCGAAGGAGACGAGAACCTTGACGAGCCTTGCCAGCGGCACCCCGGTCGCCACGGCGCGGCGCAGCAGCGTCTTCATATGATCAGGCGAATAATAGAGCGACCAGGCCTCATGGTAGATGTCTTCCCATTCCTGCTTGCTCATCTTGGGATGGGCGGTGCAGACATGCTCGACATCATAGATATTGAGGTCGCCGTTCATTTCGACGCCCTTCTTCCAGAGAACCTGATGGTCCTCGGAGCCGGGAAGCGGCGTCAGGATGAAGAATTCGATGACGTCGAGCGGCAGCTCTTCCTGGATGATGGCAATGTCGCGGCGGATCGATTCCGGCGTATCGGCCGGAAAGCCCAGGATATAGCCGGCAAGCGTCATGATGCCCTGCGCCTTCCAGGCGAGCAGCATCTTGCGGTATTCGGTGATCTTGTTCTGGTTCTTCTTGGCGGCCGTCAGATTGTCGGGATTGACGTTTTCGAGACCGATGAAGACGCGGGTGACGCCGGCGCGCTTGGATTTCTCGATGAAATTCGGAATCTTGTGGCAGAGCGTATCGACCTGGATCATCAGGCCGAGCGGTATGCCGTCCCGTTCCTTGAGCTCGATCAGCCGGTCGAAGATCGCTTCCCAATCCTTGTTACGGGCGAAATTGTCGTCGGTGATGAAGAATTTGTGGATGCCCTGCGCCCAGTTCATCCGCACGAGCCTCTCGACGTCGTCGGCCGAGCGGAAGCGCGATTTGCGCCCCTGCACGTTGATGATGGTGCAGAAGGAGCACTGGTAGGGACAGCCGCGCCCGGCGTCGAAGCTGGTGCTGAGGCCGAGCGTGCGCTGGATATTGTCCTTCGGCAGGAAGGGAACCGGCGTGCCGCCGATGCCGGGAAGGTCGTTCATGAAATTATAGAGCGGCTTCAGCTCGCCGGCGGCGGCATCGCGCAGCACCATGTCGAGCCGCCCCTCGGCCTCGCCGGCGAACATCGAGATGCCCATATCGCGGCAGGCGTCGAGCCCGACCGCCTTGCCGTCGAGCATCGACAGGCAGCCGGAAACATGAAAGCCGCCCATCGAGACCGGCAGGCCGGCATCGCGGAAGGGCCGGGCGATGTCGAGCGCGCGCGGATACTGGTTGGACTGGACGCCGACCAGTGCGATCATGCCGAAATTGTCGTGACGCTTGAACTGGGCGAGCAGCCGGGCAAAATCGATCCGCGTATTGGTTTCGTCGATCACGGTGATGTCGATCGCCGTATCGGGACCGAGCACTTTACGCTCAGCGCATTCGGCGGCGATGCCGTAGAGAGCCGCGAGCGAATTGGAGGGGATCATCGCCCGCCACCAGCGGATGACGTAGCCGTCATCGTCATAATGCGACGGCTTGATCAGGATGAGCTGAAAACGTCTGCGCGCGGCTTCCGGGATATGGGACAAGAGTGTCAATCTTTCTTTAGAAGCTTTTGCCTGGAGACAAAATGGCGTTGAAGGCAAATATCAGGCACGTCGTAAGGATGCGAACTACCGGGCTTCAAACTCGGGCATAAAAATCAGCACCGGCGGGATACTCCACGCAGGCTCTCAACCATCAATATACTACATGATATCGAGCAGCAATGCGCGGTGGTCGGAGACCTCCGGCGCCGCGACCACCTCGAATTTGGCAATATTTAACCCCGGTGTCACAAGCATATAGTCGGCATATCGACCCTCTTTCAGATAGTAGGAGGTTCGCGTGTCTACAAGGCCGTTTCCAGTGACGAGATCGGCAAGCCCTAATCTGGCGAGAATCCTGAAGGTCGCGCTGTCAGGCAGCACGTTGAAATCGCCGCAGACGACAAGCCCTTCGTCGCCCGGCCAGACGCGCTCGATCAGCCTGACCAGCGCTTCGGCCTGTTCTTCGCGTGCCGCTGTGTCGCCCTTGCCCGCGGGATCCACGCAGGCCATGCATATGGGCGATGGTCACGCTGGAAGCCTGTTCATGGCTAAAGAGGTGGATGCAATGGGCATTTCGCGGCCGCGGATGGTCGCCCCAGCCCTCGGGCGAAAAGCGGCCGTGCACGAAGTCCAGCCCCTGGGCGATGATGGAATGTGATTTTCGCACAAAGGTCGCCAAGCCGAATTCGGCGGCAATGGCGGTGTCGCCGTCGAAGAGCTGCCCTCTCGATGTCGGGCAGAAGACGCCGTCATGGCCGGGCAGGGCGGCGCCGATCTCATCGAAGAGATTGGCGCGCTGCGGCAGTTCCAGCCCCGCATCTCGATAGATCGACCATCCCGGAGCCGCACCCGGCGCCCGCAGCACCTCCTGCAGGCACAGCACATCGGGATCGGCCTGGCTGACATAGCCGATCAGGGCTTCATGCAGCCTGCCGCCCCATGCGTTCAGCGAAATGATGCGCAATGTCGTTCGGCTCCGTTTTCGCGGGCGGATTTAAACCACAGCTCTCACGTGGCGGGTTTAGAGTTCCGACTTGATGTCGCCCATCCGGTTCCATGCGTCGAGGCCGGCGATCTTGTAGGCTTCGGCGAGCGTCGGGTAATTGAACGTATTTTCCACGAAATATTCGACCGTCCCTTTGAGATTGAGCACGGCCTGGCCGATATGCACGAGTTCGGTCGCACCTTCGCCGACGATATGCACGCCGAGCAGGCGCCGCGTCTTCAGCGAGAAGATCAGTTTCAGCAACCCGGTATCGAGCCCCATGATATGACCGCGCGACGTCTCGCGGAAGCGGGCGATGCCGCATTCATAGGGAATGCCGCGCTCCTTCATTTCCTCTTCGGTCAGGCCGCAGGTCGAAATCTCCGGCACGGCATAGATGCCGTAGGGGAAATATTTCTGCGGCTCCTTGGCGACCGCGCCGATTGCGACGCGCGCGGCGATGCGGCCCTGTTCCATCGAGGTCGAGGCAAGGCTCGGAAAGCCGACGACGTCGCCAGCGGCATAGACATTGGGTACGGAGGTCTGGAAGGTCTCGGGATTGACCTTGAGGCGGCCGCGGCTGTCCGGCTCGAGGCCGATGGCCGGCAGGTTGAGCGTATCGGTCGCGCCCATACGCCCGGCGGCAAAAAGCACCATGTCGGTCACGAGATGGCGGCCGTTGTCGAGCGTCAGCTGGACCTTGCCGGTATCCAGCCGCTCGACCTTATCGGCCTTCGTGCCCAGCAGCAGCTTCATGTTGCGGTCGCGCAGCTGATAGCTGAAATCCTCGACGATTTCCTTGTCGATGAAGTCAAGCATGGTCGACTTTGGATCGATGACGGTGACGGCCGTATCCAGCGCCGAAAAGATCGTTGCATATTCGATGCCGATAACGCCGGCGCCGATGACGACCATCGTGCGCGGCAGTTCCTCGATATCGAGCAATTCGTCGCTGTCGAGAACGCTCTTGCCGTCGAAGGGCATGTAATCCGGCCGGAAAGGCTTGGTGCCGACCGCAAGCAGAATGCTCGCGCCGCTCACCGTCATGGCTTCGCCGTCGTCCTTGATGACTTGCAAAGTCGTGGAATCGATGAAACTCGCCTTGCCGCGGACATGGTGGACGCGGTTGCGGGCAAACTGATGTTCAAGCACTTCCACTTCATGGTCGAGCGTGATCAGCAGGCGGCGACGCAGGTCTTCGGCGCTGATTTCCTGCTTCACACGGTAGCTGCGGCCATAAAAGCCGCGCTCGCGCCAGCCGGAAAGATTGAGCGCTGTCTCGCGCAGCGTCTTCGAGGGAATGGTGCCGGTATGGACGGACACGCCGCCGACGCGTTTGCCCTGTTCGATGACCAGCACTTTCTTGCCGAGTTTCGCAGCCTGGATCGCGCCGCGGCGCCCCGCGGGACCGCTGCCCACTACAACGAGATCGTACTGAAACATCATCAAGCCCCGAATTGGAAATGGAATCATTTGCGACAAAAATGTCGCTCCTCTATCGGTAGCCGGTCAATGTTACAGATTGTTTTACGAGCGCCGAATCCCGCCGAGGTGTGGTTTTCAGATCAGCTTCAGCCCTTTCAAGCTGACATGGCCGTCCTTGCTGCTGCTGATGTGGTCGTAGGCAGTGATATCAAGTGCCTTGGCCGCGTCGATGATCACCTTCGTCATATCGATGTCAGCGCGCGACGGTTGTTCATGCGCGAGTGATGTAGTCCGTGGAAATATCGGTCACTCTGGTAACGCCGAGTAACGCCATATTGCTATGCAGTTCCGTCTTCAGGATATCCGCCGCTCTGAGCACGCCCGGTAGTCCCGCGACGGCCGCAGCATAAAGGAACGGCCTGCCCACGAACACGAAACAGGCGCCAAGCGCGAGCGCCTTCATGATATCCGTTCCGCGCCGGATGCCGCCGTCGATCATGACGGCAATGCTGTCTCCAACACGTGCCGCAATTTCCGGAAGGACCTGAAGAGGAGAGGCGGTGCCGTCGAGCTGGCGGCCGCCATGATTGGAGACGATCACTCCATCCGCCCCGGTATCTGCAGCCCGCGCCGCGTCTTCGGGATGCATGATCCCCTTGACCACGAGCTTGCCGGACCACCGCTTGCGTATCCGCTCCAAATGGCTCCAGTTGAGATGGTCACGCTTGCCGAAATCGCGTGTGACGTTGGACGAGATGATCGGCGCGCCTCTTGTGGCGTAGGAATTTTCAAAATGCGGAATGCCGTGCCGGGCGATCGTGCGCAGGAATGTACCGGTTGTCCAGCGGGGATGCGAGATGCCCTGCCATGCCAAGCGGAGCCCGGGACGCAAAGGCGTCGAAAATCCCGCCCTTACATTATTTTCGCGATTGGGCAGCGTGGCCGTATCCACGGTCAGCAAAAGTGTACCGATGCCGGCCGCAGCGACCCGATCGATGAGAGCGTCGATACGGTCGGGTTCGCCGGGGAGATAGGCCTGAAACCATGCTTGTGGTGAAACCGCAGCTATCTCTTCCAGGGGGATGAGTGACGAACCGCTTATAATCATCGGGATTCCCGATTGATCGGCTCCTTGCGCGAGCACGATGTCCCCCCGATAGGCCATCAGCGCGCTGATCCCCATCGGCGCGATGCCGAACGGTGCGGCATGGCTCTTGCCGAAGAGGCTCGTCTCGGTACTGCGCCTCGAGACGTCCCGAAGCACACGAGGCCGAAAGGCAAAGGCCTGGAAGGCCTCTGCGTTATGCCGCAGCGACGCATTGGTCTCGGTCGCGCCGGCGATATAACCGAACAGAGGCTTCGGCAAATGTCGCCGTGCCCTCACTTCAAAATCATCGAGGCAGAGCACATCGCGGCAGAGCCGGCTCGATCGATCAGTCTTACCGCTGGAGATCGTCATGAAGCTTTATCTTCTCGGTATTTCGGGCGGGCATTATTCAGCGAGTGGCGGCGCAGGATTACATAGAATCCCGCGCCAGCGACTGCTGTCAACTCCAGCTTTCCCCAGTCTTCGCTTGCCTCTGATGCTTCGTCGGCAATCAGCCCATTGTCTGTTCAGATCAGCTTCAGCCCCTTCAGGCTGACATGGCCGTCCTTGCCGATGATGACGTGGTCGTGGACGGTGATGTCGAGCGCCTTGGCCGCGTCGATGATCACCTTCGTCATCTCGATATCGGCGCGCGATGGCGTCGGGTCGCCGGAGGGGTGGTTGTGCACGAGGATCATCGCCGTTGCCGAAAGCTCGAGCGCCCGTTTCACCACCTCGCGCGGATAGACCGGCGTGTGGTCCACCGTCCCGCGGCCCTGCACCTCATCGGCGATCAGCACGTTGCGCTTGTCGAGGAAGAGGATACGGAACTGTTCGCGTGTCTCATGCGCCATCGCCGCATGGCAATATTGGATGACCGATGACCAGGAGGAGAGCACCTGCTTGCTTCTGAGCTCGCTCTTCAGGGTCCGGTGGGCCACGGTGGAGATCAGCTTCAGGTCGAGCGCCACAGCCTCGCCGACACCCTTCACCTCCGTCAGCAGCGCCGCCGGCGCGCCGAAGACGCCGGCGAGCGAGCCGAACCGTTCGATGAGCGCCTTGGCTATCGGCTTGGTGTCGCGCCGCGGAATCAGGCGGAAAAGCAGGAGTTCGAGGATTTCGTAATCGGCAAGGGCGGTGTCGCCGTGCTCGCGAAAACGGCCCCGCAAGCGCTCTCGATGGCCGTGGTAATGCTCCTGCACCCCAAGCGAGGCGGGCAGGGCAGTCCTGGGCGCGGATGATTTACCAGGCTGGCCGAAGAACGAGCGTTCGTCCGCGGCGACAGGTTCCTCGAAAGGCAGTTCGTTGTCGGACGATCTCGAAACAGGCCCTTTCGCCATCGGATCGTCACCCGTTGAACGGCGGCAGGCCGGGGCGGTCGAGGCCATCAGGCGAGAGCGTGAAGATCTCGCAGCCATTGGCGGTGACGCCGACAGTATGTTCGTACTGGGCCGAAAGCGAGCGGTCGCGGGTGACCGCCGTCCAGCCGTCGGCGAGCACCTTCACATGCGGCCGGCCGAGATTGATCATCGGCTCGATGGTGAAGATCATGCCTTCACGCAGCTCCGGCCCTTCATTGGCACGGCCGTAGTGCAGGATATTAGGCGAATCGTGGAACAGCCGGCCGACGCCATGGCCGCAGAAATCGCGAACCACCGAGCAGCGCTCGGCCTCCGCATAGGCCTGGATCGCCTCGCCGATCGCGCCGGTGCGCGCACCCGGCCGGACGGCGGCGATGCCGCGCATCAGCGACTCATAGGTGACTTCGAGCAGCCGCTCGGCGGCGCGCTTGACCGTGCCGACAGGGTACATCCGGCTGGAATCGCCGTGCCAGCCGTCGAGCACGAAGGTGACGTCGATATTGACGATATCGCCTTCGCGCAGCGGCTTGTCGTTCGGAATGCCGTGGCAGACGACGTGGTTGATCGAGGTGCAGGTCGATTTGGTGTAGCCGCGATAATTCAGCGTCGCCGGTTGGGCGCCGTGATCCATCCCGAAATCGAAGACGAACCGGTCGATGTCATCGGTCACCAGCCCCGGCTTGACGATGGCGGCGAGCGCATCGAGACAGCGCGCGGTCAACTGGCAGGCCCTGCGCATGCCCTCGAATGCTTCCGAGTCGTAAAGCCGGATGGCGCCTGTATTCTTCGGGGGCGCGGAAGAGGCTTCGATATAGTTCACCATTGCAGGGCCTTAGCGGAGATTGTTAGATTTGTTCATAATGCAGCTATGCCGGGTTCGTCCATCGTGATCAACCGCAACAACGACATTTCTGGACGGGTCCGACCCGTCGAATGTGTAGTTTTCACGTGCCAGCGTATGGCCAATCAGCGGTCCGGGCCGAATATCCACAATCTTCCCAAGGAGATAGGATTGATCGGATGAAATCCCCCAGATACTCACCGATTGGTGACAGCGGGGAAGGGTCGGTCATGCTGAATGAAGCCGTAGAAACTGAAATTTTGCCCGAGGCCGGCGCGGAACCGGAACGGCGCGTGCGTGATCGCGGCGCCACCGAACGCGCCATCCTGGCCGCCGCCAAGAACCTGCTGGCCGAGGAGGGTTTCCAGAACTTCGGCATCAATGCCGTCGCCCGCCGCGCCGGCTGCGACAAGCAGTTGATCTATCGTTATTATGGCGGGCTCGACGGACTGGTCGAGGCGATCGGCGCCGATCTCGGGAACTGGGTGAGGGACCGTATCCCGGAAGATACCGGCGGCATGTTCCTGCTCACTTATGGCGACTTGATGGAGCGGCTGGCGCTTCTTCTCCTCGACGCCTTGAGAAACGATTCGCTGATGCGCCGCATCCTCGCCTGGGAGGTATCGGAGAACACCGAGCAGGTGAGGCGGCTTTCCGAAGCGCGCTCGAAAGCCCTTGCTCTCTGGCTGGAGCGCATGCGCGGCTCGCTGGCGCCGCCGAAGGGCGTGGAGGCAGCCGCCGTCAACGCCGTCATCATTGCTGCGATCCAGCATCTCGTGCTGTCAGGCGCGGCAGGCGGGCAGTGTGCCGGCCTGTCGCTGAAGACGGCGAAGGACTGGGAGAAGGCGGCAACCGCGCTGAAGCGCATCGTGCGCGGCGTCTACGGCTGACATCTGCTTCATCCACAGGAGGCGGCTCCGGCGTTAACCTTAACGAATGGTTTACGTTGCATGGATCTGGTTAACCCGACAGTGTCGATGTCAGCAGAGATGATACGAGTAGAGTCCCGAGTTGACGTCCATGGGAGCCAAAATCGCTAAAGCCTTGTTGCTCGTGACGGCCATGATGTTTTTCGCGGCCTTGGCGCTGGATATAGCGGTTCCCACGCTGGTGCTTTGCATCATGGCGTTGTCGACCCGGTTGGTCTCTTTCGATCTGCCCGTTGTGCGCAAGCATGGAGGAGAGGCCGCATGAAGTGGTTTCTGATCTTCTGGGCCGGCCCCATCGTCTTCCTGGGCGGATGGTACTGGCTTTCCTATTACGACATGAACTTCGGCATCTTCATGCTGACGCGACAGGTCCATGATCTGACGTTCCAGCTATATGGCGAGGCGTTGGGCGTTCCGCCGGAGACGATTCCGCCGCTCGTTGCCCGCGCCATCGCAGTCGACAGCCTCGTCGTCTTCGCCATTCTCGGCTTCAGGAAGCGCAAGTCGATCATCGCCTGGTGGAAGGCGCGTCAGGCGCTGAACTCGTCTCCAGCAGACCTTGCCAGCAAGGAAAGCCTGTCGAGGGCGCCCTGAAGGATGAAGCTTGCCGCGGCCGAATCGATCCGTTCGGCCCGCTTGGCGCGTGAGACGTCCATTTCCAGCAGCGCCCGTTCCGCCGCAACCGTCGAAAGCCGCTCGTCCCAGTAAACGAAGGGCAGCGCCGTCTTCTGTTCCATGTTGCGCACGAAGGCGCGCGTCGCCTGCACACGCGGACCCGCCGATCCGTCCATATTCATCGGCAGGCCGATGACGAAGCCCGCAATCTTTTCGGCTGAGGCGAAATCCAGCAGTGCCTGCGCATCGATGGTGAACTTGACCCGGCGGATCACCGGGCGCGGCGTGGCGAAACGCCGCCCGAGATCGGACATGGAAAGCCCGATCGTCTTGGTGCCGAGATCGAGGCCGGCGATAGCCTGTCCCGGGGGGAGCATCCCAGCCATTTCCTCGATCGTCAGCACCGTCATCGCCGTTTCGTCCCGTCAAAAGAAATTGAAGTCGCCGCCGCTTTCCTTTGCGGGCGCATGAGATATGTCCTTAGCATCGATATCGGCTTTTGCATCACGTAATAAAGGAGAGATTTCATGAAGATCACCTGGCTCGGCCATTCCGCCTTCCGCATCGAGACCGGAAAGGCGAAGATCCTGCTCGATCCCTTCCTCAGCTATAACGCCTCCTTTTCCGGCCAGGATATCAAGGACGTTTCGGCAGGCATCACCCACATCCTGCTGACGCATGGCCATGGCGACCATGTCGGCGATACCGTGGCGCTTGCCAAGGAAACCGGCGCTGTCGTTCTCGCCAATGCCGATCTCGCCGCCTGGCTCGGCTCCAAGGGCATCGACAAGATCGAGATGGGCAATACCGGCGGCACGGTTGCGCTCGGCAGCTTCTCGGCGACCTTCACCAATGCACTGCATTCGTCTGCCCAGATCACCGAGGACGGCGTCTCGCATGCGCTCGGCAACGCCAACGGTCTGATGCTGCATTTCGAAGACGAGGCCTCGATTCTGGCCATGGGCGATACCGACATCTTCTCCGACATGGCGCTGATCAACGAATTGCACCAGCCCGACATCGGCCTCGTGCCGGTCGGCGACCGCTTCACCATGGGCGGCGCGGTGGCGGCCCTGGCGTGCCGGCGCTATTTCAACTTCAAGACCGCGATCCCCTGCCACTTCGGCACCTTCCCGATCATCGATCAGACGGCCGATAAATTCGTGGTCGGCATGGAGGGATCGAAGACGGAAGCGAAGCCGCTCAAGCCATCCGAGAGCCTGTCGATCTGACGAAACCCCGTTGCGTCAGGCGGACATGGCCTTTATAGCGGGTAGGAAAAATCCCACCCGGAGAATGCCATGTCCGTCGATCTCGCCACCGTGAAGCGCGTCGCCAAACTTGCCCGTATTGCCGTCTCCGAGGACGAGGCAAATCGCATGGTCGGCGAGCTGAACGGCATTCTCGGCTTCGTCGAGCAGCTCTCCGAGGTCAATGTCGATGGCATCGAAGCGATGACATCGGTTACGCCGATGGCGATGAAGAAGCGCACCGACGAGGTGAACGACGGCAACAAGGCGGCTGACGTCGTCGCCAATGCGCCCGTCACCGACCATAATTTCTTCCTGGTGCCGAAAGTCGTCGAATAGGGCTTCGAAAGCCTCTTTCCGACCCTGTTGCCATTTTAAAGACCTGAAGCGAAAACACGATGAGCGAACTCACCAGCCTGACCATTGCCGAAGCCCGCCGGAAGCTGCGCGCCAAGGAAATCACCGCAATCGAACTGACCGATGCCTATATTTCGGCGATCGATGCGGCCAATGACCGGCTGAACGCCTATATCAAGACGACGCCGGATCTTGCTCGCGTCATGGCCCGGAAGTCTGACGAGCGCATCGCTAGCGGCAAGGCGGGCGAACTCGAAGGCATTCCGCTCGGCATCAAGGATCTCTTCGCCACCGTCGGCGTCCACACCCAGGCCTGCAGCCACATTCTCGATGGTTTCGAGCCGCGTTACGAATCGACCGTGACGCAGAACCTGTGGGATGACGGCGCCGTCATGCTCGGCAAGCTCAACATGGACGAGTTCGCCATGGGCTCCTCCAACGAGACTTCCTATTATGGCCCGGTGATCAATCCCTGGCGGGCAGGGGGCTCCAACCAGCAGCTCGTTCCGGGCGGCTCTTCCGGCGGCTCGGCCGCAGCCGTTGCCGCGCATCTCTGCGCCGGCGCCACGGCGACCGATACCGGTGGCTCGATCCGTCAGCCGGCCGCCTTCACCGGCACGGTCGGCATCAAGCCGACCTATGGCCGCTGCTCGCGCTGGGGTACCGTTGCCTTCGCCTCCTCGCTCGACCAGGCAGGCCCGATCGCCCGCGACGTGCGCGATGCCGCGATCCTTCTGAAGTCGATGGCGAGCGTCGATGCGAAGGACACGACGTCTGTCGATCTGCCCGTGCCGGATTACGAGGCCGTCCTCGGCCAGTCGCTGAAGGGCATGAAGATCGGCATTCCGAACGAATATCGCGTCGACGGCATGCCGGAGGAGATCGAAACCCTCTGGCGCCAGGGCATTGCCTGGCTGAAGGATGCCGGCGCCGAAATCGTCGACATCTCGCTGCCGCACACGAAATACGCTCTTCCGGCGTATTATATCGTCGCTCCGGCCGAGGCATCCTCGAACCTCGCTCGTTACGACGGCGTGCGCTACGGCCTGCGCGTCGACGGCAAGGATATCGTCGACATGTACGAGAAGACGCGCGCCGCCGGCTTCGGCAAGGAAGTCAAGCGCCGCATCATGATCGGCACCTATGTGCTGTCGGCCGGCTATTACGACGCCTATTACATCCGCGCCCAGAAGGTCCGCACGCTGATCAAGCGCGATTTCGAACTCGCCTTCGACGCCGGCGTCGATGCCATCCTGACGCCCGCCACGCCGTCCTCGGCCTTCGGCATCGCCGATGAGAACCTCGCGGCCGATCCGGTGAAGATGTATCTGAACGACATCTTCACGGTGACGGTCAACATGGCGGGCCTGCCCGGCATCGCCGTGCCCGCCGGCCTCGACCAGAAGGGCTTGCCGCTCGGCCTGCAGCTCATCGGCAAGGCCTTCGACGAGGAAACCCTCTTCAAGACCGCTTACGTCATCGAGCAGGCCGCCGGCAAGTTCACGCCGGCCAAGTGGTGGTAACCGACCTCGCGATCCGAAAGACAACGTCCGCCGACCACCAAACGGTCGGCGCCGTCGGCTTCGCCGCATGGGCCGCGGGCGCTGCGTTCGAGGACAGCTATCGCGATCCCGATGTGATTGCCAAAGTGCAGCATGAGTTCGCCATCTTTCCCGGAGAAACGAAAGGCGAGATCTTCGTTGCTGAACTGGGCAGCGAGATCGTGGGATGGGGTGCGCGTGAAGGCGAGGCAAATTATATCTCTGACCTCTGGGTGCATCCCGATCATCAGGGCAGGGGTGTCGGCCGGGCTCTATTGCTGCATTTCTGCGAGTTGATGACGGCCGAAGGGCTGGCGACTGTGCGGCTCGACACGCATGCGCGAAATGCGGGTGCGATCCGGCTTTACGAACGCTGCGGCTTCACCATCATCTGGCACGGCATCGAATCCTCCAAGAGCATGGGCGTCGCGCTCGAAAAGGTGCATATGGAGAAGCGGCTCGGCTGAGTGGCCGCCGAAACCGAGGAGGGGCTTATGGCGAGCAATGATCTTATGCGGCTGATCGAGGCAATCGATCGTCTTGCTGCCGGCGGTTTTGCCATGGGGGCGGATTGGCAGGCGGTTCACGACATCTGTCAACGCCACGAAGGCGAGCAACTGTTCGACTGGGGCCACGCTCTCTGCCACCGCATCGAGGGCGACGAGTGGAATGCCGACTACTGGTATCGCCGCGCCGGAAAGATGCGCGGCACGGGCGCGATGGCCGACGAGTGGGCGGCGATGCGGCCGGAACTTTCTGCAAAGGCTTGAGACTGAGCCCCGACCGCGCCGGTTGAACGCGCGATCAGGGTTGGTTGCCCGAACTACCTGTTGTCCAGCTGTGATCTGACCAGCCTCAGCCCCCGTTCGGTGATCCGGTAGGGCTGGCCGCTGGAAGACTTGATTGCCTTGAGGCGCTTCAGCCTGCGGAAGAGATCGAGGCCGACGCCGGGATAGAGCCAGCCGTCGCGGGTGAAGCAACTGACGTTCTCGATCTTTCTGTTGTCGTCGCGGGTAATTTCGATGCGGCCGCCTTGGGCCATGAGATGCAGGATGCGCTGCTCCGTGCGGGAAATATCCATGTTGTGAGATCCGGTATCGCGCCCGGCAGGGCGCACAAAAACGATCTGGCGCTCATTCGAACGTCAGGGCTTCGTTTTTTTCGGGCCCGTGCGCGCAAGAAAACTTGCGGGCAGGGCCTTTACCGGGTCTCAGGCAGGCTCAACATAAAACACCTCGATAAGACTTATTATTCAGCCCGGAAAAAGCGGTCAAGAGCGTGGCTATCGCTCAAAACCAGTCGAAAACCGCGCTTTCGTGCCCATCATCCCTTTGGAGGCACTGGTAAATTCCGCGACTCAATGGTCTAGTTGAGGGGTAACGCGGAGGTGTCGTTGATCCACATTCGCAATGCCCGCGACGGGGAAGCGGAACTGTTGAGCGAGATCGGGCTGAGGGCCTGGCAAATTGCGATGGCGTCGATCGGCGAATCGGACGCGATGATCGACGCGGCGCGCAGCGCTTTTCGCAACTTCGTGGAAAATGACTGGCTGACCATCACCGTCATCGAGCAGAACGGCCAGGTCGCAGGCTGGGCGGCGCGCGAGGGATTGGATGAAACCATCTCTGACTTCTGGATCGATCCCATCTTTACGCGCCAGGGGCTTGGTTCGGCTCTTCTCGAACGCATCGAAAAGGATATCGCCGAACAGGGCTTCGAGAAGGCGGCAATGCAGACCCATTCCGGCAATAACGAGGCGATCGGCTTCTTCCGCAGGCACGGCTATGGCATCCACTGGCTCTCGGTCGCCTATAATCCGAAGCTCGATCGCGACGTGCCCTCGGTCGGGCTGACGAAACAGCTCATTTCGGACGGCCAAGGCGGATATGGGCAGGAGTTCTGACTTTTCAGAATTCCTGAAGGAGGTGCAGGCTCCATTGCGGCGCGAATGCCAGCACTGCGGCCAATGCGCCGTGCAGAACCAGTATCCCCGCCAGGATTGACCGGAAAGGCTCCTTTCTCGTCTTGTGCCGCAGGATCTGCTGTGCCGCCACCGCGCCGAGGCTGCCGCCCACCAGCGCAAGTGTCAGAAGCGTGCGCTCGCTGATGCGCCGCCGGCCGTCGCGCGCCGCCTGCTTGTCGAGGAAGTAGATGGAAAAAACGAAAAGATTCAGCGCCAGAAACAGCGCGGCCAATGTGATTATACCAAGCGTCGTCATTCGCGAACCCTATCGGGCCTGCGTTAACGGGTGGCAAATGCTGCCGAAGGCCTCAAACGGCGATGCACCCCATGGCGAAAGTCTTGCACCGGCACGTCATTTCCTTTACCTCACGGGTGGAAAAGAACAGCCTGCAAAGAGCATCAGATGACCCTTGTCGACGTCCGCACGCCCGATCCGAAACGCTTCATCCCCGGCGCCACCGGCGACTGGGAAGTCATCGTCGGCATGGAAGTCCATGCCCAGGTCCTGTCCAATTCGAAGCTCTTCTCCGGCGCCTCGACGGAATTCGGCAAGCCGCAGAATTCGAACGTGTCGCTCGTCGATGCCGCCATGCCCGGCATGCTGCCCGTCATCAACGAGGAATGCGTCAGGCAGGCCGTGCGCACCGGTCTCGGCCTCAAAGCCCAGATCAACAAGCGCTCGCTCTTCGACCGCAAGAACTATTTCTATCCCGACCTGCCGCAGGGCTATCAGATCTCGCAGTTCAAGGATCCGATCGTCGGCGAAGGCAAGATCGTCATTTCGCTCGGCCCGGACCGCCAGGGTCAGTTCGAGGATATCGAGATCGGCATCGAGCGCCTGCACCTGGAGCAGGATGCCGGCAAGTCGATGCACGACCAGCACCCGACCATGTCCTATGTCGACCTCAACCGTTCCGGCGTCGCGCTGATGGAGATCGTCTCCAAGCCCGACATGCGTTCGTCCGACGAAGCCAAGGCCTATATGACCAAGCTGCGTTCGATCGTGCGCTATCTCGGCACCTGCGACGGCAACATGGACGAAGGCTCGATGCGCGCAGACGTCAACGTCTCCGTTCGCCGTCCGGGCGAAGGTTTCGGCACGCGCTGCGAGATCAAGAACGTCAACTCGATCCGCTTCATCGGCCAGGCGATCGAATACGAAGCCCGCCGCCAGATCGGCATTCTGGAAGATGGCGGCGAGATCGAGCAGGAGACGCGCCTCTTCGATCCGAACAAGGGCGAGACGCGCTCCATGCGCTCCAAGGAAGACGCGCACGACTATCGCTACTTCCCCGATCCGGATCTGCTGCCGCTCGAATTCGACGATGCCTTCATCAAGGCGCTCGAAGCCGATCTGCCGGAATTGCCTGATGACAAGAAGGAACGCTTCGTGCGCGAACTCGGCCTGTCGGTCTACGATGCCTCCGTGCTCGTCTCCGAAAAGGCGATCGCCGACTATTTCGAGGCCGTGGCTGCGGGCCGCGACGGGAAGACGGCGGCAAACTGGGTGATCAACGACCTGCTCGGCGCGCTGAACCGCACCGGAAAGGATATCGAGCAGACGCCGGTCTCGCCGGCACAGCTCGGCGCCATCATCGACCTCATCAAGGCCGGGACCATCTCCGGCAAGATCGCCAAGGATCTTTTCGAGATCGTGCTGACCGAGGGCGGTGATCCCACAGAGATCGTCGAATCGCGCGGCATGAAGCAGGTGACGGATACCGGCGCCATCGAAAAGGCCGTGGACGAGATCATCGCCGCCAATCCCGAACAGGTCGAAAAGGTCAAGGCGAAGCCGACCATGGCGGCATGGTTCGTCGGCCAGGTGATGAAGGCGACCGGCGGCAAGGCCAATCCGCAGGCTGTCCAGGCGCTCGTCAAGGCGAAGCTCGGCATCGAGGAGTAAGCGGTGTATTTCGTCCGCACCGCCGGAGAGCGCGACCTGGAGAAGGTGCGCGCCCTTCTGGTGGAGAGCTTTCACGCCACCTATGACGGTCTCCATGGCAAAGCCAGGGTGGATGAACTGATCGCCCATCTTCTGTCGCCGGCGGCGTTGAAGGCGCGGCTGGCGCGCAAGGATGCGGAATTTCTCGTCGCTGACGACGGCCTCAACATCGGCGGCATGGGCTACGCGGTGAGGTCGCAGGAATTGACGAAAACCGTCATGCTGCATCTGCTCTATGTCAGCCCGGCGCTGCAGCGCCAGGGCATCGGCCGGGATATTTTCGCCGAACTCGAAACCTGCTTTCCCGATGCTGAGATCATGCGTCTCGAGGTCGAGCCGCGGAATTCGACGGCGATAGCCTTCTATCAGGCGCATGGTTTCACCGAGGTCGGCCGCAATGAAAACAGCGCGCCCGGGCAATCCGGCATTCCGGCGCTGATTTTCGAGAAACCGCTCGAAGGCCATTGAGGTCGTGACGGTCGAATTGCCTGATATTCTCATTCGCGAGGCGCGCAGAGACGATCTGCAGGCCCTCGTGGCGTTGTTTGCCGCCGACGCGCTCGGCGGCCACGGCGATACGACGGATGCCGGGGCTTTTTCCGATTATGCCAGAGCCTTCGCCGTCATCGAGGCTTCGCCAGAGCAGACGCTCTATGTCGCAGAGCGCGGCGGCGAAGTCGTCGGCACGTTCCAGACGATGCTGACGACCTCTCTGACCGGCCGCGGTTCCTCGGCGATGATCATCGAGGCCGTGCAGACCCGGGCCGACATGCGCGGGCAGGGGATCGGCGCACTGATGATCGAATTTGCCATTGCCGAGGCAAAAGGCCGCGGTGCGCGGCTGTTGCAGCTGACCTCGAATGCGGTACGCAAGGATGCCCACCGTTTCTATGAAAGGCTCGGCTTCAAGCCCTCGCATCTGGGCTTCAAGATGGTTTTGAAATGACCTGCTCTTCTCGTGGAATCGCTGGACAATTCGGCTTGGCGACGGCATAAGCAGGGAAAGAATTGTGGTTTGGCTCGCGTCCCGGCGAGCGCAAGGAAAAGACATGTGGAATCTTCTGGTTCAAACCTTCACCTGGTGGAACAGTCAGACGATGGGCACGCGTTTTGCGACCTGGCGTTTTGGCAAGCGCGTCGGCGAGGATGAATTCGGCAACGTCTATTATGAAGGCGGCATGTCTTCCTACGGCCTGCCGAAGCGCTGGGTGATCTACAAGGGTTATGCCGAGGCCTCCGCGATCCCGCCGGGCTGGCATGGCTGGATGCATCACCGCACCGATGTTCCGCCGTCCAAGGAAAACTACACCGCCAAGGAATGGCAGAGGCCGCATCGTCCCAACCTCACGGGTTCGCCGCAGGCTTACCGCCCGCCGGGCTCCCTTGCCGCTTCGGGTGAGCGGCCGCGTGTTACCGGCGATTACGACGCCTGGACGCCGGGCAACTGAGACGGCTCGACCGGGTGATCCCAAGCCCGGCTTTTGGCCACAATTGACCTTTACCCGCAGGTTGGCCGCGCTTGACCGCGGCCGTAGTTGAAAATTCTGGAGACGGGTACATGAAGCTCTTCACGCGGAACATGGTCCTGCGTGCCGCCGGATCGCTGCTGGCGCTCTCGGCCCTGCTTCCGATGGTTTCGGCAAATGCCGCCCGCATCGACAATCCGGTTGCCGTCTTCTCCGGCCTCGACAAGATCACCGGCCGCATCACCACTTTCGACGTCTATGTCAACGAGACGGTCCAGTTCGGTGCGCTGCAGGTGACGCCGAAGGCCTGTTATTCCCGCGATCAGGCCGAAGCGCAGAAGATCGACGGTTTCGTCGAGGTCGACGAAATTACCCTCGACCGCAAGATCCGCCGCATCTTCACCGGCTGGATGTTCGCAGACAGCCCCGGCCTCAACGCCGTCGAGCACCCGATCTATGACGTCTGGTTGAAGGATTGCAAGACGACCTCGGACGTCCCGGCTCCAGGTAGCGCCAAAGCGCCAGCCCGCTGAGCACATCACCCAAAGGTGACGCGGAATCGACACGACGATAGGCATGCAGCCAATATTGGCAGCGCGGCGCACTAAGCTTGACCGGTGCGACGCGCCTCGGCTTGGCCGCGAGCCTATGCCGCGGGTGTTTTATTCCTGTTGAAAAGGCCTTTGGCGAAACGGAGCACAGCGGCGAACGCGACGAAGACGAGGATGCCGGCCTTTTTGAAGAAGGCGAGGGCAAGGGCCAGTAGCCCGACTTTCGCGGCAACCTTGGCGCCCGCGCCGGCCGCAATCATTCCCGCCATGCCATAAGCGGCGATCTTGTCGCCTTCGACATAGTCGGTATAGGCCACTCCCTTGTCGAACTGCACGAGCTTCGTGACGGTGGGAATGACGTCCTTGATCTCGTTCAGCTGCTCGAGCCCGGCAACGAAATTGAATTGAAAAACGCCCTCGCGGCCGAGCACGCGCACGGAATAGTTCAGCGTGTGCGGCACCTTCGGATCGTCACCGAACATCAGGTCGCGGGCCCAATGCAATGCATGCGCAGATGTGTCGTAATGCGGGGGCGAAGCCCAGCCGACAAGCGTGATCTTCTCGAAACCCTGCTTCTCGCGTTCGACGTTATTTTCCCGGATCGCATCCTTGATGCTCTGCAGCAGTTCGTCGTAATCCGTCGTGGCGGCGTCGGCGTCCGAGACGTAGCCGTCGGCGCTGTATCCCACGATGGAACCCCAGGACTCCGCATCGGTCGGCGCATATTTCGCCGGGAAAATCATCCCGAGTGTGCCTTCCGCCGTTTCCGCCGGATTTCCCCAGATGTCGACGAGCACCTTCTTCGTGTCGGCGGGATTGAGATAATAGAAGTCGGCGGGCACATTCAACGTCGCCCTCGCTTCGGGCAGCTTGATCGCACCCTGCTGAAAATCGAGTTTTTCCAGCAATGGCTTTTCCGCCTCGGAAAAATCGGTCCGGTTTGCAAACATCTCCTCGTAAGGGCGTGCGTCGGCCTGAGCCGTAAACAAGGCGAGAAGGATCGCCGCGGCAAAATATCGTTTCAAAATTCTATCCCCCGTTGCATTTTCGACCCCTATTGAAATCGGTTGGAAAAATCAACGCACGGGCGAAACGATCGTGTTTAAAACTTAAGATGTGGTGATTCGGCCGCCGCCGCCAGCATCACGGCATAATCGGCCTTCGGAACGTCGATCGCCCCGAATGTCTTCAGGTGCTCGGTGGTGAACTGCGTGTCGAGCAGGGTGAAGCCCCTTTCCCGCAGCCGGCCGACGAGATGCACGAGGCAGATCTTCGAAGCGTCCGTCCGCCGCGAAAACATGCTCTCGCCGAAGAAGGCCGAGCCGAGCGAGACGCCGTAGAGGCCGCCGACCAATTCGTCGCCGTCCCAGGCCTCGACGGTATGGGCGTGGCCCATGTCGAAGAGCGTCGAATAGAGCGACCGGATCGTACTATTGATCCAGGTGCTCGGGCGACCCGATGTCTCTTCCGCGCAGGCCGCGATGACCGCATCGAAGTCGTGGTCGAAACGGATCTCGAAGGGCTGCCTGCGCACGGTCTTGGCCAGGCTTTTCGACACATGGAAATGATCGAGCGGCAGCACGCCGCGCAGTTCCGGTTCGACCCAGAAGATCTCCGGGTCGTCTGCGGATTCGGCCATCGGGAAGAGGCCGATGGAATAGGCGCGCAGGAGGATTTCAGGGGTAATGCCTGGTGACTTCCTGCGCGGTCCTGCCATTCCTGTCCTATGCCGCCGGTGTGTTGGCGAGATGATGTTCCAGCCAGTGGATATCGTAATCGCCATTGGCGATATCCTGGTTGGAGACGAGTTCCTGGAACAACGGCAGCGTCGTCTTGATGCCGTCGACCACGAATTCGTCGAGCGCGCGGCGCAGGCGCATCATGCATTCGACGCGGGTGCGGCCGTGCACGATCAGCTTGCCGATGAGGCTGTCGTAATAGGGCGGGATCTTGTAGCCCTGATAGGCGCCGGAATCGATGCGCACGCCGAGGCCGCCCGGCGCATGGAAATGCGTGATCGTGCCGGGCGAGGGCACGAAGGTGCGCGGATCCTCGGCATTGATGCGGCATTCGATGGCATGGCCGGAGAAATGCACCTCGTCCTGCGTCACCGAGAGACCGCCGCCGGAGGCGACGCGGATCTGCTCGTGCACGAGGTCGATGCCGGTGATCGCTTCCGTGATCGGATGCTCCACCTGCAGGCGAGTGTTCATTTCGATGAAATAGAACTCGCCGTTCTCGTAGAGGAATTCGATCGTGCCGGCGCCGCGATATTTCAGCTTCTTCATGGCGTCGGCGCAGACCTGGCCGATCTTCATGCGCTGCTCGACGTTGAGCGCCGGCGAGTTTGCCTCTTCCCAGACCTTCTGGTGGCGGCGCTGCAGCGAGCAGTCGCGCTCGCCGAGATGGATGGCATTGCCTTCGCCGTCGCCGAACACCTGGATTTCGATATGGCGCGGCTTGCCGAGGTATTTTTCCATGTAGACGGCGTCATTGCCGAAGGCGGCTGCCGCTTCCGTGCGCGCCGTCGACCAGGCTTCGATCAGGTCGGCTTCGCTCTTGGCGACCTTCATGCCGCGCCCGCCGCCGCCGGCCGTCGCCTTGATCAGCACGGGATAGCCGATTTCGGCGGCTGTCCTGAGCGCATCCTCTTCGGTCTTCACTTCGCCGTCCGAGCCCGGAACGACGGGAATGCCGAGTTCCAGGGCTGTCGTCTTGGCGGTGATCTTGTCACCCATGATGCGGATGTGATCCGCCGTCGGCCCGATGAAGGTGATGCCATGGGCTTCGAGGATATCGGCGAACTTGGCATTCTCGGACAGGAAGCCGTAGCCCGGATGCACGGCGTCGGCGCCGGTGATCTCGCAGGCGGCGACGATCTGGTGAATGTTGAGATAGCTCTCGCGCGAAGAGGGCGGGCCGATGCAGACACTTTCGTCGGCAAGGCGCACATGCATGGCATCGGCGTCGGCGGTGGAGTGAACCACGACGCAGGCGATGCCGAGTTCCTTGCAGGCCCGGAGCACGCGAAGGGCGATTTCCCCGCGATTGGCGATGAGGATTTTCGAAATCATGGGCATCGGCCTATTCGATGACGACGAGGGCTTGGCCGTATTCGACGGGATGCCCGTCATCGACGAGGATCTCGGTCACCTTGCCCGACTTGGGCGAGGGGATCTGGTTCATCGTCTTCATCGCTTCGATGATGATGAGCGTCTGGCCTTCCTTGACGGTCGCGCCGACCTCGATGAAGGGACGTGCGCCGGGAGCCGGCGCCATGTAGACGGTGCCGACCATCGGCGCGTTGACGACATTGGCCGGATTGCGGCCGGGAGCCGCGGCCGGGGCGGCTGCTGCCGCCGGAGCGGCGGCTGCGGGCGCGGCATAGGCCGGTGCTGCGATCGGCGCCTGGACATATTGCGGCGTGCCGGCGCGGGATACGCGGATGCGCAGGTCGTCCTGCTCGACCTCGATCTCGGTCAGATCCGTGTCGTTGAGGATATTGGCGAGATCGCGGATCAGTGCCTGATCGATACCCGATTTCTTTTCAGCCATGGTGTTGCCCTGTCTTCTTCTTATGCCGTGATGTTCTTCAGCGCGTGGAGCGCCAGGATGTAGCTGTGAGGCCCGAAGCCGCAGATCACGCCCTTGCATGCCGGCGCGATCATCGACTTGTGGCGGAATTCTTCCCGTGCATGCACGTTGGATATGTGGAGCTCGACGACGGGAATTGATATAGCGCGGATCGCATCATGCAGCGCGACCGATGTATGCGTATAGGCGCCCGCATTGATGGCAACGCCGGCAGCCTTCTCGTCCGCCTCATGGAACCAGTCCACGAGCGTGCCTTCGTGGTTGCTCTGGCGGAAGTCGATATCGAAGCCGAGTTCGCGGCCGGCGGCCTTGCAGTCCGTCTCGATGTCCTTGAGAGTCTTGCCGCCATAAATGCCGGGCTCTCGTTTACCCAGCATGTTCAGGTTGGGGCCGTTCAGGACAAAAATCGTTTGCGTCATCGAATGTTCCGTAAAATGCACGACGGCAACCTATAGACTCCGCGACGGCCGAATGAAAGCCCTTACGACTGGCCAGCAGGAATCGCGCCACATTTGTCCACATGGCTGAAACGCTTTGATTTTGTCGATTTGATGAGCGGCCGTCCGGCGCCCGCTTGCTCAGCAGGCGGTCTTGCCGCAACTGCGCATGTTCTTGACCTTGGCTTCGAGGTCATCGATCCCAACGGCGCCCGGCACCAGTTCGTTGCCGATCACATAGGACGGCGTGCCGCTGATGCCGAGGCTGGAGGCGAGCTGGTAGGTCGTCTGAACGATCCCATCGTTCGGGCTCTTTGCCATCTCGGCGCGGATCTTGTCTTCGCTGACGCCGAGAGAGCCTGCAACCGTGATCGCGCTTTCTTCCGAGGCGCGGCCTTCACTGCTGAGAAGGGCGACGTGGAAATCGGCATATTTCTCGGGGGCAAGCTTGCGGAAGGCATCGGCGACCTTGTGGGCGGCGACCGAATCCGGCCCTAGGATCGGGAATTCCTTGAGAACGAAGCGGACGTTCTTGTCCTTCTTCAGCATCGCCTGCATGTCGGGAAGCGCATGACGGCAATAGCTGCAATTATAATCGAAGAACTCGACGACGGTGACATCGCCCTTGGGATTGCCGAGCGTGACGTCGTCCTTCGATTCGAAGATGCCGGCGCTGTTTTCTTCGATTGCCATATTGGCCTTCACCAGGCGCTGGGCTTCCTGCTTCTTCTGCAGGGCATCCTGGACATCGAGCATGATCTCGGGATTTTCGATCAGATACTGCTTGATGAACTCGCCGAACTCCTTCTTCTGCTGGTCGTCGAGCGCTGCCGCCGGAAAGGGAAGGGCGATCGAAGCGGCAAGCGCCACTGCGGTGAAGGTTTTCGAGAAGTAGGCCATGATATCCTCGTCATCGGCGGTGCGGTCCTGGTCGCAAAGACCGTCGCCGGGTTATGGACTTGAACGCGTTGCGTCAAGGTACGGCGCGTCGGGTTCTGCTCAAACAGGAATTTTCATCCCCGCGCGACCCTCGCGGGATTGTGATGAGCCGATTAATGCGGCAATTGTCTGGCCGTCATCGAAGAAGCCGAGCGAGAAGCAAACTTGTTTTCCATATCGAAACGCAGCGAGGTTGAGCCTTTTCACGCCATGGATGTCCTGGCGGAGGCGACGAAGCGGCGGGCAGGCGGCCATCCCGTGATCTCCATGGCCGTCGGCCAACCCTCCCATCCCGCCCCCGAGACTGCCCTGAAGGCGGCCCGCGAAGCGCTTGCCGAAGGCAGGATCGGCTATACCGATGCGCTGGGGACGGCGCGGCTGAAATCGGCGCTTGCCGGGCATTACAGGGATCGGCACGGCCTGGAGATTGATCCCACGCGTATCGCCGTCACCACAGGTTCCTCGGCCGGTTTCAACCTCGCCTTCCTCACGCTGTTCGATGCCGGCGATGCCGTGGCGATCGCAAGACCCGGCTATCCCGCCTACCGCAATATCCTCGGCGCGCTGGGCTTGAAGGTTGTCGAAGTGCCTGTGACGGCCGACACCCATTTCACGCTGACGCCTGAAAGCCTTGAGGCGGCACAGAAGGAAAGCGGTGTCAGGCTGAAAGGCGTGCTGCTCGCAAGCCCCGCCAACCCTACCGGCACTGTGACCGGCCGTGATGGGCTGAAGGCGCTTGCAGACTACTGCGCTGCCCACTCCATCGCCTTCATCTCGGATGAAATCTACCATGGACTGACCTTCGCGGGAGAAGAGGCAAGCGCCCTGGAGCTGACCGACGAGGCGATCGTCATCAACTCCTTCTCCAAATATTATTGCATGACCGGCTGGCGGATAGGCTGGATGGTGCTGCCGGACCGCCTGGTGCGGCCAATCGAGCGTGTGGCGCAGAGCCTCTATATCTCGCCGCCCGAGCTTTCCCAGATCGCCGCCACGGCCGCTCTCGGCGCAAGCGAAGAGCTCGATCGCGTCAAGGCAAGTTATGCCGCAAACCGCGATCTGCTGCTCGACCGGCTGCCCAAGATCGGCCTTGCGCCCGCTTCGCCGATGGACGGCGCGTTCTACGCTTATGTCGATGTTTCGCGCTTCACCAATGACAGCATGGGTTTTGCCAAACGCATGCTTGCGGAAATCAATGTCGCGGCAACGCCGGGCCTGGATTTCGATCCGCTGGAAGGGCACCGAACCCTGCGTCTGTCCTATGCGGGATCGCAAGGAGAGATCGCCGAAGCGGTGGAGCGAATCGCAGCCTGGTTGAAGTAGGGCTTCGCGGGCAGGCTGCTGCTGCCCGCCTGCTAGTTAAAGTCAGCTTCGCGATGAAAATAGCGAGGCGAGCGTCGAAGCCGGCTTGTTGTTCAGCCGCGGCACCACCACGAGCTGCTTGATCTCGCCGCGCTTGAAGGCGGCCAGGAAGCGCTTGTAGTCCTTGAAGGAGACGCAGCCGTTGGAATCGCCGTTCTTGCCGAGCATGTAGGTGTGGGCGAGCAGGCCGACGCGATCAAAGATGGCGTCCGAACCCTCGATGGGCGTCAGCCGGATCGCCGCGACGCCATGGAAAAGGCTTTCGCGCATGGTGAGGGCGTAGGTGTGTGGCGGCGTCGGTCCGCGCATCTTTTTATCCGCGAAACGCGGCTTGTCGCGCATCTTGCCGAGGCCGGAATGGGCTTCCAGCCGTTCGCCGTTCGGCAGGTAGACGGTGCTGTTCTCGATGTCGTAGATCGCCACACCTGCACGCAGCTTCGGCGAGAAGACCGGCTTGTCGTAGCGAGGCACTGCATCGTCCTCGTCATCCTCGATCGGCGAATTCGGCTGGGCATAGGCAAGCGCCGGCTCGGCCGAGCGCTGCGCGCTCTTGGCGACCGGCGCGGGTTTGCCGACCAGTCCATCGGGACGCGCCATCGGCAGCGGAACCGATCCGGCGTCCGGCGCCAGCACGAGATCGAAGGGCTGCTGCTCTTCGGCCTCGGCCACTTCTACAGGCGCGGTTTGCGGCAGCGACGCCGTCTTGGGGGCGGGTGCTGCCGGCTCGACCGGGGTCGGCGCAATCTGCTGCGGCCCGGCATCGGCAAGTGCGAGCAGGGCAGGGAGTTCGACGGCCGCGACGGTCTCCTTGGAGGGAATGATGATGCGGTCGTCGCTCTCTGCTTCCGTCTCCGCCTGGGCAAGCTCGACCGGCGGCGCGACAGTATCGTCCTTGGCGAATTTGGCGGTGTCGGAAGGTGCGGCGGCGGCAACGGCGACCGGCGTTTCGTCAGGCGCGACGAGACGATTGTTTTTTGCAAGCGCCAGCGATGCCGCTGCGGCAGCATTGGTCTTTCTCGCATGCGAATGGATGAGGTCGGCCGTCAGGATGACGACCGGCTTGGCATCGAAAGCCGTCAGGCGATCGGCCTTGCCGACATGGATCAGCCGTTCAGGCTTCGCCGCCGGTTTGGGCTTCATCGACACGACCTGCGTGAAACTGTCGGATGGGGAAGCGGACCCGCCCATGGAATGCATCGTCGCAAAGGTCGCGACAAGCCATGTGGAGGTCAGAAGTCCGGCGCCGACGACACCGTAAAGAAAACCGCGAGATCTGCGCGAACGCAGAGCAGATCCGCTAAGAGGGGCGACGTTATCCAACGTCCCGACCGCAAACGCCATACTACACTCGTCTTTCAAACTCGCTACGCAGGCCGGCGGCACTGACTGACTAAACTTCGCCGGGGCCGGTAAAGGTGCAAATGGGCCGAATTTGGACCAAGTGCGACTTGCCGACTGTTTCGCAAGGATGACGAATTATGGTTTCTAATTTGTTTACGCGCGGACGCTGTTTTTCCCGGCGTCTCAAAAAGAGACGCGGACGCGTTTGTCAGGCGCGTTCCATCACATAACTTCCCGGTGCTTCCTCGATCGCGTTCAGCGCATCGCCGCCGGGTTTGCGCGCCGGCACGCGCCTGCCGTCATGCGTCTCGATCCAGGCCTGCCAGTGTGGCCACCACGATCCCGGCGTCTCGTTCGCCTGCTCGATCCAGGTCTCGTAATCCCCTTTGGCCGGGCCGCCCGTCCAGTATTGATACTTCTTCTTATCGGGTGGATTGACCACGCCGGCGATATGTCCCGAGCCGGTGACGACGAATTCCACCTTGCCGCCGAAGAACTGGCTGCCGACGAAGACGGACTTGGCGGGGGCGATGTGATCCTCGCGAGTGGCGAGGTTGTAGATCGGGATCTTCACATCCTTCAGCGACACGGATTTGCCGTCGAGGATCATCTCGTTCTGCGTCAGCGCATTCCGGAGATAGCAGTTTCGCAGGTAGAAGGCGTGGTTGGCAGCCGCCATGCGGGTCGAATCAGCGTTCCAGAACAGAAGGTCGAAGGGCAGGGGCTCCTGGCCCTTGAGATAGTTGTTGACGAAATAGGGCCAGATCAGTTCGGAGGCACGCAGCATGTTGAAAGCCATCGACATCTTCGAGCCGTCGAGATAGCCGGCTGCCTTCATATGCTCTTCGAGCGCTGCGAGCTGCTCCTCGTCGACGAACACCTTGAGATCGCCGGCATGGGTAAAATCGACCTGGGTGGTGAAGAGCGTGGCCGTCTTGATGCGCTTGTTTTTCTCCTTGGCATGCAACGCCAGCGTTGCCGCGAGCAGCGTGCCGCCGACGCAATATCCGACGGCATTGACTTCCTTCTCGCCGGTTGCCTTCTCGATCGTTGCAAGCGCGAAGTCGATGCCCTCGCGGGCATAGGCGGCCCAGTCCTTCTCGGCGTGGCGCGCATCCGGATTGACCCAGGAAATGACGAAGACGGTCTGGCCCTGGTCCACGCACCATTTGATGAAGGATTTCTGCGGGTTGAGGTCGAGAATGTAGAACTTGTTGATCCAGGGGGGGCAGATCAGCAGCGGCCGCTTTAGCACCGTTTCGGTCGATGCCTCGTATTGGATGATCTGGCAGATGTCGTTCTGGGCGATCACCTTGCCCGGCGTCAGCGCCATGTCCCGGCCGACGGCGAATTTCGTCATGTCGGTCTGGCGCAGGCGAAGATCGCCGTTTCCGGCGGCGATGTCCTCGGCAAGCATCTTCATGCCCCGCACCAGGTTTTCGCCGCTGGTTGCGATCGTCTCACGGTAAAGCTGCGGATTGGTGGCGACGAAATTGGTCGGTGAAAGTGCTGCGGTGATCTGCTTCACATAGAAGCCGGCCTTGTGTTTGGTATGCTCGTCGAGGCCATCGGTCTCCGACACCAGCTTTTCGGCCCAGTCTGAGGTGACGAAGTAGGCCTGGCGCAGAAAATCGAAGAACGGGTTCTTCTGCCAGTCGTCGTCCGCGAAACGCTTGTCCTTGCGGGTGTCCGGCTCGGCAGGCGTCGGCTCGCCTTGCATGCGCTGCATCGAGCGCATCCAGATGCCGAAGAACGATGACATCAGCTGCGTCTGCGCCTCGAAGGTCCGGCGAGGGTCGGAAATCCAGTATTCGGTGACCTTGGAGAGCGTCTTGACCATATCGGTCATTGGATCGACGACCGTGTCGGTGATCTCGCCGCGTTCGCGCGGCTCGAGCCATGCCGAGGCGGCCTTCCCGAGATTTTCGAGCGCTCGGGCAAAGTTCACCGTCATGGCCTCGGGATCCTTCAACAGATAAGGATCGAGATCGGTTGCGTCGAAACCGGTCTTGCCGCCATTTTTCTGGCTGCCACTCTCCTGCTTGCTGTCGGTCACCATTTCCTCCGGCGGCAGCACTGTTTTTATCCATTCGTTGTACATCGTGATCGAACGAGAAAACAAGTTCCACCCGCATCGGCTCGTGCTATTGCTTTGTGGCTGCGACAAATTTAACAGTCGACGCAGTCAGAATTGGATTTTGAGGCATGACGAATAACGGCATCCGGCGCATCGCAACTTTCAACCGCACCGCACTGATCTGCGCCGCGGCGGCGATGGCGCTTGCCGGATGCAACCTGACGGCGGAAGAGAAGGCCGCAGCCGCCGCCAAGCGAGCGGCGCCGACCGCCGTCGTCATGCCCGCCACCAAGGGCGAGGCTGTCGAAGGCGGCCTGGCGAAGTCGCCGGACGGCTATCCGAATTTCGGCGCGCCGCTGACGGCCGCCAATGTCCAGATGAGCGACGAGCAGGCGGCAGAACTGCAGCATCAGCTGACGGCCCTTGCTGCCCGGCGCAAGGCTGGTACGATCTCGGATGCCGAATATCAGGCGAAGGTCGCCGAGATGCGCCGCCTGGCTGCCGAGCACGGCGCGCAGACGCTCTCCGAAATCTCCAAATAAGCCTTGCCTTTCAGGCAATTTGGACGCAAAGCCTTCCGGATGGATCGGAAGATGCGATTTTCCCGATAATGCGTGGTTGCACGGCCTTTCCGTCAAAGATTTGCCGTGTCGCTTGGGTCTGATGAATACGGCGCTGCGATTCTGAAGTTCGTGTCGCAGCCGCCGGGAGACGGAACGAACTTCGACTGCGGCCCGAAATGCCGCCTTTCCATGGGGAATGAAATGGAAGAGTTTCACAAAGTCCGGCGTTTGCCGCCTTATGTTTTCGAACAGGTCAACCGTTTGAAAGCAAGCGCGCGAGCGGGCGGCGCCGATATCATCGATCTCGGCATGGGAAACCCTGACCTTCCCACTCCCCAGGCGATCGTCGACAAGCTCTGCGAGGTCGTGCAGGACCCGCGCACGCACCGTTATTCCTCCTCCAAGGGCATTCCCGGTCTGCGCCGCGCCCAGGCCGCCTATTATGCCCGCCGTTTCGGCGTCAAGCTGAACCCGGATACGCAGGTGGTCGCCACCCTCGGCTCCAAGGAAGGCTTCGCCAACATGGCGCAGGCGATCACCGCGCCCGGCGACGTGATCCTCTGCCCGAACCCGACCTATCCGATCCACGCCTTCGGCTTCCTGATGGCGGGCGGCGTGATCCGCTCGATGTCGGTGGAGCCGGACGAGACCTTCTTCCCGCCGCTTGAGCGCGCGGTCCGGCATTCGATCCCGAAGCCTCTGGCGCTGATTCTCAACTATCCCTCGAACCCGACAGCCTTTGTCGCGACGCTCGATTTCTACAAGGACGTCATTGCCTTCGCCAAGAAGCACGACATCATCGTGCTGTCCGACCTTGCCTATTCGGAGATCTATTTCGACGACACTCCGCCGCCGTCGGTTCTCGAAGTGCCTGGTGCAATGGATGTGACGGTCGAATTCACCTCCATGTCGAAGACCTTTTCCATGCCCGGCTGGCGCATGGGCTTTGCCGTTGGCAACGAGCGGCTGATCGCTGCGCTCACCCGCGTCAAGTCCTACCTCGATTACGGCGCCTTCACGCCGATCCAGGTGGCGGCGACCCACGCGCTGAACGGCGATGGCTCCGATATTGCGGAAGTCCGCAACGTCTACAAGCGCCGCCGCGACGTCATGGTCGAAAGCTTCGGTAAGGCCGGCTTCGAAGTGCCGCCGCCGGCCGCCACCATGTTCGCCTGGGCGAAGATCCCGGAAAAGTTCCGTCATCTCGGTTCGCTTGAGTTCTCCAAGCTGCTGGTCGAGAAGGCCGACGTCGCCGTTGCTCCGGGCATCGGCTTCGGCGAGATGGGCGACGACTACGTTCGTCTGGCGCTCGTCGAGAACGAACACCGCATCCGCCAGGCTGCGCGCAACATCAAGAAGTTCATGTCGACGGCTGACGAGACGATGCACAACGTCATCTCGCTCAACGCCCACCGTTAATTTCAACCTCGAAGACAGCCGCAGACCTGCGGCTGTCTCTCACCAGACATTTCAGGATCGATCCATGGCAGATGCCCTCAAAATCGGCATTGCGGGCTTGGGCACCGTTGGCGCTTCGCTCGTCCGCATCATTCAGCAGAAGAGCAACGAGCTTGCCGTCACCTGCGGGCGTCCGATTACGATCACCGCGGTCTCCGCGCGCGACAAGACGCAGGACCGAGGCGTCGATCTTTCTGCCGTCACCTGGTTCGATCGGCCTGAGGAACTGGCTGAAAAGGGCGATATCGACGTCTTCGTCGAGCTGATGGGCGGCGCCGAAGGGGCTGCCAACGTCTCTGTGCGCGCAGCGCTCCAGCGTGGTCTCCATGTGGTGACAGCCAATAAGGCGCTGCTTGCCTACCACGGCGTCGAGCTTGCGACGATCGCGGAAGAGAAGGGCTCGCTGCTGAATTTCGAGGCGGCGGTCGCCGGCGGTATCCCCGTCATCAAGGCGCTGCGCGAATCGCTGACGGGCAACGCCGTCTCGCGCATCTACGGCATCATGAACGGCACCTGCAATTACATCCTGACCAAGATGGAGAAGGAGGGGCTTTCCTTTTCCGAATGCCTCAAGGAGGCGCAGCGGCTGGGTTATGCCGAAGCCGATCCCGCCTTCGATATCGAAGGCAACGATACCGCCCATAAGCTCGCCATCCTGACGACGCTCGCCTTCGGCAATCGCATCGCGGCCGACGACATCTATCTCGAAGGCATCACCAATATCTCGATCGAGGATATCCACGCCGCAGCCGAGCTCGGCTATCGCATCAAGCTGCTCGGCGTTGCCCAGCGCACCGATACCGGCATCGAGCAGCGCGTGCACCCGACCATGGTGCCGGTCGATTCGGTCATCGCCCAGGTCGACGGCGTCACCAATGCGGTGGCGATCGAATCCGACGTGCTCGGCGAACTGCTGATGGTCGGTCCCGGCGCCGGCGGCAATGCGACGGCTTCGTCGGTACTCGGTGATATCGCTGATATCGCCAAGAGCCAGCCGGGCGCCCAGCGCGTTCCGGTGCTCGGCCATCCCGCCAAGGCGCTGGAGCCCTACCGCAAGGCGCAGATGCAGAGCCATGAGGGCGGTTATTTCATCCGCCTGACCGTGCTCGACCGCACCGGCGTCTTTGCAAGCGTCGCGACCCGCATGGCCGAAAACCACATCTCACTGGAATCGATCGTCCAGCGCTCCAAGCAGCACCTGGCGCCGTCTCACCACCAGACGATCATTCTCGTCACCCACGCGACGACGGAAGAATCGGTGCGCAAGGCCGTGGCCTCGATCAAGTCGGAAGGTTATCTCTTCGGCGAACCGCAGGTGATCCGGATCGAGCGGCCGAAAGAGGAAGGCTGAGTCCAGTCGGAAGCGGACGAACCCGCCCCGACGTCAAAGGGCGAATGGGTCGCCGTTTCCAAGCGGCGCGTTATTGGTAAAAGACATCTCGCTTCTCCGTTGGTGATGCGAGATGTCGAGCGCCCGATCGACTTCGGACAGCCGCTTCAACAGCTTTTCCGTTCGAAAGCTCGACAGGCCGCCGCCCAAGGGCGCCTGCGGATCCACCTGTTCAAATTTCATCAGATTATTCTTGGTCGTTACCAGCTTCGACCATGCTCTGCGTGCGGCTCTGCGCAATTTGGACAGGATTAAGCCGAAGAAGACGATGCCGGCGAGACGCGGGCTGAAACGGAAGATTTGCTTCAGTGAATTGGCCGCGTTTTTCCAATTTTTCGCGGCGATAAATTTCGAAAAAGCGTAGAGATGGACCGATGCGAGCGCGCAGTCGACGACCCATCGGGGAAGCTGCAGATTGCGGGCTATGGCGCCTTCATATACCGCGAGGAGCGATCGAGCCATTCTGGAACTGTCGGAAGACATGGCGGCCGAATGGATCCGGTATCCCACCAGACCAAGTGGGACAGCCTCGATCTTGAACGCCTCGGCGACCCGCAGCTCGTAATCCAGATCCTCACACCCGCCGATCCCGTGTTCTGCATAGGCAGAATCATAACCGCCGATCTCGTCATAGACCGCGCGGCGGATCATCAGGCCGCTGCCGTTTCCGACAAAACGAAAGATGAGGTGACGGGCAAGCACCGTCCCTCTCGCACTCAGGCCGGAGCTGGCTCTCGTGCAATAGCCCTCGGAATCAATGATGCGGTGAAGCGCATAGACGGCGCCCCAGTCGGGGGGCAGGGGATGAAGCGCCGACAGCAAGGTCTCGACATAGGAAGGATGCCAGAGATCATCCGCGTCGACGAAGGCGATATAATCTGATGTCGACGCCTCGATACCGATGTTGCGCGCTGCGGCCACCCCTCGATTTCCCGTGGAAATGATGCGGATTCGGGGATCGTCTGCTGCGATCCGACGACAGATATCAGGGGTTTCGTCCGTAGAGCCGTCGTCGATGATCAGAATTTCGAGATTCGCGTGTGTCTGCCCGGTGACCGACTGAAGCGTCGAGGCAATGTAGCGGCCCGCGTTATAGGCGGGAATGATGACCGAAACCTGTACTTCCGAGAGAGAGGTATCGCCCATCGCACTACTCCTCCCCAACCGCAGTCGGATGAAGGCGGATCTGGTTCTTCATCAATGCGGTGGTTGCCGATCTGTGGCTGACGATGATCAGTGTACGGGATTCATATTCCTTGAGCAGGAGGGAAAGCACGCGCGCTTCGGTCGGTTCGTCGAGCGCGCTGGTGGCTTCGTCCAGCAGCAGGATCTCCGGACGGCCCGCGAGCGCGCGGGCCAGGCCTATCCGCTGCCGCTGGCCGCCTGAAAGTCTTATCGCCTCATCTCCCAGCCATTCGTCGAAACCGTAAGGCAGATTCTCGATGAATTCGGTGGCGCAGGCCATATCCGCGGCCCGGCGAACCTCCTCCTCGGAAATATCGCGACGGAAGCGGATATTGTCGAGGACGGTGCCCTCCATGAGCTCGACATCCTGGCCGGCGACCGCGAGCAGCCGCAGCCAGCTGGAGCGCTCGATTGTCGAGAGAGCCTTGCCGTCAATTGTGATGTGGCCTTCGGTCGGCTGAATGAGATCGAGAAGCATGTTGATGATCGTCGTTTTACCGGAGCCACTAGGTCCGGTCAGAGCCGTCGTCTCGCCGGCCTTGATCGAGAAGCTGGCATGGTTCACGGCCGGCATCTTGGCTGCCTCGTAGAAGAAGGACACATCATGGAAGACGATCTCCCGCTTGAGATGCGAAACGTCGTCTCCGCCTGCGATGTTCCTGGCGTCGTCCTGTTCAGCAGTCAGCGCCAGCACGTTTTGCAGAGAGGCTTCGATTTCATGCAAGCGCAGCAGCTGTGAATCGAACTGCTTGATATGCGGCTGGAGCCTGTAAAGAAGGATGGTGGCAGACAGGGCGGCCTGGAAATCCACCGGCAGGACCTGCGAGGACAGGATGATCGTCAGGATCACGCCGAATGTCAGCGTCTCGCTCAAGAGCGAGGTCGCTGCCCCCATCCGGTCGGAGCGGCGCCAGGTTTCCCCCACCTTCCTGGACAAGGTCTCGAATAGACCCTTGTAACGATCTTCCAGCCCGAAACTCTTCACCGCTTTCATCGTTTGCAGCGTGGTCCAGGTCACATGGGTGAGTTCTTCCACCGCTGAAAGGCTGGTGGCCCCGAGACGCCGATAGGCGGCGGCAAACAAGCCGAGGCTCAGATTGTGGATGACGCCGAACACCACCGCGAGCACGGCGATCGGCCATGCCATGACAAGCATTCCAATCCCGAAGATTACAATGGTGCCGAGATTGACGCCAAGCCGCACGAGACTGGCGTGAGCCGAGGCCACCGAATAGGATTCGGTTGCGATCACATTGATCAGGTCGCTGCGCTCATAGTGCTGAAATCGCTGGAAGGGGATCGTCAGGATCTTTGCATAGAGCCGCTGACGAATGCTCTCGCTGATCTGATGGCTGACGGTGCTTGCGACGATCTCGTTGACGAAGCCGAGAACGATCCTGAGGATGATCGCGCATACGAGGATGGCGACCAGCATCGGTTTCGTCAGGGAGGATTCGAATCCGCCGAAGACGGCCGGAAGCCAGGCGACGGCCGAGCCGGAAAAAGGACCTTGCTGACTGAGCACGAAAACCAGGCTGACCAGCAAGGTGATCCCCACCATTTCCGACAGGCCGGTCAAGATGCCGGTGACGATCAGGATCGAGGTCTTAAGCCGGAGCGAGGGAACGAGCTCCAGAAGCTCGCGAAACCGCGCCGCGACAATGATGTTGAATGCGCTCGCCGATCTGCCGCCAATGGGTTTCCGTAGCTTCGTCATAAACGATCCGCCCGGGGCTCGCTGAAATGGCCGGCCCGTCCGGCTGACTTCGCTGCGACAAGCTCATAAAACGACGTGCCGCTGGCGGGGAGCGCAATGCTCATCGGTACCGCCCCTTTCGGCGGGGCGGGCGATTTGCCGGAGATACGCTTGACCAATCGCCTGCGTTGGCGTTTTGCAGCCCGCCAGAGATCCCTGGCCGTGCGGACGGCGAGCGTTGACGGAAACCTCCTGACGAGGAGGGGCGCCAGTTGCATGGCCTGGGCGTAATCGCCGCCGTAGAACGACTTCTTGAAATACCAGCGTGCCGTATCGAATTCCGCCAGGGTCGCCGTTTCGGCGAGACCGGGATGGCGCTGCTTGATATCGGCCATCACAAGGCCGTGCGATTTCAGCATACGCGAGGCATTGCTCGACATGTTGCCGGCGGTGAAGCGATATCCGGTCAGGAAATCAGGAACCAATGCAAAGGGCAGCCTTTCTGCCAATGCCAGATAAAGCTTCAGGTCCTCGCATCCTTCGGCTCCCTGGTCGCGCAGGCCGGCATCATAACCGCCACACGCCAGCACCTCATCACGCGGCATAAGTGGCGTGCTGCCATTGCCGATGAAATTTTCCCTGACCATCGCTTCGAAGATGTCACCCTCATGGATCACGGGTCTCGAATGGCCGAAAATCACGTCGCTGCCGTCAATTGCCGCATACCAGTTGTAGGCGACGCCGCGGCCCATGGGGAATTTCCCGAGCGCCTGAACCTGCATCTCGATTTTTCGGGGGTGCCAGAGATCATCGGCATCGATTGGTGCGACGTAGCTGCCTCTTGCTTCCCGGACGCCGTGGTTGCGTGCGCGCGCAACGCCTCCGTTCTCCTGGCGGAGAAGGCGGACGCGGGGATCGGAAAGGCCGTACTCCTTTGCCAATTCGAAGGTTCCGTCCCGGGAACCATCGTCCACGACGAGTATCTCCAGCTGTTCATAGGTCTGGGCCGACACGCTTCGCAGCGTTTGCGCCAACGTCTTTTCCGCGTTGTATGCGGGGATGACGACGGTAACCAAAGGGGAACTGGTGGTCATGGCGCTCATCCGATGAAGGCGTCGGGTTGACCCATCATTTCGGCAAAAGCCTTGATGGGTAAGTCGCCGCGAACTTCCAGCCGCGGAAGGGAGAGCAGCTTGTCCGAAAACTCCGCCTTGGCCGGCTTCGTGGTAAAGCCGATCTCATAACCAGCCTCCGCCAGGATGCCCGGAACGCGGAAATCCGTACTGCCGTAGGGAAGTGCGATGGAGGTCGCGGCAGCGCCGAGACGGTTCTCCAGCGTGTTGCGGGAAAGGACCGCTTCGGTGAGCAATGTGCGGTTATCAAGCGCGCTTGCTGGCCGGTGAGACGCCAGATGAGAGCCGAACCGGATGCCTTGTCGATGGAGATCCTCGATATCCTGCCACGACATCAAAGGCGCCGGCTCACCGTAGGAGGCATCCCAGTCCGATCGGCCCCCCACCTTGTCCGTCACCACGAAAACATCAGCCCCGAAGCCGTTCTCGGCAAGGATGGGAGAGGCATGGGTGAGGAAATCGACATAGGCGTCGTCGAACGTCAGCACAACAGGTCGCCCCTGGATTGGTTTTCCGGCCCGAAGCAATTGGGCCAGAACATGCGTCGTCAGCGTGTAATAGCCCTGCCGTCGCAGAAACTGCATCTGCTGGCGGAATATGTCAGGTGCGATCCGGTAACGCCGCAGCCGATCCGGGCCGTCGCCCGAGATCCTGTGATACATCAGCACCGGAATCGACATCGTCGTCTCGTTCGACCACGCCGCCTGTCGATCGACGCCGGCGGGTCCCCAGATAATGTGCTTGGCCACATCGGTTTCCAAAGGAACCCCATGCTTTTCGACCCGCATCGTGTGGGCGGAGGTCTCGCGCTTGCGGAACCGGTGAATGGCGTAAAGCTCGGTCTCGATCGTTTCTTCCAGCGTCAGTTCCGGCAGGTTTGAAAGCACTTTCCTGATCGTGCCGATGCCGAACGGATTGCTCCAATCGAAACCGGTTCTATCAGGCTCGTCACGCCGAAGATGAGCGTGAGCGGTGATCAGATATCCATCCGGCTTCAAGGCCGCGGCGATCTTTCGGCAGACCCGTTCCAGGACTGCTTCGTCATCCATGTAATAGAGGACTTCCGAGCACACGATCAGATCCTGCCCGCCCGGAATGTCGTCGCCTGCGAAATCAAGGACACGAAACTCGGCGTTGCGGCTCTCCCGGCATCGTTCGGATGCCCTTTCGATTGCGCGCCTGGAGATATCCGTGGCCGTCAGCATCCCGACCTTCTGCGCGAGCTTTGCGGAGAATATTCCCTCCGCACAGGCAAGCTCCAGGGCCTTGCCTATGTCATCGGGCACCAGGCTCAGCGTCTGCTCGTATTTGACCTGTTCATAGATGGAGAGATAATTCCAGGGATCGGGACGCTCGAAGACGCGCTCCCAATATTCTTCCTTGGAAATGGCCTCGGAGGGAACGGCTTCTTTTCCAGTTTGTTTTTCGCGATGCTCGGCCGCGACGGCGTTATGCAACGGCTCACTGCCCGGCTCTGCCTTCGAAAAGGAGGGGCCATTGTTTTTCCCGCCGTCCGCGGACGATTTTACAAGGGCATTCTCGCGTGTCGAGCGCACGAGGCGGCTGAGCCGCCCCCGCCGCCTTCCTCCCCGCCGAAGGATTCCAAGAAAGCCTCTGTAGTTGCGCAGCGCTTCGGAAGACCAACGGCGCGCATAGGCGAATGTCATTGGCGTGGGCAGCCGGTCGCCCGCATACATTTCCCTGACGATCAGATGCACTTGTGCGCCGACGGACAGATCCCCCCAGAGCGGCCCGACATGGGTGCCGACATGCTCCTGACCGGCCGAAAGCTGGAATAGCAGCGTATCGGCTTCGGCTGCCTTGGTAATCCTGGCGAGCCGCTTGACGTCGACGCCGGCCGTCTGGACACGCCCGAGTTTGAAAGAACGCGAGACCGCTTCCGACGACAATCGCCAGGCAAGAAGCTGCTCTATCTTTCGTGCGGTTCCGGGAAGCGAATGGCGTTCGATAAGGCTGAGGAGGTGAGAAACTGCCGGCGCCCAGGAGTCGATGACGTCAATCAAGTCGGCGGTATTCTGGACCAGCCGCCCCGTCCTCAACCCATGAAGGATCACCAAGGCCATAAGATCTTCGGAGCCTGAAGCATCGGGAAATTCCGGCAGAAGCTCGGCCAGTTTCGCGAGATCGGCTTCCGGGCAAAGATTTGCCGAAGCAACCCAGACCAGCATGCGAAGCTGGCTGAGGGCCGGCGTCAGCCAGGCGGCGTCCTCATGCTGCGTCGGCAAGCCGCGCTCCGATTGCAGAGCCTCAGCCCTTTTGGTGACGAAAACCGCATCCCGCACCATCTTGATCGGGTCAGCCGACAGGGAGCCCGCTTTCATGCGGTAGAAGGCGAGGCATTTGCCCACTCGTTCGAAACGGGCTCCGGCAAGCGCCATGCGAAGCCAGAGATCCCAATCCTCGCAGGTTTGCAGCGCGGCATCCATACCGCCAACCTGCTTGAAAAGGCTGCGCGGAAAGACCGCCGTGTGAATGGCCAGCGCACAGAAAGACGACAACTCCTGGATTGCGCGATCGCCCATGAGATCGGGCGCGTCCTCGATCTTCAGCATCCGGCCATCTGATGTAACGCGGCGATAGCTACAATGGGCTATGACAGGCTGAGACTGGTCCTTGGCGACCGGCATCATGCTCGCGATGAATGTGGGGTCCAGCCAATCGTCCGCATCGAGCATGCAGAGCAGGGGGGCAAGCGCAAGCTCGGCGGCGGCGTTGCGCGCCGCGGCGGCGCCGGCGTTTGGCTGGCGGTGGATCGTGATGCGGCTGTCTGCCCCGGCAAGGCTTTCGAGCACCTCCCAGGTTTCGTCGCGCGAACCGTCGTCCACCACGACCGCCTGCCAGCTTGTGACCGTCTGATTTTTCAGGCTGCCCAGGCAGTCTTCCAGCGTGGCAGCGGCATTGAAGGCCGGGATGAGAAATGAGATTGCAGGCTTCGGCGCAGTCACCATGGCTGCATTTTCCAGCGGCTGAGAAGATAAAAAGCGCCATGTAGGCTGCCGAGAACCTCTTCCTTCAGAAAAAAGTCGTGCGAAGTCGCTCCCTTTCTCAGCCGCTTTTTCCACCTTTTGAAATAATACTGGGGAAGTGCGACCAGGATGCGGCGCAAATTGCCTCGATTGCCGGTGTTCTGGTACTGGACCAGCAGCGCCGCCACATGGCCGCTCATATATTGATGGATCTGCTTCGCCAGTCCTTCCATCTCCTTACGATGGAAATGCCACGAGACCGCCGTCGGTTCGTAACGACAGGTCTGGCCGTGATGGAGGAGGCGATTCCAGAATTCGGAGTCGCCGGAACAGCCGGCCGCTCCCATGTCCAGCCGGACATCGAACAAGCCGGAATCATCGAATACCTTCCGGCGAAACGCCTGACTTGCTCCCGCACCGACCAGCCAGACCGGTGCTCCATATCGTTCGTTCTGGCGATAGAAGTGCTGATCGAAGTCCTTGCGGCGATAACCCCGGCCGAACCCCCAATGGGTTTCGAATATCAGCTGAGCGGGCGTGGAAAGCTCTCCGGGAAGGACAAGGCCGGTGACACATCCGATTTCGGGCGCATCGAACGCTTTCATCAGATTTTCGAGCCATCGTTCGTGAAGCACCACGTCATCATCGGTGAATGCGACAAATTCGGTCTTTGCAGCGCGCACGGCAGCATTGCGGGCATAATCCAGCCCGATCCTGTCTTCTCGGACATAGGTGGCGCCGGCCGCCTCCACGACGCGACGCGTGGCATCGCCGGCCGATGCGTTGTCGACCACGATGATTTCGACCGGAGGAAGGGATTGCTTCGGCACGGATGCCAGGCACCGGGCAAGTTCCTCTGGCCGATCCTTGGTGCAGATGAGAACGCTGACATCGCGGTTCACGATCGGCGCCTGCGTGACCCGCCGCGCATGTTCGATAATGTCAGGCTGCACGGTCTTTGCAGACAATGCAGCCGGATCTTCGGTCGTTTCGACATAGGCCTGGCCCATGGGAAGACCTTCGGACATGAAAACCACGAGCCCGGCGCCGATCGCCGGAGCATCCGCACCGGCATCATACGAGGAGAGATCCAGGTAGTGGGTGGGCATGGGAAAGACGACGTCTTTCATGTCGCGCGGGATCGTTCCCCTCATCGGCACGCTCATCTCATAGGCTGGAGAAACCGCTCAGTTGCACGGATTTACCCTGGCGCGCGCGGTGGGCGACGATTGAACTGGATTTCGGAGCGCGCGGCTTCATCTCCTCCCTGAACCAGTCGAGGGTCTTGGCGACACCTTCCTCATAGCTGATCTTGCAGGACCATTCCGGCATCACATACTTGGCGTTGGTCAGGTCAGGCCGCCGGTTCGTCGGGTCCTGCGGCGGCGACGGCTTGAAGACGATCGGCACGCCGCCCATCAGGCTGGAGACATATTTGGCGACCTCGAGCACCGAGATTTCGCGGTCGTTGCCGACGTTGAGCGGTCCCTTGTAATCGGTCTCGTTCATCCAGAAATAATGGGCAAAGCCCTCGGTGATATCGTCGACATAACCCCAGCTGCGCGATTGCAGCCCGTCGCCGAAGACGGTGATCGGCCGGCCGCTCAGCGCCTGGGTGATGAAATTGGAAACGGCGCGGCCGTCATCCGGCCGCGTGCGCGGCCCATAACAGTTGAACGGACGCACGACCCTGACGTCGAGGCCTTCGGTGCGCTGCAGCTCGAACAGCAGCGATTCGGTGCAGCGCTTGCTTTCGTCATAGGAAGAGCGCGGCCCGGTGCAGTCGACCTGGCCCTTGTAGCTTTCCGGCTGCGGCGAGACCAACGGATCGCCATAGACTTCCGAGGATGAGGTGAAGCAGAAGCGGCCGCCCTTCTTCAGGAGGTCGAGCAGGCGGAAGGCGCCGAGCAGGTTTGCGGCAATCGTCCGCTTCGGTTCTTTCATGTACCAGGGCGGCGAGGCCGGAGAAGCGAAATGGTAGATCTCGTCGAATTTCTCCGATGTCTGAAGAGTTTCGGCGTCGGAGCGGACGAAATGGAACCGCGAATCCTTGATGTGCGCTAGATTCTCCGCCCGGCCGGTCCAGAGATTGTCGACGACGACGAGCTTTTCGACATCGTTGCGAAGCAAAAGCTTGTCGCACATGTGCGAACCAATGAAACCAGCCCCGCCTGCTACTAGAACTCTCTTCATTTCGCCAACTCCTACATGGCTGTTATGCCTTAATTAGTCTCTCGTGATATAACGAAGTCAATCTACCCCTGCGCTATTGATATTATTAACATTAATGCACGCGAAGGCGCTGTGACGATGGTCAATTGCGCGAGGTCATGAAGCCGTTCATCGAGAAGCGTGGTCTCAAAGCAGCGGCAGACGTCTCTTCGGGGTCCATTCCGGGCCGCCATCCGCTCGGCGATCGAACCGCTCGACCGCTATGATCGCTTTGAATATTTCTTTTCGGCAGTATTGAGACGCAGGCTTCTTTTTGCCGGTTTCGAGTTTTTCACAACCGCCTTATTGTACGCCGGTTCAGCCGCAAAACTTTTTGTGACTTGTGTAACATCCCCTAACGGAAGCCTATATTAACAGATACCGAAATATTGATAGAATTAAACCGGAAGTGGTGAGTCGTCGGCCGGGAGATTTTCATGAATAAGGACAGCCATGCCGGGAAGGGGCATGGCTTACCGAGTGAGGTGCCGCCGGAGCGTCCTGATATGCTCGAGGAAGCCCTCAAACCGATCCGCCATGAAACTCGCCGAGAGGCTCGGGAGTGGATTGACGGCGGCAAGGACAGGGAAGGCCGAAACTGGGCCATTCTACTGACGTTGTTTTCGTTCCTGCTGGTGCAGCTGGCCGGCATCGCCCTGATCATCTGGGCGATATTCTGGTAAAAAGCCGTGTCTGCAAACCCGTCGCTATGTTATCTCCGCTGCTCCTGTAAAAAGAGCAGATGAAGTCAGCGGAGTTTGGCATGGCAGATCTCGTCGATCCGGTACAGCGCGCGTTTCTCGGCGTGGAGAAATCCGCGCTCGACAATCGCTGGGTCGCGCGGCTCGATCAGGCCGGGCAGAACCGGGCCTTGGCGATGTCGCAGATCCACGGACTGCCGGATCTGATCGCCCGCGTGCTGGCCGGGCGCGGCGTGACGGTGGACGAGGCGATCGAATTCCTCGATCCGACGATCCGCAGCCTGATGCCCGATCCCCATAAGCTGACCGACTGCGAAAAGGCCGCCACCCGCCTTGTGAGTGCGATCGAGCGCGGCGAGAACGTCGCGATCTTCGGCGACTACGACGTCGACGGAGCGGCTTCTTCGGCGCTGATGTTCCGCTTTCTCAGCCATTTCGGCGTCAAGGCGAACATTTATATTCCCGACCGCATCTTCGAAGGTTACGGGCCTAATCCGACTGCGATCAACCAATTGATCGACAACGGCGCTCAACTGATCGTCACCGTCGATTGCGGCTCCACCAGCCACGAGGCGCTAGCTGCCGCTGCCGCGCGCAACATCGATGTCGTCGTCATCGATCACCATCAGGTGACACACGCGCTGCCGCCCTGCCATGCGCTCGTCAATCCGAACCGCGAGGACGATCTCTCGGGGCAGGGACATCTTTGCGCTGCCGGCGTGGTTTTCATGGTGCTGGTCGCGACGCTGAGATTGCTGCGCGCCGCCGGCAACAAGCGCATCCTGGCGATCGACCTGCTGCAATGGCTTGACATCGTGGCGCTTGCGACGGTCTGCGATGTCGTGCCGCTGAAGGGCCTCAACCGCGCCTATGTGGTGAAGGGGCTGGTCGCTGCCCGCCACCAGAGCAATGCCGGGCTTGCCGCACTCTTTCGCAAGGCGGGGCTCGCAGGTCCCGTCACACCCTATCATTTCGGCTTCCTGATCGGCCCGCGCATCAATGCCGGAGGGCGGATCGGCGATGCGGCGCTTGGAAGCCGCCTGTTGACGCTCGAAGATGCCGGGGAGGCGGAATTGATCGCGCAGCGCCTCGACGAGCTCAACCGGGAGCGTCAGGCGATGGAGGCGATCATGCTGCAGGAAGCGGAAGCCGAGGCGCTCGCCGAATATGGCGACGGCGAGGGGGCCTCCGTCATCGTCACGGCCCACGAGAAATGGCATCCCGGCATCGTCGGCCTGATCGCGGCGCGGCTGAAGGAGAAGTTCAAGCGGCCCGCCTTCGCGATCGCTTTCGATCCCTCCGGCCGCGGCACCGGTTCCGGCCGCTCCATCAACGGCTTCGACATGGGCAAGATGGTGCGGGCTGCGGTCGATGAGGGGATTCTCGTCAAGGGCGGCGGCCATGCCATGGCCGCAGGATTAACGGTCGAGCGCGCCGATCTCGGCAGGCTGAGGACCTTCTTCACGGAGAAGGCCGCAAGGACGGTTGCCGGCCTCGTCGCCAACGAGACGTTGAAGATCGATGGTGCGATCGGCGCGAGCGGCGCCACCCTGGAACTCATCGACCGGCTGGAGGCCGCCGGTCCTTACGGCTCTGGCCATTCGCAACCGCTCTTTGCGGTGCCTGCGCATCGTGTGCGCGATGCGCGGCTCGTCGGCGAGAAACATGTGAAGGTGACGCTGGAGGCAATGGACGGATCGAGGCTCGACGGCATCGCTTTCCGCGCCGCCGACACGGCCCTCGGCAACCTGCTGCTCAACTCACGCGGCGCCAGCCTGCATGTCGCGGGCTCGCTCGGCGCGGATCATTACCAGGGCGCGCGCCGCATCCAGCTACGCGTCTGCGACGCAGCGCCGGCGAAATAGGACTGACGCGCAAGCGCTTGAAAGACATGGGATTTGGAGAGAAGAAGTGGCACGCCCTAGGGGAGTCGAACCCCTCTTCCCAGAATGAAAATCTGGTGTCCTAACCGATAGACGAAGGGCGCTTCCTTCGTGGTGGCGCCCTTATAGTCAGCACCTTCGAAAGCCGCAAGCGCCAAGACGCGAAAAAATCATCGTTTTCGTCGATTTTTTTCGGCTGTGGAAAACCGCGCCGCCGCGGGAAGGCGAAGCCGGAGAAAGATCGGCGTTGGGGAGGGTTTCGGCCGGATTACACGACCAAGCTGGTACGCCCTAGGGGAGTCGAACCCCTCTTTACAGAATGAGAATCTGTCGTCCTAACCGATAGACGAAGGGCGCAGGCCAACTTCGTTAAAATAGGAAAGCGCAGTGACATCTGCAAGCAGATCACGAAATACTGCGATAATTGAGGGAAAGTGGCACGCCCTAGGGGAGTCGAACCCCTCTTCCCAGAATGAAAATCTGGTGTCCTAACCGATAGACGAAGGGCGCTTCCTTCGTGGTGGCGCCCTTATAGTCAGGCACTTTCAATCCGGCAAGCGGCAAATTCGATTTTTTTCAAAAAAATGACAGATATTTCGGCTGGCATATTATTGTGGATTAGGTTAGCCGAATCAATGGTTTGTGAGCGTTGCTGCAAGCCGGTGGGTGTGATCTGACGTTGCGTTATGCCAATTCGCCCTTGCGGGATCAGATCGCTCTTGCGGTCGTTATTGGCGCGCGTTTACCGCCGCAACCCCAGTTCCAGTCACGGGTTTTGCCGGTATCGACATGGATCGAATCCGTGTGGCAATAGGTACCGACGCCACCGCGGCTCGGCAGCGAGCGGATATAAGCGGCGATATCCCATTTCGATACGCCGTCGATCTGGATGTCGGCGGCCTCGCAGCTTTTATGCATCGATTCGTCGGCGCCGCCGACCAGACGGTTATGCTCTTCGTCGCGATAGCCTGACGTGACCATCACGGGCCGGCCGAAATGGGTCTCGGCGGCCTTGATGATTTTCAAGAGGTCCGGCTTGAAGCAGCCGACTTCGACATTGTCGTTCTGAAGATGCAGCCCGTTCGGCGCGATACGCGTCATGCCGGGGAGGGCCGTCTTGTGCAGGAGGCCCGAGAGGCTGCCGAGCAGGTTCTGTTTCGGGGCGCTGTAAAGCGCATTCATGGTCGAGGCTGGAATGCTGCCGGTCGCCAGTGATGCGGTTTGAACGGGGGCCACCTGCGTGCTGGTATTTTGCGAGGACTGTTGCGGCAGCACCGGCTCCGCCTGTTGTCCGGACACGGGCTGCTGGCTGTAGACGCTGCTTCTCGCGGGTGAGACGCCTTCGGCCGGCGCATAGGAATTGACGCCCTGCGGCTGAATGATGGTGGACGTGCTGTTGTTCTGCGGCGCCGGTTGATGATCGGAGAAGATGCTCATCGCCTGCGCATTGATCCGGGTCGACTGCATGACGAGCCCGCCGATATTGGCGGGCGCCGCCGTTGCGGGATCTGCGGGCGGGGCGGCGGCATTCGGATCCTGCGCAACGACCTGAGGAGCGGCTTGAGCGCCGGAGACGTTTACAAGGTGAGGATCGGTGTACATCGAGCGTCGGCCGGATGTTGCAGGCGCTGCAGCGGCAGCCTGAGGTGCCGCAGCCTGCACTGCCGACGCCGCTGGAATGGCCGCGGCGGAATCGAGCGCCTTCTTGTCCGACACGCAACCAGCCAGCGCCAGCACCGAAGTGGCGATCAGCAAAGCGCCCGTCAGGGGCATCCGCAGCTCAGTATTACGCAAGCGACCGGTCTCCAGTTGATGCGGAAAACGGGCAAAAACGCCTTTTACCGCTTCGAGTCAGCCGGAGATTGCCTGCGGGGCCGGATCGCGGCAAGCGCCAAGGCGCCGGCCGGACCCGAAATCGCAAAAGCCGCAAGCTTCGCAAAAGCCTGGCGGCGAAAAGCCTTACCAGGCGCCGGTATTGCCCATCGAGGCCCAGGGTTCGGCGGCCGGAAGAGGGCTGCCCTTCTGTAGGATTTCGATCGAGATGCCGTCCGGCGAGCGCACGAAGGCCATGTTCCCGTCGCGCGGCGGGCGGTTGATGGTGATGCCGTTGTCCATCAGCTTCTGGCAGGTCGCATAAATATCGTCGACCTCATAGGCAAGGTGGCCGAAATTGCGTCCTCCGCTATAATCTTCCGTATCCCAGTTGTAGGTGAGCTCGAGGCAGGGGGCCTTTTCGCTGCGCGCACGGTCGACATCATCGCGAGCGGCCAGGAAAACCAGGGTGTAGCGGCCCTTCTCGTTTTCGTGGCGGCGGATCTCCTCCAGCCCGAACAGGGTGGTATAAAAGGCGAGCGAAGCGTCCAGGTTTTTGACGCGAACCATAGTGTGGAGATAACGCATTCTATTTACTCCTTTATTGGGGCTAGCCCTTTTCGGCCAGCCGTGGTCAGCTTCGGGCAAGTCATCTTTATAAAATGTGCAGCTGGGAATAACCGAAAACTAGGACTTGCGCTTATCCGTTACCAAGATGTTAATCTTGATTTCAAGAATCAGTTAACCGTAACAGTGTGACGCGTATTCGAGGGGCTGGCGACAATGGCAGACAGGATTTCAGCGAACCAATACTCCGATCTCGACGAGCTGTCGGGTGAGGCGGTCGATCTTGTCGAAATCACCGGGGTCGTCAAGTGGTTCGACGTCGCCAAGGGTTTCGGCTTCATCGTGCCTGACAACGGCATGCAGGACGTTCTCCTGCACGTGACCTGCCTTCGCCGCGACGGTTATCAGACGATCCTCGAGGGAACGCGCATCGTCGCCCTCATCCAGCGCCGCGAGCGCGGCTACCAGGCTTTCAAGATCCTCTCGATGGACCAGTCGACGGCGGTCCATCCCTCGCAGCTGCCGCCGGTGCGCACGCATGTGCAGGTCACCGCGACGAGCGGGCTCGAGCGCGCCCTCGTCAAGTGGTTCAACCGCACCAAGGGCTTCGGCTTCCTGACGCGCGGCGAGGGCACGGAAGACATTTTCGTGCACATGGAAACGCTCCGCCGCTTCGGCCTGACGGAACTGCGCCCGGGCCAGGTCGTCCTCGTCCGCTTCGGCGACGGCGAAAAGGGCCTGATGGCTGCGGAAATCCATCCCGACGTACCGAGCCCGGCAAGCCGGTCGCACTGATATGCGCGGCCCCATTCTGTTTCATGCGATAATAAGCGCCATTATGGCGCTTTTTTTCATGGCCGCTCTGCCGGCTTTGGCCGAGGACGAGATCAGGTTCGACAAGCAACCGCTGCTCATCCAGACCGCTGCGGGCAAGACGCTGCATTTCACCGTCGAGGTCGCCTCATCAGCCGATCAGCGTGCCCGCGGGCTGATGTTCCGCAAGACGATGGCCGCTGACGCCGGCATGATCTTCGATTTCGGCCAATCGCGGCGCGTCGCCATGTGGATGGAAAATACCATCCTGTCGCTCGACATGCTCTTTGCCGACGACACCGGCACGATTCGCCACATCAAGGAAAATGCCACGCCCTATTCCCGCGACATCATCGATTCGATGGGCGAGGTGAAATACGTCGTCGAACTCAACGCCGGCGTCGTCGCCAAACTCGGAATCAAGCCGGGCGACAGGATCGTCAGCGCCACGACGACAAACAAGGCCAAGTGACGGCGACGCCTAGCCCGCGCACGTGACTGCTCGTGCGGGCGCAAGAAATCAACAATATCAGGATATTGAATGGTCGGAGTGGAGAGATTCGAACTCCCGACCCTCTGGTCCCAAACCAGATGCGCTACCAGACTGCGCTACACTCCGTACCGTGAATGGCAGGGGGAATACACGGTTCACTTCTCCGTCGCAACCCATAATCCGGCGCTTGCAGGAGATTCCTCGCCTGATGTGTGGATACGAACAGCAAAGAACTTATGGAGCGCCGGTTTGCCTTACGGGCACAACTGAACGTCAAGACGAAGGGCCTGCCTCAGCCCCGGCCGAGCAGGCCGATATATTGGGCATAGCTGATGGCAACGTAGAAGAAAGCCGTAATGCCAGCCCCGATCATAATGGCATTGAACTCTGCCGAACGTCTCATCATGACTGCAATCCCTGGAACCCGACTGGCCGTAAACTAGTGCCGAGGAGCCTATGCGGCAATCTGGTTGCAATCACAACATGAGACAATCGGTAACATAGCGCAATCCGGCCTGGCAAATTCCCTTGAATTTCAAGGCGCGGCAGCCGCCTTCCCGGAGGATGTATCCACAGGCGCTTCGGCTGCCGATACTTGTTTCTTCGCCACGCCGACCGTCACGAGATGGAGCCGGCGGCAGTGTCATGCGCCGCCTTTTTTCTTGAAAAACCGGGGATTCGCGGATAAGCAAATTCATCTCTTCGCATTATCCTTGGCGATGAAGCAAAAGCCCGGCAACGGGATTGAGACCAAAACATTCGGAGACGCCGCAGTCATGTCTGCCAAGATCTATCGTCCAGCCAAGACCGCCATGCAGTCCGGCAAGGCCAAGACCCATCTCTGGGTGCTCGAGTTCGATCAGGAGTCGCCGCGCAAGATCGATCCGATGATGGGTTACACCTCCTCCGGCGACACGCGTCAGCAGGTGAAGCTCACTTTCGAAACGCAGGCGCTCGCAGAAGCCTATGCCCAGCGCAACGGCATCGAATACCGCGTCATCGCGCCGAAGGACCCGGCCCGTCAGGTCGTCGCCTATCCGGATAATTTCCGCTATACCCGCACGCAACCCTGGACGCACTGAGATTTCTCGTCCACATATGCCGCATCTATCGCACCGCCAAGTGCGATGAGCAGACGGCCCCTTAGCTCAGCTGGATAGAGCACCTGCCTTCTAAGCAGGTTGTCGCAGGTTCGATTCCTGCAGGGGTCGCCATAAATTTATGCAGCGCCAGATACGTCTGGACTATCTCCAAGAACTCTGGACTCTGCGCCCCATACGTCTGGACTCAACGTCGGGCGTGATCTTTGGACTCCGCAATATTAGAACGTATACGGTCCTGAATAAACTGGGGATAATGGTCAGGCCCAAAGGGATCGCTTGGCCAATCTGACTCCCCTAGTTCGAGAACTTTGCCTACTCCTTGATCAGGGCATGCAACATTTCCGAGGTTGCAAAAACTGTGTGAGCCGTTGGGAAGCTTTCTATGTGTCCGATGGCGGGATCGGAAGTCAAGATGATCAACTCGACGTCGTCGTTCAGGCGCTCCCCGATTCTTGATTTGATGGCCTTTAGAGTGCTGACGCACGCCTGTTCCAGGTGAACAATAGCTACCACGTTGCAATCGTTGAAGTTTTCGAGATGGGTTCGGGATATTTCCACCAAGGTTCTGTCGAAAGAAGTCTTCCTCCTGTGGGTCCAAACGCATCCAACCTCCACTGCCAGGCCATCTTCTTCCAGTGATCTTACAAGCGCCGGGCCTACGGCATCTGCATCCTTCGTTTCGATGACCAGGCCCACGCGAACGGATTCCCTTTTACCAATGCGGGTGAGTTGGGTTACGAGGACAGAGGCCAGTGTTTTCCCAATTTCGTCTGTGGATCGTGTGGTGGCCATATCGCTCCCCTTTTCCTAAATTGTCTCCCGATAGGGCTATACGCGCAAGTGGCTCGAGAGCGGTGAATCCAGAGGTATGAGGTGATCGTGCCTTTGAGTCCGAAGGTATGAGGCACGGAGTCCAGCCTCAACTGGTTCGCCGAACGAAATTCGGCCGAGAAATCAGTGTTACCGAGTCCAGATGTATCTGGCGAGGCTCACGTTTTCTCCAGCGCCACATGCCGCAATGAGGTGCGGCAGATCATCCGCCATACTCCAAATTGACAAGACAACGGCTAATTGTTCGCGGTTTCAGAAAGCGCAATAGTTCCTCCTTTGGTTACGGGGGAAGCTATGTCTGCACAATACAAAACAAGCTGCTATTTAAATGAAACGGATAGGCCGACACTCGCAATGTCGGTGCAGATTACCTATGACCTGCTACTAGGTCCGGAAAATCTAATAAGGTTGCGCGATGGCATTCCGGAGACAGCAGAATCGATGGGACTTAACCCTGAAGAATACGCGCTCTTAGCAGGTGCTATCGACGATTTATTTCGCCGACAAGAAGATATGGCAGAGGTTACAAGTGATACTGCAGCCGCCGCAGAGTCGCCTTGGTCAAGCCTGCCCAGCAGGGTTGCATTTGCCATGATGGAACAGTACGGCATCCGGAACGACGATACCCTTCATATACGGGCAGATGTTCATCCTCCAAATGCGGACATCGTCTTTTCAATTGGAAACGCCTCGGCGCGCGTACCGATCACAAGAGATGAACTTCCAGCCCTTCAACATGATCTGCAGGGGCTGCGGGAGATTTGCCAGAACCCAAATCACGACGAGATTCTCCCGGCGTTGCAGGCCGCCAAAGACATCGGCATTGTTACTACCAAAGTCGGAGCCTGTATGGCGGGAATTGCGATCGCGGCAGAAACCGGCGGCCTCGAAGCGTTCTTGGCATTTGATATGTGCGTCGAGGCGGGTCGTTCATTTTCCAACTTGATGGATGGGATCGACGCACAGAACGAACAAGCAAAACAACAGGCCGAGCGAGAATTGTGCAAAGACCACGACACAGGCATGGGAGGAGCGCCTGGAAATGGGGGCGGTATCGGCGCTAGCACTAAATTTGGTGAAACATTGAAGGACTTTTCCTAGCCGACACCTGAGGTTGCCTCATAACACGGGCACTGGTGCTCCCGTCGTCATGGGTTTCGCGATGTAATCCGAAAAATACCACACTTCCGCTATCGGCGGTCATGAGTCCAAGCGTACCAGGAGATTGGCCCTGCCGAGTCCAAAGGAATGAGGCGCGGAGTCCAAGTTCGACTGGCACACTGGTTGGGATTTGCCAACGAAAACAGCGAACCGGAGTCCAGACGTTTCAGGCGGCTCATATTTCTCTAGCGCCACACGCGTTTGGACAATCTCCTCCACAATGTCTGGATTCTACGCCTCCTCATTCGTCTGGATTCTCAGATGTGTTAATTTGGAGAGCCGCGGCCTTGCGCTCCATACGTTCACGTTTGACGAGGCGACGGAACTCATGGACCGGAATTCCTGAGCTAGATTTTGCAAGTTCAGATCGACGACGGAGTTCGGCGAGGAATTCTGGGGGCATGTGACTAAAGAAGGCTTCTTCATCGTCTGTAAGCGGTGTGTCTTCGGTCTGGATAGCATTGCGCTGCGAATTCCGCCATTCTCTGACACGTCCCAATGTTATCTCGTTGACCTCTTCAGCGATACCTTCCTCTACGAGAAAACTCTGGGAGGTTGAACCTACGTTGGCGTCCTCTGTGGCTACGCGATCAGTTTCGTTTTTCGACATCGCCCTGCGCCCCTATTTTTGCTCTTGGTATTGTAGGCGACGAGGCGACCGGCCGAAACGCCGAGTCCAGACGTATGAGGTGATTTGACCTTGGAGTCCGGAGGTATACGGCGCAGAGTCCAGCATCAACTGGTACGGCGTCTGAAATTCATCAGCGTAAACAATGTTTCCGAGTCCAGGGGCATCTGGCAAGGCTCAAAATTCACTGACACCAGCAACCTTTCATTCGACGAATCGACGAGACTTTGGGATCCGAGCGCCTGACGCTCTGCCGCCCCCTAAAGGCTGGCTGACACCCGTCGAAAAGTTGCGGCGCGCGGATGAAACCACCGCTCGGGCTATGCCCTCCCGGTGATCTCATCCACGCGCCGAAGCAGCCGGCTTTTACGCGCCGCACGGCGGGTTTTTACTCCGCCGCTGACATATTCAATATTTTTAGAGCGATTGCTGTGGCGATCGGACGACCGCCACAGCTGACTTAGTTACAGGAGAAAATCGCTCGCCCCCAGGTGGACGAGGCCCTTCAGCTGAACTTCGAAGTCATGAACGCCGTCGCCGTTCAGGTCGCCCTGGATAACGGTAGCGTCGCTCGCGGTTCCAGCCCTGTCGTCATAATGCCAAGCGAGCGCGCCGGCCTTGTGGTCGAAAAGGGCATTCTCCTGAGCCTGGAAATGGAAGGTTCCATCGCCCGCCGCAGAGCCATTCGCATCTATCGCCGAGAAGTCGATCTTATCGATTCCCTTCTGGAAGTCGGTGATGACGTCACGGTTCATGCCGGCCCCGGCTTCCGCCGCCGTCTTGAAAATAAACGCATCCGAGCTGGCGCCACCGGCCATGATGTCCTTTCCGGCACCACCAATGATGACGTCCGCGCCGCCGCCGCCGTACAGCTTGTCCGCGCCGGCGCCGCCATTGAGAACGTTGCTGCCGTTATTGCCGGTCAGCACGTCGTTGTAGCTGGAGCCAGTCACGTTTTCGATGCTGATGAACTTGTCACCGGTGGCATGCCCGCCCGATGCGGCCCCAGTGGCCAAGTTGACGTTGACCGCGCCGGAGCCTGCGTAGCCGGCCGTGTCCTGTCCGGTGCCGCCATTGATGACGTCCCCGCCGGCGCCGCCACTCAGCTTGTCTGCGCCAGCGCCACCATCGAGAACGTTGCGACCGCCGTTGCCGCCGGTGAGCACGTCGTTGTAGCTGGAGCCGGTCAAGTTTTCGACGCTGGCGAGCTTGTCACCGCTGGCCTGCCCGCCCGATGCGGTCTTGGTCGCCAAGTCGACGTTGACCGCACCGGAACCCGCATAGCTGGCTGTGTCGTTGCCATCACCGCCATCGAGCACATCAGCGCCGGCGCCGCCCTTCAACAGGTCATTACCGCCGAGACCCTTGAAGGTTTCGTTGCCGCCGTTGGACTGACCGGTGTGCGGCATGATGTCGTTGCCGCTGGTGCCGATGAATTCCTTCGTCGGTGCGGTTGGCGTTGTCGGTTGAGTCGGTGTGGTCGGCGCGGTTGGCGTCGTCGGTGTGGTTGGCGTCGTCGGTGTCGTGGGTGTCGTAGGTGTCGTAGGTGCTGTCGGTGTCGTCGGCGTTCCCGTTACCGGGGCGGAGCCCGATTCGTAGGCACCCATATCGACAGTCCCGACAACGCGAGCGTGGCCGTCCAGGTCGACCGAGCTGACGCCGTACTTGGCGGTTCCGCCGTCGATCGCAGACGAGGTGGAGCTGAGGTGGAAGTTGTCGCTCGCTGCCCCGGCGAATTTCGGGTCGACGCCGAGCTTGTTACCGTCCGCCGCGCTCGGCATCGCGTTGCCGCCGTCGGTCTTGACCGAGGCCTGGCCGGCCGTGCCGTTGTAAGTGATGTTGTTGGCCCAGACGACGTTGCTGTTCTTGTAGCTGTCAGTCGACGTGTTATCGATCGCAGTGTTGTTCTTGTTGATCGATGGGTCCGCGACGGCGATGTTGTTGACCCAGGTGTTGTTGCTCGACGCGGAGTTGCTGAGCTCGCCGCGCCACGTGCCGGTGTTCTGCGGGTCCTGATTGTTGTGGTAGGCGGTGTTGTTTTTCACCGTGACGGAGTCGCTCCAGGTAACCTGGATGCCTTTGCCGCCGTTCTCGTAGACGAGGTTGTTCTCGACCAGGGTCTTGAACGTGTAGTTCGGATGACCGCTCGTCTGGGTGCTCTGGAAATCGTCGATGATGATACCGTTACCATCGGTGTGTGCACCCGACTTCGTGACGTTGTCATGCGAGATGTTGTTGCGCACGATCGTCCGGTAGCCGTCCGTCGAAGTGTCGCCGGTGATGTTCCGGTTCTGGTAGATCGAGATGCCCGAGAACCAGCCCGTCGACGCGTTATTGTAGGTCTCGTTCCCTTCGATGCGGATGAAGTCCGACTGGTTGAACTGGATGCCCGACTCCCCGCTGCCGTGGACCTTGTTATTGAGAATGGAGACGTGATGGACGTTGTTCGCTTCGATGCCGTCGCCGTTGGCGCCGCCGATGTCAAAGCCGTTTATCGTCACATAGTTGCCGTTGACGCTGATCGCGTTCCACGAGCCCTCGGGCGGCCGGATCAGCGCCCCGCCGGGTACTTCAGAGCGCAGCGTGATGTTGCCTGCCGCCGAGCCGTCCTTGTCGATGTTGATGGCCTCGTTGTAGGTCCCCGCCTTCACCACGACCTCGTCACCGGGCCTAAGGTTCGACGCCATTGCCTCGCTGATCGTGCGAAAAGGAGACGAGGCACTGCCGTTACCACCGCTGCTGCCGGTCGTCGCTACGTAGTATGTCGTCATTGTCTTGTCCTCAACCTTAGCGTTGTTCTTTACCAATTGCTAATTTTAGTTAATCAGTCATTGCGGCGCGGGTTATAGGACGAGGTTCTGGAGGGCGCAACAGCAACGCGACAGTAAGTGCTTGAGAAACATAGCCATATTGCTGCCACATTATCGAAACCGATCAGAAGTTACGGTTTGAAATACTTGGTGAATTCCGATTCGCCCGAATTATGACACAATATATGTCTCGTTTGGCGCGAATTATTCTTTCTGCAACTATAGCGAAATGCGTCCATTGAAAACATTAGGAAAACGTGACGAGCGTAACAGGATTCCTCTCAAAAAAGACAGAATCGGCATTTTTTTCTAAATTTTGCATTTTTTTGAGGTTTGGTCATGATAATTGGCGCTATTGGGGGTGTTGTCGTAGCAAATTCGACCAAACCAATTGCGCGCCGCCGCTTTCCCATCGCCCATTTCGATTCGTGTGACGCCGGAAAAACCGCCCATGAAAATGGAGGGCAAGCCGAAAGTAGGAGTGCTTTGCTGGGCAAAGCATCCCGCATCACCGCAGCATCTCAATGGCCATGCCGAAGCGACGCGGAGAATGCTTTGCACTCCCCGCTGACAGACATGATCGGCTGCTCTTCTCAGCGATCCAGGAAGTGATCGAAATAGACCTTGGGGATCGGATAGGCATAGACCCCTCTGTCGAGGAAGCTGTGCCTAGAGAGGCAGCTTCTGAGGGCTGCGTTGTAATGCAGGCTTTGCGGGTCCGGCGAGCCTCTTCGCAATGAGCTTGCTTCCGGGACGCAGCGCTGAAGCGCTTTATCGTATCGGGCCAGGAGGACCGGATCGGTATCGACCCGAACGCCGCCATGATAGGATTGATAGTTCGAAGGGGCTTCCGCAGCCGAAATACAGCCTACACTCAGTACAAGACCTACTACCGCCATCAATCTCATTGGATACAGACCTCCCATGATCGATTATCCGAAGTAATCGAATGAGAAGTTATTGATTCCCATGTCTTCAGGCAAGCGGACTCATGACGTCCGAGATCCGGGTTGGGTTGGCGTGCGCGGAAGCATCTCCATCGTCAGGGTCGGTGGAGAAGCCATTGCGCAAAACGTGTTACATCAGCGCCGCAGAAGCGGCAGTATTACCCAGTATTCATTAATCCAGGAGATCGGCGGGGACTTTGCCGCCATTTTCCGAAAGCCGCTTCATCAGCGCCTTGTGCAGCCACATATTCATTTTCGCGGAATCACTGGTGTCGCCGGTATAGCCGAGTTCGGCGGCGAGTTCCTTGCGCTCGGTCAGGCTCGCATCCATCCCGACAGCCTTCATCAGGTCCACGATCGAGCGGCGCCAGTCGAGTTTCTGGCCGCTCTTCTTCACAGCCGCGTCGAGGATGGGAACGATATCGACGGCGGCTGTTGCCGGGGCAGGGGCCGTGGCTGGCTTGCTCTGTGCGGGAGAGGCCGTAGGCGCCTGACTGGGCGCAGCCGACGGTGAGACAGGCGCCTGGGCTGGCGCAGCCTTTGGCGCGCTGGCGGCAACGGGTTCGGCTGCTTTCGCTTCTCCGAAGATGGCATGTTTGATCTTATCGAAAATACCCATTCCTGAACCTCCGGCTTCGTAAATTAGAACATGCTGAACATGGAGTTCCCAGCGGCCATATCCAGAAGCGCGAGGGTTTATTTTTGCCCCTTCAATCGCGGGAAGGAAAACTGAGATGGTGGGACAAGGTCAATCCACTTAACGGCAGGCGTCGGCCTCCCGCTGAACGTGAAAGACCCGCCGGACCAGAAGGGACGGCGGGTCTCTCGGAAGCTTCAGCAGATCCGGCTTAATGCAGGATCTGGCTGAGGAACAGCTTGGTGCGCTCGTGCTGCGGATTGTCGAAGAATTCGGCCGGCGAGTTCTGCTCGACGATCTGGCCCTGGTCCATGAATATGACGCGGTTGGCGACCTGGCGGGCAAAGCCCATTTCATGGGTGACGCAGAGCATGGTCATGCCTTCCTCGGCGAGACCCACCATCGTGTCGAGCACTTCCTTGATCATTTCCGGGTCGAGCGCCGAGGTCGGCTCGTCGAAAAGCATGATCTTCGGGTTCATGCAGAGCGAGCGGGCGATCGCCACGCGCTGCTGCTGACCGCCGGAAAGCTGGCCTGGATATTTATTGGCCTGTTCCGGGATCTTGACGCGCTTCAGGAAGTGCATGGCGATTTCTTCCGCCTGCGCCTTCGGCATCTTGCGCACCCAGATCGGCGCCAGCGTGCAGTTTTCGAGGATCGTCAGGTGCGGGAAGAGGTTGAAGTGCTGGAACACCATGCCGACCTCGCGGCGCACCTCGTCGATCTTCTTCAGGTCGTTGGTGAGCTCGGTGCCATCGACGATGATCTTGCCCTTCTGATGCTCTTCGAGGCGGTTGATGCAGCGGATCATCGTCGACTTGCCCGAGCCCGAAGGCCCGGCGATGACGATGCGCTCGCCACGCATGACCTTCAGGTTGATGTCGCGCAGCACATGGAAATCACCGTACCACTTGTTCATGTTGATGATTTCGATCGCCACTTCCGTTGCGGAAACGGTGAGCTTTTTAGCTGGAGCTTCAGCCATGATTATTTTCCCTCATTCTTATCGTTTGTGGCCGGTGTCGAGGTGACGTTCCATGAATGCTGAATAGCGCGACATGCCGAAGCAGAAAAGCCAGAAGGCGAAGCCGGCGAAGATCAGCCCCGTCAGCGGCGTTACTGCGGTCGCCCAGCTCGGATCGACGAAGTTGAGACGAACGATGCCGAGAAGGTCGAACATGCTGATGATCGACACCAGTGACGTATCCTTGAACATGCCGATGAAGGTGTTGACGATGCCTGGGATCACCAGCTTGATCGCCTGCGGCATGATGACCAAACGCATCTTCTGCCAGTAGCCGAGCCCGAGTGAATCGGCGCCCTCGAACTGGCCCTTGGGAATTGCCTGCAGGCCGCCGCGGATGACCTCGGCCATATAGGCGGAGGCAAAGATCGATACACCTACGATCGCGCGCAGGAGCTTATCCACCGTCCAGCCGGCGGGCAGGAAGAGCGGCAGCATGACGCTCGCCATGAAGAGGACGGTAATCAGCGGCACACCGCGGACGACTTCGATGAAGATGATGCAGACCGTGCGGATGACGGGCATCTGCGAGCGTCTTCCGAGCGCCAGGACAATGCCGACCGGGAAGGAGACGGCGATGCCGACGAAGGAGAGCACCAGCGTCACCAGCAGCCCGCCCCAGAGTGGCGTCTCGATGATTTCCAGGCCAAATCCGCCGTAAAGCAGAATGAAGGCGACGATCGGCAGCGCGATGAAGAGGAGGATGGCGTTCAGGCTCTTGCGCGGCGCCGAGGGGATGAGCATCGGCACCAGCAGGAGGACGAAGAGAATGCCGACCAGCGTCGGCCGCCAGCGCTCGTCGAGCGGATAACGTCCAAAAACGAACTGGTCGAATTTGGCATTGACGAAGGCCCAGCACGCGCCGCTCCAGCCGTCCGGCTGAATGCCGCCCTGGACTGTTGTGGCGCAGAAGGTGCGGTCCGGACCGGTCCAGACCGCCTGTATGAAGAGCCAGTCGATCGCGTGGAGGAGGGCCCAGCCGATAAAGACGGCAGCCAGGATGGTAAGGACTATGTCCTTCGGTGTCGCAAGCAGGTTGCGGCGGATCCAGGCTCCGGCGCCTTTTTCCCCTGAAGGGGCCGGCTCCGGCGCCAGCATGGCGGTTCTGACGAAACTGTTGCTCATCTTATCTCTCCACCAGCGCCATCTTGGCATTGAACCAGTTCATGAACAGCGAGGTCACGATACTGAGGGCGAGGTAAATGACCATCCAGATCAGGATCACCTCGACAGCCTGCCCGGTCTGGTTCAGCGTCGTGCTGCCGACGGCGACGAGATCGGCAAAGCCGATGGCGATCGCCAGCGATGAGTTCTTGGTGAGATTGAGATACTGGCTGCTGAGCGGCGGAATGATGATGCGGAAGGCCTGCGGAATGACGACCAAACGGGTGATCGACGAGGGATGCAGGCCCAGTGCTGCGGCAGCTTCCGTCTGTCCCTTCGGCACACCGCGGATGCCTGCACGCACGATTTCGGCGATGAAGGCGGCGGTGTAGAAGGAAAGCGCCAGGAACAGCGAGATGAACTCAGGCCCGACGACGGAGCCGCCGGTGAGATTGAATTTGCCCGCGATCGGATAATCGAAGGAAAGCGGCGTCCCCGCGACCAGGAAAGCAATGAGTGGCAGGCCGATAAGCAGGCCGATCGAAACCCAGATCGTGTGGAACGGCTGCCCCGTCGCCGCCTGCCGGCGGTGCGCCCATCTGGCCGTCGCGATAACGGCGACGATCGCGATGACGAAAGCGATGCCGACGATCCAGAAGCCCTCACCGAAGATTGGCTTGGGAAAGGAAAGGCCGCGATTGTTGAGATACGACCCGAACGGCAGATGCAGCGACTCGCGCGCATTCGGCAGAACCGCCAGAACGCCCGAATACCAGAAGAAAATAACCAGCAGCGGCGGAATATTGCGGAAGACTTCCACATAAACCGTGCAGAGCTTGGCGATCAGCCAATTCCGCGACAGCCGGCCGATGCCGATGAGGAAGCCGATGATGGTGGCTGTAATGATGCCGGTAACGGCGATCAGAATCGTATTCAGAAGACCGACGACCAAGGCGCGGCCATAGGTCGAATCGGCTGAATAGGCGATCAGCGATTGGCCGACTTCGAAACCGGCGCGGCCATTCAGAAAGCCGAAGCCCGATGCGATGTTGGCGCGCGCCAGATTGACTGCCGTGTTGTGCGCAACAAACCAGACGAAGGCGACCAGCGATACGATGGTAAGGACTTGAAAGAAAATGCCCCGAACTCTCGGGTCGTAAAGGGCGGACTGAAAGCTCCAGCCGCTCCTGGCTATAGGTGTTGAACCCGCAACCTGATGCGTCATACCTGGCCAATTCCCCACGTTATGCGCTCCTTTTCGGAGCTTTTTTATAGGAGGAGGAAAGGCAGTTTCCCGCCCTTCCGGCTTTCATGCGTAATGCCGATCAGCGAACCGGCGGCGCGTACTGCAGGCCGCCCTTGTTCCAGAGAGCGTTGAGACCGCGTGCGATCTTCAGCGGGCTGCCCTGGCCGATATTGCGTTCGAAGGATTCGCCGTAATTGCCGACGTTCTTGACGATGTTGTAGGCCCAGTCGTTGGTCAGGCCGAGATCGGTGCCGATCTTGGTATCGGCTTCAACACCGAGGAAGCGCTTGATGTCGGGGTTCGGCGAGTTCTTCATGTCGTCGACATTCGCCTGCGTGATGCCGAATTCCTCGGCATTGATCATGGCGTAGCCAACCCAGCTGACGATATCGAACCACTGGTCATCACCCTGGCGAACGGCCGGGGCGAGCGGCTCCTTGGAGATGATTTCCGGCAGGATCGCATGTTCATCCGGGTTCTTCAGCGTCAGGCGCAGCGAATAGAGACCGGACTGGTCGGTCGTGTAGACGTCGCAGCGGCCGGCATCATAGGCGGCGTTGACCTCATCCAGCTTTTCGAAGACGACCGGGTTGTACTGAAGGTTGTTGGCCTTGAAGTAGTCGGCGAGGTTGAGCTCGGTGGTCGTGCCCGACTGTACGCACACGGATGCGCCGGACAGTTCGAGCGCCGACTTCACGTTCAGGCTCTTGCGAACCATGAAGCCCTGGCCGTCATAGTAATTGACGAAACGGAAGTTCAGGCCGAGAGCGGTGTCGCGGTTGATCGACCATGTCGTATTGCGGGCGAGCAGGTCGACTTCCCCGGATTGAAGAGCCGGGAAGCGGTTTGCAGCGCTGAGGGGGGTGAACTTCACCTTGGTGGGGTCGCCGAAGACGGCTGAGGCGACGGCCTTGCAGAAGTCGACGTCGAAGCCGGCCCAATTGCCGGATGCGTCAGGTGCGGAAAAGCCGGCGAGACCGGTATTGACGCCGCACTGAACGAAACCTTTTGCCTTTACGTCTCCAAGGGTAGTGGCTGAAGCAGCCGAGGTGCCAAGAGCGAAAACTGCTGCGCCGATCGCGGCCGACAGAAGCTTGTTCTTCATTTTTTTCCCAACCTTTTCCGTTGTCTTATATTTTCTTGTGGGGAGTTCCGGCGGAAAAACCTGCCGCCCCCATTGTCTCGACACCCTCCCGGCGCGAGTGACTCTATCACAGTCGCAAATGTCACCATGGTCAAGTGTCGCCATCAATAATTGCGGCAAATTTCAGGATTTTGGCAGATTGCGCTGCATTCCTGGGCTGCTGACTATGAAATAGGCGTCCGCTTGCGGAAAAATAACGCGAAAATCGAAAATTCGCTCATTCCGCAGCGCCGCCTGCAACGATCTTCAAGGGGTTGACCGGAAACGGCGAGGCGTCCAAAGGTTCGCTCTCGCGCTTCTTCGCCAAAGGCCATTTCCGACATGAACGACAAAGACAGTCTGCTTGAGAACGCCGGCATCAACACCCGCCTGACCCATATCGGCAACGATCCTTTCGACTATCACGGCTTCATCAATCCGCCGGTCGTGCATGCTTCGACGGTGCTTTTTCCGAATGCCCGCACGATGGAGACGCATGCGCAGAAATACACCTACGGGACGCGCGGCACGCCGACGACGGACGCGCTCTGTGAGGCGATCGATGCGCTCGAGGGTTCCGCCGGCACGATCCTCGTACCCTCGGGTCTTGCCGCCGTGACCATTCCGTTCCTGGGTTTCGCCGCCGCCGGCGATCATGCGCTCGTCGTCGATTCGGTTTACGGCCCCACGCGCCATTTCTGCGATACGATGTTGAAGCGCCTCGGCGTCGAGGTGGAATATTACGATCCGTCAATCGGTGCCGGAATCGAGGCGCTGTTCCGGCCGAACACGAAGATCGTCCATACCGAGGCTCCCGGCTCCAATACCTTCGAAATGCAGGATATTCCGGCGATCTCGGCCGTTGCGCACCGCCACGGCGCCGTCGTCATGATGGACAATACCTGGGCGACGCCGCTCTATTTCAGGCCGCTCGATCACGGCGTCGACATTTCCATTCACGCTTCGACGAAGTATCCGTCGGGTCATTCCGATATCCTGCTCGGAACCGTGTCGGCCAATGCCGAGCACTGGCCGCGGCTGAAGGAAACGAACGGCGCGCTCGGCATCTGCGGCGCGCCCGACGATGCTTACCAGATCCTGCGGGGACTGCGCACCATGGGCCTGCGCCTCGAGCGGCATTATGAAAGCGCGCTTGATATCGCGGAATGGCTGGAGGGCAGGGAGGATGTCGCCCGCGTGCTGCATCCAGCCCTGCCGAGTTTTCCCTCCCACAATATCTGGAAGCGCGATTTCAAGGGTGCGAGCGGCATCTTTTCCTTCGTGCTTGCCGTAGACAGCCCGGAAAAGTTCAAGGCAAAGGCGCATGCCTTCCTCGACGCGCTCAGGATTTTCGGTCTCGGCTATTCCTGGGGCGGCTTTGAAAGCCTTGCCCTGCAAGCGAATCTTAAAGATCGCACCGTCGCCAAAGCCCCGACCGACGGCCCGGTCATCCGCCTGCAGATCGGTATCGAGGACGTGGCCGATCTCAAGGCCGACATCGAACGGGGTTTTGCAGCCGCAAGCGCCGTCTGAGCGGATGGCCGGCGCGCCGTCATCGCCTATGGCAGATGCACGGCGCGGTAGCCGTAGATCCAGTCGAGATCGGCCGCCAGGCTTTGCGGCGGCTTGAGGCCGAGCACGAAATCCCGGCCGATCCGGATCGGCCCCTTGGCATGATAGGCGAATTGGTTGAAGGCGCCGCGCTGGCGAAGCCTTGCTATGCGTGGCGCGCGATGTTTTTCGAAAAGCGAAAGCGCTTCCGCGACCGGACGGCCGGGAAGAAAAGCGGCAAGCTCGTAGGCGTCTTCGATCGCCATCGCCGCGCCCTGTGCGGCAAAGGGCATCATCGCATGCGCGGCGTCGCCGATCAAAACCGTCCGTCTTCCGTCCTGCCACGCGCCTGCCGTGGTTTCGAACAGCGGCCAGAACGTCAGCTTCGCCTGTCTTTCGAGAAGCGACAGGATGGCGGTGTTCCAGCCGGAAAAGCGCGCCCGCAACTGCGCGCGCTGCTCGGCCGCCGGCTCGCTTTGCCAGGTCTGCGGCGCGAGGTTGCCGGCGGTAATCGCCACCATGTTGAAGCTGCCGGCCTCCTTCAGCGGATAGGAGACGAGATGCGCCGAACCGCCGAGGAAAGCGGAAACGCACGTCCGATCGAGAAAACCGGGCGCTTCCGCTTCGGTAATGGTGAAGCGGTAGGCGATATTGCCGGAAAAACGCGTCGAGGGGCTGGCGGGAATGGATTGCCGGAGCTTCGACCAGACGCCGTCCGCGCCGATGACGAGATCGGCCGTGCTCTCGCAGGGCGGTAGGCTCGCCTCCATCCGTACGCCGAGATGAAGCCGGCAGAGCGGATCTGCCTCGACCGCAGCCAGAAGGGTTTTCTGCAAGGTGGTGCGATGCAGGACGCCATAGGGCGCGCGCCAGCGCTCCCGTGCGAATTTGCCTGCCGGCACGGCCGCGAGCTGGCGCAGCGAACCGCCCGAGATCAGCCGGATCGCGTCCGGCTCGAGCCAGACCTTCGACAGTTCTTCGAGGACGCCGAGTTCGTCAAGGATGCGGGAGGCGTTCGGTGACACCTGCAATCCGGCGCCCACCTCGGTGAGTTCGCTTGCCTGCTCGAAAATCTCCGAGCTGATGCCGCGGCGTGAAAGCGAAAGGGCAGCGGTCAGCCCTGATATCCCGGCGCCGATGATGGCGGCGTGTTCGACCGGCATTGTCCGTCCGATCCTGGCCTGGACTGACTACGCCGCCTTCACGTGGAAGACGCAGCCGGCCGGGTTGGTCTGGCTCGGCTTGAGCGAGGAATTGAAGCGATAGAGCGTCGAGCAGTAGGAACAGACCTTCTCGTTGTCGTCGCCCATGTCGATGAAGATATGCGGGTGGTCGAAGGGAGCCGAAGCGCCGGTGCACATGAACTCCTTGACGCCGACTTCGATAACCCGGTGACCGCCGTCGTTCTGGAAGTGGGGGATGTTGTGGCCGGCCATGTCGCTCTCCGAATGCTTTGAAATGTGCGCGGACCTTATAAGTCTTCGCCGCAAATGTGTAGAGCCAAAGCGCCGCGCCCGGCACAGTTTTTAGCCAGTTTCCGGCTTCACGCTGGCGGGCGGCTCGATTATGGTCGCGCCAAAAAGGAAGGCCGATGAACCTGAATACGCCAGTTTTTTCAAGCTTCACCCACGACGGATTGAAACTCGCCTTTTTCGACGAAGGCGATCCATCCGGCGAGCCCGTCTTGTTGATCCACGGCTTTGCTTCGACGGCAAACGTCAACTGGGTGCATCCCGGCTGGCTGAAAACGCTAGGCGATGCCGGCTACCGGGTGATCGCCATCGACAATCGCGGCCACGGTGCAAGCGACAAGCCGCACGATGCCGAAGCCTATCGTCCATGGGTCATGGCCGGCGATGCGATCGCGCTGCTCGACCATCTCGGCATCCCGGAAGCCAATATCATGGGCTATTCGATGGGCGCGCGCATTTCGGTGTTTGCAGCGCTCGCCAATCCGCATCGGGTCCGTTCGCTGGTGCTGGGCGGCCTCGGCATCGGCATGACCGACGGTGTCGGCGACTGGGACCCGATCGCCGATGCGCTGCTGGCTCCCTCGCTCGACGAGGTGACGCATGACCGCGGCCGGATGTTCCGCGCCTTCGCCGAGCAGACGAAGAGCGACCGCCTCGCCCTTGCCGTCTGCATTCGCGGCTCGCGCGATCTGGTTGCACGCGCGGATATGGGCAAGCTCGATATGCCGACGCTGATCGGCGTCGGCACGAAGGACGATATTGCCGGCTCGCCGCAGGAATTGGCGGCGCTGATGCCCAATGCCGAAGCCCTCGATATTCCGGGTCGCGACCATATGCTCGCGGTCGGCGACAAGGTCTTCAAACAGGCGGTGCTGGCCTTCTACGGAAATATCTCCGACCGGTGACACATAATCGTGATGCCGAAAAGCCATGCTAAAAAACCATGGCGGCGGCACCCATTTATGTTATTGCCGTTTTCCTCTATATATTGGCATTCCGAAAACGGCATTCCTGTTGGTAACGAGGAGAGCGGCGATGGTCGCAAAGACAGACATTCGTGCCTTTGAGACAGGCCATCCCGTGAAGGTGATGGATCCCATCTGGGACAGCCTGCGCGAAGAAGCACGGATCGCGGCCGAAAAAGATCCGGTTCTCGCCGCCTTCCTCTATTCGACGGTGATCAACTACCATTCGCTCGAGGAATGCGTCATCCATCGCATCTGCGAACGTCTCGATCATCCCGACATGCAGGCGAACCTGCTGCGCCAGACCTTTGAAGAAATGCTGCTCGACTGGCCGGAGTGGAGTTCCATCCTGCGCGTCGATATCCAGGCCGTCTACGACCGCGATCCGGCCTGCCTGCGCTTCATGGAGGCTGTGCTCTATTTCAAGGGTTTCCATGCGTTGCAGACGCATCGTCTCGCTCATTGGCTGCTGAACCGCGGCCGGCGTGATTTCGCGCTCTATCTGCAGAGCCGCTCCTCCAGCGTCTTCCAGACCGACATCAATCCGGCCGCCCGTATCGGCAAGGGCATCTTCCTCGACCACGCGACCGGCCTCGTCGTCGGCGAGACCGCCGTCATCGGCGACAACGTCTCGATCCTGCATGGCGTAACGCTTGGCGGCACCGGCAAGGAAGGCGCCGACCGCCACCCGAAGATCGGCAGCGGCGTCATGATCGGCGCCGGCGCGAAGATCCTCGGCAATATCGAGATCGGCTACTGCTCGCGCGTTGCCGCAGGTTCCGTCGTCCTCAAGGCGGTGCCGCCGAAGAAGACGGTCGCGGGCGTCCCGGCCAAGGTCGTCGGCGAAGCCGGTTGTTCCGAGCCGTCGCGCAACATGGACCAGGTAATCGGCGCCGATATCTGAGCGCTAGGTAAAGGATAGGACGGGCGGCAGGAACGGGGCGGGGACAGGCCATGCCAAGTGGCAACCTTGCCTTTACACCGCTGCTTTTCCTGTGCAAGAAGCGGTCAATCAAGACCGCTTACGGAGATGACAGAGTGAAGCCAGAAGAAATCAAGAAGCTCGACGCCTATTTCAAACGTACGCTCAACCCGCAGATCGTCGTCAAGGCGCGTCCGCGCAAGAACGATTCTGCGGAAGTTTATCTCGGCGAAGAATTTCTGGGCGTCGTCTATGTCGATGACGAGGACGGCGACCGCTCCTACAATTTTTCGATGGCGATCCTCGACGTCGATCTTTGATCATACTCGAACGCTTCAAGAGGACCGGGCGGCGCGATCCGCCCGGTTTTTTTTGTTTTTTTGCCGTCGAGCTAAAATTTATTTGAAGCCTCAGGTTGCAGCTTTGTGATATATATTAGCAAAATCAATTAAAGACGTACGTGCCCCGGCGCGCAGGCTTTGTTTTATAATTGTAACACAACCATTGGGAGTTTTGCGCCGCACAAGACTACTTGACTATTTGTGCATTGCAGCTACCCTGCCGCCATCCAACAGCCCAACGGAGGACGGTCATGTTCAACTTTGACGATGCCAACAAGAAGAGCAAGGAAGCCGTCGACACGGCGCTGAGAACCTATTCCGAAACGGCCAGGGGCTTTCAGGCGATTGCCACAGAAGCCGCCGAATATTCCAAGAAGTCCTTTCAGGACGCAGTGACGCATTTCGAAACGCTGGCCGGCGCCAAGAGCTTCGAGGCCGCTTTCGAACTGCAGACCAGCTACGTCAAATCAGCCTATGAGAGCTTCGTCTCCGAGACGACGAAGCTCGGCGAAATGTATGCCGATCTCGCCAAGTCGGCCTACAAGCCCTATGAGGCGCCGATCGCCGCTGCTGCCGCCGCCGTTGCCAAGTCGCCGAAATCGCCGCAGCCGGCGACACCCGCTGCCGCCTGAAGTAACGTCGAAAGCGCAACCTGCGCTACATATTGAAAAACCAAGACCGGCTACGCATCTGTAGCCGGTCTTTTTTGTTTCCACTTTCATTGCTGCGTCCGTGTGTGGATCGTCCGGGGACTTTTTTAGTCTTTCCCGTGCATGCCGGCATTTCTTGATTGCAGTGTCTGACAGGGGGCTTAAAATCGGCCTATTATGAACTAAGTTAGTGTTTCAGATATTCGGCGGGAAAAGCACCCTCCCATGCTCTGCCGGGTTGATCGAGGAATGAATGAAAATGATCGCAAAGCCGATCCGGATGCAGAACGACAGCGAAAGGAACGGGGATAACGGAAATCGCGGAACCTCGGTCATCACGCGCACCAAGCCGAAGACCAAGAAGCCCAACCTCTATCGCGTACTGCTTCTGAATGACGACTACACTCCCATGGAATTCGTCATTCACATTCTGGAGCGTTTTTTTCAGAAGGATCGTGAAAGTGCCACCCGCATCATGCTCCATGTCCACAACCACGGCGTCGGCGAATGCGGAATATTCACATACGAGGTAGCGGAAACGAAGGTCAGCCAGGTGATGGACTTCGCCCGGCAGCACCAGCATCCGCTGCAATGCGTCATGGAAAAGAAGTGAGGATCTGAACGTGCCAACATTTTCGCCTAGCTTAGAGAAGGCGCTCCATCAGGCACTGACCTTTGCCAACGAGCGGCATCATGAATATGCCACGCTCGAGCATCTGTTGCTTGCCCTGATCGACGATGCCGATGCGGCCGCGGTCATGGGTGCCTGCAACGTCGATCTCGACGCGCTGCGCAAGACGCTCGTCGAATATGTCGATAACGAACTTTCCAACCTGATCACCGGATATGACGAGGATTCCAAGCCGACCTCCGGTTTCCAGCGTGTCATCCAGCGCGCCGTCATCCACGTGCAGTCTTCCGGCCGCGAGGAGGTGACCGGCGCCAACGTGCTCGTCGCCATCTTCGCCGAGCGTGAGAGCCATGCCGCCTATTTCCTGCAGGAGCAGGAGATGACGCGCTACGACGCCGTCAACTATATCTCCCACGGCATCGGCAAGCGGCCGGGCGCTTCGGAGGCTCGTCCTCCCCGCGGCGCCGAGGACGAATCGGAAAGCAAGCCGACCGCGCGCGGCGGCGAGGAAGAGGGCGGCCCCAAGAAGCAGCAGGATGCGCTCAAGGCCTATTGCGTCAATCTCAACGAGAAGGCCAAGGGCGGCAAGATCGATCCCCTGATCGGCCGTCACGCCGAGGTGAGCCGCACCATCCAGATCCTGTGCCGCCGCTCGAAGAACAATCCGCTCTATGTCGGCGATCCCGGCGTCGGCAAGACGGCGATCGCCGAGGGCCTTGCCAAGCGCATCGTCGAAGGCAAGGTTCCCGAGGCTCTCGCCGATGCGACGATCTTTTCGCTCGACATGGGCACGCTGCTCGCCGGCACGCGCTATCGCGGCGATTTCGAAGAGCGCCTGAAACAGGTCGTCAAGGAACTGGAAGAATATCCGGGCGCCGTGCTCTTCATCGACGAGATCCATACGGTGATCGGCGCCGGCGCCACCTCGGGCGGCGCGATGGATGCATCGAATCTGCTGAAGCCGGCCCTGTCGTCGGGCGCGATCCGCTGCATCGGTTCGACCACCTATAAGGAATACCGCCAGTTCTTCGAAAAGGACCGGGCGCTGGTCCGTCGCTTCCAGAAAATCGACGTCAGCGAACCCTCGATCAATGATGCGATCGAAATCATGAAGGGCCTGAAGCCCTATTTCGAAGAATATCACCACCTGCGCTACTCGAACGACGCCATCAAGTCGGCCGTCGAACTGTCGGCCCGCTACATCTCCGACCGCAAGCTGCCCGACAAGGCGATCGACGTGATCGACGAAACGGGTGCGGCCCAGATGCTGCTGCCGCCCTCGAAGCGCCGCAAGCTGATCACCGAAAAGGAGATCGAGGCGACGATCGCCACGATGGCGCGCATTCCGCCGAAGACCGTCTCCAAGGACGACGAAGCGGTGCTCGCCAATCTCGAGCAGGAGCTGCGCTCGGTGGTCTATGGCCAGGATATCGCGATCGAAGCCCTTTCGACCTCGATCAAGCTGGCGCGTGCCGGCCTTCGCGAGCCGAACAAGCCGATCGGCGCCTATGTCTTCTCCGGTCCGACCGGCGTCGGCAAGACCGAGGTGGCAAAGCAGCTGGCATCGTCGCTCGGCGTCGAACTCCTGCGTTTCGACATGTCGGAATATATGGAGCGGCATACGGTTTCCCGTCTGCTCGGCGCACCTCCCGGCTATGTCGGCTTCGACCAGGGCGGTCTTTTGACCGATGGCGTCGATCAGCATCCGCATTGCGTGGTCCTGCTCGACGAAATCGAGAAGGCGCATCCGGATATCTACAATATCCTGCTGCAGGTGATGGACCACGGCACGCTGACCGACCATAACGGCAAGAAGATCGACTTCCGCAACGTCATCCTGATCATGACGACCAATGCGGGCGCGTCCGAAATGGCCAAGGCCGCAATCGGCTTCGGTTCGTCCAAGCGTACCGGCGAGGATGAGGAGGCGCTGACCCGGCTCTTCACGCCGGAGTTCCGCAACCGCCTCGATGCGATCATTCCCTTCGCGGCGCTGCCGACGGCCGTCATCCACAAGGTCGTGCAGAAGTTCATCATGCAGCTGGAAGCCCAGCTTTCCGAAAGGAACGTCACCTTCGACCTGCATGAGGATGCGATCGCCTGGCTTTCCGAAAAGGGTTACGACGAGAAGATGGGTGCCCGCCCGCTCGCCCGCGTGATCCAGGACACGATCAAGAAGCCGCTTGCCAACGAAATCCTCTTTGGCAAGCTGAAGAAGGGCGGCGTCGTCAACGTCACCGTCGGTCCGAAGGAAGACGGCAAGCCTGGCATTCTGCTGGAGGCCATTCCGGATACGGCGCCGATCAAGCCGAAGCCGGAAGCCGAACTGGTTCATCCAGAAGCTGGCCACGACGATGATGGCGAGCTGAAGACGAAGCCGGTCAAGAAGACGAAGGCCAAGACCGTGCCGCAGCCGGAGCCGGAAGTACGCGATGCCCCGAAGAAGGGCTCCGCGGTTCCGAAGGTTCCGCGCAAGAAGTGAGATCGTTTCACCGAATTGAAAAAGGCCGCGTCATCCGCGGCCTTTTTCGTTTTCGGCGTTTAGCTCTTTGTTCTTATGGATGTCATTATCCTGGAGCCGCTGCACAGTTCCTTAAGCCAGCGCTGCCCTGATCTTTTGTGCATTGGCGGCAAGCACCGCGCCGTCTTCCATTTTGCCGGAATGCGGCTTCAACGCCACGCCCTCGTGACGGGGGATGACATGGAAATGCAGATGGAACACCGTCTGACCGGCCGCCGGTTCGTTGAACTGGGCGATGAACACGCCATCGGCGTCGAAAACTTCCTGGACCGCCTGGGCGACCTTCTGGACGGCGGTGATGGCATGGGCGAGGGTGGCGGGATCGGCATCGAGGATATTGCGGGAAGGCGCCTTCGGAAGGACGAGCACGTGGCCCGGCGCCTGCGGCATCACATCCATGAAGGCGACCGTATGCTGGTCCTCGTAGATGCGGTGCGAGGGAATTTCGCCGCGCAGGATCTTGGCGAAGATGTTGTTGTCGTCATAGGCGGCCGGGCTGGTCATCGCGAAATCTCCTCGTTTGCTGGTTGATCGAGTAGCTTGGTCGGCGGGCCGGCGTCAATCCTCCTGCTGGCGCTCGCCTTTGCGGAAAGGGCTGTGCTCGGTCAGCAACTCGCTCATATGTTCGACATCGGCCCGCTCGCGCGCGAGATAGTCGCCGATTGCACGGCGAAGGCCGGCATGGGCGACATAATGGGCGGAATGCGTCGTCACCGGCAGGTAGCCGCGGGCGAGCTTGTGTTCGCCCTGCGCTCCGGCCTCGACCCGTTTCAGCCCTTTCGAAAGGGCAAAGTCGATCGCCTGATGATAACAGACCTCGAAATGCAGGAAGGGATGATCCTCGATGCAGCCCCAGTGGCGGCCGTAGAGCGTGTCGCCGCCGATGAAGTTGATCGCGCCGGCGATATAGCGGCCCTCGCGCTTGGCCATGACGAGCAGGATGTCGTCGGCCATGCGCTCGCCGATCAGCGAATAGAACTTGCGGGTGAGGTAGGGCCGGCCCCATTTGCGGCCGCCGGTATCCATATAGAACTTGAAGAACTGGTCCCAGATGCGTTCCGTGAGGTCTCGGCCGGTCAGCCAGTCGATGCTGATGCCGTTTTCGAGTGCTGCGCGGCGCTCCTTCCGCAACGCCTTGCGTTTGCGCGAGGCGAGCGTTTCGAGAAATTCCTCGTGATTGGCATATCCCTCGTTGATGAAATGGAACTGCTGGTCGGTGCGGTGCAGATAGCCGTCCATCTCGAAGACGCCGATCTCTTCATCAGGCACGAAAGTGATATGGGCCGAGGAAATACCGAGCCGGCGCACGACCTCTTTCAGGCTTTCGGCGATCGCGCTCTGGATCGGCAATCGCTGCAATCCCTCGGCGACGAGAAGACGCGGCCCCGTTGCCGGCGTGAACGGGATCGAGCACTGCAGTTTGGGATAATAACGCCCGCCGGCTCGCTCGAAGGCGTCGGCCCAGCCATGGTCGAAGACATATTCCCCCTGGCTGTGGTTCTTGAGATAGCCGGGCAGGGCGCCGATCAGCTCGCCGCGATCGGTCTCAAGCAGCAGGTGGTGGCCGAGCCAGCCGGTTTCGGCGGCGGCCGAGCCGGACTCCTCCAGCGAGGATAAAAAAGCGTGCGAAATGAAGGGATTGTAGGCAAGTGTGCTGCCTGCCTTCGACGCCCCGGAAAGCCTGGACCAGCTCTCCGGGGAAATCGCGGTGAAGGAGCGTTCTACGCGAATGGATAGTTCATCGGTCATGGGGCAAATGCGAAGCCTGTGGGGAGGGGACGGTTCGGCTCTGCCTCAGTCTGCGCATGATCTTGGCCAAAAAGCGAGCGTCAAACGGCCACGCGCGGATCGAAGCCTTCGAAGGTCATCTGGTCTGCATTGGCGAAGGTCCGCCGGCGCGCCTCTTCGTCACGCACCGTCCAGGTGATTACGGGAATGCCCTTTTCGCGTTCGCCCGTGATGAAGGCATTCGGCAGATCGCCATAATAATAGGAGATGAAATCCAAACCGATCTCCATCGCCTGCGCATGCGTCCTGAACTGCTCCGGCGTATTGCCGTCGGCCGTCAATCCGAGCGGGTAGGGCGCATCAAGCGCCTTCAGATCGCGCAGCAGCCAATGGTCGAAGCTCATCAGCGCCACTTTGCCTTCATAGCCTTCGAGCACTTCGAGTACGGATTCGGCAAAACCCTCGTCGTCGGCCTCGCGGCCCTTGAGCTCCAGCACCAGCGGGACCTTGCCCTTGACGAGATCGAGGAGCTGACGCAGCGTCGGCACCTTATCGTTTGTGCCCCCGACGGCGATCAGCCCGAGCTCCCTGGAAGTGCGCTCGCGGATGTCGCCGTTGAGATTGCACAGGCGCTTGAGATTCTCGTCGTGAAAGATGATCGGCACGCCGTCGGAGGCATAATGCAGGTCGCATTCGATCGCAAAGCCCGCTTCGACGGCGCGCGAGAAGGCCGAAAGCGTGTTTTCCCAGACATGCTTGTTGAGGTCGTGATAGCCGCGATGGGCGACCGGCACGTCCTTGATCCAGTCTGCATTGGTCATTCTGCGATTTCCATGACGGCGTCGATCTCGACGGCGGCATTCAGCGGCAGAGCGGCCATGCCGACGGCAGCGCGCGCATGTTTGCCGGCCTCGCCGAGCACGCCGGCAATCAGGTTCGAAGCGCCGTTGATGACGAGATGCTGCTCGACGAAGTCGGGCGCCGAGGCGACGAAGCCATTCAGCTTGATGACGCGCCGGATTCGGCCGAGATCGCCGCCGAGCGCAGCTTTGGCCTGGGCGAGAATGTTGATGGCGCAGAGTTCGGCGCCGCGTTGGCCCGCTGCAACATCCACGGTCTTGCCGAGATGGCCCGATACGGCAATTTTGCCGCCTTCGAGCGGCAGCTGTCCGGAGATGTAGAGAAGATTGCCGCTGATGACGTAGGGAACGTAGTTTGCGGCGGGAGCCGCGGCTTCGGGCAGGGTTATCCCCATCTCGCTCAGGCGTGCAGCAATTTCATTGGACATTTTCGTCTCCGCTTTTGTTGTCAATGTTTCAAAAATTATGCATCAAGACTAGAATCTTTAATATGACAGGTTCGAGCCTCGATTTGGCCGAAAGAGTTCATATAACATCGCGGCCGAGTCCAACAGGAGTGAATGAATGTTCCGATCGTCGCTTGCCGCTCTGCTTCTCGCCAGCGTTTCCGCCAATGCATGGGCGGGCGCGCCTGCGGCGAGCGCGGCGATTGCGACCGGCCTCGTCGCTCATCGCGCCGTATACGATCTGGAGCTGAAGGACGCCTCGGACCGCTCGGGTATCGCCGGCATGTACGGCCGCATGGTCTATGAATTTGACGGCAGCTATTGCCAGGGTTTCACCACCAATTTCCGCTTCGTGACGCAGATCGATACCGGCGACAGCGTGCGCGTCAGCGATCAGCAGACCAAGACCTTCGAGAACCTGAAGGACGGCAAATTCACCTTCGACACCAAGTCCTTCACTGACGACCAGCTCGACAAGGAAGTCAACGGCGCGGCCGAGGATCGGCCTGACGGCGTCAAGGTCGATCTCAAGCAGCCGGCGAGCCGCGAGCTGCAACTGGCTGAAAGCCGTTTTCCCACCGAGCATATGCTCGATGTGATCCAGAACGCCAAGGACGGCAAACGCTTCTTCGAGGCCCGCGTCTTCGACGGGTCTGATGACGGCGACAAGTCACTGGTGACGACGACGATCGTCGGCAAACAGGAAACGCCGGTGACGGACGAGGCCGATGCCGGCAATGCCGGCGCTTTTTCCAAGACAGCCTTCTGGCCGGTGACGATCGCCTATTTCAACGAGAATGCGAAAACGGATGCCCTGCCGGTCTACCGCATGTCCTTCAAGCTCTATGAAAACGGCATTACCCGCGACCTGACGATGGATTACGGCGATTTCGTCCTGACCGGAAAGCTCGCCAAGCTGGAGCTGCTCGACCGCAAGGCCGAGGTTTGCAACTAAGCCGTCTGCGGTTGTGATAAAGCCATGTCACAGCGGCATTCGCGGGGCCGGATGGTTCCTGCATTCGTCATGTTCCCATTTGCGTGAGGTGCGCAGGGGCGAATACGGCAGCTTTCTCAGTATAATATTCCAAACGGAATGTTTTGCTTGCTTTTATGCCAAACGGAATGTATGGGCACCACCATTCCACACGTAAGGCATGGGATCGTCCGGGAGAAATCCGGGCTGTTCCGCCCGGTGGCATCCTCGAAGAGGGTGCTGTTCGCCTTGCGGAGGTTCAACCGGAAAAGGATAAAAAGGCATGGCATTGCCCGATTTCTCTATGCGCCAGCTTCTCGAAGCAGGCGTCCACTTCGGCCACCAGACGCACCGCTGGAACCCGAAGATGAAGCCGTATATCTTCGGCGATCGTAACAACATCCACATCATCGACCTGGCCCAGACCGTTCCGATGCTGTCGCGCGCCCTGCAGGTCGTCAGCGACACCGTTGCCCGCGGCGGCCGCGTTCTCTTCGTCGGCACCAAGCGCCAGGCGTCCGAGATCATCGCCGACAGCGCCAAGCGCTCGGCCCAGTACTACGTCAACTCGCGCTGGCTCGGCGGCATGATGACGAACTGGAAGACGATCTCCAACTCGATCCAGCGCCTGCGCAAGCTCGATGAGATCCTCGGCGGCGAAGCCCAGGGCTTCACCAAGAAGGAACGTCTGAACCTCGAGCGCGAGCGTGAAAAGCTCGACAAGGCTCTCGGCGGTATCCGCGATATGGGCGGCACCCCCGACCTGATGTTCATCATCGACACCAACAAGGAAAAGATCGCGATCGACGAAGCCAAGCGCCTCGGCATTCCGGTCGTCGCCATCATCGATTCGAACTGCGATCCTGACCTGATCGACTATCCGATCCCGGGCAACGACGACGCATCGCGTGCGATCGCTCTTTACTGCGAGCTGATCTCCCGCGCCGCCATCGACGGCATCGCGCGTCAGCAGAGCTCTTCCGGCCGCGATCTCGGCGCATCCTCCGAAGTTCCGGTCGAGCCGGCTCTCGAGGAAGCAGCCGAAGGCTGATGAAAGCGGGCGGAGCGAACGTTCCGCCAATGCTTGCAGAGACTGGGAAAGGCCGCTCGCGACTCATCGAAGTTCGGCGGCCTTGCCTGTTTCAGGGCAAAGGCGCCAGGGCGCTTTGCCGGACAAGTTTCGATATGACGCGTCTTCATCACGCTGTCATACATACAGGTACATTTCGAGCGTCAATCCGGTGCCGCGCCGCGCTTTGCGGCCCACCGTATGAACCGACAAGAGGAAGCTAATGAGCGAGATTACGGCTGCAATGGTGAAGGAACTGCGCGAAAAGACCGGCGCAGGCATGATGGACTGCAAGAAGGCTCTTGCTGAAACCAATGGCGATATGGAAGCGGCAATCGACTGGCTGCGCGCCAAGGGCATCGCCAAGGCCGACAAGAAGTCGGGCCGCACCGCCGCTGAAGGCCTCATCGGCGTTTCGAGCGCAGGGACCAAGGCCGTCGTCGTCGAAGTCAACTCCGAAACCGACTTCGTCGCCCGTAACGATGCCTTCCAGGATCTCGTCCGTGGCGTCGCCAAGGTCGCCGTCGCGACCGACGGCACCGTCGACGCCATTGCTGCCGCGACCTACCCGGCATCCGGCAAGTCCGTTTCCGACACGATCAAGGACGCGGTCGCAACGATCGGCGAGAACATGAACCTGCGCCGCGCGGCTGCTCTCTCCGTCGAGGACGGCGTCGTTGCCACCTATATCCACAATGCCGTTTCCGATGGCCTCGGCAAGCTTGGCGTTCTCGTCGCCCTGAAGTCGACCGGCGACAAGGAAGCCCTGAACGCCATCGGCCGCCAGGTCGCCATGCACATTGCCGCGACCGCGCCGCTGGCGATCCGCCCCGAGGAAGTCGATGCTGCCGTCGCCGAGCGAGAGCGCAACGTCTTCATCGAGCAGTCGCGCGCTTCCGGCAAGCCCGACAACATCATCGAGAAGATGGTCGAAGGCCGCATGCGCAAGTTCTTCGAGGAAGTTGCTCTTCTCTCGCAGGCTTTCGTCATCAATCCTGATCTCACGGTCGCAGCTGCCATCAAGGAAGCTGAAAAGGCCGTCGGCGCGCCGATCGAAGTTGCCGGCATGGCCCGTCTCCTGCTCGGCGAAGGCGTCGAGAAGGAAGAAACCGATTTCGCAGCCGAAGTCGCGGCTGCCGCCAAGGGTTGAACTTCCAGCCATAATTGGGAAAACACAAGGGCATCGCGTGACAACGCGGTGCCCTTCGTGTATCGGGCATTCACGGCAATTTACGAGGAGCCAAGATGTCTTTAGAGCCTGTCTATAAACGCGTTCTGCTCAAGGCTTCCGGCGAAGCGCTCATGGGTAGCCAGGGTTTCGGGATCGATGTCGCGGTAGCGGACCGCATTGCATCCGATATCGCCGAGGCGAGGCATATGGGTGTGGAAGTCGGCGTCGTCGTCGGTGGCGGCAATATCTTCCGCGGTGTCGCGGTGGCGTCCAAGGGCGGAGACCGGGTTACCGGCGACCATATGGGCATGCTCGGCACCATCATCAACGCGCTGGCGCTCGCGACCTCGCTACGCAAGCTGAACATCGATACGGTGGTGCTTTCGGCCATCTCCATGCCAGAAATCTGCGAGAGCTTTTCGCAGCGCGCGACCCTCTATCATCTGTCGATGGGGCGCGTGGTGATCTTTGCCGGCGGCACCGGCAACCCCTTCTTCACCACCGATTCCGCCGCGGCACTCCGCGCTGCCGAAATGGGCGCGCAAGCGATCTTCAAGGGCACGCAGGTGGACGGCATCTACACCGCCGACCCGAAGAAATATCCCGACGCGACCCGCTTCGACCGCCTGACGCACCAGGAGGTGCTGGAAAAGGGGCTTGCGGTGATGGACGTTGCCGCCGTAGCGCTTGCCAGGGAAAATTCCATTCCGATCATCGTCTTCTCGATCCACGAGAAAGGCGGTTTTACCGAAATCTTGACGGGCGGTGGCCTCAAGACCATCGTCTCGGACAACTGATATAAGCTGCGCCGTCTATTTGGCGCAGCCCTCGCTAGAACATGATGATTTGAGGCTTGGTTGGCCTGAGATCTGAATCATGTTCTACATTAAATAGTTAGAGCATGATGTCTCCCGAAAGCCGCTGACACTTTTCGGCATCATGCTCCGGACGGGAGCATCGACATGAGTGAAGGTATCGACATCAAGGAACTGAAGCGCCGCATGGACGGCGCGGTTTCGTCATTCAAGAGCGACATCGCATCGCTGCGCACCGGCCGCGCTTCGGCCAACATCCTCGATCCGGTAACGATCGAGGCCTATGGTTCGCGCGTGCCGTTGAACCAGGTCGCAAACATCACCGTGCCCGAGCCGCGCATGCTGACGGTTTCCGTCTGGGACAAGTCGATGGTCAGCGCCGTCGATCGCGGCATTCGCGAATCCAATCTCGGCCTCAATCCGATCGTCGACGGCCAGAGCCTGCGCATTCCGCTGCCGGAACTGAACGAGGAGCGCCGCAAGTCGCTCGTCAAGGTGGCTCACGATTATGCCGAAAAGAGCAAGGTGGCGATTCGCCATGTCCGCCGTGACGGTATGGACGGCCTTAAAAAGGCCGAGAAGGATGGCGTAATCGGCCAGGACGAGGGCAGGGCGCAGTCCGAACGCGTACAGAAGATGACGGACGAGACGATTTCCGAAATCGACCGCTTGCTTGCCGAGAAGGAAAAGGAAATCATGCAGGTCTAAGGGATCTGTGCCTTTGCCTGGAAAGACCGGACGGGAAATGTCGGAAGCTGTATTTGTGACTGTGCCAGAGCATGTTGCCATCATCATGGACGGCAATGGCCGTTGGGCCAAGCAGCGCGGCCTGCCGCGCACCATGGGCCATCGAAAGGGTGTCGAAGCGGTGCGCGAGACGGTGCGCGCCGCCGGTGCCGCCGGCATCAAATATCTGACGCTCTTCGCCTTCTCCTCGGAGAACTGGCGCCGGCCGGAGGCCGAGGTCTCCGATCTGCTCGGCCTGCTCAAGGCTTTCATCCGGCGCGACCTTGCCGAACTTCATCGCCAGAATGTGCGGATCAAGGTGATCGGCGATCGTCACAGCCTGCGCAGCGATATTCTCGGCCTCCTGCTCGAAGCGGAGGAGACGACCAAGGAGAATACGGCGCTGACGCTGGTCATCGCTTTCAACTACGGCTCCCGGGATGAGATCTCCCGCGCCGTGGTGAGCTTGGCAAGGGATGTCGAATCCGGCCGTCTGAGAGCGCAGGATATCACCCCCGCTCTGATCAATGCCCGTCTCGATACGGCAGGTATTCCCGATCCGGATCTCATCATCCGCACGAGCGGCGAGGAGCGGCTGTCCAATTTCCTGCTGTGGCAGGCCGCCTATTCGGAATTCGTCTTCCTTCCGGAATACTGGCCGGATTTCAGCCCCGAAATCTTCCGCTCGGCGCTGGAGAAATTCGCCTCCCGCGACCGGCGTTTCGGTGGCTTGTCACAAGCAGCCGCGGTCGGCACCTGATGCATAGGGAATTGAAGCTCCGCATCGTTTCAGGACTGATTCTTGCGGTCGTCGTTCTCGCCGCCACCTGGTATGGCGGTCTTGCCTTCCGCATCCTCGCAGCACTGATCGGCCTGCTGATCTATTATGAGTGGACGAAGATCACCGGCATCGCGCGTGACTGGGTCGCCAATGCGGTCGGCTGGGTCGGCGAGGCGGCGATCGCCTTTCTCGTGCTTGTCGGCAATTTCGAATTCGCCACCGGCATGCTGGTCGGGGTCACCGCCGTCGGTATTGCCCTCATCATCCTGCACGGTACGAGCCGTTGGTTCCCGGCAGGCCTGTTTTATGCCGGCGCCACCGGCGTGGCGCTCGCTGCGATCAGAAGCGACGATCAGCCGGGTCTCTACGCCATGCTCTTCGTCTTCGCCGTCGTCTGGGCCACCGATATCCTTGCCTATTTCGTCGGCAGGGCGCTTCGCGGGCCGAAGCTTGCCCCGTCGATCTCGCCTGGAAAGACATGGTCGGGGGCAATCGGCGGTGCCGTTTCTGCGGTCGCAGCCGGCGTCCTTCTCGTTCATTTTCTTCTTCCCGGCGCGGAAAACATTGCCGCCGGCGTGGCGCTCGTTCTGTCGGTCTGCAGCCAGTCTGGCGATCTTTTCGAATCTTTCATCAAGCGCAAATTCGGCGTCAAGGATTCGAGCCATCTCATCCCGGGCCACGGCGGCGTCATGGACCGCGTCGACGGGCTGATTTTTGCCTGCTTTTCGGCGTTCTTGCTTGCTGGGCTATTTTCCTTGATAAAGGGGAACGGGATGACGTCGCTTGGTGCGGCGTTGTTCGGCCTTTGATGACGCGGCAGCCTGACGGAAGGAACTCATGGAAGCGGTGACCGGCATATTCGGATTTTTGACGGGCTATATCGTTCCCTTCGTCCTCGTCCTCTCGCTGCTCGTCTTCGTGCATGAGATGGGCCACTATCTCGTCGGGCGCTGGAGCGGCATCCGCATCCTTGCCTTTTCGGTCGGCTTCGGTCCTGAGATATTCGGTTTTACCGACCGCCACGGAACGCGCTGGAAGATTTCGGTAATCCCGCTCGGCGGCTATGTCCGCTTCTTCGGCGACGAGGATGCCTCGAGCAAACCCGATGCCGACAAGCTCGCCGCCATGTCCGAGGAGGATAGAGCGCGTTCCTTTGCCGGCGCAAAGCTGTGGAAACGTGCGGCAACCGTTGCGGCCGGCCCGATCGCCAATTTTCTGCTGGCAATCGCCATCTTCACCGTTCTTTTCGCGGTCTATGGCCGCACGGTCGCCGATCCTGTCGTGGCCGAGGTCAAGCCGGATAGTGCGGCTGCGGCCGCCGGCATCCTCCCCGGCGATCTGCTGGTTGCCATCGACGGCGGCAAGGTCGAGACCTTCGACGACGTGCGCCGCTATGTCAGCATCCGCCCGAACCAGAAGATCGTCGTGACGATCGATCGCGCCGGCCAGAAACTCGACCTGCCGATGGTGCCGCAACGGACCGACATGACCGACCAGTTCGGCAACAAGATCGAAGTGGGCCTGATCGGCATCGTCACCAACCAGGAAGTCGGTCATTTCCGCCTGCAGACCTATACGCCGCTCCAGGCGCTGCGCGAGGGTGTGATCCAGACCAGGGATATCGTCACCGGCACTTTCAAATATATCGGCAATCTCCTCACGGGATCGATGCGGGCCGATCAGTTGGGTGGGCCGATCCGCGTGGCGCAGGCTTCGGGCCAGATGGCCACGCTTGGTATAGGCGCAGTGTTGCAGCTTGCTGCCGTGCTTTCGGTTTCGATAGGATTGCTTAACCTGATGCCGGTTCCGGTACTTGATGGCGGCCACCTGATGTTCTATGCGGTGGAGGCGGTAAGGGGAAAACCGCTGGGCTCTGGGGCTCAGGAAATTGCATTTCGCATTGGCTTGGCCATGGTACTGACATTGATGGTTTTCGCGACCTGGAACGACATTAGCGCGCTGATAGGATAAACGCGCAAGGCAAGGGAATTACTATTTATTTACGATGTTTCAAGGCTGTAGTGGCGAATGGGTCACGCTTGGAAATGAAGTAAACAGAAATTAACGACCTCCCTTGCTTGTATGTCAAAAGCGGGTAAAACGACACACGTGACCGGAATCGGGGTTTCCCGGGGACGGGGACGAGGGAAAAAAGGTAATAGGTGAAATGAAGGCTGGTTCAAGGTTTTTGAACGCAGTATCGGCGGTTGCGCTGTCTGCTGGTGTTGTTGCTTCGGGCGCAGGTGCTGTGACGTTCGTTTCTGCTACGGCCGCTGAGGCCGCGGTTATCCAGCGCATCGATGTGCGCGGCGCAAGCCGCGTCGGCGCGGAAGCCGTCCGGTCGAACCTCACCATCGCTCCCGGCAAGAGTTTTTCGAACACCGATATCGATGACTCGGTCAAGCAGCTCTACGGCACCGGCTACTTCTCGGACGTCAAGATCTCGGTCTCCGGAAGCACGCTCGTCGTCAATGTCCAGGAAGCCCAGCTCGTCAATCAGGTCGTCTTCAACGGCAACCGCAAGATCAAGGACGACAAGCTCGCGACCGTGGTTCAGACCCATGCCGCTGGCCCCTACAGCGATACCCAGATCCAGTCCGACATTCAGGCGATCAAGGATGCCTACGCCGCCACCGGTCGCAGCGAAGTCGAAGTGACGACGCAGGTGGTGCCGCTCGGCGAAGGCCGCGTCAACCTGGCTTTCGTCATCAATGAAGGCGACCGCACCAAGATCGATGCGATCAATTTCGTCGGTAACAATGCCTACAGCGCCGGCCGCCTGGCTGCCGTCATCCAGACCAAGCGCTCGAACTTCTTGTCGTTCCTGACCCGCAAGGACGTCTACAACGAAGACAAGCTTCACGCCGACGAAGAAGCGCTGCGCCAGTTTTATTACAACCGCGGCTATGCCGACATGCGCATCGTCTCTTCCGATGCCAGCTTCGACGAAGCGACCAACAAATACACGCTCACCTTCAACATCGAGGAAGGCCAGCGTTACGACTTCGGACCGGTGACCGTTCAGTCGACTGTCGAAGGCGTCGGCTCGGATCAGCTGCAGCCGCTGGTGCGCACGAAAGAGGGCCACCTCTACAGCGCCAAGGAAGTTCAGAAGTCGATCGAGGCGATCTCCGATCAGGTGGCCTCTGCCGGTTATCCCTTCGCACGCGTCACGCCGCGCGGTAACCGCGACCTCAACAACAATACGATCGGTGTCGAATATCTGGTCGATCAGGGCGAGCGCGCCTATGTCGAGCGCATCGAAATCCGCGGCAACAGCCGCACGCGCGACTATGTCATCCGCCGCGAATTCGATATGAGCGAAGGCGACGCCTTCAATCAGCAGATGATCACCAAGGCCAAGCGTCGCCTCGAAGCGCTCGGTTACTTCTCCTCCGTCAATATCTCCACCCAGCCCGGCAGCTCGCCGGACCGCGTCGTGGTGGTCGTCGACGTGCAGGATCAGTCCACGGGTTCGTTCGGTGTCGGCGCCGGTTATGCGGCCGGCGGCGATGGCCTGCTGCTCGAAGCCTCGATCGAAGAAAAGAACTTCCTCGGCCGCGGTCAGTACATCCGCATCTCGGCCGGCGGCGGTCAGGAAGGCTCGCGCGCCTACGGCGTCAGCTTCACCGAACCCTATTTCCTCGGTTACCGTCTGGCGGCAGGCTTCGACGTCAACCACAGCGAAACGTCGAGCAACGACGACTACGATTACGAGGAAACCAGCGTCGTTCTGCGCGTCACGGCGCCGATCACCGAAGATCTGGCGACGACCTTCCGCTATAATTACAAGCAGATGAAGTATGACGGCGATACCGCCGACCTTTCGGCCACCTACGCCAATCTGGTCGACGAGAGCCCGTGGACGCGCTCTTCCGTCTCGCAGACGCTGACCTATAACACGCTCGACGACACCGTCCTGCCGCGTGAAGGCATCTACGCAACGGCGACGCAGGAAATTGCCGGCCTCGGCGGCGACTCCCAGTTCTACAAGATCTACGGTAAAGCGCGTTATTACCACCTGCTCGCCGACGATGCCGATATTATCGGATCGCTTTCTGCTTCGGCGGGTTATGTCGTCGGCTTCGGCGATAACCTGAACGTCTTCGACCAGTTCACCCTGACCAACGCCGATATTCGCGGCTTTGAGAACAAGGGTATTGGTCCGCGCATCCAGGGCACCAACGACGATCCGCTCGGCGGCACGACCTATTTCACGGCGTCCGCGGAAGCGACCTTCCCGATGCCGGGCTTCCCGCGTGACTTCAACCTGCGTGGCGCAGTCTTTGCGGACGCCGGTACGCTGTTTGGCAATGATGTCGATCTTCTTGGTGCAGACCAGGCTGAAGGCACCAGCGCTTCGCTGCGCGCTTCCGTCGGTGTCGGCGTCGTCTGGCAGTCTCCTTTCGGTGCATTGCGTCTGGATTACGCGATCCCGGTTCTCAAGGAAGACTTCGACAAGACGCAGAACTTCAAGTTTGGCATCAACAACCAATTCTGATATCGGCAGTCCGGAACTGTAAGACTCAATTCCGTTCTGGAGCATTGCCGATGGAGCACAACGCTTTTTTTCTGCCCCATGAAGGTCTGAAGCTCGCGGAGCTGGCAGAGTTTCTTGGGGCGGAGCTCGCTAATTCCGATCATGCCGATGTCGTCGTCAGGTCCGTCGCGCCCATCAGCCGGGCGCGGGCGGGCGACGTCTGTTATATCCTGTCGCGCCGCAGCCGCGATGAATTCGCGACGTGCGAAGCCTCTGCGGTGATCTGTGACAATGCGCTTGTGGACCTCGTACCTCCGCATATCCCGATCATCCTGTCGTCCAATCCGCACGCGGCTTTCGCAATGGCGGGCGGCCTGTTTTATCCCGCTGCATTGCGTCCAGTTGGCCTTCCAGGCGAGAGCGAGATCGCTCCGAGCGCGGTGATCGATCCGAGCGCCAAACTCGAGAAAGGCGTGATCGTCGAGCCGTTGGCCGTCATCGGTGCGCACGCCGAGATCGGCGAGGGGACGCGCATCGGCGCGCACGCCGTCATCGGTTCAAATGTCAAGATCGGCCGGGATAGTTCGATCGCTGCCAATGCCAGCATTCTCTGCGCGCTGATCGGCAATGGCGTCATCATCCACAATGGCGTTCGCATCGGCCAGGATGGCTTCGGTTATGCGCCGGGTCCGCGCGGCATGATCAAGATCGTCCAGATTGGCCGCGTGATCATTCAGGACAATGTCGAGATCGGCGCCAATACGACGATCGACCGCGGCGCCATGGACGATACGGTCATCGGCGAGGGCACCAAGATCGACAATCAGGTGCAGATCGGCCACAACGTCCAGATCGGCCGCCATTGCGCCATCGTTTCGCAGGTCGGCATTGCCGGCAGCACGAAGATCGGCAATGGCGTGCAGATCGGCGGCCAGGCCGGAATCAAGGGGCACGTGACCATCGGTGACGGCGTGCAGATTGCCGCCAAAAGCGGTATCATGACCGATCTTGCCGCCGGCGGACAATATGGCGGTGTCCCTGCACGTCCGCTAAAAGACTATCTGAGAGAGGCCGCGCAGCAGGTTTCGAAGAGCAAGTTGCGCGGAAAGAACCCTGGAGGCAAGCAAAATGACTGAGGAAGCCACGACAACGCTTTCTTCGGCTGACATCATTGAGATCATGAAGCTGCTGCCGCACAGGTATCCGTTTCTCATGGTCGACAAGATTATCGAGATCGACGGCGACAACACCGCGATCGGTATCAAGAACGTCACCGTGAACGAACCGCATTTCACCGGCCATTTTCCGGAATCTCCGATCATGCCGGGCGTTCTGCTGATCGAGGGCATGGCCCAGACGGCGGGTGCGATCTGTGCCAAGAAGGAAGGCCAGCCGGGCAACCTCGTCTATTTCATGACCATTGAGAATGCGCGCTTCCGCAAGCCCGTCGTGCCCGGCGATCGCGTCGAATTTCACGTCAAGAAGCACAAGCAGCGCGGCAATATCTGGAAATTCCATTGCGACGCCAAGGTTGACGGCGCGCTTGTCGCCGAGGCCGATATCGGCGCGATGATCGTTCGTAAGGATCAGGCATGAGCAATATCGCCGAAAGCGCCCGTATTCATCCGATGGCCGTCGTCGAAGACGGAGCTGATATCGGTGAGGGCGTGAAAATCGGTCCCTTCTGCTACGTCGGCGCGCATGTCGTGCTTCATGCGAATGTCGAGCTCCTGGCGCATGCGGTCGTCACCGGCCGCACCGTGATCGGCAAAGGCACGCGCATCTTCCCGATGGCCGTGGTCGGCGGTGATCCGCAGAGCGTGCATCATGGCGGCGAGGAGACGACACTGACGGTCGGCGCCAACTGCACGATCCGCGAAGGCGTGACGATGAATACGGGCACGGCCGATTTCGGCGGTCAGACGATCGTCGGCGACAACAACCTCTTCCTTGCCAATTCCCATGTCGCGCATGATTGCCGCGTCGGCAACCACGTGATCATGTCGAACAACGTCATGCTCGCCGGCCATGTCGTCATCGAGGATCGCGTCATCCTGGGCGGCGGCTCGGCCGTTCACCAGTTCACCCGCGTCGGCCGTCACGCCTTCGTCGGCGGTCTGTCGGCAGTGAGTTACGACGTCATCCCCTACGGCATGCTGAACGGCAATCCCGGGCTACTGGGCGGTCTCAACGTCGTCGGCATGACCCGCGCCGGCATCGATCGCGCCGTCATCCACAGGGTTCGCCGCGCCTACAAGGCGATTTTCGAAGGAGCGGCCTCCGTCCGCGAAAATGCCGCCGCGATCCGCGAGGAATATGCCGATTGCGAGCAGGTGGTCCAGATCCTCGATTTCATTGCTGCTGAAAGCGACCGCGCCCTGTCCTCGCCGACCAGAGGGCAGAAGGGCTAGTCCGTGGCTTTATCAGGCGACACCGCGGCGGGCCGGCTGGCGATCATCGCCGGCGGTGGTCTTCTGCCTTCCTATGTCGCCGAGGCCGCGCGAGCGGCTGGCGAAAATCCCGTTATCGTTGCGCTGAAGGACGAGAGCGACCGGCGCTGGGAAGGCTATGACCACGCGGTCGTCGGCATCGGCGATTTCGCCGCCCTCGACGGCCTCTTCAACCGCTACGGCGTCAGCCGCGTCGTCATGTCCGGCAGCGTGCGCCGCCGGCCGGAGTGGCGTGAGGTGCGGCCGACCCTGCGCATCCTGATGAAGGTTCCGGCCGCCATCCGCACATTGCTGTCTGGCGGTGATGATACGGTTCTGCAGATGGTGATCCGGTTGATCGAGGGAAACGGCCGGCGCGTCGTCGGTGCCCATGAGATCGCTCCTGATCTTCTTGCTTCCATCGGCCCCCTTGGCGCGGTGGCGCCCAGTGAGGAAGATCGCCGCGATATCGCCCGCGCTGCCGAAGCCGCCGAAACGCTCGGCCGGCTCGATATCGGGCAGGGCGCCGTCAGCATCGGCGGGCGCGTCGTTGCCCTGGAGGGGCTTGAGGGCACGGACGAGATGCTGGAACGTGTCGCAGGTCTCAGAGCCGCCGGGCGCATCTCGCCGCGCCGCCGCGGCGGGCTCGTCAAGCTTTGCAAGCCCCAGCAGGATATTCGCGCCGATCTGCCGGCGATCGGCGTTTCGACGGTCTTGAATGCTGGCAACGCCGGTCTTGCTGGCATCGCCGTCGAGGCTGGGCGGTCACTGGTGCTCGATCGCGCCGCCGTCATCAAGGCTGCCGATGAGGCCGGGCTTTTCGTCTGCGGCATCGATCGCGGCCTGCCGGCATGGGGGCTCGAATGAGTGGCGCGCCGCTGAAGATCGCCGTCATCGCCGGCGAGGTCTCGGGTGATCTGCTCGGTGCCGATCTGATCGCCGCGCTCAAGCGCATTCATGCTGGACCGGTGGAGCTCGTCGGCGTCGGCGGCGAGGGGCTGCAGGCCGAAGGCTTGAAATCGCTGTTTGATTTTTCCGAGCTGTCGATCATGGGCATCACCCAGGTGCTGAGCCGGCTGCCGAGGCTGTTCACCCTGATCCGCAAGACGACGGCTGATATCATCGAGGCCAGGCCGGATATCCTCCTCATTATCGACAGCCCGGATTTCACCCATCGCGTGGCCAAGCGCGTGCGTACCGCGCTGCCCGATCTGCCTGTCGTCAACTATGTCTGTCCGAGCGTCTGGGCCTGGAAGGAATATCGCGCGACGCGGATGCTCGGCTATGTCGATCACGTGCTCGCCGTCCTGCCCTTCGAGCCGGGAGTGATGCGTTCGCTCGGTGGGCCGGCAACGACCTATGTCGGGCATCGCCTGACTGCCGAGCCTGCATTGCTTGAGACCCGTCGCCTGCGCGCCGGCAGGCAGCCCGGCAACGGCCCGATCCTTCTTCTTCCCGGCTCGCGTTCCTCCGAGATCAAGAAACTCCTGCCTTACTTCCAGGCCGCAACGAACGAGCTTGTCGCCCGCAACGGCTCTATGCGCTTTATTCTGCCGACCGTGCCACACAGGCAGGCGCTCGTTCGCGAAATGACGGCGGCATGGGCGGTACAGCCGGAGATCGTCGTCGGCGCGGAAGCGAAATGGAAGGCCTTCGCGGAAGCCGATGCAGCCATGGCGGCCTCCGGAACGGTCATTCTCGAATTGGCGCTTGCCGATGTTCCCGTCGTCTCGGCCTATAAGGTCGACTGGATCATGCGGATGCTGACGTCGAGCATCAAGACCTGGACCGGCGCGCTGCCGAATCTGATCGCCGACTACCCGGTCGTGCCGGAATATCTGAACGATGTCGTTCGCGGCGCAAGCCTTGCACGCTGGATGGAAAGGTTGTCGGCCGACACCTATCAGCTCAAGGCGATGAAGGAAGGCTACGAGCTCATCTGGCAGCGAATGCAGACGGAAAGACCGCCAGGAGAGCACGCGGCTAAGATATTGCTCGATGTTCTCGCCAATAAAAAACCCGGCCATTTCTGAACTGACCCCGTAAAGTTGGACGGTTTATTGGCTGGGATTATTTAAGGGCTGAGTCCTGTATTGAACAGGGCTCAGCCCTTTGAGTTTTAGCCTGATGCGATCGTTGTTGTAATACCGAATATAG
>NZ_LOKX01000001.1 GCF_002211285.1 Rhizobium sp. R635 | reverse complement strand
CGGTCGCCAAACCGTCCCAGGCGCAAATCATCCATCATCAATTCTCCTGCTCTCCAGCATGAGAATCAGAACTGCTTTCCATAAGCAATTCTAAATGTGTGAATGCCATAGCCCCAGCGGGGAGAAGGTGGCGGCAGCCGGATGAGGGGCTAACGGCACGCCGCCAACAATATGCCCAAACACCTACCGCTTCGGCGCCACCAGGCAGAAGAAAGCACCCTGCGGGTCTGTAGCCTGAATGATCCAGCTGCCGCCGGGGACTTCCATCGGGCCGTTGACGACTTTGCCGCCGCCTGACGTGACGCGCTCTATCGCTGCATCGATGGCCGGTACGTTGAAATAGTAGCACCAGAAGGTCATCGGCATTTCCGCAGGCTTGGTCATCATGCCGCCGATCTGCCTCCCGCCGTGCGAGAAGAGATGATAGACGCCCATCGGACCCATGTCGAAATCGCTGTCCTTCTTCCAGCCGAACAGCCTGGAATAGAAGGCCATCGCCTCCTCCCCATTACCGGCGTAGAGTTCGTGCCAGCCGATGTTGCCGGGCGCGTCGAAGGCCAGTTCCGGCCAGGTTTGTTCCATCGGCGCTGGCGTCATGATGCAGAGCACCGCGCCATGGGGATCGGCCACGACGGCGAAGCGGCCGATGGTCGGGATATCCTCCGGCGGACGACGGACCGAACCGCCATTGGCGGCAAAATCCCTGGCCGACTGGTCGACGTCGTCGACGCCGACATAACCCGTCCAGTTCGGGGGAATGCCCTGCCCCTCCAGTTCGGCCGGAAATTCCATCAGGCCGGCGACGCCAATGCCGTTCGCCTCGAAAATCGTATAGGTGGGCATGCCCTCGACCTTCATTTCGGAGGTCGTCCAGCCGACGACCGAACTGTAGAATTTCGCGGCGGCTGACGTGTCGGGCGTCATCAGCTCGCACCAGATGAATTTTCCATGCGTCTCAGACATCAAACTCTCCCATTTTTCGACGTTTGGCGCGATCGTTGTCAGATCTTGCGGGCGTAATGCGCTTCCATGAACTGCTTCCACGAGCCGTCGGCCTGCCTGACGCTGGACGTGAAGGTACGGTGATCGGCATCGACGAAGGTGATGCTTTCGCGGTAATCGGCGAGCCCATCGCCACTGAAATCAGGCCCCGTGGTATAGAGATCGAGCACGTTGCCGGGTGCATCGACCTCGCCTTCGTAGACCCACATAAAGTCCATCATGCTGCCGATCCAGCTTCCGACATATTTGCCTTTCTCGGCGTTGTAGCCGAGCGTCAGGACGGTGGTGGCCTCCTTGCCATCGGGCATGCGGCCGCTCCCTTCGGCAACGAACCAGATGCCGTGCAGCGAGCGGACGGTTTCCGTCCAATCGCCGCCGCCCGTCATGTCGGGTGCGGTGACCGTCCATGTCCCGAGCAGTCTTTCCAGGAAAGAATGTTCCTTCAGCACTTCAGCAGTCTTCATCATCCTTCTCCCTTGGCTGATGCTGGCGTTTGTTTCCGCATTGCTGAGAACATGATGGCGTCCGAAAAACGCTGCAGGCCCTTCGGCATCATGCTCCGGCTCAGTGACAGCAGGATGGCGCCTTCTGGGCCTCCTCATATTCGTCATGGCGGCGCACGAAGTTCATCGTGGTGTCCTCGTTACGGCCTTTCGGAGCGCGGTCGAGGATCATCAGCGTGCCGATCAGTTCTTCCGGCCCGCGGGCATAACTCGAATAGGTATGGAAGACCTCACCCTTTTCGTTGCGGTAGAAAGCGCTGAGGCCCGGAAGCTCGTCATGGGCGTCAGCCGGTTCCATCGGAGTGAAATTGTAAAAGACTTTGTCTTTGGCAAGATCCTCCGGGCTGAAAGAAACGTGATAATCGAAATTGAAATCGCTGCCGAAGGAGGAGACCCAGGGAAATTTCCACCCCATGCGCCGTTTGTAGGCAGCGATCTTGTCCAGCGGCGCGCGTGAAACGGCGACCCAGGTGACGTCGTGATGGTTCAGATGCGGCAGGGCGCCATCGACGTGATCCGACAGGAAGGAGCAGCCGGTGCAGCCGGCATCCCAATCCGGACCAAGCATGAAATGGTAGATCAGCAACTGGCTGCGGCCCTCGAAGAGATCGGCGAGCGACTTCTTCCCTTCGGACGTTTCGAAGACGTAGTCCTTGTCGACCTTCACCCAGGGCAACGCCAAGCGCGCGGCATTGATGCTGTCGCGCAGCCTCGTCGCTTCCTTTTCCTTCAACAGCAGGGCGCGGCGAGCCTCGAGCCATTGCTCGCGGGAAACAACCTCATTCTGCATGGGATGCGCCCTCCTCCGGCGCTGGCCGGTGAAGCCGGCTCATCTCCTTCTCCTTGACTAAATAGATTGATATCAATAGAAATTGAGCATGTCAAATTCGATCGAGATTCCCTTTTCCACGACGCTGATGGTGCGCGACACCTGCCTCTGCCTGCATGTGCAGCGGGCCGCCCGCGCGCTTGCGCGGCTGTTCGACGATGCGTTGAGACCAGTCGGGCTGACGAACGGACAATTTTCCCTGATGATGTCGCTGAACCGGCCGGAGCCGCCGCCAATGGGGCCGGTCGCCGCCCTGCTCGCCATGGACCAGACGACCTTGACGGCCGCCCTGAAGCCGCTTCAGCGCAGAGGCTGGGTGAAGGTGATGGAAAACCCTAGAGACAGGCGCGGCCGGCTGCTCAGCCTGACGGCCGAAGGCAAGGATGTGCTCGCAAAAGCGCTGCCGATCTGGAAAAGCACACATGCGGCGATCGACGGCAAGCTGCCAGACACCGCGCGGCTGCGACAGGATCTGCAGGCATTGTCATAGATGTCAGGCGAAATATCGAAAGCGGCGGCTTATCGGCAACAGCCAAACAAGGCTTACACGCAACCTTTTTTCACGCTGATCCCGCAATCTCGGATTGCGCCGTCCGGCGGGAAACGCGGCAGCCGATCGGCTGCCGCGTTTTAGAACAGATCAGGCAACCGTGACCGGAACTTCGGTCGAAGTGCGCATGGCATGGCTGTACGGGCAGACGATATGGGCTGCAGCGGCGAGCTTTTCGGCCGTTTCGCGGTCGACACCGGGAATATTGACCGTCAGCGCCACTTCGATGCCGAAGCCGCCGCCATCTTCACGCGGGCCGATGCCGACCTTGGCGGAGACCGTCGTGTCCTCGGGAATCTTGACCTTCTGCTGGCCCGCGACAAATTTCAGGGCACCGAGGAAGCAGGCGGAGTAGCCGGCGGCAAAGAGCTGTTCGGGATTAGTGCCGGTCGCGCCGTCGCCGCCGAGCTCCTTCGGGACGGTCAGCGTCACGTCCAGAACGCCGTTGTCGGAAACGGCGCGGCCTGCGCGGCCGCCGGTGGCAGAGGCTTTGGTCGTATAGAGAATAGGCATGACGATCTCCTTTGGTTGACCCAACGATGGGGTTGGATTTTTAGTATCGCACAATTAAATTGTACGCAAGTGAATTTTGCAAATTGCATTTCGAAATCGGAAAGAGGACAATCGGCGCCTCGGGGATGACGGATATGAAAGCGCAGACGAAAAAGACGATGGAGATACCGCAGGAGGAAAAGCGGCTGGAAAAGCAGCTGTGTTTCGCAGTCTATGCGACGGCGCATGCTTTCACCCGCGCCTACAAGCCTATTCTGGAGAGGGTCGGCCTTACCTATCCGCAATATCTGGTGATGCTGGTGCTCTGGGAACGCAGCGAACTGCCGGTGAAGACGATCGGCGAACAGCTGGACCTCGATTCCGGCACGCTATCGCCGCTCTTGAAACGGCTGGAGCAAAGCGGCCTCATCAAGCGCATCCGCGACCTGCGCGACGAACGGCAGGTGATCGTGTCGCTGACGCCGAAGGGTCAGGCGATGAAGGGAGAGATCGATACGATCATGACGGCGATCGGCGAAGCCGTAGGCTGTACGCTGGAGGAAATGGCAGGGATGCGCGACATGCTGCATCGGCTGCGGGACAATCTCGGTCGGGCCGGCACGGGCGGCGGCGGCTGAAGGCAGCGCCGGAGACAATCCTATCGGTGGTCAGGGTCGCCGTGAAGGCGATTTGGCCGGCGACCGCCGCTTCTTTGCGGGCGCCGTTTCGGGTTCGGCCTCGGCTGCCTGCTGCAGGCGCAGCGCTCTCAGCTTCTCCGTCTTCTTCTCGCGGGCCGAGGCCTCGGCCTCGATGATGGCGCGCGCCGTGTGATCGGTGGCCTCCGCCTTGTCGCGAGGCGAAAGCTTGGCGGGATTGAAGAATTCTCCCTTGGTGGCGGTCATGTGCCCCTTTCTGAGGTGATGGCAATGCTTCAGCCATTACTCCGCGCGTGAAAAACCACGATTCCACGGTCGACCGTGATTCCACGGTCGGGATTAGCGGGCGCGGAGGGTCTTCTTCGGTGCCGGCAGCAGGCCTTCACGCTGCATCTGCTTGCGGGCGAGCTTGCGCTGGCGGCGAATGGCCTCGGCCTTTTCACGAGCGCGTTTCTCGGACGGCTTTTCAAAAGCGCTGCGCGCCTTCATTTCCCGGAACAAGCCTTCCCGCTGCATCTTCTTCTTGAGCACGCGGAGCGCCTGATCGACATTGTTATCCCTGACGAGTACCTGCAAAACGATATCCTTCCTGTTGGCGATAAGGCCGCGCTATCAATAATGAAATCATGATCTTCTGCTCGAAAGCTTCAGGATCGGCTCGGCGGTCAAAATAAAAAGGCCGGGCGTGGACCCGACCTCTTACAGTCACTCAGCCCGCTGCTGGTAGGTGCTCAGCACGGACAAACGACAAATCATGCGGCCTGAAGGTTATCAGCCGAATTCTTGCCGGACCTCTTATCGCGGACGAGATCGTAGCTGACCTTCTGGCCTTCGGTGAGTTCCCGCATACCGGCACGCTCAACCGCCGAGATATGGACGAAAACGTCCGTGGAACCATCATCGGGCTGGATGAAGCCATAGCCCTTGGTGCCATTGAACCACTTGACGACGCCTGAATTCATAACGATCTCCTTATCAACCGTTTAAGTGCAGCCGGGGCAGGATGTCCGCCGGCAATATCGATGTTGAGACGAGATCTGACGAAGCGCTTCAGCGCAGCGCGTGGACAAAGGTCACAAGCAATATTCGATACGCCCCATGTAGGTCATTCATCGAATTAAGCAATGCTATTTCGAAAATAAAATCGTCGGCAGACGGATGGAGGACAGCGCTTGTCAGCGGAAAATCGGGCGAGACGGCCGGATCGCGGCCGCCTCGGCGACATTTTACTGCCAGACGACGATCGGCGCTTTTGTCGGGACTCGATCGTAGAGATCGATGATATCCTGGTTCATCAGCCGGACGCAGCCTGATGAAACGGCCTTGCCGATCGAGCGCCAGTCCGGATTGCCGTGCAGGCGGTAGAGCGTATCCTCTCCATTCGAGAAGATGTAGAGCGCGCGGGCGCCGAGCGGGTTCTTCAGGCCCGGCTCCATGCCGCCGTTCTCGATCGAATATTTGACGAGCTCCGGCTGGCGGGCGACCATCTCGTTCGGCGGCTTCCAGCGCGGCCATTTCTGACGCCACTGAATGACGCCCGAACCCTGCCAGGCGAAACCTTCGCGGCCGATGCCGACGCCGTAGCGCATCGCCATGCCGTCCCTCTCGACGAGGTAGAGGAAACGCGACGGAGTATCGACGACGATGGTGCCGGGACGCTGTCCGGTGGGGTCGACGACCCGCTGGCGATAATAGCGCGGATCGATCTGCTCGTAGGGCACGGCGGGGATGAGGAAGCCGCCGTCTTCGACGGGACCGTACATGACGGCAAGTTCGGCGTCGCTCGGCACGCTCGACGTCCCCATGGACTGGAACAGGCGAACGGGCGAGCGGTAGATGATCCTCGTATCGCCTGACGTCACCGTGTTGGCCGAGGAGGCGCAGCCGGTGAGCGCGGAGGCCGCGGTCACCGCAGACAAGGAAAGAAAATTGCGGCGGGAGAGATGTCTATCGAAGCTCATGACGCGGGACTGAGTTCCTGTTGATGCGAAAGCCGAACGAAGCACCTGGTAACCGGTGATTCGTCCAATGCCGATAACGACAAGAAAAGATCTATCGGCTTGCGCCAAATAAACCATAGCTTCACGCAGACGTGTCCGGCTGCAGGCGGACAAATGGGTAGCGCTGTTGCAGCGCTACATCACAACGATCTCGGCCTTAGCGGGAACGCGGTTATAGAGATCGATGACATCCTGATTGAGCATGCGCACGCAGCCTGATGAAGTGGCCTTGCCGATCGACTGCCAGTCGGGCGTGCCGTGGATGCGGTAGAGCGTATCCTGGCCGTCCTTGAAGATATACATGGCGCGTGCACCGAGCGGATTTTGAAGGCCCGGATTCATGCCGCCGTTTTCCGCTGCGAAAGGACGAACCTCGGGCTGGCGCGAGACCATTTCCACCGGCGGCGTCCAGCGCGGCCATTTCTGCTTCCACTGAATGACGCCGCGGCCGGACCAGGCGTAACCGTCACGTCCGAGGCCGACGCCGTAGCGCATCGCCTTGCCATTGCCCTCGACGAAATAGAGGAACCGCGACTTGGTATCGATGACCACGGTGCCGGGGCGCTCGGTCGTTTGATAATCGACTTCCTGGCGCAGGAACTGCGGCTGCACACGGCTGACCGGGATCGACGGCAGGGTGAAATCCTCGTCGCGCTGCTCGCCATACATCGCCGCATGCACGGGATTGGAGACCGGCAGGCCATAGGTCTGGTGGAACTGGGTCTTGTAGAGTTCACGCGTCTGCGGCACCGGCTGATCGGGAATCGGCCGCACCCGGCGCGGATCGACACCCGGCGGCTGATAGAACACCGGCGAGGTTTCCTGCACGAAGCGGGCGGGCGAATCGGCGGCGACATCGGGGACGAGGATGTTGCAGCCGCTCAGCGACGCGACAACGATCACAAGCCCGGCAATCGGGAAAACCCGGCGCAGAAAATTCATGGAACCACCCTTATCAACGATCGGCGAGACAGCGATATCTGTCCCGACAATGGCATCCGCGGCTGGCGTGAGGCTTGTGTTGAGGCGGAAAGAGCAAGATCAGGAAACAATGAACCCGCCGTCGCTGTCAGCGGAGGCGGGTTCACAGGATCAATCATCCATTACGCTGGGCCCGGCCGGCAAGCTCACGCCGCCACTCCATGGAAGAACCGGATGCTCTGTTCGATCTCGGCCGGCAGCGCCGAGGTGTGATTGCCGGCGACGGTGTCGGTTTCAATATGGATGCCGGCGGCGCGGGCGCGCCGCGCAAGCAGATCGGCGCGATCGTTGAAATGGGCCTCTTCGGTGCCGTGGACGACACGGACCGGGCATTTGAAGCTATGGGCATAACACAGCGCCGAGCGCACTTCGAATTCGTGCGTATCGCTGTCGTCGAAGCGGATATCCTCGGGATAGCGATTGAAGAAGCGGAAGGCGTTCGGATTGCCGGAAATCGGCGCGGCGGCGCGGAATTTATGCGTGCTCATCGCCGCCAGCATGGTCAGCGTGCCGCCGATGCTGTGGCCGGCGATGAAGACGCGCTGAGAATCGACGCCCGGCAGGTGGGCCAGGCGCTCGGTGGCGGCGAGAACGTCGTCGACCTCGTCGTAGAAGCCTGAGAAATTGCCCATCTGGCCGTTTTCGCCGCGCAGCGACGGCATCATCACGACATAACCGGCATCCATATAGGGCTTCATCAGCTGCCAGTGGCCGACACCCATGGCATTGCCGCCGTGGAGGAAAAGCACGGCGGGCTTGGCCGTGCGCTCGCGCTTGTATTTGGACACCCAGGCCGCCAGTTCGAGTTCGCCTCCGTAACCGGAGCGGTAGAAGATCTTGTCGGCGTCGGCGGGCGCATTCAACGGTTCGTACTTGTCGGGCGCCGGCCCCTTTTTCAGCAGCTTCGTGTGGAAATGGCGGCGGACCGCGGCGTAGTCGTGCTTGGCAAGGCGCGGCTCGTCCGGGACGTCGAAAGCCGCCGCGATGCGCGGCAGGACGAGCGCGCCGGCGAGACCGGCCAGCACGGCCCGGCGTTGGCGGAAAAAGGAATTTCGTTCATGCGAGCTCATAACGCAGCACCCAAATCATTTCCCCGGCCCCACAAGATTTGCACCGGAAGAGCGATGCCGCCAATACACATCCTGTTGAAAATATCGCACTGCGGCATTGTCGCGCAGGGGATGCCTGATCACTCCGACTTGGCGTCGATCATGGCGATCAGCGTGCGCAGCCTGTCGGCCTCGTATGAAGGCTTGTCGGGACGAAGACGGGCGATGCGGGGAAAGCGCATCGCGACGCCCGATTTGTGCCGCGTCGAACGGTTGATGCCTTCGAAGGCCACTTCGACGACGAAGCCGAAATCCTTGTCGGCACGCACGGCGCGCACCGGGCCGAAGCGCTCGGTGGTATTGTTGCGCACGAACTTGTCGAGCAGCTCCAGTTCGGCATCGGTGAAACCGAAATAGGCCTTGCCGACGGGGACCAGCTGTTCGCCGTCCTCATCATCGGCCCAGACGCCGAAGGTGAAATCGGAATAATAGCTGGAGCGCTTGCCGTGGCCGCGCTGGGCATACATCAGCACCGCATCGACATTAAAGGGATTGCGCTTCCACTTGAACCAAGGCCCCTTCATACGACCGGCCTGGTAGATGCTGTCGCGACGCTTGATCATCACGCCCTCGATGACGGGATCGGGCGGGGCGGCGCGCAGATCGTCGAGCTCTTGCCAGGACGAAAAGGGAACGAGCGGCGACAGATCGAAACGGTCGTGGGGCGCGCGCTCGATGATCTCAGCCAGGCGGTCGCGGCGATCGACATAGGTGCGGCCGCGGACATCCTCTTCGCGATCGAAGAGCAGGTCATAGGCGCGGATGAAGGCCGGGTAGTCGTCGAGCATCTTCGCCGTCACCGTCTTGCGGTTCAGGCGCTGCTGCAGATCGGAGAAGGTGCGGGTCGGGCTGTTCGATCGCGCGGTGCCGCCGACCAGCAGTTCTCCGTCGATCACGCCGGAAAAATCGATCGCCTCGAGAACATCGGGAAAGGCGCCTGAAATGTCGTCGCCGGAGCGGGAATAAATCTTGCGCCGGTCGCCGGAACGGGAGAGCTGGACGCGGATACCGTCCCACTTCCATTCGGCCGCATAATCGGCCGGATCGAGACTGTCGAGATCGCCCTCCTCCACCGCATTGGCGAGCATGACGGAATGGAAGATCGCCGGCGTCGCCAGCACCGGCTTTTCGCCGCCGCCCGCCAGCCATTCGAACAATGTCTCGTAAGGCGGCTGCAAGCCATGCCAGAGGGTTTCGATCTCGGTGACGTCCTTGCCGCCGAGATCAGCGAGCGCCTGCTTGGCGAGGCGGGCCGATACGCCGATGCGCATGGCGCCGGTCGCAAGCTTGATGAAGGCGAAACGGCCGGAAGAATCCAGCCGGTCGAGGAGGTCGCGCACGAAGCTGCGCACTTCGGTGCGGCCGAGCGCATTCATGCGGGTGACGACCTCGCCGAGACGCGGCTGGGCAAGCGCCGATCGGTCTATATCCCTCTCATTGTCCCAAACCAGCGAGATGGTTTCGGCGAGATCGCCGACATAGTCGTAGGAATAGCGGAACAGCACTTCATCCATGCGCTCCAGCACCAGTTCGCGCAGCATGGCGGGCTTGACGTTGCGAACCTCCAGCGTACCGGCAATGGCGGCGAGGCCGTAGCCGCGGTCGGGGTCCGGCGTGTCGCGGAAATAATCAGTGAGCAGCTTCAGCTTGCCGTTGCGGCTGGGGGTCAGGACCAGGCGGTCGAGGAGGTCGGCGAAGGCTTTCATCGGCGCCTCCTGCCGTGGAGAAAAGACCCCTCCCCAACCCCTCCCCACAGGTGGGAGGGGCTAAGCTGCGGCACCGCCTCGCTCCAAAGCAACGTTGCTGCATGCCGGACCGTCAGGAATGGAATGCGATGGGCGCGAGGCGGCAGCCCCTCCCCCTTGTGGGGAGGGGTTGGGGAGGGGTTTTCAGCAGCAAACTCCATCTTCAATCCCCTTCATCCTCATAGCCCACCAGATGCAGCGGTTTGGCCTTGATGCCCTGCAGCTGGCACCAGCGCACCAGCGCTTCTTCGCGGCCATGCGTCACCCAGACCTCGGCCGGGTGCAGTTCGCGGATCGTTTCCGTCAGTTCCGGCCAGTCGCAATGATCGGAAATGACCAGCGGCAGTTCGACGCCGAGCTGCTTGGCGCGCTGGCGCACCATCATCCAGCCGGAGGCGAAGGCCGGCAGCGGCTCGTTGAAGCGCCGGGCCCAGCGGTCGGCGAAGGCCGATGACGGGCCGATGACGACGGCGCCCCTGAAGGCGGATTTGTCGCGGCTCTCGATCGTCGCCGGCAGCAGCTCGCCGAGATCGATGCCCTGCGCGACGTAATAGTCACAGAGCTTTTCCATGGCGCCATGGATATAGATCGGCTCGGCATATCCGGCATCGCGCAGCAGGCGGATGACGCGCTGCGCCTTGCCGAGCGCATAGGCGCCGATGAGATGGGTGCGCTCGGGAAATTGCCGTAGCGACGCCAGCAGCTTGCCGGTTTCATCCATGGGGTCGGGATGATGGAAGACCGGAAGGCCGAAGGTCGCCTCGGTGATGAAGACATCACAGGGAACCGGAACATAGGCCGTGCAGGTCGGGTCGGGGCGACGCTTGTAGTCGCCCGAGACGACGATGCGGGTGCCGTTCTTTTCGACGGCGATCTGGGCCGAACCGAGCACATGGCCGGCGGGGTGGAAGCTCACCTTGACGCCGTTCACCCACAGTTCCTCGCCGAAGGAAACTGCCTGCTCGCTGGCGCAGAAACCCTCGCCATAGCGCAGGCGCATGATATCGAGCGTTTGGCGCGTGGCGAGCACATTCACATGCCCCGGCCGTGCGTGATCCGAATGTCCGTGCGTGATGAGCGCCCGCTCGACCGGGCGCACCGGGTCGACGTAAAAACCGCCCTCCGGACAGTAGAGCCCCTCCGGGGCAGGATAAAGCAGCGCGTCAGCTCTCATGAAACGAGAGATAGCGGGAAATGGGCGCGAGGCCAGAGGCCGCCGTCTTCATCAAGAGATCCCGTCGAGGAAGGATTGCACCGCGGCGTTGAACTGCGACGGCCGCTGCAACGGCGCGAAATGGCTGACCCCAGGCAGGTAGATCATCTGCGCATTGGGAATGCTGCGGGCGAGATATTCCGCATGGTCCGGCTTGATGAACTCGTCGTGCTCGCCGAGCACGATTGCGACCGGCACGCGGATTTTGGCCAAGTCGGAGGCATCACAATTCGGCTCCGTCCGCATCATCAGGCTAACCGCCTCGACGAACGCGCCGAAGTCGTCAGGCGTGGCCGACAATGCCGCATAATCCTTGGCATGCCTGCCGAAACAGCGGTCGATGACCGGGCTCGGAACGAATTCCAGCGTGCCGCTCGGGTCCATGTTGCAGGCGAAGAAGAAGATGCCCTCAATGCGTGAGGGCGCCGTCATCGCGAGGATCAGGGCGATGCAGGCGCCGTCGCTCCAGCCGACGACGGCCGCCTTTTCCAAATGCAGTTCGTCCATGACGGCGAGGACGTCCGCGGCCATCAGTTCATAGCTATAGGGACGGGAATCACGGCTGCTTCGGCCATGGCCGCGGCTGTCGACGAGCACGATGCGGCGGCCGCTGCGAACGAGCGCCGGCACCTGATAGCCCCAGTTGCCGCTATGGCCGAGGCCGCCATGCAGCAGGATGACCGCAGGGCCGGCGCCGTAGGTCGCATACCATATGCGGGCGCCGTCATGTTCGAGATGACCTTCCACGGCGGCCGGCGGCAAGGGAGCCGCGCCATGCGCTTCAAAATGGGTGAGTTCGTCGTCGCGTGGTTCCATGAGAGAGGTCCTGCCCTGCGAATAAACCGATGGCATAGAAAAGCCGGAAAAGAGCCTAAGAACAACCGGAATCGCTTTCTAGCCCTTGCACGTTTAACGCGATCAGGGGGAATGACATTGGGCAGGAAGCTTCTCATTTGCGCGGCGACGGTTGCGGTCGCCGGCACAGGCATCTATCTCAACAACACCAGCCTGCTGGCGGAGCATCGGCCTGGAAAGCCGGAACTGCTCGCCCACCGCGGCATCGCCCAGCGGTTCGACGAGACCGATCTGAAGAACGACACCTGCACGGCCGCGCGCATGCTGCCGCCGAAGCACGATTATCTGGAAAACACGATTCCGTCGATGCAGGCAGGCTTTGCCGCCGGCGCCGATATCGTCGAGATCGACGTGCACCCGACGACCGACGGCGAGTTCGCCGTCTTTCACGACTGGACGCTCGATTGCCGCACCGATGGACACGGCGTCACGCGCGAGCATTCGATGGCGGAGATGAAGACGCTCGACATCGGCTATGGCTACACCGCAGATGGCGGCAAGACCTTTCCCTTCCGCGGCAAGGGCATCGGCATGATGCCGACGCTTGCCGAGGTGCTTTCGGCCTTTCCCGACCGGCGTTTCCTCATCAACGTCAAGAGCCGCGATCCTTCCGAAGGGGAAAAACTGGCCGCTGTGCTCAACGGGCTTTCCAGCGAGCGGCGGGCGGAGATCATCGTCTATGGCGGCGACGAGCCGATCGATATGGTGCGCCGGCTCGTGCCCGATATCAGGACGGCCTCGCGCAAGAGCCTGAAGGGCTGCCTGCTCGGCTATATCGGCTATGGCTGGACGGGTCTCATGCCGGAGGACTGCAAACATCGGATGATGCTGGTGCCGGTCAATATCGCGCCGTGGCTCTGGGGCTGGCCGGACCGTTTCCTCAACCGGATGGAGGATGCCGGAACGGAGGTCTTCGTGATCGGCCCCTATCGCGGCAGCGATTTTTCCACCGGCATCGACGATCCCGCGCAACTGGCGCGGCTGCCGCAGGACTATGCGGCAGGCATATGGACGAACGAGATCGAGGCGATCGGCAAGCTTGTCAAATAGAGCTCAGAGATTGCCTGCTTTGAGCAATGCGGCAATCTCGTCAGGAGAAACCGGCTTCGAGAAGCGGTAGCCTTGCGCCTCCTCGCAGCGTGCCTGGCGCAGAAAATCCAGCTGGGCGTCGGTCTCCACACCTTCGGCGAGAACCGAAAGCTTCAGCGTCTGCGCCAGCGAAATGACGGCCGAGACGATGGCGACGGCGGTCTTGTCACCCGGCAGGGCTTCGACCAGCGAACGGTCCATCTTCAGGCGGTCGAAGGGGAAGGTCTTCAGCGCCGCGAGACTGGAATAGCCGGAACCGAAATCGTCGATCGACAGGCGCACGCCAAGCGCACGCAGCGATTCCATCATGGCGAGCGCGCGTTCGGCATCATGCATCACCACGCTCTCGGTGACCTCCAACTCCAGCCAATGGGACTGCAGGCCGTGACGCTCAAGCGCTTCGGCGACGTGAGCCGTGAAATCCGGATCGGCGAACTGCTTGGCGGAGACATTGACGGCGATCGTCATCGGCGTCAGCCCCATATCCTGCCAGCGGCGGGCCTGACGGCACGCCTCGTTCAGCACCCAGAGACCGAGGGGGACGATGAGGCCCGTCTCTTCGGCGAGCGGAATGAAATTGACCGGCGGCACCCTGCCCTTTGCCGGATGGTTCCAGCGTACCAGCGCCTCGAGCCCGGTGATGCGGCCTGTGGCGACATCGACCTGCGGCTGGTATTCCAGGAAAAGCTGGTTGCCGGTGATCGCCTGGTGCAGTTCCTCCCGCTCACTGAGCGGCATCCCGACTGGCGTGCTGCCGACGCCATCGTGATATTGCAACGTGCTGCGGCCGAGTTCCTTGGCTCGGTACATGGCGCGGTCGGCATTGGCGAGAAGTTCCTCCGACGTCACACCATCGAAGGGGAAGGAGGCGACGCCGATGCTCGACGTGACGATGAACTCGCCTTCCTCGCCGTGGACCGGCCGATTGATCGCCTTCTGCAACTCGCGAAGGCGGCGCATGATGCCGGCATCATGGCTCGACTGGTGGACGAGAACGACAAGGAATTCGTCTCCGCCGAGACGCACAACCATATCCGAAGCCCGCACGCTGTTGACCATGCGCACCGCGATCTCCTTCAGCACCTCGTCGCCGGCGGCATGGCCGCGACCGTCGTTGACGTCCTTGAAGTTGTCGAGATCGATATAGGCGACGGTGACCTTGCGATTGTTGCGCCGGGCCTGGTCGAGGATATTGGCCAGCCGCTCCTTCAGGAAAGCACGGTTCGGCAGGCCCGTCAGATCGTCATGATGGGCCATGAAATGGATGCGGTCATCGACGCGCTTGCGCTCGATGGCGATGCCGGCGATGTGGGTGGCGAGCGCCACCAGCTTCGTCTCGTGCTCGCTCGGCCGGCGGACTTCCTTCGAATAGAGTGCGAAGGTGCCGAGCACGTTGTTCTTCGAAGTAGCGATCGGCGTCGACCAGCAGGAGCGGAAACCGAAGGGCGCGACCAGTGCGCGAAAATCCTCCCAGAGCGGATCGCTCATCACATCTTCGACGATGACAGTCTGGCCCCGCCAAACGGCGGTGCCGCAGGAGCCGACCTTGGGGCCGATCGTGACGCCGTCGATGAGGCGGCTGTAGCCGCCGGGCAGATTGGGAGCAGCACCGTGATAAAGCCTGGTGCCCTCGCCGTCGAGCAACAGCACCGACCCGTCGATGCCGGTCAATTGCGCCTCGATCATCAGCACGAGCGCCTCGAGGATCATCGGCAGCGGCTCGTTGCGGGCGATCATTTCAAGCAGGTTCGCCTGGCCGCGATAAAGATCCTCCTGCAGCTTGCGCTCGGTGATGTCGCGGGAAACGCCGATCAGGCCGACGATCTCGCCGCGATCGTTGCGCAGCGGTATCTTCGAGGTCAGCCGGTATATCGGTTTGGCAGCCCCAGGGAGAGCGATCGTCTCCTCCATGTCGATGCGGGCTTCACCCGTCGCCATGATCTGCTGTTCGATGTCGAAGTGGCGGCGAGCCGTCTCGAAATCGAACAGGTCGAAATCGCGCTTGCCGGTGATCTCGGCTGCGCTCTTGAGGCCGAGGCAACTGGCGGTGATGGCATTGGCGAAGACGAAGCGGCTGTCGCGGTCCTTGACGTACAGAAAGTCCGGAAGCTCGTGGACGATCGCCTTGAGGCGCAGATTCTCGATGCCTTCGGAGAGATGGTGGGCAGTCGATGCCATCATTGCCTCCGTCGCGGCCACGATACGGCGCGTTTCAGCGGTCAGGGCATCGGTCGATTCCCATCGCCTGGCACTCAATTCAGGCATGACCCCATTCTCCCCGGCGGCCGAAGGCCGTATCCCGCATAGTCAATGAAACTCTCTTTCAGAGTATTCGGCATTTCCTTCGGCTTGCTTAAATGAAAGGGTGAACGAGACGACAATATCCACGGCGATATCCTGCCCTTATCTGCGACGGTGACTGCAATTTCGGCCGCCTGCACCAAAAGGATACATGCGGACCTGGCATGTTTTCTGCTACAGGCCGGCCATGACACAAGATCCCGGAATGCCTTCACGTCGCGACATGCTTCTGCTTCTCGCCGCCTCGGCCGTTGCGGGAGGGATGGCGCCGCGCGCCCTCGCCTCGCCGCTGGCGGCGGCGGCCGAGCCGAAGCTGCGCGGCGCGATCGACGCGGCGGAATATCGCGCCATTCCCGAAAGCGGCGACCGCAAGACGCGAAATCTTCAGCAGATGATCGAGCAGGCGGCGCGCGAGAACGTGCCGGTCTTTCTGCCGCCCGGCACCTACAAGGTCTCCAACCTCACCTTGCCCGACAACACCCGCATATCAGGCGTGCCCGGGGCGTCGCGGATCGTCTATACCGGCGAAGGCCACCTTTTCGCCGCCGAAAACGTACGGCGGGTCGAGCTTTCCAATCTCGTCATCGACGGCGGCAACCGCCGGCTCGGCGACTACGCCGGCGGGCTCTTGCAGTTCACCGGCGTCGACGAGGTGCTGATCGACAATTGCGAGATCGGCGGCAGCCGCAAGCACGGCGTCCAATTGGAGCGCTGCGGCGGGCGGATCGAGCGCAGCCGTATTTCGGGCGCGGCCCAATCCGGGCTCTATGCGGTAGAATCGGCAAATCTTTCGATATCGGGCAATACGGTCTCTGATTGCGGCAATGGCGGCATCCTGGTGCACCGCTGGAAGAAGGCGGAGGATGGCACGGTCGTCTCCGGAAACCGCATCTCCAACATTCGCGCCAATGACGGCGGCACCGGCGAAAACGGCAACGGCATCAATATCTTCCGCGCCGACGGCGTGATGGTGGTGAACAACCATATCTCCGACTGCGCCTTCACGGCGATCCGCGCCAATTCGGCCTCCGATATCCAGATCAACAGCAACCAATGCCGGCGCTCCGGCGAGACGGCGATCTATGTCGAATTCGCCTTCGAGGGCGCCGTCGTATCCGGCAATTTGATCGACGGGGCGGCGAACGGCATTTCGATCGCCAATTTCGACGAGGGCGGGCGGCTCGCGAGCGTCACCGGCAATGTGGTGCGCAACCTGACGCTGAAAGGCCCCTATAAGCACGAGGTCGGTTTCGGCATCGGCATTGCCGCGGAGGCCGACACGCTGATCTCAGGCAATGCGATCGAGGGCGCGCCGCGCTGGGGGTTGCAGATCGGCTGGGGTCCCTATCTCAGAAATGTCATCGTCAACGGCAATGTGGTGCGCAAGACGCCTGTGGGATGTGCGGTCTCGGTCGCCGACGGCGCCGGAACCGCCGTCATTACCGACAATGTGTTTCAGGAAACCTCCGAAGGAGCGGTTCTCGGCTTTCAGTGGGAGAAGAAAGTGTCGGGAGAACTGGCAAGCGGCGGCTCGCCCTATGCGAAGCTCACCGTCGAGCGAAACCGGACCTCCTGACAAGCAACGACACCGCAGAACCATTTCGGTCGCCGCCGCTCGAAAAGTCGAAGATCGAATCCCCGCCGCAACGGCGACCGTCGTGTCGGCCAGCGCCTTGAAGACAATAGTATCGGCGCCCACGCCGCCGGTGATGTGAGGAACGGCGCAGCATCAAAAGCTTTCATCGTTCCATCAGCGGCAAGGACTTTTCCGGGACTGACCTAGCATTTACGGTCATCCGGGACATATCGAGGGGTATCTTTCATGCTGACGATCTACGGAGTCTATCGGTCGCGTGCGTCACGCGTCTATTGGATGGCGGAGGAACTCGGGCTTCAGTTCCAGTCCGTGCCGGTGCTGCAGGCAAGGCGGCTGGCAAGCCCGCTGTCCGATAAAGCGCCGCTCAACACCCACTCGCCTGACTTTCTCGCCGTGAACCCCATGGGGCAGATCCCCAGCATCAAGGACGACGATCTCGTCATGCACGAATCGCTGGCGATCAATCTCTATCTTGCGCGCAAGCATGGCGGGCCGCTTTCCGGACAAACCGTCGAAGAAGACGGATTGCTGACGATGTGGACGGTCTGGGCGGCATCGCAGGTCGAACCCGAAACGGTGAAGATCGTGCTCACCTACGATAACGGGCTCGAAAACAGCGAGGACGGCAAGCAGACGATCGCCGTCGCCTGCCGCTCGCTGCGCCGGCCGTTCGCGGCTCTCGAAAGCCACCTTGCCGGCCGGCAGTGGATTGTCGGAGACCGCTTTACCGTCGCCGACCTCAACATCGCCGAGGTGCTGCGATACGCCCAGAGCGAAGAGGCCCTTTTCCAAGCGCATCCGAACATCAAGGCCTGGATCGCACGCTGCCAATCCCGCCCGGCCTACAAAGCCATGCAGGCGGCCCGCGGCAAGGAGCCGGTCGAGGTTTAAACTACGGGAAAAGGGTCAGCGTGCCGGCCATTTCCTCGCGGATCCATGCCTTGAAATCTCTGACTTTCTTCGGCTCGCGCACGCCATCGGCTGTGACGAAGTAATGGCCGAAGCCGGTACGCGCGCGAATGCCGAAGGGGGCGACCAGCCGGCCTTCGGCGAGCGCAAATGCGGCCAGCGTTTGCCAGGCAAGCATGACGCCCTGCCCGGCGATGGCCGCATCGAGACAGAGCGAGGCATCGTTGAAGACGTGGCGGGTCGCAAGCGTGGCGCCTGACAGGCCCGCCTCGCGCATCCAGACCTCCCAGGAAAACATGGCGCGGCCATCGATGATGGCCGGCAGTTCGAGAAGATCGGCGGGCTTCTTCAATTTCGCGGCCATCTCGGGCGAACAGACGGGAAAGACCTCCTGCTGCAAGAGCAGTTCGGCCTTCACATCCGGCCACTGGCCGGCGCCGACGCGGATGCCGATATCGACGTCGCAGAGGGCCGGATTGATGAGATTGGTCGTCGCGTCCAGCCGCAGCTTGATGTCCGGGTGACGTTCGACGAAGCGGTCAAGCCGGCAGACGAGCCAGCGGGCAGCGAAAACCGGCGCCACCGATATGGTGAGGATCGTATCGTCCTTGCGCTGGGCGATCGACACGGCCGCCGAAAGACGGGCAAAACCCTCGCCGAGCGCGAAGAGCACGGGCCGGGCCGCTTCGCTGACGATCATCCCTCTGGCGGTGCGCTCGAAGATCACCAAACCCAATTGGGCTTCTGCCTTGATGACCTGCTGACTGACGGCGCCGACCGAGACGCCGAGCTCTTCAGCCGCCGCCTGGAGCGAGCCGAGACGCCCGACGGCTTCCAGCGCGCGCAGGCCGTTAAGATGCACCGAGTTCAGGTTCTTCATATAGTTTTTCTATAACAGAGGCTCGTCAATCTCAATTGAAAATCTGACCATCGGGGCCGATATTGCACATAGCAAGCTCAATGGCGCTGGCCACTGAGCTCCCAGATTCCCTTTGAAGAAAGCGAGGCATGCCATGTCATTGCTGAAGTTTTTCTTGAAACCCGCCCTCAGCCTGACCAGCACCGATGTTGCAGATCCGCCATGGAAGAATGATCCGCTGCAGCACCCGGAGGTCGAGCGCATGTCGATGCGCGAAATCGCCGATCTGCCGCTCGGCATGCCGGCAGCCTATGGCGCCGAGACCAAACCGCAATTGGCGAAATGCGCGTAAAAACATGCTAGGCTTCGACCCGAGAAGAAGGGCGGAGCCATGGCCGACGATGTCGATGCGATCTTCGAGCGCCTGAAGCGGCTGGCGGCGGAAGCCGGCCTGCCCGATATCGAGGAAAGCACGTCCTATGGGAACCCGGCGCTGAAGGTGGCCGGCAAGAGTTTCGTTGCGGTGAAGAACGCCGAGACGATCGTGATTTCGATTGGGCTCGACGATAAGGATCATCTGCTCGAAATGGCGCCCGAGATCTACTTCCAGACCGATCACTATCGAGGCTGGCCACATCTGCCGATACGAGCGGCAATGATCGGGGACGAGGAATTGCGGCTGCGGCTGATCGGCGCCTGGCTGTTCCGGGCGCCGAAAAAGCTTGCCGCAGGTTTTCAGGCCTGATCGTAGGCCAGCGCCCGCTGGACGGCGGGGCGTTGCAGCATGCGGGCGTGGTGATCGCTCGCCCTTTCGAAACGGGCGGCATCGACACCGTCCGAAGGCAGCCAGCCCGTCATGGTGAAGAGATAGGGATCGGCGATCGAATAGGCTTCGCCCATCACCCACGGTCCTTCGAACATGGTCTGCTCGATCAGCGTGAAACAATCGGCCATGTTTTGCGGCACCTTGGCCTTCATCGCCTCTATCGCCGCCGGATCATCAGCCCAGCGGGAGCCGCGCGGGCGATGGGCATGGTTCACATGCACAGTCGAGCAGATGTAGCTGTTGAAGGCCTGCAATCTCGCAAATTCGAAGGCATCGTCGAGCGGCGCCAGCTTGGCGGCCGGCGCGATATGGGCGATGTAGGCCAGAATCGCCGGCGTTTCCGTCAGCACACCGCGATCGGTGACGAGCGCCGGCACGCGCCCCTTCGGATTGAGCTTCAGAAATTCCGGCGAACGCTGCTCACCGTCGCGAAGACTGATCTTCCTGACTTCGAAGGTCAGACCGGATTCTTCCAGCGCAATCAGGCTGGCGAGCGCGCAGGTTCCCGAGGCGTAATACAATGTCAGCATGGTTCTCGACTCCCTTTCGGCACGCCTTATAGCGCAGGGGTGGGCGAGCCGGAACCGGCGGGATCAGGAGGAGCCGGCAATTTCCGGCTCCTCCCTCGCATTCAGCCGCAGCCCGGCACGTCTTCCAGCCGATGCCAGACGGGGATGCCGCGTTCTCTCGCAATCCGCACATCGTTGTCCGCGCCCTTGGAATCGCCCGGCAGGCGCAGCACGCCTTCGCAAAGCTGCAACAGACGGCCGGCGACCGGGTGGAAGATCTCTTCGTAGAGCGCGTCGCCGACCGACCTGCCGCCGGCGGCGTGCCAGATCGGCAGCGCCACCCATTCGCCGATCATCGGCACATGGCCCGCCTCAAACAGCGCATGCGAGGGTTCCTCCAGCCGCTTCAGGTTGGCGGCCATCTTTTCCGGGTCATCGCCCGTTCCCGACCGATAAGGGCCGGCAATCAAAATCAACATCGTCCACTCCTTCACCGCTTTGATGCGGGACCCCCCCGGCCTCATGCACGGGACTTCGTGAAGATGCACGATATTTCTTGAATGTCGAGTCTACTTGTGCATATTCACGACATTTCATTCAACTTCATGCAGAGGGTCGAATGCTCACGACACAACGCAAGAGCCTCATTCTCGACATCCTGCGCCGCGACGGCCAGGTGATCGCCAAGCGCGTGGCCGAGGAGTTCGCGCTTTCGGAGGACACGATCCGGCGCGACCTCAGGGAGATGGCGGCGGAGGGGCTGTTGAAACGCGTGCATGGCGGCGCGATGCCGCTGGCGCCGGAACTGCCTGATTTCACTGCGCGGCGCAGCGTTTCATCAGAGATCAAGGCCCGGCTCGGAGCGAAGGCGGCGGCGATGGTCAAGCCGGGACAGATGATCTTCCTCGACGGCGGCACGACGACGGCGGAGATCGCCAGGCAATTGCCGCGCACCATGCCGCTGACGGTTGCGACCCACAGCCCGACGATCGCCGCCGAACTGGAGCATCATCCGACGGCCGAGGTGATCCTCACCGGCGGACGGCTCTACAAACATTCGATGGTGGCGGTGGGGGCGGCGGCGGCGGCGGCGATCTCGCAACTCCGCCCGGACCTGTTCTTCCTCGGCGTGACGGCGGCGCATCCGGTGCACGGGCTTTCCACCGGCGATTTCGAGGAAGCGGCCATCAAGCGGCATATCGCGCGGTGCTCGGCCGAAACCCACGTCCTGCTGACCGAAGAAAAGTTCGACCTCGTCTCCCCCTGCCCGGTGCTTGGCGTTGCCGATGTGGCCGGACTGATCGTGCCGGCGGAGACGACGGCCGAACGGCTGAAGCCCTATCGCGATCTCAATGGCACGATCGCCGCGGCCTGATCGCCCTGCGTGTCAGCGAATAGCGTGACACTTCGGCCTATGATTTAACGTGTGATTTCGATCCGGTCGATCGCGTAGTCAGAGGCGCCGAGGTCATCGGATTGACTGTGCATGACTAAGAAGTAGCGAAGCTCCTCGATATAATATCCGCTTTCCTTCCAGCTTGCATCTTCGCACTGCAGCGGCCAGGCGTGGCCTTCAAGAGTGGGGTGGACAGTCTTCGCTTCGACCGACTGGCCAATTGTGCAGGAGGTTTTCCGGTGCCCAGCTCCTCCCGACATCTCCGTATCGAAGGAAAAGGAGGCACCAGCAACCCAAGTTGAGGCGGTCAACGCCAATGCTGTCGTGATCGTTATCCTCTCGTTCTCTTGAGGTCCATAAAAGCCCCGCTGGTTGTTTTTGGACTTCAGCTGCACCGGACCGAGCTCTTCACGGTCCATGACGAAGCTTGGACTATAGACTTCCTGAACTCGGGTCGTGCCGCTTTTACTTGGTTTGACGACGAAGGTGACAGGGTGACCGGGTCTTGTGCTGCTCGTCCTCGTAATGCTGGCCTCTAGTGCGACAGGTCCGTTGGGCAATATCGCCTGCAGTTTTGCGGCCGTTGCCTGTACATCTGCGGGGACAGCGACATCATCCAGCCCAGGTTCGTCGCCGTACCCAGGCTGGCTGATCTCTTGAAGAATCGATTGAAACGAGGCGCGCGCCTGGCTGAAGATTGTTTCATCGGGATGGCTGAGACATCCCTTGAACGATCGCTCAAGAAGCTGCTGAGCTTCCCTCTCGCCGAATTTCTCCCTTATGACATCGAAATGCTCCATCAGCGATACAACGACGGCATTGGCACCCTCATTGATAACTGTCTGGTTGTTGTCGCGCATCGCGTCGACCAGGATTTGGCACTTGGACTCAGCCGTCAAACCGCCGAGGAGCGGGTTAGTCGAACCACTTGAGGATTCCGCCGCCTGCGCGCCCCCAACCCCTGCACCGAATGCCACGACGGCAGCGACGCCGAACGACCCGAATCTTGCCATCCAAATATTTTCCTCGTTGAATCCGCGCTCACTCAGTCAAAGCTGAGGTAGCCCTGACATCGCCGACATGGATGCCGTTCCAATTGCGCATCGAGGTTGTGGCAAAGGCCGTCAGGGCTGCGTGGACCTTTTCCTCCGTCTCGAAGAAGCGGGCCAGTGTGGCTGCCACCATGGCTTCGGCGGCGCGGGTCGTGCCGTCCTCGCATTTCAGCGCAATGGCAATGCCCTTTTCCGGGATCGCGGCGCAGAAGACGCCCTCGGCGCCCGTCTTGACGAAGATGCGGCCGGGGGCGATCTGCATCAGCGTCGTGCAGGCGCGGCCGGAGCCGGCGACGTGGAAGGGCTCGGCCATGCAGGCTTCGATCAGGCGGCGGGAGGCTTTGGCGCGCAAGGGCTCCAGGCCGTTGCCGGTCGCCATCTTGGCAAATCCATGCGCAAGGCCGCGCAAAGGCACGGCATAGGTCGGAATGGAGCAGCCATCCGTGCCGCAGCTCTCCGCGCCGAGCACGGCGCCCGTCAGGCTTTCCATCGCCGCACGGATCTCGGCCTGCAAAGGATGGTCGTAGCCGACATAACCCTTCGGATCGATGTCCTGATGGCAGCAGGCGCAGATGAAGCCGGCATGTTTTCCCGAACAATTGTTGTGAAGCGCAGTCGGCGCATTGAGCGTGCGGGCCTGATGGATCAAGACCTTCTGGCTCATCGACCAATGGGCGCCGCATTCCAGCGCTCCGGCATCGCGGCCGGCCCGCGACAGCATGGAGGCGGCAAGCGCCACGTGCTCGTCCTCACCATTATGCGAGGCACAGGCAAGCGCCAGTTCCTTGTCGCCGAAGCCATAGGCGTCGGCTGCACCGCTTTCGACCAGCGGCAGGGCCTGCATCGCCTTGCAGGACGAGCGCGGGAAGACGACGGCGTCGATATCTCCAACAGAGAAGACCAGCTTGCCATCGCCATCGACGACGGCCACCGCGCCGCGATGGCGGCTTTCGACGAGCAAGCCTCGGGTGACTTCAACGGTGACGGGATTGGTCATGGGCTCTCATCCAGGTGCTGCGGGGAGAGGCAGGCATACCGCGTCGGCGCGCGAAAGCCAACGGGGTTAGCGCTTTGCCGGGGCTCGGGCGTCCGCAGCGGAATAGCGCCTCCTGCCAAGCGCGCCACCTCCGCTATCACAGGCCTTGAGTTTGGAAGCATCGAGACGCTATCCTGCAACCCAGCTCACGTTTCGAGGAATTGTTTTGCAATCAGGCCTATCCATTTCAGAGTCCATATTGGGAATATTTTTCACGGCCGTTTCTCTCGGCCTGGCGTGTTGGTTGGCGCGCCGGCCGAAAAAGACAAGCGTCGGAATCATCCTTGGAGCGCTTGTGGGGCTGGCCTTGATGTCCATTGCGGCAGCTCTGGTCGGTTTCCTCCGGAACGTTCTTCCGTTCGGGCAAATCGACTTCTGGCTCTCCGGTTTGACAGCGAAAATCTAACGTAAATACTCATCACAGGAATTGACTGAAACGATCGAAAACTATCGTTTCTCTGATGTGTCGGATGCGGCTAAGAGTGGTGGATCAGGAACCGCCCTCATGTCATCCACCCTCTCTTTGATCCTTGGCGACAACAGGCTGCGCATTCCAGCAGCAACGCTTGTCGCGCTCGCCTTCACCTATGCCTCGACGGTGCCCTACCAGTCGATCATCGGGATCAATGAACTGGGCATGAGCAACGGCGCCTATTCGGCCTTGGTCTTCGTCTCGGCGATCGTCAACGTCACGACGAGCCTGACGCTTGGCATCTGGTCGGACAGGCTGAAGGAGCGGCGGCCGCTGGTTCTGGCTCTTTCCGTCGCCGGCATTCTCGGTTTCGGCTCGATCGCGCTCACCCACAGCCCTGCGGTCTTCATTCTCTCGACGCTTCTGCTGGTGCCGATGAGCAATTCCACCTATTCGCTGCTCTTCGCCAGCCTGCGCGCCCGGACCAACCAGATGGACCGCGGCCGGGCGGCGGCGATCACGGCCATGGTGCGGGCGCTCTATTCCGGTTCGTGGGCGCTGGCGCCGGGGTTGATCGGCCTCTATCTCGTCAATTCGCCGTCGATGACGCCGGCCTATGGGATTGCGGCCTTCGCCAGTTGCACCTGCTTCTGCCTGTATTTCTTCTTCGCGCCCGGAAATGGCTCGGCGGGCCCTGCTTCCAGTCAAGTCGGCTTCATCGCGTCACTGAAGCGGATCTTCGTACCCTATGTGCTGGCGCGCGTCCTCGTCATGTCGATGCTCGTCGGGCTGCAGCGGCTGAACGGCATGCTCTCGCCACTAATCATTATCCATGCGGCAGGCGGCACGGTGGTCGACGTGGGCTTCATGGCCGGGCTGACGGCCTTTCTCGAAATGCCCTTCATGATGATGTGGGGCATGGCGCAGCGCCGCTTCCGGACGGTGCATGTGCTTGCCTTCGGCTCGCTGATCTACTGCGCCTATCTGCTGCTGCTCGGATTTGTTTCGGCGCGCTGGCAGGTCTACGCGCTGCTCCTCGTCAATGCCTGCGGCGTGGCAGCAATCCTCAGCGTGCCGATCACCTATCTGCAGGACCTGATCGCCGACCGGCCGGGGCTCGGAAGCTCGCTGATCTCGCTCAACAGCTTCATCGGAGCCGGCATCAGCGCCGGGCTCTTCGCCTTCGGCACTGAAATCACCGATTATTCCGGAACCGCCTTCGTCGGCGCGGCGGCGGGTTTGGCGGCGATCGGCGCGTTGCTCTATCTCGAAAGCAACAAGCGACAGGCGCAGCAGCCGGCCTGAAGTGCCGCGTGCTTTTAAGGGTCAATGCGGCCTGATGCGATAGGCGCAGCGCAGCGCCGCGCCCCGACCAGGATATGTTCGCTGCGCTCGACTTCGGCATCGCCAACGGCGCCGGTCTCGTCGAGCCGGGCGGCATCGCGGGTGCGCTTTCGGCCGCGCACTGGCTTTATCTCATGATGGCTTTACCCGGCATTCTGGCCGTCGGTGTCTCGCTGACACTCAGCCGACGCGCAGCATGACCTTGCCGACATGGCTGCCCTCTTCCAGCAGCCGGTGCGCCTCGACCACCTCCTCGAAGGCGAGAACCTTGTGGATGACGGGCGCGATGGTGCCCGCCTCCAGCAGCGGCCAGACCTCGGAGAGAAGATCGTCGCGGATGGCGCGTTTTTCCTCGGCCGTGCGCGGGCGCATGGTGGAACCGGTGACCGTCAGGCGCTTGACCATGATCGGCGCGAGATTGACCTTTTCGGCGACGGCCCCGCCAAGGAAGGCGATGATCGACAGGCAGCCATCCCTGGCCAGCGAGGCGAGGTTGCGCTCGAAATAGGCCGCGCCGATCATATCGAGGATGATATCGACGCCCTGGCCGGTTTCGGCCTTGATCACCTCGGCGAAATCCTCGGTCCGGTAGTTGATCGCCCGTTTGGCGCCGAGTTTTTCGCAGGCCTCGCATTTTTCCTTCGAGCCCGCGGTCGCATAGACCTCGGCGCCGAAAGCGCGGGCAAGCTGGATCGCCGTCGTGCCGATGCCGCTGGAGCCGCCATGGATCAGCACCGTCTCGCCTTCCGTCAAACCCGCCATCTGGAAGAGATTGGCCCAGACGGTGAAGAAGGTTTCGGGAAGGGCCGCGGCCTTCACCGCGTCATATCCTTTGGGGAAAGGCAGGATCTGCCCGGCCGGCAGGATGCAATATTCGGCGTAGGCGCCGCCATTGGCGAGGCCGCAGACCTTGTCGCCGACGCCATAGCCGCTGACGCCAGGCCCGACGGCGACGATTTCACCCGAGAGTTCCAGGCCGAGGATCGGGCTTGCATCCTTGGGCGGCGGGTAGCTGCCCTGGCGCTGGGCGATATCGGGACGGTTGACGCCGATCGCTTCGGCACGCAGGAGAACCTCACCTTCGCCCGGCACCGGCAGCGGACGCTTGCCGATCGCCATCACCTCCGGCCCGCCGAAGGACGGCAGATCGACGAAACGCATTTCCTGAGGCAGTGACATGGCGCGACCCTCCTGATCCCGATTGTTCGGAATAGATCAGCCCCAGAGCCTTGGGAAGGCGGGAAGTGGCAAGGGCGTCAATTCGCCTCGCCCAGGAAGTATAAACTCTTTCGCCAATATGAAAGTTTTGTGAAACGCGCTCGAGCCTCCCACGCGTTTCACGTTCATTAAATTTTCCAATGCAATCAAAAGCTTGCTCAGGCGGAGCGGCGGCGTTCCGCCTCGTGATCGGCAAACATGTCGGCGACGCATCTGCCGCCGGACTGGACGCCCTCGTCATCGAGAACATCGCCGCGAAACTCTCCCATCTTGCGGGCGGTGTCCCAGAGGCGAAGCGCCTCGCGGACGACCTCGCTGCTCGAGGCATAACCGCCATTGTCGACGGCGGCACGGATGCCCGCCGCTTGCTGCGGAGAGATGGAAACGGTGACCATCGGCATGGACTTCCTCCCTACTTTCGATCAGGCAGAATCCTGCCTCATGGGGGACGTATGACCATTTTCGGCATCTTCGACGATATTTCGCCGATGCCCTGACGCATTCGCACGCGGAGGCGATCCCGCAAGTCGAAAGGCCGTAACCCTTAAAGTTTAATCCCCTGTCGTGGCCTTGTCAAAAAAGAAACCGTTCCACTGTTTCATCTGCGGATACCGAAGCCGAAGGCGATCATCGTCCACCCCTGGAGGATGAGATCGGCGGCCAGGAAAAGGCCGAGGATCCAGAGGCTGTTTACCGGCCAGCCAAGCGCGATGACAAAGCCGGCCAGCGCCGTAGTGACCCCGCTTGCGACGATCCAGCCCCAGCCCTTGGCGGGCTTCATGCGCCTGCCGACCCAAGTGCGGAAAACGCCGGCGATGAGAAGGGCGATCGCGAGAAACAGCGTCAGCGCCGCCGACGTCAGGATGGGATTGATGAAGGCGCAGATGCCGGCGAGCACGTAAAGCAGGCCGCTCAGCGCCCAGAACAACACGTGATCCCAGCCGCGCACCTGAAATGCATGAACGAGATAGATCACGCCGCCGAACAGCATGAGCATGCCGACATAATAGACCGAGACGACGGTGGCGAGCATCAGATTGCCGAGCGCGATCAAGCCGCAGACGAGCAGCAGCACACCGAGGCCGACGAACCAGATCCATTTCGACTGCAGAGAGGATGTGGGCATCCCGTTGAAGACATCGGCCATAACGCACCTCCCGGTAGGATTTGAATATGTTGCAGCAATTGACCGGGGAAAGATCCGAAGAGGGATGAGCCCGAGAAAGATTTTTATTGATTGATCAGTCAATCAAAAATATTCTAGTGGGAAGTTCAAGGGAGTTGTCCGTTTGCCGAAGGTCGGAATGGAGCCGGTGCGCCGCAAGGCGCTGGTCGATGCAGCGCTGCGGGTGATCGGCGATCACGGCTCGCTTGCCGTCACCATGTCCGACATCGCGCGCCAGGCCGGTGTGTCTCCTGCCCTTGCGCATCATTATTTCGGCAGCAAGGAACAATTGCTGATCGAGACGATCCGCTCCCTGCTCAGACAGTTGCGCGACGATACCGTAGCTGCACTCAAGGCAGCGACGACGCCGCGCGAACGGCTTTCGGCCGTCATCCGCGTCAATTTCCACGCCGACCAGTTCGCACCGGAAACTATCGCCGCCTGGCTTGCCTTCTATGCCGAAGCGCAGCGCTCGGAAGAGACGCGCCGCTTCCTGGTGATCTATGCCAGGCGGCTGCGTTCCAACCTGCTTGCCGATCTCAAGGCGCTCCTGCCCGCCAACGCCGCAGAACGCATCGCCGAAGGCGCTGCGGCGATGATCGACGGGCTCTATATCAGGCAAAGTCTGAAATCGGCGCCGATCGGCATCGAAGCCTCGATCGCGCTGACGGAGGATTATGTGAACGCGCTTCTGGCTAGCAGCTCCCCTTCTCCCCAGCGGGGAGAAGATGTCCAAAGGACAGATGAGGGGGTGAGCGACGCAGGAGCGAGCGGCCGTAAGGCCGAGATTGCCGCCCCCTCATCCGGCCCTGCGGGCCACCTTCTCCCCCAGGGGAGAAGGGACGACCACATCGAACCTTCCAAGGACAAATGACATGAAAGCCCAGCCGAAAGCCTCGCACTTCATCGACGGCGAATATGTCGAGGATACCGATGGCACCGTCATCGAGAGCATCTATCCCGCGACCGGCGAGGTGATCGCCCGGCTCCATGCCGCAACGCCTGCGATCGTCGAAAAGGCGATCGCCGCGGCCAAGCGCGCACAGCCGGAATGGGCGGCGATGAGCCCCATGGCACGCGGGCGCATCCTCAAACGGGCGGCCGACATCATGCGCGAGAGAAACCGGGCTCTCTCCGAACTCGAAACGCTCGATACCGGCAAGCCGATCCAGGAAACGATCGTCGCCGATCCGACATCAGGCGCCGACGCCCTCGAATTCTTCGGGGGTGTAGCACCGGCCGGCCTCAACGGCGCCCATATCCCGCTCGGGCAGGATTTTGCCTATACCAAGCGCGTGCCCCTCGGCGTCTGCGTCGGCATCGGCGCCTGGAACTATCCGCAGCAGATCACCTGCTGGAAAGCGGCCCCTGCCCTCGTTTGCGGCAATGCCATGGTATTCAAGCCGTCCGAGAACACGCCGCTCGGCGCATTGAAGATCGCCGAAATCCTCATCGAGGCCGGGCTGCCGAAGGGGCTCTTCAATGTGATCCAGGGCGACCGCGACACCGGACCGCTGCTCGTCAACCATCCCGATGTCGCCAAGGTGTCGCTGACCGGTTCTGTGCCGACGGGGCGCAGGGTCGCGGCAGCAGCGGCCGGGAACCTGAAGCACGTGACGATGGAACTCGGCGGCAAGTCGCCGATCATCGTCTTTGATGATGCCGATCTCGATTCGGCCGTCGGCGGGGCAATGCTCGGCAATTTCTATTCGACCGGCCAGGTCTGCTCGAACGGCACGCGCGTCTTCGTGCAGAGGACCATCAAGGACGAATTCCTGAAGCGGTTGAAGACGCGCACCGAGGCGATGCTGATCGGCGACCCGATGGATGAGGCGACGCAGATCGGCCCGATGGTTTCCTGGGCGCAACGCGAGAAGGTGATCTCCTACATCGAGAAGGGCAAGGCCGAGGGCGCGACGCTGATTGCCGGCGGCGGCATTCCGAACAATGTCTCCGGTGAAGGTTATTACGTGCAGCCGACCGTCTTTGCCGATGTGACCGACGACATGACCATCGCCCGCGAGGAAATCTTCGGCCCCGTCATGTCGGTGCTCGATTTCGAAGCCGAGGACGAGGTGATCGCGCGCGCCAACGCCAGCGAATTCGGCCTCTCCGGCGGCGTCTTCACCGCCGACCTCACCCGCGCCCACCGCATCGTCGACCGGCTGGAGGCCGGCACGCTCTGGATCAACACCTACAATCTCTGCCCGGTGGAAATCCCCTTCGGCGGTTCGAAACAATCGGGCTTCGGTCGGGAGAATTCGCTGGCAGCGCTGGAGCACTATTCCGAGTTGAAGACGGTTTACGTGGGTATGGGGCCGGTGGCGGCGCCCTATTGAACGGAGCGAGACCCGCCCCTCACCCTAACCCTCTCCCCGTAAACGGGGCGAGGGGACGTGGCAAACGGGACGCTTAGGAATACCGAAACGGTGCGGCATGTCCCTTCTCCCCGCATGCGGGGAGAAGGTGGCGGCAGCCGGATGAGGGGCAGCCTCTAGGAAAAAAGAAGATGCAACAAGCAGATTTCATCATCATCGGCTCCGGCTCCGCCGGTTCGGCCCTCGCCTACCGCTTGTCCGAAGACGGCAAGAACAGTGTGCTCGTCATCGAGGCGGGCGGCAGCGATTTCGGGCCGTTCATCCAGATGCCGGCGGCGCTTGCCTGGCCGATGAGCATGAAGCGCTATAACTGGGGCTATCTTTCCGAGCCGGAGCCGAACCTCAACAATCGGCGCATCACCGCGCCGCGCGGCAAGGTGATCGGCGGCTCCTCCTCGATCAACGGCATGGTCTATGTGCGCGGCCATGCCGAGGACTTCAACCGCTGGGAAGAGCTCGGAGCCAGCGGCTGGGCCTATGCCGACGTCCTCCCTTATTTCAAGCGGATGGAACATTCGCATGGCGGCGAGGATGGCTGGCGCGGCACGGACGGGCCGCTGCACGTCCAGCGCGGCGGCTTCACCAATCCGCTGTTCCGCGCCTTCGTCGAGGCCGGCAAACAGGCGGGTTTCGAAACGACGGAGGACTATAACGGCAGCAAGCAGGAAGGTTTCGGACTGATGGAGCAGACCATCTTCCGCGGCCGCCGCTGGTCTGCCGCCAATGCCTATCTGAAACCGGCGCTGAAGCGGCAAAATGTCGAGATCGTCTATGGGCTCGCGCGCAAGATCGTGATCGAGGACGGACGGGCGACAGGCGTCGAGATCGAACGCAACGGCCGCGTCGAAGTGGTGAAGGCGAACCGCGAGGTGATCGTCTCTGCCTCCTCCTTCAACTCGCCGAAGCTCTTGATGCTGTCGGGCATCGGACCGGCCGAGCATCTCAAGGAGATGGGCATCGAGGTGAAGGCGGACCGGCCGGGCGTCGGCGCCAACCTGCAGGACCATATGGAGTTCTACTTCCAGCAGGTCAGCACCAAGCCGGTGTCGCTCTATTCCTGGCTGCCGTGGTTCTGGCAGGGTGTGGCAGGCGCCCAATGGCTGCTCTCCAAGGGCGGGCTCGGCGCTTCCAACCAGTTCGAAGCCTGCGCCTTCCTGCGCTCGGCGCCAGGACTGAAGCAGCCCGACATCCAGTATCATTTCCTTCCCGTTGCGATCAGCTATGACGGCAAGGCGGCGGCGAAAAGCCACGGCTTCCAGGTTCACGTCGGCTACAACCTGTCGAAATCGCGCGGCAGCGTGACGCTGCGCTCGCCCGACCCCAAGGCCGACCCGGTGCTGCGCTTCAATTATATGAGCCATCCGGAAGATTGGGAAAAATTCCGCCATTGCGTGCGGCTGACCCGCGAGATCTTCGGGCAGTCAGCCTTCGATCACTATCGCGGGCCGGAAATCCAGCCGGGCGAAGGCGTCCGGAGCGACGATGAGATCGATACCTTCCTGCGCGAACATCTGGAAAGCGCCTATCATCCCTGCGGCACCTGCAAGATGGGGGCCAAGGACGATCCGATGGCGGTAGTCGATCCGCAGACGCGTGTGATCGGCGTCGACGGCTTACGCGTCGCCGACAGCTCGATCTTCCCGCACGTCACCTATGGCAACCTGAACGGCCCGTCGATCATGACCGGCGAGAAGGCGGCGGATCACATTCTCGGCAAACAGCCGCTGGCACGCTCGAACCAGGAGCCGTGGCGCAATCCAAGGGCGGCGGTCAGTGATCGCTGATGGCTGAGCGTTGGAGCCTTTCCTCATCAGCCGCTGTCGTCATGCCGCCTCTTCTGCTGTGAACCCCGTCGTCAAAGCGAGAGAAATACTGATGCCGGAATGAGAAATCGCTCGCTCAGCGCGCGCGCTTGCCGAAGATTGATTTGCCGTTTTCCACTCAGAATTTCGGATACGACGGACTGAGCGCCGAGTTCCGGCATCTCGGACTGGCCAAGCCCCCGCTCTGCCATGATATAACGCAACGCATCGGCTCCGGTCGCGGGAGGCATTGGCCGGGTTTTCTCGTCATAGGCCTCGACAAGATCCGCCATGCGCGATGCAAGCAACGCCAAGGGATGATCCTCATCGTCACCCACTTCAGCGAGGATCTCGTCAAGCTGCTCCACGAGACGATCATACTCAGCCTCATTGGCCGGCATGGCAAGAAGAGGGGCAACGTGCGTCCAGTGCTCGCTTACCAGTCTTACAAGTGCGCTCATCGGCTTAACCCTTCCATGCTCCCTTGTCATATTCCGCGTGGTCCATGATCCGCTGAATATAGACCTTTCTGAATCTGTAATGCACCACCGCGACCAAGCGGAGCTTATTGCCGCCAATGTCGAATACGTGGTGCCGCCCGACCTTATCTGTCGCTGGAAACAGTGATTTCATGTCAGCGAAATCCGTCGGCTCCGCCGACTTCATCAACCGATACCAGGTATCCAGAGCATTGGCCGTTTGAGGCCATCGGTCTTTCGCTTCCCAAATCTTTTTCTGCGTGATGATGTGCATAATCCGGAAGCGTTCATCGCATTTTGCTATGTGAAATTTAACGCAACTGCCTCCTCATAGCAAGTTGCTATAGACCGTCTGTGATTGGTGATGTTTCAGAGAAATCCGATCCACCGCCCGGCCAATACGGCAGCGATCCAAATTGCGGCCGACAGGGCTGCAGAGAAGCGCAGGCCAGGATGGATGAGGCCGGTGGCGAGGAGCCCTTTCCACCCCCGCCCGACATGAACCGCCAGGAGGTTGAGAAGGCCGAGGCCGATCAGGCAGAGCTTGGCGAGGAAGGCGGGATTTGCGGCATATTCGAGCGGGCGGACGCTGAAGAGGCAGAAGCCGGTCGCGATCGCCAGGATGAGGCCGACACCGGCGGAGCGCGACAGGAACGGAGCGACGGCCTCGACGGGCACCTTGCGGAAGAAGCCGGCGAGTCTCAGATCGAGCGGCAGAATGGCGCCGACCAGCAGGCCGATCGCCAGAATATGCGCGGCATTGACGAACATATAGAGTGTCGCAGAGCGCCGGAGCGCGACTGCGGGCGCCGTCGCCGCCAGCCATTCGAGAACGTCCATGACGGCAGGTCAGTTCGTCCGGATGCGATCGGGATAAATATCGTAGCGCTTCTCGCCGATCGTGATGCGCACGGCCTTCATCCGCTTCTCCTTCGGGTCCTGCGAACGGTTTCCGAGGGCCACGACCTGGTCGCCGGGCTTTGCAACGCCCTCCACGAAACCGGAGCGTTCCGTCTGGCGCGGATTGCCGAGTTCGACCCGCCACACGCCGTCATCGGCGGTCGCGACGTCGAGCGTCGGATGCGGCCCACCCATGGTTATCGTCTGGATGGTGCCGCGCAGCTCGATCTGGTCCGCCTCGGCCCAGGACCAGCCATGATGAGCGGCCGCACCCGTTGCAAACGCGGCCGTCAGCCCGACAGCAGCGAGCATACGCTTCCATGAACGTGCAGACATTGATGTTCTCCCTACCCGAATGGACAGGCAGGTGGAGCATCGCGACGCTAAGAAAAGGCGTTTCACCAAATCTTGAAGAAAGACGGGCGCAGTTACGCGTTTTCCTCAAGCCGGATGGCTTAGGCAAGAAGCCGGGTGACCTCGGCGCTATGGGCGGGCTGGGCGGCATCGGCGATGGTCGTCGAGAACAGCACCTTGCGGGTGGCATCGGCCACCTTGGCGAAGACATGGCGGATCTGGCAGCTCTGTTCGCCGTCGCAATCGTCGCACTTCCGGTAGGCGGTGATCGACAGGCAGGGAAGCGGGGCGATCGGGCCGTCGATGATGCGCAGGATCTCGCCGAAGGTGATGGCGTGGGCCGGCTTGAGCAAGAGATAACCGCCCTGCTTGCCGCGACGGCTGACGACGATGCCGTGATGCTTCAGGTCGAGCAGGATCTGTTCGAGAAACTTCTTCGGGATCTTCTGCTGCGCTGCGATATCGGAAATCATCACCGGTTCGTCGGCATCGGCATCAGCCAAGACCGTGAGCGCCCGCAGCGCATATTTCGCCTTTTGCGTAATCATCTCAGACCATCGACACACACAGGCAGCGCGAATCTTCGCACTGCTTCAAGATTACTTTTGCCTCTATTGCACAGTCAGCATGAACGGAATTTGAACGCGCCGGAGAAAGACTTGAGAGACAAGCACTTCGGCCTTGTTTTTCATTCTTGGCCAAGCCCAAACAATCTATGCCAAAACAGCGGGTCCTGCACCTTTTTCGGCATCAATTCAGATTTCCGATTGACAGGCTGCGTGTAACTCTACTATTTTTATAGACATTCAAGCCGCCGACGTGGATTTCTATCCGCGGGCGGCTGCTTTTCTGCATTGCGGCAGCTTCGGAGAGATATTTGCTCCTCCGGCCGCAGCTTTCGAAATCCCTTTTTCTGTCCGATCCACGATCGAACTGCGATACTCCCGGTAACAACGGACAGGATTCTCATGACTGCTACCAATCCTATTGCAGAAGCCGAGGCGCTGAACGACAAGCTGGCAGGCCTCGACCTCGCCGGACGTCTGTCGCTGGTCTCCGGCCTCGGCGGGCGTGTGGTGTTCACCACCTCGCTCGGCATCGAGGACCAGGTCATATCAGCCGAGATCGGCACGCACCGCCTGCCGATCGATGTCGCGACGCTACAGACCGGCCGGCTGTTTCCCGAAACGCTCTCGCTGATCGACGAGACCGAGAGCCAGTACGACATCCATATCCATCGCTACGAACCCGAACAGGCCGATATCGACGCCTACGCGGCGAAGTACGGCATGAACGGTTTCTACGAAAGCGTCGAAGCCAGGCATGCCTGTTGCGGCGTGCGCAAGCTGAAGCCGCTTGCGCGCGCACTCGAAGGTGCTGCGATCTGGATCACCGGCCTGCGCCGCGGCCAGTCGGCCAACCGCGCCGAAACGCCCTTTGCCGAATATGACGCCGAACGCCACCTTTTGAAGGTCAACCCGCTCGCCGATTGGGACATCGACAAGATCAAGGCCTTCGTCACCGACAATGGCGTGCCTATCAATCCGATGCATGCCCGCGGCTATCCCTCGATCGGCTGCGAGCCCTGCACCCGCGCCATCAAGCCGGGCGAGCCGGAACGCGCCGGCCGCTGGTGGTGGGAACAGGATGAGAAGCGCGAATGCGGCCTGCATGTCGCCGAAGAGGCGACTCCGATCGCCGTGCAGCAATAAGAAGTCTGGAGTACGAAATGCCCGATACCCGTCAGGATACTGAACTGACCAATCCGCAAAGTGCCAAGCCGCCGCTCGACCCGCATCTGAAAGCGCTGGAAAACGAAGCGATCCACATCTTCCGCGAAGTTGCCGCCGAATTCGAGCGTCCCGTGATGCTCTATTCGATCGGCAAGGATTCCTCCGTGCTGCTGCACCTTGCCCGCAAGGCCTTCTATCCCGGCCGCGTGCCCTTCCCGCTGCTGCACGTCAACACGGGCTGGAAGTTCGCGGAGATGATCACCTTCCGCGACGAGATCGTGAAGAAATACGATCTCGACCTGATCGAGCACATCAATCCGCGCGGTGCGGCCGAAAACATCACGCCGTTCACCTACGGCTCGGCCCGCTACACCGACGTCATGAAGACGGAAGCGCTGCGCAATGCGCTTGACGCCGGCCAGTACGACGCGGCCTTCGGCGGCGCGCGGCGTGACGAGGAAGCCTCGCGTGCCAAGGAGCGCATCTACTCCTTCCGCACGCCCGACCATCGCTGGGATCCGCGCAACCAGCGCCCTGAGCTGTGGAACGTCTATAACGGCCAGATCCGCAAGGGCGAGAGCGTTCGCGTCTTCCCGCTGTCGAACTGGACCGAGGTCGATATCTGGCGCTACATCCAGGCCGAAGAGATCCCGATCGTGCCGCTCTATTTCGCCGCCAAGCGCCCCTATGTCGAGCGCGACGGCATGATGATCGCGGCATCCGATCCGCGCCTCGAACTGCTGCCCGGCGAAACGAAGCAGGAAGACTTCATCCGCTTCCGCACGCTCGGCTGCTTCCCGCTGACGGGCGCGATCCGCTCGACGGCCACCACCCTCGAAGACATCATCGCGGAGCTTGAGATCGCTACGGTTTCCGAGCGCCAGGGCCGCGCCATCGACCGCGACCAGTCCGGTTCCATGGAAAAGAAAAAGCGTGAAGGATATTTCTGAGATGACCGCAGCAATTCCCGCAAACGTCGTCGCCGTGCCCGCCGCCGAGCCTCTCAAGGCCGTGCGCGACTCGCGCCCGTTGCGCCTCATCACCTGCGGCAGCGTCGATGACGGCAAGTCCACCCTGATCGGCCGCCTGCTTTGGGATACCAAGGCCGTCAAGGAAGACCAGGCGGCAACGCTTCGCCGCGATTCCACCGGCAAGCAGAACGATCTCGGCCTGCCCGATTTCGCGCTGCTTCTCGATGGCCTGCAGGCCGAGCGCGAACAGGGCATCACCATCGATGTCGCCTATCGCTACTTCTCGACCGACAAGCGCTCCTTCATCGTCGCCGACACGCCCGGACACGAGCAGTACACCCGCAACATGGCGACCGGCGCATCCACAGCCGATCTCGCCGTGCTGCTGGTCGATGCCCGTGCCGGCATCCTCGAACAGACACGCCGTCACGCGACGATCGCTTCTCTGCTCGGCATCAAGCAGTTCGTGCTTGCCGTCAACAAGATCGACCTGACGAACTACGACCGCGCCGGTTTCGACAAGATCACCCATGAGTTCAAGGAATTCGCGCTGTCGCTTGGCGTCAAGCAGATCACCGCGATCCCGATGTCGGCACTGAAGGGAGAAAACGTCGTTTATTCCGGCCAGGCTGCCATGCCCTGGTATAACGGCCCGACGCTGGTCGAGACGCTGGAGCATGCCACCGTGCGATCCGGCCAGACCACCGGTTTCCGCCTCTCAGTACAGCGCGTCTCGCGCCCCGGCGAAAGCTTCCGCGGCTATCAGGGCACGGTTGCGGGCGGCTCGGTGAAGCCGGGCGACAGCGTCATGATCCTGCCGTCCGGCATGGTCGCCAACGTCACCAAGATCGTCACCTTCGATTTGGTGCGCAATGCCGCGGTTACAGGCGATGCGATCACGCTCGTGCTCGACCGCCAGGTGGACGTGGCGCGCGGCGATATGATCGTTTCGATCGACAGCCAGCCGCAGACCGGCCTCGCCTTCGACGCGCAGGTCGTTGCCCTGCAGCCGGAAGGCATCGAAGCCGGCAAGCGTTACTGGCTGAAGAGCGGTTCGCGCCGCCAGCGTGTTCAGGTGGAACCGGTCAGCCAGCTCGAGTTGAAGACCGGCACGTGGAACGCCGCCCAGCGGCTTTACATGAACGCCATCGGCAAGGTGCGCCTCGTGTTCGACGAAGCCGCGATCTTCGATCCCTATGAGCAGAACCGCGCCACCGGCTCCTTCATCCTGATCGACCCGGAAACCAACAACACCATCGCCGGCGGCATGGTGACCGGCAAGCGTGCCGATGTCAGCGGCCTGCACGGCAGCGACGCGCGCGTGATCCTGTCGCTCCCGGCCGATCTTGCCGAGCAGATCATGGCAAGCGAACTGTTCGCCAACCGCAGTCATGAGGCAGAGGTCCGCCGGATGACGGCGTCGGAAGCGGCCGAGCTCTGGTCGAGCGCGGCAAGCGATATCTGAGATTGAAAAGGGGCCAAGCGGCCCCTTTTTTCATGGCGAATTATCGCGTCGAGCCGCGTGGAATGATGGAGAAGCCAATATTGACCTTGTCTTCATCAAGCGGTTCGTCGCGGATGGCGCGCAGCAGCATGTCGGCCACGCGATAACCGATATCGTGGCGCGGGATATACACCGTCGTCAGCGTCGGCTGGGTGAAGGCCGAAAATTCCAGATTGTTGAAACCGCAAATGCCGAAATCCTCCGGCACGCGGATGCCGCGCTCTTTGCATTCGATGAGGACGCCGAGCGCCAGTTCGTCGCTCTGGGCATAGACGGCATCGACATCGGGCACGCGCTGCAACAAGCGGGAAAACAGCTCCCTGCCGAGGCCGATCCGGCTTGCCGCGTCCCCGCCGATGACGAGATCCTCGTCGAAACGCCCGGCCTCCCGCATCGCAGCCTGATAACCCTCCAGGCGACGGCGCGAGCGGACGTCGCCACCGCGGCCGACGAAGCCGATCCTGCCATAGCCCCGCGACAACAGAAAGCGGGTGGGTTCGACGCCTGCTGCATAATGATCGAGACCGACAACCAGCTTTTGCGGCTCCTGGCTGAGATCGGTGATATGGGCGATCGGACAGGGGGCGCCCTCGATAAGCGGCAGGAGATTACGATAGGATTCGGCGCCGGCGATGATGACGCCGGCCGGCTTTTGCGTCAGGAAGGATTTCAGCAGACCGGCCTCCCCTTCGACATGATGCAGCGTGCTGGAATATTGCACGGTGAACTCGGTGCTGCGAAAGCGGTCCTCGATACCGGTCATCAGGCCGGTGAAACCGTACTGGTGCAGAGCGGGCGTGAGGACGCCGACGATGCCGTTGTGGCGGCCGGCCAGCGCGCGCGCCGCGAGATTGGGGATATAACCCATCTCCTCCACCACGCGCAGGATGGTCTCACGCAGATCCTCAGAGACGATTTCAGGATTGCGAAGCGCACGCGAAATCGTGATGGGACTGACGCCCACCTTCTTCGCCACATCGCTCAGCTTCACATGCGCCCCGCGCATAGGCTTTTGCCCCGGCTCCACTGACTTTCTCATTACCCCTCGTAAGCCGCCGCGAGACTCGCCTGCCCTCGATTCGCAGTCTTCACTTTCTGAAGAAGAAATAATTTAGAGTCTACTAACATTTTATATTCGCAACGGAATCCCGGATTGAAATGCGAAGAAAGGGCAGCGGCACCGGCTATCCGGATTACGGGCGACGGGAGCGATCGGATTACTCTCAGCGGGGAATAAGTTCATTATTTCAGGATGAAACCGTTGCCGGGAACGCGAGGCGGGCCGAAATTGCTGACGCGCGCCGGCAGCGTCGGGACAAAGATTAAATTCCGGAAATATCTTACAAATCGGCAATATAAACATGATCAATATTTAATTTGTAAAGCTGCCGCGCGAGGTCATATGAATCCTCAACGCGAATTCTTCTATTCCCGTCGTCGCACAACCGCTTCCGAACAGAGGAATTGGCGCCAAACGCCATCCGACGCCAGGTCCATGACATGGAACCACGACGCCATCAAAGCCAACGCTCTCGCAAGGGACCATCCCCATGTCACATATTCTCAGCAAACATCGCGCCGCAGCGCTTGTCGGGGCCGCCATCATCGCCGGCGCTGCATGCCTGCCCTTCGCCGTCAACTCGTCCAGCGCCTTTGCCGCACCTTCGGATACCGGTGGTGTTCTTGCCGCCAGCGGCTCCTTCGCCTCCGTCGTCGACGCGGACAAGCCTGCCGTCGTCACCATCACCACGACGATGAAGGCGACCGACGTCAGCGCCGACCAAGAATCGCCGATGGACGAGCAGTTCCGTCAGTTCTTCGAGGACCAGGGCATCCCGCTGCCGCGCCCGGCGCCGCAACATCGGGGGTCCCAGCACGCGATGGCCCTCGGCTCCGGCTTCATCATCAATTCTGACGGCGTGATCGTGACCAACAATCATGTCATCGACAATGCCGTCGACATCAAGGTGACGCTCGACGACGGCACGGAGCTTCCGGCCAAGCTCATTGGCACCGACCCGAAATCCGATATCGCCGTTTTGAAGATCCAGGCGCCGAAGCCGCTTCAAACCATCGCCTGGGGCGATTCCGACAAGCTGAAACTCGGCGACCAGATCCTTGCGATCGGCAATCCTTTCGGCATCGGCACCACGGTGACGGCTGGCATCGTCTCGGCGCGCGGCCGCGACCTGCACAGCGGGCCCTATGACGATTTCATCCAGATCGACGCGCCGATCAACCATGGCAATTCCGGCGGGCCGCTGGTCGATCGTGACGGCAATGTCGTCGGCATCAATACCGCCATTTATTCGCCGAACGGCGGCAGCGTCGGCGTCGGCTTCGCCATCCCCTCCGACGAGGCCAAGGCGATCGTCGCCAAGCTGCAGAAGGACGGCTCGATCGATCACGGCTATCTCGGCGTGCAAATCCAGCCTGTGACGAAGGACGTTGCCGATGCCGTCGGCCTCGCCAAGACCGGCGGCGCGCTGGTTGCCGCCGTCACTGCCGATACGGCGGCAGCGCGCGCCGGCCTGAAGCCGGGTGATATCATTACCGCTGTCGGCAGCGAAACGGTGAAGACCCCGAAAGACCTGTCTCGCCTCGTCGCCGATCTTTCGCCGGGTGCGAAAGAATCCGTCAGCGTCTGGCGCGACGGCAAGACGATCGATCTCGGCGTCACCGTCGGCGGCAATGAAAACAGCCAGAAACAGGCAGCAGCCGAGAACTCCGACAGCCAGGGCCAGAACACCGGCCAGCCGAGCCTCGGCATCGGGCTCACCGACCTGACGCCGGACGTGCGTCAGCAGCTCGACCTGCCGCGCTCCGTCAGCGGCGCAGTCGTCGCCAGCGTCAACCCCGACAAGGCGGCCGCCGCCGCCGGCATCCAGTCGGGCGACGTCATCGTCTCGGTGAACGACAAGCCGGTCCACAACGCCCGTGACGTCAAGGCTGCGGTTGCGGAAGCCGGCAAGGCCGGCCGCAAGTCGGTGCTGCTGCTCATCGAGCGCGACGGCAACAAGACCTTCGTGGCCGTGCCTTTCGCCGCTGCCTGAACCGCATCGATAAGCCACTGCGCCCGGGCTTCTCCCCGGGCTCAGTCATTTTCAGCCGAGTACCGTTTTGAGGTCAGTCGCCAGCTTTTGAACGGCAGCAGGTTCGGCCTGCGAGATGCCGAAGAGAACGCCGCTGGCGGATTTGCCGACAAAGAAATCCGAAATCGGCATCAGCCCATATCCTGAAGAATTCATCCTCGTGACGATTGCCCGGTCATCGGTCGCCCCGTCGCGAAACCAAGCCGCAAGCTGCAAGCCGCCATCGCCACCCGATACGGCAAGATGGTCTGAAAAATGCGCATTCAGCATCTCGATCGTGCGGGCCATACGATCGGCATATTGCAGGTTCATGCGCCTGACATAGGCGCGCAGCCTGCCCTCGTTGATGAAATCGGCAAGGGCGGCCTGAATGTGGCTGGAGACGGCAACGCCCTTGCGCTGCAGCGCTTCCGACGCTTCGGCCACGAGCCAGCGCGGCACGACCGCATAGGCGACACGCAGGCCGGGCGCCAGAATCTTTGAGACGGTGCCGACATAGGCCACGACGTCTGCCCGGTCTATTCCCTGCAAGGCAGCGATCTGGCGCGAGCCGTATTGAAAGTCGCTGTCGTAATCATCTTCGACGATGAGGCTTCCATACCGTCGAGCCGTCTCCAGCAGCGCCAGCCGGCGCGGCAGGCTGAGGGTAACTCCCGTCGGGTATTGATGGGACGGGGTGACATAGATCAGCACCGGTTGCGGGCCTTGCGCCCTGGAAACGTCGATACCCTGCTCATCGCACGGGACCGGCACAATTTCAGCGCCGGCATCGCCGAGCAACGCGCGGGCGGTGGGATAACCGGGGTCTTCCATCCAAGCGACGGTGCTGGCGCTCCGTCTCAACATCGTTCTCGCCAGCATATCGATCGCTGCACGCGTGGAAGGCACGATCAGGATCTGCTCGGGAACGGCCACCACGCCGCGCGTCGTCGAAATATGTTCGAGAATGGCCTGGCGCAGCTCGAAAATGCCGGTCGCATTCTCATAACCGAGATGCTGGATGCGGAAGGAGCGGCTGCGGGCAGCAAGACAACGGCTCCAGACGGCGTGTGGAAAGTTCGATACGTCGGGCACGGCCGGCCTGAACAGGGCGTGATAGGGCGGCTTGTCCGGCCGCATCTCCTCGATGAGAGAACGGTCATCCACCCGCCGTTCGACCTGCATCCGCGCAAGGGCGGCAATGCGTGTCGCCGCACCGGCGGCGGCTTCGAGATAGCCCTCGGATTTCAAGCGGTCATAAGCCTCGACTGCGGTGGAGCGCGCGACACCCAGCGAGGCCGCAAAAGCGCGCGTCGAGGGCAGCTTGTGGCCGGCCGGGAGCTGGCCGAGCAGGATGCGGTCTCGGAGGCTTCGATAGATCTGGCCCGCAAGATCGCCTGCGCCGCGATCGAGCTCGAGCCATGCGGGTGCTGACGTCATTTTATCACTGGTCTGCTCAAAAGATCATAACTGGACTTTTACTCCAGTCCATTTGCGAGGCAAGACCAGCAAGGTTCGATGCAACAATGGACATGACGACGATGGATCTCTCCGACTGGAACGCTGTGGCCCGCCCCGCCCGCGCCCCGATTGACGGCCGCTATACCCGCCTGGAACCGCTCGAGGCCGCAAAGCATGGCGCCGATCTTCTTCGCTCGGCGCAGCAGCCCGGCGCCGATGACCGCTTCCGCTATCTCTTTGAAGACGCACCTACCGACATGGCAGCCCTCACCCCCTGGCTGACGAAGGCTGCGGCCAGCGAAGATCCGCTATTCCTCGCCGTCATCGACAAGGCGACGGGACGCGCCGAAGGCCGGCAGGGACTGATGCGCATCGATACCGCCAACGGTGTCATCGAGATCGGCAACATCCTCTGGGGACCGGCGATTGCCCGCACGCGCGTAGCAACGGAAGCGCTTTATCTCTGCGCCGCTTACGTCTTCGACACGCTCGGTTATCGCCGTTTCGAATGGAAGTGCAACAATCTCAACGAACCGTCGAAACGCGCCGCCGAGCGCTTCGGCTTCTCCTTCGAAGGCATCTTCCGCCAGCATATGGTGCAGAAGGGCCGCAATCGCGACACCGCCTGGTTTGCCATGACGGATGCGGATTGGCCGAAGCTGAAAGCAGGATACGAAGCATGGCTTTCGCCAGGCAATTTCGATGCCGACGGCCGGCAGAAGAGCAAGCTCAACTTCTGAACGAGCGCGAGCGACATCGAAGCCGTGGCCGCGAAAGCCGGCAGAGCCGGCCGTGAGCCTACAAGCGGGCTTTTGGCCGATCGGGGCAAGCGTTAATGCCGGCGCCGAGGCCGGAGCGTGGAATGTCCAGCCTCGGTGCAGAAAGACCGCGCTTCTGTCCAGGAAAATGACAGACAAACAACGGTTGCACCGTAGCCTGACAGCCTCGCCTGAACGTCGATGCACAATCTCTGGGTGAATTAACCCTACTGGCTTACCTTAATATCAGCATCCGCTTGAATACCGCAGCCCCTGTGCCATCGTAGCCTTGCGATAATCATTTGGTCTCCAAGAGCGACACGCCATGGGGATCACGGCTCGACCCTTCGTGGAAGGCGGGCTTCTGCGCATGGCTCAGCAATGTCAGACGGAGGGTATGCCATGAACAACGTATTGGAATTTCGGGCAAAATGCTCACATGCCGACACTCTTTCCGATTGCCGGGGGGCACTTGAATCGGCCGTGATGAAGATCGTCAGCGACGCTGTCAGCAAGGGATATTCGCCCGCTGAAGCAGCCATGGTGGTTGCCGATATCGCTGACGACTACATTCTCATGCTGTCGCGGCAACCACGGCACTGATGCGTATTCCGGATGCCTTCTCAACCTAACGCCACCTTGGCTGCCGCGGTGGAGCATTGGCCTGGATTTCATGAAGCGGCGCCCGATGGCCGAGGAGTTTCTTCAGCTTCTTCTCCTCCGCCGGGCCGATCCCGAACTTGCGGCAATGCTCGGCAATATCGTGTTCGCGAGGACCGGGGATACGAACTTGGCGATTGTTCATGGTCTTCATGGCTACTTCCTCCTGGAGGGAGAACCATCACGCCGTCGATTTGTTCGTTAGCAATCCCTAAAATTATATCCTTCGGGGCAAACACGAGGCGCTTCAACAGAATCTGCGAGCTGCGAATCGGGATTGCCGCATCGGTAATCATACTGATCCGGACGAACGCGAACCTGGCGATCCCGATCGAAAGCTGCCGAGCACCCATCAGAGCCGCCTTTGGCGAGATTGCGGACGGCAACGCGTTGGCTATCGGGGCCGTTTGTCGGAAATTCGGCTGGCAGTTTTCCTGGTGTCCATGCAAATGACGCGGCATCGCCTCAGATGGCCGCGAGTATCGGGGTCGATCGGGTAGGAGCACTGCTGTGCAGTGCGGCGCCGTATCAATCGGGAAAAGGCAAAATATAAGATAGCCCAGAAATGGTCTCCGCTATATATACACCCCTTGGATGAATGGGAGATCAATGAATGATCGTGTCGCGTTTGGGCGGGAAGCGAGTTCTTGCAGTTGCAATCTGTCTTGGGGCGGCGTTCATTGTGGGCGTCGCCGTTCAGAACTACAAGGCCACAACAAAGCTGAGAGCCGAGAATAAGCAGATCAACAGGCAGCTCGCCGCCATGTCGGAAAATCTGAAGCAGCTGACCGCGGTGGCGGAGAATCTGAAACAACTAGGCAATTTGCCCCTGGCTTATGCCGAGACGCCGGAAGGCTTGAAACTCGTTCCCGCCGAACATGGTGTGACAAAGGACGACCTTGATTTCGTCAAACGCTTCAGAGGACCTCTCCTCGATCTGAAGACGAACTTCGAAACGACATCCCCCCGCGATATCAAAAAGCTTCTTCACTCTAGCTTGCTGGCAGAATTCGAGCGCGATCCGAGAAACTTGACCCTGGCAGAAACGAAGCGGAGGGCGCTCATCACGTTTGCCATGCTGCGAGTGAATGGGTCGATGCCGACTTATGAGGTCAGGGACACAGTCCCGAACGATTTCAAGAGCATGCTTTTGGGCACCAGCGGAAATTGTAGCGATTTCACGATCCGGGTCATGATGGTTGCCGAAGCACTAGGGCTGAAAGCCGCCCTGATTTCTGCCAACACGCCATCACTGCCGGGTCACGTCTTTGCTGACGTCTACGATCCGGAAGAAGATACCGCATATATGCTGGACGCAAATTTCAACGTTCTGATCGCGAGAGAACACACGCAGGGACGCGGCTTTTTTGAAACACTTCTCGCCAGCAACCAGGTTGATCAGGACAACTTCTCGCGGGTCGCCAGCGTAAAGGCGTTGCCCGTTTACTTCAGGTACGTCGATCCCGGTGAGAAGGGCTTGTATGGCACTCCCTTGACCGCGAGCTATATCAATGAGATCCGCAGCAAGCGCGAGGACACATGGCGCCAATGGACATCGCAGGATCTGGACGATCTCGTGGATTGGTGGAAGCGTATTCCCAATCATCGGCCTCGCACGCTGGCCGAGATTGAGGTGTATCTGACCAAAATCCCTGCCGAGTTCGACTCATCCGGAGATTACGCGGCTCGCCTTCGGACGGTTGCTGAAGTCGAACTGCCTGAGCCCGCCAAGTTGGCTCAGACCAAGTGAGCATCTAAGGCTCACTTTTGCGGCAACGTCGCCGCTCCGAACTACAGGACGACACGCGCGTTCCCATGCTTTTATACAGCAATGCCCAAGAATGAAAAACCCCGCCGGAGCGGGGTTTCTAGCTGGTCGGAGTGGAGTGATTCGAACACTCGACCCCCACGTCCCGAACGTGGTGCGCTACCAGACTGCGCTACACTCCGTGACCAGCGGCGCTTCTATAGAACAGCCTATCTGGTTGCACAAGCACCAAATTCCAAAAAGTCGATGGAATTTTTGACGGGGGCGTGACAGGCCTCGAACGGTAGCGGCTGCTGCAAAAAGACACACCCGAAGCAAATCGAACGGAAGTGTGAAAGCGCCAATTTTCTTTTGCCGGGTTCCGCGCTAAAGGGCTCGGCGGGACAGGCGAAACCGCCGTGACGGCGGCTTCGCAGCCAACGCGCTAGAGATCAGGGACGACACGATGAAACTCCGCACTATGACCGCGGCCGGGCTTGCGATTGCGCTCGCCGGATGCACGACCATTCCTTCCGCCGGCAATCCGATCGAGGCCCGCTGGGTCGGCAAGTCGGCCGGCATCTTCTTTGCCGCCTTCGGCCCGCCGATCAGCGACCGCGAGGAAGGCGCCTCCACCATCTATACATGGCGCGGCGGCTACAAGACCGTGCGCATTCCGGCGAAATACGCCGAAGGCGCCGACGGCAAGCGCGGCAAGCAGATTTCCGCCGCCCGCACCGCCTATCTGCGCTGCCAGGCCGAAATCACCACCAGCTCCGACTACACGATCCGCGACATCCGCACCGTCGCCGACATCCCCGGCGTCAACGGCCCGTCCTATTGCGCCGAGTTCCTGGCGCCCGAACAGAAGTAACGGGCGCTTTATTCGAGACACCTCACAGGCGGCCGCAATTGCCGCCTGTTTTCGTTTGTCGTCGCCGTCTATCCGCTCGCCGCGCCGCCCGTTCTCGACCTCAGGCTGAAGAAGCCGGAGGCGGCGTGCAGCACTTTCTGACGGTCTCAGGAAGGTGCTTTACCGCAGGGCATCGGCACGCGTCTTTCCTCCTCGGCGATTGCCCTGATCCAGTCGCGCAGCGACGCGGCAGCGGGAGGCAGCGCGCGGGTGCTGTTCCAGGTGAGGTAATAGGCCCCGGGATCGGGAACGACTAGATCAGTGAAGCGCAACAGATCCCCCTTTTCGATGAGGGGGGCGACCATACGGTGCCATCCGACGACCAGCCCCTGGTCGGCCATGGCAGCCTGGAGCGCCACGCTGAACTTGCCGAAACGTCTTCCGCTGGAGGCGTGATAGGGCACGCCGCCGCGCGCCAGCACCTCTTCCCAACCGGTCCAGCCGGGCTCGACCCACTCGACATTCAACAGCGGCAGATCGGCAAGATCGGCGGCCGAGGCGCCGGCGTGCCTCTCCGCAAAACCCGGACTGCAGACCGGATAGAGACAGTCTTCAAAGAGAAATTCCGCCGTCTCGTCGATCCATTTGCCCGATCCGTAGCGGATGCGAAGCTCCAGCTGGGAGCGGTGGAAGATCTTGAAGCTGTCACCGATCAGGTGATCGACCGATATATCGGGGAAACGCCGCCAGAAATCCGGCATCCTGGGGATCAGCCACATCGTCCCGAACACGTCGCTGCAAGCAATGGTCACGTTGCGCGCGCTGTTTCCCTGCTTGATCGAATTGACGACATCGGAAGCCTTGGAGAAGCCGCTTGCCAAGGCCCGGTATAATTCCTCGGCGGGTGCGGTCAGCATCACCCCCTTGCCGGTGCGCACGAAAAGAGCGGCGCCGATTTCCTGCTCCATCGACTTGATCTGCCGGCTGACCGCCCCGGTGGTGACGTTGAGCTCGGCCGCCGCCAAGGTGAAATTGCCGTGGCGGGCGGAGGCCTCGAAGGTGGCAAGAGCGGTCAGGGACGGCAGACCATAGAAACGGCGAACCATCGATTTCTCCCATCCATCCCTGGCTGCATGCCGATAGCAGCGTTGATATTGCCGCATAATAACCCGGCTATTCCGCCCTGTCTTGAGTTTAACTCAACACATGCCGGATTTTTATGTGCCTTGTCCTCAAGGCCTGCCTGCCGCTTTCATAGCGATCGTCGCGGCACTCTGACTTCTTGAGGCCGCAGAACAGAGGGAACAAAAAATGAAAAAATTGCTTGCATCCACATGTCTGCTGGCCGGCCTTGCCGGCGGCGCATCGCTTTCTCATGCGGCCGAATGCGGAGACGTGGTCTTGGCCGTCCACAATGCGCAGAGCGCCGAACTCCTGACTTTCGTCGACAAATTCATTCTTGAGAATGGTTACGGCTGCAACGTCGAAACCGTTCCCGGCGACACGGTGCCGACCACGACATCGATGGTGGAGAAGAGCGAACCCGACGTCTCATCCGAAACCTGGATCGACCTGCTGCCCGAGATCGTTCCGCGCGGTGTTCAGGAAGGCAAAATCGTCTTCGGCGCCCCGGCCCTTCCCGATGGCGGCATTCAGGGCTGGTGGATCCCGAAATATCTGGCCGACGCCCATCCCGACATCAAGACCGTCGAGGATGCTCTTGCCCATCCCGAACTCTTTCCCGATCAGGAAGACCCGAACAAGGGCGTGATCTTCAACGGCGCCGAAGGCTGGGGAGCGACTGTCGTCACGACGCAGCTGTTCAAGGCGTACAAAGCCGCCGACAAGGGCTTCAATCTGATGAACCCGGGCTCGGCAGCCGGACTCGACGGTGCAATCGCCAAGGCCTATGAACGCAAGGAAGGCTTCGTCACCTATTACTGGGCGCCGACGGCGCTGCTCGGGAAATATCAACTGGTGATGCTCAAACAGAATGCTCCGGCTGATCCCGTCGAATGGAAGCGCTGCATCACCAACCTCGCCTGCCCCGATCCGAAGGTCGCCGACTGGCCGGTCGACAAGGTGATGACCGTCCTTACCAAGAAGTTTGCCGACCGCACCAGCCCCGAAGTCATGGCCTATTTCAACAAGCGCGGCTGGAGCAACGATACAGTCGGCAAGATCATGGCGTGGGAAACGGAAAACCAGGGCACCGGTGAAGACGGCGCCAAGCGCTTCCTCGAACAAGACGAGGCCATCTGGTCGCAATGGGTTCCGGCTGATGTCGCCGAGAAAATCAAAGCCGCCCTTTAGTGAACGAGGAGAAGGTGGCTGCCGCCGCCTTCTTCCCGCCTGCGGGGAGAAGAGATATGCCGCGATCCCTCTGCTCGTAAGGTGCGTCGCTTCTCCCCGTCAGACGAGTTCCGAAAGACAAGACGAGTGGCTCGGCCCTTTGATTTCGCGAAAGCGAGGTTAGTCCGCGCTACAGGCATTTAACCTGACCGGCTGCCGCATAAGCGGAATAATTGCAAAACAGCAATCCGATAATGAGGATCATGCCATGGCAGGCTGCCTGAAAGAACGAATGTCGACATATTGACGGACGAAAAATCGCTGCCAGCACCACGGCGAGACTGGGGGTCGCAATCGCCCAGAACAGCATGTTCAGCGGCGGGAAATACAGTAGAATGAGCCCCCAGCAGCTAGCATATTTGTCGGTACTGGCCGTCCGGTATGCCTGCAAAGCGAACGCTCCCCATAGCAAGACGTGGAGCAGGATCAGCGCCCATCTCCAGCCCTCCTTCGCTGTATCACGGCCAAATGCCATAGGAATTCTCTCCTAGATGCTTCGAAACTCGACAACCCGGTATGACGAAACGGATCAACGTTTGCTCGGTGGCATGGCGGTAGATTGCCTGTATAGTCATCAGGTGCCACCCGAACGAGACGCCCGCCTACGCGGCCTCCTCTTTCTCAGCCGCACCCTCCGCCAGCTTGCGCGCCGCGACGAAATCGACCTTGCCGGAGCCCAGCACCGGCACCTTGCCGATCGTGACTTCGGCCGGGACCATCATGTCCATGGCGCCCTTCGATTTGGCGAAGGCGAGGAATTCGGTGCGGGTGGCGGTTTCGGCGTCGGTGAGCAGCACCAGGCGCTCGCCTTTCTTGGGGTCGGGGAGCGAGGAGACGACCGAGAGAGCGCCGGGCCAGAGTTCGGCGGCGAGCGCTTCGATCGCCGCCAGCGACACCATTTCGCCGCCGATCTTGGCGAAGCGCTTGGCGCGGCCGCGGATCTTGACGAAGCCGTCTTCATCGATGGTGACGATGTCGCCGGTGTCGTGCCAGCCATCGGCGAGCGGTTCGAGCACGCCGGGCTTTTCGGCGCGGAGGTAGCCGGCCATGACATTGGCGCCGCGCACATGCAGCCTTCCGCCCTCGTCGATGCCGGGCACCGGTTCGAGCTTCCATTCCATGCCCGGCAGGATTTTGCCGACCGTGCCGGAGCGGTTGTACATCGGCGTGTTGATCGAAATCACAGGCGCCGTCTCGGTGACGCCGTAGCCTTCGAGGATGCGCAGGCCGAATTTTTCCATATAGGTGTGGCGGGTTGCGGCCTTCACCGGCTCGGCGCCGGCGAAGATATAGCGGATCGAGCGGAAGTCGTAGGGATGCGCCGTTCTCGCATAACCGTTGAGGAAGGTATCGGTGCCGAAGATGATCGTGGCATTGGAGACATAGATCAGCTCCGGCACGATGCGGTAATGCAGCGGCGAAGGATAGAAATAGACCGGCACGCCGGAGATCAGCGGCAGCACGGTGCCGGCCGTCAGCCCGAAGGAATGGAAGACCGGCAGGATGTTGAACACCTTGTCGCCGCTGTGGAAATCGATGCGGGCAGCGGCCTGGGCGGCGTTCGACAGCACGTTGCGGTGGGTGAGCACCACGCCCTTCGGCGTGCCTTCCGAACCTGAGGTGAAGAGAATGACGGCGGGATCATCGGCCTGGCGCTTGACCAGCGGCCGCGCCTTGCGGAGAAGCCCGATGATCTTGTCCTTGAAGCCGATTTCGGCCCTGAGATCATCGAGCCAGACGATGGTCAGCTGCTTTTCCAGCTCCTCGATGACAGGGCCGAGCTTGGCCTGGGTGACGAAGGCGCGCGAGGTCAGCACGTGTTTGACCTCGGCCGCCTTGCAGGCCGAGAGGATGTTGGCGGCACCGGCGGTAAAATTCAGCATGGCCGGCACCTTGCCCGCACTCATGACGCCGAGAATGGTGGCGGCGGCGCCATTGGCATTCGGCAGCATGACGCCGACGTTCTGTTCCGGAAAGCGGGCGCGGAATTTCGCGCCGAGCACGGCAGCCCCGGTCAAGAGCTTGCCATAGGTCAGCCGGCCGGTGACCGGATCTTCGACCGCAAGCTTTTTCATGCCGAATTCGTGGCCGGCCTCGATGACGCGATCGAGCACGGTCGACGAGGTATCGGCGGTGCGGAAGAGCAGGTTCGACATCACCTGGTAGAGCGCAGCACCTGCCGCCGTGCGGCGTTTGCGGCCTTTCAGCTCCGGCGGCACTTCCAGTTTCACCGGTTCGAGAATGGTGACTTTGACCTTGGGAAACAGCCGGCGGCGGATCTTGCCGTCGTCGAGATAGGAGAAATAGGTCTTCTCCAGCCCGTCGATCTTCACCGGCACCACCATCGAGTCGGTCTTGTCGGCGACCATGGCCGCGCCGTCATAGACCTTCATCAGCGTGCCGGTCACCGTCAGGCGGCCTTCGGGGAAGATGCCGATCGGGTTGCCTTCCTGCGCAACCTTGATCAGCGAGCGCGTCGCCATCGGCTTGGTCGGGTCGAGCGGCAGGAATTTGCACATTTTCAGGAAGGGCCGCACCCACCAGGCCTGGGCGATCTTGTAATCGACGGCGAAGACCGGCTCTTCCTCGGTGATGGCGAGCGCCAAGGCCCCATCGAGCAGGCTGACATGGTTGAGCGCAATGATCGGCGCCGGGCCGGCCTTCTTGATATTCTCCAGCCCCTCGACCTCGAGCCGCATGAAGGCGCGGAACAGGATCGAGATGAAATCGCGGAAGGCATTGGTCGGCAGGGTCTTCAGCATCAGCCAGGCGACGGCGAAATTGATGACGCCAAGGCCGATCAAGATCTGAGGGATAGAGGCGCCGAGTGCCTGGATGACGGCGACGAGGCCGAGGCCGACGGTGATGAACAGCGCCGAGAGCACGTTGGCGGCACCGATGACGCGGGCGCGGCGATCCTCATGCGCCCAAGTCTGCAGGCCGGCGAAAGTCGGCACGGCGATGAAGGCGCCTGATATCGCCATGCCGGCGAGATCGATGGCGACGCGGATGGTATTTGGGCCGGCGAAGAAATCGAGGATCGTCGTCGCGTGCGACGTCGACGTGAGGCCCCAGAGGTTCCAGGCGAGATCGAGGCTGAAGAGGCCGAGCAGCGCGGTGCCGACAGGCGCCGGCAAGAGCACGATGCGGCCCGACGACATCCAGGCGGCAATGCCCGAACCGACGGCGACAGCGATGGCAAAGACCGTGAGATAGGCCGGCACGACGAGCTCGGAGCCGCCGAGCAGCTCGGTCACCATGGTCGGCAGGATGGAGAGAATGAAGGCGCCGACCAGCCAGAACCAGCAATTCATCAGCGCCGAGCGCCACAGCCGCTTGTCCTGACGGATTTCCATGACCAGCGTGAAGCTGGAGCGGATGACGTTGCGGTCGATCTGAAGATCGGGCGCCTTGGAGCCGGTCGCCGGGATCATGCGGGCTGACAGCCAGCAGAGCACCGACAGCCCCATCATCATCGAGCCGAAGAGGACGACGTTGTCGCCGCTGGAAAAGGCAAGAGCTGCGATGATCGTGCCGCCGAGGATGGCGATGAAGGTGCCGCCCTCGATCCAGGCATTGGCCTTCGGCAGGTCGCGGCGTTCGAGATGATCGGGCAGGATGCCGTATTTGATCGGCCCGAACAGCGCCGAGATGACGCCAAAGCCGAAGAGTGCGGCCATCAACACAAAAATCGAGGAGAAGCCGAGGCCGACAACGGCAAGGGCGGCAATGCCGATCTCGCAGCGTTTCAAGAGCTCGGCCACCTCAGCCTTGTCGTGCTTGTCGGCGATTTCGCCGCCGAGTGCGGAGAGCAGCAGGAAGGGCACGATGAGGATGACGCCGGCCAGCGTCACCAGTGCCGCGCCCTCGCTCGCCGACATTTTGTAGAGGATGAGGAAGACCAGGGTATTCTTGAGGAAATTGTCGTTGAAGGCGGTCAGAAACTGCGTCCAGAACAGTGGCGCGAATTTCCTCGATGTCATCAGATTGGTTTGCACGGCGGGACCCTCTTTCGATCGGCAGAGAAGGCCACAGAGTTGTTACGCAAAAGTTGAGTGCGTTAACAACTCTGCGATGTGGTTAAGGAAGATCAATCTTCATCGCTACGATTGAATTTGACCAGCAGCTTTTCGGTGCGGGCATCCTCGACCTTGCGAATCAGCTTCTCGGATTCGGCGTTGTCGCGCAGCGTCTTGGTGATATTCACCGTCGTCTGCACCAGCATCAGGATGCCCATGGCGAGATAGCCCTTGCCCCAGAGATCGAGCGGCATCATGTAAAGACCGAGCGCCAGCATGAAGGCGGCCGAGCCGAAAGAGATGTAGGAGAAGCTGACCCAGCTTGCGGAGTGTTTCTGGAAACTGTCGTTCATTGTCGTAATCCTTGTGTTCGATGAATGGGATTGGCACTGGATAAGGCTCAGGCGGCCGGGCTGACCCGGCTCTTCAGGCGGGCAAGCACGTCATCGGCTGATGTGCGCAGCGGCGGGCCGAAGCCGGCATTGGCAAGCTTCTCGATGATGCCGGCGGGCCTTGTCGCGCCTTCCATGTCCTTCAGCGCTGCTGATGTCAGCTCGTTCTGGCTCTGGCGCAGGCGAAGGCGGGCGAGCGTCTCCTCGGCATCGTCGAGCGTGGCGAAGCCGGGGCCGGCGACCGATACATCGAGCTTCTGCGCCTGCTCGGTGGCGCGGGCCAGCCGCTCGCCGCGCTGCAACTCCTGCAGCCTGGCTTCGGAGGCGCGCACGATCGCCTTCAGCTTGTCGATCGCGCTGACGAAGTGGCTCTGCGCCTTCTCAGACGCATCGCGCTCGGCTTCGAGAAAGGCGATCGCCTCGGCGGCTTCGCGGGCGAGCGGCTCATTGCCCTTGGAAAGCGCTGCGGTGGCGCGGCTTTCGAGATCGGCGATGCGGGCGAGGATCGTCGCGTGCTGGCCCTTCTCCTGCTCGTTCTGGGCGATGGCGACGGCGACGCTGCGGCGCGCCTGCTGGATCGCCTGGGCCGCATCGCGGATCTGCTGGGAAAGCAGCGGCACGGCGTTGCGATCGGCAAAGGCCTGCTCGGCATCATGCGCCCTGCCCCGCACCAAAATGGAAATCAATTTGAACATTTCCTTCCTCCGGTTTATGAACGTTGTTCACGAGATGAGTTATGGCAGAATCATGAACGCTGTTCAAGAATAATTTTGAACGACGTTCAAAAATTCGAAAGGGAATGGTTAATGGCCGGTCGACGGGAAGAAAAACGCGAGGATTTAAAGGCCCGGCTGATCGAGGCGGCGCGCGAGCGCATTGCCCGCGACGGCCTCTCCAGCCTCAGAGCCCGCGACATTACCCAGGATGCCGGCTGCGCGCTCGGCGGCCTTTACACCGTCTTCTCAGACCTCGCCGAACTCGTCATCCACGTCAATTCCGCGACGCTGAAGGCGCTGGAGGCGCGCCTGACACTTGCCGAGGCCAAGGAAAAAAGCCCGACCGATCGGCTCCGCAACCTCGCCCAGGGCTACCTCGCCTTCGCCGTCGAACACCGCAATCTCTGGAAGGCGCTGTTCGAGCACTCCCCCCCGGACACCAGCCCGACGCCGCAATGGCACCTCGACGAACACCTCTTCCTGATGGACGTGATCGCCGAACCGCTCGCCGAACTGCAGCCCGACATGCCGGCGGAGGACAGGGCCATCCGCGCGCGAACGCTGTTCGGCGCGGTGCATGGGGTGGTGAGCATCAGCCTGGAGGGCCGCTTCGTGGGCTTGCCGCTGGAGCGGCTGGCGCGGGAGGTGGATGAGTTGGTGCAGACGATTGCGGTGGGGGCGGAGCAGCGGCGGCAGGGGATGTGAGGCGGTGGTGGGTGGAGTGGCGAGGCGCGGGGCAACCACCACCCTGCGGCCCCACCCCAACTCCCGCGTTGAGCCACCAACCAAAACCTGCTTGACTCTCCCTAACCCACTCACGGTCAACGGAGACACCATGAGCCGCATCTTCATCACCGGTTCCACCGATGGCCTCGGCTTCGCCGCCGCCCGCACCCTCATCCGCGAAGGCCACGAGGTCGTGCTGCACGCCCGCTCCCGCGAGCGCGCCGCCGCCATATCAGGGACCTCCTCCGCCGCCTTCGGCCTCGTCATCGGCGATCTCGCCAGCGCCGAACAAACCCGCTCCATCGCCGAACAGCTCAACGCTATCGGCCGCATGGACGCCGTCATCCACAATGCCGGCATCTACCTCGAGCGCAGCCGCGGCGAAACCCCGGAAGGTCATGCCAAGACGCTCGCCGTCAATACGCTCGCGCCCTATCTCCTCACTGCCTGGATCACGAGGCCCCACCGCCTGATCTATCTCACGAGCGGCATGCACCGCAGCGGCGGCAGCACGCTCGACGATATCGACTGGAAGAAGCGGCCATGGAGCGCCAGCCAGGCCTATTCGGAAAGCAAACTCTACATCGCCACCCTCGCCGCCGCCATCGCCCGCCGCTGGCCCGATGTGCTGAGCAACGCCGTCGACCCCGGCTGGGTGCCGACAAAAATGGGCGGCGCCGGCGCGCCGGATGATCTGGAGATGGGGCATCTCACGCAAACTTGGCTGGCAACGAGCGCTGATGGCGCGGCAAAGGTGAGCGGTGGGTATTGGTATCACCGCCAGCAGCTGGAGGCGGCGGCGGAGGCGAATGATGTTGGGTTTCAGGAGGCGCTGGTAGAGAAGCTGGCGGGGTTGACGGGTGTGCGGTTGTTTGAAGCAGCCGGCAAGGGGTAATACCCGCCGATTATCGAGATCGCCGCACTCCTCCAAGAGACGCTAGATGGACTGTCCCCGGTCATCTATTTGCGTAGGCGCTATTCGAGCCCATTTGAACGGGGAATGTTTCGCGCCCGCAAGGATCACCACACCCTCGACCCTTGCCCCGCATCCGCCGTGAATACAATCGGTGGCGCAGGAGGGAGCGCCCACCGTTGCTCAAGACTCTTGGAAACCGGACGTTCTCGGGTGGCTAAGGGGACACAATGTCCACCTTTGTGTATGCCGATAATCTGACTACGCGGCTTCAGCAATGAGGTCGAGAAGCGGTTCATCATCGGAGCGGTTGCGACCACGTCTGCCCGGTGGATCGAACTTCAGTGGAGGAAGATCGTTCAACGTGGCTTCGATTGTTTCTAGTGACGTATCGCCCACAACTGTCTTGGCACCACCTTTACCAAGCGCGCCTGTAATGCCATCGAGCTTGCTAAGCCAGTTTGCGTTTGCATCCTTGATAGCTTGATCGCGCACGACAAAAGCACGCATGATCTGAGCTGCAATTTCCTCTTGTTCTTTTAGATCCGGCACCGGGATACGAGTCTTCAACACGTCCCCATCAAGGATCGCTGGATAACTAGAACCGGTGCTCCATTTGCGAAATTGTTCGAGTGTACTCGTTAACCTGATTGCGTAGTGAAGGTAATATGGATTGATTCCCGGCTTAGCACGCAACACTGTAAAAGCGGTGGAAGCAATCTGGTTGTGTAGCTCTACAGGTACCACGCTTATAGCACCACGGGTAGGACGGCAGGTCGAAATCAGCACGTCGAAAGCGCGAATGACCTTACGGGCCCGCGAAGGTGCTTCTTCACCAGAAAGGTCTTGGGGATTTATGACCTCCCCGGTTTGCACGTCAATACTAGCGATATCAACGTATTTGAACACATCCTCTGGCGTCGCAGTCGGATCGCGTTTCTCTGTTGCGACAAACGCGACATCCTCAACTTTCTTGATCAGCTTTTTGTGAAACCGCTCAATCTCAACAGGCGGGAGGTGAAAATCGATGTCCCAACGCCCGGCGGCTTTAAAATGGTTTTGCGTGCGAATCAAAGTTTTCAATTCCACCTCACGTTTTGCTTGAATGCTTCGATGGCCGACGGAACTTCCGTACCAGCTTTAGGTTTTCCGGTCGCCTCGTATCCTAAGTTCTCCACCTCACACAGGAATGTTGGCGCATCGGGTTGCATTACCTCGCCAGCTTTGAATTTTTGTAGGATTAGAAGGCACGTTTTCACCATGGCCCCAAATGGCGTAAAAGCTTCCTCGGGGAAGAAGAATATAGCCTTAACGTGTGCAACGTTGCGTAGCCATTCACGAACAAAGGCTGCATTTTTGCCCTTCATCAAATGCTCAGGGAGCACGATCGCAAGTCGTCCTCCTGGCTTCAAAAACTGCAGGCTGCGCTCCAAACCTATAATTTCGAGTGGAAGGGACTTTTTCTTATGGCCAAGATGAAAGCGCCCAATCATCTCCATCACTTCTTGCCGCATTATGCTGCCGAAGGGAGGGTTTGTCAGGACTACGTCGAACACCGCGGGGTTCAAATTCTGCTGCGCCGCATTCTCCTCATTCACTTCGTTGAGTGCGGTAATATCAGGGTAGTTCTCAAAACTCAGTAGAGCATCCTGATTGCGGATGTTGGTATGGCCGTCGTCATGAAGCATCATGTCCGTCATAGCAATACGGACCATTCGATCAGATTTCTCGATGCCATGAAGATGGAAAAATTTGAACTCGTGCAATGCATGTGGCGGCATGATCTCACCTTGCTCCCGCACAACATGCTGCAAAGCCTTTGTAAGAAAATGGCCTGAGCCGCAGAATGGGTCCAGTATCAAGTGGTCGGCTTGGGGGTCAATCACCTCAATTGCTAATTCAACAATTGGATCTGGCGTGAAGTATTGGCCCATTCCCGCACGGATTGCACTACCTAGTATCTTCTGGAACGCTCTCCCTTTTATATCTTCAGAGCTGTCGATCAGTGAAAATTCCTGCAACCGTTCTACAACTCGATATAAAGCAATGTCGCTGAGGCGAACTTGCTGTTTAAATACCCCGCGCGAACGCTCGTAACCGGGAATACGTTTCGAATATATTTCGACATCTGTATTTTTCGCTTCTTCATATAGCGTTCGTATGTTCGACGCTACTTCAGACGCGTTGCTCGCACCAAAAGTCTGGAATTTGAAGGGTGTGCCAACGGCTTGCTTCGTTACTTGCCGTTCATCGAATATTTTTGCGTAGAGAACTTTGCATATTTCGTCCAACGCCTCATCTGCATGGAGACCGTCAACGTCTCGTGCGGTACTATGGCAATCAAATAGTACGCGCTCGTAGTCTTCCGATATAGGGCGCAAACCGGTCGAGCGCTTTTTCCCAACATCGGGAGCTTCGCGCACAAGCTGAACGCGGGATGCCACGTCTGCCCCGTATGACGGGAGATCAACTATGTATTCGAAATCATTGGGATCGATCTTTTTGCGGATCACCTTGGTTCGCATTCCATTGGTTACCAATCCAATAGTTGCGGTATGTGTTGACGCGAGATACGTCTCAAGCTGCCTCTCGGCCTCGACAAATTCATCATCGCTGCCACTTAATCTTTTCGCTTCTACGTACAGAAAGGTCCGGCGATTGATATTTTTGATTGATATATCGGCCTCTTTCTCTGTGGAGCCCATTTTCACAGGCTCTTCAATTATCAGACGTTCGCCGAGCCACTCCTTTGGATATTTGTACACATCGATAATGCGGGCGAGCGCCCATTGCCGGACAAACTCTTCTATCTGCGAGGCTGCTGTCTCGTAGGACCCAGTTGCTTCAAAACTAGCATTTGCACGGCGTTTGGCGTCCATTACGTCGCCATGTGTGGGAAACAACCACTGGTCCGGTGGAATAATGTAAAAGTCGCCAATAAGTGCCACTACGAAATCCTAGATGTATATAGACGCTCGTTTTGTGAGACCATATTCGCGGCCCGCACACAACCCGGCTAGGCTCAGTACTCACCGGCTTGACAGCTGACCATTTAACACAGCTTCCAACGCTGTCTGCACTTTGCCGATTGCGCGGTGTAACGAACTTGGCCCGCTTCCATTGAGACGTGCGACAGCTGCGTCTCGCCGTTGCTTATAAGTTGGGCGCCCGCCAACAGCGTCGCGACGACTTCATCATATTGGGAAGTTTTACCGAGGGGATTCGAGTTCTTTCGTGCAGCCTTTTCCACCATACAGCGCTGTCGATTTGGCACATCCAAACTTTCCGCCGGTGGTGTATACGATCTTCCAGCGCAAGCCTCCGCGATAGCATAAAGGGTATAAGGCGGGTATGGGCAGTTGTCCGCAGAAGTATACTCCAACGGACATCGAAGTCAGCGCCACTAACCAATAGAAGAATCGAAAGAATATTGGCTGGGGCGCCTGGATTCGAACCAGGGATGACGGTACCAAAAACCGTTGCCTTACCGCTTGGCGACGCCCCACCAGAGCCTTGAGCGGCGAACCGCTTGCTCGGATCGCGCCTGATTAGCAAAGCTCTTTGCCCGTCACAATGACTAAGTTTAAGCCTCAGGCAGATTTATGCGCGCGAAGTGGCGGGCGGCGTGCTAGCATGAGGTGTTATTGTCGCCGTCGAGATCATCGCCCCGCATGGAAAGTCCCGCATTCGACCTTGCTTTCGAGCCGGCCTATGGGCGGGCTGTGCCGGTTGTTTCCGGTATCGCGCGGATCACGGCGGAAAATCCCGGGCCGTTTACCTTTTTCGGTACCAACAGCTATCTCGTCGGCTCTTCCTCGCTTGGCGTCATCGATCCCGGGCCGGAGGATGAGGCGCATTTTGCCGCGTTGATGGCTGCGATCGGCGGGCGGGAGGTGACGCATATCTTCCTCAGCCATACCCATCGCGATCACTCGCCGCTTGCCCGCCGGCTGCAGGCGGAAACCGGGGCGGTGACGGTGGGGCAAGGGCCGCACCGGCCGGCGCGGCGGCTGAGGGAGGGCGAGGTCAATCCCTTTGCCGAAAGCTCGGATATGGATTTCGTGCCCGATATCGCGCTCGGCGACGGCGAGACGATTGCGGGCGATGGCTGGGCACTGACATCGGTGCTGACGCCGGGGCATACGGCCAATCATGCCGCCTTCGCGCTCGAAGGCCGCGAGATCCTGTTTTCAGGCGATCATGTCATGGCCTGGTCGACCTCGATCGTCGCGCCGCCGGATGGTTCGATGGCGGATTATATGGCTGCGCTCGACAAGCTGATCGGGCGTGAGGACGGGCTGTTGCTTCCTGGCCATGGCGGGCCGGTCAGGGAGCCGAAGAGCTTCCTGCCGGCGCTGAAGGCGCATCGGCTGGGGCGTGAGCGGGCGGTGCTGGCGCGGATCGCGGCCGGCGATCGCGAGATATCGGAAATGGTGAAGGCGATCTATCGCGATACCGATCCGAAGCTGCATGGGGCGGCCGCGCTTTCCGTGCTCGCCCATATCGAGCATCTCCTGGAGCGCGGCGAGATTACCGCGGATGGGCCGCCTTCCCTTGCCGCCAGCTACCGGCCGGCGACAGGAAAATGATGGGGAAATGAGCATGGTGCGCGCCGATTACAGCTATCGCAACGATCCCGCGGTCCCCGCCTTTGCCGACGACCGGCCGCTCATCGTCTTCGATGGCGAATGCGTGTTCTGCTCCGGCTGGGTGAAGTTCGCACTGAAGCACGACAAGCGGCAGCGATACCGCTTCCTGGCGGCGCAGACGCCACTCGGCGAAGCGCTCTACCGGCATTACGGGCTCGATTCCCGCGATTACGAAACCAATATCCTCATCGAAGGGGGCCGCGCCTTCTTCAAGTCCGACGGCTCGATCCGCATGGTGGCGGGGCTCGGCTTTCCCTATTCGCTGGTCAAGCTGTTCCGGCTGCTGCCGCGGCGCGCGGCCGATGTGCTTTATGAATTCATCGCCCGCAACCGGCTGAAGATTGCCGGCCGCCAAAGCTGCATGGTGCCGACGCCGGAGCAGCGCAGCCGTTTCATCGCATGAGCGGCCAGAGATTTTCCCTGCTGATCATCGGCGGCTACGGCACCTTCGGCGGCCGGCTGGCCCGGCTGCTTGGCGAGGAACCCCGGATCCGGCTCTTGATCGCCGGGCGCTCGCTTGAAAAGGCCGATGATTTCGTCGCCGATCTGCGATCGCCGAAAGGCGGAGCGGGACGGCTGGGCGGCAACGATCTCGGGGCGACGCTGCACGCGGTCGCTTTCGATCGCGACGGTGATCTCGCCGAACAGCTGACGCGGCTCAAGCCCGATCTCGTCGTCGATGCCTCGGGGCCGTTCCAGAGCTTCACTGGGGATGCCTATAAGGTGGTGCAGGCCTGCATCGACCTCGGCATCGATTATGCCGATCTCGCCGACAGCACCGGTTTCGTCGCCGGCATCGGCGGGCTCGATGCGCAGGCGAAGGCAAAGGGCACCTTCGCTCTCTCTGGGCTCAGCAGCCTGCCGGCCCTCTCCTTCGCGGCGCTGCAGGCGATGGCGCCGCATTTCTCCCGCATCGAAAGCGTGGCGGCGGGCATTGCCCCGTCGGCGCATGTGAAGATCGGCCTCAATGTCGTGAGAGCCATCGCGAGCTATGCCGGCAAGCCGGTGGCGGTGCTGCGCGAGGGGCGGCCGGCCGAGGGGCGCGGGCTGATCGATGAGATGCGGGTGACGATCGCGCCGCCTGACGTGGCGCCGCTCGCCAGCCGGACTTTCCTGCTGGTCGATGCGCCGGACCTTGCGCTGCTGCCGCAGCACATTGCCGGCCTGCAATCCACCTTCACCGGCGTCGGCACCGAGCCGCAGGCGCTGCAGCGGCTGCTGAGCTTTGCCGCCCGGCTGGTGAACCTTCGGCTGCTGCCCTCGCTGAAGCCTTTTTCGCGGGCGCTGCAGGTCGCCAGCCATCGCTTCGCCCTCGGCGCCCATCGCGGCGGCATGTTCGTCCGCGCCGGCGGGCTCGATCGCGAGGGGCGGCGGCTGACCGCCGGCTGGCATCTGATTGCCGAAGGCGATGACGGTCCGTTCATTCCGGTCATCGGCGTGGAGGCGCTGGTGCGCCGGTTGCTCGAAGGCCAGCGGCCGCAGAGTGGCGCGCGGCCGGCGGCGGGGGAATTGCGGCTTGCGGATTTCGAAGCGGCCTTCCGGCGTTTTTCGATCACATCAGGCATCCGGCTGGACCGCGAGGAAGGGGCCCAGCCGCTCTATCGGCGAGTCCTCGGCAGCGCCTGGGAGCGCCTGCCGCCGGCCCTTGCCGCGATCCACGGGGGCGGCACCCGCCTCGCCTCCGGCCGGGCGCGGATCGAGCGCGGCGGCGGGCTGCTTGCCCGGCTGATCGCTCTCACCATCGGCTTTCCCCCAGCCGGAGAGGATGTGCCGGTCACGGTGCACTTCGCCACCGATGGCGACCGGGAGGTCTGGACGCGTACCTTCGGGAACAGAAGCTTCCAAAGCTGGCAGGCCGAGGGCACCGGCCGCGACCGCCGCCTGCTCGCCGAGGTCTTCGGCCCGTTCCGGGTGCTGCTGGCGCTGGTGCCGGAGGGGCAGAAGCTGCGGCTCGTGGTGCGCGGCTGGCGGTTTTGCGGCATTCCCCTGCCGTTGTTCCTGGCGCCGGGCGGCGATACCTATGAGGAGGAGCGCGACGGGCGGTTCCATTTCCATGTGGAGATCGGCGGGCGGCTGACAGGGCTGGTGGTGCGGTATACGGGGTGGTTGGTGGTGGAGTGAAGGGGTGGCGTTTGCCCGCTTTGCCTTGGAGCCCTCCACTGATAATTGTTGACGGGCATTCACCTCTCCTCCCTCATTCCTGTGCCTGTCACAGGAATCCAGCCACCGCGCGTCGGCGCGGTGAATGATTCTTACCAAGCAAGGTGTCTCCCGCGCCCAGGGACCTGGGCGCACTGGATTCCTGTGACGAGCACAGGAATGACGGAGGTTGGGGTGGAAGCCTCGCCGGACCGTCGGGTTTGCGGCGGCGTAAGAGTTTGAGTCTGCCGCGCCCTATCCCGGCCCTTCGCTTTGGGCTCAGGGCGTTCGCCGCTGCAATCGATTCGCCGGATCGATTGCTGCCGCCTTTGGCGGCACCGCGGCTCACCCACCCGCAATCCCAAGCAATTCGGCGTCCAGCGCCTTCAGATAATCGCCGGCGATTGCGGCGCTGAAGCCGAGGTCATGTTGGCCGTAGCGGGAGGCGACGCGGATGTCGACGAAGGTGGTTTCGGCCTCTTCGCGGAGCCGAATGAGGATATCGAAGCGCAGGCCGAGGATCAGCGTGCGGTTGGTCGCCTGCAGCGTCACGCCGTTGGCGCCGCGGATCAGCTTGGCGACATCGTCGTCATAGGGACGCGGCGTCGGCACGGGGACGATGCCGGGCGCGTCGGCCACAGCGTCCTCGTCGCCGCCGGGCGCAGGCTTTGCCGGCCTGTCCTCGGGGTCGCGGTCCGGCTCGGTCGTGCCGCTGCTCCTGACGATCACAAAGCCGCTCTGCTTGGCGACCTTGCGCACCGCTTCCAGCACGCGGTCGAGCGCGCCCTCATAGCGCCGGCCGGTCAACTCGGGATAGGCGGCCATCTGCTTTTCGCGATCCTCCGGCGTCACTTCAGGATTGCGCTTCAGCCAGATCTGATCGGATTTCGGGGGCGACAACCAGTCCGGGGCGGAGACGGGATCGGTGGAGACGTCGTAGATATCAGGCAGGCTGAGATAACGCTCGGCGGCCATCGCGCCGATCGAGAGCGGAAAAGCGGCATAGATCAGCGCCGCCAGCGCGGCGAGCCCGCCTTCGGCGCCTGATACCCAGAGGCTGCGCAAGCCGAGCGCGGCGAGCATTGCGGCAAGCAGCGCGCAGCCGGCGGCGGCGATCAGCAGCAGCACAAGATAAGGAGTGGCCAGCCCGCCGAAGCGATGGGCGATCAGCACCGCCAGCGCCAGAACCAGCGAAAATGCCCCGAGCAGCCGCGAAAAGCGGGCGGCGCTGGAAACGGGACGGTCGAAACGGATGGCCATCAAACTTACCGGTTGCTCGTGAGCGCCGCGCCATGGACCACGCAAATCGCCACACCCCTGTTTAGAGCATGATGCCGAAAAGTGTGAAGCGGTTTTCGGACGACATCATGCTCTATTTCTTTGATTTAGATCCGGATTCAGATTTTAGGCCGGCCCGGCCTAAAATCATCCGGATCTGGGGCAAGATTCGGCTGAATTGAAACTGTTGTCGCAAGCATATCCGCTGGAATCTACGGTGGAGGTGGAGCGCCACTACATAAGCCCTTGCTGATATGTCAAAAAAAGGCCATTCTGCCGCGGTTTTATCTCCAAAGTCGTGGACAGGAGAGACGGGATGATTTCACCCGAGATGGCAGCAAGACCGCAGGCGTCTGCGCTTGGCGGGATCGATCATACCGAGCCGATGCTGCCGATGGAGCTGCTCGAGCTCGAACTTTCACTCGAAGGTTATGCCGGCGGCGATGCCGGCTTCTGCGAGGCGGTGCGCCAGGCGGCCGGCCGTTCCGGCGGCGAGCTGCTGTTCGATCTGCCGGCCGGCGGGCTGATCGAGGATTGCCGCCGCATCGCCGTGCTGCGCATTCCCGATGACGGCAACGAGATGCGCGTCGTGCTGGCGTTGCTCGATCACAACGGCACCGAAATCCGCATGCAGGCGCCCGATGAGGAGACAGCCCATCTCATGCGCTTCGCCGATGCCTTCATCGAAGTGCTGGAGCGGATCTGAGTGTGGTCCTGAGTTTCAGCCCCGTTCCGCCGCGGCTTCCGACAGGCTGCGGAAGGGAAACTTGCGCCCGCACTCGCATTTGATCATGAAGCTTTCCTGGTGATTGGACGGGCGCTGCACGCCAAAACCGCGCGGCAGCTGATCGACCTTGAAATCCGGGTGCTTGCGCTTGGGATCGTCGATCTCCGAGGCTTCGGCAAAGCCTGCATTGCCACATTGCGGGCAGTTCAGTTTCTTCGAAAATCGATCGCGGATGGCCATGCTCGTTCCAATGTTTGAAGTCCCCTCATACAGAGGAATGCCCCTTGTGCATAGGAAGGTGGGCGGCGAAAGTGGAACCATCAGCCGGGCGTGCCGTTCCTTTTCTTGAAAAGGAGGCGATCATGCCCAACAGAGATCCGATACCGAATGCCGACACCCCGCGCGGGCCGACGCCGTCGCCCGGCATTCCCGACCGCATCCAGGAAAAACCGCCGCTGACGCCGGCGCAGGACCCGGCCGATACCAAGAACCCGCAAGACCCGCCACTCGATCCAGCGCTGCTGCCGATTGGTGATCCGGCTGGGGCGGCTTGAGCCCTTCTCCCCACCTCACTTTTTGAGGTTAAGCTCGGCGCCAGCGGCCCCCTCATCCGCCCTACGGGCACCTTCTCCCCGCTGGGGAGAAGAGGGAATCGAGAGGTCGCGGCATAACCCCTTCTCCCCAGCGGGGAGAGCGACTGTCTTGTTTGTCAAGCGTTTTGCCATGGTCGTCCGTCCCTTATCATGGCGTTGAGGATGGTGAGCAATTTTCGCATGGTTGCGACGGTTGCGACGATCTTTGGCTTGCCGGCCGCGACCAGGCGGTCGCGGAAGGCTTTGAGAGCAGGGTTGTAGCGGGCGGCGGCGAGGGCGGCCATGAACAGGACGGCCCGCACCTTGCCCCTGCCGCCGCCGATGAAGCTCTTGCCCTTCCATTTCCCCGACTGCCGCGTCCATGGAGCAAGACCAGCCAGCGAGGCGATCTGGCGGCGGTCGAGGCTGCCGAGCTCCGGCAACTCGGCCAGCAGCGTGCGCGCCGTCGTCGCTCCGACGCCCGGCACCGAGGTCAGCAGCTCCTCGCGCACCCGCCAGACCGGCGACTTACGGATATGGCTGTCGAGATCGGCATCGAGGCTTTCGAGCTCGCGGCGCAGGGCGACGAGCAGGCGCTTGATGCTCTTCTGCGCCTGCTTGGCCAACGCCATGCGCAACCGGTTCTCCTCGGCAACGGTCATCTGCACGATCTGGCGCCGACGGGCCACGAGCTCCGACAGCGCTTGCGTCTCGGCATCGCGCAACGGCCGGATCTCGGGCTTCGTCGCCAGAACGAAGGCGGCGATGACGGCGGCATCGATCGGATCGGTCTTGGCCCTGCGGCCGATCGCATGCGCATAGGCGCGCACTTGTGCCGGATTGACGACGAGGACCGTCAATCCCGCCGCCCATAGCCCTGCCACCGCCAGCATTTCGTAGCCGCCGGTCGCCTCCAGCCCAATCGCATCGACACCGATGGCTTTGAGCCGCGCGACCAGCTCCTCGATGCCGGCATGGTCGTTGCTGACGGCAAAGACCTCCCCTTGCGGCAGCACCGCAACATCCAGGCGCTCTTTCGAAACGTCGATCCCTACGACAATCTCCATCTGATCCCATCCTTGCCTAATCGGGCTTTGCCTTCGCAAGCGGCCCCGGCGACTGTTCGGGTTCAATGGAACAGCGGATGGAGACCCACGCTCTCCCACGGGCTCGGACGCCCAAAGATGCATCGGTCTTCCATCCGCCACCGCAATAGGCATTACAGCGCCAACAGCGGATAAAGGGAAGTTACAAAGGTGGCCCGAAGGGTCGGATGAGGGGGCCGCACGGCACAACAGTCGCGTCATCAACCTTATCTCACCCATCGCTTGACGCCCTCGCCCGAATGGCATTTCCTCAGGGAAAAGCAAGGACCAACCCAATGCGCATCCCCCTTCTCATCACCCTCCTCGCCGTGACGGCCGGCCTCGCCGCCTGCCAGACGATGACGCCGGAGGAGCGGCGGGCGGCGGATGAGCGGCAGTGTCTGAGTTATGGCTTCCGCCGCGGCACGGATAGTTTTGCCACCTGCCTGCAGCGCATCGATCTCGACCGGCGGGCGGAATCACGGGCTCAGAGTGCCGAGCTGATGCAGAGCATGGCCTGGGATCTGAACGGGCCTTATATCTACCGTGATCGCTGGCGGCATCATCATTGACGGGCCGAGCGCCCGCCGTCTCTCACTTGCTTTCCGAGATCACCGCCTGCGCCGCCGCCAATCTTGCGATCGGCACGCGGAAGGGCGAGCAGGAGACGTAGTCCAGCCCGATCGTTTCGCAGAAGCGGATCGAGGCCGGATCGCCGCCATGTTCGCCGCAGATGCCGAGCTTCATGTCGTTGCGGGTGCGCCTGCCGCGTTCGGCGGCGATGCTGATCAATTCGCCGACACCGTCGAAATCGAGCGAGATGAAGGGATCGTGCTCGATGATGCCCTTGCGCTGATAGGTGGGGATGAAGGCGGAGGCGTCGTCGCGCGAGATGCCGAATGTCGTCTGCGTCAGGTCGTTGGTGCCGAAGGAGAAGAATTCGGCGGCCTCGGCGATGATATGGGCGCGGAGTGCTGCGCGCGGCAGCTCGATCATAGTGCCGACGAGATAATCGATCTTCATGCCGGCCTCGCGCATGACATCGCCGGCGACGGCATCGATGCGCGCCTTGACGTAATCGAGCTCGGAGCGCAGGCCGACGAGCGGCACCATGATCTCCGGCACGACGGCCGCCCCAGTCTCGTGCGCGGCAGCCACCGCCGCCTCGAAAATGGCGCGGGCCTGCATCTCGACGATCTCGGGATAGGAGATCGCCAGCCGGCAGCCGCGATGGCCGAGCATCGGGTTGAACTCGTGCAGCGCATCGACACGCTGGCGCAGCGCCAAGGCCTCCATGCCCATGGCGAAGGCGACCTCGGCCACCTCGTCGTCGGTCTTCGGCAGGAATTCGTGCAGCGGCGGATCGAGCAGGCGGATCGTCACCGGCAGGCCGTGCATGACGGTGAAGAGGCCGGTGAAATCGGAGCGCTGCATCGGCAAGAGCTTGTCGAGCGCAAGCCGCCTTCCCTTCTCGTCCTCGGCAAGGATCATCTCGCGCATGACATGGATGCGCTCGCCCTCGAAGAACATGTGCTCGGTGCGGCAAAGGCCGATGCCCTCGGCGCCAAAGGAGCGGGCGGCGCGCGCATCGGCCGGCGTATCGGCATTGGTGCGCACGGTCATGCGCCGGGCGCGGTCGGCCCAGCCCATGATGCGGCCGAAATCGCCTGACAGTTCCGGCTGGATCATCGGCACCTCACCCTTCAGCACCTGGCCGGCCGAGCCATCGATGGTGATGACATCGCCCTTTTTCAGCGTCACGCCGATGCCGAGCAGCCGCTCGTTGCGCTGATCGATGCGCATGGTGCCGGCGCCGACGACGCAGGGGATGCCCATGCCGCGGGCGACGACCGCGGCATGGCTGGTCATGCCGCCGCGCGTCGTCAGGATGCCTTCGGCGGCATGCATGCCGTGAATATCCTCGGGGCTGGTCTCGACCCTGAGCAGAATGACCTTGCGGCCCTCGGCTTCCGCCTCCACCGCCTCTTCGGCGGTGAAGACGATAGCGCCGGTCGCGGCACCCGGCGAAGCCGGCAGCCCGGTGCCGATCACCTGGCGGTTGACGCGCGGATCGATCGTCGGATGCAGGAGCTGGTCGAGGCTCGAAGGCTCGATGCGCAGCACCGCCTCCTCCTCGGTGATCACTTTCTCATCGACCATATCGACGGCGATCTTCATCGCCGCGCGGGTCGAGCGCTTGCCAGCGCGGGTCTGCAGCATCCACAGCCTGCCGCGCTCGATGGTGAATTCGATATCCTGCATGTCGCGGTAATGGATCTCGAGTTCGGTGCAGATGCGGCCAAGTTCGCGGAACGCCTCCGGCATCAGCTTTTCCATCGAGGGCTTGTCGGAGCCGGACGACAGCCGCCCCTCCTCGGTGATGCTGTGCGGCGTGCGGATGCCAGCCACGACATCCTCACCCTGGGCATTGACGAGGAATTCGCCGTAAAGCGCCCTCTCCCCGGTCGATGGATTGCGGGTGAAGGCCACGCCTGTGGCCGAAGCATTGCCGAGATTGCCAAAGACCATCGCCTGGATATTGACGGCCGTGCCCCAGCCTTCCGGAATATTGTGCAGGTGGCGGTAGGTGACGGCGCGCGCGCTCATCCAGCTGGAAAAGACGGCGCCGACGGCGCCCCAGAGCTGGACCTCGGGATCCTGCGGGAATTCCTGCTCCAGTTCCTCCTCGATCAGCCTCTTGTAGAGCGAAACGATATGCTGCCATTCGGAGGCGCTGAGTTCGGTATCGAATTCGTAGCCGAGCTTGGCCTTCTCGTCTTCCAAGATCTCCTCGAAGGCGTCGTTGCCGAGGCCCATGACGACATCGGCATACATCTGGATGAAGCGACGATAGCTGTCCCAAGCGAAGCGGGCGTCGCCGGCATCGTGGCCGAGCGCCTGCACCGTCTCGTCATTGAGGCCGAGATTGAGCACGGTGTCCATCATGCCGGGCATCGAAACGCGAGCGCCGGAGCGCACCGAAAGCAAGAGCGGTTGGCTGGTGGAGCCGAAATGGCGGCCGGTGATCGCCTCGATGCCCGATATGCCGGCACGCACCTGCTGCTTCAGGCCGTCATCGATATGCCGGCCATTCTTGTAGTAGGTGTGACAGGCATCGCTGACGATCGTCAGTCCTGGCGGCACCGGAAGCCCGAGGCTGCACATCTCCGCGAGATTGGCGCCCTTGCCGCCCAGAATCTCCTGGTCGCGCGCCCGGCCCTCAGCCTGCCCGTCGCCGAACGTATAGACCCACTTGGTCATCTTCCCCCCAACACCAAACCGGGGTTAACTTAATCCCTTGGTGTTGAAATGAAAATCGACAAATGCGGCAAAATGTTGCGACGCACAATAAATGTGGGTGCAGCGAACGGTCGAAACGATTGAAACATCGCAAGGCATAAAAAAAGCTTTGCGGGACTGCAACATGTCCCGCAAAGCCTTGTTTCCGTCCGGCCAGGAAAACCGGACGGGGGGTCCCTCAACCCATAAGCGGTTCATGGAAACCGCTCTGACCTTATCTTTCGGTTTTCGGCCTTGCCCTCGCCCTGAAAACCGCATGCAAATTCGACAGTGCGCAACGTTTGATTGCCTGCTTTCCAGCAAAGTAATTAGGTTGCGTTGAAACAACTTCTAATGCAAGTCAGCGAAAAGAGCATCACCCAAATGGGGTACAGAGGGCAAGAGAGCCGACCTTTTTTGGTGTTTATTGCTTGGCATTTGATTTTGCGCAATTTCCGGGCGCAAAACCGCTCGGATGTTTGCTGAAATTGCGTCCGTCGCTCGCCCATTTCCGGCGGAAGACGCGACTTGCTTGCCTGCCCTGCTCAGGCGATCTCACGCAAGCGCTCGGCCGTCTGCAGATCGACGGAGACGAGTTGGGAGACGCCCTGCTCGGCCATGGTGACGCCGAAAAGACGATTCATGCGAGCCATGGTAATGGGATTGTGCGTGATGATGACGAAGCGGGTTTCGGTGGAGGCCGCCATTTCGTCCATCAGGTTGCAATAGCGCTCGACATTGTGGTCGTCCAGCGGCGCGTCCACCTCGTCGAGCACGCAGATCGGCGCCGGATTGGTGAGGAAGACGGCGAAGATCAGCGCCATCGCCGTCAGCGCCTGCTCGCCGCCTGACAGCAGGGTCATGGTCTGGGGCTTCTTGCCGGGCGGCCGTGCCAGGATTTCGAGGCCGGCTTCAAGCGGATCATCGGATTCGATCAATTGCAGTTCGGCCGTGCCGCCGCCGAAAAGATGGGTGAACAGCCGCTGGAACTGAGCGTTGACGACGTCGAAGGCGGCGATCAGGCGCTCGCGGCCCTCGCGGTTGAGGCTCTGGATGGCGCCGCGCAGCTTGCGGATTGCATCGATGACGTCGTCACGCTCCTTGATCAGGGCTTCGAGCTTCTCGCTCAGCTCCTTCTGCTCCTCGTCGGCGCGCAGGTTGACGGCGCCGAGGCGTTCACGCTCGATCCTCAGGCGTTCGAGCTCGCGCTCGACTTCGTGTGAATCGGGAAGAGCCTGCATGGCCGGCCGGCCGGTCAGACGCAGCGCTTCATGCGGGGGCACGTTCAGGACTTCGCGGATGCGGCTTTCGCTTTCCTGCCGCTTCTCACGGGCGGAAACGAGGCGCTCCTCGGCGCGGCCGCGCCGTTCCCGGCATTCGGCAAGCTCGGACAACGCGGTCGCAGCCTTGTGGTCGGCCTCGCGCTGAATACGTTCGGCTTCGGCCAGAAGATCGCCGGCGTTGCGGCGCGCCTCCTCGGCCTTTTGCAATTCGGTGAGCAAGGCACGGCGCTTGTCGTCGAATTCATCAGGCGCCATTTCGAGCTCGGCCGCCTCTTCGCGCGCCTCTTCCTCACGCTCGCGCAGTGTCGCGACATGATCTTCGCCGCTTGCCGCCCGCTGGCGCCAGGTCTCGCGCTCCTGCCCGATCGCGACGATACGGCGCTGCCTGGCCTCATTTTCCCTGGCAAGACTTTCATGGCGGGCGCGCGCCTCGGCCAGCGCGCCGCGATCGGTCGCGACTTCCGCCTGCTGGAAGCGCAGCCGCTCGTCGATCATCGTGAGATCAGGCGCGTCTTCCAACTCGATGCGGGCATTTTCCTCCTGAACGGCGATCTCCTCCAACTGCGACCGCAGCTGGCTGGCCGCCTCGCTAACGACGTCACGGCGGCGGATGAGATCCCCGGAGGCGCGCTCGGCCGCGGCCAACGCTTCGCGCGCTTCGCCGAGATGGCGCGCCGAAAGACGGCTCATGTCGCGCGCTTCGGCAAGCTTCCGCTCCTGTTCGCGGATCGCCTCGGCGGCGGCAGCCTGCCGCTCCTCGGCTTCGAAAAGCACGTCCCGGGCAAGCGCCACCTCGCCTTCGAGTTCGGCCAGGCGGTTCTTCTGGGCCAAGCGCAATGCCGCAGCGCTCGGGGCATCCGCTCCCGTCACATGGCCGTCCCAGCGATAGACAGCGCCCTCTTTCGTCACCAGCCGCTGGCCGGGCTTCAGCGCCGCCATCAGCGGCTGCGCATCGCCTGGGGTGACGAGGCCGATCTGGCGCAGGCGGCGGGTCAGCGCCGCGGGGGCGCGAACATGGTCGAGCAGCGGCGTGACGCCTGATGGAAGGGAGGGATCGGCGGCGCCATCGCCGTTCTCGGACCAATGGGCGGGTGCCTCGGCATCGAGCGGCGATTCCAGATCGTCGCCGAGTGCTGCGCCAAGCGCGGTTTCGAAGCCGCGGTCGACCTTCAGCTCTTCGGCGACGGGCGGAAATTTCCCGGCCGCCGCACCGGCAGCGAGCATGCGGGTGATGGTCTTCGCTTCGGTTTCCAGCGCATTCAAACCGGAACGGGCCTGCTCGACCGGCGTGCGCGATAGCGCCTCGGCCTGGCGGGCAGCGGCCAGCGTCTGTTCGACCGCCTGGGCCGCAGCCTCGGCGTCGGCAACGGCGATTTCGCCGGCCTCGACCATTGCACGCTTCTCCTCGGGATCGGGCAGGCCTGATATCTTCTCGCTGATGGCCGATAATTCCTGGTTCGCCTCGTCCATCTGGCGTTCGAGGCGCATCCGGCGGTCGGCGAGATCGCGGATGGCGCGCTCCAGCTGGTTGCGGCCGGCAGCGGCTTCGGCACGCTCGGCGGTCAGCGCAGTGAAGATGCGCTCGCTGTCCGCGAGTTTTGCGGCCGCCCCCTCGAATGCCTCGCGGGTTTCCTCGGCATAACGACCGGAATCGGCGAGGATCTCCACGATCTCAGCCTCTTCGGCATCGAGCCTGGCGAGGATGACGGCATTGTCGGCCACCAGCCGTTCCTCACGGCGGATATCCTCGGCAAGCTGGGCGAGACGGCGGGTCAGTTCGTCGCGGCGGCGCAGGATGCGGCCGGCATCCTCCTCCAGCTGGCTTCTGGCGATCTGCAGGCGCTGCAGGGCGGCAGCAGCGCGAGCCTCGCCCTCGCGCAGTTCCGGCAGCTTGAGGCTGGCGATGCCCTGTTGCTTCGCCGCCTCCATCTGGATCTGCGCCTTCTCGGCGACGACTGATGTCGCCTGGTTCAGCGCGCTGTCGGCCTCGGCTTCGGCCTCTTTCGCCTGCACCCAGCGGATATGCAGGAGCATCGCCTCGCGAGCGCGAATATCGGCCGACAGCGTCTTGAAGCGGTTGGCCTGGCGGGCCTGGCGTTTCAGGCTTTCGATCTGGCTTTCGAGCTGCGAGGTGACATCGTCGAGACGCTCCAGATTGCTTTCGGCGGCGCGCAGGCGAAGCTCGGCCTCGTGGCGGCGGGAATGTAGGCCCGATATGCCGGCCGCCTCTTCCAGCAGCTGGCGGCGGGCCTGCGGCTTTGCGGCGATCAGCTCGCCGATACGGCCCTGCCCGACCATCGAGGGCGAGCGCGCACCGGTGGAGGCATCGGCAAAGAGCAGTTGCACATCCTTGGCGCGGCTTTCCTTGCCGTTGATGCGATAGAGCGAGCCCTGTTCGCGCTCGATGCGGCGGGTGACCTGGATCTCGTCGCTGTCATTGAAGGCGGCGGGTGCGGTCCGCGTCGAATTGTCGAGATAGAGCGCCACTTCGGCGGTGTTGCGCGCCGGACGGTTGCCCGAACCGGAAAAGATCACGTCGTCCATGCCGGAGGCGCGCATGTTCTTATAGGAATTCTCGCCCATCACCCAGCGCAGGGCTTCGACGAGATTGGACTTGCCGCAGCCGTTCGGGCCGACGACGCCGGTCAGCCCGCGCTCGATGATGAATTCCGTCGGCTCGACGAAAGATTTGAAGCCGACCAGGCGCAGCTTGTTGAACTTCATGCGGAAATATCCACGGCAGGAAACCCCCTCATCCGCCTGCCGGCACCTACCGGGGTCGAGCCACGGGTCTCGACCCGTCCTTCGAACCCCCGCTGAGGCGAAGGGGATGTGCCGCGACCTCTCGACTCCCTCTTCTCCCCAGCGGGGAGAAGGTGCCCGTAGGGCGGATGAGGGGGCCACACCCGCAAACTGCGCTGAAAACCAAAAACGGGCGCACGGCTTTCGCCGTCGCCCGTCATGTCGAAACGGTCCGCTTCAGATGAGGCTGTCGATGAGCGCCGACATGGTGTCAACCGGCATGTCTCCAGAGTAGCGCTTGCCATTGATGAGGAAAGTCGGCGTGGCGTTGACGCCGAAATCCTTGGAACCTCTTTCCCGCGTGGCGTTCACTTCATCCAGAAGCTTCTGGTTCGTCAAGCATTTCGTGAAGCTATCCTCAGTAAATCCGGCAAGCTTCGACATCTGCAGCAGTGCGGCGCGGCCATCATCGGCGGCGGCCCATACCTGCTGCTGCTTGAACAGCATCGAAACCATCGGGAAATACTGCTCCGGCGTGCTCAACTGCTCGGGATTGGAAGCGCTGCAGCGGGCGAGCATGAAGGCGGCGGCCGCACGCGGGTCGAATGGGAATTCACGAATGATGAACTGCACCTTGCCGCTGTCGACATATTTCTGCTTGATCGTGTCGAAAGTGGTGTTGTGGAAGTGAGCGCAATGCGGGCAGGTCATCGACATGTATTCGACGATCTTGACCGGGGCGTCGGCCTTACCCAGCGCCATTTCCGGCAGCGCACCCGGCTTCAGCACCTCAGCCATATCGACATCGCCATCCGGCTGCGGGATTTCGGTGCCCGAAGTGGCAGCCGTCTGGATGGTGTCGACATTGGTGCCGTCGGCCATGGTCTTGCCGGAGGACGAAGCATCGGCAGCGTCCTTGCTGTCATTGCAGGCGGCAAGCGCTGCGGCAGCTGCGGCGATGGCGATCCCACCCAGGAGGCGGCGTTTCGTCAGTTGCATTTCGGACATCTGCATGGGTTCCCCATAAGTAATGAGAGTGGCGGCATGACTGTGCGATATAACGGCTGGCGGCCGCTCACAAGCCACGGTTCGCCAACTTCCTTCAAAGAATTGTGACCTTGGGAAGACAACCAGACAAAATCACGATCGATCCGCTTGCGGATTTCATCGGTAGACATCGCGGCGGTTACCAATCCTCACGATGAAGATTCGCACAGCTCCATCGTCGATACTGGCGATTACCCGATAGTCCCCGACGCGATATTTCCAGAAATCACCGAGTTCAGACCCCTTAAGCGCCTCTCCGATGGACCTGGGGTCGTCCAGCTTTGCAACACGATCGTTGAGAAATCGGAGTATCCGGCGAACCGCCTCATGTCCAAGTTTCTCAAGCTCACGTTCGGCGGCTCGGTGAAACTCAATTTTCCATGCCATGACGCGCCATCAGTTCGGCCAGCGAGACAGTGTCACTCTCACCCCGACGAAGCTCTTCGAGCCTCTTTTCGGCGAGATAGATATCTTCGAGATCATCGAGATGTTCGAGAATGGCTTGACGCGCATAAAAGCTCTTACTACGACCTGTGCGCTTGGCAAGCTCATCGAGCCGTGCTTCGATTTCTGGCGGCAACCGCAAGGCCAGCATGATCTTCTCCTATTTGCTATACAAATATAGCACTCAGAAGCTTCGATCACCAGTGGCCCGCCGCAGGCAAATGAAACGCTAGCGTTGATTTCCCCGCTTCCCCATCACCGCAGTCCCCAAACGCTGGATCGCCTGCCGCAGCTTGTCGCCTTCGATGCCCTCCATCATACCCTCAAGCTTGCGGGCGGCCTCGCCTTTCAGCGGCGCGGGGGCGCGGGAGCGGCGCACGGCCTGGGAGACCGGCTTTTGGACGATGCGGATTTGGTGGACGGCGGCGAAGCCGAAGAAGCTGTTGATGCGCTGGATGAGCTCGCCCTGGGCATGGGTGAGGAAGAGAGCGCGCGCGCCTTCGCAGGCGATCGTCAGAACGCCGGGGCGGAAGCTGCCCTCATCGCCGCCGCGCGCCCAGGCGATCTTTTCCGGCCGGGTACAATCGGCGAAATCCTCGCCGGCGATTTCGCTCCACGAGCCGAGCAGCGCCGTGTTGATGCCGGCGCGGCGCGCAAGGACGGGATCGATCAGCCCGTTCGCCAGCTCGGAAATCTGCTTCACATCTTTGCGTGGATAACTCATCGAAACCTTCAGGCGCCGCCGCCAATTCGCACGACCGGCTTGATCCCGCGGCGTTGCTTCGCCAAGTATAGAGCCTTCCCCCCATTGCGGCAAATCATGACGACCAAGACACTCGACACGCCCTCGGCAAAGCCCCTCCTCGAATGGTACGACCGGCACCACCGCGACCTGCCCTGGCGCATCTCGCCCGGCATGGCGACCCGCGGCGTCAAGGCCGATCCCTATCACGTCTGGCTTTCGGAGGTGATGCTGCAACAGACGACCGTGCAGGCGGTGAAACCCTATTTCGCGCGTTTTCTCCAGCGCTGGCCTGGGGTTACCGATCTTGCCGAGGCCGAAAACGACGAGGTGATGGCCGCTTGGGCCGGGCTCGGCTATTACGCGCGCGCCCGCAACCTGAAGAAATGCGCCGAGGCCGTAGCCCGTCAGCATGGCGGCGTCTTTCCCGACACCGAAGAGGGCCTCAAATCGCTGCCCGGCATCGGCGATTATACGGCAGCAGCCGTCGCCGCCATCGCCTTCAACCGGCAGGCGGCTGTCATGGACGGCAACGTAGAGCGGGTGATCTCCAGGCTTTATGCGATCACGACGGCGCTTCCAGCCGCCAAGCCGCTGATGAAGGAGAAGGTGGCGATGATGACGCCAGCCGATCGGCCCGGCGATTTTGCGCAGGCGATGATGGATCTCGGCGCCACGATCTGCACTCCGAAGCGGCCGGCCTGCTCGCTCTGTCCCTTCAGGGGATCGTGCGAAGCGCTCAGGCTTTCCGATCCCGAATTCTTTCCCGTCAAGGCGGCGAAGAAGGAGAAGCCGGTACGAAACGGGGCGGCCTTCATCGCGGTGACTGATGAGGGTGAGATCCTATTGCGGCGGCGCGGCGAAAGCGGCCTGCTCGGCGGCATGACCGAGGTGCCGACGACGGCTTGGACGGCGCGCATCGACGGCGAGACCTCGGCCTCAGCCGCTCCTTTCGATGCCGCCTGGCAGGCCTGCGGTACCGTCATCCACGTCTTCACCCATTTCGAGCTCAGGCTTTCGATCTACCGCACGGCGGTTGTGGCCAGGGTCGGCACGAATGACGGATGGTGGGAGCCGGTTACAAATCTTGAAGCCCAGGCCTTGCCGACCGTCATGAAAAAAGCGATCGCAGCGGCTATTCCTCTCGCGTTCAAAACATCCAAAGGATGACCATGACCACCGACATAAAGCATATCGTTTTCGATATCGGCAAAGTCCTTATTCATTACGATCCGCATCTTCCCTTCAGCCGCCTCATTCCTGATGAGACCGAGCGCAACTGGTTTTTCGCCAATATCTGCACCCACGATTGGAACGTCGAGCAAGACCGCGGCCGCACCTGGGCGGATGCCGAAGCGCTGCTGATCGCGCAGCACCCTGCCCGCGAGGAGCATATTCGCGCCTTCCGCAAATATTGGCACGAGATGGTGCCGCATGCCTATGACGACAGCGTCGCGATCATGGAAGGTCTGATCGCCGAAGGACGTGACGTGACGATGCTCACCAATTTCGCCTCCGACACCTTCCGCGAAGCGCAAGTGCGCTTTCCCTTCCTCAACCTGCCGCGCGGCGTCACCGTTTCCGGCGATGTCGGCCTGATCAAACCCGATATCGCGATCTACGAGACCCATACGAAAACGTTCGGCCTCGATCCCGCCGCGACGATCTTCATCGACGACGCGCCGGCCAATGTCGAAGGCGCCAAGGCCTTCGGCTGGAATGCGGTGCTGTTTTCAGGCGCGGAGAAACTGCGCAGCGATCTCGCCGCTTACGGCCTGACGGTCTGAGACCTATGGCCTTCGACCCGGCAGAAGAAATCGAACGCTTCCATGCCGCGATCAACGCCCTCGATTTTCCCCTTATCGAGGGCTACTTCGCCGAGGATGCGACCTATGTCTCGAACGGCGTCGGCAGCCTTGCCGGGCGGGCGGAGATCATGGCCGCCTTCCGGCGCTATTTCGACGACTATCCCGATCAGACGGCGGATAATTCGCTGGTGGAGCGGCTGACGCCGCTTTCCGGCCGCGCCGTCTGGTCGCTCCGCGCCACCCACAGCCAGACGGGCAAGCCGCTGGTGCGCGAGGGCGAGGAGACCATCACCTTCGATGAGGACGGTCGCATCAGGCGCGTCGAAGTCACCGATTACAAGGATTTCTGAAACAGCACTTCAGAAATAGAAGACGCCCGGGGTTCAAGCCCCGGGCGCCTTGGCCTTCTCCCGCAACTGGAGGAAACCGGAAGAAGGTATCTCGATCCCGCGAAGGCGCTGCTCAATCCACCTTTGCCAGATCACTGCGGATGACGGACCTGAGATCGTCGATCGGGCGCAGGGACTGCCCGTCTTCGAAATGCCAGAAGGTCCATCCGTTGCAAGCATCGAGACCCTGCACCTTGGCGCCGAGACGATGAATGGAGCCGGCCTCGCCGCCGGAGGCCACGGTGCCGTCGGCGCGGACGATGGCGCTGTAGCGGCGCTTCGCATCGGTCAGCACCTGGCCGGGCTTGATCAGCCCGCTTTCGACAAGCACGTTGAAGGCAACGCGGACCTCGGCCTTCTTGCCGGTCATGACGGTCAGTTCCGCCTTGCCGAGCGGCTCGACGGCGGCGATGCGGGCGGAGGCCGCATCGATATAATCCTGCTCGCGCTCGATGCCGACGAAGTGGCGGCCGAGGCGTTTGGCGACGGCGCCCGTCGTTCCCGAGCCGAAGAAGGGATCGAGCACGATATCGCCCGGCTTGGTCGAGGCCATGATGACGCGGGCAAGCAGCGCTTCCGGCTTCTGCGTCGGATGCACCTTCTTGCCGTCCTCGCCCTTCAGACGCTCCGTACCGTTGCAGATCGGGAAGAGCCAGTCGGAGCGCATCTGCACATCGTCATTGGCAGCCTTCATCGCATCGTAGTTGAAGGTATAGCCCTTGGCCTTGGCATTCGGGCTTGCCCAGATCATCGTCTCGTGGGCGTTCTGGAAACGGCGGCCCTTGAAATTCGGCATCGGGTTGGTCTTGCGCCAGATGATGTCGTTCAAGATCCAGAAATTCAGATCCTGCAGCGTGGCGCCGACACGGAAGATATTATGATAGGAGCCGATCACCCAGATCGAGCCAGTCGGCTTCAGAACGCGGCGGCAGGCCAGCAGCCAGGCGCGGGTGAAGGCGTCATAGGCTTCGAAGGAGGCGAACTGATCCCATTCGTCATCGACCGCATCGACCAGCGACTGGTCGGGACGACGCAGCGTTCCCCCGAGCTGGAGATTATAAGGCGGATCGGCGAAGATCACGTCGACGGAGTGGTTGGGCAAGGCTTCAAGGGCGCTGACGCAGTCGCCCTTGATGATCGTGTCAACCCAGGAGTCCGCCTTGACGGAAGCCTTGAGGTCGGCAAGCGGAAAAACTGATGCCATTCTGATACTCACTCATACGCTCTACGCTTAACTCTCCATTATGGTTACGCAACTTAGTTACCAAAGCCTGAAGCAGTGGCCGATTTCGGGATTTTATTGTGGTGGCCACCCTCCCATCCTCACGCCGCATCGTGAACCTTGCGGCTGTCGGCCGGCGCCTCGTCGCGTTCGAACATGCCGTAATCGCGCATGACATTGGCAATCCGCAGCCGGTAATCGGCGAAGATGCCGCCGCGGCCGGCCTGCTGGGCGGCCCGATGGGCTTCACGGTTGCGCCATTCCTTGACCGCCTCCTCGTCGCGGAAGAAGGAGAGCGACAGCAGCTTGCCGCGGTTCGTCAGGCTCTCGAAACGCTCGATCGAGATGAAGCCGTCGATCTTTTCGAGCTCGGCGCGCAGTTCGCCCGCCAGATCCAGATATTTGTGGCGTTCGCCCATATAGGGCACGACTTCGAAGATGACGGCGATCATGGCAGCACCAGCTTGGCGTGAGGAGCGGAGACGTTCTTCAGGAAGATGCGGTCCTCCTTCAGGATGAAGCGCTCGCGTCTGGAAAATTCGTAATTCTCGCGGCCGAGAGGGTCGGCGGCCAGCCTGGCGCGATAGGCTTCGTAGGCTGCGAGGCTTTCGATGTTGTAGACGCCGTAGGCCGTCGTTGCCGATCCCTCATGCGGGCCGAAATAGCCGATCAGGTCGGCGCCGTTGCGAGGGATCGCCTGGCCCCAGTTGCGGGCATATTCAGCGAAGGCCTCCTTCTTGAAGGGATCGATCTCATATCGGATGAAGCAGGTGATCATCGGTTTCTCCTTTGCGCTCCATCCGTTTTCGCACATTGCCTGACGGCGATGCTTCGGTTACGATCGAAGTATGAAAGAAGGACCTGACATTGCGCAGATCGGCGCGCTCATCGGCGATCCCGCCCGCGCCAACATGCTGGCGGCGCTGACCGGCGGCCGGGCGCTGACGGCGACCGAGCTTGCCGGCGTCGGCGGCATCACCGTGCAGACGGCGAGCACGCATCTTGCCAAGCTCGAAGCCGGCGGGCTGCTTTCCCAGCGCAAACAAGGGCGGCATCGGTATTTCACGCTTGCCGACGAGGCGGCCGCGCGGCTGATCGAAAGCATGATGGGCTTTGCGGCCGGACGCGGCCATCTGCGTCACCGGCCGGGACCGAAGGAGCCGGTGCTGCGCAAGGCGCGCATCTGCTACGATCATCTTGCCGGCGATTACGGCGTGCGCATGCTCGACAGCCTCATTTCCTCCGGATCGATCGACGCTATCGGAGAGGGCCTCGCGCTGACGGAAAAGGGCGAAAGCGACCTCAAATGCATCGGCTTTGACGTCGGCGCGCTCAAATCGTCGCGGCGGCCGCTCTGCCGCTCCTGCCTCGACTGGAGCGAAAGGCGGGCACATCTTGCCGGCAGCCTCGGCAAGGCCTTGCTTTCAAGCTTCCTCGACAAAGGCTGGGCGCGGCGGACGGCCGAAAGCCGCTCCATCATCTTCTCCCCGGAAGGCGACAGGCAGTTTTTGAGGCTATTTCCGCTGGAAAGCTAACAAGGCGCAACGAGCACGTCTCGGAAGCCGCTTCCGGCGACGTCGCTGCAAAACTCGCTCCATTCACAGCCTTCGCAGGCGCCGCGGATGTCTTCCATGGCGAAGCGCAGGCGAAGGCGGCGCAGAAGTTTTCCGTCAGGCGAAATCCGCGTCCCCTGCCCTATGACGATGCGAAGCAGGCGGCCGATGGCTTCGGCCGCAGCCTCATCCCGGCGTGCGGGACCGGGACTGCGACAATGGGCCGACGGATCTTCCAGAAGCGGCGCGCAGATATCGTCGGGGCCGGAGACGATTTCGATCTCCTCTCCGGCCGAAAGACGCGCGGCGATGCGATGGTAATTGGCGATGAAGGCAGGTGTATAGCCTTCACCGACAAAGGTCAGCATGCAGAGCAGATGGTGGGCGCGAAGCCGGACGGTCAATCGAGCCGCGTCCGGCCGCCATAGATGCGTATGCCCTTCAGCACTGCGGCGGCGAGAGCGGATTTCAGCACGGCGCCGAGGATGAAGGGAGCGACGCCGAGAGCCCATGCCTTTTCCGTGCCGAGCAGAGAGGCAAGGTAGAGGCCGCCCATGGCAAGGCAAAGAAGATTGGCTGAAAAATGCGCCAGGAAGCTCGCCACCACCCGGTCTCCTGTCCAGCCGCGCTCGGAAAGCCAGCCGACGAGAGCGGCGATGACCGGGAAGGAGGCAAGGTAGCCCGCAGTCGGACCGGCGAAGGGCGCCAGGCCGCCGCTGCCGTTGGCGAGAACGGGCAAACCGAACATGGCTTCGCCGAGCCAGGCGAGCACGGTCAGCGCGCCCAAACGCCAGCCGTAAAGCGCGCCGATCATGGTGACGGCGAAGGTCTGCATGGTGATGGGAACCGGTACCATCGGCACGGCGATCTGCGAGGCGAGCGCCAGCACGAACGTGCCTGAAAGGACGAAAGCCGCCTTCATCGGCAGCGACCGACTGGAAAGACGGAGAGGGTCGAAGATGAGGCTGTGGGAAGGTTCAGACATGGACATGAGGCTTTCCTCTCAAATTATAGATAATTTTTCATATCATCTATTTTATGGGAAAGATTCTTCGCAGGCGCAAGCCAGAGAGGCAGGCCCTCAGCAATTTTGACACCAAATCGACATCAACCAGCCTGAGTCCGTGGGCATAACTTGCCTTTAAAGCATTGTTTTACATTCTATATTTTTATCTTCAAAAATTATCTATAATTTTTGAAATTCAGCCGACGATAGCGAAGGCTTCTCCGTCACCGCCCTTTTGAGCGGCACGCGGAGCCTGGCCGATCCATTGCACGTGTTTCTGCAGGATGGCGGCAGCCTCTTCCGCCTTGCCCTGGCGAAGGGCGGCGAGGATGGCACGATGGTCGTGGTCCGTCCGCCTCTCCCAGCCTGAACGCCAGGCGGAAAAGAGGAAACGGGCGCTCGCCGCATGCAGGTCGTCGATGGCGGCGAGCAGGCGCGGCATGGCGCAAGGGGAAAGGATCAGCCGATGGAAGCGGCGGTTGGCTTCTTCCCAGGCATGGACGTCGGCGGCGGCATCGCCGTCGCGCGTCGCCGCTTCTGCGGCATCGAGGATGGCGGGGGTCATGTGCCGGGCGGCGTGCTTCAACGCCAGCACTTCGAGAGCGGCGCGCATTTCGGCGACTTCGCGCACTTCGGCGAGATCGAAGGAGGCAACGCGCACGCCGCGACGCGGCTCGCTGATCGCCAGCCCCTGCGCCTCCAGCCGGCGGAAGGCTTCCCGTACCGGCACGTGACTGGTCTGGAACTCCTCGGCGATATGATCCTGCCGCAGACGTGCGCCCGGCGGCAGCTCGCCGCGCACGATGCGCTCCGCGAGCACCCGGCTGATGCGGCTTGCGATTGTATCTTCCGGTTCCCTAGCCATGCACGTTCAGTAGCGAGCGGGTCGCTGCTTGTCGAGGCCGGAATGGCGGTCCAATTCTGCAGCGGCGACGGAGCCGATCGCCTGCCGCATCCCAGCCATGCCGGAGATCAGGTTGAGCTTTGGGCGGCCATCGTGTAAAGCCGCAGCATTCCCGGACAAGGCCCAGACTTCCAGCAAGGCGTGAACATATGAACGGTTTCGACCTCATCATCTTCGACTGTGACGGCGTTCTGGTCGATTCGGAAATCATCGCGGCGGAAGTCGAATCCGAACTTCTGACGGAGGCCGGCTATCCGATCGGCGCCGAAGAAATGGGCGAGCGCTTCGCCGGCATGACATGGCACAACATCCTGCTCCAGATCGAGCGCGAGGCAAGCATCCCGCTTTCGGCCTCGCTGCTGGACAAGTCGGAAAAACTGCTGGATGCCAGGCTGGCGCATGACGTCAAGGCCATACCCGGCGTCGAATTCGCCATCTCTCGGCTGCCGATGAAGCGCTGCATCTGCTCGAATTCGAGCACGAAACGGCTCGATATGATGCTGACCAAGGTGGGCCTCAAGGCGCTGTTTGCGCCCAATATTTTCTCCGCCAAGGATCTCGGCCCCGATCGCGTCAAGCCGAAACCCGACATCTTCCTGCATGGCGCAAGCCATATGGGAGTTTCGCCCGACAAGACCGTCGTGGTCGAAGATTCCGTGCACGGCGTACATGCGGCGCGCGCCGCCGGCATGCGCGTCATCGGCTTCACCGGCGCCTCGCACAGCTATCCCGCCCATGCCGACAAATTGACCGATGCCGGCGCCGAGACGGTGATTTCCCGCATGAACGACCTGCCGGGCGTCGTTGCCGCCCTCGCGGCCTGGGAAGGCGTGCTCTGACGCGCCTTACAGCCTGAGCCCCCGCCGTCGCGGGCCATGCGTGACGTACTTCCGGTCTCCTGACGTCGGCAAAATACGTCATCTGTTTGATTTCACGCAATTCCTATGAATTGATTTGGCGCATTCCCGTCCGGAGCCGCTGCTCGGTTTCGAGCCACCTGATTCCCTCATTGAAATCTCGTATAATTGCCATTATATTAGCAATTAAGCTCAAACATCGAGATAAATGCTACCATGTTCGCATTTAGTATGACATCTCCCGCCGAGGTGATCAGCGACCTGTCGGAAAAAATGAAGCGACGCCGCATCGATGCCGGCCTCACTCAAAGAGATCTGGCCGCAAAGGCTGGCGTTTCCTATGGATCTCTACGATTGTTCGAAGAGACGGGAAAGATTTCCCTGGAAGCTCTTGTGAAGATTGCATTCGTTCTGGAAGCGGAAGCCGAGTTCGGACACTTGTTTCCGCCTCGTCCACCCAAGACGATCGACGATGTCGTTGGCCGACCCGTCCGGCAGAGGGTGCGCAAGAAATGAAATTCAAGCCGGTCCGAAAAATGAGCGTCGTTCTCGATCTCGAGGGAAAGCCGAGAAATCTGGGAACCCTTGCATGGAGCAGCGACGAACGTCGGGCCTATTTCGAGTACTCGGCGGAATTCATCGTCGCGCCCCTGCCGATGTCCCCCTTCAACGTCAAAACAAATCCTGGCCTGATTGCAGCGCCGCGCGATCCGTTCGATGGGCTCCATGGTTTGTTCAACGACAGCCTGCCCGACGGATGGGGGCGGCTCCTGCTTGACCGCCGTCTTCAACGGGCGGGCATAGACCACAATCTCCTCACTCCGCTGGATCGCCTTTCTGCGATCGGGAAGACGGGAATGGGCGCGCTGGCCTATATTCCGGAACTCACCAACGATGAAACGAAGCTTGCCGGCGACATCGATTTGGATTGGTTCGTCGAGCAGGTCGATCTGGTCAAATCCGAGATGGATATCGCCGACATCGACACCCTGCAAGGCGCACAGGGCGGCTCTGCGGGCGCGCGTCCCAAAATCATGATCGGCTTCAGCAAGGCCCAAAATACATTCGTTCTGGACTATGGCCAGGCCATGGAGCCTGGTTTCGAGCAGTGGATGATAAAGGCGCGCGGACTTGGCGACCCCGTCGACATAGGGGCCGAGGAGCAGGCCTATGCCCTGATGGCGCGCGCCGCAGGATTGGATATGGCCGAGACACGGCTATTCGACACAAAGAAGGGAAACCGTCTCTTCGCCACCAAGCGATTTGACCGAACGCCGGCCGGCCGGCTGCATATGCATACTGCCAGCGGCATCCTCAATGCCAGCCATCGCGAGGCGTCGTTGAACTACGGACAGCTCCACAAGCTGACGCTCATGATGACCCGTGACAGTTCCGAAGTTCTCAGGATGTTTCGGCGCATGGTCTTCAACGTCTATTCTCGCAACCGAGACGACCATGCGAAGAACCACGCCTTCCTCATGACGGGAGATGGGCGATGGACGCTTTCTCCCGCTTACGACCTTACCTTCTCTTCCGGGCCGGGAGGGGAACACAGCGCAGATGTGGCAGGCGAAGGAAGAGAGCCCGGCATGCAGCACCTGCTGACCATCTCCAGGGAGGCGTCGATCCCTGATCCGGACGCTAAGGATATCATCGATGAGGTTCGGACATCGATCGAGCAGTGGCCACTCTTTGCTGAGAAAGCAGGGCTGTCCAAATCCCGCACAAACGAACTCGACCGGAGGCTGAACCAGGGGCGCCCAGGCACTGCATCACAGTGAACCTCCCGCGTCAAAGCGCAGGTGGCCGGCACTATCCAACAGCGAAGCTTGCTGGAGGTTTAGCTGCTCTTCTTGCTCTTGGCCGGCTGCGTGTCGAAGCCGATGTTGACGCGCACCAGCGCGCCGGAGCCGACCGGCAGCTTGATGCCGTCCTTGCGGAAGATGACCTGCGTGCCCGGCGAGCCCTGCGGGATCTCGGTCGGGAACTTGGTGACTTCGGAATAGAGCACCGTGTCGCCGTCGACGACGGAGATGCGGACCGGCAGCGTCACCGGGCCAGGCGCGCCGGCCGGGCCGGTGATGAGGCGAAGCTGAGCGACGACAGTCATCGTCAGGTTCGTGTCGTTCAGCATGCATTGGCGCGTGTAATCGCCGAAGGAGGCCTGGAAGACGATCTGCTGCGGATCATCCTTCTTGCCCTTGGCATAGGTGCGGAAGATGGCATCCTGGTCACGCATGAAGATCTGCGGGCAGGCGCCCTGGACGACCGGGGCAGTCGCGCCTTGCGCCGTGGTGGCCGTACCGATCGAAGGATTGTTCGACGACGGGTTGGCCGGCGCCAACGGCATGATCTGGGCGTTGCCGTTCGGCTGGGCCGGCGCCGGTTCCGGCTTGCTGTCCCCGCCTATGCCGAGCGAGTTGCAACCAGCGAGCAGGGCAAGAAAAGAAGCGGAGACGATGAGACGCGAGACCTTGCCAAGCACGATATTCCACCCTTTGCACTGGTTTCTTGGAGGCCCCATGTCTTTTTCGCAGGGCCTTTCATGACAGTTTGCGATGGTCTATATCAGCGGCGCAAAGAAAAATCGATTGGGTAAGCACCGTTTTGATGCACTTTTCGACGCCGGCCGCGGGCAACTTCAACAACATACCTGCGACGTGCGTCTCGAAGGCGGCCCCTTCCCGATTTCCTGTAGACCCCGGCCATGGTCGCTCCCGGCCGAATTTCTTCCAGCGATAGATCAAGGATAACAAACGTGGACTATATCTCGACCCGCGGCGAGGCCCCTTCCCTCGGCTTTTGCGACGCCCTGCTGACAGGGCTGGCGCGCGACGGCGGGCTCTATGTTCCACGCAAATGGCCGAGCTTCTCCAAGAAGGAAATCCGCGTCCTGCGGGGGAAGACCTATCAGGAGATCGCCTTCACCATCCTTTCGCCCTTCACCAATGGCGAAATCCCCGATGAAACCTTCCGGGCAATGATCGACGAGGCCTACGGCACCTTCCGCCATCCGGCGATCGCGCCGCTCGTCCAGACCGGGCCGAACAGCTTCGTCATGGAACTCTTCCACGGCACGACGCTCGCCTTCAAGGACGTGGCGATGCAGCTGCTCGCGCGGCTGATGGATTATGCTTTGGAAAAGCGCGGCGAGCGGGCGACGATCGTCGGCGCAACCTCGGGCGACACCGGGGGCGCGGCCATCGACGCATTCGCCGGACGCGAGCGCACCGACATCTTCATCCTCTTCCCGCACGGCAAGGTCTCGCCGGTGCAGCAGCGGCAGATGACGACCTCGACGTCCTCGAATGTGCATGCGCTTGCCGTCGAGGGCAATTTCGACGATTGCCAGAACCTGGTGAAGGCGATGTTCAACGACGCGACCTTCCGCGACAAGGTCCGTCTCTCCGGCGTCAACTCGATCAACTGGGCGCGCATCATGGCCCAGATCGTCTATTATTTCACAACGGCGGTAGCGCTCGGCGGACCGGACCGGAAGATCTCGTTCACGGTGCCCACAGGCAACTTCGGCGACATCTTCGCCGGTTACTGCGCCAAGCGCATGGGCCTGCCGATCGACCGGCTCGTCATCGCCACCAACGAGAACGACATCCTGACGCGGACGCTGAAGACCGGCCGCTACGACATGAAGGCGGTCAAGGCGACGACGTCGCCCTCGATGGACATCCAGATTTCGTCCAACTTCGAACGGCTGCTTTTCGAAGCCTATGACCGCGACGCCTCGAAGGTGCGCGCGGCGATGGAGAGCCTCAAGCAATCGGGCGGCTTCGAGATCGCCCCCGAGGCGCTGAAAGCCATCCGCCGCGACTTCCGCGCCGGGCGCGCCAGCGAAAAGCAGGTGGCCGAAACGATCCGCAAGACCCATGCCGAGACCGGCTATCTCCTCGATCCGCATTCGGCCATCGGCGTTTTCGTCGCGGCCAAGAAAGAAAAGCCGAATACGCCGATGGTGACGCTTTCGACCGCGCATCCGGCGAAATTCCCCGTCGCCGTAAAATCCGCCTCCGGTATTGACCCGGCGCTTCCGACGTGGCTTGCTGGTCTGATGCATAGGGAGGAGCGTTTCCAGATCATCAAGCCGGAGCTGAAAGCCGTAGAAACCTTTATCGGCCAGCACGCCCGCGGCGAGACGAAGGCAGGCGCAGAAAGATAGCCAATGACAGTTGAGTGCACCCGGCTGAAATCCGGGCTGACAGTAGTCACCGAGACCATGCCGCACCTTGAAAGCGTCGCGCTCGGAGTCTGGATCAAATCAGGATCGCGTAACGAGACGCATGACGAGCACGGCATCGCCCACCTGCTCGAACATATGGCCTTCAAAGGTACGGCGCGGCGCACGGCCCGCCAGATCGCCGAGGAAATCGAGGACGTGGGTGGCGAAGTCAATGCCGCGACATCGACCGAAACGACTTCCTATTACGCGCGCGTCCTCAAGGACCACGTGCCGCTCGCCGTCGACATCCTCGCCGACATCCTGACGGAATCGGCTTTCGAGGAGGAAGAACTGGAGCGCGAGAAGCAGGTGATCCTGCAGGAGATCAACGCCGCCAACGACACGCCCGACGACGTGGTGTTCGATCGCTTCTCCGAGGTCGCCTACCGCGACCAGACGCTCGGCCGGCCGATTCTCGGCACGCCGGAGACCGTCGTCTCCTTCACGCCGCAGCAGATCCGCACCTATCTCGGCCGCAACTATACGACCGACCGCATGTTCGTGGTCGCGACCGGCGCCGTCGAGCATGAGGAATTCCTCCGCCTCGTCGAAGACCGGTTCGCCAGCCTGCCGACCGAGCCGTTAGCTCCGCCCGTCATGGAAGCGGCGCGTTATATCGGCGGCAGCGTGCGCGAGCCGCGCGACCTGATGGACGCGCAGATCCTGCTCGGCTTCGAGGGCAAGCCTTATCACGCCCGCGATTTCTACTGCTCTCAGATCCTCGCCAACATCCTCGGCGGCGGCATGTCTTCCAGGCTCTTCCAGGAGGTGCGTGAGTTCCGCGGCCTCTGTTATTCCGTCTATGCGTTCCACTGGGGCTTTTCCGACACCGGCATCTTCGGCATCCATGCCGCGACCGGCGGCGAAAACCTGCCGGAGCTGGTGCCCGTCATCATCGATGAGCTGCACAAGTCAGCCGATCAGATCCATCAGAAGGAAATCGAGCGCGCCCGCGCCCAGATTCGCGCCCAGCTGCTGATGGGCCAGGAAAGCCCGGCCGCCCGCGCCGGCCAGATCGCCCGGCAGATGATGCTCTACGGCCGGCCGATCTCCAATCCGGAGATGATGGAACGGCTGGAAGGCATCACCATCGAGCGGCTGACCGATCTCGCCGGCCGCCTGTTCTACGACACGGTGCCGACGCTCTCGGCGATCGGGCCGCTGGAACAGCTCGCGCCGATGGAAGACATCAAAGCATCGCTTTCGGTCCCGGCGCCGAAGACGATGCAGGCAAGCCTCTGAGCCGCCGTCCGTTCTGCCGGGAGTGATCGATGCCAAAATCGGTTTTTCGGTTCCTGTCGCGGCAGCCGGAAGCGGTGGAGCTGGAGAACGACCGGTATCTGCTGCGCCTGCCGCGCTACCAGGATTTCAATCAGTGGCACCGGCTGCGCGCCGAGAGCCGCAAGTTCCTGGAACCCTGGGAGCCGACATGGCGACGCGACGAGTTGACGGAAGGCGCCTACCGCGCCCGCGTCATCCGCGGAAAGCAGGAATATGCCTCCGGCCAGGCGATCCCGCTGTTCATCTTCCTCAAGGACAATATGACGCTCGTCGGCGGCATCACCATCGGCTACATCAGGCGTGGTGCGGCCCAAAGCTGCATGATCGGCTACTGGATGGGCGAGCGACATGCCGGCCAGGGGCACATGTTCGCAGCCCTTCAAATGGTTATTCCTTACATCTTCACCGGGCTTGAGTTGCACCGTATCGAAGCAGCCTGTATTCCAGATAACGCGCGCAGTATCCGCCTGCTTGAAAAAGCCGGGTTTCAGCAGGAAGGCTATCTGCGCGGATATTTGAAGATCAACGGTCAGTGGCACGACCATGTGATGTTTTCACGTCTCGCCACCGATACGGATAAAGGCAGGAAAACCGACAGCTGATGACCAGAGACCGCATGCTGCCCAAGTCACCGTCCGGACGAGTGATCGCGGTGATCGCAGCCCTTTTCGTGGCGGCCTTCGCCTTTGCGGCGGGCGTTGCCCAGGCGGCCGAACCGGTAAAGATTTCCCGTGACGATACCGCACTCGACCTGACTGCGACGACCGAGATCTATGCCAATCAGGGCGAGGCCTTTCAGGTTTCGACGGCTGCCGGCGCCGACGGCATCCGCCGGCGCATCGAGGTCCGGGCAAGCTCGGAGAACCATCAGGGCGACTGGGCGGTCTTCGCGCTTGCCAATGTCTCGGAGGAACAGCTCGAGCGCGTGATCGTCGCGCCGCACTTCCGTCTCGTCAATTCCAAGCTCTTCTGGCCGGATCTCGGTTCGCAGCGCATCATGGCGATCACGCCGAGCGAAGGTTTCGCGCTCGACCGGCAGCCGAGCGACGAGGCCGACGTCTTCCGCATCACGCTCAACCCCGGCGCCGTCATCACCTTCGTCGCCGAGCTGTCGACGCCGGAACTGCCGCAGATCTATCTCTGGGAGCCGAACGCCTACAAGGATACGATCAACGCCTTTACGCTCTATCGCGGCATCGTGCTCGGCATTGCCGGCCTGCTCGCCGTGTTCCTGACCATCCTCTTCGTCGTCAAGGGCACCTCGATGCTGCCGGCAACGGCAGCACTTGCCTGGGCGGTGCTCGGCTATATCTGCGTCGACTTCGGCTTTCTCGGCAAGCTGATCAGCGTCGCTTCGGCCGACCAGCGAATATGGCGCGCCTGCGCGGAGGTGGCGCTGGCTTCGAGTTTCGTCATCTTCCTGTTCACCTATCTGAACCTCAACCGCTGGCATGCGCATCTGGGTTACGCCACACTTGCCTGGGTGCTCGGTCTTGCCCTGCTCTTCGGCGTGGCGATCTACGATCCGTCGATCGCAGCCGGTATCGCCAGGCTTTCCTTCGCGCTGACGGCGGCGACCGGCCTGCTGCTGATCATCTATCTCGGCTTCAACCGCTATGACCGCGCCATTCTGCTCGTGCCCGCATGGGCGCTGACGCTCGTCTGGCTGTTCGGCGCGTGGCTGACGGTGACCGGCCGGCTTGACAACGACATCATCCAGCCGGCGCTCGGCGGCGGCCTCGTCCTCATCGTGCTTTTGATCGGCTTCACCGTCATGCAGCACGCTTTTGCCGGCGGCGCCTTCCAGCAGGGGCTGTTTTCCGATCTCGAACGGCAGTCGCTGGCACTCACCGGCTCCGGCGACATGGTGTGGGATTGGGATGTGGCGCGCGACCGCGTCGTCACCATTCCCGACGTCTCGATCAAGCTCGGTCTTTCCCCCGGCACCATGCATGGGGCGGCGCGCAACTGGCTGCCGCGGCTGCACCCCGACGACCGCGACCGCTTCCGCGCGACACTCGACGTACTGCTCGAACACCGGCGCGGGCGGCTGAACCACGAGTTCCGCATCCGTGCCGAGGATGGCCATTTCCACTGGCTGCTGATCCGCGCCCGGCCGGTGCTCGGCTCGAACGGCGAAATCATCCGCTGCGTCGGCACGATCGTCGATGTGACCGAGCAGAAGAACTCCGTCGAGCGGCTGCTGCACGATGCGCTGCACGACAATCTCACCGGCCTGCCGAACCGGCAGGTTTTCCTCGATCGCCTGCAATCGGTGCTGGCGCTCGCGCCGGGCGGGGAAACGCTGCGGCCGACGGTGATGGTGATCGATATCGACCGCTACAAGCTGGTCAACGATTCGCTCGGCGTCGCCGCCGGCGACAATATCCTCATCGCGCTGACGCGGCGCCTGCGCCGGCTCTTGAAGCCGCAGGACACGCTGGCGCGGCTTGCCGGCGACCAGTTCGGCCTCATTCTCGTTTCCGAGCACAATCCGACCAAGGTCGCCGATTTCGCCGACGCGATCAGCAAGGCGATCATGGTGCCGATCAATTTCTCCAATCGTGAGATCATCCTGACGGCCTCGATCGGGTTGGCCTCCTGGGTGGACCGGCAGGAGAGCGCCAGCGGCCTGCTCAGCGATGCCGAGCTTGCCATGTACCGGGCAAAACGGGCCGGCGGCAACCGCGTCGAGCCGTTCCAGCCTGCCTTCCGCGATTTCGGCACCGACCGCCTGCAGCTCGAAACGGACCTGCGCCGCGCCATCGAGCGCAAGGAATTGTCGATGGTCTACCAGCCGATCGCGCGGCTGGAGGATGCCGAGCTCGCCGGTTTCGAAGCGCTGATGCGCTGGGAACATCCCAAGCGCGGTAATATCCTGCCGTCCGAATTCATTCCGATCGCCGAGGCTTCCGACATCATCGGGGCGCTCGGCATATTCGCGCTGGAGCAGGCGACCAACGATCTGATGAGCTGGCAACAGCAGACCGGCGAGCTGCCGATCTTCGTCTCGATCAATCTGTCGAGCGTACAGTTGCTGAACAACGAGCTCTATGACGACGTGCGCTCGGTTCTCGCCAAGACACATTGCGAACCCTCGCGTCTCAAGCTCGAACTGACGGAATCCATGGTGATGGAAAATCCGGAGCAGGCGCGGCTCGTGCTGCAGAAGCTGAAGGAAGCCGGCATCGGCCTGGCGCTCGACGATTTCGGCACCGGCTATTCGTCACTCGCCTATCTCACGCGCTTTCCCTTCGACACGATCAAGCTCGACAAGGCGCTCGTGCGCGGCAGCAACGATAAGAAGGCGACCGTGCTCAGATCGGTCATATCAATGGCGCGCGAGCTTGAGATGAAGGTGGTGGCGGAGGGGATCGAATCCGACGAGGACGCGATCGAACTCGCCAAGATGGGCTGCAATTACGGGCAGAGCTATCATTTGGGGCAGCCGGCGAATTCGGAAGCGGTCCTGCGGCTGCTCCGGGAGCGATTTCCGCTGACGAAGCGGGCCTGACCGGAGCGGCGGCTTCACTTGGTTTCGGCGCGGCCCGGCGCGCCCTCCTCCCCATTAATGGCCATTGACCGCCAGACGGTGATCTGCGCTTTTCATTCGTCCCAACAGGAAGATTCCATGCTCAAGCTTCTGCTCGCCCTTTCCATGAGCGTTCTTTGCGTCTCGCCACTCCAGGCGGAGGACATTGATCCTGTCGCGAAAAGCTGCCAGCCGGGGCCGATGCAGGCCCACTGCGAGAGGTGGACCAAGGATTTCAGGACGGCCCTGGAGCGCGCGCAAAAGGGCGACCACGGGGCGCAGGTGATCGTGGCCTTATGCTTTTCTTCCGGCTGCCATGGTGCCGTGACCATCGACAGAGTTGCGTCCTGCAGCTGGCATCTCGTCATCGCCAATTCCGGCGCCGCTACCGTGCTCGACGCTTCCAACCTGCGCAACACCTGCCGGCCGATGACGCCTGTCCAGAAAGACCAAGCCCGCGCGCTTTCCGGCGACCTCGTCCGCAAGATCTACAAGCGCGCGGCAGCCACGACCGACCAGATGTAACTCTCCGGTTTCCCGCGAAAAATAATCTCATTGCCCTCCCAGCTTTCGCCGCTATTCTGCTGGCAAAAATCGGGAGGACCACGGATGATCCTGCACTGCGTATTCCTGCGGCTGAAGACAGCGGTGACGAGTGAGGACAAGCAATCGCTGTTCGACGCGATCGTCGCGCTGAAACAGGTCATCCCTGGCATTCTCGATATCAAATACGGCCCGAACGTTTCGCCCGAAGGGCTGCACGCAGGCTTCGTCGATGGTTTTGCCGTGACCTTCGAAAGTGCGGAAGCGCGGGACAACTATCTCATCCACCCCGAGCATGTCGCCGTGGGCGAACGCCTCGTCTCCTCGACGGACGGCGGCCTCGCCGGCATCCTGGTCTTCGACCTCAATCTTTGAAAATAGTCGGCCGTTGTAGAATACGGGCCGGATGCGTATCGTAAGGAAGATCGTTTCGACCGATTTCGGGTTGGGCCATGACCGAGGACATCCGACTATTTGGCGCTATCGCGGTCCGGCCCGCCATTCTTGCGCTCATCCCCCAGTTCGAAACGCTCACGGGATTTTCAGTTGCGGCCAAGTGGGCGGTCAATCCTACTGTCAAGACCGAGATCGAAGCCGGTGAACCCTTTGACCTCGTCATCATCAATCCGCATATGGTTGAGGACCTGGTCGCCTCGGGAAAGGTGAAGACAGGAAGCCACGCCGCCTTTGGGCGAATAGGCATGGGGGTTGCGGCCAAAGCGGGCAGCAAGCCGCTCGACATCGGCTCCGTCGCAGCATTCGCACATGTATTGAAGAGCGCGGGATCGATCGCCTATGCCAGTGACGGAACCAGCGGCGGCTACTTTTCCGGTCTGCTGGATCGCATGGGAATAGCCGATGAGGTGAAGCCCAAACTCGTGGCCGCACCGGGAGGACAAACACCGCTGGCCGTCGCCCGCGGGGACGCCGAGTTGGGAGTCGTTCCCGTAACTTCGATTCTCGCCGCCGCGCCTGAGGTCATACTCGTCGGCCGGTTTCCGGCAGAATTCCAAAGCTATATCGACTTCGCCATCGGCATCAGCGCCCATGCGCGGAACACAGAAGCTGCCACACAGCTGTCGGCGTATCTGACATCGGCTGCCGTCGATGACACTCTGGCGGCAAAGGGGGTCGAGCGCATCTAGAGACGTATCGTCAGCGCACGACCCACAGTCCTCGACCGTCAGCTCGATTTTGCCATGGCGGCGGCGAGCTGATCGACATTGTATTTGAACATCTTCTCATAGGTCGGCGCCGGTCCCTTGGCGTCGGAAAGGGATTCGACGTAGAGCTCGCCGCCGGGCTCGGCGCCGGTTGCCTTGGCGACCTGCTTGACCAAGCGCGGATCGTTGGAATTCTCGAAGAAATAGGCCTTTACGTGCTCGCCCTTGATCTGCTCGATCAGCTTGGCGACGTCGGCGGCCGAGGCCTCGCTTTCGGTGGAGAGACCGAGCGGCGCGAGGAAGCTGACATTATATTCGCGGCCGAAATAGCCGAAGGCATCGTGGCTCGTCAGCACCTTGCGGCGGTCTTCGGCGATCTTGTCGAATTTCGAATGGGCGTAGGCATTCAATCCATCGAGCGTCTTCGTGTACTTCTCGGCGTTGGCCTTGAAGGCGGCGGCATCTGCCGGGTCGGCCGCTGAAAGCGCCTTTTCGATATTGGCGACCCAGACCTTGACGTTGACAGGGCTGTTCCAGACATGCGGATCGGTGATCGTCTCGCCGTCTTCCTCCATGGTGCGGGTGTTGATACCTTCGGAGACCGTGACCGGTTTTCCCTTGTAGCCCGAGGCGGTGATCAGCCGGTCCATCCAGCCCTCCAACCCTTCGCCGCTGACGAAGGTAAGCTGCGCCGCGTTCAAGTTCTTCGCATCGGCCGGCGACGGCTCGAATTCATGGGGATCGCCGTTGGGGCCGACGAGGCTCGTCACCTTGACATGGTCGCCGCCGACCTCTCTGACGACATCGGCAAGCACGGTGAAGGACGCGACCACTTTCAGCGTTTCGGCGGAGGCGGGCGCGGCGGAGAGCGCCATCAGCGTGGGAAGTGCGGCGGCGGAGAGAAGCAGTCTGCGCGGTATCATCGAAGTCTCCTTGGGTCAGCCCTTCAGATGCGGGCGGGGAAAGAAGCGCCGGGCCAGGCCGGAAGGCGCAAAAAATATCGAAAAGGCATAAAGCAGCGCCGCCGTCATGATGATCGTCGGGCCGGAAGCGAGTTCGAGATGATAGGAGGCGATCAGGCCGAGATAACCGGAGGCGGCCGCACTCACGGTCGCGATGGCAATCATCGCCGGCAGGCTGCGTGACCAGAGCTGGGCGATCGCCGCCGGCAGCATCATCAGGCCGACCGCCATCAGCGTACCGAGCGCCTGGAAGCTGGCGACGAGGTTCAGCACCACGAGCAGCAGGAAGAGCACGTGATAGACCGGCCCGCGGCCGCCGACGGCGCGCAAGAAGCCAGGATCGAAGCATTCCACGACCAGCGGCCGATAGATGAAGGCGAGGATGACGAGCGTCAGCGAGGTGATCGCACCGATCTGGTAGAGCGCTGAGGCGTCGATTGCCAGAATGGTGCCGAAGAGCACATGCAGCAGGTCGATATTCGAGCCGCGCAGCGAGACGATCAGCACGCCGAGCGCCAGCGAAGCGAGATAGAAGCTCGCAAAGCTCGCATCCTCCTGCAGCACGGTCATCCGGCTGACGGCGCCCGAAAGCAGCGCCACCGACAGGCCGGCGACAAGGCCGCCGAGGCCCATGGCCGTCAGCGACAAGGAGCCGGCGACGAGGTAGCCGATCGCCGCACCGGGCAGAACGGCGTGGCTCATGGCGTCGCCCATCAGGCTCATGCGCCGCAGCATCAGGAAGACGCCGATCGGACCTGAACCGAGCCCGAGGCAAAGGCAGGCGATAAACGCGCGGCGCATGAACCCGAAATCGGCGAAGGGCGCGAAGAAGATATCGTAGACCGTCATGCCGCCGGCGCCTCTTCAGGCCCGCAAGTCTCGGCATCCTCCTCCCAGCGCTCGGCCATCGCGCGGGCCTTCAGCAAATTGGCCGGCGACATGACCTCGGCTGTCGGACCCCAACCGACGAGTTCGCGGGCGAGCAGCAGGGTTTGCGGAAAATGTGCGCGAACGAGTTCGAAATCGTGCAGCACGGCGATGACCGTGCGCCCTTCGCCATGCCAGCGGACGACGATATCGAGCAGGTCTTTCGTCGTGCGGGCATCGATCGCCGTAAAAGGCTCGTCGAGCAGGATGATGCCGGCGTCCTGCAGCAACAGGCGGGCAAAGAGCACACGCTGAAACTGGCCGGCCGAGAGCGAACCGATATGGCGCCCGCCGAAACCTTCGAGCCCGACGGTCGAAAGTGCCTCGCCTGCCCTTCTCGCATCCGCCGGGACAATACGGCCGAAGGCGCCGGATGTCTTCCAGGCGCCGAGCATGACAGTGTCGATGACCGAGATCGGAAAGCGGCGGTCGATCTCGGCGGCCTGTGGGAGATAACCGAACTCCCTCCGCCCCAGCCGGTGCTCGACCCTGCCTTCAGCGGGACGAAGCTCGCCCATGATCGCCTTCAGCAGCGTCGACTTGCCGGCGCCGTTCGGCCCGGCAATCGCCGTCAGGCTGCCGGATGCAAACGAGCCGGAAACGTGATGGACGGCCGGGTGGCGGTCATAGGCGACGGTCAGGTTGTCGAGACGGATCAGCGGCGTCATGGCAGAAGAACCGCCCAATGAATTGCAAGCCAGAGAACAGCAAGGATGAGTGCGATGCCGAGCCCCCTTGATAAAGCCGATTGCCCCAGAAGGCTGATGAAGGGGCGGTCGGGGCTCGGGGGCATGGCTCATCCTATAATGTAATAACATTACGGTTATGTTATAACGATTGCGGCGAGATTGAGGCGGGGGATCGAGTTGTTCGCTAAATGAGAAAGGGCGCACAATGAGAAAGGGCGGCCGAGTGGGCCGCCCTTCATTGTCTATTTCGAAAAGATCAGAGCTGTTCCAGCATCGCCGCTGCGCCCGACACCGTTGCCTGTCCGGGGTTTTCCTCGACGTTGAGGGATTTCACGACGCCGTCTTCCACCAGCATCGAATAGCGCTTGGAGCGCAGGCCGAGGCCGCCGGCGGAGAGGTCGGCGTCAAGGCCGATGGCCTTGGTGAAACCGGCGTCCCAATCGGCGAGAAAATGGATCTTGCCGAGGCCGCCGGAGGATTGCGCCCAGGCGCCCATGACGTGCCAGTCGTTGACGGCGAGAACGGCGATGTCGTCCACACCCTTGCCGAGGATGGTGTCGCGGTTTTCGAGATAGCCCGGCAGGTGGTTCAGCGTGCAAGTGGGCGTGAATGCGCCCGGCACGGCAAAGAGCACGACGCGCTTTCCGGCAAAGATCTGATCGGTGGTGATTTCGACGGGGCCGTCCGCCGTCTTTTCCTTGAAGGTGGCGGCAGGAAGCTTGTCGCCGATCGCGATGGTCATGATGTTCTCCTTGGCTTGTAGCTTACAGCGGACGCCGTGCGGGCGCCTGACCTGGTGGCGGCGGACGCCGCAGGGGATCGGGGTGACTATAAGACCCGGTCGATCAAAGGCAAGGCCGGTCATTCGAAAGCAAGGGTCGTCTCCATCGCCGTCTTGCCGTCGACGACCAGCACGCCCCAGCGCTTGCCTGACATGTCATAATTTTTCGGCAGCTTGCCGATAGCGATATCGACCTTGAAGACGGCGCCGTCTCGTTTGCCGGCGACCTGCTTGGTGAAGACATGACCGCTCGGGCCGGTGACGATGATATCGGGCGCACTCGTCCCCTCGCCCGGCAGAGCGAGGGTCAGCGACAGCGTCTTCATGTCAGGCGACATTGAATGCGCCGTCACGCCGAATTCCGCCGACGGCGGCTTCGGCAGGGCCGCATGCGCCGCCTGAAGGATCGCCTCCTCCTGCGGATGCGACTGGATGGCGGCGCCAAGCTTCAGCGAGAAATTCGCCTGGAAGGGAATGCAGATATCCTTGCAGATGCCGATGAAGGCGGCGGCGTCGATCTCGACCGGACCCTTGCCTGCCGCCGCCAGCGAAAGCGGCAGCGTCACCGGCGCGTCATAGGCGATGTCCTCGATTGCGCCGTTGAAAAAATGCTTCGGAACGGGATAGGCCATCGCATCGAGCGTCACGCCGCTGCCCGGCGCGAGCGTCACCTGAGGCGGAATGCCGCTATTGCCAGGTTCGCGCCAATAGGTGATCCAGCCTGGGTTCGGCTCGATCTGCAGAGCGGCACGGATCTTGCCGCCGGCATCGGCCGGCAGCGCCACGAGGCGCATACGGCCGCCCTCGTTCTCCGCCCAGGAGCTCATTTCCGCCCGAGCGGAGCAAAAGGGAAGAAGTGCTGAGGCCGCCGAAACGACCGCAATGAAAAGGCTTCGCGGGTTCACGAAAATAATCATCATGGAACAATGGTTTACCGAAACTGGCGTTTGGCCGCCAGAAGTCGCGGCGATTTAAATCTTCATTTTCGGTTGATTGATTTGTGACATTGGCCCATGTTTCTTCTGTCGAGGCCTTATGCGGTCTGGCAGCAGGAGGAACGATGTCCTTATCGACGCTGAAGAACAGACGGGAACGTGGCTTCTTCGATGGCCAGTTCCTCATCGCCATGCCAGGCATGGAAGACCGCAACTTCGCGCGCACGGTGATCTACATCTGCGCTCATTCGGATGCCGGCGCCATGGGCTTCGTCATCAACCGGCCGCAGAGCCTCACCTTCACCGACGTGCTCTTGCATCTCGACATGATCAAGCAGGAAGATTCGATCGTGCTGCCGAAGCGGGCGCGCGATTTCCCGATCCAGACCGGCGGCCCGGTGGAAAGCGGCCGCGGTTTCGTGCTGCATTCGGACGATTATGCCAGCGATTCCTCGATCCCGGTCAGCGACGACATCTGCCTGACGGCGACGCTCGACATCGTGCGCGCCATCTCCAAGGGCGACGGCCCGAAGCGGGCGACGATGCTGCTCGGCTATTCCTCCTGGGCGGCCGGCCAGCTCGAAAACGAGGTCGCCAACAATGGCTGGCTCACCTGCCCCGCCAACGAGGAAATGATCTTCGACCGCAGCCTCGAGGACAAATACGAACGGGCGCTCGCCGGCATGGGCGTGACGGCTGCCATGCTTTCGGCCGAAGCCGGCCATGCCTGAAGCAGCTGGAACGAATAGCGGGGACTGACGTTTTCATCCGGCGAACGGGGACAAGAGTCCGTCCGCCGACGAAGGAGACATCAGCCATGGGTAGCACCAGCGACAAGATATCGGGCAAGGCAAACGAAATTGCCGGCAAGACCAAGCAGGCCGTCGGCAAGGCCGCCGATGATCGAGACATGCAGGCCAGGGGCGCCGTTCAGGAAGCCAAGGGCAAGGGACAAGTCGCAACCGGCAAGATCAAGGACAAGCTCAAGGGCGCCATCGACCGGCTGTGAGCCAAATGCTCATTCTTCACGATGCCTGCTGCGCGCGCCCCGCGCGGCGGGCATTTTTAATCCGCCACCCATGCTTTCTGCAGAGATAAGACGATGAAGCTTTTCGCCTGCGACAATTGCGATCAGGTCGTCCACTTCGACAACCGGCATTGCGTGCGCTGCAACCATCGCCTCGGTTTCCTGCCGGGCGACCTTGCCATGCATGCGCTGGAGCCTTGCGAGGAGACTGTCTGGCAACTCGTTTCCAATCCGGACCGCAAGGTGCGCTTCTGCGCCAATGCCGGCCTCGACATCTGCAACTGGCTGGTGGACGGCGACAGCGACAGCGAATTCTGCCTTGCCTGCCGCCATAACCGGCTGGTTCCGAACACCGGCACCCAGAACGGCGTCGACCGCTGGAGGCGGATCAGCCAAGCGCAGCGTCATCTATTCTATTCGCTGCTGCGCTGGAGACTGCCGCATCCCGACCGGACCGAAGACCCACGGGGCGGCCTCGTCTTCGATTTCCTTGAGGATTCGATCGAGGGCAACGGCTATGTCGTGCCGGCCATGACCGGCCACGAAGAAGGCCTGATTACCATCCGCGCCGCAGAAGCTGACGATGCGACACGTGAACAGGCGCGCGCATCGATGAACGAACCCTATCGCACATTGCTCGGCCATTTCCGTCACGAGACGGGGCATTTCATCTGGAACAAGCTGGTGCGCGATCGCAATGCCCTGGCGGATTTCCGTGCCGTGTTCGGCGACGAACGACAGGATTACGCGGCGGCGCTGGAAAAACATTATGCCGGCGGCGCGCCCGTGGGATGGCAGGACAGTTTCATCAGCGCCTATGCGGCATCGCATCCCTGGGAGGATTTCGCCGAATGCTTCGCCCATTACCTCCACATCGTCGATACGCTTGAGACGGCTCGCGCCTTCGGCATCGCCATCGACCCGCGCGGCCATGAGGAGATATCGGGCGAGGTGGATTTCCTTCCCTACAGGGCGCAGAGCGCCGAACAGCTGGTCAGCGCCTGGGTGCCGCTCAGCCTGGCGATCAACGCCATCCAGCGCAGCATGGGCCAGCCGGATTCCTATCCTTTCGTGCTCTCCTCGCCCGTCGTGGCAAAACTCGAATATCTGCACCGGCTGATACAGGGAGCGGCAATAGATGGCCTGAGCAGGCCTTAAAACGAAACCGCCTTGCCCTTCTTGAAAGGCTCCATGCCCCTTCGGGCGAGCTCATCGGCGCGTTCGTTTTCCGGGTGGCCGGCGTGGCCCTTGACCCAGTGCAGCGTTACCTTGTGGCGGTTGCGGGCTTCCTCAAGCGCCTGCCAGAGCTCGGCATTCTTCACCGGCTTCTTATCTGATGTCTTCCAGCCGTTTTTCTTCCAGCCGAAGATCCACTTGGAGATGCCATCCTTGACATAGGCGCTGTCGGTATAGAGATCGACCTCGCAAGGGCTCTTCAAGGCCGATAGCGCGGAGATCGCCGCCATGAGCTCCATGCGGTTGTTGGTCGTGTCCGCCTCGCCGCCGCAAAGCTCCTTTTCGACATCGCCATAACGCAGCACCGCGCCCCAGCCGCCGGGGCCGGGATTGCCGGAGCATGCGCCGTCGGTAAAGATATCGACGTGCTTCATAGGCTCAACCCGTATTCGGCCGGTGAGCTGATCTGGCGGTGGAACCGCAGCTTGCGGAGATATTCGAGCGGGTCCTTCTTGGTGACCATCGCGCCTTCCGGCGTCGTCAGCCAATCATAGAGCCGCGTGAGGAAGAAGCGCAGCGCCGAGCCGCGCGACAGCACCGGCAGGGCTGCTATTTCGGCCTCGCTCAACGGCCTGACACTCTGGTAACCCTCGAGCATCGCCATGCCCTTGGTGATATTGTAGGCGCCGTCCTTCTCGAAGCACCAGGCATTCAGGCAGATCGAGACGTCATAGGCGAGCAGGTCGTTGCAGGCGAAATAAAAATCGATCAGGCCGGAGAGTTCGTCGCCGAGGAAGAAGACATTGTCGGGGAAGAGATCGGCGTGGATGACGCCGGCGGGCAACTCGCCCGGCCAGGCGGCGGAGAGGAAATCCAGTTCGTTCTGGATCTCACTCTGCAAACCGGCTTCGACCTCGCCGGCGCGCTCCTCGGACTTTTCCCAGAGTGCCCGCCAGCCGTCGATCGAAAGCGCGTTCGGGCGCTTCAGCGCGAAGCCTTCGCCGGCCACGTGCATCGCGGCGAGCGCCCTGCCGACTTCACGGCAATGCTTGGCCTCCGGCTTTCTGAGCCACATGCCTTCGAGAAAGGAAATCAAGGCGGCCGGACGGCCGGAGAGCGAGCCGAGCAGCGCGCCGTCGCGGCGCGGCAGCGGCAGCGGGCAGGACAGGCCGCGGGCGGAAAGATGCTGCATCAGGCCGAGGAAGAACGGCAGGTCGCTTTTCTCCACACGCTTCTCATAGAGCGTCAGGATCAGCGGCGCCTTCGAGGTATGAAGCAGGAAATTGGAATTTTCGACGCCCTCGGCGATCCCCTTGTAGGAAAGCAGGCTTCCCGCGTCATATTCGGTCAGGAACCATTTCAGGTCGTCTTCGGCGATATCGGTATAGACTGCCAAGGGAGGTCTCGTCTCTGCATTGTTGATACTGGGGCGCCCGAACCGAACGGCCGGGCTGCGATGCGGCTCGACCTACCCGTTGACGAAGGCCATGTCGGCCGCCGTCAGTTCGATGTTGCGCAATTCGCGGTTGACCAGGAAGTTCTCGGTTTCCTGCACCGTTTCGGCCAGTTCGACGCGGGCGTCGAAGCGGGCACGGAACGCCTCGATGATCTCGTTGACGATGACCTCAGGCGCTGAGGCGCCGGCGGAAAGGCCCAGCGTCGAAATCGCGCCGATATCGTCCCAGTCGAGTTCGGCGGCGCGCTGCACGAGGATGGATTTCTTCGCCCCTGCCCTCAGCGCCACCTCGACGAGGCGCTTGGAATTCGACGAATTCGGAGCACCGACGATGACGAAGAGATCACAGCCCGGGGCCGCCTGCTTCACCACTTCCTGGCGATTGGTCGTCGCATAACAGATCGAGTCCGCCGCCGGCGCGGTCAGATTCGGAAAGCGCTCATGCAGGCGGGTGATGACGCCGGCGGTATCGTCGACCGAAAGCGTCGTTTGCGTGACATAGCCGAGATTGTCGGGATCGACGGGCTGATAGGCCTCGGCATCCTCGATCGTCTCGATCAGCGAAACGGAACCCTCCGGCAGTTGCCCCATCGTGCCGATGACTTCCGGATGACCGGCATGGCCGATGAGGACGACATGGCGGCCGAGGCGATTGTGGCGCATCGCCTGTTTGTGGACCTTGGAAACCAGAGGGCAGGTCGCGTCGAGATAGAAGAGGTTGCGGCTCGCCGCATCCTCCGGCACGGATTTCGGTACGCCGTGGGCGGAGAAGACGACCGGCTGGGCGCGATGTTCGGCCGGGATCTCGTCGAGTTCCTCGACGAAGACGGCGCCCTTGGCCTCCAGCCCTTCGACGACATAACGATTGTGGACGATCTCATGGCGCACATAGACCGGCGCGCCGTAGGATTTCAGCGCCAGCACGACGATCTGGATGGCGCGGTCGACGCCGGCGCAGAAGCCGCGCGGGCCGCAGAGCCTGATCGTCAAGGGAGGTTTCGCCGCAATATTCATGTCTTTTCCAACATTTCCTCATTCCTGCCCTCGGGTTTAACCCGAGGACGTCACAGGAATCCAGCCACGGCGCGTCTGCGCCGTGAATAACCGTCAACATCCAAATCCATCTTCCGCACCCAAGGACTTGGGCGCACCGGATTCCTGTGACGAGCACAGGAATGAGGGAGAACTTGGCAACGTCCAGCTTCAACAGCAACGCCCCGCGTTGGGAATAAGGGACCTCTAGCCCAATATAGGCGAGAATTGAAGCGATACTATTGCGGAGGCGCCTTGCCAGGTTTGCGGAACCAGGAGATCGCCACCACGACGACCAGAACGGCGGCAAGCCCGTACCAGGTGAAAGCATATTGCAGATGGTCGTTCGGCAGGTCCACCTGCGTCACGCCGCCGATCGGCAAACCCGCCGGATTGGGCGTCGAATCGGCATCGACGAAAAACGGAATGACCTGCGCCTCGTCCAGCCCGACGCTTGCGGCCATGACGTCGAGGTCCTTCCAGTAGAAGATGTTCTTGGCGACATCGTTGTCGGGCACCAGTGAGGAAGGCTTGCCGGGGAGCCGCGCGCGCGCCAGGCCGGTGACGGTCTGCTGGTCCGTCAACTGGCCCTGCATGCGCATTTCCGGCTCCTTGTTCTCATAGGGAACGAAGCCACGGTTGACGAAGAGATAGCGCCCGTCGGCAAGTTCCAGCGGGGTATAGATGTAGAAACCCGTCTGGCCGCGCCATGTGGCGAAGAAGTGCCGCTCCTTGTTGTTGATGTAGCGGCCGGTGGCCGTGACCTTGCGGTATTCGATATCGCCGCCCGAAGCCGTCATTGCCTCGATATCGGCAAGCGGCACCGGGGCTGCGGCCTGGCGCGTCGCGATATCGGCGAGCAGGCCTTCCTTCCAGTAGAGGCGCTGCACTTGCCAGGTGCCGAGCGAAATCAGGATGGCGAGCGCGATCAGCACCAGGATGCCCGTGACGACAGGCAAACGCCGGCGCGGCGCGGCATGTTCGATGTCAGTCACTCAGGCGTCCTTCGCGGGCGTTATGGCGGTACTGCATGGCGATCAGGATGCCCTTGAACCAGCGCAGCGTCAGCAGTGACAGGATGATCGTCAGCGGGCCGAAGAGCAGGATGTGCACCCAGATCGGCGGGCCGTAATTTACCTGCAGCCACAGCACCATGCCGATGATGATGAAGCCGACGATGAGAATGACAAAGACGGCGGGTCCGTCACCGGAATCGGCGAAGGAATAATCGAGGCCGCAGGCAGCGCAGCGCGGCTTCAGGCCGAGCAGGCCATCGAAGAGCTTGCCGTGACCGCAGCGCGGGCAGCAGCCCTTGATGCCTGTTTTCACCGGATCGACGGGGGGAAAATGCGCGTTGTCCTCGCTCATGCTGTTCCTTCGAGCGGCGTCTGACGGCCGCTGCATTTCGATGCTGCCTTAACTCTCCCATAAAGTATTCGCATCCCGAATGGAAATGCCTGCGCGGTAATGATTCGCGCCAAACAGAAGAAGAAGACTGATGACCAATGACAGCCATGCCGGACAGATCATTATCCTGAACGGGGCGCCGCGAAGCGGCAAATCCAGCATTGCACGCGCAATCCAGGAAGAATTCGAGGGGCCGTGGATCAACCTCGGCGTCGACATCTGCAATGCCATGACGCCGAAGCGTTACCTGCCCGGCATCGGCCTGAGGCCGGGCGGCGAGCGGCCTGATCTGGAGGAGCTGGTACCGTTCCTCTACGCGGCGCTCTATGAATCGATCGCCATTCACGCCGGATTGGGGCTCAACGTGGTGGCCGATCTCGGCCATCATGACAGTTATTCGCAGCCGCTCGGCATTCTCGGCGACTGCGCCCGGCGTTTGGAAGGCTTCTCCGTGCTATTCACAGGCGTTCGCTGTCCGATCGAGACGATCATGAAGCGGCGAGAGGTCGCACAGGAAGGGCGCGAGACCCTCTACCTCAGAGCCACGGAGGATGCACCGATCCCCGAACCGGTGCAGCGCTGGCAGGATGAAGTGCACCGGCCCGGCATCTATGACCTGGAAGTCGATACGTCAGTGCTGACCGCTCTCGAATGTGCCGAGGCGATCCGGCAGCGGCTCGATCTCGGCATTCCCGAGCCATCGGCGTTCGAACGGATCGCCAAGGGGCGGTGAGAAGGGGCACGAGTCTTGACCCAGTTCCCTGCAAATGGACGAAGACAGGCCGCAGCATATCGGCCTTCGCCCCCGCGGAGGAGAAGAGATTTGCGGCAACCGCTCCATTCCCCCATGACGAGAACAGAGCGTGGAGAGCCACACACAAAAAAGGCGGGCACAAGGCCCGCCTTTTTGCTTGCATATCAACCCAATCAGCCCGCGGCTACCGGAGCGCCCCAGCCGCCCCAGACGTAGATGCAGAAGAACAGGAACAGCCAGACGACGTCGACGAAGTGCCAGTACCAGGCAGCCGCCTCGAAGCCGAAATGCTGCTTCGGGGTGAAGTCGCCGCGCAGCGCGCGAAGCAGGCAGACCAGCAGGAAGATCGTGCCGACCAGGACGTGGAAGCCATGGAAGCCGGTCGCCATGAAGAAGGTCGCGCCGTAGATCGAGCTCTTGAAGGCGAAGGGCGCGTGGGCATATTCGTAGGCCTGGACGCAGGAGAAGAAAATACCAAGCAGCACCGTCAGCGTCAGGCCCTGGACCAGGCCCTTGCGATCGTTGTGCAGCAGGGCATGGTGCGCCCAGGTGACCGTCGTGCCCGAGAGCAGCAGGATGACGGTGTTGTAGATCGGCAGGTGCCAGGGGTCGAGCACTTCGATGCCCTTCGGCGGCCAGACGCCGCCGGTATAGGCAAGCCGCGAAGCCTGGATGGCCTCGTTCGGATAGAGGCTGGCGTCGAAATAGGCCCAGAACCAGGCGACGAAGAACATCACTTCCGAAGCGATGAACATGATCATGCCGTAACGCAGGTGCAGCGACACGACGCGAGTGTGGGACCCTTCGTGGGCTTCCTTCACCGTATCGGCCCACCAGCCGTACATGACGTAGAGAACCAGCACGAGGCCGATGTAGAAGAGCCAGGGATTGGCGAGCTCCACTCCGGCAAATTTGAAAGAGCCTGCGCTCAGATAGCGCATGTAGCAGACGCCGCCGAGCGCCATGATGAAGGCGCCGAGCGAGGCGAGAATCGGCCACGGGCTCGGATCGATGATGTGGTAGTCGTGATGTTTCTGGTGAGCATCGGCCATGTAGCTATCCCCGGATGTCTTCCTTCACTCCGCTCCCGGCATAGCCGGAAACAAGCCTTGATCAAAGTTTCTTTTCAATCTTCTGCGTTCCGCCCTCATTCGAAGCCAGCGGCTTCGGTCCCTCTTTCGGGTAGAACGTATATGACAGCGTGACCGTATGGATATCCTTCGATTCCACGGCCTTGACGATTTCCGGATCGATGTAGAACACCACCGGCATTTCGAGCTTCTCGCCCGGTTTCAGGTCCGTTTCCGTAAAGCAGAAACATTGCACCTTGTTGAAATAGGCACCCGCTTCGCCCGGCGTGACATTGAACACCGCCTGGCCGCGCTGGGTCTCGTTCGAACGGTTCTCCGCGACGAAATTGACCTGGATGGTCTCGCCGATCTTCGGATTGACCTCGCGCTCGACCGGCTTGAAATTCCACTGCAGGCCGGGCGCGACATTGGCATCGAAGGTGACGCGCATCTTGCGGTCGAGGACGACGCTCGACATCTGGTCGACGCGCTGCGTCGTGCCGTTGTAGCCGGTCACCTGGCAGAAGATGCGGTAGAGCGGCACGGCGGCGTAGCTCATCGCGCCCATGCCGAAGACGAAGCTCAGGCACATCATGACGACGGCGCCGTTGTTCCGGCCCTGCTTCTTCGGCGCGCCCGTGTTTCCGCTCATCCGGCCATTCCCCCGCCCATCTTCACGATCGTGATCGCGTAGAAAAGGACGACAAGACCGGCAAGCACCAGTCCGAGAGCGATGTTGCGGTTGCGGCGCGATTTCATCTGTTTTTCGGTGAGCTTGACGAGATCCATCAGAACCATCCTCCGGCATGCGAGACGAAGAACGAAGCCAGCCGGTCGAACATCAAGGCGGAGAACACCGCGAAGAGATAGAAGATCGAGAAGGCGAAGAGCTTCTTCGCCGGGATCATCTTCAGATCGCCGTCGGGCATGCGCCAGACGGCGATGGAACAGTATACAAAGATGGCGCCGAGGATGGCGGCGACGAGACCATAGCCGAAGCTCGCGAAACCAAGGAAGGACGGCAGGACCGCACAGACGGCGGTCAGCACCGCATAGGCGACGATCTGATGCTTGGTCGTGCGCTCGCCGGCGACGTTCGGCAGCATCGGCACGCCGACGGCTTCGTAGTCGCGCATCTTGAAGAGCGCGAGCGCCCAGAAATGCGCCGGCGTCCACAGGAAGATGATGAGGAAGAGAACGGTGCTCTCGATCGTCACCGAATTCGTCACGCAGGCCCAGCCGATCATCGGCGGGAAGGCGCCGGCGGCGCCGCCGATAACGATGTTCTGCGGCGTCGAGCGCTTCAGCCACATGGTATAGACGACGGCGTAGAAGAAGATGGTGAAGGCGAGGATGCCGGCCGAGAGCCAGTTGACGGCCAGGCCGAGGATCACAACCGAAAAGCCTGACAGCACCAGGCCGAAGGCGAGCGCCTCGGACGGCGCGACGCGGCCGGCCGGGATCGGACGGTTGGCCGTGCGGCTCATGACGGCGTCGATATCGGCATCGTACCACATGTTGAGCGCACCGGAGGCACCGGCGCCGACCGCGATGCAGAGGATGGCGATCAGGCCGAGGACGGGATTGATGTGGCCCGGCGCCAGCACCAAGCCGGCAAAGGCGGTGAAGACCACGAGCGACATGACCCGCGGCTTCAGGAGTTCGAAATAATCGCGCGCACTTGCTTCCGACATTTCGCCGTCCTCTGCAAGCGCCTCGTGATTGTCGATAACCGTCATCATTCAGTCCTGAATTTCTCAAAATCAGGACGCCATATCGGATACGGCGTCCTGATATCCGCGCAGATTACTTGATGCGCGGAAGCTGTTCCCACTGGTGATAGGGCGGCGGCGAAGGCAGCTGCCATTCGAGCGTCGTCGCACCCTCGCCCCACGGATTGTCGCCGGCGACGCGCTTCTTGGCGAAGGCTTCGAAGACGCAGAAGAGGAAGACCAATACGCCGAAGGCCGAGATATAAGAGCCGATGGACGATACGTAGTTCCAGCCTGCGAAGGCATCCGGATAATCGATGTAGCGGCGCGGCATGCCGGCGAGCCCGAGGAAGTGCTGCGGGAAGAACACCAGGTTGACGCCGATGAACATGATCCAGAAATGCAGCTTGCCGAGGAACTCGCTGTACAGGTAGCCGGTCATCTTCGGGAACCAGTAGTACCAGCCCGCGAAGATCGCGAAGACGGCGCCGAGCGACAGAACGTAGTGGAAGTGAGCCACGACGTAATAGGTGTCATGCAGCGAGCGGTCGAGACCGGCATTGGCGAGCTGGACGCCCGTGACGCCGCCGACCGTGAACAGGAAGATGAAGCCGATCGCCCAGATCATCGGCGTGCGGAACGAGATGGAACCGCCCCACATCGTCGCAATCCAGGAGAAGATCTTCACGCCCGTCGGCACGGCGATGACCATCGTGGCGAAGACGAAGTAGCGCTGCGCGTCGAGCGACAGGCCGACCGTGTACATGTGGTGAGCCCAGACGACGAAGCCGACAGCGCCGATCGCGACCATGGCGTAGGCCATGCCGAGATAACCGAAGACCGGCTTCTTCGAGAAGGTCGAGATGATGTGGCTGATCATGCCGAAGCCCGGCAGGATGAGGATGTAGACCTCGGGATGACCGAAGAACCAGAACAGGTGCTGGTAGAGGATCGGGTCGCCGCCGCCTTCCGGAGAGAAGAAGGAGGTGCCGAAGTTACGGTCGGTCAGCAGCATGGTGATGCCGCCTGCCAGGACCGGCAGCGACAGCAGCAGCAGGAAGGCGGTGATCAGCACGGACCAGGCAAACAGCGGCATCTTGTGCAGCGTCATGCCGGGGGCGCGCATGTTCAGGATCGTGGTGATGAAGTTGATCGCACCGAGGATGGACGAGGCGCCGGCAATGTGGAGCGCGAAGATCGCAAGGTCGACCGCCGGTCCGGGCGTGCCGCTCGTCGCCAGCGGCGGATACATCGTCCAGCCGCCGCCCGTGCCGTAGGCGCCTGCAGGGCCTTCGACGAACATCGACAGCAGCAGGAGAGCAAAGGCGGGAACGATCAGCCAGAAGGAGATGTTGTTCAGGCGCGGGAAGGCCATGTCGGGAGCACCGATCATGATCGGCACCATCCAGTTGGCGAAGCCGCCGATCATCGCCGGCATGACCATGAAGAAGATCATGATCAGCGCGTGCGCCGTCGTGAACATGTTGAACATCTGCTTGGCGCCGTCGATCGCGGCATCGCCCTCATAGCCGTAGACCATCGAGGCGAGGCCGTGGAAGATCTGGATGCCCGGCTCCTGCAGCTCCATGCGCATGGCGACGGAAAGCGCGCCGCCGATGATGCCGGCAATGATCGCGAAGATCAGGTAGAGCGTGCCGATGTCTTTATGGTTCGTCGAGAACAGCCAGCGATTGGCGAAGCTCGGCTTATGCGAGTGATCGTGATGATCGTCATGCGCATGGTCGTGATGGGCGTGATCATGAGAATGATCGTGAGCGGAAGGTCCAGCCATTGTCCCGATCCCCTTTAATTACTGTGCTTCGGCAACGTCGACGGTCTTTGCGGGACCATCGGTTGCAGCCATGAGTGTCTTGTAGGCGCCGGGCAGGTCGCTGGCGGCCGTGGTCAGCCACTGCTTGTACTTGTCCTCGGAGACGACGCGGATGGCGATCGGCATGAACGCATGGTCCTTGCCGCAGAGCTCGGAACACTGGCCGTAGAACAGGCCTTCGCGCTCGGCCCTGAACCAGGTTTCGTTCAGGCGGCCCGGCACGGCATCGATCTTGACGCCGAAGGACGGCATGGCGAAGGCGTGAATGACGTCGGTGGGCGCCGCTGTCACGAGAACGCGAACAGTCTTGTTGACCGGCAGGACCAGCTCGTTGTCCACGGCGAGAAGCCTTGGATAGACCGACTTGTCTTCCTTGCCGGCGGCCGCGCGGTCCTGATCCTTCAGGAGATAGGAATCGAAGGCGAGCGGGCTTTCGCCGGCACCTTCATATTCATAATTCCACTGCCATTGGGTGGCGGTCGCCTTGATCGTGACGTCCGGGTTTTCGGGCAGCGTCAGCTGCGCTGTCAGAAGATTGAACGAAGGAATGGCGAGAAAGAGCAGCACCAAGACCGGCCCCACGGTCCAGACCACTTCGATCAGCGTGTTGTGGCTCGTCTTCGACGGCACCGGGTTCGCGCTGGCGCGGAACTTGAAGCAGACGAGAATGAGCAGGATCAGAACGAAGAGCGTGATCGGAACGATAAACCACAGGGTATATTGTTCGAACCAATGAATTTCCCGCATGATCGGCGTCGCCGCCGGCTGCAGCGTCGCCTGCCACGGCATCGGCTGGTCGGCATATGTGCCGGAAGCAAAAAGCAGACAGACCAGCGCGGTCAGAGCTGCATAAGCCTTCTTCATCACCTTATTATCTCCCTCGAGCGCTTGACCTGCAAAATCGAACGCAGAATCCTTGCCATCTTCAGCGCTTCAAACCACAGTTTGGCATTTGCCGCAACAGGCCAGAGCAATTGTCTATGCGGCATTTTTGCTTAAAGCGCAGGCAGGCCGGAACGGCAAAACATTCCAAGTTTTTCATCAGCATACGAAAAATCGCCTTTCCGGCCAATCCGATACCCGAACATTCTTGCTGAAAGGTCCAATTTCTGCCGCAGTCCCCCGGTTTTCACGGGGTAGGGCTTTTCATTTTCAGTGGGCAGCTTCAACAATAGCGGCAATGATTCGATATCCAGAGGTTTTCATGGGTTTCCGTTCCCTCGCGCGGTCGCTTCTCCTGACCGCCAGCATCGCGGCCGCGGCGACGACGCCCGTTTTCGCACAGCAGCCCGCCGCTCCGTCGCAGGCAAAGCCGCCCGCTGCTGCGCCGGCCCCTGCTCCGGCGCAGCAGCCCTCAGCCGCCAATCCGAATATCCAGGTGACGCCCGGCCAAACCCAACCGCAGGCGCCCGGCACGGTGAAATCCAATCATGGCGCATGGTCGGTCGTCTGCGACAAGCCGGCGGGTGCTGCGACCGAACAATGCGCGCTGATGCAGAACGTCATCGCCGAGGACCGGCCGGAGGTCGGGCTTTCCGTCGTCGTCTTGAAGACGGCCGACCGCAAGTCGAAGATTCTGCGGGTGCTGGCACCTCTCGGCGTTCTCCTGCCGAACGGCCTCGGGCTCAATGTCGACGGCAAGGATATCGGCCGCGCCTATTTCGTGCGCTGCTTCGCCGACGGCTGCTATGCCGAGGTCGTGCTCGAAGACGAGTTGCTCAAGACCTTCCGCAGCGGCGCGCAGGCAACCTTCATCGTCTTCCAGACGCCGGAAGAAGGCATCGGCATCCCCGTCGATCTCAAGGGCTTCGCCGAAGGCTTCGACGCCCTTCCCTGAGGCGCAGGGCTTGCTCGGACAATCCATCAGACCTACATCGGCTATGAGCACTCCTGCTCTTCAGCGGAGCATAAGACATGACCACCGATCTCCTGACGCTTTTCGATGCCGACGAAGCCGCCATGCGCGGTCTCGTCGCCGAAGCCTTGTCCGGCGCCGATGACGGCGAGCTCTTCATCGAACACGCGCAGGCGGAAGCGCTGACCTTCGACAATGGCCGGCTGAAGGGTGGCAGCTTCAATACCGAGCAAGGGTTCGGCCTGCGTGCGGTTGCCGGCGAAGCAGTGGGTTACGCCCATGCCGGCGATCTTTCCGTCTCGGCGCTGAAGCGGGCGGCCGATGCGGTCGGCGCCGTGACGCGCGGTTATTCCGGCTCTTACGCGGCAGCGCCCCAGGGCACGAACCGCAAGCTCTATACCGACGAAAATCCGATCGGCTCGCCGACCTTCGAGGAGAAGGTGAAGGTGCTGACCGATATCGACGCCTATCTCAGGAACAAGAACGACAAGGTGAGGCAAGTCACGGCTTCGGTGGCGGCAAGCTGGCAGGTGGTCGACATCCTGCGCGCCGATGGGCACCGCGTCCACGACATAAGACCGATGACGCGCATCAACATCTCGGTCGTGGTCGGCGAAGGCGAGCGGCAGGAAAGCGGCTCCTACGGCCAGGGCGGCCGCATCGGCTTCGGTGATTTCATCGCGACCGGAAGCTGGCAATACGGTGCCGACGAGGCATTGCGCCAGGCGCTCGTGAACCTCGAAGCGATCGATGCGCCGGCGGGAACGATGGACGTCGTTCTCGGCTCGGGATGGCCTGGTGTCATGCTGCACGAGGCCGTCGGCCACGGGCTGGAAGGTGATTTCAACCGCAAGAAGACGTCGGCCTTTGCCGGGCTTCTCGGCCAGATGGTCGCGGCCCCCGGAGTCACCGTCGTCGACGACGGCACGATCGACAGCCGCCGCGGCTCGATCACCATCGACGACGAAGGCACGCCGTCCGCCTATAATGTGCTGATCGAGAACGGCAAGCTCGTCGGCTACATGCAGGACCGGCAGAACGCCCGGTTGATGGGCATGCAGCCCACCGGCAACGGCCGCCGCCAGGGTTATGCGCATGTGCCGATGCCGCGCATGACCAACACCTACATGCTCGGCGGCGACAAGACGCCCGAGGAGATCATCGCCTCGGTGAAGAAGGGCGTCTACGCCGTCTCATTCGGCGGCGGCCAAGTGGACATCACCTCCGGCAAGTTCGTCTTCGGCTGCACCGAAGCCTATCTGATCGAGAACGGCAAGATCGGCGCGCCGATCAAGGGCGCCATGCTGATCGGCAACGGGCCGGATGCGATGAAGCGGGTGTCGATGATCGGCAACGACATGAAGCTCGACACCGGCATCGGCAATTGCGGCAAGGCCGGCCAATGGGTTCCCGTCGGCGTCGGCCAGCCGCATCTGCGCATGGATCAGGTCACTGTCGGCGGCACGCAGGCCTGAGGCGGGAGGCTCATCGATGGCGGACGTGGAAATCAGAGCTTTCACCGTCGATGACGCCGACGACGTGCTTTCGGTGATCCTGCCGATCCAGCGCGAGGAGTTCGGCATCAATATCACTGCGGATGCGCAGCCCGATCTCAGGGTCATCCCGGATTACTACCAGTCCGGCAAAGGGCAGTTCTGGGTCGCCGTCTGGAACGGCGCCATCGTCGGAACGCTCGGGCTCAAGGATATCGGCAACAACCAGGCGGCGCTGCGCAAGATGTTCGTCTCAGCGGAGGTTCGCGGCCGTGAGCATGGCGTGGCGGCGCGGCTTCTCGACCGGTTGTTCGCCCATGCCAGGGAGACCGGCCTCACCGATATCTTCCTCGGCACGACCGACAAATTCGTCGCCGCGCACCGCTTCTACGAGAAGAACGGCTTTAGCGAGCTTGCGAAGGCGGACCTGCCCCGATCGTTTCCGCTGATGGCGGTGGACAGCAAATTCTACCGATATAAGCTCGGCTGACTTCGCGGCGGCACTGTCATAAATCTGTCATAAATCACAATTCGCCCCTATCGCATCAACAACATAGAGTTTAGGACACGGGCTGTCATAAGGACGGCCTGTTTTCGCCGTCCATAGCGCAGACCTAATCGCGAGGTGATCATGCTTGGCTGGTTTCGAAAGTTGATGCCACGTGAAGACCGTTTCTTCGAACTCTTCGAACAACACTCCAGGACGATCGTAGAAGCCTCACAGGCTCTCGACAGGCTGCTGTCAGGGGTCGAGATCGAGCGTCAATGCGAGACGATCGTACGGTTGGAAGACCAGGCCGACAATATCACACGCGAAGTCATGCAGGCCGTCCGGCGAAGCTTCATCACGCCGTTCGATCGCGGAGACATCAAGGATCTCATCCAATCCATGGATGATGCGATCGATATGATGCACAAGACCGTCAAGACCATTCGCCTCTTCGAGCAGAGCAGCTTCGATCCCGGCATGCGGGAGATGGGCAAGACCGTCGTCGAAGCGGCCGTTCTTATTGCCGAAGCGATCCCGTTGCTTGATCGCATCAGCGCCAATGCACCGCGGCTTTTGGCGATCGTCGAGCAGGTTACGAGTGTAGAAGGGCGATCCGACGAACTGCATGACCAGGGGCTCAAGGATCTGTTTCGCCGGCACGGTGCCGGCAATGCGATGGCCTATATGATCGGCAGTCAGATCTATGGTGAGCTGGAAAAGGTGGTCGACCGTTTCGAGGATGTCGCCAATGAGATCAGCGGCATCGTGATCGAGAATGTCTGATGGATGCCGCCCTCGCTCTTCCCCTTCTCGTCGGCCTCATCGGCATTGCCTTGCTGTTCGATTTCCTCAACGGTTTGCATGATGCCGCCAACTCGATTGCAACAATCGTATCGACGCGGGTTCTAAGGCCGCAGTATGCCGTCTTCTGGGCGGCCTTCTTCAATTTCATCGCCTTCCTGTTCTTTGGGCTCCATGTCGCCGAGACCCTCGGCACCGGAATCATCGATCCGGGAATCGTCACGCCGCAGGTGATTTTCGCAGCGCTCATCGGCGCCATCGTCTGGAATGTCGTGACCTGGATATTCGGCATCCCCTCCAGCTCCTCCCATGCGCTGGTCGGCGGCCTGGTCGGAGCGGGCCTGGCCAAAACGGGAATGAGCTCGATTGTCTGGAGCGGTCTTTTCAAGACGGGTGCGGCAATCGTCATGTCACCGATGATCGGCTTTCTTCTCGCCTTGTTCCTCATCCTGGCGGTGTCCTGGATCTTCATCCGGCAGACCCCGTTCGCAGTCGACCGGTCGTTTCGCTTCCTGCAATTCGTATCGGCGTCACTTTATTCGCTCGGCCATGGCGGCAACGACGCCCAGAAGACCATGGGCATTATCGCCGTCCTTCTCTATTCACAGGGTTACCTCGGCGGCAGCTTTCACGTGCCCTTCTGGGTCGTGCTTTCATGCCAGGCCGCGATGGCGCTCGGCACGCTGTTCGGCGGCTGGCGCATCGTTCATACGATGGGATCGAAGATCACCAAGCTGAACCCGATGCAAGGCTTCTGCGCCGAAACGGGCGGCGCCTTGACGCTCTTCGGCGCCACATGGCTCGGCATACCCGTTTCGACAACGCACACCATCACCGGCGCCATCATCGGCGTCGGCGCGGCAAGGCGCGTGTCTGCCGTCCGGTGGGGGCTGGCGGGTAACATCGTGGTCGCATGGGTCGTCACCCTGCCGGCGGCGGCGATCATTTCCGCGCTCTCGTTTTGGTTCGTAACCGGATTGAGCAAAATCTTTTAACGTCGATGCCGCCGGGGAGAGATGGCGAAGCGCTTAGGCGTCTGACGCCTGCACCGGATGGAACCGCCACTTCCGTTCGATCGCCGCGGCAAGGTCGATGTCGTTGCGGCGGGCAAAGAGCAGGATATGGCCGAGCAGGTCGGCGGTTTCGTCGGCAAGGTCGCGGTCGAGCTCTTCCTGCGTCCGTTCCCTGCGGCGGCCCCGGCCGGTCAGCCGGTTCCACGCCTGGGTGAGTTCGCCCACTTCCTCCTGCAGCTTCAACAGAAACCAATCGGCGTCACGCTCGATGCCATTGGCTGAGGCATAGGCAGCGGAAGAGGCTTCGAACTGGTCGGCGAGACGGCGCAGCATAGACGTTCTCCTTTTGTTTATGGAGGAGACGCTGATTCCCGATGAAAGTCCAGAGCGGCGGTCAGCCGTGTTCCGGCAGCAGCATGCAGTCATAGGAACGCTGCTTCAGCGCATCGCAGGCAGAAACGGCGGCGTCCTTGCTGGCGAAGCCGACGAAGCGGGCGCGGTAGATCCTGTTTGCCCCCTGCCCGACGGCCTCGGTATAGGGTGAAGCGGAAACGAGCGGGGCGCCGCCTTCCGACTGCGCCTGGGCGAGAAGAGCACGGGCGGCATCGGCGCTGGGCGCGGCCGAGATCTGGATCTGCCAGTTTCCGCCGGTCTTTTCCGTCGCGGTCTTCGGCGCCTTGCCGGCATTCAGGATTTCGTCCATCGCGGTCGGGCGTTCGAGCGGTACGACGGCATCGTCGGCATAGGCCAGGCTGTTCTCGGCCAGGTTCTTCGGCGCGGCTTCGCCGTCCGGGCGCGGCGCGCTCAGCGGCACCGGAACATCGGAAGCATCTGCGGCCGAAGCGACTTCGACGGATTCCTTGGCGCCGACGCTTGCAACCAGCCTGGCACCGCCGGAAGACGAGGCGCGGCCGAGATAACGGTCGAGCAAACCAGCCATCTTGGCATCGCGGCTGCGGGCGGTGCGGCCGCCGAGCACGACACCGACGACACGGCGGTTACCGTCCTTCACGGCGCTGACGAGGTTGAAGCCGGAGGCATTGGTGTAACCCGTCTTGATGCCGTCCATGCCCTGGTAGCGATACATGAGATTGTTGTGGCCGCGGACTGTCCGGCCGCGGAAATTGAAGCTTGCCGCCGAAAACAGCCGGTACTCGTTCGGATAGTTCTTCATCAGCGCCACCGCGAGCGTCGACATGTCGCGCGCCGTCGTGACCTGGCTGCTGTTCGGCAGGCCTGACGCGTTGACGAAGACGGTGCGGCTCATGCCGAGCTGGCGCGCCTTCGCGGTCATCATCCGGGCAAAGCCGCTTTCCGAGCCGCCGAGCTTCTCGGCCATGGCGGCGGCGGCATCGTTGGCGGATTTGACGATCATGCCATAGACCGCCTCGCGCACGGTGATCGTGCCGCCCGCCTTGACGCCGAGCTTGGTCGGCGGCCTTGCTGCGGCATATTTCGACATCTTGATCGGCGTGTCCCAGCTGATCTTCCCGCGTTTCAGAGCCTCGAAGGTAAGGTAGAGCGTCATCATCTTCGTCAGCGAGGCGGGATGGTTCAGCGTATCGGCGTTCTCGGAAGCGAGAACCTTGCCGGTGCGGGCATCGAGGATGAGCGAAGCGCTGCCGGCCAGGGCAGCAAGAGGCGCCGAAACGGCAAGCGTTACGGTCAAAACAGCCGCCAAAAGCTTTCTCATGCACTTCCCCTCAATGCGCTGGGTCTCGATAAGACCGGCACCTGTGCCGTAATGTGACAGAAGCCGCAAGTTTGGCGCGACTTTGCGGCAACGCCTACCGTTTTTCTAGTCTTTTCATCGTCTTGGTTAACAAGAATGAAAAAAGCTGTGCAGTCTCGGGATTCAGCAAGGCTTAAGTTGCACCTGCTAGTTTCGGCAAAGCTAGAGCATTTCCCGATTTCTCCAAGCCAAAAATGCTCTCTTTTCGTTTCACGCATTCCGGACGCAAGGCCTTGCGGGAATTGCTCAAATGGGCGGGCGCCGCATGACGGGACAATTGAAGCGACTGGCAAAACGCGCGGCGATCGGCGCCGGGCTCGAGGCATCCTGGCTTCTCGCCTCGGCCGGCCGGATGCGCGCGGCGCGCGGGCGCGGCGTCGTCTTCACGCTGCATCATGTCCGCCCGCACGCGCCTCAGGCTTTCGAGCCGAACGCGCATCTCGAAATCACCCCCGGCTTTCTCGACGCGGCGTTGCGGCAATTGAAACGGGAGGGCTACCGCTTCGTACCGCTCGATGCCGTGCCGGCATTGCTGGCCGAGCCCGAGGGCGCGCGGCCGTTCGCCGCCTTCACGCTCGACGACGGATACCGCAATAATCTGGAGCATGCGCTACCCGTCTTCGAGCGGCATCAGGCGCCGTTCACGGTGTTCGTCGCCCAAGGCTTCGCCGAGGGCTCGCACAGCATCTGGTGGGAAACGCTCGCCATTCTGCTGCGCCAGGCGCCGGAACTGCGTTTTGACTTCGGCCGCGGCAGGGAGCGGCTTGCGCTCGACAGTCCGCAGCAGCAATGGAACGCTTTCGATCGCTTCGCCGCTTACATCCACCGCTCCGACGAGGCCTTCGCCGTCGCCGCCATCGACCTGCTGGCGCGGGAAAACGGCTTAGAGCCGACGGACATCACGCGCGACCTGGTGATGGGGCCTGGCGAATTGCAATGGCTCGCCAAGCGTCCGCTCGCAGCGCTCGGCGCCCATACGATCAGCCATCGCGCGCTTGCCCGCCTGCCCGAGGCCGAAGCGCGAATCGAGATGCAGGCTTCGGCGGATTACGTCGAGGCGGTGACCGGCATTCGCCCGAGGACGATCGCCTATCCCTACGGCACGCCTGAGGCCGCGACGGCCCGCGAGGCGCAAATATCAGCCAATCTCGGCTTTGCGGTCGCCGTCACCACCCAACCGGGCCTGCCGGCAGCCGGCCGGACCGCCTATCTGCCGCGCATTTCGCTCAACGGCTTCTACCAGAAGCGACGCTACGTCTCCGCACTCGCCTCCGGCATCCCGCTGAAGCTCATGGGCAGGTAGATCCCTCAGGGATACATCCGCACCTTTTCCCATTCGCCTTCCGGTGACGGCCGGCGAAATTCGATACGGTCATGCAGGCGGAATTTCTGGTCCTTCCAGAATTCGATCGACGTCGGCCGGATGCGGAAGCCGGACCAGTGGGCGGGACGCGGAATCTCGCCGATGGCATAGCGCGCGGTATATTCGGCCACCGCTTTCTCCAGCGCGAATCGGCTTTCGAGCGGGCGGGATTGTTTGGAAGCCCAGGCGCCGATGCGGCTGCCGCGCGCGCGCGTTTTAAAATAGGCATCCGCTTCGGCATCGGGCACGATCTCGACCGGGCCGCGCAACCGCACCTGGCGCCGCAGGCTTTTCCAGTGGAAACACATGGCGGCTTTTTTCTGCCCCAAGATTTCGCGACCTTTCTGGCTCTCGAAATTGGTGTAGAAGACGAATCCGTCTTCGTCGAATCCCTTCAGGAGAACCATGCGGACATTGGGAAGACCATCCTCATCGACCGTCGCCAGAGCCACGGCATTGGGGTCATTGGGTTCGGAGGCCTCGGCTTCCTTCAGCCATTCGGCAAAGAGCTTGAAGGGCTCGCCACTTTCGGTAAAGTCACCGCTTGTTAACTCGTTTGCCGACATATTGGTTCAAATGCCCCGGATTATTCAACAGGCGCCCAGCTTTTCAATGACTGGACAGGACGCAGGGTGGAAGTCATAGCAAAGTCATATCGCCATACAAAGAGCCTGCGACGACTCTTCGTCACCGGCGTTGCGATGCTGTCGCTTTCGGGCTGCGTCGGCAGCGGCATGGACTTTCTGAGCGAAGCAAAGGTCGACCGGTCGGTGGCTACCGGCACCGTACCGCAGACGCCGCCGAGCACCGATACGCTGTCCGACGAAATGACCGTGCGCAACGCCGTAACGTCCGCCGACGTGCATAGGCTCGAAGGCCAGCCGCTTCCCTGGGCGAATGCATCCACAGGCAGCGCCGGTGTCATCGATACGATCGTCGAGAACAATGAATCGGGCCAGGTCTGCCGCCAGTTCCGCACGACGCGCCATTCCTATGTCGGCATCGCCAAATTCTACGGCAAGACGTGCCTCGTCGGCGGCGGCAACTGGCAGCTCCTGAGCTTCCAGCCGGAAAGCTGATCCGGCCGAACAATCGATTCCCGGGAACGCCGGCCCCTGCACAATCCAAAGCCTGCCCGCGTCTATTGTGCGCTTGACGCGCTATGAAGTTAACGGCCAGGCACTTTCTGCCAAATGCTTAGCAAAGAGCTAACCATTTACAGCAAAACACCTCCCATCTCCCGACAGAAATAAGAAGTGATTAGCAACTCGGCCGCACGATCGATGTCGAGAGTGGCTTTCCCTGCCTTTGCGGCGGGTGGCGGCCGGCGAGTTGATATTGGACTTTTGATATTGGGCGGGATGCCGGGCAAGGACAGCGCCCGCCGCATCGCAACACCGGCGGTTTACATGCGCGATCCTTACAAGATTCTCGGCGTCAAGCGTGACGCTGCGGCAGACGAGATCAAGGCGGCCTGGCGCAACATGGCCAAGGCCGTCCATCCCGATCACAATCGGGACGATCCGACCGCCGCCGCCCGGTTCGCCGAGATCGGCCGCGCTTACGAAACGCTGAAGGATCCGCGCAAGCGCAGCCTGTTCGACAATGCCGTGCGCATGGCGGAAGCCAAGAAGCAGGAACAGACAATCATGCAGCAGCGCCAGGCCGCACGCGAAGCGGCCGTCCGCGCCAAGGCGGCGCAGGCCAATGCCGAGCGTGTGATGGAAGAGCTGGCGCGAGCCGCCCAGAAGGCGGCGGCCGACAGTTCCAGGCAACAGGCCGGCACTGGCGAAGCGGCCGAGGAGATGGTGGAGCGGATCTTCGGTGCGCGGGCGGCGGCCGGCGGCCAGGCACAGAGCCGCGCCCATCAGGCCCCCAACCAGCAGCCACAGAACCAGACACAGGCCGAAGCCGGCAAGCGCATGGATGGCGACGACGCCGAGGGCGACATCAAAGGCGACGGCGAGACCGGCGAGGCTGCGGCCAATGGCGCCGCCAACCTGTCACTGCCGCTCAGCATCCTGACGTCGCTGGTGCGTCGCTTCACCGGCGCCAAGGATACGGGGCTGGAAAAAGCGCCCGACGAGGTGACGACTGCCACTGTCACGATCGACGACGTCCTGAAGGGCAGCTGGGTTACGGCCTCGCTGCCGGAAGGCCGCGAAATCGGCTTCGCCCTGCCGGCCGGCACGACGGATCGTCATGAGGTGCGGCTCAAGGGACAGGGATTCAAGCTGCCCGGCATGCAGCGCGGCGATGCCGTCATCGCCATCCGCATCGCGCCCGATCCGCGCTTCACGGTCGACGGTTTCGATCTGCGCGCCGTCCTGCCGCTCAGCATCGAAAATGCCGTGCTCGGCACCGAGGCTCGCATCGATGGGCCGAGCGGGCCGCTCACCGTGACTGTTCCCGCATGGTCCGGCTCTGACAAGACGATCCGGATTCCCGACCAGGGATTGCCTCGCGAAGAGGGTGGCAGGGGCGATCTCGTCGTCGAATTGCGCATCATGCTGTGGGAAAAACCCGACGACAAAGTCACCGATCTCATGAGAAGCATGCGCGAAGGCCTGTTCCTGTGAAATTTTTATGACAATCGCACCCTTTGTTACGATCCCTAACAGTTGATGATCCAGGCCAAGCTTGAACCGATTAACGGCCTATGCCATAGGCAGGATCGATCAGATTCCTAGGGAGCGAAATATGGCTCAAGCATCCGGCCTCATGGCAGGCAAACGCGGCGTCATCATGGGTGTCGCCAACAATCGTTCGATTGCGTGGGGTATTGCCAAGGCCATTCATGCACAGGGCGGAGAAGTCGCGCTCACCTACCAGGGCGATGCGCTGAAGAAGCGCGTCGAACCGCTCGCGGCCGAAATCGGCGCGACGCTGGTCGGCCACTGTGACGTCGCCGACGAATCCACCATCGACGAAGTTTTTGAGAATGTCGAAAAGCTATGGGGCAAGATCGACTTCCTCGTGCATGCGATCGGTTTCTCCGACAAGGACGAACTGACCGGCCGCTACGTCGACACCTCGCCCGACAACTTCGCCAAGACGATGCAGATCTCGGTCTATTCCTTCACCTCCGTCGCACGCCGCGCCGAGAAGCTGATGACGGAAGGCGGTTCGATGCTCACCCTCACCTATTACGGTGCGGAAAAGGTGATGCCGAACTATAACGTCATGGGTGTCGCCAAGGCCGCGCTCGAAGCGAGCGTCAAATATCTCGCCGTCGACCTCGGACCGCAGAACATCCGCGTCAACGCCGTGTCGGCCGGACCGATCAAGACGCTCGCCGCTTCGGGCATCGGCGATTTCCGCTACATTCTGAAGTGGAACGAATACAACGCGCCGCTGCGCCGCACCGTCACCATCGAGGAAGTCGGCGATGTCGGCCTCTATCTCCTGTCGGACCTGTCGCGCTCCGTCACCGGCGAAGTGCATCATGCCGACAGCGGTTATCACGTCATCGGCATGAAGGCGGTCGACGCTCCCGACATTTCGGTCGTCAAGGACTGATTTCTCCATAGGCGGAGCCGAGACCGTGCTTATCTACGTGATCAGACACGGCCAGACCGACTGGAATGCCGAGCGCCGCCTGCAGGGCCAGAAGGATGTCCCGATGAATGCCGTCGGGCTTGAACAGGCCCGGCAGAACGGCCTCGCGCTTCGCGGCATTCTCGGCGACACGGTGGATGAATTCGATTTCGTCGCAAGCCCGCTCGGACGCACGCGCGCGACGATGGAAATCGTCCGCACGGCAATGGGCCTGCCGCCGCTTGCCTACCGCACCGATCCAAGGCTGGTGGAGATTTCCTTCGGCGATTGGGAAGGCTCGACCCTCAAGGAATTGAAGACGACGCAGCGCGAGCGGGTGGCGGAACGCAACGCCTCGAAATGGGATTTCATCCCGCCCGGCGACGATGCCGAAAGCTACGAAATCCTCTCCTGGCGCACTGGCTCGTGGTTGAGCTCCGTCGATCGCCCGACCGTCTGCGTGACCCATGGCGGCGTCATCCGCACACTGTTCCAGACGATCGCCGATCTGCCGAAAAGCAGCGCCGCCGAAGGCGGTATCCCGCAGGACCGAATCGTCAGGATCGACACCAGCGAACGGACGATCGTCTGGCTGTAAGAAGAGCCGAAAATCTGCAGCTGTTTTGGGACGTGTAGACAGTGAAAAGCGCGTCGCTGACCCCTGTCAACGCAACACGCTTCCATCAGGCCTGCCTACTTGACGATGTCGAGATCGTTGATGACGCGCTTCCCATCGACCTCGGTATAGAAGACGATGACCTTCACACCGGCTTCGAGGCCATCGAAATTGAATTCTTCGGGCGCCTGATAGGTCTTGCCGTCATCGAGCGTCAGCACGAGATTTGCCGTATCGACCTTCTTGATCGTCGCCTCCACATCGGCGCTCTCGGCAAAACCGCTCATCGGCGACAGGAAGCTTGCTGTAGCCAAAAGCGTGGCGACGACGAAACGCATGGCGACAATCCTTTTGAAACGCTGCACGAGAACATGACCGGCCACAGATAAGCTCCTGAATATGGCGAAAATTGCCCGTAACAATGGCTTTTCCCGCCCAATTGATGAATAGGATTTTAAGTATAATCAAGATGCCGCGTTAACCGTGCCTTTCTCCTCCTCCGCAACTTTTCGGCATTGCATACGGGCAAGCGTAAATTAACCCTCGCGCCCTACAGTTGCTCGCAAACACGGGGGTCTCATTTTGCTATCCAGGCTCGGCGACAGCAAGCAGCTGCGGCACATATTGAAGAATACCCGTGTCTCGTTTCTGGTTTCGTCGCTTGTCGCCCTCGTCGTCATCATGGTGGGCTTCGCCCTCGACCGGGCCAATACTGCATCCCATGTGCGCGAACTTCATATCCGCACCGAAAACGAGACGAATCTCATCCGCGCCCGCGTCATGGCGCAGATCAGCATGGACCTCAGCATCGTTCGTGACCTTTCCAATCTGATCTCCGTCAGCAGCGCTACGAACGGCGAGGAGATGGAACGCCAGATCAACTGGCTGCTGATCCAGAACCCGTCTTTCATGCATATCGCCGTCGCGCCTGATTTCATTGTCAACGCGGTCCACCCGCCGCAATCCGGCGCCGAGCGGGTAGGCCGCGATGTGAGAGAGGCCCTCTTCTCGCGCCGGGCGATGACGCCGGCGGCCGTCGACCAGACGGCGCGCTTTTATGGCCCGATCAGGGCCGCCGGCCGGGAGGCCTTCGCCATCTTCTTTCCGGTCTTCGTCAAGGAGAATGGCGAGCGGCGGATCTGGGGCGCGGTCGAGGTCACCATCGACCAGAAGATGTTTTACGAGGCGGCCGGCCTGATGCCGGCGCGCGACCGCGAGAACCAGGAACGTTATCCCCATCTCGACCATCTCTCGGTCGCCATCCGGGATATCGGCGCGGCAGGCACGGCGGCAGCGCCGTTCTTCGGCCCGTCCGATATCGACGGCCAGGAGCCGGTGCGCCGGAAAATCGCTTTTGCCGGAGGCAAGTGGGAGCTTTCGGCGATTCCGGCCGGCGGCTGGGAGGCGATCCCCGAGAACCGGACGGAGGTGCGCCTGATCGTCGTTGCCGCCGGCTGCATCATCATCATTCCGATTTTCTTCGCCACACTCCTGCTCGGCGAACGCAACCGCAACATCACCGAGCTGGAGACGCGCGAAGCAAAACTGCTGGAACTGTCGCAGCGGCTCAATCTAGCGCTTGAATCCTCCAATATCGGCATCTGGGAATTGCAGGATCATTCGAGCAGCCTGCTCTGGGATGCTCGCGCCGCCGCCCTGCACGGCAAGGCGGCGAAAGAAGGAAGCCGGCCGCTCGACGAATGGCTGGCGGCGATCCTGCCCGAGGACCATGAAATTGCCGAGGTGCATTTCTTCAGCTGCAGCATCGCCGGCGCCGCCTGCACGGGGCAATACCGCGTCAGGCTTGCCGATGGCGGCATCCGCCACCTGCGCTCGGTCGGCGCCTTCTATACGGATGCCGGCGGCGCCGGAAAGACGATCGGCATCGTCTGGGACGTGACAGCCGATGCGGAGACCACCGACACGCTGCGCAGGGCCAAGGATACGAGCGAGGTCAAGAACGCGGAACTGGAGCTGGCCCTCGAGGAGCTCTCAGCCCGCGAGGGGCAACTCGCCGAGCTTTCGAGCCGGCTCGACCTGGCGCTCAATTCCTATCAATGCGGCATATGGGAGGCTCGACCCGGCCGGGGAGGCTCGATCTGGAACGAGCGGATGCACGAGCTCTACGGGCTTGCACCCCGCAACGGCTTCATGACCGAGGACATCTGGCTCAATTGCATCCACCCGGAAGACCGGGTGCTGGCGCTCGAAAGCGCGCGCCATTTCAAGCAGGCCGGCGATACCCACACCCTCGTCTGCCGCGTGATATCAGGCGACGGCTCGGTGCGGTATGTACGCTCGGTCGGCAAGGTCCACCAGACGGCAGGCGGCGAAATGAAAATCATGGGCATCGCCTTCGATGCCACCGAAGACGTGCTGATGACGATCCGGCTGAAGGCAGCCAAGGACGAGGCGGTCGCCAAGAACATGGAGCTCGAGCTTGCCAAGAACAGGATCGAGCACAATTCGCTGCACGACCCGCTGACCGCACTCGCCAATCGCCGCAAACTCGATATCGCGCTGGAAAACCTGACCAATGACGGCGCCCGGCAGCGGCAGAAATTCGCGATCCTCCACATCGACCTCGACCGCTTCAAGGAAATCAACGACACGCTCGGCCATGCCGCCGGCGACGCGATGCTGGTGCACGCCTCGAAGGTGCTCGCCAAGAACGTCCGCGGCCGCGATATCGTCGCGCGTATCGGCGGCGACGAATTCGTCATCCTCGCCTTGAATGTCGGCGACGAGGAGATGGCCGAGCTATCGACGCGGATCATCGAGGAGATGCGCCAGCCGATCGATTTCCAGGGATTTTCCTGCCGCTGCGGCGTGTCGATCGGCGTGGCGCTCGCCAACGGCATCCATGTCGACGCGCGAAAGATGCTGATCAATGCCGATATCGCGCTCTACCGCGCAAAGAGCATGGGCCGGAACCGCTTCGAATTCTTCAATCACAATCTCCAGACCGATATCGTCAACACCAAGCGCACTGCCGACGAAATTCTCGCCGGCATCGACGATGGCGAATTCACCGCCTGGTATCAGCCGCAATTCTGCGCCCGCACGATGGAACTGACCGGGGTCGAGGCGCTGGTGCGCTGGAATCATCCGTCCAAGGGGCTGCTGACGCCCGACAAGTTCCTGCGCATCGCCGGCGAGATCAACGTCGTGCAGACGCTCGACCGGATCGTCCTGGAGACGGCGCTGCGCGACAGGATGCGCTGGGCGGCGCGCGGCATTACCGTTCCCCAGGTCTCCGTCAACGTCTCGGCGCGGCGGCTGCATGACGGCAGCCTGCTGGAATCGCTGGCCGACCTCAATATCCGCCCCGGCGAGCTTTCCTTCGAATTGGTGGAATCGATCTTCCTCGACGAGAGCGAGGACGTCGTCTCGCACAATCTCGAGCGCATCAAGGCGCTCGGCATCGATATCGAGATCGACGATTTCGGCACCGGCCATACTTCGATCGTCAGCCTGTTGAAGCTGAAGCCCAAGCGCTTGAAGATCGATCGCCAGTTGGTGCAGCCGATCATCGGCTCCTCGCAGGAGCGCACGCTGGTCAGCTCGATCATCGAGATCGCCCGGTCGCTCGGCGTCGAGACGGTGGCCGAAGGTGTGGAAACCGCAGCCCATGCCGAACTGCTGCGCGATCTCGGCTGCGATATCCTGCAGGGCTATGCCTTCTCGCAGCCCCTCTCCTTCGACGACTTCGCCGCCGAAGCGGCCGGAACCGGCTGGCGTCTGGCGTCATGACCGCTGCCCGCCGGGCGAGTTCGCTTCCGTTGTTCGCAAAAGACGGAAACAGCATTTCCCCCGCAGGCCGGTTTCGCGCAAAGAAAGGCTTTTGCCGCAGCGGTTTTTTGGCCTATGAGTGTCGCGCCTTTTTCAGCAATGGCGCGGCCGGCGGCGACCGGCCCTGAGGCGCCACCGTGGGAACACATGTCGCACAATACATTCGGTCACCTTTTCCGCGTAACCACCTGGGGCGAAAGCCATGGCCCGGCGCTCGGCTGTGTCGTCGACGGCTGCCCTCCGGGGCTGCGCTTCAAGCTCGAGGACCTGCAGGTCTGGCTCGACAAACGCAAGCCGGGACAGTCCCGCTTCGTCACCCAGCGGCGCGAGGACGATTTGGTAAAGGTGCTGTCCGGCGTCATGCTCGATGCCGATGGCGAGACGATGACGACGACCGGCACGCCGATCTCCATGCTGATCGAAAACACCGACCAGCGTTCCAAGGATTACGGCGAGATCGCCCGGCAATACCGCCCCGGCCATGCCGATTATACCTATGACCTCAAATACGGCATTCGCGACTATCGCGGCGGCGGCCGCTCCTCGGCGCGCGAGACCGCGGCAAGGGTTGCGGCCGGCGGCATCGCCCGCCTCGTCGTGCCAGGCGTGACCGTGCGAGGCGCGCTGGTGCAGATCGGCAAGCACAAGATCGACCGCCGCAACTGGGATTGGGACCAAGTGGGCCAGAACCCGTTCTTTTCCCCAGATGCCGCAATCGTCCCAGTCTGGGAAGAATATCTCGACGGCATCCGCAAGAATGGTTCCTCGATCGGCGCGGTCATAGAAGTCGTTGCCGAAGGCGTGCCCGCCGGCCTTGGCGCGCCGATCTATGCCAAGCTCGACCAGGACATCGCCTCGCTGCTGATGTCGATCAACGCCGTCAAGGGCGTGGAGATCGGCAATGGTTTTGCCGCCGCCGAAACCTCCGGCGAAGACAATGCCGACGAGATGCGCATGGGCAATGACGGCACGCCGATCTTCCTTTCCAACAATGCCGGCGGTATTCTCGGCGGTATTTCCACCGGCCAGCCGATCGTGGCGCGTTTCGCCGTCAAGCCGACGTCCTCGATCCTGACCGACCGCCAGTCGATCGATGCCGATGGCAAGAATGTCGATATCCGCACCAAGGGCCGGCACGACCCATGCGTCGGCATCCGCGCCGTGCCGATCGGCGAGGCGATGGTCGCCTGCGCCATCGCCGACCATTATCTTCGCGACCGCGGCCAGACCGGCCGCCTGAAATAGGAGCGCCCCATGTCTTACGATCAGAAGCGCGTCGTCGACGCCATCCGGGCCTTCGAAGCCGGCGAAATCGTCGTCGTCATGGACGACGACGACCGTGAGAACGAGGGCGACCTGATCGTCGCGGCCGTCCATACCACGCCGGAGAAGATGGCCTTCATCGTGCGCCATACATCGGGCATCGTCTGCGCGCCGATGCCGAAGGAGGAGGCCAAGCGCCTCAACCTCAACGCCATGGTGGCGGAAAACGATTCAGCCCATACCACGGCCTTCACCGTCTCGGTCGACTTCAAGCATGGCACGACGACGGGCATTTCCGCCGACGACCGCACGCTGACGGTGCGCAACCTCGCCAACCCGAATGTGGGTGCGGCCGATTTCGTCCGTCCCGGCCATATCTTCCCGCTGGTTTCCCGCGAAGGCGGCGTGCTGATGCGCTCGGGCCATACCGAAGCCGCCGTCGACCTCTGCAAGCTCGCCGGCCTGCCGCCGATCGGCGTCATCTCCGAGCTCGTCAACGACGACGGCACCGTCACACGCGGCCAGCAGGTGGTCGATTTCGCCGCGCAGCACGGCCTGAAGCTTCTCTCCGTCGCCGATCTCATCGCCTATCGCCAGCGCAAGGAAACCCTGGTCGAACACGGCACGAGCTTCGACATCGACACGCCGTTCGGCAAGGCGAAGGCCCATACCTATTCCCTGCCCTGGGACCCGATGCAGCATCTCGCCGTCGTCTTCGGCGACATTCGCGACGGCGTCGACATCCCGGTGCGCCTGCATCCGGAGAATGTCGCCGACGATCTCTTCGGCAAGAACAGCCCCGTCGATTTCTACATGCAGAAGATCGCCGAGGAAGGCCGCGGCGTCATCGTCTATCTGCGCGAGGGCTCCGTCGGCGTCGGCCATTACGACAATGGCCGCAAGGCCCGCAGCCAGGGCCGCGAGGCCCATGTCGAAGCGCAGACACGCGAGAGCGAATGGCTGGAAATCGGCCTCGGCGCGCAGATCCTCAAGGATCTCGGCGTCAGCTCGATCAAGCTGCTCGCCAGCCGCGAGCGGCACTATGTCGGCCTGGAAGGTTTCGGCATCAAGATCAGCAAGACGGAGATTTGCTGAGGGGAGATCCTCTCCTCCCTCATTCCTGTGCTCGTCACAGGAATCCAGCCACCGCGCGTCCGCGCGGTGAATGACTCAATGCGAGCTTGAAGAAGAGTTTCTCACCCCCAAGGACTTGGGGGTGCTGGATCCCTGTGACGAGCACAGGGATGAGGGAGTTCACGATAACCCGCGGAGATTAATTCGACTACCCTCGCCACCCGTCCAAAAGCACGACCTTCTCCACGCCCGCAAACCGTGCCACCCGATCCAGCTCTGCCTCCAGCCTCTCCAGCCGCCCGGCCGAAGGTTTCACGCCCGGTTCCAGCCAGAGCCGCCTGACATCGAGCGTCGATTTCTTGCGGTCCGCCTTCATGTCGATACGGCCGATCAGCCTATCGCCTTCGAGCAGCGGAAAGACATAGTAGCCATATTCGCGCTTCGGCTCGGGCACGAAAACCTCGATGCGGTAGAAGAAGCCGAAGAGGCGTTCGGTGCGGTTGCGGTCGCGGATCATCGGGTCGAAGGGGCTGAGCACGCGGATGCGTGGCGGAGCGTCCGGATAGGTGTCGAGCGTCGAGAGAAAGTCGGCAAAGGCCCAGGACGGGCGCGGCTTGCCGCCGGGCGCCGGTTCGATCAGCACTTCGGTCAGCTCATCGCGATGGGTCGCGACCCAGGCCTTGGCCTCATCGGGCGAGACAAGAGCCCAAAAGGCGGCGATTTCGCCGTGGGTGGCGAAACCGAGACGGGCAAGAGCACTCCGGCAGGCCCAGTCGACGAATTCCTCGCGCCCCACCTCCGGCTCGCGGAATTCGGCGGGGATGACGCGCTCCGTCAGATCATAGATCTTCTGGAAATTAGAGCGGCCGGCGATGGCGAACTTTCCGGTGTGCCAGAAATATTCAAGCGCCGTCTTGTTCGGATGCCAGTTCCACCAGCCGCCGGAGACATGGCCATCGGCCTTGACGTCGCGCGCCAGCATCGCGCCGTCGCGCTGGACGCGCTCATAGGTCTCATCGAAAACCGCTTCGAAGCCCTCGCCGCGCCATTTGCGCCAGCGTTCGACGAGGACCTTCTCCTGATGGCGGAACTTGTGTTTCCAGTAGACGAAGAAGGAACTCGGCAGGATGGAGGCGTCGTGCGTCCAGTGCTCGAACAGCGTGCCGTCCTTTTCGAGCAGCGCCGTCAGATGCTCGCGCCTATAGGTCTGGTTGCGGGAAAACAGGATCTGATGATGCGCGCGCTCCACCGTCTGGATGCTGTCCACCTGGACGAAGCCGAGATCATGGATGAGCTGCAACAGCCCCGCCTTGCTCAAGGCGCGGTTCGGTGGAGCGCTGAGGCCCTGCTTGGCGAGGAAGACACGGCGGGCATCGGAGTTGGAAAGCAGATTCGTCATCAGCGCATCATAATCCGGAAAATCTTCCTAGCCACCCGATATCGCCATCGGATATCGACAGCGAGATTTGTGCTTTGTAGAAGCAGTGCTGTCGGGTTGGCGCCAATGGCTGCGTCTGCGGCTGCCCCTCACCCTAACCCTCTCCCCGCACGCGGGGAGAGGGGACGTGCCATGTGAGACATGGATGGGGACGGAGAGGTAGCGGCATCTCCCCTTCGCCCCGTTTACGGGGAGAAGGTGGCGGCAGCCGGATGAGGGGCTTCGGCACCCCTCCCATGAAAAATGCGAGGAACGATTTGGATATTCGCTTCGAAGGCGCCGGGGTCAGTTTCGGGACACGGGTGGCGCTGCAGCCGCTGACGCTCGGAATCAGCGGCAAACGTATCGGCGTCATCGGGCTCAACGGCTCGGGCAAGACGACTTTCGCACGGTTGATCAACGGATTGACGAAGCCTTCGGTCGGGCGGGTGATCGTTAACGGCCGCGACATGAGCGGCGAGAAGACCGCCGCAAGCGATGTCGGCTTCATCTTCCAGTCGCCGCAGAACCAGATCATCCTGCCGATCGTCAGAGACGACATCGCCTTCGGGCTGAAGCGGCGCGGCTTCACCAAGGCGGAAATCGAGGCGAAGGTCGAGGGCGTGCTCGCCCGCTTCGGCGCCGAGGCTCTGGCCGATCGCCGGGCGCACGAGCTTTCCGGCGGAGAGCTGCAGATGGCAGCCCTCTGCTCCGTGCTGGCGACGGGGCCGAGCATTCTCATCCTCGACGAGCCGACCAACCAGCTCGACCTGAAGAACCGAGCACTGGTCGAGAAGATCATCGCCGGGCTCCCGGAAAGCGCCATCGTCATCACCCATGATCTGGAATTGATCGCCGGTTTCGAGCGGGTGCTGCTGTTTCATGAAGGACGGCTTGCCGCGGATGCGCCGGCTGCCGAAGCGATCGCGCGCTACAGGGAGATCGCCGCCTGATGCAGTCGCTCTATGTCGAAGGCAACAGTGCGATGCACCGGCTTTCGCCGCGGGTAAAACTGGCGGCGCTCGCGATCTTCAGCATCGTGGTGTTCATCAGCGAGAACATCGCCCTGCTTTCTCTGGCCGTGCTCATGACGGCGATCGCCTGGCGCATGGTCGGCATGCCTTTGGCGGACGGGCTGAGACGGCTGCGGCCGGTCTTCCTGACCATCGCCATCGTGGCGCTCTTCAACCTCATCTTCAACCACTGGCACGACGCACTGGTGACCCTGCTGCGGCTGACGGCGCTGATGCTTCTGGCCGCCACTGTCACGGCGACGACGACCATTGCGCAGTTCATCGACGAGGTGACCGCGCTTGCCCGCCCGCTGGAGCGCACCGGCTGGGTGCAGGCCGACGATATCGGCCTAGCCATCGGGCTCGTCCTGCGCTTCGTGCCGGAGATTCTCAACCGGTATCAGGCAATCCGCGAGGCACATCAGGCGCGCGGGCTGAAGATCCGGCCGATTACGCTGCTCGCGCCGCTGATCATCCTGACGCTCAGGGATGCGGATAATGTCGCGTCGGCGATTGACGCGCGCGGCATTCGGCGGCATGGGAGTTAACGATTTACAAATACGGAGTTCATGATGAGCACCCGCGACCTCGTTCTTACCGCCCTCTTTGCCGCGATCATCGTGGCGCTCGGCCTGCTGCCGCCGATCACGCTCGGCTTCATTCCGGTGCCGATCACCGCCCAGACGCTCGGGGTGATGATGGCCGGCGTGGTGCTCGGCGCCCGGCGCGGCGCGATTGCCGTGCTCATCGTGCTGGCACTGGTCGCGGCTGGCCAGCCGGTACTCTCCGGCGGCCGCGGCGGCCTTGCCATCTTCGCCTCGCCGTCGGCTGGCTTCCTGATCGGCTGGATTTTCGCCGCCTTCGTCACCGGTTATCTCAGCGAGCGGCTGGTCAACCATCAGCAATCCGGTTTGGTGCAGGGCGTGAGCTTCTTTCTCGCCGCCGTGATCGGCTGCATCGCCGTGCTCTACGTCTTCGGCATCACCTATCTCGCGACCGCCGGCGGCATGGGCTTCCAGAAGGCCTTTATCGGCTCGATGGTCTTCATTCCCGGCGACGTGATCAAGGCTTTCGTCGCAGCGCTGCTTGGCCGCGCCGTCATGGTCGGCTATCCCCTGCTGCCAGCACGCGCCTGAGCGTGTAAGCGCGTTTATCCAGCAATGGCCGCCTTCCCGAGGGCGGCCATTGCGTGTCCAATGTCCTGCAGGCACTCACCAGTGCGGCGACAGGGGCTGCAGGAAGAGCCGACCTAAACCCGGGACTCCTTCGTCTGCAAAGCTGCGGCGCGTTGCCCAAACCTGTCGAAGATCGATCGCAAGGCACTGCGGATCGAAGGCTCTCCCCATTTGCACACGGCCAGCGACAACGCACAGACGATCGCAACGGCCAAAGCCAGCGCCATCAGCGGCGTCATCCCTAGATCGGTCAGCCAATCGAGAAGTTGGACGCCGATCGCGAAATGCAGGAGATAGAGCGGGTAGGTCATCGCGCCGAGGGTTTTGACCGATTTGAGCAAGGACCCCGGCAGGCGGCTGATCCGCTCGCCATAGCCTACGCTCGCAAGGATAAATATCAGCCCCGCCACCCAAATCGAGATTGCCGGAAACGGCGAGAAGGGATGCCCTGCTGCGGCAAGAGTGCGATCGCTGGTGTTCTCGCCTGCCATGTATATTTGGGCCACTCCCGTTCCCAGAGCGCAGATGAAACCCAGCCAGGAAACTCGGCTCATCCGGCCTTGAGACAAACGCCATATGTAAATGCCGATGGCAAATTGGCAGCCATAGTAAAACGGTATGGCCCGCCAGGCGGTGTCCGTGAATACGGCCAGGACGGCCGAATCCGGAAAGGCAGATAACAGGGCAATGAAAGCCGTGCTGGCCAGCGACAGGCCGAGCGCCAGGGCGGGCATCCTCATCTTTTGTCCGGCCGCACACATGATGAAAACGAGGGCGTAGAAACAAATCTCACAGGCCAGGGTCCAATATTGGCCATCGATCCACGGCCCGGCGGGATAAAGCGTGATCGACCGCAGATAGTTCTTGATGATGCGCCTGTTCACGTCTTGCGTGGCGATGACAATCAGCGTCAGCGACGCGCAGATCCATACGGCCGGATAGAGCCGCAGAATCCGCCCTTTGAGAAAGGACATGGCGCTGGCGGAAGCGGCGGAGTTGACGATGACGAACCCGGATATGACGAAAAACAATTCGACGCCAACCCAACCCGGCTGGGCGATATTCTCGATCAGCGGCATCTTGTACGGCCTGAGATATAAGGGCGAAGCCCAGGAAGCAAATCCGAGATGAAACACCGTCACCATCAGCGCACACACAAATCGCAATGCGTCGATCCCGTAAATATACGGGCTTCCCGCCGCAGGTTTTGCCATATTGATTGTCTCCAACACCTTCGCCCAGCACCGCCTCGACTGACATAGGGCGCATGCTTCCCGCGGCGAGCGAAAATTAGATTGAGTGTTGGATCCGTTGGTCTATTGGCCCGTCAAATAGATTCGTCATCTTGCGAGTGTATCTGGGGTTTCGGTCTATTGCCGTCTCGGCACGGCCTCGAAAATCCGGGCAACAAAAAACCGCCTTGAGGCGGTCGGGGCAGTCTCTCTATTTCAGTTTGATCTAGTCTCCTCCTCCATCTCCGCCACCTCCATCACAGTCACCGTGATCCGAGGTGCCGAACCAACCTCCTCCCCCGTCACCAGAGCTTCCACTGCCCGACCTGCGCTTTCGTGCAGCGATCAAGGCGCAAGCGAGGATGAAGAATGCAACGAGCACCACATCCGGAAAAAATGTATTCAATCAGTCTCCTTCGTTGTTTCAGGAAATCTCGTTTCCCTACTAAAAATGTGGACTATTTTCTCGGCGCTGGCAATGGGCCGAACATGAAATTTTCATGACATGCCGACTCACGCTGTCCGCCGCAGGCGATGACCTGCGACGGACAATGATAGGTTCGGCGATCCGCCGTCAAACCAGCCCAGGCACGACGAACACGATCCAGGCGACGATCGGGCCGATGATGGCGATCAGCGCGCTGTAGATCAGCAACTGCCGCAGCACCTGCTCTCGCCTGTCATCCGGCGCATTGGCGACCACGAGCGCGCCGTTGGTGGAGAAGGGGCTGGTATCGACGATCGTCGTCGAGATCGCGATGGCAGCGACCACGCCGACCGCGCTGACATGTCCTTGCAGGAGGAACGGAACGGCAAGGGGGATGATGGCGCCGAGCAGCGCGGTCGAGGATGCAAAGGCCGAGACGATGGCGCCGGTGAAGCAAAGCAGGAGCGCCACCAACAGCGGCATGCCGAGACTGGATATGCCGTTCGCGACGTAATCCACCGTACCGGCCTTCTCCATGACGCCGACATAGGTGATGATGCCTGATATCAGCAGCACGGTCGACCAGCTGACCTTGTCGATTGCCGCCTTCTGCGTTTTCGGGGACAGCAGCGCCAGCGCGACGGCCACGGTCATGGCGACGAGACCGACATTGAACTTGAAGACCAGGGCGCCGATGCCGAGCGCCGTCAGGCCGATCAGGGTGGTGATTCTTTCATTGTTCAGACGCAGCGTCGCAGCGGTATCGGCCGCCGTGCCATAGGCATGTTCCCGGATCGGCTTTGCCGGCGTGCCGCCGTGACCTCTGATCGACGCCGTCACGCCTTCGGGATGCAGTTCGGGCAAGGGGCCAAAGGAGGATGAAGGCACGTGTTTCATGACCTTTGCGCCGCCGAAAGCGAAGAAGACCAGCACCGCGATCGCCAGGTTGAAGAAAAAGCTCGAGAGAAACAACGACGTCGGCGCGAAGGGCAGGCCGGCCTTCGCAACGATCTGATTGGTGATGCCGCCATAGATGCTGATCGGCGAGAAGCCGCCGGCCTGCGCGCCGTGAATCACCATCAGGCCCATCATGACCGGGTGAATGCGGTACTGGATGGCAAAGCTCAACGCGACGGGCGCGAGAATGGCGACCGCGGCCGGCCCAAGGGCACCGAAACCGGTGATGACGGCGGCGACGAGGAACATCACCCACGGGATCAAGCCTATCCGTCCACGCACCAGTCGGACGGCGCATTCGACGAGCCAGTCGATGGTGCCGTTGATCTGCGCTATGGCGAAGAGATAGGTGACGGCAACCAGCGTCAGGAACAAATCGCTCGGAAAACCGGCAAAAATATCGCTGGTTTTCATCCCGATGGTCATGGAGCCGAGCACGAAGGCGCCGGCAAAGGCGAGCGCGCCCATGTTGATCGGCTGGATCGTCGCAATGATGAACATGGCGACCAGCATGCCTATGGCCAGTATTTCAATACCCATGATTCCCCTCCCTCCGACGCCTCCGGCGCCGTAGTTGCTGTTTGTAGATTGATACGGGATGCCGGCACGCCCTCCTCCCAGAGGGCGGTCGCCTTACGTCCTGGTGTAGAGATCGGCGTATTGCTGCCGCAGGATGTTCTTCTGAACCTTACCCATCGTATTACGCGGCAAGTCCTCGGCGAAGATGATGCGTTTGGGCTGCTTATAGCGCGCGAGACGGTCCTGGAGGGCGCTGACGATGCCCTTTTCATCGAGGACGGCACCCGGCTTGCACACGACGACGGCGGTCACGCCCTCTCCGAAATCGGGATGCGGCACGCCGATCACCGCGCTCTCGACGACACCTTCGATCTGATCGATCTCGCTTTCGACCTCTTTCGGATAGATGTTGTATCCGCCCGAGATCACCAGATCCTTGCCGCGGCCGACGATGTGGACATAGCCGTCCCGGTCGACCTTGCCGAGATCGCCGCTGATGAAGAAACCGTCGGCGGTGAATTCGGCCGCGGTTTTCTCCGGCATGCGCCAATAACCCTTGAAGACGTTCGGCCCCTTGATCTCGATCATGCCGGTTTGTTCCGGAGGCAGCGCCTGCCCGGTGGCGGGATCGGTCACGCGCACCGTCACATCAGGCAGCGGGAAGCCGACAGTCCCGGCAATCCGCTTCCCCTCGTAAGGGTTCGACGTGTTCATATTGGTTTCCGTCATGCCGTAGCGCTCGAGAATCGCGTGACCGGTCCTTGCCTGGAACGCGGTATGTGTTTCCGCAAGCAGCGGCGCCGAGCCTGATATGAAGAGGCGGATGCTGGCTGCCGCCTTTTTGTCGAAGCGCGGGCTTTGCAGGAGGCGCACGTAGAAGGTCGGCACGCCCATCAGCATCGTTGCCTGCGGCATCAGTGAAACGACTTCGTCGGCGTCGAATTTCGACAGCAGGAACATCGAGGCGCCGGCGAGCAATGTGACGTTGGTGGCGACGAAGAGCCCATGCGTGTGGAAGATCGGCAGGGCATGGATCAGCCGGTCGCCTGACGTGACGCGCCAGTAGTCTCTCAGGGTCAGGGCGTTCGAGAGCAGGTTTCCATGCGTGAGCATCGCTCCCTTGGAGCGTCCCGTCGTTCCCGAGGTGTAGAGGATCGCAGCCAGATCATCGGCGGAGCGCGAGGCGTCGACAAAATCGGCCGGCTCGTCGCGCGCCAGATCGAGTAAAGAGCCGCTGCCGTCGGCATCGAGCGTTTCGACGATCGCGCCGTGGCGCTTGGCGATCGTCTCCACGCCTTCCCGAGCGGCCGGCGCAACGACCACCAGGCGCGGCTCCGCATCGCCGATGAAATAATCGAGCTCGGCCAGCGTATAGGCGGTGTTGAGCGGCAGGTAGACGGCGCCGCTGCGAAGACAGGCGAGATAGAGGATCAATGCCTCGGCGCTTTTCTCGACCTGCACGGCAACCCGGTCGCCGGGGCGGATGCCGAGCGCATCCATCGCGCTGGCAATGCGGCCGGAAAGGGCGAAGGCGTCGCCATAGGTCCATGTCTGCCCGCTGCCGGTCCGAATGAACGCTGCCTCGCCGGGCGCTGCCGCCCGCATGGCGTCGAAAAGATGGTTGCTCACTTTCGCCCTCCTCCAAGCGTTGAGTTCATAAGTTGTGCGAAGGCTCGAGAGCCCTGCTGGCCACTGCCGCCGCGGCGGCCTTCGTCGCTCTGGTTGAGCAGGCTTTTGACGGCGGGCGAGGCGATCACCTCGCCGCGCTGCGCCAGAGCCTCGTGGTTGGCCACGATATCGTCGAGCTTATAGAGGTAGTTGACCATCAGACCGTGTGCCTGCTCGATAGCCTTGGGTGAGCGGTCGCCGAGAAAATTCACGCGTTCAAGCCGCGCCCCGTTGCCGAGATGGAAGCGGGCGACAGGATCGACGGGGCGGCCCTCCGGCGTCCGTTCGGCCAGGAAGTAGCGCGCCGCAAGCGGCAGCAACACGCGCTCCACTTCGGCCGCGCTGTTGTCGTTGTCGGGCCAGTTCGGATCGTCCAGCAAGATCAGCGTTTTCAGGGAGGCTTCGGACAGGAACCGGTCGGTGGTCGAAGCGCGCGCCTTGGCAAGCCAACGGGCAAAACCCGGGACGGGCGACAGGGTGACGAAATTCTTCAGGCCGGGCAGATCTCGGCGCAGATCTTCCACGACCTGCTTGATCAGGAAATTGCCGAACGAGATTCCGCGCAAGCCGTCCTGGCAGTTGGAGATGGAATAGAAGACCGCCGTCGTCGCCTCGTCGGCATTGATCTGCTCCCTCCCCTCGTCGAGCACGTCGGCAATCGCCTTCGGCACGGAACGGGTGAGAGCCACCTCGACGAAGACGAGCGGCTCATCGGCCAATCGGGGATGGAAGAAGGCAAAGCATCGGCGGTCGGCCGGCGCCAGGCGACGGCGCAGCTCCTCCCAGCCGGCAATCTCGTGCACGGCCTCGTATCGGATGATCTTTTCAAGGATGTAGGCCGGCGTCGTCCAGTCGATGGGCCGGAGCGTCAGAAAGCCGCGATTGAACCAGGAGCCGAACAGATGCGTGAAGTCGGCGTCCAGCGCGTCATAGGCTTCGGATCGGTCTTTGGAAGCCCGCAGCTGCTGACGCATCCGCACGAGCCTGGCGGTGCCGTTCGGCGCGTGATTCAATCGGCGCAGGAGTTCCTGCCGCCGCGGCTCCGCGGCCTGGTGGAGCGCAATGACCGCAGCGGAGCTTTTGTCCGTGCGGTAATTTTCGATCGCCTGGTCGAGTCGGCTCGCATCGGGCCCGAACTTTTCATGCAGCATGTCGAAGAATGCCTGCGCGGCCTCGCTCTCGGACGCACCCCAGCGATCGAGTATCTCGGCCGCAAGAGCTATGCCGGAGGCTTCACCGCGGCTGGACAGCAGCATTTCACAGAGGGTCTGGAGATCGGCTTTGGCGGCCGCCTGCGTGTTGCGCGAGCCGGAAAACAGAAGCTGGCGTCCGTGATCCGTGATGCTTTGCAGCATATCGGTGAAGAAAGAAGCCTCAGGCATGCCATTCTCCTCTCTTCCGAAGACGGGCCGCATTGCGCGCGCCATTGGACATCTGCTTCCCATCGCCGAACTTCGCCGGTAGTATGTAGATTGTCACGTTTCGTACACGACGTCAATGTTTGTGTATACAAGAATGACAATCATGTATGAGGAAAGCAAAACAAATGTCCGAGAATGTCGGCCGATGGCTTCGGGATGAGATTGAAAATGCAATACTTTCCTACGAATTCGCCCCAGGCGAACGGCTTGATGAAACGGTGCTTGCCAATCGGTTCGGCGTGTCGCGAACGCCGGTGCGCGAAGCGCTGATGCAGCTTGACGCCATCGGGCTGATCGAAATCCGTCCGCGCCGGGGCGCCATCGTGATCGATCCGGGGCCGCACCGCATCTACGAGATGTTCGAGGTCATGGCGGAACTCGAGGGCCTCGCGGGATCGCTCGCCGCACGCCGGCTGGACAAAGCCTCCCGGGAAGCGATCACCGCCACCCACGGCCGCTGCGAACAATCGGCCGGCGCTGGCGACAGCGACGCCTATTATTACGACAACGAGGAATTCCATAAGGCCATCTACGCCGCGAGCCGAAGCGATTTCCTACAGGAGCAATGCGTGCAACTGCACCGACGCCTGCGACCCTATCGCCGTCTGCAACTGCGCGTGCGCAACCGCTTGTCGACTTCCTTCTCGGAACATTGCGCCATCGTCGATGCGATCTTTGCCGGAGACGGAGACGAAGCTCGCCGCCTGCTGCGAACGCATGTCGGCATTCAGGGAGAGAGGTTCAGCGATCTGGTCGCGAGCATGGCGACGAGATGATTGGACGCCAGACGAACTAATCCAAAAACCCATAAAGCCAATCCCGTGTGTCCTCCGGCAGCGAGGCCGGCGATTTGTCCTCTCGGTTGCGGGCCTGCCAGATGATCTCGACTTCGGCGGCGCGCTCCTCCCCGGTGTCGATCGAAACGAGGAAGCCGATCGAGCGCACGCCGATCTTGTCGACGGCGGCGGTGAAGATCGCCGGCTCGTCATGGTGCAGCGGACGGTGAAGCATACAGGAGATCTTGCTGGCGCTGTAGAGCGGTTCGTCATCGACATCGGGCCGTGCCGACCAGAAGCTCGCAATGACGGATTCAGCGTAAGAAATATAGGACGCCAGGAACATCTGGCCGTTCATATCGACATCGCGAAACGGCACGCGTATTTCCGCCACACCAGGGCGTTTCGACTGACTCATCAACAATACTGCCTTACACCATTCCCCAAAACAGACATTACTGCATAATTCATTGGATCGGAACTGGTTTGAGGAGTGAAATCTGCGAGGGTTCAAAGTGTTACAGCCTGCAGAAGCACAGCAGCAGCGCTTGTTGAAATCGACGGGCAATGCCCCATCTGCTGTGGAACATGTCACAAGCGACCGATAGAGTGTCTCCATGAGCACCCGTCTTTACGAACACCCGATCTTCCTGGAACATGTGACGCCCTCCGGCCATCCGGAGCGGTCCGACCGGATCCGCGCCATCAATGTCGCGCTGGAACATCCGAATTTCGAGCGGCTGGACCGCAAACAGGCGCCGCAGGCGAACGAGGATGCTGTGCTGCTTGCGCATCCGGAGGAGCATCTTGCCGCCGTGATGCGGGAAATTCCCGAGGAAGAAGATCGGATCAACCAGCTCGAAGCCGATACCTACGCCAGCCAAAAGAGCCTGCAGGCGGCGCTCACCGGTATCGGCGGGGCGATGGCCGCCGTCGACGACGTCTTTACCGGCCGGGCCGACAATGTCTTCGTCGCCGCCCGTCCGCCCGGGCACCACGCCGAGAAAACGACGGCGATGGGCTTCTGCTTCTTCAACAATGCGGCGATCGCCGCTCGCCACGCGCAAAAGACGCATGGCGCCGAACGCGTCGCCATCGTCGATTGGGACGTGCATCACGGCAACGGCACGCAGGATATCTTCTGGGACGATGCATCGGTGCTGTTCTGCTCGACGCACCAGATGCCGCTCTATCCCGGCACCGGCGCCAAGGAGGAAAAGGGCAAGCACAATACCATCGTCAATGCGCCGCTTTCGCCGAATGTCGGCAGCGACCATTTCCGCGAGGCGTTCAAATCGCGGGTGCTGCCCGCACTTGCCGATTTCCGGCCGGATCTCATCATCATCTCCGCCGGCTTCGACGCGCATCACCGCGATCCGCTGGCGCAGATCAATCTGACGGGCGAGGATTTCGACTGGGCGACAGGGCGAATCCTGGAACTGGCGGACCGGCATGCGCAGAACCGGGTCGTCAGCCTGCTCGAAGGCGGCTATGATCTGGAAGGGCTCGCCGAATCGGCGGGCATGCATATTCTGAGAATGATGAAGGGTTGAGAATGACTGACAGCGCCAAGCCTGAAGTATCGGGCCTTTCCTTCGAAAAGGCGGTCGCCGAACTCGAAAGCATCGTCGCGCGGCTTGAACGCGGCGACGTGGCGCTTGATGAATCGATCGAGATCTACGAGCGCGGCGAAGCGCTGAAGAAACATTGCGAAACCCTGCTTTCGACCGCCGAGAACCGTATCGAGAAGATCCGGCTCGACCGCGCCGGCAAGCCGCAGGGCGTCGAGCCGCTGGACGGCGCCTGAGCCGACCGAAGAGTTTTCGAAGACGCTTGGCGATCGGCTTGCGGCCGATCTATGATCCCTTTCGGAACGATGAGGGGACAGAGAAATGACGGACAGATTGAAGGGCAAGGTCGCCATTATATCAGGCGGCGCCACGGGCATGGGCGGCGCAGCCTCGAAGCTTTTTGCGGTGGAAGGGGCGCGCGTCGCGATCATCGACCGCAACGGCCAGGCGGCGGCCGAGACCGTCAAGGCGATCCGTGATGCCGGCGGCGAAGCCGATCACTGGACGGCCGATGTCTCGGACGAAGCAGCCGTCAATGCAGCCGTCGCGGGCGTCGAGGAACGTTATGGCGCGGTGACGGTGCTCTTCAATCACGCCGGCACGATCGTCATCAAACCGTTCCTCGAAACGACCGTTCAGGAATGGGATTGGCTGCATGCCGTCAATGTGCGTTCCATGTTCCTGATGACCAAGGCCGTGCTGCCGAAGATGATTGCGGCCGGCGGCGGTTCGATCGTCTGCACCTCGTCGATCTCGGCGGTCGCCGCCACGCCGATGGAAGTGCTTTACGATACGACGAAGGGCGCCGTGCACATGTTTGCCCGCGCCATCGCGGTGGAGTTTCGCGACCGCAACATCCGCTGCAACGCCGTCTGCCCCGGCTTCATCCGCACGCCGCATGGGTTGCGCGAGGTCGCCGACCTGCAGGCGCTCGGCGTCGACGTTTCGGATGCCGCCATCGCCGCGCAGCAGGGACGGATCGGCGAACCGGAAGATGTGGCGCGGGCCGCTCTTTATCTCGCCAGTGACGAGTCGAGCTTCGTCAACGGCGCTCATCTCTTCGTCGACAACGGCTTCACCGCGATCTGAGCCGGCGCTCTTTCGTAATGGACCGCCAGGCACTATCTCTGATCGCAGAGTTTGTGATCGGAGATCCGACATGTCCTTCTTTCCCGGTAAAGATCCCCTGCCCGGCGATGCCTTCGCCTGCGACGCGATCGAGAACCTGATCATCCCGCGCACCAGCGATATCGGCGGCTTCCAGGTGCGCCGCGCGCTGCCCACGAGACAGCGACGGCTCGTCGGGCCGTTCATTTTCTTCGACCGCATGGGGCCGGCGATCCTGAAACCGAACGAAGCGCTCGACGTCAAGCCGCATCCGCATATCGGACTTTCCACCGTCACTTATCTCTTCGACGGCGAGATCCGCCATCGCGACAGTCTCGGCACCGAAAAGGTCATCCGGCCCGGCGACATCAACCTGATGACGGCGGGGCGCGGCATCGTGCATTCCGAACGGACGCCCGACAATCTGCGCGGCCATCCACTGCTGATGTCCGGGCTGCAGACCTGGTTGGCGCTGCCGGACGACAAGGAGGAGATCGCCCCCTCCTTCGCTCACACGGAAAAGACCGACATGCCGCTGATCGAGGCGAGCGGCGTGCGCGGACGTGTCGTCATCGGCTCGTTCGAAGGCATGACATCCCCCGTCGGCGTTTTCTCCGATACGCTCTATGTCGATTTGAACCTGGAGCCGGGCGCCAAATTTCCCTTCGGCGCGGGCCATGAGGAGCGGGCCGTCTACGTGCTGTCGGGCGAGGTCGTCATCGCAGGCGACCGTTTCGCCGCCGATCAGTTGCTGGTCTTCCGGCCCGGCGATGCGATCACGCTCGAAGCGGGCAGCGACGGCTGTCACCTGATGCTCTTCGGCGGCGCGGCGCTGAATTCGAAACGCTATATCTGGTGGAATTTCGTTTCTTCCTCGAAGGAGCGGATCGAAAAAGCGAAAGAGGAGTGGCGCACCGGCCGCTTCGATATCGTTCCAGGCGACGAAGAGGAATTCGTGCCTTTGCCGGAAGGCTGAACTAAACTAGGGAATAGAGCATGATGTTGCCCGAAAACCGTTCACACTTTTCGGCATCATGTTCTAAGGTGCAAACCTTCGGTTCCTGAAATGCACTTGTTTTGCCGCATTCTAATCGAATAAAGCGGAATAAGGAAAAGCAAGAAAGAGCGCCCGCCCGTGACACAACTGCCGAAGACCCCCCTGCTCGACCAGGTCATCTACCCCGCCGACCTGCGCAAGCTCGAGGATCGCGACCTGCCGCAGCTTGCCCGCGAAGTCCGGGATGAAATGATCGATGCGGTATCGCGCACCGGCGGCCATCTCGGCGCCGGCCTCGGCGTGGTCGAGCTGACGATCGCCATCCACAGTGTCTTCGACACGCCGAACGACCGGCTGATTTTCGATGTCGGCCATCAATGCTATCCGCACAAGATTCTGACCGGCCGACGCGACCGCATCCGGACGCTGCGCCAGGAAAACGGTCTTTCCGGCTTCACCCGCCGGGCAGAGAGCGAATATGATCCCTTCGGGGCGGCGCACTCTTCGACCTCGATCTCGGCCGGCCTCGGCATGGCGATCGCCGCCGATCTCGACAAGAACGACCGCCGCGTCATCGCCGTCATCGGCGACGGGGCGATGTCGGCCGGCATGGCCTATGAGGCGCTGAACAATGCCGGCGCGCTCGATGCCCGCCTCATCGTCATCCTCAACGACAACGACATGTCGATCGCGCCGCCGACGGGTGCAATGAGCGCCTATCTCGCCCGCCTCGCCTCGGGCCGCACCTATATGGGCTTCCGCGACTTCGGCAAGAAGCTGACGGCCTATCTCGGCAAGAATATCGACCGGGCCATTACCCGCGCCGTGGAACATGCGCGCGGCTACGTCACCGGCGGCACGATGTTCGAGGAGATGGGCTTTTATCATATCGGGCCGATCGACGGGCATTCCTTCGAACACCTTCTGCCGGTGCTGCGAAACGTGCGCGACAATGGGCGCGGGCCGGTGCTGATCCATGTGGTCACACAGAAGGGCAAGGGCTATCCGCCGGCGGAAGCCGCAGCCGATAAATATCACGGGGTCAACAAGTTCGACGTCATCACCGGCGCCCAGGCGCGGGTCAAGCCGAACGCGCCGAGCTATACTAGCGTCTTTGCCGAAGCGCTGGTGCAGGAAGCGACTCTCGACGACAAGATCGTCGGCATCACTGCCGCCATGCCGAATGGCACCGGCCTCGACAAGCTCGCCGAAGCCTTTCCGTCGCGCTGCTTCGACGTCGGCATTGCCGAACAGCATGCCGTGACCTTCGCCGCCGGCCTTGCGGCCGAAGGCTACAAGCCGTTCGCGGCGCTCTATTCCACCTTCCTGCAGCGCGCCTATGACCAGGTCGTGCACGATGTCGCGATCCAGGGCCTGCCGGTGCGCTTCCCGATCGACCGTGCCGGTTTCGTCGGCGCCGATGGACCGACACATGCCGGTTCGTTCGACACCGCCTTCCTCGCCACCCTGCCCGGCTTCGTGGTGATGGCGGCAGCCGACGAGGCGGAACTCAAGCATATGGTGCGTACAGCCGCCGCCTATGACGCCGGGCCGATCTCGTTCCGTTATCCGCGCGGCGAAGGCGTCGGCGTCGAGATGCCGGTGCGCGGCGAAATCCTGCAGATCGGCAAGGGCCGCATCGTCAAGGAAGGCGCCAAGGTGGCGCTGCTCTCCTTCGGTACACGGCTTGCCGACTGTCTGCTTGCCGCCGAAGATCTCGACGCGGCCGGACTTTCGACGACAGTCGCCGATGCGCGCTTCGCCAAGCCGCTCGACCACGATCTCATCCGTCAGCTCGCCCGTCACCACGAGATGCTGATCACCGTCGAGGAAGGCTCTGTCGGCGGCTTCGGCAGCCAGGTGATGCAATTCCTCGCCGGCGAAGGCCTGCTCGACAATGGGCTGAAAATACGCTCGCTCGTCATGCCCGACATCTGGATGGAGCAGGCCAAGCCCGAGGCTATGCACGCTCATGCGGGGCTTGATCGCGCCGGGATTGTGTCGACGGTGTTCAGGGCGCTGGGGCGTGGTGTTGCTGTGGGCGTGGCGGGATAAGATTATGTGAGGTGTGCCGTGTGGCCCCCTCATCCGCCCTACGGTAGGGCGGATGAGGGGGCCACCAAGCAGATTCGTCAGTTAAAAAGGGCGGCACATCTCTGCGCCGCCCTCTGCATTTTACGCCCCTTCCGAAAGCGACGCTCTCAGAACTCCGTCCACTCTTCCTGAACCGCAGCCGCAGCACTTGCCTGCCTGCCGCCGAAAGCCTTGGCGACGGTGCGGGTCAGCGCGCGGGCCGGTGAGGCGACCGGGCGGGAGGTGGCGGCGGCGGCGCGCGGTGCGGCGGCAGCGGCGCTCACCTGGCCCAACTTGAACTGATGCAGCAGCTCGTCGAGGGCGTTTGCTTCCTGGGCGAGCGCATGGCTTGCCGCGGTCTGTTCTTCGACCATCGCGGCGTTCTGCTGCGTGCCCTGGTCCATATTGTTGACGGCGGTGTTGATTTCCTGAAGGCCGATCGACTGTTCGCGCGTAGCGGTGACGATCGCGTTGACGTGGTGGTTGATTTCCTGCACTTCGGCGACGATCGCTTCCAAGGCCTTGCCGGTTTCGCCGACCAGCGACACCCCGGTCTGGACGTGGGTGCCGGAATTGGTGATCAGCGCCTTGATCTCCTTGGCGGCATTGGCCGAGCGCTGGGCGAGCTCGCGCACTTCCTGGGCGACGACGGCAAAGCCCTTGCCGGCTTCACCGGCGCGCGCTGCTTCGACGCCTGCGTTGAGAGCAAGCAAGTTGGTCTGGAAGGCAATGTCGTCGATAACGCCGATGATGTTGGAGATTTCGCCCGAGGATTTCTCGATCTGCTCCATGGCAGAGACAGCCTTGCGGACGACTTCGCCGGATTTTTCGGCACCGACGCGGGTACGCTCGACGAGATTGCCGACATCCTCGGCGCGCTTGGCGCTGTCGCGGACCGTCGTGGTCACTTCCTCGAGCGCTGCTGCGGTTTCTTCGACGGCGGCAGCCTGCTGCTCGGTGCGGTGGGCAAGATCGTCGGCGGCGGAGCGGATCTCGCCGGCGCCGGCGTTGATCGCCGAGGCGTTGTGGCCGACCGACTGGAGAGCCGCCTGCAGCTTTTCGACGGCATGGTTGAAGTCGCTGCGCAGGCTATCATATTGCGACGCGAACGGCGTCTGGATGCGCGCGGCGACATCGCCCTCGGCAAGGCCGGCCAGGCCGCCAGCCAGAGCGTCGATGGCAAAGCGGAGTTCGCCCTCCTCGCGAGCCTTCTGTTCGTCGGTTGCCCGGCGCTGGCGCTCGGCGTCGTCGCGCATGCGGTCGGTCTCGCCGGAAAGGCGCAGCTTCTCGATCGCGGCCTGCTTAAAGACCAGCACCGACTGGGCCATGCGGCCGACTTCGTCACCGCGGTCCGTGGCCGGAACCTCGATATCGTTTTCACCGCCGGCCAGGCGATCCATGGCAGCCGTCATGCCGACGATCGGGCGGACGATGGTGCGCGACATGAGCCAGGCGAGAACGGCGGCGGCAAGCGAGGCAAGGATGCCACCGGCAAGCAGCGTCGTCGCCAGATCGCTGTTGGCATCGGCCCGAAGCGCAGCGAGCGCATTCGACTTTTCGCGTGCGGTGGCCTTGATCTTGGCGGAAGCCTGGCGGAAACCGTCGAGCTGGCCCTTGGTGGCGTTGACGCCGATCTTGACGACTTCCTCGATCGGCATGTCGGTTTCCTTGCGCGCCTTGGTCTGCGGCTCGGCGAGCTCATGGAAATAAAGGTCGGCAGCCTTCTGCATGCCGTCGATCATTTCGACCAGTGGCGGTTCGGCTGCGGCCGTCTGCTTGGCGGCGGCGATCGCCTTCAGCATGCGCTCGCGGTTGGCGAAGATATCGCCGTAGGTGCTGTCGCTGCGGAAGAGAATGAAGCCGCGCAGATTGACGGCCTGCTCGAGCATCGCCTGCAGCGCATCGTCGATCTGGTTGACCAGCAGCTCGGACTTTTCCTGCTCGGCGGAAGCGGCCGCCGATGCCGTCGCCTTGGAATAAACGAAGGCGGAAACGGACACGAAGATGAGGATGAGGGCTGCGAACGTGGCCGCAAGCTTCCCGTTCAAGGATATGTTTTTAGCGGACATCGGTGAATTTCTCCTGACGACAGTCAACGCGGCGAAGGCGGGTCGCGCCTGAAGCGCAACCGCAGGACCTTCTGAATTAGGAACATGATCGGCGGGGAGACGCCTTGCGCCTTCATGGCACGAAGCGGTTCAAACGAACCGCTGCAATCGAACCGAACCTATGCGGGCGAGCTTTAGATTTGTTTAAATTAGGCGGAGCAGCAGCGGCCCAAGCCATGATTAAAGTTGCTTAAATCAAGGCGTCTTCGGTTCCGCTTCCGGCGAATTGAGGATCAGAATATCGAAATCCCTCTCGGGATCGAAATCCTCCGCTGTCATCCGGAAGGTCGTCGGACCGATCTTCTGAACGTTGCTGCCGCAGAAGCTGATGAGACTGCCGGGCTTGCCCTTGTCAATCGTGAGCTGGAAGCGCCGGATCGGCCCCGCCCAGTTGGCGCCGGTCGACAGCACATAGGAGATCCAGCTTTCGGTATAGTTGGCTCCGCCGGCTTCGGCCTCCCCCGCCCGCTGCCGGGCAGTTCTGACAAAGTCCGCATCCAGGCAGTATTTGCGGGAATATTCCTCGAAGCGTTCGCCCTTCGGCTCGCCACCTTCGAGAAAGCTGATGGCCACGGTGCCGCCGACGGCCGGCGTGTAGCGATGCTGGACACTGACCTTCTTCTTCGCCGGAAAGGTGGTGCGCCACCAATAGGTCGAACGTAGCGTCCAGAGCGGCACAAGATCGGCGTCCGTAATCGCATAGATCAGGCCGCGGGCGATCCAGTCCTTTCGGACGGCTTCGGGAAGCTTGGCGAGTGCGTCGAGAGTCTTCTGGCTGTAGGGCAGGACGGGAATGGCGTATTTGGCAAACTCGTCCGTCACGTCGATGCCAAGCGAGATGACGCGCTGCTGCAGCTTGGCGGTGATCGGCCTGCCGTCCTGCACGGTGGAAAAATGCAGGAAATTATCGCTGTCATAGTCCGATATGGCTGAATTGTTGTCCACCTGGCCCGTTATGTCGGGCATCGGAAAGGCAACCAGGCTCTCGACGTCCTTGTCGGACATGTTCTCGAAGACGTAGCCGACGCGCACTTCCGAGGCGGAGATGAAAAGATCCTCTTCCGCCATGCTGACATCGTCGGATTGGGCGAAAATCAGCCCGCCGGTCTTGACCTCGGCCATCGTATCGTTCGCAAGCGCGGGCGAAGCGATCGCCGCCGCCGCGACTAGAAGAGTGAAGAGCTTCATCATGAAACACCCCCTTGCCTGCGGCCGCCCCGCGATTGCCGCGGCAGGATTATCGCCGAAAGCTTTTGAGGGTCAATGACGCTCTCGGGAACAAAAAGCTTGCAAGCAGCCGCTTTGCCGGTCATTCACAGCCGATGTCCGATCAAAACAGCCACCGCCTCGACCAGCTTCTCGTTTCCCGCGGCCTCTTTTCCAGCCGCTCGCGGGCTCGCGACGCCGTGCAGCGCGGCACGGTCAGGATCGGCGGCCAGGTGATAACGAAAGCCGGCGCGCTCTTTGGCGAAGACGCGGCAATAGAGATCGATGATCCCGCGCAGGACTATGTCTCGCGCGCAGCGCTGAAGCTTGCCGCAGCCCTCGATCATTTCCGCCTCGACCCTGGCGGCCATCAGTGTCTCGATATCGGCGCTTCCACAGGCGGCTTCACCGAGGTGCTGCTGCAGCGGGGTGCTGCGCACGTCACGGCGATCGATGTCGGCCATGGGCAGATGCATCCGCGCATATCGGGCGATCCGCGCGTGACGAACAAGGAAGGCCTCAACGCCCGCAACCTGACGGCAGACGATATCGGCCATTCCGCCACCTTCATCGTTTCCGACGTTTCCTTCATCTCGCTGAAGCTCGCATTGGCGCCGGCGCTCGATATCGCCGAGCCGGGCGCGACAGCCGTCCTGCTGGTCAAGCCGCAGTTCGAGGCCGGGCGCGAGGCGATCGGCAAGGGCGGCTTGCTGAAAGATCCCGCTTCCGCTCCGGCCGTCGCCTCGGAATTGGAGCGCTGGTTCATCGAGGACATGGGCTGGAAAAGCCATGGCCTCATCCCCTCCCCGATTTCCGGCGGCGACGGCAATCAGGAATTCCTTCTGGCAGGATTGAAACCGTGAGCACCGAAACCGTCACGATCGAAAAACTCGGCGCCCAGGGCGACGGCATCGCAAGCAATGCCGGCGGACCTGTTTATGTGCCCTTCTCCCTGCCCGGGGAAACGGTGGCAATCGCCCGCGTCAGGAACCAGGGCACGATCATGTCGATCACGACGCCTTCAACCGAGCGGCAGGAACCGCCCTGCCGGCATTTCGGTCCTGACGGCGTCAACGGCACCTGCGGCGGCTGCACGTTGCAGCATCTGACAGACGGCCCCTACCGCGCCTTCAAGCGCCAACTGGTCATCGAAGCGCTGAAATCCAAGGGTTTGACGCCTGATGTCGGCGAGGTGGTTCCGGCCCGGCCGGGCGAACGCCGCCGCGTGGTGTTTGCGGCGCGTAAGACCGAGAAGGACATGCTGATCGGTTTCAACCAGGCCGAAAGCCACCACATCGTCGCGATCGAGGAATGTCCGATCTCGTCGGCAGGGATCATCGCCCGGCTGCCGGCGATCAAGGCGATTGCGGCCTCGCTGGCAACCAATGCCGAACCTTTCCGGGTCGCGGTGCTCGAAACCCTCTCCGGTCTCGATGTCGCTGCCGACGAAGTGAAGAAACTTTCCGACCAGCAGCGGCGAAAGGCGATCGAGACCGTACTCAGCCTGCGCGGCATTGCCCGCGTGACGGTGAATGGAGAGATCCTGGTCGAACCGTCGAAGCCGCTCATCGATTTCGGCGGTGTCCAGGTTTCCCCGCCGCCGGGCGGCTTTGCCCAGGCGACGAAACCGGCGGAAGAGGCGATGGCGGAGCTGGTGCTTGCCCATGCCGGCAAGGCGAAGCGAATTGCCGATCTCTTTGCCGGCGCCGGTACGTTTTCGCTGCGGCTGGCGCGGATCGGCCGTGTGCACGCGGTCGAGGCGGAGGGCGCGGCGCTCGCCGCGCTCGACCACGCCGCACGCAACACGCAGGGACTGAAACCCGTCACCATCGAGAAGCGCGATCTCTTTCGCCGTCCTTTGATGACGCAGGAGTTCAAGCCTTTCGATGCCGTCGTCTTCGATCCGCCGCGTGCGGGCGCTGAGTTCCAGTGCAAGGAACTGGCGCGCTCGGCGGTGAAGAAGATCGCGGCCGTCAGCTGCAATCCATTGACGCTGGCGCGCGACCTCGCGATCCTCGTCGAGGGCGGCTACCGGATCACCAGGGTGACGCCGATCGACCAGTTCCTCTGGACCTCGCATGTCGAGGTGGTGGCGACGCTGGAAAAATAGGCGTCGAGGCCGCCGGTGTCAGCGACGCATGAAGGCTTCGAAAGCGGCCCGGGCCTCGGCGCTCTTGAGGCGCGCCGAGAAATGCCGGGCCTCCTCGTCGATGCGGGCGATGATTTCGCTGCGCTCGCCGCGGATGAGATCGCGGGCAATGCGTAGCGCTTCCGGCGGTTTGGCCGCGAGGCGGGCTGCGGTGGCAAGCGTCAGGGCATCGACTTCACCCGGTTCGACGACTTTCCAGACCAGACCGGCTTCCTTCGCCTCTTCAGCCGAAAAGGCTTCGCCCGCCGCAAGCAGGGCGAAGGCGCGCTGATGGCCCATCAGGCGCGGCGCGATGAGGCTCGAGGCCGCCTCCGGCACCAGCGCCAGATCGACGAAGGGAGTGCGGAACTGGCTTCGATCCGAGGCGATGGTCAGATCGCAATGGAGATGCATCGTGGTGCCGATGCCGATCGCAAGTCCGTCGACGCCCGAAACGATCGGCTTTTCAGCGTTTACCAGCGCATAGAGGAAATCGAGGAGCTCCTGCCCCAGGCCGCCGCCCATCGCCGCGGCGAGAAAATCGCCCATGTCGTTGCCGGCCGAGAATGAGCCTTCCGTGCCGAGGAAGGCAGTGGCGCGGATCTCGGGATTGGCGTTCGCCGCATTCAGCGCATCGGTCATCACACGGTACATGGCCCGTGTGATGGCGTTCTTCTTTTCCGGCCGGTTGAAGCGGATGAGCTGGACGCCGGGATGGGCGGAAGGCTGTTCGACGACGATGTGATCGGTCATTGTGTTTCCTCAGGCAAGCAGGATGCGGGCGGCGGCGAGACTGGCTGCGCCATTGACGACCCGGTCGCGAAGGGCTGCGGTTTCCGCCAGCAGATTTTCGGCGGCGAAACGGCAAAGTGCGATACGGCCTTCGCCTGCGCCATCGGCACTCCCGGCGAGAGCGCCCTTGGCGAGGTAGCAGCCGGTAAGCGCGAGCCCGAACAGGCGCTGATAGGGTGTGGCGCCCGAGAGCGCCTCGGCGGCCCTGCCATCGGCAAGCATCTTCAACAGCCAGGCAGTGGTCTCGTCGAGGTCGGCGATGGCAGCGTCGAGCCTTGCAGCCGTTTGACCGAAACTATCGAGATTGGAGTGACGCACATCATCGGCGACCGTCCTGAGCTCGGCGATGAAGCCTCTCACCTGATCGCCGCCGGAGAGCGGCAGCTTGCGGGTGACGAGATCGATCGCCTGAATGCCGTTGGTGCCTTCGTAGATCGGGGCAATGCGGGCGTCGCGAAGATAACGCGCTGCACCCGTCTCCTCGATGAAGCCCATGCCGCCATGCACCTGAATGCCGAGCGAGGCGACCTCGACGCCGGCATCCGTCGAGAAGGACTTGGCGATCGGCGTCAGCAGGGCGGCGCGCTCCTGCCAATGATGGCGGCCCTCGCTTGCCAGGTGAGACATGTCGATCGCATGGGCGCAGGCGTAAGAAATGGCGCGCGCGCCCTGCGTCAGCGCCTTCATGGTCAGCAGCATGCGGGCGACGTCAGGATGTTCGACGATCGGGCTCATGCCGGCGCCGGTCCAGCCGGGCGCCCTGCCCTGCGTGCGCTCCCTGGCAAAGGCGACGGCCTTCTGGGTGGCGGCCTCCGAGACCGCAACGCCCTGCATGCCGACGGCAAGACGGGCATTGTTCATCATCGTGAACATGCAGGCGAGCCCCTTGTTCTCCTCGCCAACCAGCCATCCGACAGCACCCTTTTCGTCGCCGAATTTACCGTCACCGTAGATCATCGTGCAGGTCGGCGAGCCGTGGATGCCGAGCTTGTGCTCCAGCGAGTGGCAGAACAGATCATTGCGGGCTCCAAGCGAACCGTCGTCGTTCACCAGGAATTTCGGCACCAGGAAAAGCGAGATGCCGCGTGTGCCGGCCGGCGCATCCGGAAGGCGGGCCAGCACCAGATGGATGATGTTGTCGGCCGCGTCATGCTCGCCCCAGGTGATGAAGATCTTCTGGCCAAAGATGCGGTAGCTGCCATCGGCGCGGCGCTCGGCGCGCGCCTTCAGGACGCCGAGATCGGAGCCGGCATGCGGTTCCGTCAGGTTCATGGTGCCGCTCCATTCGCCCGACACCATTTTTTCCAGATATTTGTCTTTCAGCGCGTCGCTGCCATGGGTGCTGACCGCTTCGATCGCGCCCATCGTCAGCGTCGGCGCGAGCGCAAAGGCCATGGAGCCGGAGTTCCACATTTCGAGAGCTGCGACATTCAGCATATGCGGCAAGGCCTGGCCGCCGAATGCTTCGGGCGCCGTCAGGCCGTTCCAGCCGCCGGCGATCCAATTGCGATAGAGATCGCGCCAGCCATCCGGCAGCCTGACCTCGCCATCGGTCAGGCGGGCGCCCTGGCGGTCGCCGATGTCAGCGAGAGGCGCTACTTCCTCTGTGGCAAAACGTCCCGCCTCGGCCAGGATGGCGTCGACGAGGTCTTCGCCGAGATCGCCGAGAAGCCCTTTCGAAATCGCCTCGCCCATGCCCGCTACATGCTTCAACGTGAACGCGATTTCCTCGACGGGCGCCTTGTACATGCTTTTCTCCTCCGCAGACCGGCCTGCGCATGACAGACCTCTCCAGCGCCACGGCTAATTGATTTTTACGTAAACGTCAATTTCGATTTCTTGAAGCCCCATGCGATAATTCAGCTGACATGGCGCTTTGCTCTTGCACCCTTGCACAAATGCACGTCATGGAGAATCTCTAAAGCATGTCGCCTGGAAGCGCGCAGCGGTTCCGGGGTAAGGACATGACAAGACAAACGGTTAAAGCCCGTCGCGTGAATCGAGTTCGATGCGATGCGCTCAGGAATGAATCGCCTTCGCAAAGGACCGGCGAACAATGGACACATTGCCCGTCAACATACCCGGTTTCGTCTGGGCCTATCGCTTTTCACCCAACGAAAAGACCGCGGTGCGGCTGACGAACAGTGCCACGGTGGCGGAACTGACCGGCGATAACTGTTTCTACTGGCTACACCTCAACCTTGCCGATGCGCGCGTGCCGGCCTTGCTCGACACGCTCGACGGGCTGACGGAGGACGCGAAATCGGCGCTGACAACGCGTGACACGCATGCGACAATCACCGTCGACGAGCAGATGCTCTACGGCACGCTCATCGACTGCCAGCGGGATTTCGCCCAGGACACCAACAATCTCGGCTGGCTGCACTTCGCCATGTCCGACCGCTTCATCATCACCACCCGGCTGCAGCCGCTGCGCAGCGTCGAACGGGCGCGCGCGCTGATCGAAAAAAATCCGGGCAAGTTCGCGCTTCCGGTCGATCTTTTCGAACTGCTGGTGATCGAGTTCCAGCGCACGCTGATCGCGATCGTCATCGAGCTGACGGAAGAGCTGAACCTGATCGAGGATATCGTCTACGACAACGCACCGCGCGACGAGCGCCGGCGCCTGGCGCCGGTGCGGCGAACCGTGGTCCGGCTGCATCGGCATCTGCGCACGGTGCTGGCGCTGATGCGCCGGGCGGCGGCAGCCGACGAGGACGAGATGCCCTTCGGCTTCGACGATGTCGCCAGGCGGCTGACGAGCCGGCTGGAGACGGTGGACCACGACATCTATGCCCTACAGGACCGGGCGCGCCTGCTGCACGAAGAAATCGACTCGAAGCAGTCCTCCGAGACCAACCGCCACCTCTACCTGCTGTCGATCATGACGGCGTTCCTGCTGCCGCCGACCCTCGTGACGGGTTTCTTCGGCATGAACACGGCCAACCTGCCCTTCGCCATCGGCGACTACGGCACGGAATATGCCGTCATCCTCATCATCGGATCGATCGTCTTTGCCTGGTGGCTGCTGAGGCGGGTGGATATTCTTTGAGGGTGAACGGAGGAGTAAGCGCTGGGCAACTCCGTTCTGCCATGAGGTGCGACGTTTCCCACAGGGCTCACCTCACACTCCGCCATCCCAGGGCTTGACCCTGGGACCACAACCAAGCCCGCGGCTTCAATAAATTCCCTGCAGTTGGACGCCATCTCTGTCCACGCAGCGCCAGCCGCATCGCCCGGAACGGTTCTTGCACGGTTACTAATGTATTTACCGTGGGGAGACCTAATGTCATGAAATGGTGCACATCCGGAGAGTTTGCCCCTCTGATGCTCGTTGTGAGTGGGCCGGAAAAATACAAGCTTGTTGCAACCCTCGGGCAGGCTGCCGAGATGCTGACGATTGGCTGGCCGATCGACGATGGAGAGGAATATCTTATTGCGATCAGGGCGTGCCGGGATGCCATTCATGGGGAAATTCCGGCTCAGGTCGCGCGCACAGCGCTTATCCGTGCCGCCGACGAAGCTGGCATTTCGGTGATCACCGTCGTTCACTGAGTTTCGCAGGACGGCCGCTTGTTTCGCGCTTGACACGTCCCCTCTCCCGTTTTTCGGGGAGAGGGTCAGGGTGAGAAGCAGTATTCGGGACCTATCAATATGGCGAATAGCACTGCTGGCGCGGGCCGTTATAGGGCTGGAAGGTATTGTCGTAAGCGCGATAAGACCGGTAGCGGTTGGCGCACCAGGCGACGTGGCTTGACCCCATGCGAGGCGCGGGCTCGACGTAACGCGGCTGGGCGACGATAGCGCCGCCGATGACCGCTCCGGCGCCGAAGGCAGCGAGCGGATACCAGTAGCCGTTATAGCGGCGATAGCCCGGGCGGTAGTAGCTATATCCGCGATAGCCGCCGTAATAGCCGGGCCGGTAGTAAGCGCCGGGGCGATAGCCGGGCCGGTAGTAATCGCCGCGATAGTAGCGGCGGTACTGGACGTTCTCGACCGCGGAAGGTTTTTCCATCTGCGGGGCGGTGGGCATCTGCATTGCCTGCGACGGCACGAAGCCTGTCAGAACGACGGCGGCAGCCAGAACTGCGGTCGCGATCTTGTTTCTCAGCCCGATCATTTCTTTCTCCCATTCAACAGCGGACACCGCCTGCTCAGCAACGCTTTCGCGCCCGAATGGTTCCGAAAGCGGCCGGGGAACCGGCTGCTTTCCCTTTTAGAGAAGTCGAACTGAACCGGACATTAACCGGTCAGTGTTCTACGCCACGGCAGAGATTTTCGCCTGATCGCCCTGCAGACGATTCACCATGAAGTTCGAATACCATTCGAGGAACTGCATGACGCCGCCTTCATGCACGACAGAATAGGGGCCGGGCTCATAGGCGGGCGAGTGAATGCCGAAGGCGTTTTCTTCGACGATGCGGCGGTCCTGATCGTTGGTCTCGGTCCAGACGTGGGTCAGTTCTTCCAGATTGTAATCCACGCCTTCGACCGCATCCTTGTGGACGAGCCACTTGGTCGTCACCGCCGTCTCGTTGGCATTGAGAGGCAGCACGCGGAAGGAGATGGCGTGGTCGCCGAGCAGGTGGTTCCACGTCGTCGGATAGTGGAAGAGGAGCATGGTGCCGATGCGGTTGATCGAGATATCGTCGGAAATCCGGCGATTGACGGCGGGCTTGCCGGACATGGTGTAGCTCTCGGCGTCCTCGATCAGCGGCATGCGGGCGGTGCGGAACTGACCGTCCGGCGAAATCTGGAACTTGCTCGGCAGGCCGGCGGCCTCGCAGCGCGCCCAATGGCCGGCGATCTCGGGATCGTCGGCGCCGCCATCCGTGCCCGTCACGCTCGGCGCTTCGGGATAGGTGCGGCAGAGTTCGGGGTGATTGGCGGCGCAGTGATAGCACTCGCGGTTATTCTCCCAGACGAGTTTCCAGTTGCCCTTCTCGATGATCGTGCTCTGGAAGGCGACCTTGGTTTCGCCGATCCCGTGCGGCGCCATATAGGGCTCGATCTTGTCGCGCACCGGCTGGAAATCCGGGGCAGTGTTGGCGAGGCAGATGAAAATGTAGCCTGCCACGCTTTCGCAATGGACCGGCTTCAGGTTGAAGCCCGATTTGTCGAAATCATCGCCCATGTGACGGGCGAAGGCGAGCTTGCCGTCGAGATCATAGGTCCACTGGTGATAGGGGCAGACGAGACGCACGGAGGAGCCGTGCTCCTTGGTGCAGACGCGCGAACCGCGATGGCGACAGCTATTGTGGAAGGCGCGAATGACATTGTCGCGGCCGCGGACGATGACGACCGGATATTTGCCGATCTGGACGGTGAAATAGGCTCCCGCCTTCGGCAGTTCGCAATCATGGCCGATGAACAGCCAGTCGCGATAATAGATCATCTCCATGTCGAGCTGGAAATAATCCTCGTCGGTGTAGAACGGCTGCTCGAGGCTGAATCCCTCGCGGCGGTTCTTGAGCTGACGTAAAACGTTGCTGCGAATATCCATCTTCATGTCCTCGTGCACCGGGCTACCGCCTTCGGGAGAGAAGGCCGGCGGAAGCGAGACCGCTTCCTCTCCATCAGGAGAATTGTTCATGGGGTCATTTAATCACCTGCTATGACCGCCCCTTGGTTACAATGCGACATCGGCTTCGAAATTGACGACAGGATGCAGCAAGGCGCAAGCGGCTCATCCCGGTCGATCGCATCGCCCGACTCTCCCGGCAATTATCGTCAGTTACGACGCGGCGTAAAGGCCGGTTCCGCGAAGAGATCAGGTGCGGGATATCGATATTTGTCTTATTTGCGACATCTGACGGCGCTTGCCCTGTTCCTGAAAAAGCCCCGGCCGCTTCTTAACACCGCCTTAAGCATACCGTCCTATCTTCTTCACGATTGCAGGCCGACCGGAGAACGCGAACCATGGCCAAACTCCGTTATTTCGATGCGAAAGACCCGACCAGATTCCAGGAACGGCAGCCGATTGCCGCCCATTCCGAATTCTTGCGCACCGGCCGCATCCCCCGCGAGCGGCGGCACTGGCTGGCGGAGGAAAGGCGTTACCTCACCCATGACGAGGTCGCCGCAAAAACCGGCCGCAAGCTGCAGGTGGCCGGCGAGAAGACGCATCAGCACATCAACGGCTTTCACCACTCGATCCAGTTTCCGAAGATGATCTTCCACCGGACGCTGGAGGACAGCCCGCATCTCGGCTATTGCCACGTGACGGCCTCACGCACGAAGTTCGCTCATTATGAAGAGGTGAGCTGGGCCTTCTACATCTCCAATTTCTATTCCGATATCGGCGACAACGACAACTTCTTCGAACGCATCGATGTCGGCTATTCCAGGATGTATTTTGCCGTCGCGATGAAACCGGGCGAGGATTCCTCGGAAAAGATGAGCATCGACCGGTCGGTGCGCGGCAACGGGCTGCTCTTCCGCACCCATGATCCGCAGGCGGCGATCCGCAACATCCTGCTGCTTGGCGCCCGCAACGAACAACTGCGCGAAATCATCCGCCAACTCTAGGCGAACAAGGCGATTGATCGCGGGCGGCGGAAAGCCTAATGACTGCCGGAACCAGACACGGGCAGCATATGGCACGCATCATCGACATCAGGACGGATCGGCAGGCAGCGCTCGAAGCGGGCTCGGCCGCGCTGGCCGACGGCTTCGCCATCGCCATCCCGACGGAGACCGTCTATGGCCTCGCTGCCGACGCCACCAATCCGGCGGCGATCACCCGCATCTATGAGACCAAGGGACGGCCGCGCTTCAACCCGCTGATCTGCCACATGGCCGATCTTGAGATGGCTGAAGAGCATGCCGAATTCGACCCGGTTTCGCGGGCGCTCGCCATCGCCTTCTGGCCCGGGCCACTGACGCTCGTGCTGCCGCTGAAGCCTGACAGCCCGATCCACTCGCTGGCGACCGCCGGGCTCGACAGCGTCGGCGTGCGTGTGCCGATGGGTTTCGCGGGCGCCTTGATCGGCGCCTTGGGACATCCGCTTGCCGCACCCAGCGCCAACACCTCGGGCGGGATCAGCGCGACGAGCGCCGCCCATGTCGAAGCCGATCTCGGGACGAAAATCCCGTTGATCCTCGACGCGGGTCCAAGTGCGGTCGGCGTCGAATCGACGATCGTCAAAGTAGAGGAAGGCCGGCTGAGGCTGCTGCGCCCCGGCGGGTTGGCGGCACGCGAGATCGAGCGCGTCGCAGGCCAGCGGCTGCTGCGGCCGAGGACGGCATCGGCGGCGATCGAGGCGCCCGGCATGCTCGCCTCGCATTACGCGCCGGGGGCGTCGGTGCGTCTCAACGCGACGGCGGCGGAACCCGGAGAAGCGCTGATCACCTTCGGCGGCCCTGCCGTCTCCGGCGCGGACGGCGCGCGAATCGTTCTCGATCTCAGCCCGCGCGGCGATCTTGCCGAGGCAGCGGCAAATCTTTTCGACTACATGAAGCGGGCCGACGCCAGCGGCGCGTCGAGCATCGCCTTTTCGCCCATTCCCGAAGAAGGGCTGGGCGAGGCCATCAACGACCGCCTGCAGCGGGCTGCCGCCCCCCGCGACTGAAGCCGAGAATGAGGATGGAGAATCGCCCGATGAGCAGTCCCAGCATTTCCACCGAACATCTCGACCGCTTCGCAGCCATCGTCGGCAGCAGGCACGCGCTTCGCAGCGAGGCTGATCTTGCGCCGCATCTGGTCGAAAACCGAGGGCTCTATCACGGCTCCTCCCCTCTCCTGTTGAAGCCCGGTTCGGTCGAGGAAGTCTCCGCGATCATGAAGCTCGCGACCGAGACCGGAACGGCGATCGTGCCGCAGACCGGCAATACCGGTCTCGTCGGCGGCCAGACGCCGCGCGAGGGCAAGTGCGATATCATCCTCTCGCTCGAACGCATGAACCGGATTCGCGATGTCGATCCGGTGGCGAACGTGCTGGTGGCCGATGGCGGCGCCATCCTGGCCGAAGTGCAGAAGGCGGCCGAGGCGCATGGGCGGCTCTTTCCGCTGTCGCTCGGCTCGGAGGGCTCCTGCCGCATCGGCGGCAACCTTTCGACCAATGCCGGCGGCACGGCCGTGCTTGCCTACGGCAATATGCGCCAGCTCTGCCTCGGCCTCGAAGTGGTGCTGCCGACCGGCGAAATCTGGGACGGGTTACGTCGCTTGAAGAAGGACAATACCGGCTACGACCTGCGCGACCTCTTCATCGGCGCCGAAGGCACGCTCGGCATCATCACCGGCGCCGTGCTGAAACTCTTCCCGCAGCCGCTCGGCCATCAGGTGGCATTTGCCGGCGTGAATTCGGTCGAGGATGCGCTTGCCCTTTTCAACCTTGCCTCAAGCCTCTGCGGCGCCTCGCTCACCGGTTTCGAACTGATGCCGCGTTTCGGCGTCGAGATCACCACCCGTCATATCGAGGGTGTGCGCGATCCCCTCAATGCGGCCTATCCCTGGTACGTGCTGATCGACATCTCGACCTCGGACTCGGCCGAGACTGCGGAGCGGATGATGAATGGCCTGTTGGAACAGGGTTTCGGGGCCGGGCTGGTGCTGGATGCCGCAATCGCCGCATCCGTGGCGCAGCAGAAAGCAATCTGGCACATGCGCGAAAGCATGTCGGATGCTCAGAAGCCGGAAGGCGGGTCGATCAAGCACGACGTTTCGGTGCCGGTGTCGAAGATCCCGCATTTCATGGCCGAGGCGGAAGCGGCAGTGATGAAGGCGATGCCGGGCGCCCGCATCTGCGCCTTCGGCCATATGGGCGACGGCAATATCCATTACAATATTTCGCAGCCGGTCGGCGCCGACAAGGCGGCCTTCATCGCCCGCTGGCGCGAAATGAACCATATCGTGCATGGGCTGGTGCTTGCTCATGGCGGCTCGATCTCGGCCGAGCACGGGATCGGCCAGCTGAAGCGCGACGAGCTGGCGGCGATCCGCCCGGCAATCGAGATCGAACTGATGCGCCGCATCAAGCGCGCCTTCGATCCGGCTGATATCATGAATCCGGGGAAGGTTGTCAGCCTCGATCCGCGAGGCTGACCGTCAGCGCCATCAGGCCTGCTGCGTGCCGCCGCCGGTCAGGATCATCAGCGCCGGCGACTGCTGCGAGGTGTTCTGGACGTCGTACATCGCGGTGAAGCGTTTCAGCAGCTTGTCGACCTTTTTCGGATCCTGAAGATCCTCCAGCTTGACGAAGCGGTTGATGAGATCGGCCTGCTTGGCGACATCCATGCCTGAAATCTGCGACGGCAGGCTGTAGGCGGTCGTGATGACCTGGTAGAGCGCCTTATCGCCGAGGATCGAATAGATCGAGGTGATGCTCGAGGCCTTGCGGCTGAAGTAGAGCGCCAGGCGCACACCGTCGTTGGTTTCGCCCTCCTGGGTTTCCAGCGTCTGCTGCAGGTAGAGCTGCTGCGTGCGATCCTCGGCCGCCTTGTTCTGGACGGCGCCAATCTTGGCGCGGGTCAGATTGCCGTCCTTGTCGAAGTTGAAGGCGGCGACGATATCCTTGAAGCGCGCATCGGCCTTGTCGTTCAGATAGCTCTTCTTGTCGTCGGGATCCGAAGTGAAGATCTTCTTCAGCGTGGCCTTGTCGTAATCCTTCGGGTCAAGGTTGTTCGCCTTCAGCACCAGGTCGGTCAGCCGGCTGTCGTCGAGGAAATCGTCGAGCGACTTCACCTTCGCCATGCCCTTTGCGAAATAATCGACCTCGGCCGTCGCATCCTTGGCCGCCTTGTCCTTCACCGGGCCGTCCTTCAGCAGCATGGTGACATGCGACTTGTAGTCGGTGGCGTATTTGGCCATGGTGGCGTCCGGAAGCGCCTGGAAGGGCGACGCCGCCTTGCCGTCGGGGCCGAAATTGAAGGCGCGAGCAAGGTTGGTGATGCGCTCGTCCTTGAGGGAGGCGATATAGCCGTTCGGGTCGTATGCGTCGCTCGTCAGGATCTTGCGCATCATCGAGCGCGATACCTCCTGATCGGTCAGGCCAAAGGCCTGCAACGCCACATGAAAGAGATCCGGCAGATTGTCGTTGCTCTTGGTGAAGTCCGCCGCCGAATTGGTGCGCAGGAAATCGTTGACGCTCTTGATCTCGGAGAAATCGAGCAGACTGGTGCTGTCGGCCATCATGCTCTTGTAATTGTCGGCGACCTCGTCGATCGCCTCATCGCGCTCGTCGTCATAGCGCGCTGCATAATTGTCGTTGGTGGTCTGCGCCTGGGCGGCGGTCTGGACCGAGCTGACAACCGGAAGCGACCCGTCGGCGGCGAAGTTGAAATCGGCATTCAGATCGGCGTAGCCGGCTGCGGAAGCGGCCGCCGGATCGGTCAGGATGCTCCTCAGGTCGGCGTCCGAGATATTGGTCGGCAGGTTGTAGGTGCTCTTCAGGAAATTGGTGATGGCAGGATCGGCAATGAGATCATCGACGTTGGTAATCGTCGCCATCCGGGAGGAATAGTCATCCGTGCGTGCGGCGGCTGCAAATTTCGTGTTGCTGATCTGGGTGGCCGTCTGCGCCGCCATGCCATCCTCGAGCGAACCGTCTACCTGGAAGTTGAAGGCGGCGGCGACGTCGGCATAGGTGCCGGTGCCGCTCTGATCGGTGAGGATGGCACGAAGATCGACGTCACTGACCGTCGATGGGACGCCATAGGCGTTGCGGACGAAATTGTTCAACTTTTGGTCCGCCAGCAGCTGATCGACATTTGAGATGCCCGCGATCGTGGACTGGTAATAGACCGCAGCATTATCGGCCTTGCTGGCGGTGCTCGCGCTTTGTGCGGCACTCTGCGAAGCATAGAGGGTAGCGACCGACCCGTCCGTCTTGAAATTGAAGAGCTCGTGAACGTCGCTGTAGCCTTGAGCGCTGGCAGCCGCCGGATCGACGAGGAATGTCCTCAAGGTCGCATCGGAGACGCTGTCCGCGATCTGCATGCTGGTTCTGATATAGCTGACGGCAACGGGATCGGACATGATGTCGTCGACGTTGTTGACGCTGCCGATCATGCCGTTGAAGTGCGTTGCATTCGCCGCAGACTTGTCGGTGGTCGACTTGAGCTGCGTATCGGTCTGGATCAGCGAACCGTTGATCGAGCCATCGGCATTGAAGTTGAAGTCGGCATTGAGGCCGGCCTTCCCTTGGGCCGCAGCATAGGCCGAATCCGTCAAAATGCTCTTCAGCTCGGCATTGCTGAAGTTTACGCCGAGGCCGTAGGCATCCTTGATGTAGCGCGCCATCACGCCGTCAGCGAGCAGGTCGTCGACATTGGTGATGCTGCTCGATCGCGAGGTGAGGGTGTAATAATTGGTGGTGCTCGACGCCGCCGATGTCAGCTTGTTCGCCTGATCGATCGACTGCGCCCGCACCGTGTTCGAGGTCGAACCGTCAGCGTTGAAGTTGAAAGCGTTATAGACATTGGTAAAGCCCATCAGTTGGGCATAGCCGGGATCGGTCAGCACCGTCTTCAGCGCGGCCGCGGTGAAATCGGCGCCCATGCTGTAGGCCGTCTTGATATAGGACGCCAGGCGACTGTCGGCGACCAGATCGTCGACATTGGTGATCGTGCCGATCTTGGCTGTGTAATAGGCCTTGTTGTAGTCGGCCGCCGTCTTGCTGACGTAGACGACATCCGAACCGACCGAATTGTCGATGATGACGGACTGCGAGTTCAGCGTGTAGGTCTCGATGACCGAAGCCTTCTGAGCGGTGGTCTGGGCGGTGCCATTGACGGTGCCGTCGGCGTTGAAGCTGAACTGGGCGGCAAGCGCCTTGTACTTGTCGCCGCCTTGCGTGTTGACGAAGCTCGTGGGGTCGCTGAGATCACTCGTCAGCACCTGCCGCAGAAAATCCGTCGACGCATAGGTCGGATCGATCTTGAAAGTCTTCAGCACATAGGTGCGCAGCCTTGTGTTGTTGACCAGATCGTCGACGGTCTGTACGGCGTCGATATTGTTGCTGTAATAGGTGCTCTCGGCGCTCGCCGCCTTGTCGGCATCGATGAAGGACTGCTTGTAGAGGCCGATGAGATCGTCCTCCTGCGCATCCGTCTGCACGTCCTTTTCAGGCGCGTTGAAGTTGAAGGCGGCGGCAAATTCGCGGTAGCGCGTATCGGAGAGCTTGTTGGCGTAGCTGTTGGGGTCGGTGAGATCGCTCTCGAGAACCTTCTTCATGAAGGCCTTAGCGTAGGTCATGTCCTCGAGGCCATAGGCCTTCATCGCATAGCTGTAGAGCTTGTAGTCGCCGAGGAAGTCGTCGACCGAGGTGACCTTGTTGATATTGTCCGCGTAGTACTGGGCATCCTTCTTGACCGTCGACTGCGCCGCAACCTTGTTGAGGCTCGACGTCATATCCTTCGACAGGATCGTGTAAGCGAGGGAAGCCGTGATCATAAAAAGCGCCCTTTTGGCAAAATCTCTAAAGAACGACGAACTGCTGGTGGCCCCATTTTGCCACGCAAAACTTACCCGAGGCTTACCCGAGGCTTGCATCATTTCAGCACAGCGCACCGTTCACCTTCCGGAAACCCTGCCGGATTCGGTTTTGATAACCATCGTAGGAGGCAAAGTTTTCTTAACCGCAATTTTTAAGCTGTACGGAAGGGCAGCCGCCTATTGTCGGCCATAGAGGACGAAAAGTCCCGAGGAGAAGACCGGAAACCGGCTCTCAGGTAAGACAAGGGTAGAATGAAATGATCAATCCCGTTATGAAGCCCGCCTGGGCTGGCACGACGCTGCGCCTCGATCCGTCCCGCTTTCCCCAGCAGGTCAGCTACGCCATCCATGATTGTTCGGATGACGTCAGTATCACGATAGACGAGCGCGGCGCGGTCCTGCGTAAGATCCTTCCCTCCAGCGGCCTGCCGCTGTCGATTGCCTTGCCGAAGCGCGTCTTTCAGGGTGTCGCGGCCCGCGCCATAGACCACGGCGACGGCGAAGTCACCGTGACGCTCGAACTCCACCATGCGGACCCGGAACTCTGCATTCCGCTGCTCGTCGCCCATGATCTCAGCGATATCGCCGCCGACTGGCGCAGCTGGTCGGAAGCCTTCCGCATTCCGATGCTGATGGTCGAGGCCGATGGTGTCGCGCGGCCGCTTGAAGACCATATCGGGAGCCTTCGCACCGGCGATCTCAAGCCGCGCCGCCGGCATTCCTACTTCGCCAATCGCCGTCCGCGCTTCCTTGTCCGCCGCACCACCGGCCGGCTGGGCGTTGCCATGAAGATCGAAGGCAAGGAAATCATCGCCCGCAACTGAGCGAAATCGCGACAGCGCCATTCGGCAAGGCCGCTTTAGAACCATTTTGAAACCCGGCGCCCGCGCCGGGTTTATCGTTCCATTCAGGGAATGGCGAACAGCAGCGAGACGAAGAGGCCGAAGAAGATGATCAGGCCGACGCGGTTGTTCGACTTGAAGAGCGCCAGGCATTGGGCGGGATCATCGATATCAAGCCGGACGATCTGCCAGGCGAACATGCCGGCGGCACCGATGAGCGCCAAGAAAGCGATGAGATTGGCGTCGCCGAGAAGGAAAGCGGCAAACATCAGCACCAGCGTCAGCCCGTAGAGACCGATCAGCCATTGCCGCGTCCTGTCGCCGAAGAGGCGCGCCGTGGAGCGCACGCCGATCAGTTCATCATCTTCCTTGTCCTGATGAGCATAGATCGTGTCGTAACCGATCGTCCAGGCGACGGAGGCGGCATAAAGCAGGATGGCGGCGAAGGAGAGGCCGCCTGATATGCCGGCCCAGCCCATCAGGGCGCCCCACGAGAAGGCAAGTCCCAGGAAGAATTGCGGCCAGTCGGTGAAGCGTTTGGCAAAGGGATAAAGCGCCACGATCCCCAGCGAGAGAACGCCGAGAAAGACGGTCAGCCAGTTGAACTGCAGCAGCACGAAAAGGCCGACAAGCGCCTGGAGGCCGATGAAAATCTTTGCGTGGGCGCGTGTGACACGGCCGGAAGGGAGCGGGCGCGAACGCGTACGCGCCACTTCCATGTCGATCTCGTGGTCGACCAGATCGTTGTAGGTGCAGCCGGCGCCGCGCATGGCGACCGCGCCGATGAAATAGAGGAAGAGATGGGAGACCAGCAGGCTGCCGGAATACCGTCCCTCGCCGATCGCCGCATTGGCGGCCAGCGTGGCCGACCAGAAGCACGGCCACATCAGGAGCTGCCAGCCGATGGGCCGATCCCAGCGCGCGAGCTGCGCATAAGGCCAAAGCCACGGCGGCAGGATCTTGTAGACCCAGTTATCGGAAGGTGCGTCGGAGACGCGATCGTTGAAATGACCGGTATCTTGCATACCGCTCATCTAGCGGCGGGCCGGCGATCCGGTCAAGAAGCGATCGCGGCGGCGCATCACTGGAGCGAGAAATTGAACCTGTAGGTCGCCGAAACGCCGATCAGAACCTGGTTCTTCGAACCCCGCTCGCGCACGAGACTGCTGTCGGCGGCAGGACCGGCAAGCCGCTTATATTCGAGGAAGGAACTTGCCGACAGGTTTTCCGTCGCCTTCCATGTCAGGGCTGCACCGGCACCATAGGACTGGATGCCCGATGACGGCTTGTAGGGATCAAGGCCGCTTGCCGCAGCCTGCTTGGCGTTGACGCCGTAATAGGCATCGTAATAGCCGCTGGTGGCGAATGTCGCGCGCGGGCCGCCTGACAGTTGCAGGTCGGGCGCAATATCGGTGAAGGCATCGACGGCGAGATCGGCGACGACGCCATCATGCGAGCGGATGCCCTGGCGGACTTCGGCGCGGGCGCGCAGGAAATCGGTCGGGTAGACTTCGACGAAGCCGCCGGCTTCCGCACCCCATTTGACTTTCTTCATGCCCTTCAACTCATGGCCGTCGCCTTCATCGCGCGAGGGCACGAATTTGCCGACGATGCCGGCGCGGAAAGTGCCGTTGTCCATGAGGGCGAGAGACGGATTGTCATTGCGCGAGGAAAAGCGCGGGGCCGAGCCTTGCCGGCCGGCCGAGATCAGCGGGCTGAACCTGAATTCGTAACGCGACGAGCCCTCGAACTTCGGCGCGGAGAAGCCGGTGACGCCGACGCTCAGATACCAGTCGCCGGACCAGAAATGCTGGCCGCTCTCCTGCGCGGCGGCCGAACCAAAGGATGAAAAGGCAATAAGCAACGAAATCGATACGACTGATCGATGAGACACGTCCGCACTCCAGAAAAACGCAAAACAAAGCCGCGGAGGGCGGCGGTGGCTACATTTATCGTGAGGTCGTTACGCCAGTGTTAACCACGGTGAAACAAGGGCGCTCATGAAAGGCGTGCCGTGTGGCCCCTCATCCGCCCTACGGGCACCGACCGGGGCGAGCCACGGCCTATGCCATCAGTTGTAGAATTCAGCAAAACCCTTCCGCAGTTCCTTATCTCTGGTTCCACCGGCGGATGACCGGTTCGGTTAAATCGTGCTCATAACCGAGCACGCTGATACCAGCGGTATCCAGCACGAAATGCGCGCCGCCCTCCGGTGGCAGGCCGAGCCAGCGGGCGGCGAGCACGCGCAGGAAATGCGAGCTCGAAAAGATCAGGATATTATCGGCCGCCTGGCGAAGCGCATGGATGACGGTGTCTGCGCGGGCGCCGACATCGGCGGCCGTTTCGCCGTTCGGGCAGCCGTCGCGAAAGAGCTGCCAACCGGGGCGGTCCGCAAGGATCGCCTTCGTGGTGACACCTTCATAAGCGCCGTAATCCCATTCGGCGAGATCCTCCCGGATCACGGCCCCTGCCCCGAATCCCGCAAGCGTGCAGGTCTTGCGGGCGCGCTCGGACGGGCTCGACCAGACGGCTGAGACGGAAAGGCCGGCCAGCCGCTCGGCAAGCTTGCGGGCGGCGGCCTCGCCGTTCGCCGTCAGCGGAATATCGCTTCGCCCGGTGTGGCGCCCGGAAAGGCTCCATTCGGTTTCGCCGTGCCGGACCAGGTGGATCTCGGGAAATGCACTGCTCATCGGAATGTCCTTTCGTCAGCGGCGGCGTCTCTCCCCGGATCAGAACGTCACCTTCTCCAGCGGTGAGCGCGCCGCCTCGAACTCCTTCAGCTTCGCTTCATTCCCAGCGATGTAACTGCGATTGTCGGGAACCGTGAACTGGTTCTTGGCGATCTGAATCTGCAGGATGAAGAGCTCATCCCAGCGAAAGCCCATTTCGGAACCGGCCAGATAGAATTCCCACATGCGGAAGAACTGCTCGTCGTAAAGGGCCACCGCTTCGGCCTTGCGCGCCACGAAACGCTCGCGCCAATGGCGCAGCGTATAGGCATAGTGCATCGGCAGGATTTCAACATCCCTGACCAGCAACCCCGCCTTTTCAAGCGGCGGCAGAACCTCGCCGACCGAGGGAATGTAGCCGCCAGGGAAGATATATTTCTCGATGAAGGCGTTGGTGGCAAAGCTCGGCTTCGGGCGGGCGATCGAATGCAGGACCATGACGCCGTTATCGTCGAGCAGGTCCCACACCTTGCGGAAGAAATTGCCGTAATTGCCGATGCCGACATGTTCGAACATGCCGACCGAGACGATGCGGTCGAACTTCCTGCCGGTCATGCTGCGGTAATCCTGCAGCTCGAAACGCACGCGGTCGGTAAGGCCGCGCTTTTCGGCGCGGGTGCGGGAGACCTTGAGCTGTTCTTCGCTGAGCGTAATGCCGGTGAAATCAGATCCCTCCGCCGCCTCCGCCAGATACATGCCCATGCCGCCCCAGCCGGAACCGATCTCCAGGATGCGCTGGTTGGGCTCGAGCAGAAGCTTGGCGGCGATATGGCGTTTCTTGGCGAGCTGCGCCTCGTCGAGGCCGATGCCCGGCGGCTCGAAATAGGCGCAGGAATATTGCCAGTCCTCGTCGAGAAACAGGTCGAAGAGCTTTGCAGACAGGTCGTAGTGATGGGCGACGTTGTGCTTGTTGCGGTTGACGGGCATGCGGCTCTTCAACTGCTGCAAGGCAATGCGGCCGACGAGGAGCGCGGCCATCTTGAAATCGAAGATCTCGTTGGTGGTGTTCTGCTTCACCAGCGACAGGAAATCATAGATATTGCCCTGTTCGAGAATGAACCGGCCTTGCATGTACATTTCGCCGAGCTTCAGCGTCGGGTCACGCCGGATGGCGTCCTCCGCCTCCTGATCGGCAACGCGAGCGACAACCGTTTCACCGGTACCGTCGCCGATCGTGTGGGTTTCGCCATTGGCAAGGGTGAGTTTCAAGGACCCCTTGCGGATGATTTGCTGGATAATCGCTAGAAATGCCGACGCCATGGACGCCTCGCAAATGTGACAGGATGGTCACATCAACTTAATAAGTCTCCTTCGCCTTACAAGCGCGGGATTTAGCACTCCGTAAAGAACGCTGCCAAACTGTTGCATTTTTGCCCAAAAGCCCGTTAAGCCCTTATTTTCGCTTCATGGCTTCGGCAAGTGCCGCGCCGAAAGCGCCCTGGCTTTCGTGCTTCGGGGCGGCGGGCCGGCGCTCGTTCTGCGGTCGCGAACCAGTATTTCCGCGAGAATCACCACGCGGCTGAGACGCTGAAGAACCATCGTCTCGCCGCATGGAGAGACCGATGCGCTTGCGCTTGGCGTCGACCTCGACGACCCGCACCTTGACGACGTCGCCCGCCTTGACGACCTCATGCGGATCTTTGACGAAGCGGTCGGCAAGTTGGGACACGTGCACCAGGCCATCCTGGTGCACGCCGATATCGACGAAAGCGCCGAAGGCGGCGACGTTGGTCACCGTGCCTTCCAGCACCATGCCGGGCTTCAGGTCGGAAATTTCGTTGATGCCCTCGGCGAAAGTCGCCGTCTTGAAGCTCGGGCGCGGGTCACGACCGGGCTTTTCCAGTTCCGAGATGATGTCCCTCACCGTCGGCAGACCGAATTTCTCGTCGATGAACTGACGCGGATCGATCGATTTCAGCACGGCGCTGTCGCCCATCAGCGCCCTGAGATCGCGGCCGCAGGCAGCAACGATCTTCTTGGCGACGCCATAGGCTTCCGGATGGACCGAAGAGGAATCGAGCGGCTCCTTGCCGTTGGGGATGCGCAGGAAGCCGGCGCACTGCTCGAAGGTGCGGTCGCCGAGCCGGGCGACCTTCAGGAGATCGCGACGCGTCTCGAAACGGCCCTCGCTGTCGCGGTGGCGGACGATCGCATCTGCGATCGACGGACCGAGGCCGGAGACGCGCGATAGCAGCGGCGCTGAGGCCGTGTTGAGATCGACACCGACGGCATTCACCGCATCCTCCACGACGGCATCGAGCGAGCGCGACAGCTTCTGCTGGTCGACATCGTGCTGATACTGGCCGACGCCGATCGATTTCGGCTCGATCTTGACGAGTTCGGCCAAGGGATCTTGCAGACGCCGCGCGATGGAGACGGCACCGCGCAAGGACACGTCGAGATCGGGGAATTCGGCGGCTGCGGTCGCCGAGGCGGAATAGACCGAGGCGCCCGCTTCTGACACGATGACCTTGGTCGGCTTCGGGGCCGGAAGCTCGGCCAGCATGTCGGCCACCAGCTTTTCCGTTTCGCGGCTGCCGGTGCCGTTGCCGATCGAGATCAGTTCGACATTGTGCTTGCGGATCAGCGAGGCGAGTTCGATCTGGGCGCCGCGCACATCGTTCCTCGGCTGGAAGGGATAGACGGTCGATGTCGCAACCACCTTGCCGGTGCCGTCAACGACGGCGACCTTGACGCCGGTGCGGATGCCGGGATCAAGCCCCATCGTCGCGCGCGAGCCGGCGGGTGCGGCCAAAAGCAGATCCTTGAGATTACGGGCGAAGACATGGATCGCTTCCTCTTCGGCCCTTTCGCGCAGTTCGCGCATCAGGTCGAGCGAGAGCGACATGGAAAGCTTCACGCGCCAGGTCCAGCTTGCGACCTCCATCAGCCAACGATCGCCGGGACGGCTCGTGCCAATCTCGTAGGCGGCAGCGATCATGCGTTCGACGGGCTTGTTCGGCGAAAGGGTCTCGGCATCCGCTTCGATCGTCAGCGTCAGCACTTCCTCGTTCCAGCCGCGCAGCATGGCGAGCGCGCGATGGCCGGGCGCAGTCGCCCAGCGTTCGGAATGGTCGAAATAATCGGAAAACTTCTCGCCCGCCGCCTGCTTACCGTCGACGACCTTGGCCTTCAGCAGGGCGGCCTGACGCATATGAGCACGCAGTTTTCCGAGAAGGTCGGCGTTTTCGGCAATGGCTTCGGCGATGATGTCACGCGCGCCTTCGAGCGCCGTCTTCACATCGGCCACATCAGCCGTGACGAAGCCCTCGGCGAGCACCGCCGGCTCCCGGCCGCGCTCGGCAAGGATCGCCTCGGCAAGCGGGCCAAGGCCGCGTTCCCGAGCGATCTCGGCGCGGGTGCGACGCTTCGGCTTATAGGGCAGATAGAGATCCTCGAGTTCGGCCTTGGTTGCGGCAGCAGCGACCTTGGCCATCAGCTCGTCGGTCATCTTGCCCTGGCCGGTGATCGATTCGACGATCGTGTCGCGCCGGGCTTCGAGCTCGCGCAGATAGACCAGCCGCTCGGCGAGATCGCGAAGCTGCGTGTCATCGAGCCCGCCCGTCACCTCCTTGCGGTAGCGGGCGATGAAAGGCACGGTAGCGCCTTCATCCAGCAACTCGATGGCGGCCTTGGCCTGATCGGGTCGGGCATTGATTTCGGCCGAGATACGGGCTGCGAGAAAGCGAAGATCAGCGGCCATGGGATTTCCTGTTCCGACGAAAGTTGCGGGACCATAGCGGCGAAAAGCGGCAAGGCAATGCCCGACCGTGGTTTCCACAACGGAAGTTGATGGATTGGGGGTCCCCGCCCCATCGCGCGCTTCCGTTTTTGCGGTTGTGCAGATGCGGCATTCTTTGATAGCAGAAGCAACGTTTTTGGATCGCCCTGCCCGCGGGCGCAAGGAAAAGAGTGACATGCCAAACCTTCTTCTCGAACTCCGCTCCGAAGAGATTCCGGCCCGCATGCAGCGCAAGGCTGCCGGCGACCTGAAGAAGTTCGTCACCGATGCGCTTGTCGAAGCGGGTCTGTCCTATGAAGGCGCGCGCGAATATTGGACGCCGCGCCGGCTTGCGCTCGACATCCACGGCCTGACGGCGCGCTCGGCCGATGTGCGCGAGGAGCGCAAGGGACCGCGCACCGACGCCAACGAAAAGGCGATCGAGGGTTTCCTGCGCGGCGCTGGCCTTTCCTCGGTCGCCGAAGCGCAGGTGGTGAGCGATCCGAAGAAGGGCGATTTCTACGTCGCGGTCATCTCCAAGCCTGGCCGCGCGGCCGAAGAGATCATCGCCGAGGTGATGCCCGGCATCATCCGCGATTTTCCCTGGCCGAAATCCATGCGCTGGGGCAAGGCTTCCTCCAAGCCCGGCGCCTTGCGCTGGGTGCGGCCGCTGCAGTCGATCGTCTGCACCTTCGGCCCTGAGCATGAAGAGACGGTCGTCATTCCCTTCGAGATCGACGGCATCACCGCCTCCAACATCACCTACGGCCACCGCTTCCATGCGCCAGAAGCCATCACCGTCCGGCGCTTCGACGACTATGTCGCGAACCTCGAAAAGGCGAAGGTGATCCTCGATGCCGAGCGGCGCAAGGACATCATCCTGCACGACGCCCGCGACATCGCCTTCGCCAACGGGCTCGAACTGGTGGAGGACGAAGGCCTGCTGGAGGAAGTCTCCGGCCTCGTCGAATGGCCGCAGGTGCTGATGGGCAGCTTCGAGGAGGATTATCTCTCGATCCCGTCGGAGATCATCCGGCTGACGATCAAGACCAACCAGAAGTGCTTCGTCACCCGCAGGCAGGGCGAGGAAACGCTATCGAACAAATTCATCCTCATCTCCAACATCCAGGCAACGGATGGCGGCAAGGAAATCATTCACGGCAACGGCAAGGTCGTGCGCGCCCGCCTTTCGGACGCGCTGCATTTCTGGAAGCGCGACCAGGGCAACCTGCCGGATCTCGAGACGCTGGAAGCTTCGGCCAAAAAATTCGGCCTCGACCTGAAGAAGCCGCTCGATCAGCGCATGGCCAAGCTCGACGCGCTCGATGTGACCTTCCATGCCAAGCTTGGCACGCAGGGCGCGCGCGTCGCCCGCATTCGGGCGCTGGCATCGGAGCTCGCTGATATCACCGGCGCGGACACGGCTCTCGTCGATCGTGCCGCCGTTCTGGCCAAAGCCGACCTGCGCACCGAAGCCGTGGGAGAATTCCCGGAACTGCAGGGGTTGATGGGTCGCAAATATGCGGTACTGCAGGGCGAGAATGCCTCCGTTGCCGCCGCCATCGAGGATCACTACAAGCCGCAAGGCCCATCGGACCGTGTGCCGGAGGACAAGGTGGCGATCACGGTCGCTCTTGCGGACAAGCTCGATACGCTGATCGGCTTCTGGGCGATCGATGAAAAGCCGACAGGCTCGAAAGATCCCTTCGCCCTGCGCCGCGCCGCGCTCGGTGTCGTCCGAATCCTGCTGGAGCGCAGGGTTCGCCTGCCGCTCCTGGCGACATCAAAGGACTCCGATCTCCTCTCTTTCTTCCACGACCGCCTCAAGGTCTATCTGCGCGATCAGGGCGCCCGTCACGATCTTATCGACGCCGTGCTGACGCCTGAAGCCGACGACCTCTTGATGGTGGCGCGCCGCGTCGAAGCGCTGACGGCCTTCATCACGTCTGAAGACGGCAAGAACCTGCTCGCCGGCACCAAGCGCGCCACCCAGTTGCTCGCCGCCGAGGAAAAGAAGGGCACCGTGATCGCCGACGGCGTTTCGGCAGCGCTCTTCAAGCTCGATGCCGAAAGAGAGCTGTTCGCCGCGATATCGAGCGCATCGAAAGATGCGGCGGATGCCGTCGCCGGAGAGGATTTCCGATCGGCGATGGCAGCGCTTTCCAAGCTGCGCGGCCCGGTCGACCGCTTCTTCGAAGACGTTCTCGTCAACGACGAGGACGCCGCGATCCGCGCCAACCGCCTCGCCCTGCTGCGGCTGATCCGCGAAGCGACGGGAACGGTTGCTGATTTCTCGAAGATCTCGGGCTGAGAATGAGTACCATCGGCGGCCTGGCATTGCGGCCGCCGAGGCGCTATTCATGACGCATGCAAAACAGAATTCTCGTCAGCGCCTGTCTCATGGGTCAGGCCGTCCGCTATGACGGGCGAGCGAAGCCGTTGCTTCATCCGGCAATCGAGAGATGGCGGGCCGAAGGGCGGCTGGTGACGATCTGTCCGGAGATGTCGGCGGGCATGCAGGTGCCGCGGCCGCCGGCGGAGATTGCGAACGGCGCGACCGGTAAGGACGTGCTGGCCGGCAGGGCGCGGGTCGCCGAGCTGACGGGCGCCGACGTGACGGAAGAGTTCCTGCGGGCGGCGGAAACCGCCGTGGCGCTCGCACGGCAAACCGGCTGCCGCTATGCGCTGCTCATCGACGGCAGCCCGTCCTGCGGGTCCGGATTCATCTATGACGGCTCGTTCTCTGGCCGCAAGCAGGCCGGCAACGGTGTGACGGCGGCGGCGCTGAAAGCGGCCGGCGTCGAGGTGTTTTCCGATCGGGAGATCGAGCGACTGATCGACCGTATCGCGCAATAGGCCTTCAAATGACACGGCCGCCGGAAAAACCGACGGCCGCTAAGATTTGGGTACTGAAAACTCTGATTGTCAGCGCCGTTTAAGCGGCACGGCGACCTTGATTGACGACCGAGGCAACGTTTTCACCACTGACGCGGAAGCCGCGGATGAGGCCGATCAGCTCGTCGGTATCGCTGGCCAGCGTTTCGGCCGATGCCGTGGTCTCCTCGGCCATGGCCGCGTTCTGTTGGGTGGCGGCGTCGAGCTGGTTCACCGACGACGAGATCGAGCGCAGCGTCGTGTCCTGTTCGGAGGCGCTGTGGGCGATCTTGGCGACGATCTCGTTGGCGGCCTTGATCTGGTCGGAGATGCGCTTCAAGGCTTCGCCCGCCTCGCCGACCAGGCGGACGCCGTGATCCACCTGGGTGGAGGAGCGGGCGATCTGGTCCTTGATTTCCTTGGCCGCGGCGGCGGAACGCTGGGCGAGTTCGCGCACTTCCTGGGCGACGACCGCAAAACCCTTGCCGGATTCGCCGGCGCGGGCCGCCTCGACGCCGGCATTCAGCGCAAGCAGGTTGGTCTGGAAGGCGATTTCGTCGATGACGCCGATGATCTTTGATATCTCCGAGGACGATTTCTCGATGCCGCTCATCGCCTCGATCGCCTGGCCGACGATCGCGTCGCTGTGGGTTGCCTCGGTACTGACGGAATGGACGCGCTTGCTCGCCTCGTGAGCGCCATCGGCCGTCTGGCGGACGGCGACGGTGAGTTCGTCGAGCGCAGCCGAGGCTTCCTCAAGGCTCGCGGCCTGGCGCTCGGTGCGCTGCGACAGCTCATTGGAGGCGCGGCGGATCTCTTCCTTGCTGGTGCCGATATCGCTGCCCTTGGCGCTGACCTTGGCCATGGCGGCTTCGAGATGCGACAGCGCCTCGTTGAAGTTGTCGCGAAGGGCGGCATATTTCTGGCCGAGATCGGCGCAGCGGACGGTAAGATCGCCGCGGGCGATCATCTCCAGCGCCTGGCCGATCGTCGCCACCACGCGGGCCTGGAGCGCTGTCTCGTCCTGCTGCTGACGCTGATTGTTTTCACGCTCGTTTTCCAGAGCCAACTGCTGGGCCGCTTCGCGATCCGACATCGCATGGCGCTCCCTGATCTTTTCCTGCAGCGACTGCGTCGCCTTCGCCATCATGCCGACTTCGTTGTTCATGCCGGTATGCGGGATAGCGATGGAAACGTCCTCTTCGGAGACGGCCTTCAAGGCGGCATGAACGTTGTTGAGAGGTCCCGATATGCCGCGGATGACGACGTAGGCGGCCGCCATGGCGAGGAAGAACAGAATGATGCTGCCGGAGAGAGCGGTCAGGATCGTGCTGTTCACCTGCGCATCGAGATCATCCATGTAGACGCCGGTGACGACGACGACCTTCCAGGGCTCGAAAGCCTGGCCATAGGCGGTCTTGCGGTAATCGCCGGCCGGCTGTCCCGGTTTGCTGGTGGAATAAAATTCGACGAGACCGCCGCCCTGCTGTCCGAGCTTGACCAGCTCTTCGCGATAGAGCTTGCCCTTGCTGTCCGGCTGCCCCTTCAGGTTTTGCCCAACCTTCGAGGCATCGTAGTGGAACAACATCTGGACGTCGTAGCTATAGCCGAAGAAATAACCGTCCGGATCGTATTTCATCCCGTTGACGGTGGTGTAGGCCTGCTTCTGGGCATCCTCGAGCGTCATTTCGCCGGCGGTTACCTTGGCCTGGTAGAGTTTGAGAACGGAAACCGCCGACTGAACCTCGGCGCGGAGCATGTCGTAACGCTCCTTGTAAATCGCATCGACCGAGGAGCGGATCTGCAGGGAGGTGGCGATCGCAAACGCCGCCATCAAGCCGACGACCAGCAATATGAGCTGCTTCGATATCTTCAAATTCTTCATGTTGCCTCGCAACGGGAAAGGGAAGGTACATTCCGGCGCGGTCTTCTACCGCCTGTGCGAGCGCGCCGAACGGGACGACGCCTCTACCGCTGCTGAAACAACATGCTGCGACCGGCGAGTAACAATTGATGCGTACTTTATAAAAAAGCTTTAACTTTATTAAACTCGACGTGAGTTTCCCTAAAAATCAAGGGATGCCGTTACCCGGCATGGCGTGTGATTGCGCATCACTTCTTTTGGATGTCGGAGCGTCTGGAACATCAAAGCAGGAATGCACCCCCGCTTCTCTTCGAGGGTGCATCCGGTCCACCGTGGTGGAACCCCAACGATCGAAACCTTGATCGGGCAGGGGCAGGGAACTTTTGTTTGCGCGGGAAAGCCGCTTCAAACGTCCTTAGAAACGCAGGTTGAATTCGGAGACGTCGAGAGACTTCGGCTGTTGCGCCATGCCGGCCGACGCGGGTTTGGCGTCGCCGCCGATCACTGCCGCGGTCTTCGCGTTCATGTCGATCCCGTCGGCAGACGGAGCGGAAGGCTCGGCCGCAGCCACGGCTTCAGGGGTCGCCTTGCTGACGAAGAGGACGGGCGAACCGCCCATCCAGCCTTCGGTGCGGTAGATCTTCTTCTCGCCGCCGACATCACGGATCTCGCTTGCCTGCACCGCGCCGGGCTTCAGCTCCGGCACCGTGTAATCCTTCTTGGTCACGTCGGCCTGGAGCGGCGGGCAATTGGCGCAGGATTCGGTGAGGATGCTGCCGTCAGCACGCGGGGGAGCCGCGCCGATCACCTCTATCGAGGATGCCATCGCCGAGCCTGCCATCAGCAGGATTGCCGCACCGAGGAAAATCTGACGCATCAAGGCTACTCCGTCTCACAATAGGAGCAGAATAACGCAGCTTTGTTTCCATCCCGTCAGGGGAAAAGGTAAAAGTTTAAAGAAGATGGCGGTTTATGCGATATCCGAAGCCGTTTCGCGCTCGATCGCGCGCCAGCCGATGTCGCGCCGGCAGAAGCCGTTTTTCCACCGAACCCTGTCGAGCAGGGCGTAGGCGCGGTCCTTCGCCTCGGCAACCGTGCCGCCTGACGCCGTGACGTTGAGCACGCGGCCACCGGTCGCGACCAGCACGCCGTCCTTCAGACCCGTGCCGGCATGAAACACCTTCTCGCCCTCGCCCGCCTCGGGCAGGGATTGGATCGGGGTGTTTTTCTCATAGGCGCCGGGATAACCCTTGGAGGCCATGACCACCGTCAGGGCCGGATCGTCGCTCCATTCGGCGGCGGCCTGATCGAGCGTACCGTTGGCAGTGGCAAGCAGCAGCGGCAGGAGATCGCTCTGCAGCCGCATCATCATCACCTGGCATTCGGGATCGCCGAAGCGGACATTGTATTCGATGAGTTCCGGCCCCTTCTTGGTGATCATCAGCCCGGCAAAAAAGACGCCGGAGAAGGGATGACCGCTCTCGGCCATGCCGCGGATCGTCGGCTCGATGATCTCCTTCATCGTGCGCTCGACCATTTCGGCCGTCATGACGGGCGCCGGCGAATAGGCGCCCATGCCGCCGGTATTGACGCCGGTATCGCCCTCGCCCACCCGCTTGTGATCCTGGGCGGTTGCGAGCGGCAGCGCATTTTTTCCGTCGCAGAGGCAGAAGAAGCTCGCCTCTTCGCCATCGAGATAGGCTTCGACGACGACTTCGGCGCCGGCCGCGCCAAAGGCGCCCTCGAAGCAGTCGTCGACGGCATCGAGCGCCTCATCCAGCGTCATCGCGACCGTCACGCCCTTGCCGGCGGCAAGACCGTCGGCCTTGACGACGATCGGCGCGCCCTGGGCACGAATATAGGCTTTCGCCTTCGGCGCATTGTTGAAGCGCTGATAGGCGCCCGTGGGAATGCCGTAGCGGGCGCAGATATCCTTGGTGAAGCCCTTGGAACCCTCGAGCTGGGCGGCGCCGGCCGAGGGACCGAAGACCGAAAGGCCATCGGCGCGCAGCCGGTCGGCGAGGCCGGCGACGAGCGGCGCCTCGGGGCCGACGACGACGAAATCGATCGCCTTCTCCCGGCAGAAGGCGGCGACAGCTTCGTGATCCTCGATGTTCAGAGGCGCAAGCACGGCATGTTCGGCAATGCCGGGATTGCCGGGGGCGGCATAGAATTCGCTCATCAACGGCGATTGCCCCAGCTTCCAGGCGAGCGCATGCTCGCGTCCGCCCGATCCGATCAACAGAACCTTCATGCGCCACCCTTTCCTTTTGCCTCTGGCGGTTAAGGGCCAAGGCCCGAAAGGTCAAGCGGGAAAGCTTACCAGCCTCCGCCTCCACCACCGCCGCCCCCTCCGCCGGACGAACCGCCACCGGAAAAACCGGAGGATGAGCTCGATGGCGGCGGCGAGGGAATCGTCGAGGCAATGGTCGAGGCCATCGAGGAGGAAAAGCCGCCGACACGATCGGAAAAGCTGTCGCCATCAAAATTGCCGGAGTACCAGGACGGCGCATAGGCCGCGGCCGCACCGGCAGCAGCTGCCGCAAGCCAGGTTTCGAAGGTGCGCGACCAGGGCTTTTCGACACCGAGCGCCACCGCATAGGGCAGCAGTATCTCGAAATGCTGCGGCGACATGGCAGGTGCGCCCGCCATGTTCATGCGGTCCTTCTCGGCCAGCGTCAGATATTGGCGCAGCCCGTCAATGCCATCCATCATCCTGGCGCCGAGCGGGGTCGGCGCGCCCATGATGAAGAAATAGAGGATGTTGAGCAGCACGATGCCGCCGACGGCAAACAGCATCGGCGTTTCGTGCAGTTCCACCAGCGAGGAGGCGAGCGCGAGAACCATGGCCGCCAGGATGCTGATGCCGACGAAAACGCCGATCGCTGCGGCGATGACCGCCATGATCTTGCCGAACAGCGACGCGCCATGATGCAGCGACTTGACCAGGCCGGCGGCGAAGACGGCGACAAAGACCGAGATGGCGATCGGGATCAGCATCAGCGCGATCGTGTCCGGCTCCAGCGAGCCATAAACGAACAGCACCACCAGGGCGGCAGCGCTCAGCGCGATGCCGCCTGTGGTATAGCCGAGGTTCGAATTGTAATATTTGCCGCGATGTTCCTTCTCGATCGCCGAGCGGAAGTTCTGGCCGACGGATTTCACCCGCTCGCCATTCGCCTTGTCGATCCTCAGCGTCGCGCCCGCGCCACCGGCGACCTTCAGCAATTCGGCTTCGCCGGCCTGGAATTTCTCCTGGCCGAGCGGCTTGCCGGTGCCGCGGATGATGATCGAATCCTTGAGGTCATCGAGCTTGACGTAACCGCGGACGGCAAGATTGAGTGCGCTTGATGCAAGCGCCGTCCATCCTCCACGGGAGAAGCCCTTATTGTCGATGTAGTTGACCAGCGCCGGCGAGATGCCGTCGGGCGCGTCCCAGCGCGGTACGACGACGCCACGGGCAGGATCGCGGCCGACCTTCAGCCATGATCGGAGATAATAGGCGAAAACCAGGATCAGGCCGCCGAAACCGATGAAATAGTTGCGGTTGTCCTTCAGCCACCAGGAGCTTTCCATGTCCGCGCTCGGCGGATCGATCGAACCTTTCGGCATGCGGATCGCGAAGGTCAGGCCCTCATTGGCATCAAGCGGCGCGGTCGTGGAAAATACGAGGCCGGCGCCTGTTTCGCTGACACGGGCATTCTTCTCGGTCGCATCCTGCGGGCCGGTGAAGAAGGTCGTCTCGGTGGCAGCGACACCCGACGGCAGCTTCACCGTCGCCGTGGCAGAGCGGATCGGGAAGATCCAGCCGTTGCCGGTGACGTTCCAATAGAGTTCGTCGTGATCGTCGAAATAGCGGATCTGTCGGTTGGTCCGGTAGGTGAAGACATAGCGGTGGCGGCCCGGTGTCACCGTGACGTCGGCCGAGCCGGCATAGATGCGGATGCCGCCTGTAATCGATTCGGTATGCCAAGGCTCGTTTTCGCCATCGCGCTTGACCGACACCACGTCGAAATCGACGCTGCGGCGGCGGCCTCCGGCATCGGTGAAATAGAGCGGGAAGTCACGGAAGATGCCGTGATTGATCCGGTTGCCCTCGGCATTGACGGTGATGGTTTCCGCCACCGTCATCGCGCCGCTCTTTTCGAGCGTAATGTCCGAGGCGAAACTGTCGATGACCTCGGCGGCAAAGGCCGCCGGTGCGGCGAGCATCAGGAGCAGCGCCAGGCAAAATCCGAAAAACCGACGCTCCATCCCTGTCTCCCGCCGGCAGCCTCGGCCGCGCCTTGCCTCAATCCTTGTCGCGATATGTCACGCCAAGGGCGGCGAGTGTCCGCCAATAGGCGGGGAAGGTCTTGCCGACGCAATCGGGATCGAGAATGGTGATGCCCTCGATCTTGAGGCCGGCGAGCGCAAAGCTCATGGCGATGCGGTGATCGGCAAAGGTGTCGATCTCGGCCGGCAGCGTCTGACCGGTGAGAGCGGGGTCGGAGTGAACGATCAGATCGTCACCCTCCTCGACGGCCAGGCCTTCCCGGATGTTGTTGAGCCCCGTGGACAGGGCGCGGATGCGGTCGCATTCCTTGACGCGCAGATTGGCGATCCCGACGAAGCGGACCGGCGTTTCGTTGAAGGCGGCAAGCACAGCGATCGTCGGAACGGCATCCTGCATCTGCGAGCCATCGATTTCGGCCGGCAGATGCGGGAATTTGGCGATGGTTTCGTAAGCCTTGGCGTCCGGCTGGGTGAAGGCCTCATTCGGCACGCCGAGATCGATTTTGCCGCCGCTCAGCACTTCAGCCGCCCAGAGATAGGTCGCGGCGGATGCATCCGGCTCGATGACGAAATCGGCGGCGTGGTAGCCGGTCGGCTCGACGCGCCAGGTGACGGGACTGATCTTTTCGACCTTGGCACCGAAGGCCTTCATCGCCGCCGTGGTGAGATCGATATAGCCGAGCGCGCCGATATCCTCGCCGACGAGTTCGATGTCGACCGGACGATCGCCGCCGGCCGCCATCATCAGCAGCGCCGAAACATATTGGCTGGACAGCCCGCCATCGATCAGGATTCGGTCGGCCTCAAAGCGGCCGGTGCCTCTGACAGTGACCGGCGGGCAGCCTGTCTCGGCTGTTACGTCGATGCCGAGCGTGCGCATCGCCTCGACCAGCGGGCCGATCGGGCGCTTGCGCATATGTTCGTCGCCATCGACGACGACGGTGCCGTCGACCAGGGCGGCGGCGGCCGTCAGGAAGCGTGTCGCCGTGCCCGCATTGCCGAGGAAGAGCGGTGCTTTCGGAGGCTGGAGCTTGCCGCTGCCGGTGACGACGAAGGTGGTGTCGTCGGGCTCGTCGATCGCAACACCCATCGCACGCAGCGCATCGGCCATATAACGCGTATCGTCGCTCTTCAGCGCGCCGGTCAGCCGGCTCGTGCCCTTGGCAAGGCCGGCGAGCAGCAAAGCGCGATTGGTGATCGACTTGGAGCCCGGCGGCATGGCGCGGCCCGAAAGCGGCCCGCCCGGCGGAATGATCGTGAGTTTGGCTGTGCGTGTCATGCTGTTCTTCCGTCCATGGGCGAGCCTAAAAACGCGTCGCAATCTGCCCTTGCTCTTAACCGCTTTCTTGCAAAGGCAAAATGCCGGATCGTCAGAATTTCACGCTGGGGACGGCGCGATCGGCCTCATTGGTGATTTCGAAATAGTCCCGCTTGGCAAAACCGAACTGGCCGGCGACGAGATTGGAGGGGAAGCTCTCGACCTTGACGTTCAGGTCGCGCGCAGCGCCGTTGTAATAACGCCGCGCCATCTGCAGCTCGCCTTCCATGGTTTCGAGCGAAGCCTGGAGTTCGGCGAAGTTCTGGTTGGCCTTGAGGTCCGGGTAGGCCTCGGCAAGCGCGATGACCCGGCCGAGCGCCTGACCGAGCAAGCCCTCCGCCTGCGCTCTGCCCGCGACATCGCCCGATGGCACGGCCTGCGCCTTGTTGCGAAGCGAAACGACCTCTTCCAGCGTCGACTTCTCATGAGCAGCGTAGCCCTTGACCGTCTCGATCAGGTTCGGGATCAGATCGGCGCGCCGCTTCAGCTGGACATCGATACCCGACCAGGCTTCCTCCGCCATCTGCCGGGAGCGAACCAGGCCGTTGTAGATGAAGACGATGTAAAACGCGATGACCGCGATAATAGCGAGTATCACATACATGCAGATAAGCTCCCCGATTTGATGATCGCACGTTAGTGATTCCGCAGGCCAAAGTCATCTTGGCGCAGCCGTTCTTCGGTCGATTTCGATGAGACTCTTTATGTCGCCGTCCCTTTAAGAACTGCTCCGCCAATCCGGAGCATAGGTCTCCATCTTTTCGCTTTCTCGCCACAGATTGAAGCGCTCGGTCCAGCGTTGTTCGAGGTTAAGGGCAACTGCGAAAGGAAGGTAGTGTTCATAGCATTCCACCGACATTGCCGGACCTTCGATTTCTCCGAGGAAATAGCGATTCAAAATGAGAATGTTATTGTGAATCTTCCGCTGCTTCGGCGTGAGCAAGCGCAGCATCGCCAGAACAGTCACAATGCCGGCGATATCCAATAAAATCGCCATCAGATATGGCCACTGTTCGCTGATAATCTCAGTCGTACCGATATAGTAAAGTGCAAAACTCAACATGGCCGGAAAACCCACAAGCAGAGCCATTGCCTGCTTGAATTGCTCGAAGCTGCCAGCTGCTCCGGGAAACCGCTCCGGGTGGCGGAACATCGTCACAGCCACGAAAACAATCAATAATACCCCGCAGATAGCTCCGGAAAAGATCAAGAGGCCCGAGAAATACGCGACAGCAACGCCAAGAGCCAGAATGCTGGTTGCAGTCGCAAGCCGTGCTCGATCTACGCCGCCTCTGGCTTTCCAATATTCCTCAGCGACCAACTGGCGTAAGTGAGGTTCGAAACCATACAGGGCATTTACGACCGTCCGCCGGTCATTGACAGGCCGCTCCCCTTCAATTCGGCCAAAAACCGAACGCGTCACCGCTGGAAGACCATACCATCTGGCGCGCTCCACCTTGCCTTTCTTGCGCACCTGCCTGGCAGACAAATCCGAAGCTTCGCATTCCTCGCCAAGGCTGGAAAGGCGAAGCAATCTCTTCATTGCGAGATGACAGGCAGACGCCATGAAGGCTGGCTTTGCGGCATCCGGCTTCCAGTTCGAAAACAGATAGGCCGCCAAAGCAGGCGATGTGCTCTCGCTCTTCTTGCTATCGACAGCAATTAAAGGTGCGGGCAATCGCCAGCCCTGCCCCAATCGAGTGAGGACAAACAGACCAGCGATAAGCGGCCCCAAAATGCTTATGAATGGGAGAAAGTGATCGGAGAGCCACCACTGTACCCGCTCGCCGCTCGTTATGGTCAAAAAGGTCCCTACGGGATATTCGATCTCGATGTCGGGTAGGACCCTATCCCCTTTACCTGCTGGAATAGACACCAAGATCTCATTCGATGCGCTCCGCATGATATCATAGGCCACCTCCTGACCCTGTTGCGAAGGCCGTACCGTTCCGCCCGGCGGCAGCTTCAGAGTAAGCGTTTTCTTGGCACCCTGGCCATGGACGCGGCCCATATAGGCCGGCAGGAAGAGAACCTCGCGATCACTTTCGTGACGAACCAAGCGGCCGAGCCAATAAGCGATCTGGATCTTTGTAACACCCGTCGGCAGGTCTGAAGAGCAGCCTTTGCAGTGCTCATTTCCGATATAGATCGAGTGGCCCGGCACATTGTTTTCTTTGAAATAATATTCGTCTTGCCCATCACGCCCGGCTGCGGCCAGTTCGAAATCTCGCCAGTGAACACCACCTGACACATCCTTGAAACGTTCAGGGATATCAACGTAAACGCCGCCGTAATTTCGCGCCTTTTTGACCAAGATATCGAAGTTTTCCAACACAAAGGCAGTGCCATCGGTATAGACTTCGATCGTACTGTTTGCCGACTGGACCGTGAACTCCTGGTCGAAATTGCTGCACGAAGTCAGAACAGCCAGCATGACGCATAAGATCGGCCATGACAAAAGGCGCAACATCCCGGGGCCGGCATTCTCATATGAAAATTTAAAGTAAAGAAAACCGCTCTTCAAAAGAGATACCAAAGCCATAACTGATCGCAGCACCCGACAAGACTATGTGGGTGCGGTTTGTGCAATACAAAAGATGCGTAGCGCCGGAAGCGACCGAATTTTTCGAGACGGCTCTTACGCCGCCACGCTCTTCAGATTGACGGCGCCAGCATCGGTCAGCAGCAAGCTGTCGCGGTCGGTGCGATCAAAACGATGACGCCGAGCGCAACATCCATCGATAATCCCCTGCAACGAAGTAATGTTTGCGCAAAGACTACGCAGGATACCCGGCTGTCGTCAAACACCGATATGCGCGAGAATTCGGTCCGCCGTCCGCTCCGGCGAAAGGTCCGTCGTATCGATTTCGACTGTGTGTTCGACCAGTCCGCGTAACAGTCTATAGTTTGCCCGGAGTTGTTGCAGCTTCGCCGTATCCGTCAGCTTGAGCGCCTCGGATCGGCCGGGAGAGATGAGGCGCCTGGCATTCTCCTCCGGCGCGCAATCGAGGAGAACCGCGACCAGATCCGCGCCTCTGGCCGCAGCCAGATCGAGATACCAGGAGAACATCGCGCTATCATGCTCGTCATCCGAAAGAGCATCGGTAAAGACGAAACTTTCAGCCGGATCGGCGTGTACGGCATGGTCGAAAACCGCTCGCCGAATCTGCCCGCGCAGTGATCCATGCAGAGGGTTGCTGCGGGCGAAAAGGGCTTCGGCTGGATTAAGCAGCGTGTGATTATCGATGAGCCGCGCGTCGAGCCTTTTTGCCAGCAAACGGCCGACGGTCAGTTTCCCAGTGCCTGGCCAGCCGTTGATATGGACAATACGGCTGGCAAGTTTTTGCGTCATGCCGCCTCGTTCGAGAGGTTCACGCCCCCGGCGTCGGTCAGCAGGAAAGCTTCGCCGCAGGCTTTGGCGAGCGTGCGCACGCGCAGGATGTAGCTCTGGCGCTCAGTAACCGAGATCACGCCGCGGGCATCGAGCAGGTTGAAGACGTGGCTTGCCTTGATGCACTGGTCATAGGCGGGGAAGACGCATTTGTGCAGGCGCTGGTTGGCGTTGTCGCCGGGGGCGCCGGCGTCGAGCAGCGCCCGGCATTCCTTCTCGGCATCGACGAAGTGGCGATGCAGCATCTCTGTGTTGGCGAATTCGAAATTGTGGCGCGAATATTCCTGCTCGGCCTGCAGAAAGACGTCGCCGTAGCTGATCTTCTCATCGCCCTCGCGGCCGTTGAAATTCAGGTCGTAGACATTGTCGACGCCCTGGACATACATGGCGAGGCGTTCGAGACCATAGGTCAGTTCGCCCGCGACCGGCGAGCATTCGATGCCGCAGACCTGCTGGAAATAGGTGAACTGCGACACTTCCATGCCGTCGCACCAGCATTCCCAGCCGAGGCCCCAGGCGCCGAGCGTCGGGCTTTCCCAATCGTCCTCGACGAAACGGATGTCGTGCAGCAGCGGATCGAGACCGATCGCCGCCAGCGAGCCGAGATAAAGCTCCTGCAGGTTAGGCGGATTGGGCTTCAGGATGACCTGGTACTGGTAATAATGCTGCAAGCGGTTCGGGTTTTCGCCATAGCGGCCATCCGACGGGCGGCGGGAGGGCTGGACGTAAGCGGCCTTCCAGGGCTTGGGGCCGAGGGCGCGCAAAGTCGTGGCCGGGTGGAAAGTGCCGGCGCCGACTTCCATGTCGTAGGGCTGCAGCACCGCGCAACCCTTGTCCGCCCAGTAGCTATGCAGGGTCAGGATCAGCGCCTGAAAGGAGCGCTTCGGGTTCATATGGTCGGGGAGAGCTGACATGGGATGGCACCGCTGGCTTGGGAATTATCGGCGCGACAGGTGCCATGGAGGGCGGCAGGGGTCAAGGGTTTTGCGGCGGGCGGGAGATTCAAGACCCCTCCCCAACCCCTCCCCACAAGGGGGAGGGACTAATCCGGAGCGCCCGCCTCGCTCCTCCCGAAACGTCGAATATCTGGAAAGGGGTTCGGCAGGTTAAGCCCCTCCCCCTTGTGGGGAGGGGTTGGGGAGGGGTCTTGGATGCATTTTAATTCGTGCTCTTGATTTTATTCCTCCTCCCGCTTCAGCCGATATTCCCCCGTCGCCGGGTCCTTGACCAGCGTGCCGACCGCGCCGGTCTGGCGCTCCTTTTCAGCGCGGCGCGATTTTTCGGCGAGCCTGCGGGCGTCGGAGACGAAGCGGCGGTAGAGCCACCAGGCTGAGAAGACCAGGATCAGGATGGTGATAAGTTGCGGCATGCCCCTCTCTTGCTCCTCTCAAAGCCCGAACCGGCTCCACAATGCTCTCTCTTCCGCCGCTTCGACAAGCCCCGTCGCGAGACCCGATGCGGCACCGTCGAGCGAGACCGGCGAGATGCCGGGAATACGGCGGCCGAACAGGCCGCGGCCGGCGGTGACGAGTTGCAGTTTGGCCTTCTGGCCGTAGCGCCGCTTCAATTCCTGGCGCATGTCGCCGAGGCCATCGATGAGGCCGAGTTCCAGGCCGCGCGTGCCGCTCCAGAACAGGCCGGAGAAGACAGTCGCATCGTCCCTCAGCTTGCCGGCACGACGCTCGCGCACCATCGATATGAAGACCTGGTGGATTTCGAGCTGCAGGCTCTTCAGATACTCGATGTCCTTTTCCTTCTCCGGCTGGAAAGGATCGAGGATCACCTTGTTTTCGCCGGCCGTATAGACGCGGCGCTCGACGCCGATCTTCTTCAGGAGTTCCGGAAAGCCGAAACCGCCGGAAACGACGCCGATCGAGCCGACGATGGAGGTGGCGTCGGCGATGATCTCGTCGCCGGCAAGCGCGATCATGTAGCCGCCGGACGCGGCGACATCCTCGACGAAGACCAGAACCTTCTTCTGCTTCTCACGGGCAAGCTCACGGATGCGGGTGAAGATCAGGCGGGACTGGACGGGCGAGCCGCCCGGCGAATTGACCGATATGGCGACCGCCGGCGAGTCCTTCATGGCGAAGGCCTTTTCCAGAACCGGCGCGACGTTGGCGAGATTGAGGGTCGGCCGGAACTGGCCGCCGCCGCTCATGATGGCGCCCTGCAATCTGACGACCGGAATGACGACGCCGTCCTTGCGGAACCGTTTCGGCAGCAGCTTTCTCAAGAATCCGGCCATTTCTCACCCTTCGCTTCAGGTCGCACCATCGCTGTCGCGCGATCGCCATCCATGTATGCGCTGGAACGACAAACGCAATGGCCGCGTTCCTGAAACCTCAAGATGATTTTCTTGTTGCGAATGACTTGCATTATCATTCTAATCCGTCATAGTGCGCTGACAGTAAAACAGGTGGAAATCGCATGGACGCCCTTAATCCGAATGTAACAAGCGGCTGGCGGCACGAACGCGGAGAGGCGTCGCTGTCGGATGTCTACCGCACCGTCGGAACCGGGCGTCACAGCTCGAGATGGAGAAGGGCTGCGGCCTTCGCCGGCCCCGGCTATATGGTCGCCGTCGGCTACATGGACCCCGGCAACTGGGCGACCTCGCTCGCCGGCGGCTCGAAATTCGGCTATACGCTGCTCACCGTCGCGCTGCTTTCCAACCTGATGGCGATCGTGCTGCAATCGCTTTGCGCGCGCCTTGCGATCGCCTCCGGCCGCGATCTCGCGCAGGCCTGCCGCGACGCCTTTCCGAAATATGTCTCGGTGCCGCTCTGGGCATTCGCGGAAATCGCCATCATTGCCACCGATATCGCCGAAGTGATCGGCACGGCGATCGGCCTCAACCTGCTCTTCGGCATCCCGCTGGAACTCGGCGTCCTCATCACCGCGCTCGACGTTTTCCTGATCCTCTTCCTGCAGAAGCTCGGATTCCGCTGGGTGGAGGCCTTCATCATCGCGCTGCTCGGCGTCATCGCGCTCTGCTTCGGCGTGCAGATCTTCCTTGCCGATCCGCAATGGGGCGCCGTCATCACCGGTTTCTTCCCGACAACCGAAATCGTCACCAATCCGGAGATGCTCTATCTGGCGCTCGGCATTCTCGGCGCGACCGTCATGCCGCACAATCTCTACCTTCATTCCGGCATCGTGCAGACGCGGGCCTACGGCCATACGGTGCCCGAAAAGAAGGAAGCGCTGACCTATGCGACGATCGACTCGACCGTCGCGCTCTGCTTTGCGCTGCTGATCAACGCCTCGATCCTGATCCTTGCCGCCGCCGCTTTCAATGCGCACGGCAGGACCGATGTCGTCGAGCTCGGCAATGCCTATTCGCTGCTTTCGCCGCTGCTGGGTCTGGCGATCGCGCCGACGCTCTTCGGCATCGCGCTGCTCTGCTGCGGCCTCAACTCGACGGTGACGGCAACGCTTGCCGGCCAGATCGTCATGGAGGGCTTCCTCAAGATCAGGCTGAAACCGTGGATGCGCCGCCTGATCACCCGCGCCATCGCCATCGTGCCGGCGGCGATCGTCACCATCTGGTATGGCGACAAGGGCACGGCGGAGCTTTTGATCCTCACCCAGGTGGTGCTCAGCCTGCAGCTTTCCTTCGCCGTCTTCCCGCTGGTCATGTTCACCGCCAACCGTGCCAAGATGGGCGAACTCGTGGCGCCACGCTGGTTGAGCGGCATCGCCTATCTGATCGCGGTCGTCATCGCCGGCCTGAACGTCAAGCTGCTTCTCGACTTCGTCACCGGCTAAAGCCTGGCATAGGCCGCCCGGCCATTGTTGAAATCATCGACGAGAGGGGAGAACTTGTGGCTCCCCTCTTCGTGCATGATGAGGGCCGCGCGCAGCGACAGCCGCGCCCGCGAACCCTTGATCGCCGTCACCAGGATACGGACGGCATTCTCACCGGGGCGCGGATGGATTGATGTAATCTCGATGCCGCCGAAGCGCCGGCCGCAGGCATCGATGATCTCGGCGATCGATTGGGGCCTCGCGATCAGCGACAATTGCCCTCCCGGGATCATGATGGCGCCCGCCGTGCGGATCCAGCTTTCGAACAGGCCGTCGGTCATCGCATGGGCTTCGGCCTTCAGCGCATCCGGCGTGCGCCGGTCGCCGGCATCGTTGAAGGGCGGGTTCATGATGACGTGGTGGAAGCTCTCGTCGATGAGGCCGGCATCGTTGCGCGCCTTGGCGGTCAGCGTCACATCGGCTTCGATGACGCTGACGCGGCCGGCGACATGAGCGTTTTCGGGCAGGAGGATGCTGCGACGGGCATAATCGGCCATCTCGGCCGAGCGCTCGAACAGCACCACTTGCGCGTTGGCAAGGCGCGAGGCGACGGCAAGGCCGGCTGCACCTGCGCCGGCGCCGAGATCGGCAACCCGGACCGGGCGATCGTCGGCGACGAGGGCGGCCAGCAGCATCGCATCCATGCCGGAGCGATGCCCCCTGCCCTTCGGCTGCACCAGATGGAAGGCGCCGCGATGGAAGGCATCGATGGTTTCGGCAGGCTTCCCGGTCATTACGCTCACTTCTTCTCGCGCAGTTCGCCGCCGAGACCGGCGTCGATCAGGATGCGGCGCGCCTGATCGGCCATCTCCTCGTCCACCAGGAGGCGGCGCGGCAGCATGCCGAGCGAGCCTTCGAGCACGCTCATGCCCTGATCGGCGATGAAGCAGTGAATTCCCGCATCCTTCATCAAGCTCTCGGCAAAAGAGAGAAGAACAGCGTCGTTGGCGCGGATAAGTTCATGCATTTGCCGTCGTTTTCCTTCCAATTTCGCCCAGCGCGACAATTCACCCCTTGCCGCGCCCATCGCCCCTTTCTATTGTCAGCCGTAATGAATGAACAGGAGTCCGGGTCGTTGGGCGTGGTCATACCGCTTGAAGAAAGCAAAAACAAACTGGCATCCATAAAGCCATTGGTCGATCTCACCAAGGCCGACATGGAGCGGGTGAACCAGCTCATTCTATCCAAGGCCGGCTCCGACGTGCAGATGATCCCGGAGGTCGCCAACCATCTGATCTCATCAGGCGGCAAGCGGCTGCGGCCGATGCTGACGCTGGCTAGCGCCTCGCTGTTCGATTACAAGGGCGAAAATCACGTCAAACTCGCCACATCGGTCGAATTCATGCACACGGCGACGCTGCTGCATGACGACGTCGTCGATGAAAGCGACCTTCGCCGCGGCAAATCGACGGCGCGCATGATCTGGGGCAACCAGGCTAGCGTGCTGGTCGGCGACTTCCTGCTCGGCCAGGCCTTCCGCATGATGGTCGATGTCGGCTCGCTCGATGCCCTCGACGTTCTGTCCTCTGCGGCTTGCGTGATCGCCGAAGGCGAGGTGCTGCAGCTCTCCGTCGCCAAGAACATGGAGACGACCGAGGATGATTACCTCGCCGTCATCCGCGCCAAGACCGCCGCACTCTTTGCCGCCGCCGCGGAAGTCGGGCCGATCGTCGCCGAGGCCGGCAAATCCGGCCGCAACGCACTGAAATCCTATGGCATGAATCTCGGCCTCGCCTTTCAGCTCGTCGACGACGCGCTTGATTACGGCGGCAAGGCAGCCGATCTCGGCAAGAATGTCGGCGACGATTTCCGCGAGGGTAAGATCACCCTGCCGGTCATTCTCGCCTATCGCCGCGGCACCGAGGACGAGCGCGCCTTCTGGCGCGATGCGATCGAAGCCGGCAACAGCACCGACGCCAACCTGGAAAAGGCACTGGGGCTGATCACCAAATACGGCACGCTCAGCGATACGATCGGCCGGGCCGTTCATTACGGCACGATCGCGCGGGACGCGCTCGCACCGCTTCCCGACACGGTATGGAAATCCGCCCTGATGGAAGTGATCGATTTCTGCATCGAGCGCGTCAACTGATCAAACGTCCTCGATCGAAGTCTGATTTTCTTGCGGCGCCGCTTCAAAAAAGCCATCCTGTTATGAATCAGTGATCGCAACTGATTTTGCGACCGGCGCCTTGGCCGGGACGCTCTCGAAGAAAGGTTTCCTAATGCGGCAGAGACTGGCCATCCGTCTTCTTACGAGCGCAGCGCTGGCGGCGGTTCTTTCGCTCGGCGGTGTCGGCGGCGTGAGTGCCGAGGATGCGGCCAAGGTGGGCGATGCCGCCAAGGCCGAAAGCTTCGATGCCGACAGCGTCACCACCTTTTCCGGCGCCTTCCTTGCCGCGCGCACGGCCGATGTCGATCACGATTACGAAACGGCGATCGAACTCTATAAGAAGGCGCTGCAGATCGAGCCCGGCAATCCGGAGATTCGCCAGCGGCTGATGATTTCGCTGCTGCTCAACGGCGACATCAAGGATGGCGTCACTTATGCCAACGACCTGAAAGGCGATCCATCCGTCGAGCGCATAACAACGATCGTGCGCGGCATGGATGCCGTGCGCCGCGGCGACTACAAGACCGCCGAGGCGATCCTGAAATATAAGGGTCCGAACGATCTCGACCGGATGATGAACGACCTTCTGCTCGCCTGGGCCCGCGTCGGCGCCGGCCGCGGCAAGGACGCGCTCGCCATGGTCGAGAAGATGAAGGGGCCGGACTGGTTCCGCATCTTCCAGAACTACAATGCCGGTGCGATCGCCATCGTCGCCGGCGACGTGAAATCCGCCCGCCAGCATCTGAACGATGCCGTGCTCGACAAGGAAGGCGGCGCAACGGCGCCCGACACCTTCATGCGTGCTGTCATGGCGCTTGCCCGCCTGGAAGCCGCGCAGGGCAACAAGCAGAAGGCGCTCGACGCCGTTTCCGTCGGCGACAACCTGCTGCCGAACTATGCGCCGCTGAACGCGCTGCGCGACAGCATCGAGAAGGGCGAGAAGCAGGAACAGCAGGTCAAGACGGCCGAAGAAGGGGCTGCCGGCGTGCTCTTCTCCGTCGGTGGCGCGCTGAACCGCGACGGCGCCGAGGACATCGTCTCGCTCTATCTGCAGACGGCCAATGCGCTCGATCCGAACAGCGCCGATACGCTGGTGCTGCTCGGCGGCATCGCCGAAAAGCAGAACCAGATGGACCGCGCCATCGCGCTCTACAAGAAAGTGCCGGAGAATTCGCCGATGCGGCGCATCTCCGAGCTGCAGCTCGGCCTTGCCCTTGCCCAGGGCGGCAAGGTGGACGAGGCGCGCAAGCATCTGCAGGCGCTGATCGCCTCCGACCCGAAGGACATCCGCAGCTACCTCGCCTATGGCAGCGTTCTCTCCGACGCCAAGGACTACGAGGCGATGGCTGCCAACTACGACAAGGCCGTCGAAATGATCGGCCCCTTCCCCGGCCGCCCCAATTGGAGCGTCTTCTTCCAGCGCGGCATCGCCTATGAGCGGCTGAAGAAGTGGGATCAGGCGGAACCGAATTTCCGCAAGGCGTTGGAACTCAACCCCGATCAGCCGCAGGTGCTGAACTATCTCGGCTATTCCTGGATCGACATGAACAGGAACCTCGACGAAGGTCTCGGCATGATCAAGAAGGCCGTCGACCTCCGCCCTGACGACGGCTACATCATCGATTCGCTCGGCTGGGCCTATTTCCGCCTCAACCGCTTCGACGATGCCGTCGACGAATTGGAGCGGGCGGCGCAGATCAAGGCCGGCGACCCGACGATCAACGACCATCTCGGTGATGCCTACTGGCGTGTCGGGCGCAAGCTCGAGGCCGCCTACCAGTGGAACCGGGCGCTGAGCTCCGAGCCTGAAGCCGCCGAGATCCCCAAGATCAAGGACAAGATCGCCAACGGCCTGCCTCCCGTCAGCGACGATGCCAAGGCGGCCGACAAGAAGCAGCCGGACCCGGCGCCCGTCACCCCGCCGCCGGTCGACAAGAAATCCTGACGGACCCGACGCATGCCTGAGGAAGGCTTGGCCGACGCTTTCGGCGTCACCGAAGAGGCGCGCGCGAAGATCAACCTGGCCCTGCATGTGACGGGCCAGCGGCCGGACGGCTATCACCTGCTCGATATGCTGGTGACATTCGCGGATTGCGGCGACCGGCTGGGTTTCCTGCCTGCGCAGGCCGATGCCTTCACCCTGTCGGGCCGTTTCGGCGAAACGCTTGCCGGCGACGGCGGCGCCAACCTGGTACTCAGAGCGCGCGATCTCCTGCGCGAAGCGGTCGGCGCCCTTGCCTTCCCCGTCCACATCCACCTGCAAAAGAACCTGCCAATCGCTTCCGGCATCGGCGGCGGCTCGGCCGATGCGGCTGCGACGCTGCGCGGGCTGATGCGCCTCTGGGGCACGAGGCTGCCGGTCGAGACGCTTGCCGCGCTGGCGCTGAAGCTCGGCGCCGATGTGCCGATGTGCCTTGAGAGCCGGCCGCTGATTGCCCGCGGCATCGGCGAGGATATCGAGCCCATACCCGATCTGCCAGCCTTTGCCATGGTGCTTGCCAATCCGCTGAAAGGCGTCTCGACGCCCGAGGTTTTCCAGCGGCTGACAACGAAGAACAATCCGGCCCTGAAACTCACGCGAACCGCCGGCTGGCTCGCGGCAATTGCCGATGCCCGCAACGACCTGGAGCCGCCGGCGCGCGAACTCGTGCCTGAAATCGCCGAAATCTCGGCGATGCTGCAAGCCCGCGGCGCACTCATGGCCCGGATGTCCGGCTCGGGCGCCACCTGTTTCGGGATCTTTGCAACCATGGCCGAGGCGAAGGACGCGGCGGCGGGTCTTCACGGCGAGCGGCCCGACTGGTATTTCCAGGCGACGGAAACGATCCCGGGAGGCGCGTGATGGCAGGTCTGGACGAAAAGCGGCCCTTTATCGCGGTCGGCATCGCGGTTCTCACCGTCTCGGATACGCGCACGCCGGAGACCGACAAGTCGGGTGATACGCTGGCAGCGCGAATCGCCGAGGCGGGCCATAGGCTTGTCGACCGGGCGATCGTGCCTGACGACCGGGAAAAGATCGCCGCAAAGGTCAACGCCTGGACCGAGCGTGACGAGATCGACGTCGTCATCACCACGGGAGGCACCGGCTTTACCGGCCGCGACGTGACGCCCGAGGCGCTGGAGCCGCTGTTCGAAAAGCGCATGGACGGTTTTTCGGCCGTCTTCCACCGCATCTCCTATGAGAAGATCGGCACGGCGACGATCCAGTCGCGGGCGACGGCGGGTGTTGCCAACTCCACCTTCATCTTCGCGCTGCCGGGTTCGCCCGGCGCCTGCCGCGATGCCTGGGACGGCATCCTGAAAGCTCAGCTCGACTATCGCAACATGCCGTGCAATTTCGTCGAGATCATGCCGCGCCTGGATGAACACCTGAAACGCGGCGCGGCGAAATAGAAGGCTCTATGTTGCAAGGCCCGGCAAGGTGGGCATCGTTTCCCAGCTGTCACCCGACAGCAGAATGCAGCTTATGCCGTGAACATCCGTTACGACGAGCGTCCAGGTACCGCTTTCGGCGGCATAGACCTCGAGAACGGCGTTCTGGTTGACCAGCCCGACCGCTGTCAGTTTTTCAGCAAAATTCCTGTCGAGGAAACTGACGACATCGGATCGGCCTGCGCAACTGAGCATCGTCTGCGATGCTGCCGGATGCGGATGCGCGATCATCGATATCGGCACTATGACGGCCAGCAGGCCGTAAATCATACCGCGTACCACGACGCACCTCCTTTCGCCGGGACCCCGGCAGAAGAGGAGATTTCCGCTGACCTGTTCTGCCGTCCACCGGCATTCCATGGCCATCCGTTACGAAGCGAGGCGCTTCGGCGGCGCCATGGCGAAATTATAGCGCGAAATCGTATTGGGCGCCATCTTTACGCGACGTCTATCGCGCTGCGCGGGCGACCCAGGAAGGAATCAATTCGCTCACGAGCTTGCGCGGCTTCTGACCCTTGACGAAGTCGGCAAGTGGCATGCCGCTTCTGGCGGCGGCGAGCGCATGGTTCTTCGGCATCAATAAACCAAGTTCCAGTGGCGGCCGGGCGCGCGCGACGCGCTGGAAGAACGGGCGTCGATAACCACGTGAGGCGGTAAAGCGGGCCGGCGTCTTGTTCAGCGCCACATACTCGGCGATCTCATCGATCCAGCCGGCCTGCGGCCTTGCCCCCGGCTCGACGAAGAGCAGCCATTCACCGCGGGCCGAGCGAACGATGTCCTTGATATCCCATTGTGAATGGAAACGGCAACCGGCCGCATCCGCCACCCGTGAAGTGCCGTCGCGCGAACCATGGTCGAGCACGATCACATCGCTGACGAGCCCTTCCACCGCGCCTGCCACGAGCACCGATAAAGTCTGCGCCAGTTCGGATTCCTGATCCTGGCATTCGAGAACAACAGTCAACATCGACTATTCATAATGCGCCGCACAATTTTTTTCCAGCACCCTTTTCCGCATTTTGTTCTTGCATTGTTCTCGTTTTGACGATAGGAATTTAATCATCAAAACGGGCGGAGGCAATGGCTCTTCCGCCGCGGGAGAATCCGATGAGAGAGCAGTCCCTGGCAGGGCAGGCCGCATTCGCGCCTGCCAATACGGCAGATATTGCCGATGCGATGATCGTTTCCTCCGGCCTCAGGATCGAGGTCGATCGCCGGCGCGGCCGTGGCGCGGGCTTGAACCCGACAGGGCGGTTCGAGGCGCTGCAGCGGGAGACCTTCGACGACGGCTGGCAGACGCTGGAAGAACTGCCTCCTTTCAAGACGGACGTGCAGGTCGAAAAACCCCGCACGGCCATCACCCGCAATGAATCGCCCGATATTTCCTTCGATCGCTCGATCAATCCCTATCGCGGCTGCGAGCACGGCTGCATCTATTGCTTCGCCCGGCCGACCCACGCCTATATGGGGCTCTCCGCGGGGCTCGACTTCGAGACGAAGCTCTTTGCCAAGCCGGATGCGGCAAAGCTGCTGGAGCGGGAACTCGCCAAGCCGGGCTACAAGGTGCGGGTGATCGCGATCGGCACCAATACCGACCCCTATCAGCCGATCGAGAAAGAATGGCGCATCATGCGCGGCATCCTCGAAGTCCTGAACAAGGCGAACCATCCGGTGTCGATCGTCACCAAATCGGCAATGATCCTGCGCGACCTCGACATTCTACAGGAGATGGCGGCTAAGAACCTGGTGCGCGTCGGCATCTCGGTGACGACGCTCGACCGCAAGCTCGCCCGGGCAATGGAGCCGCGCGCCGCCACGCCGCCGCGGCGCCTGGAGACGATCCATGCGCTTGCCGAAGCCGGTATCCAGACGGCTGTCATGGCCGCCCCGCTCATCCCGGCGCTGAACGATCACGAATTGGAGCGCATCCTCGAATCGGCGAAAGCGGCCGGCGCTGCCGAGGCGAGCTACGTCATCCTCAGGCTCCCTCTGGAAGTCAGCCCGCTCTTCCGCGACTGGCTGCTGCAGCATTATCCCGATCGTTACCGGCATGTGATGTCGCTGGTGCGTTCGATGCGCGGCGGCAAGGATTACGATGCCGAATTCGGCAAACGCATGAAGGGCGCCGGCCCTTATGCCTGGCAGATCGCGCGCCGCTTCGAAATGGCGGCGAGACGCTTCGAACTGACGCGGCGCAGCGTGCCGTTGCGCGACGATCTGTTCGTGCCGCCTGATGGCAGCGGGGTACAATTGTCGCTGCTCTGATTTTTCAGGCTTGCGCATCGGCTTCTCGATAAAACCGCCCTGTTTTCGAGCCCGAGCGCAATTCCCGCGGATGGCCCTGACCGCCACCATCCGCCGGACCGTCCCCGGCCGCCGCCCTGATCCGGGGACTTGCGGGAAATCGGGTTGGCGTGCGAGGTTCAGCCGCATGAAACGTCGCACGCCACCCGATTCTCCCCTGCTTTTCGACACGGTCCCGCTCGTGCCGGATTTCAAGCTCGAGCTCAAAGCCCGCAAGGCCGGCCACTGGCCGGTCGCCGGAGCCGACGAGGCAGGCCGCGGGCCGCTGGCCGGGCCTGTTGTGGCCGCTGCCGTCATCCTCGATCCCAAGCGCATCCCTGAAGGTCTCAACGATTCCAAGCAGCTTTCCGCGCAGCGGCGCGAGGAACTGTTCGTGCAGATCCTTGCGACGGCGACCGTCTCCATCGCCTCCTCCAGCTCGACACGCATCGATGAGACGGACATTCGCAAGGCGAGCCTCGACGCCATGCGCCGCGCCATCTGCAGCCTCGCCATTCCGGCAAGCTACGTGCTGACGGATGGGCTCGACGTGCCGCCCGGCCTCGACTGCCCGGGACAGGCCGTGGTCAAGGGCGACGCCCGCTCGGTCTCTATCGCCGCCGCCTCGATCGTCGCCAAGGTGACGCGCGACCGGATGATGGCGCGGGCGCATGCCGTGTTTCCCGACTACGGTTTTGCCGCGCATGCGGGCTACGGCACCGCGCAGCATCGCGCCGGCATCGAGAAACACGGCCCCTGCTCCCTGCACCGGATGAGTTTTAGGCCATTGCGGAAAGTCGAGGGCGGTCCTGAGATGGACGAGCTGATCTCGGAATAAGTCGTCAAGAAAAGATCGGCATATCCCACCTTTAAATTGGCGATCAGCCCCTCATCCGCCTGCCGGCACCTTCTCCCCGCATGCGGGCCGAAGGTGCCGGTGCAGGCGGATGGGGCAGCTCGGCGGATCAAGGCGCCGCACGCGGCCGAGTAAAGGACAAACTCTTCCACAAAGACAAAAGGCCGGGACATGCCCGGCCTTTCCTTCATTCCATTCAATACCGCTCAGTTGAGCCGGGTCTTGACCTGGCCGACGGCGTTGCCGAAGAGTTCGGACTGGACCTTGCCGTCCGCCTGCTTGGCGAGCACCGTTTCGGCGGCTGCGATCGCCAGATCGACTGCGGCGGAGCGGACCGCCTTCATCGCATCGGCTTCGGCCTGCTTGATCTTCTGCTCGGAAAGCGCCGTGCGGTTGGCGACGAATTCTTCCGTCTTCTTCTTCGCCTCAGTGGTCAGCATTTCGGCTTCGCGCTCGGCGGCCGCAACGATGTGGGCCGCTTCTGCTTCAGCTTCCTTGCGCTTGCGCTGGTATTCGGCAAGCAGATGCTGGGCCTCTTCGCGCAGGCGCTTGGCTTCGGCCAGCTCGTTGCGGATCTGGTCGGCGCGGTCATCAAGCGACCGTGCCATCATGCCCGGAACCTTCAGATAAACGACCAGCGCGAGGAACAGGACGAGGCCGACGAAGGCGAAGAAAGTAGCGTCAAAGTGAAATTCCATCGATCAAGCCTCCTTCTTGGCGGCCGCGACGGCGGCGGCGACATCTGCCTTGGCGGCAGTGCCACCAATCAGCTGTTCGACGACGGCAGCGGCCGTTTCCTCGGCAATGGTGCCGACGTCGGCGAAAGCCTTCGCCTTAATCTCGGCGATACGGGCTTCGGCAGCCTTGATCTTTTCCGACAGGCTGGCTTCGACAGTACGGCGATCCTCGTCGGCCTTGGCCTTGGCGGCGTCGCGCGCGGCAGCGCCGATCGCATTCGACTTGGCGCGGGCAGCGGCCAGTTCGCCTTCATAGGTCTCGACGGCAGCGTCGGCTTCCGCCTTCAGGCGGCCTGCTTCTTCCAGATCCTGGGAGATGCGCGTGTGGCGCTGATCGAGGATGGCCCCGATGCGCGGCGCGATGACCTTTTGCATAAGGAGGTAGAAGACGCCGAACGTGATCACCAGCCAGAGCAGCTGGGATGCGTAGGTCGTCGAATCAAAGGGCGGGAACGGGCCGCGGGCGTGTTCGCCTTCGGCAACGCCGGTCTCGGTATGGACCTCGCCTGCGGCCGGAGCGGCATGCGCATCCGTGCCGGTCGCTGCCGCCGGTGCTTCTTCAGCGTAAGCCGGGGTCACAAAAAACATGCTCACCTCCAGGTGGACTGCAAATGCAAAGGATCACGGCTTGCGGTCAGCAGGCCGTGATCCATCTATTCGCCGATATCAGACGGCGAAGAGGAGGAGGAGAGCGACGAGCAGCGAGAAGATGCCCAGAGCTTCCGTAACGGCGAAGCCGAATACCAGACGGCCGAACTGGCTGTCAGCGGCAGACGGATTGCGCAGTGCGCCGGACAGGTAGTTGCCGAAGATGTTGCCGAGGCCGAGAGCCGTACCGGCCATACCAAAGCAAGCCAGGCCTGCACCGATGTACTTTGCTGCTTCCGCTTCCATGTTGAACTCCTTTGAAATGGTTGTTGCGGCGAATGACTGACGCCCTGGAGACGTCGATGTCGTTATCCTTAGTGCCCGCCCGGGTGGATTGCGTCGTTGAGGTACATGCAAGTCAGCACCGCAAAGACGTAAGCCTGAAGGAAGGCGACGAGGAACTCGAGACCGGTCAGGGCGACGGTCATGATGAGGGGAAGAACGGCTCCGCCGACACCAACTGTACCGAGAGCTCCAAGCGAGACTACGAAGCCTGCGAACACCTTCAGCGTGATGTGACCGGCGAGCATGTTTGCGAAGAGACGAACGGAGAGCGATATCGGGCGGGACAGGAAGGAAATGATTTCGATCGCGACGACCAGCGGCAGCAGAATGCCCGGCACGCCCGAGGGCACGAAGACATTCAGGAAGTGGAAGCCGTGCTTATAGAAACCGTAGACGAGAACCGTGCCGATCACGAGAATTGCCAGCGCGAAGGTGACGATGATCTGGCTGGTGATCGTGAAGAAATAGGGGAACATGCCGAGCAGGTTCGCCGTCAGGACGAACATGAAGAGCGAGAAGACCAGCGGGAAGAACTTCATTCCCTGCTTGCCCGCGCCTTCCTTCAGCATGCCGGCGATAAATTCATAGGACATTTCCGCGACCGACTGCGAACGACCCGGCACGATGGCCCGGTTCGAGGTCGAGAAATACAGGAAGCCGGCGGCGACAGCAGCCGAAGCGGCCATGAAGAGGGATGCGTTGGTGAACGAGAAATCAATTCCGCCGATTTCGATCGGCACAATCTTCTGGATCAGGAACTGATGAGTCGGATCGTTAGACACCGCAGGTTCTCTCTTTTTGGCCCGCAGGACGCGGGATCATTGCACTGGACCGGGAACCGGTCCTTATTTCTTGCCGTCCTCGCGGTCCAGGGGGTGAGACACCTTTCCCGCAGAACGCAACACGTTCAGAACGCCGGCACAGAATCCGAGAAGCAGAAGAACAATCAAACCCCAAGGCGCCGTGCCGACAAAACGGTCGAGGACATAGCCAAGCAAGGCACCGACGACGATGGCGGAAATGAACTCGCTGGAAAGCTTCATCGCCTGGGCATAACCTTTACGGCTTTCCTCGGCGTTGGCTTCCCTGGCCCTGTCCTCTCCTGCCTCGACACGCTTGGTCGCGAGTTCCGCTCCCAGTTGCGCACGGCGCTTTTCAAGACTTTCCTCGCGGTCGTCCGCCATGGATCTCTCCTCGCCTGCCCGTCGCCCGCACTCCCGCTACCCCGGTCATTCGGACTCTGGACGCGAAGGTTGAGAACCTTCCGGCCCGTTCTGAAGTCGCGCGCAACATAGTTTTAGGGATTAGTATAGTCAAGGCGTAGACAGCTTCTGTCCAGCCAGAAAAATAATTCCGTCGAATCAAGATGTTAGGTCGATTTCCGATCGAACGTGCAAATTCGATTGAAAGAATCCGCTTTTCCCGGCCGAAAAACGGCTTGGCCAGGCGGTTTTTCTCAGCTCCAGCCGCCGCCATAGGTGCGATAGAAGACGTGGAGACCGATGCGACCGACCTTTTCCATGGTCTTTGCCCATTTCGGGCGAACGTAAACGGCGTGGTAGTGCGTCGCCGAGCCCACCTGCGGCAGCCAGATCTTGCCTGCCGTCACCGCCATCGCCACGTCGCGGGCGACCCGCCAGTGATATTCCGAATTCACCCGGTCCTTGATGCTGTCGCAGGCGAAGGAAAACTGGCAGCGGTTGCGCCAGTCCTCGTTCTGATAGACGACGCCGCAGATCGTTTTGGGATAGGCGGGGTTGCGAACACGGTTGAGGATCACCTGGGCGACCGCCGCCTGGCCTTTGACCGATTCGCCGCGGGCCTCGAAATAGATGCCGGAGGCAAGGCACTGCTGCTCGCGGGCGGAAAAGACGTCCGGCGAAAGTACGCTTGCTGCCCAGGCGTGATCGCGCGGGCCGATCTCCGGCACGAAGCGGCCGCTGTCCTGTTCGGCCAGGATCGAATCGAAGGGCGACTGTCGGGAATAGTCCGGCGCTGCCGGCGCATAGGCGGTGGCAAGAACATCGGCCTTGCTGCTGGTCACGAGACTTGCGAGCATCGCCGGCACGCCCCTATCGATCACAACAGGCTGCTTCTTATAGAAAGATGTGGCGATCTCGATTTCCTTGCCCTGGATCTTCGGCTTGACGAAAGCCGACCTGTCCTTGAGATCGAAGCTCGGGGTGAAGAGCATCTTCGTACGCTCCAGGATGGAGCCGGCGGAAAAATCCTTCGGCGGCTGCATCTTCTCGACGGCGACGACGCGGCCTTTCTTGGTGCCGCGGTTGACGCGATCCTCGTCCGGCGTCGCCTCGTGGCCCTTGTCCTTGGCAGTAAAAGCAACCTTGCGGCCATCCGGCAGCACCATGCCGGCGCCTGAAGAGATCGAACCCGTCACCGCCGGATCGGCAAAAGCCAATTCGGCCTGATGGATGGAGCCGGCCGGCGAATTGGTCAGCACCATGCGCCAGTTCTCCCCTTCCCGGTCGAGACCGGCAAGCATGGCGGCGAGATCGGCATGGGATGCGACGCTCGGAAAAATCAGCCAGCCGGCGAGCCCGAAGATGACAGGCGACACCCAGTTCTCGGGAAGAAGACGCAGCTTGCTACGGGAAGAGCTCTTTCGACGCAACACGAACTCCGGGCATGGGACGCGGGAACATTCCCCTATAAATCCCGCATTAACCTTGATGTCTGGTTAACGGAGCGTGCCGGAATGTGACCATGCGCGGTTTTCGGATATTCTGATGCTGGTGGTGTTTTCCTTGCGCATGGGCGGCGGTGCAACTTCCCGGTGACGGAGCAAACAGCAACTTCGTCCAATCTCTTACTCTGGCTCGGGAGAAAGGGGACGAAGGCGCTACGGCAACTCCCTTCTCCCCAGCGGGGAGAGCGACTGTCTTGTTTGTCAAGCGTTTTGCCATGGTCGTCCGTCCCTTATCATGGCGTTGAGGATGGTGAGCAATTTTCGCATGGTTGCGACGGTTGCGACGATCTTTGGCTTGCCGGCCGCGACCAGGCGGTCGCGGAAGGCTTTGAGAGCAGGGTTGTAGCGGGCGGCGGCGAGGGCGGCCATGAACAGGACGGCCCGCACCTTGCCCCTGCCGCCGCCGATGAAGCTCTTGCCCTTCCATTTCCCCGACTGCCGCGTCCATGGAGCAAGACCAGCCAGCGAGGCGATCTGGCGGCGGTCGAGGCTGCCGAGCTCCGGCAACTCGGCCAGCAGCGTGCGCGCCGTCGTCGCTCCGACGCCCGGCACCGAGGTCAGCAGCTCCTCGCGCACCCGCCAGACCGGCGACTTACGGATATGGCTGTCGAGATCGGCATCGAGGCTTTCGAGCTCGCGGCGCAGGGCGACGAGCAGGCGCTTGATGCTCTTCTGCGCCTGCTTGGCCAACGCCATGCGCAACCGGTTCTCCTCGGCAACGGTCATCTGCACGATCTGGCGCCGACGGGCCACGAGCTCCGACAGCGCTTGCGTCTCGGCATCGCGCAACGGCCGGATCTCGGGCTTCGTCGCCAGAACGAAGGCGGCGATGACGGCGGCATCGATCGGATCGGTCTTGGCCCTGCGGCCGATCGCATGCGCATAGGCGCGCACTTGTGCCGGATTGACGACGAGGACCGTCAATCCCGCCGCCCATAGCCCTGCCACCGCCAGCATTTCGTAGCCGCCGGTCGCCTCCAGCCCAATCGCATCGACACCGATGGCTTTGAGCCGCGCGACCAGCTCCTCGATGCCGGCATGGTCGTTGCTGACGGCAAAGACCTCCCCTTGCGGCAGCACCGCAACATCCAGGCGCTCTTTCGAAACGTCGATCCCTACGACAATCTCCATCTGATCCCATCCTTGCCTAATCGGGCTTTGCCTTCGCAAGCGGCCCCGGCGACTGTTCGGGTTCAATGGAACAGCGGATGGAGACCCACGCTCTCCCACGGGCTCGGACGCCCAAAGATGCATCGGTCTTCCATCCGCCACCGCAATAGGCATTACAGCGCCAACAGCGGATAAAGGGAAGTTACAAAGATGCCGGCAGGCAGATGAGGGGGTGAGCGACGACAGGAGCGATGCGCTGAGCGCAAGCGAAGGGCAATGAAGGGCGTGCCGTGTGGCCCCCTCATCCGACCCTTCGGGCCACCTTCTCCCCGCTGGGGAGAAGGGAACACTCAAATAATGACGTGAGACCCCAGCTCCACCACGCGGTTGGCCGGCAGGCGGAAGTAATCGGAGGGATTGGCCGCGGCGTTGGCGAGCGCGATGTAGAGCCGGTCCTGCCAGTAGGGCATGCCCGATTTGGCGTCCGGCACCAGCTTGCGGCGGCCGAGATAAAAGGAGGTCGACATGATGTCGAACTTCAGCCCGGTTTTGCGGAGCGTCGCCAAGGCCTGCGAGACATTCTGCGATTCCATGAAGCCGAAGAGCAGCTCGACGCGGGAGAAACGCTCGGAAATCTGCTCGACCTTGTAGCGGTCCTGGCTCGGCACGCGCGGCTTGTTGACCGTGCGGATCGTCAGGATGACGTTGCGGTCGTGAAGCACGTGGTTGTGCTTGAGATTGTGCAGCAAGGCGGCCGGCGCCGATTCCGGATCGCTGGTCAGGAAGATCGCCGTGCCCGGAACCTGGGCCGGGGAATGCTCGCTCTTGCGCTCGATCGAGCTGACGAAGGAGGCGAGCGGAATGTCGGTATGGCGGGTCTTTTCCATCAGGATCGCCGTGCCGCGGCGCCAGGTCCACATGATGACGGTGAAGGCCGTGGCGATCAGGATCGGGATATAGCCGCCGTCGTGGATCTTCAAAAGGTTGGCACCGAGGAAGATCAACTCGAGCAAGACCAGCGGCGCGAGCGCGATGATGGCGACCGGAATCGACCAGTTCCAGCGGGCACGGACGAATTCGAAGGCCATGATCGAGGTGACGACCATGGCGCCGGTGACGGAGATGCCGTAGGCGGTCGCCAGCGCGTCCGACGTCTGGAAACTCAGGACCAGGAAGATGACGCCGATGAACAGCACGGCGTTGACGGAAGGCACGAAGATCTGCCCGGTATTGGTTTCCGAGGTGAAGAGGATTTCCATGCGCGGCAGGAAACCGAGGTTGATGCCCTGGCGCACCATCGAGAAGGCGCCCGTTATGACCGCCTGGCTGGCGATGATGGTCGCGGCGGTCGCAAGGATGACGACCGGCAGCAAAGCCCACTGCGGATACATCAGATAGAAGGGATCGGACATCGTTTCCGGCTTGCCGAGAACGAGGGCACCCTGCCCGAGATAGTTCAGCGTCAGCGCCGGGAAGACCAGCAGGAACCAGGCCCACTGGATCGGCCGGCGGCCGAAATGGCCGAGGTCGGCATAAAGCGCCTCCGCACCCGTCACCGTCAGGAAGACGGCGCCGAGCACGACAACACCGTAGAAGCCTTCATGCAGCAGGAAGCTGACGGCATAATAGGGGTTGAAAGCGGCAAGGATGCCAAAATCGTCCGAGATATGGGAAATGCCGGCGGCCGCCATGACGATGAACCAGAGGGCGGTAATCGGACCGAAGAACTTTGCGACGGCGCCGGTGCCGCGCGACTGCACGACGAAGAGCAGCGCCAGGATCACCACCGAGATCGGCACGATATATTCCGAAAGGCTCGGCGTGACGAGTTTCAGGCCCTCGACGGCCGACAGCACCGACAGCGCCGGCGTGATCATCGCGTCGCCGAGGAAGAGGGCGGCGCCCATCAGCCCAAGCAGCATCAGCAAGGCGGTATGGCCGTTGGCGGTCTTCATCAGAAGGGCGAGCAGCGACAGCGTGCCGCCTTCCCCGTCGTTGTCGGCGCGCAGCAGGAAGAGCACGTATTTGATGGTGACGATGATCGTCAGCGCCCAGATCATCAGCGAGATCAGGCTGATGACCTCGAAACGGGTGAGACCGTCATGGGCCACCGGCTTCAGCGCCTCGCGAAAGGCATAGAGCGGGCTCGTACCGATGTCGCCGTAGACGACGCCGACGGAACCCAGCGCAAGATAAAACAGCTTTCGCGGCGTCATCTGGGATTCGTTCGGATGGCTCTCTTCAGACATGAAGTTTCAACAGGCTCCTCAGAGCCAGCCTTTCCAGCGGAAAAAGAAAAAGGGGATGACGGCTGATATCACCATCAGGGCCAGCGAATAGGGATAACCCGCGGCCCAGGTCAGCTCCGGCATGACCTGAAAGTTCATGCCATAGATGGAGGCGACCAACGTCGGCGGCAGGAACACCACCGATGCGATCGAGAAAATCTTGATGATCGAGTTCTGCTCGATGTTGATCAACCCGAGCGAAGCGTCGAGCAGAAAGGTGATGTTGGCGGCGACGAAGGAGGCATGCTCCGACAGCGACTGGATATCGCGCGAGACGGTGCGGCAGAGTTCCTTCGCCTCGCGGTCCTGCTGGATCGCCGGGATCGTGTGAAAGAAGGTCAGGAGGCGCGAAAGCGAACCGAGGCTGTCGCGCAGCTTGCTGATCATCCGGTGATGGCCGGCAATATCCCTCAGCTTCTCCTCAAGATAGTTCGACGGCTTGCGCACCTTCTTTGCCCGGTCGCCGAAGACATGCATCGACAGGATGTCGATGCGCGAGACCGAGATCTCGAGGATTTCGGCAGTGCGGTCGACGATCGTTTCCAAGAGCTTGGCGAGAAGGGCAGCGCCGCTGCGCCAGCTTTCCGGCAGCCGGTGAAGGGCGGCGATGAACAGCGCAAAGGATTTGGGATGGGCGTAGCGAATGGTAACCAGGCGGTTTCCGGCCAGAATGAAAGCGACGTCGGTCAGCGTCGGCGCGTCGGTATCAGCCTTCCAGAGGAGCGAAGCGGTCATGAAGACGGCGTCGCGTTCGACATAGAGACGGGCGGAGGGCTCGATATCCTTGAGGTCGTCGCGGGTCGGAACTTCGATGCCGAGCACCTTCTCGACATAGAGCTCCTCCTCACGGGTCGGGTCGACCATGTCGATCCAGACGACATCCTCGGGAAAGGGGGCCCTGTGCGAGATATCGCGGATCTCGACCGACCTGCAATTGGAACAGTAGGCGGTGATCACCGGCACGGCCTCCGCTGTTCGCGCCGCTTCGCGGCCACAACCCTTTTCATTGCAAGCCCTTCCATGCGGCCGCAAGCGCGGCGGCGCGAAGATCGCTCGTCATGGATCGAAACGAAAGCGGATCAAGAAAGCTCATGCAACTCCGGCTGCATCCAACCTTAGCGGCCGGCATGCGTGTCGTGCTCCACCGCATCGCGGTTACCAATCCTTCGATCGACAAGACAACTCCGAACTTGCAGGCGGGCGGCAAGCTTCGAAACGAAGACGGCCGTCAGTGAGCATCTGCAGCAAACGCCATCATGGCGCCGGGGCATATGAAGCAAAGCCGTGAAATAATCAAGACATCTTCCGTGAAGAGCGGCTTTTCACCACGCTTCCCCCACAATTTGGGGTATTGGCCCACGCCGATTCGGCCTCGCTTCAGCTCCTTGTTTCATGCATGTCGTTATCACCGAACCGCATCAGTCGAAAACGATCGCCGGCGCCGGACGCTGCGGCTGGCCGCCAACCTGTTCCCAGACCTTGGCGGCGATGCCGCGATAGATGCCGGCGACGATGCCGTTCGGCTCGGAGGCGACGAGCGGCGTGCCGGCGTCGGAAGTTTCGCGAATATTCATCGTCAGCGGTACTTCGCCAAGGAAGGGCACGCCGATGCGCTCGGCTTCCTTGCGGGCGCCGCCATGGCCGAAGATATCGTAACGGGTGCCGGTATCGGGGGCGATGAAATAACTCATGTTCTCGACGATGCCGAGGACCGGCACTTCGACCTTGCGGAACATGTTGAGGCCCTTGCGGGCATCGATCAAGGCGAGATCCTGCGGCGTGGAGACGATGACGGCGCCGGCAAGCGGCACCTGCTGCGCCATGGTCAGCTGTGCGTCGCCGGTGCCGGGCGGCATGTCGACGACGAGGACGTCGAGTTCGCCCCAGGCCACTTCGCGCAGCATCTGCAAAAGCGCCGACTGGACCATCGGCCCGCGCCAGATCATTGCCGTCTCCTCGTCAACGAGGAAGCCCATCGACATGACCTTGAGGCCGTAATTCTCCATCGGATTGATGATGCGGCCGTCGATCTGCGTCGGGCGGCCGGATATCTTCAATAGCCGCGGCATGGAGGGGCCGTAGATATCGGCGTCGAGAATGCCGACGCGAAGACCGTTGGCGAGCAGCCCGAGCGCCAGGTTGACGGCCGTGGTCGACTTGCCGACCCCACCCTTGCCGGAGGCGACCGCGATGATGGCGCCGATGCCGGGAACGCCGATCTTGCCGGCGCGCGGAGGCTGCTGCTGGTGCGCATGCGCGTGGCCCCGATGATCGTGCGCGTGGTCGTGGCCGGCATGGCCATGGGACGGGTTCTGCGCCGGACGGGCGGCGGGAGCAGCGGCGGCGGCTTTCTTGTCCGCGGTCAGCGTCACGAGCGCGCCCTTGACGCCCGGCATTTCCTTGATCACGCGCTCGGCAGCGAGCCGCATCGGCTCCAGCTCCTTGGCGCGTTCGGCCGGAACGGTGATGGAGAAATAGACCTTGCCGTCGGAGATGAAGACGTCGGAGACCATGCCGAGCTCGACGATATCGTGCTCGAGATCGGGCCCACGCACGGTCTTCAGCGTTTCGAGAACCTGTTCCTTGGTGACGTCGGTCATTCCACCCTCACTGCTTCTTCTTTCAGACTACGGGGCGTCGCGTCTTTCAAGACGCGCAAACGACGCCGTAGCACCTCAAATCATGCGGTAGAGATAGTGGAGGCGCACGTCTTCGCCAATCAAAATCATTGGGCGGGAATGGATCTACGGGCTTGTGCAAAGCGGGAAGAGAAATTCGGAATCCGTTGCGGCCATCAAGTCCGCCGGGCTTTCGCCCTGATGGCCGCAACGGCCTCCCCTGGAACCGGCGCAATGCGGGCGAACTAGAGTAAGCTGGAAAAAAGGCCAGCAAAAAATGGTGGAGGAAGCGGGAAACCTGAACAGCTGCGCAAAAGGCGGTGCCAAAACGCAACAACCGCTGCCGACGCCGAAGAACCGGAGAGAAGCGGTATCGGCATCGGACAGCGGTGTGTCGGGCGCGCCATTTCCTGGCGCTGTCACCAAAGTCCCCTCTGGACCTCTGACCGAAGAGATGCAGAAAGCGTGCCAGATGAAAAAACAGGAGAAACAGCGCAAATACGCTCGCGATCATCCCTTTTCGGGAGGAGCGTGCCTATGCGCTGGGCGGCCGGCGCAGCGGACCGTTGTTTTTTGCACCTTATTTGATCAGGCCGATCCGCAGCGCCTTGGCGACCGCCTGGGTGCGGTTGACCGTATCGAGCTTCTTGGTGGCGCGGTTGAGGTAGTGATTGACCGTGTGCTCGGACAGCGTGAGGATTTCAGCGATTTCGGCGCTAGTCTTGCCGGCCGCCGTCCAGTTGAGGCAATCGATCTCGCGGTCGGTCAGTGTATCGGTCATGCGCGTGTCGAGGTTGCGGATCTCGGCGAGCCTGTCGAAGACATGGATGGCGATGTAGCAAAGTTCGCGCATTTCCGCCGGGCTGAAAGGTTCGCGATCGCCGGCGAAGGAGACGGCGCCGCGCAGACCGGACGGCTCATGCGTCGGGAAATAGGCGCAGCGCATCATCTTGAAACGTTCGAACAGCCCGGCGACGAGGGCGGATTTGCCGTCGTCGCGCGACCAGTCCGGCCGCGTCATGTCATAAAGGAAAGGCCGCGTGGAGGTTCTGAGCCGCCTGAGAACGGGGCTGTTCACCATCAAGGCCTCCTGGTCGTAAATCGCCAGAAGCTCGGCCGGCCAGCTGGTGATGACGGTGCTGCCCTGCAGGTCGAAGGAGGTGATCGGCGGCAGATTGAGAACCATGAAGGCACGGCAGCGATAATCTTCCGTCACGCGTTTCATGAAGCGGAAAATATCGAACTGGGTCTTCAGACCCGCTATTTCCTCGACATAGTCGTCTTCTTCCGGGGATGTTTGCGCCAAGGGTGCCATCACATTTCTTCATCTTCGTCGCAGCGACCGGCAAACCGCTTGCAAAACCCGCCCCACGGCCGGTTCAATGCATCGGGCAATGACGATCGCTGGTTGGATCAAATGGAATGGGCCTCGGCGTGAAGCGTTCGGCCGGTGAATGATTGAGATTTCGCGGACGGTTTCAGTTGTGGTGATTCGCCGCCAAATCTCAATATCGCGCTCATCATAAGCATGCTCTGCGATCGCGTCCCAGCAAAGAGGCAAATGTCGTTTGTTCCGTCAGCGGCGTGGACCGAGGCGGATACGCATGCCCTCCATGATCCTCTCAGCCGCCAGCTGAACTGGAACGGCCCATTCGCGCAAAAGTTCCATCGACAGTCGATAGGCCGGGCCGGTAATCGATATTCCGCCGATAAAAGTCCGGTCCTCGGACCAGACAGGCGCGGCAACGCAGCGGATACCGGCCTCATGTTCCTCGCAGTCGAAGGCATAGCCCCGATCGGCAATCTCGCGGATTTCGGCTAGCAGCGTTTCAGCCGAAACATGCGTCGAGGCCGTGAACCTGGTGAAGCTCAAGCCGGCGACAAGGCCTCTCAGACTTTCGGGCGCAAGCAAGGAAAGCGCGGCCTTGCCGACGCCGGTGCAGTAACAGGGGGAGGCATTGCCGATCTGCGAGTACATGCGCACCGACTGGCGGCCTTCCACCTTGTCGAGATAGATGATCGACGATCCCCTGAGGACACCGAGATGCACCGTCTCTCCGGTCGCCTGCTGCAGAGCGGCAAGGTGCGGTTCGGCAATCAGCCGGAATTCGTTGCGCGCCCAGCTGCGCGCCGCAAAATCGAGCAGGCGCAGGCCGGGGGAGTAACGACCGTCGCCGTCGAGTTCGAGCAGCCCCTCCTCCACAAGATGGCTCAACTGGCGATGCAGCGTGCCGCGCGGCTGGCCGGCCAGCGACAGGATATCGGTGAAACGCAGCGGCGCATCGGCATGGGTCACGAGATCGAGCAGAACCATCAGTTTGCCGAGCGTGCCGGTTTCGCGTGCCTGCGTGATACCATCGCCGTTTGAATTCATCATCTCTTCCGCCCTTGACAGACAGGGCAGCCTAATTCGATAATTCCATATAGTCAAATTAAGTTCCAAATAATGGAACAAAAATATCGGGAGGAAATGGGACCGCACATGCCAGCACAGTTTCCCGAGTTCAAAGACCGAGCCGTGCTCGTGACCGGCGGCGGATCGGGCATCGGCGCTGCGATCGTCGAAGGTTTCGCACGGCAGGGCGCCAAGGTCTCCTTCATCGATATCGCAGAGGCCGCCGGCAGCAGGCTTGCCGAAAAGCTGTCGCGCGAAACGGCCCATCCCGTTACCTTCTATCATGCCGACCTGCGCGATATCGAGGCGATCCGGCGCACGGTCGATAGCGTCGTTGCCGCTTCCGGGCCGATCCGGGTACTCGTCAACAATGCCGCCTGGGACGACCGCCACGAATTCGACGAGGTGACCGAGGCCTATTGGGACAACAACCAGGCAGTCAACCTGCGCCATGTGTTCTTCACCTCGCAGGCGGTGGCGCCGTCGATGCGAGCCGCCGGCGGCGGCGCGATCGTCAATATGTCGTCGATCGCCTTCAAGCTGAACATGGGCGGTTTTCCCTCCTATGCGGCGGCGAAGGCGGCGGTCGTCGGGCTGACGAAGAGCATGGCGGGCAGGCTCGGGCCGGAAAATATCCGGGTCAACTGCATCCTGCCCGGCATGGTCGTCACCGAACGGCAGATGCAGCTCTGGCTGACCGAGGAGAGCATTGCGCGCTCGGTGGAGCAGCAATGCCTGAAAAAAGCGCTCAAGCCCGAGGCGATCGTCGGGCCCTGCCTGTTTCTTGCATCCGACTGCGCGGCTGCGATGACCGCCCAGTCCCTGATCGTCGATGGAGGCATTCTGTAATGGCAAATCCCGCTTATGTCGCGGTGGACTGGGGCACCAGCAGCTTCCGGCTCTGGCTGATCGGCAAGGACGGCAGCATCCTGGCCGAACGCCGCAGCGGCGAAGGCATGACGAGCGCGGCAAAGACCGGCTTTTCCCAAGTGCTGTCAGCCCATCTTGCCGCCATCGAAGCGCCGGAAAACCTGCCGGTGATCGTCTGCGGCATGGCCGGCGCAAGACAGGGGTGGGTCGAAGCCGGCTATATCGACGTGCCGGCGCCCCTCGCCTCGATCCTGACCGGGGCGGTTTCCGCGCCTGGGGAAAGCCGTGACATCCGTATCCTGCCGGGCCTTGCCCAGCGCGACGCGGCAAGACCCGACGTCATGCGCGGCGAGGAAACGCAGCTTCTCGGCGCACTCGGCCGCGCGAGCTCCGGGGCCCAGGCGGTCTGCATGCCGGGCACGCATTCGAAATGGGTGCATGTCGCGGACGGCAAGGTCACCGGCTTTTCGACCTTCATGACCGGCGAGCTTTTCGACGTGGTCAGCAAACACACGATCCTGTCGCATGCCGTTGCTGGCGCCGAGGAACAGCCGACGGATGCGGCTGCCTTCGAGGCGGCCGTATCGGCGGCCTTCGCGCATCCCGCACTTGCCTCCAATCTGCTTTTTACCGCTCGCTCCGGCCAGCTCCTGCACGGGATCTCCGCTGCTGCCGCCCAAGCCCGGCTTTCCGGCACGCTGATCGGCCTCGAAATCGCCGGTGCGCTGCAGGATGCGGCAAACGGCACCGGCATTACCCTCGTCGCCTCCGGGCGGCTGCAGGCGCTCTACGAGCAAGCCTTCAGAACTCTCTCCCTTGACTTCACCGCCATCGATGCGGACGCCGCCGTGCGCCGCGGGCTTTCGGCTGCCGCCGAAGCCATCTGGCCGAATTGAGAAAGCCGACACGATGAACCGCATCCCCTTCCCCGAGATGAAGCGCCCGCTGATCGCCATCCTTCGCGGCATCAGGCCCGACGAGACCGAAAGCGTCGTCGGCGCCCTGATCGAAAACGGCCTGACGGCGATCGAGATCCCGCTCAATTCGCCGGAGCCGTTCAAATCCATCGAGATCGCCGCGAAAATGGCGCCGGCCGAGGTGCTGATCGGCGCCGGCACGGTGCTGACCGTCGAAGCGGTCGACAGCCTCGATGCGGCCGGCGGCAAGCTGCTCGTCACACCGAATGTCGAGCCCGAGGTGATCATCCGGGCGCGTGAATACCGCATGGTGACGATGCCTGGCGTCTTTACGCCGACCGAAGCGCTGGCTGCAGCGCGTGCCGGCGCCACCGGCCTCAAATTCTTTCCCGCCAGCGTGCTCGGTCCCTCCGGCATCACCGCGATCCGGGCGATCCTGCCGCCGGAGCTCACGATCGCCGCCGTCGGCGGCGTATCGGACAAGAATTTCGCCGATTACACCAAAGCCGGCATCTTCGCCTTCGGCCTCGGCACCAGCATCTACAAACCGGGAATGACCGCGGCAGAGGTTGCCGAGCGCGCCAAGGCGACCATTTACGCCTATGATGCAGCCATGGGAGCGTGAACGTATGACCGACATCTACGAGTTCGAGGGCAAGACCCTTTGCAACACCAATTCCGTTCTCGGCGAAGGTCCGACCTATGATCCGGACAGCGATACCGTCTGGTGGTTCAACATCCTCGGCAAGGAACTGCACGAGCTCAACCTTTCGACACGCGCCAAAAAGGTCCATTCGCTGCCGGTCATGGCAAGCGTGCTGGCCCGCATCGACGCCGGACGGCAGCTGATCGCGACCGAGGAGGGGCTTTTCGTGCGCGACGTGGGCAGCGGCAACCTCACCTTCTATGCCGCGCTCGAAAACGACAGGCCGGAAAACCGCTCGAACGACGGCCGCACCCATCCCTCCGGCTCACTCTGGATCGGCACGATGAGCAAGCGGGCGGAAAACCAGGCCGGCGCCATCTATCACGTCGCCGGCGGCAAGGTGACGAAGATCTTCAACGGCATCAGCATTCCGAATTCCATCTGCTTTTCCCCGGACGGCACGATCGGCTACTACACGGATTCCCGCATCAACCGGCTGATGCGCGTCATGGTCGATCCGCAGACCGGTCTGCCTGCCGGCGAGCCGATCGTGCTCGTCGACAGCATGAACGAGCCCGGCGGTATCGACGGTTCGGTAGTCGATGCCGACGGCTATATCTGGAATGCGCGCTGGGGCGCCGGCGTCGTCGACCGGTACAATCCGGACGGCCTGCGCATCTCACGCTATAAGGTTCCCGCCGTCCAGCCCTCCTGCCCTGCCTTCATCGGCGCCAATGCCGGCCGGCTGGCGGTGACGACCGCCTGGGAAGGGCTCGACGAGGATGCCCGTTCGGCGCAGCCCAGCGCCGGCGCGCTGCTGGAGCTCGGCATCGACGTCAAGGGCATATTCGATCCCGTATACGTGATCTGAATACCGATGGCCCTCGGCAATGAAAGCGCTCCCAAGTGGAGCGCTTTTTGCATTTTACGGCCGGCTCTTCGATAAATGTTCCGTGAAAATCGAGAAATTTTCCGTGTTTTCAGCCGGAACCAATAGGCCCACCAGTCATTTCCTCTTCGAACCGGCGCGGCACGAATGCCTGAAAAACAGGCTTTGTCGCGTCACCAACTGCTCCAGGGAAATGAAAGTAGGTTCGAAATGACACGCAAACTTCTGACGACCGTTGCCGCTGGCGCATTGTTTGCCACGGCTTTCGCACCGGCGGCATTCTCGCAGACGGCCCCCCAGCCGGCAGACCCTGCCGCTCCGACGCAGGCAGCTCCCGCCGATCCGGCAGCACCGAAACCGCCGGTGACACCTGACGTCACGAAACCCGCAGGTGATGCCGCACAGGCTCCGGCCCCGGCACCGACGGCCGACACCGCTCAGGCCGCTTATCTGACCGAACAGGCGCCCGACCAGGTCAGCGCCAACACCTATATCGGCCAGTCGGTCTATAATGCCAACAATGAAAGCATCGGCAGCGTCAACGACCTGATCCTCAAGAAGGACGGCGGCATCGTTGCCGCGATCGTCGGCGTCGGCGGCTTCCTCGGTATCGGCGAAAAGAACGTCGCCGTCCCGATGGACAAGATCACCATCGCCCAGAACACCCAGGATGGCAGCGTCAAGCTGACGACCGATGAAACGGCTGAATCGCTGAAGGCCGCACCTGAGTTCAAGACGCTGGCAATGCAGTCGGCTGAGAAGGCTCCGGCCGCGACGGGCACCGACACCACGGCGACCGGCTCGACCACGCCGAAGTAACCCGTGCACGGTAGTATAGCGTAGACGATGGCGCTCCTAGGGGCGCCATCGTTTTATTTATGTGAAAGTCGGCCTTATGCGCTGGCACGCTCCGCGAGCGTTGCGTCGTAATAGTTTTCGTGCAGGAAACGCAGCGTGGCGATACCGTCCGCCGGACGGCCGAAGTGATAGCCCTGGCCCATGCCACAGCCGAGCGTGCGCAATTTCACCGCTTCTGTATAATCCTCGATGCCTTCCGCCACGACTTCCAGTTCCAGGCCCTCGCACATGGCGAGGATCGCCTTGATGATGTGTTCGGAGGCACGGTCGGAATTGATACGCGAGACGAAGGCGCGATCGATCTTGATCTTGTCGAAGATGAAGTCACGCAGGCGCCCGAGGCTCGACTGGCCGGTTCCGAAATCATCAAGCGAGATGCGCACGCCGGCGGCGCGCAGATCGGCGATGATGCGGTGAGCGGTGTCAGCCGAGCCCATCACCGCGGTCTCGGTGATCTCCAGCTCCAGGCGATGCGGATCAAAGCCGACGCGGCCGAGGATAGACAGGACGCTGCTGCTCGTGCCCGGATCCATCAGCTGCGCGGAGGAGAGATTGAACGACAGGAAGAGTTCGCGCGGCCAGGAAAGCGCCGCTTCCGCAGCCTTGCGCAAGAGCGCCTCCGACAGCGCATCGATGAAGCCGCGCTCTTCGGCGAGCGGTACGAAGACGCCGGGCGAGACGAAGCCGAGATCGGGATCGTTCCAGCGGGCAAGCGCCTCGAAGCCCAGGACCTGATTGTTGGACAGCGAGACGATTGGCTGGAAATGCACGTCGATCGCGTCTGATATGATGGCGTTTCTGAGCGCCTGCTCCAACTGCGTCGCTCGCTTCATTTCCTGTGCGATTTCGCGCGAATAGACGGTGATCTGGCCGCGGCCGCGGCGCTTGGAGCGGTAGAGCGCGGTTTCAGCGCTCTTCAGCAACTCTTCGCAATCTTCTCCGGCGAAGGGATAGATGGCGAAGCCGAAGGAAGCGGAAAGGCGGACGTTGCGGTCGCCGAGGTCATAGGGCGCCGACAGCACCTCGCGGATCATCTGGCCGAATTTCTCGGCACTCGCCCGCTCGAAGATCAGCGGCAGCACGAAGGCGAATTCATCGCCATCATGGCGCGTGACCAGCGCACCGTCGGGAATGCAGGCCTTGAGGCGATGCGCCACCTGGCAAAGGATCTCGTCACCCGCCGCAGAGCCGAAAAGATCATTGATCGGCTTGAAGCTGTCGAGATTGGCAATGCCGATGGTAAAAGGGGCCGGGTCGCTGGCGCGCTCGGCGGAAATCTGCAGGACCTTCTCCCGCATACGGTTGCGGTTTCCCAATCCGGTCAGCGGATCGGTATAGGCCATTGCCTGAAGCTCGTTCTGACTCACGGTCAGGAAAGAAGCTGTTTCCGCCGACTTCATTATCCAAACCTGAGCTTTTCCTCCGCAGCCGCATAAAGAATGACCGCCATATCTTAACAATTCGATAGTAAATCAGCGGCCGTCGCGGCGCGGAGCGCCCCAAAATCTGGGGAGTTGACGGATGTTCGTCAGTTTCGCGCCCGTGCAGCCTCTTCCATCAGATAGTTTTGAAATACCATTTCGAGCATATCGGGGCTGACCGGCTTCATGATGACGTCGTCCATGCCTGCCTTGACGCATTCGGCGCGGTCGCGCTCGAAGGCCTGGGTGAGAACGCCGATGATCGGCGTGCGTATCCCGCCGCCGGTTTCCTCCATCTGCCGGATGAGACGCGCGGCCTCGAAGCCGTTGAAACCCGGCAGAGAAATATCCATCAGTACGATCTGCGGCCGATGTTCGGCCCATAGGCGCACGGCCTCGTCGCCGGTCGCCGCGATCATATGGCGGTAACCGAGCCCTTCGAGGATCTGCGAAAAAACGATCTGGTTGATATCGTTGTCTTCGGCCACGAGAACCTGCAGGCCCGTGACTTCGTCGGAAATGCTGATTTCCCAATCCGTATCCGAACCGCCGGCGCCCCGGCTGTTGCGGTTGAAATGGCGGGCGATCTGGAAGGTGAGTTCGTTGGCAATCTGGAACCCGTCCATGACGAGCGTCGGGATGCCGTATTGCTCGGCGAGTTCGAGGCAGCGCATTCCCATCTGGTTGTCGATGATCAGAAGATCGAGCGAAATGCCGGAGGACGTGGCGATTTCCAGGAACCGCTCCTCCTCGTCCTCGCCGCGCACCGCGCAGGATTCGAAGCCGTATTTCGACAATGTGCGCAAGGCCGCGGTCTCGGCGGCGAGATCGGCGGTGACGACGAGAATCTTCCGGCCGGAGAAATTCTCCGGCACGATCGCTTCCATCGCCGCCGGCTCGCGCCGCTCGGCCGCGCTCGGCGCAGGCAGATAGGCGCGGCGGTAGCTCTGATTGCTTGACGTGGTAATTGCGGACGCCCGGTCGAACTCATCGAGATCGGCGCCGTCGCGCGGCAGGTCCTGCGTGGTGGAGACCAGGAAGTAGCGGCCGGGCTTGCCGATGCGATGCTTGCGGCTGACGATGTCGCGCTCGATGCCGTCGCGGGAGATCTGGCGCTGGCGGGCGACGGACATCTCGCCGGTTTCCAGCACATGACGATCGCTTTCCTCGAACCGCTTGGCGATCTCCGGCGAAAAGAGATCGCCGCTCTTGCGGCCGAGCACCTCATCGGCGCTCGTCTGATATTTCTCGCAGAAGGCAAGGTTCACGGCGACGTAGGTAAGGTTGCGGTCTTTGACGAAAAGCGGGAACGGCAGATTGTCGAGAATGTCCTCGGTCAGCTGCACACGCTCCAGGTCCGAGCGCCATTGCTCTTCGCGCTTCTTGTCCTCCGACATGTCTGAGATCACGGTGACGCCGTAACCGCTCGGCAGCCTGCGTTTGACGAAGCGGACCCAGCTGTCCGGACCATGGCGCTCGACGGCATCGAAGCGCTCGCGCCAATGCGAGGCGATTTTCTGCGACAGCCAGTCCTCGCGGCTCAGCGAACCGCCCTGCCTGCCATCATACTGCTGGCGAATGCCGGTGTCGTAGACCGCGCCGAGGAAATCGCGAAGCCGCGTGCCCGGTTTCAGCATCTCGGGCGGCAGCGGGAAGAATTCGAGGGTCTGGCGGCTTGCGAAGATCAGATGATCGTTCTTGTCGTAGATGATGAAGGCCGCCGAAAGGCTGTCGCACACCGCATCGAAAAGCGCCGTCTGGAGATCGGCCCCGGCGAGAGTCCCGTCGGTTTCTGATGATGTGTCCGCCTTTTCGAAGCCGGCACTCATTCCATTTCGTCCCACATCTGTTCGATTTCGCGGCTTCCGGAGGTGTGTGATTAGAAATGCCATTTTTATGTTAAAACCGGCTTAACACTACCAATCCCCAAATTTGAGAAAGCTGGGGAATCGCAGTTTGGCAAAGCGATCCGAGACCCCTTCCCTCCAGCCCGCGAATCCCCGAAAATAGCCCATGGCCATCAGACAGCTCTCCGAAACGCTCATCAACCAGATCGCCGCCGGCGAAGTCATCGAACGGCCGGCAAGTGCTGCCAAGGAACTGATCGAAAACGCGCTCGACGCCGGCGCGACGCGCATCGAGATCGCTACGGCAGGCGGCGGCAAGGCGCTGTTGCGGGTCAGCGACAACGGCTCCGGCATGGATGCGGCCGATTTGGAACTGGCGGTCCGGCGCCATTGCACCTCGAAAATTTCCGAGACGCTCGAGGATATCCGCACGCTCGGCTTCCGCGGCGAGGCGCTGCCCTCGATCGGCTCCGTCGCAAGGCTCAGCATCGCCAGCCGCAGGCGCGACAGCGCGGGCGGCAACGAGATCGCCGTTGCCGGCGGCAGGATCATGCATTTGAGGCCGGCAGCAGCCAATCCCGGCACGATCGTCGAAGTGCGCGACCTGTTCTTCGCCACGCCCGCCCGGCTGAAATTCCTGAAGACCGAAAAAGCCGAGGCCGGCGCCATCACCGAGATCGTCAAACGCATGGCGATCGCCTTTCCCGCCGTCCGCTTCGTACTCTCCGGCTCGGATCGGACGACACTGGAATTTCCCGCGACCGGCGAGGATCATCTGGCGCGCATGGCGCAGGTGCTCGGCAAGGAATTCCGCGACAACGCCATCGCGCTCGACGCTGTGCGCGAGGAGGTCTCGCTGACCGGCTTTGCCGGCGTACCGACCTTCAATCGCGGCAACTCCGCCCACCAATATGCCTTCGTCAACGGCCGGCCGGTGCAGGACAAGCTGATCCTCTCGGCGATCCGCGGCGCCTATGCCGAAACGATTCCATCAGGGCGCTATCCGGTCGCGGTGCTGTCGATCGCGCTCGATCCGGCGCTCGTCGACGTCAACGTGCATCCGGCGAAATCCGACGTGCGCTTCCGCGACCCGGGCCTGGTGCGCGGCCTGATCGTCGGCGCGGTCCGCGAGGCCCTGGCGCGCGACGGCAGCCGGGCGGCAACGACCGGGGCGAGCGACATGCTGCGCTCCTTTCGCCCCGGCTTCCAGCCGCATGTGCAGCGGCCGTCGGCGCCATGGTCGGCCGAAACCTCACCTTCCCGTCCCTATCAGCCGGCAGCCGGTTTCGCCGAACGGCCGCAAGCCTCCTTCGACGGACTTACGACGCCGACGGCACGGGCGGAGCCGCAGCCTGCCACCGCGCCGGCAGCCCCCGAAACAGTCACCCGATATCCGCTCGGCGCGGCTCGGGCGCAGATCCACGCCAACTATATCGTCGCCCAGACCGAAGACGGCCTGGTCATCGTCGACCAGCATGCCGCGCACGAGCGGCTGGTCTTCGAGGCGATGCGCAAGGCGCTGCATTCCAAGCGGCTGGCCTCGCAAGTGCTGCTCATCCCCGAGATCATCGATCTTCCCGAAGAGGATTGCGACCGGCTGATGCCGCACGCGGCGGAGCTTGCCGAGCTTGGCCTTGCGATCGAACGTTTCGGCCCCGGGGCGATTGCCGTGCGCGAGACGCCGGCGATGCTCGGCGAGGTCGATGCGCACGGCCTCATCCGCCAGCTTGCCGACGAGATCGCCGAATGGGATACGGCCTCAGGCCTCTCGGCCAAGCTCGAATATGTGGCGGCGACCATGGCCTGCCATGGGTCGGTACGCTCCGGGCGGCGGCTGCGGGCGGAGGAAATGAACGCGCTGCTGAGAGAAATGGAAGTGACGCCCGGCTCCGGCCAGTGCAATCACGGCCGTCCGACCTATATCGAATTGAAGCTCAGCGATATCGAACGGCTTTTCGGCCGGAGCTGAAAAAGCTGGAAAAATGGCCTTGCCGGGAGTATGGCAGATTGATGAAAGACTGCAGGGAACGGAGCGCATGAATTTGTTCGAAGGACACGGAAACCGCGAAGCGAAGATCCGGTATCTCGATGGCGACTTCCAGATTCTCTCGCCCGGCTCCTATGTCGTCTGCGCAATGACCGGGAAACATGTCCCGCTCGACGAGTTGCGCTACTGGAGCGTCGCCCGGCAGGAGCCCTATGCCGACGTGAGCGCCTCGCTCGAGGCCGACAAACGCGCCGGGGTGCTGCCGAACCAGCGGCGTTAACGCAGTCCGGACGCAAACCGCTATGCGCTCTTGCTGGGCTTGCTCCCGGCTTTCATTTCCCGCAGGCGCCGCTCGCGGCAGGCGACGATCGCCCGATCGATGATCAGGCCTGCGGCGAGGTGATCCTCGAACACCATGTCGACCTCGATCACCCGGCTTTTTTCCGCGAGCCGCTTCGCCCCGCCGTGATGACCGGAGAGGCGGACGAAATCCTTGGAGGTGGTGACGATCAGCAGGCCCTGGCTTTCGGCGGTCGCCAGGATATCGTCGATCTCCTCCTCGGTCAGGTGCTCGTGATCGCCGAAGCGTTTGGCGACCATGATCTCGGCGCCGCGCGATTCGACCGTACGGAAGAATTTGGCGGGATCGGCGATGCCGGCGAAGGCGAGCACCTTGACGCCCGCAAGCGTATTGTCGCCGCGCACCTTCAGCGATGCGGTGAAATAGGGTTTGGCTGCCCGCGCCGCCATGCGCACGATCCCGTCGGCGGCATTGCCCCCGCCGACTTTCAGCAGAGCCGTCGCATGCCGCAATTGCTGGCGGATCGGCGCGCGTACCGGCCCGCCCGGCACGATATGGCCGTTGCCGAGGCCGCGCGTCGCATCGATGACGAGCAGGGCATAGTCGATCGCCAGCCGGGCGCTCTGGAAACCGTCATCCATGATGATGAGATCGGCGCCCTCCGCCACCAGGCGCCGGGCGCCGTCGGCACGCTTGCGGGAAATCACCGTCAACGCTTCCTGAGCAAGCAGCAATGGCTCATCGCCGACGGCGACCGCCCGGTGATGATCGGGATCGACCACCGTCGTCACATCGAGCGAACCGCCATAGCCCCTGCTGAGAAAACCGGGCTTCAGACCCTTCGCCTTGGCGGCGCGGGCGATCGCGAGCGCCGTCGGCGTCTTGCCGGCGCCGCCGACGGTGAAATTACCGACACAGATGACCGGAATGGGAACGGAGGCGCGCCGCGCATGGGCCATGCGGTGGCCGGCGATACGGCCGTACAGAAAAGAAAGCGGCGATAGCAGCCAGGCCCGCCAATCGGCTTTCCTCCACCAGAACGGCGGCGCTTCTGATATCATTTTGCCGTCCCGCTCCCCTGCCCGGCGGAATTTCCGTTTTCCGGCCGGATTGAGAGGTCAAAATCAATGAAAATGCAAGCCCTTACGATCAGGCCGGCTGCAGGTCCGGCAGCAGCGTCTCGATACCGGTGATATCGTCGAGCACATGATGGGCCGCCGCGGCGAGCGAATCCCGGGAACCGGTGCCCGTCAGCACCGCGATCCTCAACCCGGCGCCGGCATTCAGCCCCATGTGGAGATCGTGGTTGTTATCGCCGACCATGGCGATCTCTTCAGGCGAGAGACCGGTCGCGGCACAGAAGCCGAGCAGCATTCCCGGCTCCGGCTTGGTGCCGAATCCGCTGTCGTAGCCGGCGATGTAATCGACATACTGGGCAAAACCGAAACGCTCGGCCGTCTGGCGGATCGAACGTTCATTATCGCTGGAGGCGACACCCAGCCGGAAGCCGCGCCGATGCAGGCGGGCGAAGAAGCCTGCCAGGTCGGTCACAGGCACGGAAAACTGGGCGGCGCTGGAAAAGAGGTCGTCGAGGCGGACCGTCAGTTCGTCGACATCGACCATCGAGCCTGCGGCCACGAGGCCTTCGGCGATCTGTCTCGTATTGCCGGCCGCGAGCAGGCTGTCGGGAACGATATGGCCGGTCTCGGGATTCATGCCGCAGGCGGCAAGCAGCTGGTCGGCGAGAGCCTGATCGCCTTTGGCTGCGATGCGGGCGAGCTCCCGGTTTACCGGCAGCCAGCTCTCGTCATAATCGAGCAGCGTGCCGTCCTTGTCGAAGAGAATGCCCTTGATATGCGTTGCGGCCGACATTCTGCCTCCTCAGACCTGAGCCATGGCCTTCGGCAACAGCCGCGCCTTGACGGTGAGCGGATTGATATAGGGCTCCAGCCCCCTCACCGTCGCAGACAAGGCGCCGCGCATGTCGTGCACGGCGGTAATGCCGGCCTCGATCATGCTGCGACGGGCTTCGTCATTGGTCAGCAGGTAGTGCACGCCCTTGGCCAGCATTTCGGTATCGCGCACCATGCGGGCGCTGCCGCTGCGGGCAAGCTTCTGATATGCCTCGCGGAAATTCTGCACATTGCCGCCGGAGAGGACGGCGCAGCCGAGCATGGCCGGTTCCAACGGATTCTGGCCGCCTTCGGCAAAGAGCGAGCGGCCGACGAAAGCGATTTCCGTCAGTCTCAAATAGAGGCCCATTTCGCCGATCGTATCGCCGAGGAAGATATCGACATCGGCCGACAAGACATCGTCGCGGGTGCGGCGGGCGACCTTCAGTCCCTGCTTGACGAGAGCCGCTTCGATTTCGTCGCTGCGCTCGGGATGGCGCGGCACGATGATCGTCAACTGGCGATCGCGCTCCTTTAGCGCGCGATGGACGATGCCGGCGGCATTCTCCTCGCCGTCGAAGGTCGAGATTGCCGCCCAGGTCTTACGCTCGCCGATCTGCTTCTTGTAGCGGGCGAAGACAGCGCTGTCATAGGGCGGTGCGTCGGTATCGACCTTCAGATTGCCCGAGGTGATGACCGGGACGGCGCCGAGATCGCGGAAACGTTCGGCATCAACATCCGACTGGGCGATGACGAGGGCGAGGTTCTCGAAGAGGGCCTCGGCGATCGCCGGGCGGCGGCGCCAGCGGGCGAAGGAGCGGTCCGACATACGGGCATTGACCAGGATCTGCGGAATGCGGCGGCGGCCGAGTTCCAGCACCGTTGCCGGCCAGATCTCGGATTCGGCGATGATGGCGCAATCGGGCTGCCAATAATCGAGAAAGCGGCTGACGGAGGGTTTCAGGTCGAGCGGCACATATTGATGGATCGCTTCGTTGCCGATGCGCTCGGCGGCGAGCCTGGCCGATGTGATCGTGCCTGTCGTCAGGATGACATGGATATCGCGGCGGCGGATTTCCCGGATCAGCGGGATGACTGCGTTGGTTTCACCGACGCTTGCGGCGTGGAACCAGACGAGCGGGCCTTGCGGCCGGTTGGCGCTCGGATAGCCGAAGCGCTCCAGGCGACGGGCGCGGTCTTCCTTGCCCTTGGCCGTGCGGTAGGTGAGATAGAGGCCGACGACCGGGGAGGCCACGGTTCCCGCCAGACGATATGCGCTCAGACCGAACCGCGCCATCCGGGAGCTCATTGCGCCAGCCTCCGATCCAAAGCGATCGACATCAACCCCATTCCCCAATTATCGTTGCGGCCGGAATGGCCGATCATTTTGTTCAGAATGCGTCAAACAACCCGACCGTCCGACGGCCGGTGCACGAAATCCCCGCTTGAGGAGCGGTTGGCCGGCAGCATCTGCTGAGATCAGTTGCCCTTGGCCTTTTCCTGCGGATCGAGCAAACGATGCATGTGGACGATGAAATAGCGCATATGCGCATTGTCGACCGTCTGCTGCGCCTTCGCCTTCCAGGCGGTCAGCGCCGTGGCGTAATCGGGGAAAATGCCGACGATATCGAGACCGCTCAGATCACGGAACTGGACGTCATCGAGGTTTTCCAGCTCGCCGCCAAAAACGAGGTGCAAAAGCTGCTTCTTGTCATCGGAGTCAGTCATTTTCTTGTTCTCTTTCTGCCTAGTCTCCTCCGCCACTCCATCTGCGGGATTTTGACGGAAACGTCAACTGTCTCGTCGTTCCGCAAAGGCGGCGAGGAATTCACTGATGCGGGGGATCGGGGCCGCGCAGAGGACCTTGTGGGTGACGTCGGCGCGATTGTAAAGGATCGGCCTGCCGGCGAGATCGACGAGGCCGCCGCCGGCGCGGCTAAGGATCAGATCGGCGGCGGCAAGATCCCAATCGTGCGAATTGCCCTTGACGAAGGTGCCTTCGAGACGGGCATCCGCCACCATGGCGATGCGATAGGCAAGCGAGGGAACGTGTTTATGGCGCGTGACCCGGTCGCGAAACGCCGGCGGAAAGGTTTTCAGCAGGTCTTCGCCGATCGCAATGCGGCTCGTCTCCTCCGGACCGGCGTCAGAGACCGTGAAAGGCAACCCGTTTTTCAGCGCCACGCCGCCTTCGACGGCTTCATAAAGCTCTTCCAGCGCCGGCGCATAGAGCACGCCGGCGACCGGCCGGCCGCGATGAACGACGGCGACGCTGACGCACCAGACGTTCTGGCCGCCGAGGAAGGCGCGCGTGCCGTCGATCGGATCGACGATGAACAGCGTCTCGCGCGCGAGGCGGTCGGCATCGTCCTCGGTTTCCTCAGACAGCCAGCCATAATCCGGGCGGGCCTTGCGCAGGATCGTTTCAAGCGTCTTGTTGGCGGCGAAATCGGCGGCGCTGACGGGAGAACGGTCCTCGTTCTTCCACCAGACCTCCGGGGACTGGTTGAAGAAACCGAAAGCGACCGCGCCCGCCTCTTTCGCCGCTTCGACGATCAACGCGAGATCGCTCTGCCAGCGAGCCTTTTCCGTATCGCTCATCCGTCTACTCGTTCCTTATCGCCCGGCCAGCGTCATGCCTTCGATCGCGAAGGTGGGGGCTGCGACGCCGAACTTGCGGTCGATATCGTTTGCCAGCGTCAGGCGCATGAACATGTCCTTGAGGTTCGAGGCGATCGTCACCTCTGAAACCGGGAAGGTGAGCTCGCCGTTCTCGATCCAGAAGCCGGTGGCGCCGCGGCTGTATTCGCCGGTGATCATGTTGACGCCGTGGCCGATCAGTTCGGTGACATAAAAACCGGTGCCGATGCTGCGGATCAACTCCTCCGGCGAGATGTCGCCGGGTTCCAGGGCAAGGTTGCTGGAGGAAGGCGAAACGGCGGTGCCGCCGCGCACGCCGCGGCCATTGGTTTCGAGACCGAGTTCACGGCCGGTCGAGGTCGAGAGGAACCAATGCTTGAGAACACCGTCCTCGATCATGACAAGCCGCTCGCCGGACACGCCCTCGCCGTCGAAGGGGCGTGAGGAAGGGCCGCGCACGATCAGCGGATCGTCGGTGATCGACAGGCCTGATTTCAGCACCTGCTGGCCCATCTTGTCGCGCAGGAAACTGGTCTTGCGGGCGACGGCGGCGCCGTTGATCGCACCGGCGATATGGCCGACGAAGCCGCGGGCAACGCGCGGATCGAAGACGACGGTGACGTTCTTGCCGGTCGGCACCTGGCGCGGATTGATGCGTTTGACCACCCGCTCGCCGGCGCGGCGACCGATTTCGGAGGGATCGTCGAGATCGGCGTAATAGAGGCGGCTGTCGAAATCATAGTCGCGCTCCATGCCGGTGCCTTCGCCCGCGATGACGCTGACCGAATGGCCGAAACGGGAGGCCATGTAGCTGCCTTCGAACCCGTGCGAGGTGGCAAGAACGAGGCCGCCCATGCCGGCGGATGCGCCGGCGCCGGAAGAATTGGTGACGCCCTCGACCGCAAGCGCCGCCGCCTCTGCGGCAAGAGCCGCCTCGCGCAGCATCTCGGAGGAAACCTCCGTGGTGTCGAGCAGTTGCAGGTCGGGATAGGATTTCGAAAGGTTTGCCTCATCCGCCAGGCAGGCGAAGGGGTCTTCCGGCGAAACCTTCGCCATGGCGACGGCGCGTTCGGCAAGCGCCTGCAGATCGAAACCCGGATTGGCCGAAACGCTGGCGACGCGCTTGCCGATGAAGACGCGCAGCGAAAAATCGTCGCTTTCGGAGGATTCCGTTCCCTCGACCTTGCCGAGACGCACGCTGACCGATTGCGAGCGCGACCGGACGACGACGGCGTCGGCCGCGTCGGCCCCGGCCTTCCTTGCCAGATCGATCAATTGACTTGCGCGGGAAAGAAGTGTCGAGGAATCGATTTCAGAGGACATGATTTGGCCTTTCCTTCGGCTTCCATTTATTGTGCACTCTCCCAGGCATCAAGGCCGCCGCTACCGATTCTTTGTCGGGGCTGCCCGCATGCTCGCCGCCATTGAAAGAAATCGCCAGCATGTCCGCGCCAAACGACCTCTTTTCCGAAACGATCCTGCTGCTCGGGGGCGCGGTGGTCGCCGCTCCGATCTTCAAGAAACTCGGGCTCGGCACGGTGCTCGGCTACCTCGCCGCCGGCATCGTCATCGGCCCGATCTTCCACGGCATCACGGACGGCGAACAGATCCTCGCCGTGGCTGAGCTTGGCGTCGTCTTCCTGCTCTTCATCATCGGGCTGGAGCTCAAGCCCAGCCGCCTCTGGCAGATGCGGCGCGACATTTTTGGCCTCGGCACCGCGCAAGTGGTGCTGACGGGGCTGGCGCTGACCGCGCTCGCCTGGCTTTCCCATGTCGTCGACTGGCGCGGCAGCATCGTTGCCGGGTTCGGCCTGGCGCTGTCATCGACGGCCTTCGCCATGCAGATCCTCGAAGGTGACGGCGACGTCAACACGAAATACGGGCAGCGCTCCTTCTCGATGCTGCTCTTTCAGGACCTGGCGATCGTGCCGCTCTTGGCGCTGATCACCATTCTCGATGGCGGCGACAAGGGCAGCAACGCGCCGTTTACCGATTTCGCCGTCGCCGTCGGCGCGGTCGCGGCGATGATCGTCATGGGGCGCTACCTGCTGACGCCGCTGTTCCAGGTCATCGCCCGCACCGGCGCACGCGAAGCGATGATCGCCGCCGCGCTCTTCGTCGTCATGGGATCGGCGAGCCTGATGCAGCTTGCCGGGCTTTCGATGGCGATGGGCGCCTTCCTTTCCGGCGTCATGCTTGCAGAATCTTCCTACAGGCACGAGCTGGAAGCGGATATCGAGCCCTTCCGCGGCGTACTGCTCGCCATCTTCTTCATCGCCGTCGGCCTGTCGCTGGAGCTCGATGTGCTCTTCGACAACGCCCTCTTCGTCATCGTCGCCGTGCCGATCGTCATGGCGGTCAAGGCGATCATCATCTACGGGCTCTGCCGGATCTCGGGCTCTGCGCACAATGATGCCATCCGCATCGCCTTCCTGCTGCCGCAGGGCGGCGAATTCGGCTTCGTGCTGTTTACCGCGGCGGGTACGGTCGGACTGATGTCGACGAGCACGGCATCGCTGCTGGTCGCGGTCGTGACGCTTTCCATGGCGCTGACGCCGATCGGGGCCGCACTTTCCAAGCGGCTTCTCAGCGGCGACGAACAGGAAGAGCTGGACGAAGATTTCGAAGGTGCGGGCGCCGACGTGCTGATGGTCGGCTTCTCGCGTTTCGGCCAGATCGCCGCCCAGATCCTGCTGGCGGGCGGGCGCAGCGTCACCGTCATCGATTTTTCGGCGGACCGCATCCGCCAGGCCTCCTCTTTCGGTTTCCGCATCTATTTCGGCGACGGCGCCCGCAAGGACGTGCTGCGCTCGGCCGGTATCGACCGGGCGAAGATCGTGCTCGTCTGCACGCAGAAGAAGGAGATCACCGACAAGGTGGTGGAACTGGTGCAGGCGGATTATCCGCACACCAGGCTCTACGTGCGCTCCTACGACCGTATCCACTCGATCGAACTGCGTAACAAGGGCGTCGACTACGAGCTGCGCGAAACGCTGGAATCGGGTCTGCTCTTCGGGCGGCGGACGCTGGAAGCGCTTGGTGTTTCCGAGGTCGATGCCTATGAAATCGGCGAGGATATCCGCAAACGCGACGAGGCGCGTCTGGTGCTGCAGGTTTCCGAGGGGCTGCAGGCTGGGCGCGACATGCTGTTTTCCCATCCTGTCCGGCCCGAACCGCTGGTCAAGCCGAAACGCGCCGCCGATCCTTTCGAGGACGATCCGTTAGCGATTACCGCCGATGTAACGGCGGATGCCTAAATCAACTCCAGGAAGATTGAGGGGATCGAAAGGCGGAAAGGGGGAAAAGGCTACTGCCAGAATCTGTCAGCAGGTCTCCGTAGATGTCGTCTTGAGCGACACACAGGAGACGAACCGTGATCGACAGCAACAGCATTCTACTTTTCGTAGCAGACGCGCCGAAAAGCACCAGCTTCTATAGCCAACTGCTCGGGCAGGATCCCGTTGAGGCCAGCCCGACCTTCGCCATGTTCATCCTGCCCTCCGGGCTGGCGCTCGGACTGTGGGGTAAGGCGGGCGTCGAGCCGGCGCCGGCTGCAACGGGCGGGGGCTGCGATGTCGGTTTCAAGGTTGCGGCAGTTGATATGGTCGATACGCTTCATGCCGAATGGCAAGGCAAGGGCGCAACCATCCTTTTGCCGCCGACCGATCTCGATTTCGGCCGTACCTTTGTTGCAGCCGATCCCGACGGGCATCGCCTGCGCGTTTACAACGTCGCGGAGGACTGACACATGTCCCGCAACTGGATTGCTGTCGCATCCGCAAATCACGTTCGCATCGGCCGCGAAGCCGGGTTCATGCAAGTCTGTCATGGCAAGGCCGCTCCGCTTAAGCGAAGCGCGCCTGGCGATCGCGTGATCTATTATTCGCCGACCGAAACATTTGGCGGCAAGGATCACCTTCAGGCGTTCACGGCAATTGGCGTGGTTGAGGAAACGGAGGCATATCAGGTGGAAGTTCACCCCGGCTTCCGCCCCTGGAGACGAGATGTTGCCTGGTGGCGAGCCGCGGAAACACCGATCCGGCCGCTCCTCGGCCAGCTGTCTTTCACGAGCGATCGATCGAACTGGGGCTATAGGCTGCGCTTTGGTCTCTTCGAAATCGACAATGACGATGCCGATCTCATAGCCGAAACGATGCACAGTGAACCGCTCGTACCTGTCGTCCGGACGCGTACGATAGCTCCGGTGCAAGGTTCTTTAGCGTTTTAACCGCGCTTCAATTTCCCGGTCGAGGGCGAATTTCAGGTCGTCCTTGACGCCGACGGACATGGCGAGCACTTCGCGGGCCTTGAGGAAATCCATGACGCCGGTGCGGCCGACCGTCGGGCGCAGGAAGATGTGCGGCTCGCGGAGCTTCAGCTTCAACGTGATGGCGGTCTGCATCATCAGCTGGCCGGAACCGAAGATGCTCTCCATGCGGTTCGGAATATGGGTGCCATCACCCTCCGGCGCGCCGACGACATCGATGCCGACGACGATATCGGCAAGATCCATCAGGTGTTCATAGGGCACCGGATTGCTGATGCCGCCATCGATCATCACCCGGCCGCGCAGGCGCACCGGCATGAAGACGGCGGGGATGGCGGAAGAGGCGGCAAGTGCGGGAAACAGTTCGCCCTCTTCGATGATGACTTCGCTCTGCCCGTAATAATCCGTCGTGATGACTTTCATCGGGACCAGCAGGTCCTCGAAACGGGCCGGCAGCTCGGACGGCAGGAAGGCCTTGAGAATCCGCTCCAGATTGAACTGGCCGATGCGGATACCCTTCGCCACGGCATCGCGCACCGTCACCGGCCTCAGGCCCCAGATGCGGCTGACAACGGCCGTCTTGTTGCCGACGGTCGCCAGCGCATGTTCGCGGATCTCAGCGCCCGACATGCCGGCAGCCATGCCGGCTCCCATGATCGACCCGATCGAGGAACCTGAAATCGCCACCGGGCGAATGCCGAGTTCGTCGAGCGTCTCGATGATATGGATATGAGAAAGCCCGCGCGCGCCGCCGCCGCCGAAGGCAACCGCGACCGTCGGAAGATCGCTGACCGCAGGCTGTTTCGGACTGATGATCTCTGCCTGCTGCTGCACGCCCGCCCCCGCGCTATTGCGGCTGATACCGGAAGAAATGCACCCTCGTATCGCCAAAGATGCGGCTTTCGAGGAAAACATAGGAAGGATGAACGGAAACCACAACGTCGGCACGCTCTTCGAGCACGGCAATCGCGCCGGAACGGAGCCAGCCGCCCTCGGCTGCGGCGGCCATCGCCTTCTCCCCCAGGCCCTTGCCATAGGGCGGGTCGGCGAAGAGCACGTCGAAGGGTTCGAGATTACCGACGCTGCCGAGATCGGTCGCATCCCGGCGCAGGATGCGCGTGCGGCCGTGCAGGCCGAGCGCATCGATGTTCTCCCAGAGCAGCGCCCTGCCCTCGACGCTGTTTTCGACGAAGAGCGCGTGGCGACAGCCGCGCGAGACGGCTTCGAGGCCGACAGCGCCCGTCCCGGCGAAAAGGTCGAGAATCCGGGTGCCGTCGACGCATTCCGGATAGGCATGACTCAAGATGTTGAACAGGCTCTCGCGCGTCCGGTCGGCAGTCGGCCGGATATCGTTGGATTTTGGCACGGCGAGAGGCCGTCCGCGAAACTCACCGCCGACGATCCGCACCGCGCGTCATTCCCTTTCCTTTCGCACCACCTCTGGACGGCCCGCCCGCAGGCCTGTCGCCGCCCGGCCTGTCTCCGCCCGACTTGGCGCCTTTCGGCTTGCCGGAAAAATTCTTGGCCCCGCCGGGCTTGGCCCCAAAACCCTTGCCACGCGGCTTGTCACCCGAAGGCTTGTCGCCGAAGGATCTTTCGCCGCGGGGACGCTCGGAGCGGCGCTCGCCGGCAAAGCTTCTGGCTGCCCGCGGACGTTCATCGCCATCCTCGCGCGGCCTGCGATCACCGCGCGGCTTATCGCCGAAGGGCCGATCTCCGCGTGAAGGACGGTCGCCGCGCGGACGCTCCGAACGGCCTTCTCCGGCTGAGGCTCTGGCAGCACGAGGACGCTCGTCACCATCCGTACGCGGCCTGCGGTCGCCACGCGGCTTATCGCCGAAAGGCCGATCCCCGCGCGAAGGACGATCACCGCGCGGGCGCTCGTCACCCTGTTCCCGGGGGCGGCGTTCACCGCGCGCCGGGCGATCGCCAAAACCGCGGTCTTCGCGGGCGGGGCGATCCCCGAAGGAGCGCTTGCGGCCGAAGCCCTCGCCCTCATCCTTACGGCGAGGCTCTTCGCTCGAACGAATCCATTCGCCGTCTTCTTCGCGTACGCGGTTGATCTGCGTGCGCGGACGATCTTCGATGCGATCGAAAGCATTGCTCTTTGCCTGCGGCTGCTCGCCGCGCCGGCGTGCGGTCTGCGCATTCTTGGCGGCTTTGGCTGCCGCCTTTTCGCCGAGCGGCCGGGCGCCTGGCGCCATCCAGACATTGGCGCTGCGGCGCTGGCCGAGCGGCTGGGCGCGCTTCGGCTTGTCGTCATCCCTGCCGCCGTCGCGGCGGTCGTCATCCTTGCGCGCCCCACCACGGCGGTCATCGCGCTTGGTGTCGAGGCGGCTCAGCGCCCGTTCGCGCTTGTCCACCTCGCGGCGCGGACGCTCGCGTTTTTCCGGGACTGCGGGCTCAGCCTCTTCCTCGGCGGCGACAGCCGGCGCATTGTAGATCGGCGCGTCGAAATTCGCCTTGGCTTCCTCGATGAGGCGCGGGCCGAGCTGATCGCGTAGCGTGCGGCCGCGCACTTCGATGACCTGGCCTTCCGGCAAGTCGCCGAGCTGGAACGGGCCATAGGAAATGCGGATGAGGCGGTTGACGTCGAGGCCGAGCGCGCCAAGCACGTTCTTGATTTCGCGGTTCTTGCCTTCGCGCAGACCCATGGTGATCCAGACGTTCGAGCCTTGGGTGCGGTCGAGCGTCGCCTCGATCGAACCGTAGAGCACGCCGTCTACGGCGATGCCGTCCTTCAGCTTGTCGAGCGCTTCCTGATTGATCTCGCCATGGGCGCGGACGCGGTAGCGTCGCAGCCAGCCGGTCGCCGGCAGTTCGAGCGCGCGGGCAAGGCCGCCGTCATTGGTCAACAGCAGCAGGCCTTCGGTGTTGATGTCGAGGCGGCCGATCGACATGACGCGCGGCAGTTCTTCCGGCAGGTTGTCGAAAACGGTCGGCCGGCCTTCCGGGTCGGCATTGGTGGTCACGAGGCCCGCGGGCTTGTGATAGAGCCACAGTCTGGTGCGCTCGATGCCGCGGATCGGCACGCCGTCGACTTCGATCCGGTCGGCGAGCGTGACGTTGACGACGGGGGTTTCGAGAACCGTGCCGTTCAGCGTCACACGACCTTCCATGATCATGCGTTCGATGTCGCGCCGGGAGGCGACGCCTGCGCGCGCCATCACCTTGGAGATGCGTTCGGCCTTGGCCTCGCCATCGGCCTCGGCCGCGATCGAGTTTGCGGCGGCAGCCTTTGCCGGCTTCGCACTGCCCGTCCTGGAACCGGCCTTCGGCCTGTCATCCCGTGAAAAGGGCTTTACGCCCGGGCGTTTTGGCTTGTCTTTGGGTGTCATTTGTTGTTTGCCTGCCTTTTGGGCCTGTCTATCAGGTCACGCATCTGCGGTTAAGTGGAAATTCTTGCGATCGTGAAGACAAATCGTTTCATGGAGATGGCGCTTGAGGAAGCACGCGCCGCCGAAGAGCGCGGCGAGGTGCCGATCGGCGCTGTCGTCGTGGTCGACGATATCGCCGTTTCCCGGGCCGGAAACCGTACGAGAGAGCTGAAAGACATCACCGCGCACGCCGAAATCGTCGCGATCCGGCTCGCTTGCGAAGCGCTCGGGCAGGAACGCCTTGCCGGCGCGGATCTCTACGTGACGCTGGAGCCTTGCACCATGTGCGCGGCAGCCATCTCATTTGCGCGTATCCGGCGGCTTTATTACGGCGCCGAAGATCCAAAAGGCGGCGCCGTCGACAACGGCGTGCGATTCTATGCGCAGCCCACCTGCCATCACGTTCCCGAGGTCTATTCGGGCATCAACGAGGTCCAATCGGCCGTGATGCTACGACGGTTCTTTTCGCAAAAGAGGGAAACGCCGTAATCCTCAGGGCCTGCGCACAATACCGTCATCCCTGCTTGAGCCACTACCGTCCGGCTTGCGCCGACGGCTGCCCCTCACCCTAACCCTCTCCCCGTAAACGGGGCGAGGGGACGTGCCCTGCGAGAGATCGGTGGGAACGGAGAGGCTGTGGCGATTCCCCTTCGCCCCGTTTACGGGGAGAAGGTGCCGGCAGGCGGATGAGGGGCTGGTCCGGTGATGTCGATGAACTTGAGCAACCAAGCAATGGGCTACACGCCGGGAAAAGCTGCTACTGCAGCAGGTTCCACCACTGCTTGCCGGAATTGGCGATCGCCGCATCCTTCTTGCGCTTCTTCTGCTTCTTGAGCTCGGGCTCGCCGAGGTCGTCGAGCTTTGTCGGGTCGTCGACGGTGCGGTAGCCGGGCGGCGGATCGGAGATGGAACGGCGCTGGTCGATATAGGAGCCCTTCTGCAGGGCGCGGGCTTCGCGATAGGCCTGGGTCTGGGCTTCCGTCGTGCGCCGGCCGCCTTCGATCGCAGAGCTCGCCAGCGGCGAGCGGTAACTCGGATTATCCGAATTGGCGTCAGCCTCGGAAACGAGACGTGCGCGGGTCTCTTCCGGCGATTCAAGCCATTGCGGATTGTCCTTATTCGCCACGGTCGGCTGCGGCGCGATGAGGGTCTCGCGTTGCCCCTGGGCCGGCAGCACCAGCGTCGGACGCGGCGTATATTTGACGCCCTTGTTCTTCGGGTCCGGTCCTGTCAGCGATACCGACTGACCGAGATCGTCGGTCAACTGCTCCATGGCGGTCTTGTCGGTGCCGTAGGTCGGGCTGCTGGCGCAACTGGACACCAAGGAGCATCCCGCCACGACAACAGACAGGCAGGCGCCCATACGGAACCAATGCGTTGCGAACATGAAAACCCTTCCAGCCACCGGTGCAATCGTTGCCCAACCGGACAACCGTCCCCCTGACGCAAAAATCCGGCCATTTTCAGGCAGCTTTTACCGGATGAACGCCATAAAGGCAATTCACCCGGCAAATATCTTCAGGCGCGGATGCCGAGTTCGCGCAATGCCGCAGCGTCACGCGCCGAGACGTCGGGATATTCCGGATCGGAACCGACATCCGTGGTGATGCGCCAGGACCGCGCGCATTTCACACCTTCGGCAAGCTTGGGAACGACGGCGACGTCAGGCACTTCGGACAGGCGGAAGGCTTCGGCCGGGCCGGCATCCACCTCGATCGTGATACCCGAGGTGATGCAAACTTCGCTGAAATCCTGACCCTCGAGCGCCCTGCGCAGGCCCGCATCGGCGATATGCACGACGGGAGCGGCTTCCAGCGAGGAGCCGATGCGCTTGTCCTTGCGCTCGATTTCGAGCGCGCCGGTCACGACGCTGCGGATCGCGCGGATCTTCTTCCACTTGTCGGCCAGCGCATCGTTGCGCCATTCCTTGGCCACCGGGGCAAATTGCTCCAGGTGCACCGAGACGGCCGAAGGATTGCGCGAAAGCCATGCCTCTTCGGTCGTGAAGGGCAGCATCGGCGCAAGCCAGGTCACCATGCAATCGAAGATCATGCGGATGACATAGAGCGCCGAGCGGCGGCGAAGGCTCGACGGCGCATCGCAGTAGAGCGCATCCTTGCGGATATCGAAGTAGAAGGCCGAAAGCTCGACATTGGCGAAGTCGATCAGCGCGCGGGCGATCTTCTTGAAATCGAAGGCGTCGTAGTTTTCGCGCACGAGCTGATCGAGCTCGGAGAGGCGGTGCAGCATCAGCTGTTCCAGCTCCGGCAGATCGGCCAGCGCGATGACCTCGCCCTTGTCATGCGCCAGCGTGCCGAGCATCCAGCGGATGGTGTTGCGCAGCTTGCGATAGGCATCGACATTGGTCTGGATGATCGTCTTACCGACGCGCAGGTCGTCCGCATAATCCGAGGTCATGACCCAGAGGCGCAGGATGTCGGCGCCGGCATCCTTCATCACTTCCTGCGGCGCGGTGACGTTGCCCTTCGACTTCGACATCTTCTCGCCCTTCTCGTCCATGGTGAAGCCATGGGTGAGGACGGTGTCGTAAGGCGCGCGGCCGCGGGTGGCAGCCGATTCCAGCAGCGAGGAATGGAACCAGCCGCGATGCTGGTCGGACCCTTCGAGATAAAGATCGGCCGGCCACTTCAGGTCGGGGCGATCTTCCAGCGTGAAGGTATGGGTCGAGCCCGAGTCGAACCAGACGTCGAGGATATCCATGACCTGCGACCACTTGGCCGGATCGTGTTCGTTGCCGAGGAACCGTTCCTTGGCGCCTTCAGCAAACCAGGCGTCGGCGCCTTCGGCGTCGAAAGCGTCGAGGATGCGCTGGTTGACGGCATCATCCTGCAGCACTGCGCCGTGCTCATCGACGAAGACGCAGATCGGCACGCCCCAAGCACGCTGGCGAGAAAGCACCCAATCCGGGCGCTGCTCGATCATGGCGCGCAGACGGTTCTGGCCGGCGGCGGGCACGAAGCGGGTATCGTCGATCGCTTTCAGCGCACGGGTGCGCAGTGTCGTTCCGTCCGCAAGCGTCTTGTCCATATAGACGAACCACTGCGGCGTGTTGCGGAAGATCACCGGCTTCTTGGAGCGCCAGGAATGCGGATACTGGTGCTTCAGGCGGCCGCGGGCAAAGAGCGCGTTGAGTTCGATCAGCGCCTTGATGACGCGATCATTGGCATCGCCCTTCTTGCCGTTGTCGTCGATGACGCGCGCGCCTTCGAGGCCGGGAGCGTCTGACGTGTAGAAGCCGCCGTCGTCGACCGGGAACGGGATCTTGGTCTCGATACCGCGTGCCTCGATCTGGCGGGCATGCGCCATCCAGACGTCAAAGTCTTCGCGGCCGTGGCTGGGTGCGGTGTGCACGAAGCCCGTACCGGCATCGTCGGTGACGTGGTCGCCATCGAGCAGCGGCACGGCAAATTCATAGCCGCCGCCGACACCCTTCAACGGATGGGCGCAGGTGATGCCGGCAAGATCGGTAGCGGTCACGTCAGCAAGGCGCTTGTACTGCAGCTTTGCCTTGGCAAAAGATTCTTCGGCGAGTTTGTCGGCGAAGATCAACTTTTCACCCGGACGCGGGCCAAAATCGTTCTCGGCAGCCGTGACTTCGTAAAGGCCATAGGCGACGCGCGAGGAATAGGCGACCGCCCGGTTGCCGGGGATCGTCCAGGGCGTGGTCGTCCAGATGACGACAGAGGCATCTGTGAGGCCATCAGAGCCCTTCGCGACCGGGAACTTCACCCAGATCGTGTCGCTCTCATAATCATGGTATTCGACTTCGGCTTCCGCCAGCGCGGTGCGCTCTACGACCGACCACATGATCGGCTTGGAGCCGCGATAGAGCTGGCCCGATTTGGCGATCTTCAAGAGTTCGCCGGCGATGCGGCTTTCCGCATGGAAGTTCATCGTCAGATACGGGTTTTCGAAATCGCCGATGATGCCGAGGCGCTGGAATTCTCCGCCCTGGATGGCGATCCACTTTTCAGCATAGGCGCGGCACTCGCGGCGGAACTCGATCATCGCCGATGGCTCGGTCAGGTCAGGCTTGGCCTTCCCCTTGGCGCGATAGTTTTCTTCTTCGATCTTCCATTCGATCGGCAGGCCGTGGCAGTCCCAGCCCGGAACGTAATTGGAGTCGTAACCGCGCATCTGGAAGGAGCGGGTGATGACGTCCTTGAGGATCTTGTTCAGCGCGTGGCCGATATGGATGTTGCCGTTGGCATAGGGCGGGCCGTCGTGCAGGACGAATTTTTCGCGGCCGGCAGCGGAAGCGCGCAGCTTCTTGTAAAGATCCATCTGCTGCCAGCGGGCAACGAGTTCCGGCTCCTTCTGCGGCAGGCCGGCGCGCATCGGGAAATCGGTTTCAGGCAGATAGAGGGTCTTCGAGTAATCGATCTTTTCGGCTGTTTCGGTCATGTGTGACAATCGTTTCTGGCGGCCCAGGAAGGGGCGCAACGGACGTGAAAATAGGTGGCGGCGGAAGCGCCTGCTCGCAAGCGCCGAAAACCCGGACCTCCCGGCCGCTTAGCGCGCTGGGAAGGCCGGGCCGATAATTCGCATCGTGATCGCCAGCCGAAGTTTCGTCATAGCGCCGGTTCATAGGCGTTTTTGCCGGGAAAAGGAAGAGAAGAAATCGCCGCATTCGATCCCAAGGCGGGCCGAGTTCTTACTGATGCCTGAGATAATCCTCTGCCTGATGTCGTCTCAGGAAAAGCAGAGTTTCCGATCGAGTTCACCGAGCGGCACGACGCCCGCCAGCAGCGCCCTCGCCTCTTCCTCATCGCGCTTGATCTGGGCGACGAGCGGATCGAGGCCGTCGAATTTCAATTCGGGTCTCAGATAACCGAAGAAGGAGACCGAGCAGAGCTGGCCATAGAGATCGCCGCTGAAGTCGAAGAGATAGGTTTCGAGCAGCGGGGCGCCGTTTTCCGTTACCGTCGGGCGGCGGCCGTAGCTGGCGACGGCATCGTGGAGTGTTCCGTCCTGGCGGCGGAAGCGGACGGCGTAGATGCCGGGGGCGAGTTCGACCTCGGGCGGCAGGCGCATGTTGGCCGTGGGGAAACCGAGCTGGCGGCCGAGTTTTTCTCCGTCGATCACCTCGGCTTCGACAGTATAGCGATAGCCGAGCATGCCGGCGACTTCGCTGACATTGCCGTCCGTCAGAAGTGCGCGGATATGGCTCGACGAGACGACATCGGCGTTTTCGTCGCGGAAGGCATCGATCAGCGTGACGCCGAAGCCATAGGTCTGGCCGGCATTCATCAGGAAAGCCGGACCGCCCTCGCGGCCGCGGCCGAAATGGAAATCGAAGCCGGTGACGACTTCGGAGGCGCCGAGCCAGTCCTTCAGGATCGAATGAATGAAATCGTCTGGCGAGCGCTGCGAGAATTCATAGTCGAAGGGATATTCGATGACGGCGTTGAAACCGAGCGTCTCCAGAATGCGGGCTTTCAGCGGCGCGGGCGTCAGCCGGAAGACCGGCGCCTGCGGCCTGAAGACCGTGCGCGGATGCGGCTCGAAGGTCAGCACCAGAGCGGGAATGCCCCGCGCCTTGGAGATTTCCAATGCGCGATTCAGCACCGACTGGTGGCCGCGGTGGACACCATCGAAATTGCCGATGGCAATCACTCCGCCTCTGAGATGGGCGGGTAGAGGTTCCCGGGTTTCATTGCGGTGGAAGACGGTCATCGGCTGGCTTCTCTTCATGCAAGGCGCGGCATCCACCACTTCGGCGCCGCCTTTTCCCGTTCGAGATAGGCGTTGAGGATCGCCTCGTCGGTCTCGCCGTTGAGGGTGTATTCCTTGGCGTGGATGCCGCCGCTGATGTAGAGGAGGTCGAGCCCGTAATTCAAGGCGCCGCGCACATCGGTCGGCATGCCGTCGCCGATCGCCAGCACGCGGTCGACGGGGAAATCGCCGCGAAGCTCGCGGGCGGCCGAAAGCGTCGCCTCATAGATCGGCCGGTGCGGCTTGCCGGCGATGCGGGTCTTGCCGCCGAGCTGCTCGTAATAGGCCGCCATGGCGCCGGCGCAGGGGATGATGCGATGGCCGCGCTCGACGACGAGGTCGGGATTGGCGCAGATCATCGGCACGTCGCGCGCCTGGAAATCCAGCAGCATGTCGGTGTAATCTTCCGGCTTCTCGGTCTCGTCGTCGAAGAAGCCGGTGCAGACCAGCGATTGCGCTTCGCCCGCCGGTCGACGCTCGACGCCGATGCCTTCGAGAAGCGCCTTGTCGCGCTCGGGACCGAGCAGAAAGGCGGTCTTCGGCCCTTCGGCGATCAATTTGCGCGTGACGTCGCCCGAGGTGACGATCCTGTCATAGGCGCTGTCGGGAACGCCGATATGGCGCAGCTGTTCGACCACCTGCCAGGAAAGGCGCGGCGAATTGGTGATGAGCACGACGGCAAGACCGCTTTTGCGGGCGGCTTCAAGGGCCGCGGCGGCCTTCGGGAACGGATCGACGCCGTTATGCACGACGCCCCAGACATCGCAGAGCACCACATCATAGTGATCGGCGATCTCAGAGAAGTTTTCTATCCGCCTGGCCATTCCCAATTCCCGATTTGCTTTCAGTCCCCGGTGACATTGCAAAGGCGCAGGGGGATGGCAAGGCATTTTCTTCGCCGCAGGCAATCACGGATGGCGAACGGCCGCGGCGAGGGTCGACCTCATGAAGGTTTCGGCTGGAATCTCCGACAATTCTCCGGCCTCTTCACAATTCCGGCACAAAAATTCGTGATTGCTCTCATTGACTCCTTTCGGAGCCATCCCTAAATGCTCGGCGCTAGCACTCATCACAGAGGAGTGCTAACATTTATCCATGTGGGCCGCTCCGGCTCGCGAATGTCATTCGATCGAGGGATTAGACAATGGCAAGCACCAATTTCCGTCCGCTTCACGACCGCGTCGTCGTTCGTCGCGTCGAGTCCGAAGAGAAGACCAAAGGCGGCATCATCATTCCCGATACCGCCAAGGAAAAGCCGCAGGAAGGCGAAATCGTCGCCGTCGGTTCCGGCGCTCGTGACGAGTCCGGCAAGGTCGTCGCTCTCGACGTCAAGGCTGGCGACCGCGTCCTGTTCGGCAAGTGGTCCGGCACCGAAGTCAAGATCAACGGCGAAGACCTTCTGATCATGAAGGAAGCCGACATCATGGGCATCATCGGCTGATCGGCCGATCCGCTTTCCCGAAATGACTAACGGGCCTTTGCCCGAACAAATCGAATTCAGGAGTCACAAACATGGCAGCTAAAGAAATCAAGTTTGGCCGCACCGCGCGCGAAAAGATGCTGCGCGGCGTCGACATTCTCGCCGATGCGGTGAAGGTCACGCTCGGCCCGAAGGGCCGTAACGTCATCATCGACAAGTCCTTCGGCGCTCCGCGCATCACCAAGGACGGCGTCTCGGTCGCCAAGGAAATCGAACTCGAGGACAAGTTCGAAAACATGGGCGCCCAGATGGTCCGCGAAGTCGCTTCGAAGACCAACGACATCGCCGGCGACGGCACGACGACCGCAACCGTTCTTGCCCAGGCGATCGTTCGCGAAGGCGCCAAGGCCGTTGCAGCCGGCATGAACCCGATGGACCTGAAGCGCGGCATCGATCTCGCCGTCGCCGAAGTCGTCAAGGATCTCCAGGCCAAGGCCAAGAAGATCAACACCTCGGAAGAAGTCGCCCAGGTCGGCACGATCTCCGCAAACGGCGAACGCCAGGTCGGTCTCGACATTGCCGAAGCCATGCAGAAGGTCGGCAACGAAGGCGTCATCACCGTTGAAGAAGCCAAGACCGCCGAAACCGAACTCGAAGTCGTCGAAGGCATGCAGTTCGACCGTGGTTACCTCAGCCCCTACTTCGTGACCAACCCGGAAAAGATGGTCGCCGACCTCGAAGACGTCTTCATCCTGCTCCACGAGAAGAAGCTCTCGAACCTGCAGTCCATGCTCCCGGTTCTCGAAGCCGTCGTCCAGACCGGCAAGCCGCTCCTCATCATCGCTGAAGACGTCGAAGGCGAAGCGCTTGCTACGCTCGTCGTCAACAAGCTCCGCGGCGGCCTGAAGATCGCCGCCGTCAAGGCACCTGGCTTCGGCGACCGCCGCAAGGCCATGCTCGAAGACATCGCCATCCTGACCGGCGGCACCGTCATCTCCGAAGACCTCGGCATCAAGCTCGAAAGCGTCACGCTCGACATGCTCGGCCGCGCCAAGAAGGTTTCGATCTCCAAGGAAAACACCACGATCGTCGACGGTTCGGGCGCCAAGTCCGACATCGAAGGCCGTGTTGCCCAGATCAAGGCCCAGATCGAAGAAACCACCTCCGACTACGACCGCGAGAAGCTGCAGGAACGCCTTGCCAAGCTCGCAGGCGGCGTTGCCGTCATCCGCGTCGGCGGCTCGACTGAAGTCGAAGTGAAGGAAAAGAAGGACCGCATCGACGACGCTCTCAACGCGACGCGCGCTGCCGTTCAGGAAGGCATCGTACCGGGCGGCGGCGTTGCCCTGCTCCGTTCCTCCGTCAAGATCACCTCCAAGGGTGTCAACGACGACCAGGAAGCCGGCATCAACATCGTTCGTCGCGCTCTGCAGGCTCCGGCCCGCCAGATCGCTGAAAACGCTGGTGACGAAGCTTCGATCGTCGTCGGCAAGATCCTCGACAAGGATCAGGACAACTACGGCTACAACGCCCAGACCGGCGAATATGGCGACATGATCGGCATGGGCATCATCGACCCGGTCAAGGTCGTTCGCACCGCTCTGCAGGATGCCGCTTCCGTTGCATCGCTGCTGATCACCACCGAAGCCATGATCGCCGAGCTGCCGAAGAAGGACGCTCCGGCTATGCCGGGCGGCATGGGCGGCATGGGCGGTATGGACATGATGTGATAGGCCAACGGCCTCTCACAGCATCGTCCATGAAACCGCCCATCATCCAAGATGGTTCAGCGCGTCAAGCGCGCTGAACTGGCGGTATGGACATGATGTGATAGGCGAAAGCCTTCACTGACTACCCATTCCGGCGGGAATAGGAAGGGCGGCCCTCGGGTCGCCCTTTTCTTTTGGCCAAAAACGATTCGATCCGTTGCGCACTATTTTATGCCGTGCAGTGCGTCAGCCGGTCTCGAAGCTTTCGTCAGGCTTGCGTCACCGCTGTTTTCCCGTCCGAGGAAATGGGCGGCAAATGGCGTCATCTGCCGCATGCCGGGGATTAAAAACGTTTTTAAACCGCCAAAAGAGGTGATTTTTGCTGATTTTCTGACGAAACGGCCGGGAGAATGTGGGAGCATTAGAGAAGACAAAGGCCCAATCGCCCCTCAAAAAGCCGTTGCCGTTTGTCAAAAAGCTCCTATAAATCCGCGCTGCAATTGACGCACGCCAGCGACAACCCCTTCAGACAAAGCCGGTGTGCGAAAAGGCGATACGTATATATTCGGCTTCGACATCGGGTTCCCAAGCCTGATAGCCGAGGCGACGATCGCCGGATGCGCGGGCATAATGTCCGCGGCTACATGATCCTGTTTCTTTGTGTTTGCCGAGCGTGCGGCGGAGCCGCATCCGAACTGGGGAACGCCTTGTTTAAGATCGCCAAAGCCAATGCCGCCTTGCCTTTGATGCCCGCTTCGCTGAACGACAACAATCGAAATCAGGACATGCTGGCGCAGTTTTCCGTTTCCGAGCCGTGGACGGGAGATCTTTCGAGCGGCCTGCTTCGCCTCGGCGACTGGAGCGCGATGCTGCACGGCCTCTCCACACCGGAATGCGGGCTGCTGAGCCTGGTCCGTTGCTACGACACTAGAGATCGCAGCCACGTGCTGGAACTGTTCGAACAGGCGGCCACGCTCTGCTCTTCCTTCTGCTTTTCGACGACGATCATCATGCCGAACGGCTTCCGCCAGCCGCTTTTCTGCATGGGCGAGTCGAACGGGCTCGAGGAAAAATACAGCGGCAGCATGTCAGGTGTCTTCGTCTTCCCGCGCTTCAAGCTGGAAGGCGCAAACCGGATCACAAGCCGGCGATAAAGCCGGCAGTGAAAAGAAAAGGCCGCTCGCGAGGGCGGCCTTTCGTATTTCCGGCTGACCGCCTGTTATTCCGGCTTGACCGGAATGTTAAGACCCCTTTCGCTGGCCGGACGGGCGATGCAGCGCTCCAGCCAATCCGAGACGGCGGGGAATTTCGCATATTCGAGAATCTCGCGGCCGCCATAGAAGATATCGGCGCCGCGAACCCAGGTGAAGGTGGTGATGTCGGCGATCGTGTATTGATCGCCCATGATCCACTGCCGGCCCTTCAAGCGGCCTTCGAGCACGCCGAGCAGGCGCTTGGACTCGTCGCGATAGCGTTCCACCGGATAGGAATTGTTGGCGACCTTGTCGGCGGCGAATTTGTGGAAATGCCCGAATTGTCCGAACATCGGGCCGATGCCTGCCATCTGGAAGAACACCCACTGGATGCATTCATAGCGGCCGGCGGCATCTTCGGGGATCAGCCTGCCGGTCTTTTCCGCGAGATAAAGCAGGATCGCGCCGGATTCGAAAAGGCCGATCGGCTTGCCGCCCGGCCCATTCGGGTCGATGATCGCGGGAATGCGGCCGTTCGGGTTGAGAGATTCGAATTCCGGCGACTTCTGCTCGTTGGCAGCAAAGGAAATATAGTGCGGCTCATAGGCGAGCCCGAGCTCTTCGAGGGCAACGGATACCTTGACCCCGTTCGGCGTCTGCAGGGAATAGAGCTGGATGATGTCGGAATTCTTCGCCGGCCAACGCGTCGTGATCGGAAATGCGGAAAGATCTGCCATCGGATTCTCCATGTTATCAGCCGACCATAAAAGACCGTGCGCGGCAAACGCAAGCAGCGGCGACCATCTCATCGTTTCATATTATTGAACGAAGCATCTACTCCCGTTTATCTTTCCATGACGGCAAAAAAAGGCGACATAGGAGGTATCCGAGGTCCATCCGGTGCCGGGGCACCAAGATCTCCACAGTCCTTCAAACGGAGACAACATCCATGTCGAACGCCATCATCCTGATTGCCCGCATTCTTCTTTCCTTCATGTTCATCCTTTCAGGCTTCATGAAGCTCACCGATCCTGCCGGTACCGCGGGCATGATCGCCGGTGCCGGCCTACCGGCAGCAACCCTGTTGGCCTACGTCGCAGGCCTTTTCGAACTGCTGGCCGGCCTTGCAGTTCTCACAGGCTTCCAGGTCCGCATTGCCGGCTGGCTGCTCGCCGCCTTCTGTGTCTTCACGGGCCTTGCCTTCCACCTGCCCTACGCAAATGGCACGGAACTCGTGAACATTCTCAACCAGATCATGGTCATGAAGAACATCACGCTGGCCGGCGCGTACATCCTGCTCGCCACCGTCGGCGCCGGTGCCTATTCGATCGACGCACGCCGCGGCGTCCACGCAGCAGCCTGATACTAGAGCAATTCCGAACGCAAAACCGCTGCACACTTTTGCTGGAATTGCTCTAGCAGACATCCTCCCGCAAATACGAAACCCGCCGTCATCCGACGGCGGGTTTTTCTATGCCTCGATGATTGAGATCAGAGGGCGGCGCGCACCGCGTCGATGATCGCCTGCACCGCCGGCTCATCCGCATGACTTTCCCGGCGGGCGCGCACGAGGCAGGCCTGCGAATGCAGGATGACGCCGTCCTGGAGCACCTTCAGGTGGTTGGCGCGCAGGGTCGAGCCGGTGGAGGTGATATCGACGATGATATCCGCCGAACCGGACGCGGGCGCCCCTTCGGTCGCGCCGAGGCTTTCGACGATGCGGTAAAGCTGGATGCCGTGCTGGCTCGAAAAGAACTGCTGGGTCAGCCGCCAGTATTTGGTGGCGATGGCAAGGCGCCTGGAGTGGCGGGCGCGGAAATCGGCAGCAACATCGCCGAGATCGGCCATGGTCTCGACGTCAAGCCAGATCTCAGGCACGGCAACAACGACATCGGCATGGCCGAAGCCAAGGCGGGCGCAGAATTCGACGCGCTTGTCGACCTCTGCAAAACCTTCCCGCATCAGATCCTCACCGGTGACGCCGAAATCGACGGTGCCGTTGCCGAGCTCACGGGAAATTTCGGAGGCCGAGAGGAAGGCGACCTCGACATCGTCCCGGCCTTCGACGCGGCCGCGATAGGAGCGGTCGTTGCCGACGGCCATGATCCGCAAGCCGGCACGTTCGAAGATCGCCGAAGCGTCGTCTTTCATCCGGCCCTTGGAGGGAAGCGCGATGGTGATGGTCATGCGGCTGCCCTTTCGGTTTCGATGCGGTCGAGCCAGAAGGAGAAGCCGACGGCCGGAATGCGGTCCGTCGCACCGAGGAACGTCAGGAGCTTGTCGAAGCGGCCGCCGCCGGCCAGAACCGCGGCCGAACCCTCCGCCTTCACCTCGAAGACGAGGCCGGTGTAATAGTCGAGCGGCCGCCCGAAGGCGGCGCGGTAGCCAAGACTGGAGAGATCGACGCCGGCATTGGCAAGGGCCGCGACCCGTCCGTTGAAACGGGAGAGCGCGTTGCCGAGTTTCAGGCCGGCCGCGTCGGCGAAACCGGCAAGGGCCGCGGACGCGTTGACGAGCGGCACGTCGAGCGACAGGAATTCTTCCAGCACGTGGAAGGCCGCGTCGTCGAGACGTGTTTCGGAGAGGATCAACTTTTCCCTCAGCCTGCGGGCGATTTCCAGCGGCGAGCGGCTGGCATTGGTCGAGTAACCCGTCGCCTGCATTTCGTGCTCGATATGGGCGATCAGCGCCTGTTCGTCGCCTGCTGCGACAAGCCTGGCGATATCGTCGTCAAGTCCGGTGACGAATTGCGGGCTGACGAGGCTGGCGAGCAGCGCCTCCAGCTGCGTCATGTTGCCGAAGGCATGGATCAGGCGCTTCTGCCAGCCGAGCGGCAGGCCAAGCGCCTGCACGACCGCCTCGAACACCGCCTGATCGCCAAGTGTCACCGACAGGCGCCGGCCCGGCAGCAGACGGGCGAGAATGCCGGTGGCGTCGCCGATGGCGCGGGCATCGGCGCTGGCAAGATTGATATCGCCCAGATCCTCGATGCCGGCCTGATAGAATTCGTTGGCGCCGTCGCGGCGCTGGCGGAAAACCTCGCCGAGATAGGCATAACGTTTCGGCGTGCCGGTCGCGGTTTCGATATGGCGCAGACAGACGGGAATGGTGAATTCGGGCCGCAGGCAGAGGCTGGCGCCGGTTTCGCTCTCGGTCATGAAGATGCGGCGGCGAAGGTCTTCGCCGGCGATGTCGAGGAAGGGTTCGGCCGGCTGGATGACAGGCGTGTCGATGCGCTCGGCGTTACGCGTGGTAAATTCGGCCAGCAGGTCGGCGGCGAATTCGGGGAGGTTGATCAGGGGCATTGGATCGCTCCCGGGAGAAGACCCCTCCCCAACCCCTCCCCACAAGGGGGAGGGACTAACTCGCGGCGACCGTCGAAACGAATCGAGAGCGCCGTGGGCGAAGCGAACGTCGAGTTGGGCACAACGGCGCCGCGTGAAGCCCCTCCCCCTTGTGGGGAGGGGTTGGGGAGGGGTCTACTGCGCATTCGTCGCCCTCTTCCGATCCTCCGCCTGCGCGGCAAGGATCTCCTTCACCTTGGCGACGAGATCGGCTTCCGGCACCGTCTCCTGGGCCACGCGGGCTTCGCGCCAGCTGGCATTGTCCTCGATCTCGCCGGAGAGCCGCTTGCCCTCGATCAGATCCTTGATCTGCACGACGCCCTCGGCGCGTTCGTCGCCGCCCTGGATGATGGCGACGGGGCAGCCGCGGCGGTCGGCATATTTCAGCTGGTTGCCGAATTTCTTCCAGTTGCCCTGGAACATCTCGGCCCGGATGCCGGCGGCGCGCAGTTGCTGCGTCATCTTCTGGTAGCGGCCCATCGCCTCGACGTCGCCGTCCATGACGGTGACCAGCACCGGCTCGATGACAGCGCTCGCGCCGAGCTTGCCGAGGTTCTTCAGCGCCGTCATCAGGCGCGAGACGCCGATCGAAAAGCCGGTCGCCGGAACCGGCTGGCCCATGAAGCGGGAGACGAGGCCGTCATAACGGCCACCGCCACCGACCGAGCCGAAGACGACCTTCTCGCCCTTCTCGTTGGTGACGTCGAAGGTCAGCTCGGCCTCGTAGACCGGGCCGGTGTAATATTCGAGGCCGCGCACGACGGAGGGATCGATCTTGATGCGGTCGGAGCCGTAACCGGCGCTCGTGACGAGCGCGCCGATGAAATTCAGCTCCTCGACGCCTTCGACACCCTTGGAGGTTCCGGCGACGAGTTCGGCAAGGCTTGCTGCGCTTTCGGCATAATCCTTGATGCCGACGAAGAACAGCACCTTGTCGATCTGTTCCTGGTTGAGCCCAGCGCCCTTGGTGAAGTCGCCGGATTCATCCTTGCGGCCGGGACCGAGCAGCAGCGCCACACCTTCCGGCCCGAACTTGTCGAGCTTGTCGATGGCGCGCAACACGTTGAGCCGCTGGCCGGCCTTGTCGTCGCCGCCGAGACCGATCGCCTCCAGCACGCCGTCCAGAACCTTGCGGTTGTTGACGCGGATGACGTAGTCGCCGCGCTTGATGCCGAGAGCTTCCAGCGTATCGGCCATCATCATGCACATTTCGGCATCGGCCTGAACACCAGGCGCGCCGACCGTATCGGCGTCGAACTGCATGAACTGGCGGAAGCGGCCCGGGCCCGGCTTCTCGTTGCGGAAGACATAACCGGCGCGATAGGTGCGGTAGGGAAGCTGGATCTCGTTGAAATTTTCCGCGACATGACGGGCGAGCGGCGCCGTCAGGTCGTAACGCAGCGACATCCATTGCTCGTCGTCGTCCTGCAGCGAGAAGACGCCCTCATTCGGCCGGTCGCTGTCGGGCAGGAACTTGCCGAGCGCATCGGTATATTCGAACAGCGGCGTTTCTACGGGGTCGAAACCATAATGCTCATAGACTTCCCGGATCTTTGCCGTCATCTCGTTGACGGCGCGGATATCGTCGGCCGCACGGTCGACGAAGCCGCGCGGCAGGCGGGCCTTGAGCTTTTGCGGTTTCTTCTGCTTGTCGTTCATTTCCGGGAGTTCCGCTGACTGTGACAGTGGCGGTTTCCTAACCGATCGGGCGGGGAGCGGCAAGGGTGAAGGGTCTTGATGTGGCTGCCAGAATCGATTGAACGAAGGGGCATCCATCAGAATGCGGGATATGCATCATGATCGCTGAAGCGCTTCTCTATGCCGCGACCTTGCCGCTTACCGGCAAGCCGCACCGAAAGTTCATCCGCTATTCCGTCAATCTCTGGTCCCGCGCCGGCCGCTGCGCCAAGGATTGGGCTGGGCATGAAGAGATGAGCCGCGATGCGATCCGGGCGGCAGCGGCCGGTCTCAGGCAGAAGCGCACCGCCGTCGTGCTCGGTTCCGGCCTGTTGCGGGACGTGCCGATCGAGGAACTGGCAAGGAGCTTCGACACCGTCGTCCTCATCGATCTCGTTCATCTCGCCTCGGTACGCCTGTGGCTTGCGGTCAAGGGCTATCGCAATATCAGGCTGATCGAGCGCGATCTTTCCGGCTATGACGAGCTTGCGGCCGGAGGCGAGCCGGAACCGCTCGGCTTCCTGCGCTCCGTGCCCTATCTCGATTTCGTGGTTTCCGCCAATCTGCTGTCGCAGATCGGCCGCGGCGTGAAACGGCGGCACGAGGCCGACGCCGGTCGAATGCCTGAAGATACCGTGGAAAGGCTGATCGGCGCGCATCTTGACGGGCTCTCGGGGCTTGCCTGCCGCCATTGCCTGGTGACCGATATTTCCTATGCCGTCATCGACCGCAACGGCAAAACGCATGAGGAGGCCGACCTGCTGCACGGCGTCTCGCCGCCACCGGCAAAAGCAGCCTGGACATGGCCGGTCGCGCCGCTCGGCGAGGAAAGCAGGGATTACCGGATCGAGCACAAGGTCATTGCTGCCTGGTCATGATGTGACCGCCGGCCGCGCTTGGCTTGCTGCCATCGCGCGCCTATATGAAACATCATGCGCACGCTCGCTCTCATCACGATGTTTCTCGGCTGGCTGGTCTACGGCGCCATGTCCGCATGGGCGGGCTGTCCGACATGCGTGTCGATGAATGCACCGGTCGCCGCCGAGAGCGGCAACATGCACCACGAGATATCAGGCATGAACATGCCCGAGGGAGCTGGCCAGGCTGCTATCCCGAAAGATCCCTGCGCCAGCGGAAACTCCGCACATATGCCGCTTTGCGCTGTCTGTCTTCTGTTGCCGCCGACAGTGGTGGTCACGGCCGGCGGAAAATCTGTTTTCGGCTATCCCGCGCCGCCGCTTGCCCGCGCGCTGGATGACAACAGGCCCGCTCCGCAGGCGCCACCTCCCCGACTGGCCTGACACCGCATTCTCCACGCAGAATGGGCGGCCTCGGCCGTCCGGTAAACCTATTGCAGACAGAGAAAGGAACTCTCATGTCTTTGAAAATCATCGCCTTATCCGCCATGCTCGCCGTCATTGCCGCGCCTGCCCTTGCCGAGGACATGCCCATGGACATGAGCAAGCCGATGGGCAGCCATGACGCGGCCAGCCATGCCTTCAGCGAGGCGAACGACAAAATGCACAAGGATATGATGATCGAATATAGCGGCGATGCCGACGTCGATTTCGTCCGCGGTATGATCCCGCACCATCAGGGCGCGATCGACATGGCCAAGGTCGAGCTCCAATTCGGCAAGGATCCCGAAATCCGCAAACTCGCCGAAGCGGTGATCAAGGCGCAGGAAGCCGAGATCGCCGAGATGAATGCCTGGCTCAAGGCCCACGGCAAGTAAACATGATTAAGGGAAGGGAGCGCCTGTTTCAGGCGTTCCCAGAGGCTGCTGACAAACCGCGGCAACACCCACGACGTCATCCTCGGCCTTGTGCTGTTTCCTGTCAAACAATTGCGGTGGTTAGATGCTCGGCACAAGGCCGAGCATGACGGAGGAGACTTTGTCAACAAACTGAAACGCCTGATATCAGGCGTTTCCCAGCAGTTCAGCCGCGCTGTCAGCCCTTCGGCTCGAAATCCGCCGGGCGGCGGCCGGCGCCCTGTCGCGCCAGCATCCAGGCGGGATATTCGGGCGCAAGGGCGCTCACCTCGTCGAGCCTCTTCATATCCCCTTCATCGAGCTTCAGCTTGACCGCCGCCAGGTTCTGGTCGAGCTGGTCGACGCGCTTGGCGCCGATAATGACAGAGGTGACGAAAGGCTTGGCGAGGATATAGGCGAGCGCCACGGTGGCGACGCTGACGCCGTGCTTTTCGGCGATTTCGCGCATGACGGCGACGCAGGCCCAGGCCTTGTCCCTGTCGACCGGCGGGAAATCGAAATTGGCGCGGCGGCCCTCGCCGTTGCCGGGCGCGCCGGGACCGTATTTGCCGGAGAGCAGACCGCCGGCAAGAGGCGACCAGACCATCAGGCCGAGCTTCTCCTCCTGCATCATCGGCACGATATCGCGTTCGAGATCACGGCCGGCGATGGAATAATAGGCCTGCACGCTCTCAAAACGGGCAAAGCCGCGGCGCTCGGAGAGGCCGAGCGCCTTGGAAATACGCCAAGCCTGCCAGTTGGAGACGCCGATATAACGCACGAGGCCGCGGGAGACGAGATCGTCGAAGGCCCGCAGCGTCTCTTCGATCGGCGTGACCGTATCGGTCGCGTGGATCTGGTAGAGGTCGATATGATCGGTCTGCAGGCGCTTCAGGCTCGCCTCGACGGAATCCATGATGTGGCCGCGCGAGGCGCCGCGGTCGTTCGGCTTGTCGCCCATGACGCCATAGACCTTGGTGGCGATGACGACGTCCTTGCGGGGTACGTCGAGGTTCTTCAGCGCCTGGCCGAGCAGCCTTTCGGACTCGCCGAAAGAATAGACGTCGGCCGTATCGATGAAATTGACACCCGATGCCAGCGAGCGCTCAACGATCCGGTCGGCGGCATTCTGGTCGACGTCGGCGATGGCGCCCCAGGCGCTGCCCTGCTTGGCTTCGCCGAAGGTCATGGTGCCCAAACAAATTTCCGAGACGAAAAGTCCCGTATTTCCGAGCTGATTGTAACGCATGGTCGAAAATTCCCTTGTGTCTGCCGCAAGAGGGGCTTGCGAACTGGCGAACTTCATTTTTTGATTATTGGCCTGCGCGTGACAGGCACAGCCGTAGCTGGCTGCAGGGTGAGGCAACCTCGATGTAGTGCGGCGGCGGCGCTTTTCAACGCCGCGACTTGCCGCAGCTTGAGGTAATCGCCCTTGTCTCGACACAGGCGGCCGATAGATTGCCGGCCCTATTCAAGAGGTGCGCATATGGCGACGCGTCCACTGACCACGATCGGCTTCGATGCCGACGACACGCTCTGGCAGAACGAACAATATTACCGGCTGACGGAAGAGCATTTCACGAAATTGCTTGCGGATTTCGCCGAAGGACCGAAGATTTCCGAACGGCTGCTGGAGGCGGAAAAACGCAACCTTCGCCATTACGGCTTCGGCATCAAGGGCTTCACGCTGTCGATGGTCGAGACGGCGATCGAAATCACCGAGGGCAAGGTCCCCGCAAGCGTCATCGCCAAGATCCTCGATACCGGCCGCGATCTGCTCAACCATCCGGTCGAGACCATGCCGCATGTGCGCGATACGCTTGAGGCGCTTGCCGGCAAATATCTGCTCGTCATGATCACCAAGGGCGATCTCTTCGACCAGGAGCGCAAGCTTGCCCAATCCGGGCTCGGCGACTTCTTCGACGCCATCGAAATCGTTTCCGACAAGACGGCCGTCACCTACCGCCGCATCTTCGCCAAGGTGGGCGACGGGCCGGAGCGGGCGATGATGGTCGGCAATTCGCTGAAATCGGACATCGTGCCGGCCATCGCCGCCGGCAGCTACGGCGTCTTCGTGCCGCATGAACTGACCTGGGTGCTGGAACATGTCGACGAGCCGACGGAGGCGCCACGCTTTCGCAAGATCGGCCATCTCGGTGAATTGCGCGACCTGATCGACCGGCTGGCCTAAAGCGCCTCGCGATCTTTCAGATTCGCTCCCCGCGCTTTAGGTCTTTGTTTTTACGCATGTCGTTATCCGCAAAACCGCTGCACACTTTTGCGCGACATGCTCTAAGCCCGGATCGAAGCGCTTATTGCCTGGGGGGCGCCTTCGGAAAGAGCGACGGGCGCTCCGGCTCGGCCGCCGGCTGCGGCTGCTGCGGGGCAGCCGCCAAGGGCTCGATCAGCACGCTGAAGGGAGCCCCGAGGCCGCGGCGCGGCGAGACCTTGGAATAATAAGGCCGCAGCAGCCAGGTCGTATTTTCCTTGACCGTCGTTTCGAAGTTCATGCCGTCTTCGTCGGTGCCGAAGAAAGCCTCGTCATCGGGTTTCGACAGGTCGAAAATCGCCAGAAAGGCATATTTGCTCTTCGTGGCAAAGCTGACCTTCACATGCTGGCCGGCGCGCACCGGCAGCGTATAGACGTGGCTGCTGCCGAACTTCGTCCAGCCCTTCAGCTGCATGGCGACCGCGGGAAACTGCAGCTTTTCCAGCTTCTCGCCAGGCTCCAGCTGCGGCGCCTGCGCCATGGCTGGGGCCGTCAGCAGAAACAGCGTAGCAGCGGCGATCATGGTTCTCATCAATGCATCTCTCATGGGCGCACCAGAGCGCTGCGCATCGCCTCCACCTCGGGCCGGCAATAACAGCCCTCCAGATGATCGTTGACGAGACCCATCGCCTGCATGAAGGCATAAACTGTGGTCGGGCCGACAAAGGTCCAGCCGCGTTTCTTCAGATCTTTCGAAATGACCACCGACGTCGGCGTCGTCGGATTGGCGACGATGTGGTCCCGGTCGACCACCGCCGGCCGTTCGTTATGGCCGGGCTCGTAACGCCAGAAATAATGGGCGAGCGAGCCGAATTTGTCGCGGAGCTCGATGGCGCGCCTGGCATTGTTGATCGTGGAGACGATCTTGCCGCGATGGCGGATGATGCCGGCATCGGCAAGGCAGCGCGCCACATCCCCCTCGCCGAAGAGGGCGACCTTCTCGAAATCGAAACCGGCGAAGGCGGCGCGAAAATTCTCCCGCTTGCGCAGGATGGTCAGCCAGGAAAGGCCGGATTGGAAGCCTTCGAGGCAGATCTTCTCGAAGAGGCGGATGTCGTCGGTGACGGGGCGGCCCCATTCCTCATCGTGATATTTGAGATAATCCGGCAGGTTGGCGTGCCAGTGGCAGCGGCTCCTGCCGTCCTCGCCGATGATGATGCCAGTCGTGCTCATGTCCGCTTCGTTCTCCGGGTCGGCCCCGTTCTCCGGTTCTGATTCCGGCTTTACCATTTGCCAACCGTCTTTCCAAACCGATCGATAACCCTGACGAAAAGTTTATCCGGTCGGTCGGCTTTTCATGATTCGATCTTTACCATTCGCTGGCGGATAGGGTGGCAGCGTCTCAGCGGGCGGCGATGTCCCGCCAGCGCATTTTCGGTCATTTGTAGAGAGTTCGTCCGATGATGAAACACCTTGTTCTTGCCGCAGCCCTTGCCGGCATCTTCTCCACGGCCGCCCTTGCAGACGACCGCTACGCCACCCGCCCGCCCGTCGTGCTCAGCCCCGACCTGACCGCACCATGGATCAATCAGCTCGGCGGCACGGTTCGCCCGGTCGTCTATCAGCGCCCGGTCGTCCAGCGGCAGCAGCGCGGCCTCTTCCAGCGCCGCGTCCTGCGTCAGGCGCCGCAGGCGGCACCCCAGACCGTTTCGGCGATCAAGCCCGGCATACCGTCGATCCGCAATCCGATCGAGCCGCAATTCCTGCCGCAGATGGTCGACTACGACACCAAAGAAAACCCCGGCACGATCGTCATCGATACCAACAACCGCTTTCTCTACCTGGTGATGGAAGGCGGCAAGGCGCGGCGCTACGGTGTCGGCGTCGGCAAGCCGGGCTTCGAATGGGCGGGTGTCCACAAGATCACCCGCAAGACGGAATGGCCGGACTGGACGCCGCCTTCCGAGATGATCAGCCGCGAAGCCGCCAAGGGCCACTATTTGCCGGCACGCATGGACGGCGGCCCGGAAAACCCGCTCGGCGCACGCGCCATGTATCTCGGCTCGACCCTCTACCGCATCCACGGCACCAATGCCCCCTGGTCGATCGGCAGCGCCGTTTCTTCCGGCTGTATCCGCCTGCGCAACGAGGACGTCGTCGATCTCTACGACCGCGTCAACGTCGGAACCCGCGTCATCGTCATGTAACGGCGCCTGCAATAGCTTGGGGGCGGCAAGAACAAGCGGCCCCACTCGCCAAAATTGCTTTATCCGGCCATACCGATCTTGAATCGGGCAAAAGATCATGTAGCTTCGAGCGGATTTGCTTGAGGGGAGCCAAATATGATCAAATTGATGCCGGGACTGGCCGCGGCCGGACTTGTCCTGTCCTTGATGTCCACGTCAGCCTTTGCCGCGCCTGCCGGCCCGGCTTCCGACGGCGCACAGCGGCCGGCGCAGATCGTGCGCGTGGCGCAGATGCCGAAATATGTGAAGCCACAGTTCAAGCGCAAGAAAGTGCGCCTGGTGACGACGGAAGCGGTCGGCACCGTCATCGTCGATACCAACAACAAGTATCTCTACCTCATCGAGGGCAACAACCGCGCCACCCGCTACGGCATCGGCGTCGGCCGCGACGGCTTCGGCTGGTCGGGCATCGTCAAGATCGGCCGCAAGGCCGAATGGCCGAGCTGGACGCCGCCGGCCGAGATGCGCCGCCGCGAGGCCGCCAAGGGCCACATCATTCCCGCTTTCCAGGAAGGCGGCGAGGACAATCCGCTCGGCGCCCGCGCCATGTATCTCTACCAGGGCGGCCGCGACACCATCTTCCGCATCCACGGCACCAACCAGCCCTGGACGATCGGCCTCAACATGTCTTCCGGCTGCATCCGCATGATGAACGCCGACGTGATGCATCTCTACGATCGCGCCCCCGTCGGCACCAAGGTGATCGTCGTCGGCCCCGGCAACCGCCAGGGCAAGGTGGCGTTCGAGGACAGGGGCATCGACGTGCTGCGCACGATGTTCGGCGGCTGAGCAACACTTTCGAAAAAACGAAAGGCGCGGTTTGACGCGCCTTTTCTTTTCCTTAGACTTTACGGCGGAAAGCTGGCACACGTGCCTAAGAGTCGACATATTTGCAATATCGGGGCTATTCAATGACATATGCGCTGCGTTCCTCCGCCTCCCTGCTTGCGGGCATCGCGCTTTTCACCATCTGTTCAGCAGCCTCCGCCTCGGCGGAAGATCTGGAATTCTCCATTTACGGCGGTTATCAGACAGCGCCGCACAGCGGCGTCGACGTCTCGGACGGCACGCATTTCACCGCCGGCTGGGAAGGCAAGTCCTTCGGCAGCCCGCCTTACTACGGCGGCCGCGTTACCTGGTGGCTCGAGAACTTCAACAAGCCGAACTGGGGTATTTCGCTCGATTACACCCATGACAAGGTCTATGCCGACGACGACACGCTCGCCAAGGCGGGCTGGTCGCATTTCGAATTCACCGACGGCCTGAACCTGCTCACGGTGAACGGTCTCTATCGCTTCCAGGATCCGACCCGCCGCTGGACGCCCTATCTCGGCGCCGGTGTCGGCGTGAACATTCCGCATGTCGAAGTGATTCGCCCCGAGGGCAAGACCTGGGCTTACGAGTTCGGCGGCGTGACGCTGCAGGCTCAGGCCGGCGTCGACTTCAAGGTGACCGAGCGCTGGTCGACCTTCGTCGAATACAAGGGCACCTATTCGCGCGTCGACGTTCCGATCGACAGCGGCGACCGGCTGAAGACCAACATCTTCACCAATGCCGTCAACGTCGGCGTATCGTTCCACTGGTAATGAATTGAAATTCGGCTGCGGCGCTTATTTCGTGCCGCAGCTGACCTTGCCCACGACGGCATAGGGCGCGCTGCCGCCTGCAATCGTCAGGGAATAGGTGCCGCCGAAATTTGCCGCGGCCTTGCCGCGCTCGCCGGCCACCACCACCAGATCCAGCGTTGCCCCGCCGGTATCGTCATCACCCCCGTCGAAGACTTCCAGGAGCAGATCGCCGTCATGGGACCAATGATTGGTCAGATGCTGCGATTCAAAAACACGCTTTCCGAATGCGGTCGCCTGGGCCGGATCCTTGACGACGATCGCACCGCGGAAATGGTTGAGCCGATGGCCGGCATCGCTTTCGAAGCCGCTTTCGAGCGTGAAGCGTGCCTGCTTGTCATCGGCCGAGCAGAAAAAGCGGCTGTCGGCGTGGGCCATGCCCGCCTGCCCGAGCAAACCCGCAAAAACAATCATTCCGCGCCACATCGCCTAACCTCCCGAGAACGGCCAGGCGGGCCGTCAGAGGTTTCAGCCTAAGGGCAAACCCGTTAATTTTTCAGGCACAGCGCCGCCATAGGCCCAATCGAGAAGCTCAACCGTATGCAGGATCGGAATGTTGGTTCCGGTGGCGATCTGGGTGATGCAGCCGATATTGCCGGTGGCGATGATATCGGCCTTGGTGGCCTCGATGTTCTTCACTTTACGCGCTTTCAGCGCCGCCGAAATGTCAGGCTGCATGATATTGTAGGTGCCGGCGGAACCGCAGCAGAGATGGCCTTCGGCGGGATCGCGCACCGTAAAGCCCGCCGCTTTCAGCAATTGCTTCGGCACAAGGGTGATGCGCTGGCCGTGCTGCATGGAACAGGCGGAATGATAGGCGACCGTGAGGCCCCTCGGCATATGCGCAGGCAGGTCGAGGGTCGCGAGATATTCGGTGACGTCCTTGGCGAGCGCCGAAACCCTGGCCGCCTTTGCGGCATAGGCGGGGTCGAGGCGCAGCATGTGGCCGTAATCCTTGATCGTCGTGCCGCAGCCCGAGGCGGTGATGATGATCGCGTCGAGCCCCTGCCCTTCGATCTCGCGCGTCCAGATATCGACATTGGCGCGGGCGCTGGCGAGCGCCTGCTCGGCGCGGCCCATGTGATGGACGAGCGAGCCGCAGCAGACTTCGCCTTCCGGCACCACGACCTCGATGCCGAGCCGAGTCAGCAGCCGGATCGCCGCCTCGTTGATCCCAGGGTCGAGCACCGGCTGGGCGCAACCGGTCAGGATGGCTACCCGGCCGCGCCGCTGCGCCTCAGGCCCATGCGTGCCGGGCTTTGCGAAGGCCGAAGCGGCGGGCACGCGGCGCGGCGCAAGCGCCAGCATGGCGGCGAAGGGCTTCAGCGTATTACCGCGCATCAGGCCGGCAAAAGGCCGTCCCAGGCGGGCGAGGTTGAGCGCCAAGCGAAACCGGTCGGGATAGGGCAGTACGGCAGCCAGGATGGCGCGTGTCAGCCGGTTCATGAACGGGCGCTTGTAGGTCTTTTCGATATGGGCGCGGGCGTGATCGACCAGATGCATGTAGTCGACGCCCGAGGGACAGGTGGTGACGCAGGCGAGGCAAGAGAGGCAGCGGTCGATATGAGTAACGACCTCGGCATCAGCGGCACGGCCGTTTTCCAGCATGTCCTTGATCAGATAGATGCGGCCGCGCGGGCTGTCGAGCTCGTTGCCGAGCGTCACATAGGTGGGACAGGTGGCTGTGCAGAAACCGCAATGGACGCATTTGCGCAGGATCTGCTCGGATTCGGCGACATCGGGGTCGAGGAGCTGGGCGGGGGTGAAGTTGGTTTGCATCTAGCGGCGCCTCCCATGAATATTGGAAGTTTTGCCGGGGATACCCCCCTCTGTCCTGCCGGATATCTCCCCCACAAGGGGGGAGATCGGATGGGGTTGACGGCTTCCCCAAACAACTAAGGCGCCATGACGCCTATACGGTAGATGGGGAACAATGATCCAGCATCTTGCCGATCTCCCCCCTTGTGGGGGAGATGTCCGGCAGGACAGAGGGGGGTGCCTCGCGCGCAAACTCATCTTCTCACCCCATCTTCCCCGGATTAAAAATCCCCGCCGGATCGAACTTCTCCTTGACCCGCCGCGACAGCGTCGCCACCGCCTCGGGCTCGGGATGAAAGGCCGCCGTTGCCGCCCTCGCCGCAGCCGACGCGCGGATCAGCGTCGCATGGCCGCCGCCGAGCGCCTTGATGTAGCGGCGCACCAACTCCGCTTCGGGGCCTGCTTCCATCCTCATCCAGACGAGGCCGCCCTGCCAGTCGTAGAAGGCGTCGACGCCAGCCTCCAAACGAAGGGCTGCCACCAGCTGATGACCGGTGCCGGGGGCGACCGAGACGCGCCAGACGGGTCGCGTGGTGCCGTCAGCATAGGGCAGCACGTCGCGGATTTCCTGCCAGAGCCTGCGGCTCTCCGGCTGCTCCAGTCTGGTAACGATTGCGAACGCAGACATCGCCGCCGCAAGCTTTTCGACGCGCACGTCGACCGAGCCCGGCAGTCCCTCGATACGCAGCACCGTCGCCTCGCCTTCCGGCAGCTTGCCGGCGAGGAATTTCCACGTCACCGTCAGGGGCAGATGGGCCGCGCCCGAAACCTCGACCGGCAGGGCCATCGCCGCCGCCATGGCATTGGCCGCTTCGGCATCGTTGAGGCCGGACAAGACCACCGTCCGCTCGGTCTTCGGAGACGGCGGCACGCGGAAGGTGACTTCGGTGATAAAACCGAGCGTGCCATGCGAGCCGGCGATCAGTTTGACGAGATCGAGGCCGGTGACATTCTTCATCACCCGGCCGCCGGCCTTGATGATCTCGCCCCTGCCATTGACGAAGCGCACGCCGAGCAGGCTGTCGCGAGCAGCGCCAGCAATGAGGCGGCGCGGGCCGGAAACATTGGCGGCGAAGACACCACCGATCGTCGGCTCGCCCGACCTGGCCATGACCGGGCGATGATCCATCGGCTCGAAGGCGAGCATCTGGCCGCTTTCGGCAAGCGCCGCCTCGACCTCGGCAAGCGGCGTGCCCGAGCGGACCGTCATGACCATCTCGCCGGGATTGTAGGCGACGATGCCGGAAAGCCTGATCGAGCGCAGCCGGTCTTCCGATGCAACGGCATTGCCGAAACCCGAGCGCGTATCGCCGCCGCAGATGGCGAGCGGCCGGTTCGTTTCCGCATGGGCGGCGACGATCGCCGCCGCCTGTTCCTCGCTGGTCGGCATCAGATCGATCATGCGGCAGGGCGCCCTTCGAGCGGGAAGACTTTCGATGGGTTGAGGATCCAGCCGGGATCGAAAGCGGCGCGCACCGCCATCTGCTGTGCGAGATCGGCCTCGGAATATTGATGCCGCATCAGGTCGCGCTTCTCGATGCCGACGCCGTGCTCGCCGGTCAAGCAGCCACCGGCATCGACGCAGAGCTTCAGAATGTCGTTGCCGGCCGCTTCGGCGCGGGCGGCATCCTCCGGGTCATTGGCGTTGAAGAGGATCAGCGGGTGCATGTTGCCGTCGCCGGCATGGAAGACGTTGGCGACGCGCAGTCCGTAGTGGTCGACGATCTCGGCGGTCCTCTTCAGCACATGGGAAAGCTGGCTGAGCGGCACGGTGCCGTCCATGCAGATATAGTCGGCGATACGGCCGGTGGCGCCGAAGGCGGATTTGCGGCCTTTCCAAATCAAGGCCGCTTCCGTCGCCGACTGGCATTCACGCACGGTCTTCACGCCATGCCGGCGGGCGATCTCCACGATCTCCTTCAGCGTGGCGTCCATCTCGGCTTCCGAACCCTCGACCTCGACGATCAGCAGCGCCCCGACATCGAGGGGATAGCCGGCATGGGCGAAGGCCTCGCAGATCTCGATCGCCGGCTTGTCCATGAATTCGATCGCAACCGGGATGATGCCGGCGGCGATGACATCGGCAACACAGGCGCCGGCCTCTTCCGAGGTTTCGAAGCCGAAGAGCACGGGGCGCGCGCCTTCCGGCTTGGCGATCAGCCGCACCGTCGCCTCGGTGACGATGCCGAGCTGGCCTTCATGGCCGCAGACCAAGCCGAGCAGATCGTAACCCGCCGCATCCAGCGCCTTACCGCCGAGTTCGATCACCGTACCGTCGACCAGCACCATTCTGACGCCGAGCAGATTGTTGGTGGTGACGCCGTATTTCAGACAGTGGGCGCCGCCGGAATTCATGCCGATATTGCCGCCGATCGTGCAGGCAAGCTGTGAACTCGGATCGGGCGCATAGAAAAAGCCGTCGGCGGAGACAGCTTCGGAGATATTGAGGTTGGTAACACCAGCCTGCACCACGGCGACGCGATTCGGCAGATCGATTTCGAGAATGCTGTTCATCTTCGACAGGCCGAGCACGACGGCATCCTCCTGCGGGATGGCGCCGCCGGAGAGCGAGGTGCCGGCGCCGCGCGGCACCACGGGAATCCCATAGCGATGGCAATAGCGCATGACGGCCGCCACCTCGGCCGTGGTGCGCGGCAACGCGACGGCGAGCGGCAGGCGACGGTAGGAAACGAAGGCATCGGTTTCGAACGGCACCAGCTCGCGCGCCTCGTGGACCAGGCATTCCGGCGGCAGCAGGTCGCTCAGATCGGCGACGATCTGAGCGCGCCGCGCCAGAACATCAGCGCGCGGGGCGAGAAACGGAATGGCGTCGGACATGGCGTTCTCCCTGGCCCTGACGACGGAAAATGACGGCGGAAAGAGGCCCGCAAATCTGCCTGCCGCCGATCATCGGCTTAGCACTTTCCCGAAAGCGGCGCAAATGCTAAGCACTTATGTCAAAAGGGGAAAAAGTCGTAAACCTCATGACCAATCTGGGTGATCTCGAAATCTTTGCCAAGGTCGTCGCAACGGGAAGCATGTCGCTCGCCGGGCGCGCGCTCGGCTTTTCCCCGGCCGTCGTCTCCAAGCGGATCAAAAGGCTGGAGGATCGGCTCGGCACCCGGCTTCTGCAGCGCACGACGCGGCAGATCTCGCTGACCGAAGCCGGCCAGGGTTTCTATGATCGCGTCCTCGGCATTCTCGCCGGGCTGGAGGAGGCCGAGTTCTACATTTCCGGCCGCTCGGCGCAGATGCACGGCACGCTGAAGATTTCGGCGCCGACCTCCTTCGGGCGCATGCATATCGCGCCGCATCTGAAGCAGTTCATGGAGGCGCATCCGGAGCTTGCGATCAACCTGGTGCTGACCGACGAATTCTCCGACATCGTCGGCGGCGGCTTCGATCTGGCGATCCGTATCGCCGAGCTCACCGATTCCAGCCTCGTCGCCCGCCGGCTGGCGCCGGTGCGCCGGCTGCTCTGTGCTTCGCCGGATTACCTTGCCGCGCATGGCGAGCCCGGAACCATCGACGATCTGAAACACCACCGCTGCCTGCCGGCGCACAACAACGACACCTGGCGGCTGAACGGGCCGGAGGGCCCGCTGAGCTTACGCCCGGAGGGCATGCTCATCACCAATTCCAGCGAAGTGATCCGCGAGGCGGTGATCGCCGGCCTCGGGATCGCGCTACGCTCCACCTGGGATATCGGCAATGAACTCCGGAGCGGCCGTTTGGTGCAGGTGCTGCCGGCCTATGAGAGCTCGCAGAATGTCGCGCTGTCGGCCGTCTATCCCAGCCGGCAGTTCCTGCCGGCCAAGGTGCGGCTGTTCATCGACTATCTCGCCGAGCTTTACGGACCCGTTCCCTATTGGGAGCGATAGACGCATAGTTACCACACTCGCAAAATTATCGTGGAACAATTGCTCCCGCCATTGATTAGGCGTCCGGACGAAGCCATATTGTACACCTGTGCAATTGGCGCATTCGAGACAGGTCGTGACGGATTTCTGAGCCTGCCCCAGCTCGATTTCCCCTATGAACGGCGATAAAATCATGTTTCGGATCGCCTGCGGCTTTGGATTGTGTCAGCGTTCCGTGATACACGTATATGAGTGATTCCTAACAACCACTGTGAAGGTGACCCGACAATTGACTCTTCTCGCCCGATTGGCATCCGATGTGCAGCTTATGTTCCGGCGCCCGCCGCGACAGCAATATGGTGCGCTCTGCTACCGGGTAAAGAAGAAGGGCGGTGAGGTCGAGGCGCTCCTGATGACGAGCCGCGACACCGGCCGCTGGGTCATTCCCAAGGGCTGGCCGATGAACGGCAAGTGCGCGCATGAGGTTGCCATGCAGGAAGCCTTGGAGGAAGCCGGCGTCCGCGGCTCCGTCGAGGCGGAAACGCTCGGTTCCTACACCTATCCGAAAGTGCTGCGCGACGGGGTGCAGGTGGTCTGCAGGGTGCAGGTCTATGCACTCGAAGTCACCGACATGGCGAAGAACTTCAAGGAAAAGGGCGAGCGCACCATCGAATGGGTTTCGCTCGATGAAGCCGCCGGGCGCGTGCGCGAACCGGAGCTTCGCCACCTTTTCCTCGCCTTCAAGCAAAAGATGGCCGACAGACTTGCGGCCCGCCAAGCGAAACGGGTTCAGGCGAAGCAGATTCCGGCGGAATGAATCCTGCCATCTTGCGCTGCTAGAAAAGCGGTGTCAAAGCAGGTTCATCCTCAGGAAGTAGAATGCCGCCACGTCCCGCAGTTCTCACGAAACGCACGCTCGACAAAGATCTTGACAAGATCAGCCATGCCGAGGACGTGACGAAACATGTTGTGCGACTGCTGGTGGCGCCCGGTCTTGGGCTGATTTTCGTCGGCCTCGTCATGCTCTTTGCAGGCGTTTACGTCTTCGACCGGCCGGGAGCCGTGCTCGTCGTGGCGGCGGCGGCCCTTGCCGGCTACATGGCGATGAATATCGGCGCCAACGACGTGACCAACAATGTCGGCGCGGCCGTCGGTGCACGCGCCATGACGATGGGCCAGGCGCTCGTCATCGCCGCGATCTTCGAGGTCCTGGGCGCCACGATCGCCGGCGGCGAAGTGGTCAGGACGATTTCCTCCGACATCGTCGATGCCGGCCGGGTGCCGCCGGCGGTGCTCGGCTGGATCATGATGGCGGCGCTGACCGCGGCGGCCCTCTGGATCAACCTCGCCACCTGGATGAATGCGCCGGTTTCCACCACCCATGCGATCGTCGGCGCGGTGATCGGCGCCGGCATCGCCGCCGTCGGGCCGGAGCCGGTGAACTGGCGGGTGATGCTGGAGATCACCTCGAGCTGGATCACCTCACCGCTGATCGGCGGGCTGATCGCGGCCGGCCTGCTCTATCTCGTCAAGACCCTCATCATCTATCGCGAAGACAAGATCGCGGCGGCCCGGCGCTGGGTGCCGGTCCTGGTCGCGGTGATGGCCGGCGGCTTCATGGCCTATATGGTGCTGCAGCTGTCGCCTGCCGGCCGGTTTCCTTCTTTGACGATCATCCTCATCGGGATCGGCATCGGGCTGGTGAGCTGGCTTGGCGCCCGGCCGCTCGTCCTCGCCCAAGCGCAGAATCTCGAAAACCGCAACAGCTCGCTGCGGGTGCTGTTCCGGCTGCCGCTGATCGGCTCCGCGGCGCTGCTTTCCTTCGCGCATGGGGCAAACGACGTTTCGAACGCGGTCGGGCCGCTTTCGGCGATCGTCCATTCGGCCGGTGTCGGCGGTGATGGCGGCGCCGGGCATCCGCCGCTCTGGGTGATGCTGATCGGCGCCTTCGGCATCTCCGTCGGCCTGCTGCTCTTCGGGCCGCGCCTCATCCGTCTCGTCGGCGAAGAGATCACCAAGCTCAATCCGATGCGCGCCTATTGCGTGGCACTGTCGACCGCTTTCACCGTCATCGTCGCCTCCTGGCTCGGCCTGCCGGTCAGCACCACCCATATCGCCGTCGGCGCGGTCTTCGGCGTCGGTTTCTTCCGCGAATGGTACACCCGCCATTCCAAGCGGCGCATCGCCTATATCAGGCGCAAAACCGAGAGCTTTGATATCGACGAGCCGGAAGAGCCCAATATCCACGAGTCGCGGCGGCGCTATCTGGTGCGCCGCTCGCATTTCATGACGATCATCGCTGCCTGGATCATCACCGTGCCGGTGTCGGCAGTGCTTGCGGCGATGATTTATTGGGTTATGTTCGCGCTCTTTGTCTGAGACCCCAGGTTTTTCGAATGCGCGCCAATTTCCGCATGCAACGGCTTTTCGTCGATGCACCGCTTTCCAGCGGCGGCGTCGTGGAGGCGAATGCCGATCAGTTCAACTATCTCGCCAATGTGCTGAGGATGGAGGACGCTGCGGAGATCCTGCTCTTCAACGGCCGTGACGGCGAGTGGAAGGCCTCCCTCTCCTTCCCCACGCGCAAGCGCATCCAGCTGATGGCCACCGAGCAGACGCGGCCGCAGCCGGCCCCTTGCGACCTGCATTATCTCTTCGCGCCGCTCAAGGTCGGGCGCATGGATTATCTCGTGCAGAAGGCGGTCGAAATGGGCGCGGGCCTGCTGCAGCCCGTCATGACCCAGCACGTGCAGGGCAAGATCACCAATCTCGACAAGCTGCGCGCCAATGTCGTGGAAGCCGCCGAGCAATGCGGCGTTCTCGGCATCCCTGAGGTGGCCGAGCCGGTGAGGCTTTCCGACCTGCTCGACCGCTGGCCGCGCGAGCGGCGCATCATCTATTGCGATGAGGGCGATGCCGGGCAAAACCCGCTGCCGGTGCTGGCAGGCATCCAGGAAAGGCATCTCGCTCTGCTCGTCGGGCCGGAAGGCGGCTTTTCGGAAGAAGAGCGGGCGCGGCTTCGAAACCTCGATTTCGTCACTGCCATTCCACTCGGGCCGCGCATCCTCAGGGCAGATACGGCGGCCGTTGCGGCGCTGGCGGTGGTCCAGGCGGCGATCGGCGACTGGACGTGACTGCGAAAACGGGTTGACGCGGAAATCACTGCTGTTTTTTTGATGCCTCGTTGAAAGAATTTCACTTGCAACATACGTGGCTTGGGTCCTAATCACCTTCCAATTGCCCGGCCCCCTGGGCGCTTTTCGAATACAGGTACCCCGCATGGCCCGCGACACTACCGACCAGACGCCGCTCTCTTCGGTCCAGGAATTGACCGACTATCTCGCCGCGGGCAACAAGCCGCGGGAGCGCTTCCGGATCGGCACCGAACATGAGAAGTTCGCCTTCTTCCGCGCCGATAACAGCCCGGTTCCCTACTTCGGCGATGCCAGCATCTCCGCCCTGCTCACCGGCCTGCAGAAAAAGAGCGGCTGGGAGCCGATCCTGGACGGCAGCAACATCATCGGCCTTGCCGAACAGAACGGCATGGGCGCGATCTCGATCGAGCCCGGCGGCCAGTTCGAATTGTCGGGCGCGCCGCTGGAGACGATCCATCAGACCTGCAAGGAATCGAACCAGCATCTGGCGACGCTGCGCGAGATTGCCGAGCCGATGGGCATCCGTTTCCTCGGCATCGGCGGCAGTCCGAAATGGACCTATGCGCAAACCCCGCAGATGCCGAAATCTCGCTACGAGATCATGACCCGCTATATGCCGAAAGTCGGCACCAAGGGTCTCAACATGATGTACCGCACCTGCACGATCCAGGTGAATCTCGACTTCTCCTCGGAAGCCGACATGCGCAAGAAGATACGCGTCTCGATGAAGCTGCAATCGATGGCGACGGCACTGTTTGCCTCCTCCCCGTTTACCGAGGGCAAGCCGAACGGGCTGCTTTCCTGGCGCGGCGATATCTGGCGCGATGTCGACAACCGGCGTTCCGGCCTGCTCGATTTCACTTTCCGCGACGATTTCGGCTTCCACGACTATGCCGAGTGGGCGCTCGACGTGCCGATGTATTTCATTGTCCGGGATGGGCGTTATCACGACTGTACGCACGTCACCTTCCGCCAGTTCATGAACGGCGCCTTGAAGGGCGAGGTCGCCGATCCCTCGCCGACGATGGGCGACTGGACCAACCATCTTTCGACACTCTTCCCCGACGTGCGGCTGAAACGCTTCCTCGAAATGCGGGGCGCGGACGGCGGCCCCTGGCGGCGCATCTGCGCCTTGCCGGCCTTCTGGGTCGGCCTGCTCTATGACGACGCGGCACTCGACGCGGCCGACGAACTGACCAAGGATTGGAGCTTTGCCGAGGTCAGCGCCCTGCGCAACGCCGTTCCCGCCGAGGGATTGAAAGCAGAGTTTCGCGGGCATGCGCTCTTCGACATGGCGCGCGAAGTGGTCGGCATTTCAAGGGCCGGCCTCAAGGCGCGCGGCAAGCTCAATGGGGAAGGCCAGGACGAGAGCATCTTCCTGGCGCCGCTCGACGAAGTGCTCGCCAAGAAGGCGACGCTCGCCGAGGATCTGCTGTCGCTCTACAACGGCCGCTGGCAGGGTTCCGTCGAGCCGGTCTTCGAGGACTATCAGTACTGAGACCGTCCTAAGCGCCTCTGGCAAAAAGCCGTTTGCGCATTACCATTTCCGGATATAGTGACGTTACACGCGTCACGACTCGGGGAAAGGGACCTCCATGCTGCCACTCTTCGACATGATGATGCAGGCGCAGAACGGCGCGGCGATGGAGGCGGTCGCCCGGCAGTTCAATCTGGCGCAGGAACAGGCGACGAAGGCGATGGCCGCCCTGATGCCGGCCTTTTCCGCCGGCCTGAAGCGCAGCACCAGCAACCCTTATGATTTCGTCGGGCTGATGCAGGCGGTCGCCTCCGGCAACTACGCCCGCTATTTCGAGGATATGAGCCGGGCCTTCACGCCGGAGGGCATTTCCGACGGCAACAACATCCTTGCCCAGCTTTTCGGCTCGAAGGAAGTTTCGCGCGCGGTCGCCGCCCAGGCTGCGCAGATGACCGGCATCGGCCAGGACATTTACAAGCAGATGTTGCCGGTGCTGGCCGACACGCTGATGGGCGGGCTGTTCAAGCAGACGACCGGCCAGATGGCGTCGCCCGTCAATCCCTTCGTCAACACCGCGATGGGCGAGAGCATCCAGAAATGGCTCGAGAGCACCGGCTTCGCACCGAAGCCGAAGGCTGCTCCGGAACCCAACATCTTCGACAATCCGTTCACGCAGGCGATGCAGCTGATGTTTTCGGTGCCGAAGCCGGAGCCGACGCCGCAGCCGAACCCTTTCCTCGACAATCCCTTCACCAAAGCCTTCCAGGAAATGATGGGACTTGGCCAGCAGCCGGCCGCTCAGCAGCCGGCTCCCAAGGCTCCTGAGGCACCGAAGGAAGAGGCGAAGGCCAATGCCGAAAGCTATGCGGCGATGCTGAACGCGATGTTCGACAGCGGCCTCGAAGTGCAGAAGAGCTATCAGAAGAACCTGGAAGCGATCTTCGAAACCTATCGGCCAAAGCCTTCCTCGGAAACCTAAGGCGGGTGAAACCGGTTCATGCGGCGCGCATAAAAAAACCCGGAGATGGCTTGGGAAAAGCCGATCACCGGGTCAAGCGGCAGGGCTATTGGCTATCACCCTGCGGGGAAACTCGACGCTCCTACTCTTCGTAGGAGCGCAGAAATGACGACAAGCGCCAGCGATTGCGGGCCGAGCGCGTCAGATGTTCCGACGGGTCCTCGAAGAAGGTCGAAGCCAGGAACGCAGAGGTGAGGTCGGCCCGTGTGAGGCCGATATCCCTCAGCTGAGTATCGCTCAGATCATGCAGCCTGTTGATCTCCATACGATTGCGGAACCCGCGAAAGAGAGAGCCCAACGGTGCGAGACCTGCCACCAGACGCTGGGAAAACGTCGGGGTCGGCTTGCCGCAGTCGAGTTCGAGTGTCTGGTCTGTCATGCGCATTGAACTCTCCTTTCTGTACAGCGCCGCGCGTCTTTTCAGACGTACGAAGGGCGCTGTAACGTTTTAGATCGGGCGCAACGCAACCCACCCCTCCCGCGAGGTCGTGCGGGAAGGAGCAAGCTGAATTCCGCTTGGACAGGCAGGGTGTCTGTCCTTCACTTTGCTTGATTTGCACCCCGAAGATGCCAAAGACCTATTGATCAGTCCAACGAATGTTTCTAATGGTTATCATCAGCTATCTTTATGGGTGAAGCCATGTCCGCGCCTCTTGATCTCGACCAGTTGCAGACTTTCATCGCCATCGTCGATTCCGGCAGTTTCACCAAGGCCGCCGATAAGGTGTACAAGACCCAGTCGGCCGTCTCCATGCAGATGCGCCGTCTCGAAGAACGCATCGGCAAGCAGCTCTTCATCAAGGACGGCCGCGGCAACCGGCTGACGCTTGAGGGCGAGAAGCTGCTCAACTACGCCCGGCGCATCATCCGCCTCAACAACGAGGCGATCGCCGCCTTCGACGACAACAGGCTGGAAGGAACGCTGCGCATCGGCACGCCGGACGATTATGCCGACCGCTATATGCCGGAGATCATCGGCCGTTTCGCCAAGACGCATCCGAATGTCGAACTCTACATCGTCTGCGAGCCCTCGGTGGATCTTGCCGAGCGCATGCATAAGGGCGAGCTCGATATCGCGCTCGTCACCCATAACCCACGCGAGCGTATGTCCGATGTGGTCAGAACCGAGCCGCTCTGCTGGGTCGGGTCGGCCAACCATCCGATCCGCGACGACGCGCCGGTGCCGCTGGCGGTCGGGCGGCGCGACTGCCAGTGGCGCCAGCTTGCCTGTTCGGCGCTCGATGCCGTCGGCCGCGAACACCAGATCCTGTTCACCAGCTGGTCCTGCACCGTCGTTGCCGCGGCCGTGCTTGCCGGCATGGCGGTTTCGGTGATGCCGGAATCGGCTTTGCGGACGGGTATGAAGGTGCTGAGCCAGGCGGACGGCTTCCCCGCGCTGCCACCGGTGCAGATCGGCATCATGAAGCGGCCGGGTGTTTCGATCTCGCTGATGAACGCGATCACCGCCCACATCACCGCCTGCCTCGACAACATCACGCCTGCCGTCATCGACGACAATCTCGAGGCCGACGTCAAATCCGCCCAGGGGCGTTATCCCAGGCTGAAGGCCGCCAATATGGTGCCGAGCTGGTAATAGCGCTCAGGCGGCGGTCTGGACGTTCGCAGTGAAAAGGGAGGCGCGGATGACGCGTTTCCACTCGTCGAGCATGCGCCGCGCCAAGGCCTCCTCGCTGACGGCGGCGAGCCGGATGACGGCTCCGATCAAGTGGCTGAACAAATAAGTGCGCGCGTACATCTCCTCGTCGCACAGGTCGGGCGCCAGCCGTCCCACAGCGGCGTGGAAAATGCCGGCGACGCGGCCGCTATGCTCGATGTTCAGCTGCAGCAGATCCTGATCAGTCTCCGTGCCCATCCAAACGCCGAGATAGACGGGATCGTCGCGATAGGATTCGTAATACCAGTCGATGGTGGCGCAGACGAGGTCGAGCGCTTGGTCCAGCGACTGCACATCGGTGAACATCGCCGCCGTCTTCGCCTGGATCGCCGACGCGTGCTGATCGAACAGCGCTTTGACGATCGCCGCCTTTTCCGGGAAATATTGATAGACCGAGCCGATCGGCACCTTGGCGGCGACGGCAAGCTCCGTCATCCGCATGGCGCTGACGCCTTTTTTCGCGATGATCTTGGCGGCGGCGGCAAGAATGAGATCCAGCCTCTGAATGCTGCGCTCCTGCTTCGGCGTCCTGCGCAGGCCGATGCGATCCATGCTTTCCGCGCCCATGTCGTTCCCATTCTTATCGTTTTTCGCGGCGGAAGCGATCTGCCACCGGCGCATCGAGCCGATATGACATGCAGGTGTTCATCGGCCGTAAACGGAAACGCTCGTATTTTAACGACCGGTAAAAGCCTATTAAAATCGGGACTCTAGCTCTGCTCGACTGAGTTGCGCCGCCATGGAAAAGCTTGAAATGGTTGCGGATTCCACGATGGAAGCAGGGTTGGAGGGCGCGATAGTGCAGCGTTCGGTCGGCAGCCCTCTCCTTCGCCGCCAAGGCGACGATTCAGTGATTTGAACGCCCTCGGTCGCATGAACCGCGGTGCGCCTCAAAACTCGACCGACAGCGTCGCTTTGACCCCGTGCTGCTGCGCATTGCCCGCAATCTGGCCGGAGTAGGCAATGCCGAAAGTGGAGTTTGCATTGAGGTCGAAATCGAGCCCGGCATCGAGAACGAAGGCGTTGCGCGCCACTGGCACACCGGCGACGGTGAAGTCGTCGCCGCCGGCAAAAGCGTGCGTCGACAGCGGAACGATGTCGCCGGCGGCGTGCCGCCAACCCGACATGCCGCGCAGGGTCGCATTCGTCTCACCCAGGCGGATATCCATTTCGGCATGCAGGCCCAGCGTGGCGATCGTGGTGTTTGTCGTGCGGCTGGCGCTGTCGAGTGCCGCCGCCCCGCCCTCTTCGGTAAAGCCCGCCGCCCGAATGCCCACGTGAGCAAGATTGACGAAGGGCTCGAAAGAAGCCGCCGCCGTATCGAACCGGTAGCCCAGCTCTGCAAAGGCCTGCAGCGTTCCGGCGCCGTAGCTCGCTTCCAGCCTGTCCTCGAAACTTCCGATGACGACCCGGCGGCTGGTGTCGATCTCGTGCCAGCTATGGGCAAGGCCGGAGCGAAAAGCGAGATTGCCCCATTGCGTGCCGGCATAGAGGCCGAGGTGATAATCATTGCTCGATCCAGACGAGGCGCGGTGCCGCGGATCGAACCCGGAGTTGCTGTAGCCTGCCATCACGCCGAACCTGACGTCGTCGAAGGTGGTGTCGACGCCGGCGAGAAAGCCGCCGGTCTGGTGGCGGAGCGTCGCGGCATTGCCGTCCGCGGATGTTTCGCTGAGGCCACCAAAGGCCGTGCTCCAGAAAACCGGCCTGTCCGACGTGTCGGCGGCAATCAGTTCCGGTCCGCCCGGCCAGAAGGCCTGTATCGGAACCATCGTCGCGCCCGGATCGCCGAAAGCAGACCGCAGCCGTTCGTTGGCGGCCTGACGGACAAACAGGCTTTGCGAGATCAGCGCCGTTTTGATCGAGGCATGGATTTCGCCGGAAAGCGCGTCGTAACTCGCCTGGACCTCTGTTTCGTCATTGGGCAATGTGACGATGGCATCGTAGATGTCGTTGCCGGTTCCGAGATTTTCGGCGGCTTGCGCGGCGGCGATTTGGTTGCGCGTCGCCGCCATGTCGGCGAAGCTGACGTCATTGCGCGCGATCTCCATATAGACGTTGTTCAGGTCATAGGAGAGGTCGGCTGCCAGGAAGGCGTAATTGGACGTGACCGTCCCGAACGTTCCGTTGATCCCCCCGGTAGCGGTCAGGATCGTATAGGTAGAGAAAGGCTTGTAGTCGCCATTCATCCCGACATGGGTAACGCTGGCGCCATTGAGGAACGCGATCCCAGTGACCGAGATGAGATCGCTGGCGGTGCCGGCGGGATCGACCTCGACTTCATAAGTGGAGTTGGGATCGAAAGTGAGGTTGCCGCCGATGGTCAGTGTTCCGATGGAGTTGCCAGGCGCGATGGTAACGCCCGCGCCGGCAGTCACCGCACCGATATGACCCGATCCGGCCAGCCTGCCGCCCGTCATCATCAGGATGCCGCCAAGGCTGCCATTGACGATCAGCCGGCCGTTCGAAACCGTGGTGGTGCCGGCAAAGCCCGAGCTGTTGCCGGTCAGGCGCAAGGTGCCGCTGCCGAGCATCGTGAAATCGCCGGTGCCGGAGAGTATGCCGGCATAGGTGCTGTCGCTCGCCTGATCGAGCGTGAGGTCGGCGCTGCCGATCGCGATCTCGCCGCCGCTACCGGAAAGCTGCGTCATGGTCAGGTCGAAGCCGCCGAGATCAAGGATGCCGCCGTTGACCGCATAGGCGCCGTTCTGCACGAAAGCGCCGGCGCTGCCCGCCAGCAGCGTACCGGCCTCAACCGTCGTCACGCCGGTATAGCTGTTGGTGCCGGAAAGCGTCAGCGTGCCCGTGCCCTGCTTGGTAAGACCGCCGGCGCCTTGCAGATCCGTGGCGATGCCGACGGCAAAGCCGTTCGTATCGATAAAGGCGCCGCCGGTGTCGAACGTTACCTCTCCGGCGTTGAAACCGCCCAGGAAATTCGCCTCATTGCCGGTTGCGCGCAAAATGCCACCGTCAAAAACGAGGTTCGCGTCGCCAGCGCCTCCATCGATATAACCAGTCTCCAGAACGCCGCGTCCGCTGCCAGCGCTGCCGACGAGTTCTATAGTTCCGGCAGCGCCCGAATCGTCGGCGATGAGGACCCCGGAGGCGGAAACCAAGCCGCCATTTTCGACAGTCACACTGCCTGTCCCGAATTCGCCCACATAGAGCCCGCCGGAATTGACCCAGCTCGACCCCGCGCCGGTCACGCTGACCACACCATTACCATCTGTGCTGAAGCCGACATAGCCTTCGCTAGCGGTGACCGAGCCGCCATCCGAAATGGTCAGCGTTCCCAATCCCGCCTCGCCGACCGAGAGATCGGCGGAATTGCTCCAGAGCGAGCCTGCGCCTGTTACCATGACCTCGCCGTAGCCGCTGGAATCATTGCTGATATAGCCGAATGCGCTGCTGACCGTTCCAGCATTGGAGATGATCAGAGTGCCGGCGCCGCTATAGCCGATGGTGAGATCCTGTGAATTCGTCCAGCTCGAGCCGCTACCTGTGACCGTCACCATGCCGCTGGCGGCGCCGGAGAAATAGCCGACATAGCCGTCAATATTATCGACGGCGCCTCCATCATCGATGCTGAGCATTCCGGTGCCATCAAAACCGACGTACAGGTCGTCGGAATTGCTCCAGGTCGAGCCTGTTCCCGTGACCGTCACCGTGCCACTGGCGCCGAGGTCGATACCGAGCCCGCCGGTATCATTGCTCACAACGCCGCCGTTGCGAATGATCAGGGCTGCATCGTCGCCGTTCTGGCTGCCGATGAGGAGGTCGGCATTGTTCGTCCATGGGCTCGGTTGTGTGCCCGGGCCGGTGCCGCTAGCATCACTGCCATCGACAATCTCCGTGTCGTTGCCGCCGATGACCTGCTGCGCCCATACCGGCTCCACGGCCAGAAGCAGCGGCAGCGCTGTACTCGCCCATCTCGTCAGTCGTAGCACTGCCATCCCATGGATTGCCGCCACATCTCGCCGTTTGCCCATGCCCCGCTCGCAAATCGTACCGCTCGAAGCAGAAATAAGAGCAATCGATTTAAGATTTAGTAACGATGCCACCAAAAATATTTAGGGCTAGAATAACCCCTGCGGAGGTTGCATTTTCAACGACATCCCTGTCGTTTTTCAGGGTAAGCGGCCGACTGCAACGAGACATTCTCCTGTCGAAATCATGTTGTGCTTCATCGACCGGCCTCTCAGCGGATTTGAAATAGCTGCCACAGAAAAACGATTACAGACGTCATCGATCTTGCGATGACATCTGTAACTTCGAAGGGTCCGATTCTGGAGTAACAACTTGAATTTAAAGGAGACAATCTTAGCCGAGAGGATAGATCGACAGGACAGTAGCGGCACCCGCCCTTTGTCAAAACAGATGTTGCCGCGAACAACGACGTCGCCCAACTAGAGGCCGCATTCGTTTCGATCAGCTGTCGAATGTGAGTGACGCGCAGAACACGCGGCGCGGGCAGCCTCACCCCATCGCCATCCAAGCGGCGAGCCAGATCCACATGGCGGCGAGCACCAGATAACCGGCGGCAAAGATCGGGCTGCGGTAGCGGAGATCGTTGCTGGTGACGTGAATGGCCGCATGAGCATAACGCAGGGCGACGAAGACCCAGGCGAGGCAGACGGAGACGAGATTATCGGCCTCGGTGACATAGAGAAGCACGCAGCAGGCATAGAAGAGCACAGGCAGTTCGAACTGGTTGGCAAGGCAATTCTTGACGACCAGGCTTTCGGCGGGCTCGTCGCGATTTTCGCGATAATCCGATTTTCCGATCTTGCCGGCACGGACCATTCTCCCGCGACGCATACCCAGAAGCGCATAAAGACCATAGACCAGGGCCACATGGGCAAGGAGTGGCCAGAAGATTTGATAGCCGGTCATATCAGCCTGAAGTCCTTTCCGCTTTTGCAGTCTTTCGAGCAATAGCCGAAAGCGGAACAGGATACCACGCGGCCTTAAATCGCAGAGACAGGCGGAGCAAGCGCCCTTCAGTCTTCGCCCGGAGAGAGCCAGCGGGCAATGACAAGCCGGGCGGCGACGATGAAGCAGACGGCGAGGCTTGCGAATTTCAGCCGCGTCATCCACGGCAACAGGTATGTCGCAAGACCTGTAGATGCGCCGTTACCGAAGGCAATGAGGCTCGAAATATTCTCGCCGTAGTCGGCAATGCCGTAGATGAACGGCAGCAGATAGATCGCCTTGGCGACGAGCGGATGAAGCGACCGGCCGAACCATGAGCCGACAGGGCCAAGCTTGACGAAGACGAGGAACAGCAGCGCCGTCAGCAAGGCCGGAAAGATCAGTTCCGGCCCGAAATACATGGCGCGCAACAGCCTCGTCGCTGTCTCGTTCTCATCGAGCAGCTTCTGCATGTGGAAGACGGCAGATTCGTCGTAACCGGCGAAATAGGTGTCCAGCACCGCCTGCCCGGTTTCGTGCTTGAACGGGACGACGAAGCCGAAGGTCGTCCAGGCGAGCACGGCAAGGCAGAGGGCTGCGAGCAGCGCGACGACCCAGAGGGGAATTGCGCTGCCCGCTTTCATGATCAGAGGCCGGCGCCCGGATAGTTCGGGCTCTCGCGGGTGATCGTCACGTCATGGGCGTGGCTCTCGCGAAGGCCGGCGCCGGAGATGCGCACGAAGGTGGCCCGCTCCTGGAAATCCTTCAGGTCCTTGCCGCCGACATAGCCCATGGCCGCCTTGAGGCCGCCGGCGAGCTGGTGGACGACGGCCGAGACCGGTCCCTTGTACGGCACCTGGCCCTCGATGCCTTCCGGCACGAGCTTCAGCGTGTCGCGCACTTCAGCCTGGAAATAACGGTCTGCCGAGCCGCGGGCCATGGCGCCGACGGAGCCCATGCCGCGATAGGCCTTGAAGGAGCGGCCTTGGTAGAGATAGACCTCGCCCGGGCTCTCATCGGTGCCGGCAAGCAGCGAGCCGATCATGACGGCGGAAGCGCCGGCGGCGATCGCCTTGGCAAGGTCGCCGGAGAATTTGATGCCGCCGTCAGCGATGACGGGCACGCCCTGATCCTGCGCAGCCTGAACGGCCGACATGATGGCGGCGAGCTGAGGAACGCCGACGCCGGCGACGATGCGCGTCGTGCAGATCGAACCAGGACCGATGCCGACCTTGACCGCATCCGCACCGGCATCGATCAGCGCTCTCGTGCCGTCATAGGTGGCGACGTTGCCGGCCATGATGCGCACCGAGTTGGAGAGCTTCTTGACGCGGGTGACGGCATCGAGGACGCGCTGCGAATGGCCATGGGCCGTGTCGACGACGAGAAGGTCGACGCCGGCCTCGATCAGGCGCTCGGCACGCTCGAAGCCGTCATCGCCGACGCTGATGGCGGCGGCGGCACGAAGCCTGCCCTGCGCATCCTTGGACGCGTTCGGGTTCAGCTGCGACTTCTCGATATCCTTGACGGTGATGAGACCGACGCAACGGCCTTCGGTGTCGACCACCAGGAGCTTTTCGATCCGGTGCGAATGCAAGAGGCGCTTGGCTTCCTGTTGCTCGACGTTCTCCTTGACCGTGACCAGATTGTCCTTGGTCATCAGCTCGTGGATCTTCTGCTCCGGGTCGGACGCGAAGCGGACGTCACGATTGGTCAGGATGCCGACGAGGCGGCCCGACTTCTCGACGACGGGGATGCCTGAAATGCCGTGCAACTTCATCAGGGAGAGCGCTTCGGCGAGTTTCGCCTCCGGGCCGATGGTGACGGGATTGACGACCATGCCGCTTTCGAACTTCTTCACCTGGCGAACCTCTTCGGCCTGCTCGACCGGCGTCAGGTTGCGGTGGATGACGCCGAGGCCGCCGGCCTGCGCCATGGCGATCGCCAGCCGGCTTTCGGTGACGGTATCCATGGCCGAAGAGAGGATCGGGATGTTGAGGTCGAAGTCGCGGGCGATGCGGGTCGCGATGTTCGTCTGGCCGGGCATGACCTCGGAGTGCCCCGGCTGCAGCAACACGTCGTCGAAGGTAAGCGCGTCCGCGCCGGTTGCCGTTTCAATGATGCGTGCCATGGCCAAATTCCTTCATTTTAGAAAAATGCAATCCCTGCCCGGAAACGAATCGTCCGCCCCGGCGGTGTGCATGAGTTGCTTGGAAGTTGGCGAGGGCTGGTAACACGTCTATGACAGGAAGGAAATAGCAAAAAGCCCGGCATATCAGCCGGGCTCGTCATGGGTGCCATGCACGGAGAGCAATTCCCAGGTAAAGCCAGAAGCAATTTTACCAGAAATTGCACCGAACAGGAGGTCGAGCGGTTCCGGCTTCGGTGAAAAGCTGAACCGTTCGGATCAAATATCGAACTGATAGGTCTTCGGCACGAAGCGATAACCTCCATCCTGCCTCTCGGCGAAGCCGACCGCCGGGAACGGCATGTGGTAGCCGAGGAAGGCGATCTTGTCGGTTGCGATCATGTCGAAAACCTTGCGGCGGCTGGCCGCCGCCTGCGCCTTGTCCATATCGAAGCGTACTTCCCAATCCGGGCGCAGCAGCGACAGGATATAGTGGTTGGCCGTATCGCCGGTCACGACGAGGCGTTTGCCCTCGGATTCCAGATGGAACACCATATGCCCTGGGCTGTGACCGGCGGCCAGCATTGCCGTCATGCCGGGCGCGACACTGTCGCCGTCCTTGATGAAGGTGGCTTTTTCGACGAGCGGCGCGACATTGGCGAGCACGGCCTTATGGCCGCCTTCGGCGGGCGTGCCTTCACGCGCCTTGTTCGACCAGAAATCATATTCGGCCTGGCCGATGACATAGCGGGCATTCTTGAAGGCAGGAGCGCCATTTTCCATCAGGCCGCCGATATGATCGCCGTGCAGATGGGTGAGAGCCACCACAGTGATATCGTCGGCCGAATATCCCGCGGCTTTCAGGCCTTCGGCAAGCTGGCCGGCGCCGCGCGCCCGCCCGGCCGCACCGAAGCCGGTATCGACGAGAATGACATCCGAGCCGGTATCGATGAGAGCAGGCGAATATCCGTTGAGAAATTTATCCGCCGGCAGGAAATTTGCGGTCAGCAATGCCTTGACGGTTTCCGGGTCCTGATTGGTGCCGAAGGTTTCATAGGGCTTTTCGGAGATGTTGATGCCGTCGCGCACGACGGTGAATTTATAGGAACCAAGCTTGAATTGATTGATTTCGGGCAAGGGCGCTGCATTCATATTGCTGCTTTCTCCAGTCGCGGCCGCTTCGGCCTTCTCTCTTAAAATCATCGGCGCCGCCAGCAGTCCGAGGCCTGCGGCAAAAAGCGTGCGCCGCTTTATTCTCGTTGAAATTGCCATATCCCATCCCCTCCGATGCGCGGTGTGCTCCACGCCGTCCCGACGATATGTCCACCGGATTTGCCCCGGCGAAGCAAACATATGTCAATCTTGACACAAGAGGTTGTCGGGCAAGCCATCTCACGCAGACGTGAACCAAACGTGTCGTCGACGCAGATTGAAGGATTGGCAGGCCGGGGAAGTGGGACTACACAGCAAAGGCCTCCGATCCGCAGCCTATCAAGGCTCCCGCCTATGAACCGCATCGTCCCGCTGATCCTCGCCGTCGCTCTCTTCATGGAGCAGATGGACTCCACCGTGATTTCGACGGCGCTGCCGGCAATCGCCAGGGATCTCAATGTCGGACCGATCACGCTGAAGCTCGCTTTGACCTCCTACATGGTGGCGCTGGCGGTGTTCATTCCGGTCAGCGGCTGGATGGCCGACAGGTTCGGCGCCAAGAAGATCTTCCGCCTCGCCATCTCAGTCTTCGTCATCGGCTCGATCTTCTGTGCCGCCTCCTCCAATCTCGTCGAATTCGTATTTGCCCGCTTTCTGCAGGGCATGGGCGGCGCGATGATGACGCCGGTCGGCCGTCTCGTGCTGGTGCGCACCACGCAGCGCAGCGATCTCGTTTCCGCCATGGCGCTGCTCACCATTCCCGCCCTCGTCGGCCCGCTCACCGGCCCGCCGCTCGGCGGCTTCATCACCACCTATTTCAGCTGGCATTGGATCTTCCTGATCAACGTGCCGGTTGGCATCATCGGCATCTGGCTTGCGACGATTTTCCTGCCGGAGGTGGAAGCGACGGCGCCGCCGAAGCTCGATGTCATCGGCTTCATACTCACCTCGCTGTCGGCTGCGGGCGTCGTTTTCGGCCTGTCGGTGGTCAGCCTACCGGCCCTGCCCCCGATCATCGGCATCACCGCCACCTTGATCGGCCTTGCCTGCGGCTTCCTCTACGTCAGCCATGCCAAGCGCCATCCGGCGCCGATCCTCAACCTCAACCTGTTCAAGAATCCGACGTTCCGGGCCTCGACCACCGGGGGCAACCTCTTTCGTATCTGCGTCGGCGCCATGCCGTTCCTCACGCCGTTGATGCTGCAGCTCGGCTTCGGGCTGACGCCGTTCCAATCCGGCCTCATCACCTTTGCCGGAGCGATCGGGGCAATCACCACGAAATTCATGGCCAAGCGCGTTTTCGCCGCCACCGGCTTCCGCACGACGCTTCTCGGCGCCGCCATGGTGACGACGCTCGTGACCGTCATCACCGGCTTCTTCACGCCGGCAACGCCGCACCTCGTCATCATCGGCGTGCTGCTTCTCGGCGGCTTCTCCCGCTCCTTCATGTTCACCGGCGTCAATGCGCTTGCCTTTGCCGAGATCGATGATGCGGAAGCGAGCCAGGCGACATCGATGAGTTCGGTGATGCAGCAGATCAGCCTGGCGCTCGGCGTCGCGGTCGCCGCCGCGATACTGGAAACCTCGATCTATTTCCGTGGCGAGGCCCTGCAGGTCGCCGATTTCCACCTCGCCTTCTACGTCATCGCCAGCCTGACCGTCATTGCGACCATTCCCTTCATCAGGATGGACCGCAATGCCGGGGCCGTCGTTTCCGGCCACCGTGCGAGACACATGAAGCCGTCGACTATGGAAGCTGAACAGCCGGCGGTGAAATAGGTCCTATCTGGGACTCTCGCAGACCGCGCTGAGCTTGTTGCCGTCGAGATCGCGGACATAGGCGGCATAGAAATGGGCATGGTAGGAACGCAGGCCCGGCCCGCCTTCATCCATTCCGCCAGCCGCTATCGCCGCCGCATGGAAGGCATCGACAGCCGCCCGCGTTTCGGCCGCGAACGCGACCATGGCGCCGTTGCCTGACGTCGCCCGGCGGCGATTGAAAGGCGTCACCACCCAGAAACGGCAGCGCGTATCGCCGTCGGCGGAATAGCCGATTTCCTCCTGCGAATAATGCTGGCGCCGATAGCCGAGCGGAAGCAACGCAGCATCGTAAAAATGGCCCGCGCGATAGAGGTCGTTGGTTCCGAGCGTGACGTAAAGAAGCATGGGATCAGATCCTGGTATAGCCATCATCGGCCAGGACAGGCCCGAAGATCAAGCTTCCTCTGCTTCGCCTTCCGCCTTACGCCCCTTGAAGCCCTTGGCGAGCAGGAACATCTCGACCGATTCGGCGCGCGAGGAGTTCGGCTTGACGTGGACGACCTGCCGGAAATTCTGCTTCAGCATGGCGAGCAGGTCGCGCTCGGTGCCGCCCTGGAAGGTCTTGGTCAGGAAATGCCCGCCTTCCCCCAGGACTTCGATCGCGAAATGGGCCGCCACCTCGCAGAGATGCATGGTGCGCAGATGGTCGGTGCGGTGGTGGCCGGTGGTCGGGGCCGCCATGTCCGATATGACGAGATCGGGCGTGCCGCCGACGGCTTCCATCAGCTTTTCCGGCGCTGTCGGATCGAGGAAATCGAGCTGCAGGATCTTGACGCCCGGCAATTGGGCCATTTCGAGGAAATCGATCGCGGCAACGCGGATATCCTCATCCGTCGAGCCGGTGACCTTGGCAGCGATCTGCGACCAACTGCCGGGAGCGGCGCCGAGATCGATGATGCGCTTGGCGCCGCGCAGGATATGATATTTCTCGTCGATCTCCAGGAGCTTGAAGGCGGCACGGGCGCGATAGCCCTCAAGCTGGGCGCGCTGCACATAGGGATCGTTGATATGGCGCTGCAGCCACTGGCGCGAGGACGCCTTCATCTTCTTGTTCTTGACGCGCTGGCCGAGCTTGCGGCCGGTGCGGTTTCCCGCGATCGGTGCCTTGGTCATGCCTTCTCCTATTTCGCGCGCTGGCCGCGGCGGTTGCGGTGACGCCGCCATACGCCGTCATCGGCCATCATGTCGGTCAGCAGCCCTTCCCTCAAACCGCGATCGGCAACGCGCATGCGCGGGCTCGGCCAGCGGCGGCGGATCGCCTCGAGGATGGCGCAGCCGGCGAGCACCAGATCGGCGCGATCCGGCCCGATGCAGGGATTGGCGGCGCGGCTTTCGAAATCCCAGGAGAGCAGCTTCGCCTGCATGGCGGAGACCTCGCCGTCGGACAGCCAGATGCCGTCGACCTTGCGCCGGTCGTAACGCGGCAGATCGAGATGGACGCCGGCAAGCGTCGTCACCGTGCCCGACGTGCCGATCAGGTGGAAGTCGCCGGTCTGGGCGATCTCGATCTCCGGGCAATCGAAACGCCCGAGCATGCCTTCGACCTCGCGCACCATGCCTTCGAAGCTCTCGGGCGTGACATCGCGTCCGCCGTGGCGCTCCGACAGGGTCACGACGCCGACAGGCAACGAGGTCCAGTGGGTGATGTGATTGGCCAGCCGGCTGAAGCGGTTGTCGCCGATGCGGATGACGGCGATCTCCGACGAGCCGCCGCCGATATCGAAGAGCACGACGGAGCGCGTCTCGCGCCCGACCAGCGACGAGCAGCCGGAGACCGCAAGCCGCGCTTCTGTCTCGCGATCGATGATTTCGAGGGCGAGGCCGGTTTCGGCAACGACCCGGCTCAAGAATTCCTCACCATTGACTGCCTGGCGGCAGGCCTCGGTGGCGATCAGCCGCATGCGGCGGATTTCACGATTCCTGAGCTTGGAAGCGCAGATCCTCAGCGCCTCGATCGCCCGGTCCATCGCCTCGTCCGACAGACGGCCGCTTGCCGCGAGCCCTTCGCCGAGGCGCACGATGCGGGAAAAGGCATCGACGACGCGGAACTGACCCGGACGTGTCGGCTGGGCGATCAGGAGACGGCAATTGTTCGTGCCGAGATCGAGGGCGGCATAGAGCTCTTCCGGCCATGCATGCTCGCCGGCCTGGCGATCGCCGTCGCGACCGGGATGGGCGTCGCCATCCCTGCCCTTGCGGCTCGACGCTGCGCCATTCTGCGCTTCGCGCGGCTCGACACTGCGTGGCGTCTGTTCCACGCGGCTCTCATGCTGCAGAGAAGGCTTTGCCGACGTCAGCGGTCGGCCCTGCAGACCGCGCTTGCCGCGATGTTTGCGGCGGTTGCGCCGGCTCGGAGCCGAATCGCCATCGGCCCGGCCGGCTTGGCCTGCCGCTGCCGCCTGTTCCATGGCATGGGGGTGAGGTGAACCGTCCTGCGCAGCACCCTGGCCGCCACGACGGCGACGCTTTCGCTTGCGGGCCGGATTCCCGGCTGCATCCTCTATCGGGCGCGCAGGCTGTCCAGCACCGCCGGAAAGCTCATGCGAAGCGGAATGAGCGGCGTTGCGGGATTGCCCGCCACGCTTGCCCTTGCGGCGCCTGGACTTCTTGCCGTCCCTGCGCCCTGCCGCCGACGCCCCGTCAAATTGCGGCTTCGCGCCGCCTTCGGGGTCTTCCACGTTCTTTTTCCATCGCGCCGCGCAACTCCTTAAGGCATGCAGCAGGCGCTCATTCGATTTTTGCGTTGCCGCAAAGATATCAGCGCCCACCGAAATCGCCAAATTCTTTTTTGGACAGGCGATTTGCCGGTGCTTTCACCTGTTCCCAACATGACCGGATTTTTTTCAAAACAGGTATTTGCATTCCCCCGGCTTTTGTTTATAAGCGCCGCACACCAGCCGAACCGCCCACCGGTTCGCCTGCTGGGGAATAGTTCAATGGTAGAACAGCGGACTCTGACTCCGTCGATCTTGGTTCGAATCCAGGTTCCCCAGCCAATTCTCCCTAAATGTCCTTAATTCCTTGATTTTCCAGTTGTGCCGGGTATCGTTTTGGCATCATCGGCGACCTGATGCCCAGAACTGTAGCCCACAGGTGATGCCCACGCGACCCACGTCGCGGCGTCGCCGGTGGCAGGCAAGGGCAACAATCTCATGGCGGTCCGCCACGACGTCGAAAACCTCACCCGCCGCGGCAATATCTTCTATTGGCGTGCGCGCGTCCCAAGCGCCTTCGGGCAGTGCCGACCAGGCAGCCGGCTTTCATTGAGCCTTCACTGTTCTGATCATAAAAAAGCGCAGGCGATCGGCCGCAAGCTCAACATGCTGGTCGCCGAACTGAAGTTGAAGCAGAAGGAACCCATGTCAAAGGCGCAGCTCCAAAAGCTTTGCGAACACGAACGAGACATGATGCTCATGCATCTCGAAGACGTCTCGATGGTAGCGCGGCGCTATGGCCGGCCCGCCGACATTTCAGAGCTGGAAATGGATTTGGAAAATGGATGGGCCTATCGGTTGCTCGGTATGTTCGGCATTACCCATCACCTGACGCTGAAGGACAATTGCCGCGGCTTAGCCTACCTCAGGCAAAACGGAGTTCCCGCCTCCCATATCTTCGCGATCGGCTCCAATTATTTTGAACTGCTTCAAGAGGCGAACACTCGCGGCTTCAAGGCGGGTATTCGAAGATTGATGCACCTCTTCGAAATCAGTCCAAACCCGCTCAACGAGGAAAAGGCCATGAAGGCCTATTTCAGCGGGCGGGCGGAAGCGCTCTTCGATGTCGCGGAACGGCATCCACTCGCCGATCGTGATCTGAGCGAACTCACGGGCGGTTCGGCTTCGAAACTACAGTCTGCGTTCATCAAGGTCGCACCCTTGAAAGCGACGCCGCCGTTATCGGAGATCGCAGTTCCCGCTGATGATGTTGTCGAGCCCTCTGCGCCTGAAGTGCCGCCGGTTACTATGCTTGATCTTCCGCCCTCGCCGCGGGCCGCCATCAAAGCACCGGTTGAGGAAAACACCCGACCGGTCATTCACCTCGCGGCTTTCGAAGCCGAGTGCGAAAAGCTCGTCAAGAACATGGGGGACGCTTGGGATGAGCCGACCGCCCGCGATGCTCGCGCTCTCGTTCGCATGTTCAAGGGCGTGCTCGAAGAACACGGCGTCGAACACACCGGCCAAATTACCCAGTATCATATCGGCGAGCTTCGCCAGCACTTCAACGATATTCCCGCTCGCTGGGGACAGAGCGCCAGAATGAGGGCGATGTCGGCACCCGAGCTTCGCGCTGAGGGCGAGAGGTTGCGCGAGAAGGCCGGGACGGAGGGCAAAGAGGCGGCCGTGGGCCTTAAAGCAGGCACCATTCGCAAACACCTTGGAAATCTAAACCACTTTCTGAAGCATGTCCGCGGCCACGGATTCGAAGTTGACGATTGGACGTTTGAAGGCTTGAGACCGAAAAAGCCGAAACCTGGCTCTATTCGCAAACAGCAGCACAAGCCCACGCCCGACGAAATCAAACCGATTTTTTCCAGCCCAATCTACACTGGCTCGCTGAACCACGATCGAGGCCGGAAAAAGCCGGGCCCGCACGTCTTTCATGACGCCGCCTATTTCTTGCCGATCATGTTCTCATACCTCGGGGCCCGGCGGCGCGAGTTTGCAGGGCTTGCGTTAGACGATATTGCCGAAGACGATGGCGGCCTGGTGCTGATCCTGCGGACAAACAAATTCCGGCGGCTCAAAACGGAGCAATCTGAGCGGCTGCTGCCGCTCCCGCAAGAGCTGGTTCGCTTGGGCTTCCTGGACTATTGCGCTGCGCTCCAGAACCTGGGGTACGAGGCCGTGTTCCCTGACCTCTTCTCCGATAAGACCGCGAACGATCCGGGCGACCGCTTCTACGATGTCTTTGTCCCGATCATGAAGCAGTCCCTCGGAGAGAAGATGTGGGCTCGGGCTTTTCATGCGCTGCGCCACGGCATGGCAGATACACTCCTCCAGGCTGGCGTCCCGCCCGTGGTTATCGACGACATCTCCGGACGGCTGAGCCAAGGGGGCGAGACCAGCCTTCGCTACACCAACCCCGCTGGTCTGCCCTTGATGCGCGATGCTCTCAGCAAGTATCCGATCATCACCGCCGGCATAGAACCGAAGCCGATCAAACTGCTGCCATGGATCGAAAAGCGGCTGCCGCCACCGTGGGCACGCGAGGCAAAGAACGAAGCGAGACGTCGGAAATAATTTCCGACACCTCCTTCTTCGTTAAGCAGCTTCCCAGACCTGGTTCAGGATACGCGCCGCAAGTGCCGCCTTGTCCTGCGGGAGAAAGCGCCCGTAGTGCTTGGCGACCATTTCGGCGGTGTCCTGTATGGCGTAGCTCGCCTGCTCATACGAGCCAGTCTGCTTCAAAATGTGGGTCGCCAGCACGTCACGGACATTATGGGGCCCGTGCGGTAGCAGCCCCTTGATCGCGCCTCGTCCGGTATAGGGGTTGTAGATGCCGTAGCGCTGAATGGTGTGACGCCAGGCCTCGTAGAAACTGGTCGTGTCGTAGGCCGCGTTTGTGCTGGTCGTCTTGACAGTCTTGACGAAGAACGTGCCGGGATCCGCGGCCGACCGTAAGAGCACCGCGCGGTGCCGATCGACATAGGCGTCGATGTACTTGTAGAGATCCAAAAGGTCCGGAAGCACGAGCCGAAACGGCTTGTCGCCAAAGAAGGATGAGTGTGCGTTCTTGAAGGCAACAGCAGGAATGAAGACCTCCCAGCCACCTTCCCGATCACTCCACCGGATTTCGCCGCGCTTCATCTTTTCCAGCGCGCGTTCCGAGCGCGGCACCGAGCCTTTCGGATTGAGCATCAGTTGCCTGAGGTTCTTCTGGCGAAGCCCAAGATGCAACCCCAGCCTCAGCATCAGGAATGATCGGACCGCTTCAGCGGCCGGCCGAGGATAACGATGCTCGTCCGGCATCAAGCGGATGATCTCCTCGGTGATTTTGCGGTACTCGCCAACGGGGCTCGCCGCCTCAAGGACCGGCATGATCGGCTCGAACGGATCGCGATGGACGCGCGCGATCCGCTGGATCTCTTTGACACGGTGGGCAGCATGCTTGTGGAAGTCGTCGCAGGCGCCGTGCCAGTCCGCATTGGCATAGTCGATCTCATTTTGCGAAACGAGGCCGGCAATCGGCTGGACCCGCGCCAGAAGCTCCGGATGCTGCCGGAGCCAACCGGTTCCCTCCTTGGCAATCGCCATCTTGCGTTGAAAGGCTTTGGCAGAAAATTGGTTCATTTCCATTCACGTAGCTGTTGTTGTTCGTTCCCGCAGATGCGGGGCACGCGAGCTATGCGAATGGGGTTAACCTCCGGTAACCAAGGGTTTCCGTGAGCGAATGGCTTCATAAAAACGATTCAGTTGCAAACGGCGTTTCACGAAGTAACGGGGGGACGAAGTCCCCAATGATAACGCCGCTTGCACAAATAGTTGGTGATCAGGCAGAGCAGATGGCCAGGAATCGTCAGCCCCGCAGGTGAGGCTTGCTTCGGAAGGGACGGTCATCGCGGGCATAGCGATCGACGAGATCATCGAAGACTTCGTCGGCTGCCCGCTCGTCGAAGCCTTGGTCGACGAGAACCCCAACCACGGCGTCAGCCAGCTCTTCTATCCAGTCCTGCCGTCCCTGGTCGAGATAGCTGCTGATCGTCCAGAACAGCATGGCCCGCGCGACGTCGTCACGATCCGGACGCCGCTCGGCCCGATGCCGGTCCCTCAGCCGCTGCTGCCGCTCCCTCTGCTTGGCGTTCCGCTCGTCCAAAGTCTGTCGTGCCATATCATCTTCCCCCTGTTTTCGTTGATGGCACTCTTATGGTCAGGGGACCGGCGGCACGGCGCAAGGCGTTTGTCGCCGAAACGGAATCGTTGTGTTTTGAATCGGAAATTTCGAGTTTGGAATCGAATGCGCGCAATTTGCTTCAAGTTGCGGGCATGTCGAGGCAGGTTGCCGGCAATCTCGCGGCTACGTTGACGGCGCCGGACGCATAGGGTGCAACCATTCCGATTTCGGGTGAATCGGAAATCTGGACGATCGAAACGTTTGCCCAGAGCTTGGAAACGTTGCCCTCGACTTTCGAATCGTTCCCCCGGAAGTTCGAATCGAATGAGCGCAATTTGTTTCGAGTTGCCGGCGACCTGCATCAGCTCGTTCAAAGGTAAATCAACTTGCGGGAGACTTAAGCCCGCTGACCGAGGATCCAGCCTTCCCACGTTTTGACGTCATCTGCTTCCGGTACGCCTTCGCTCCGGCGGCCATCGACGACGTCGATCATGCCGAGCAGGCCGACTGTCGCATCGAACCTGTCCTCCCCGTCCTTGCCGTTTCCGAAGCCACCCCTGATCAGACTTTGGAGTCCGCTCCCGTCGACGTGCGGTCTGTTATCCAGCCACCGCATCAGATGACTTGCCACGGACCGGCGTCCGTCTTGCTGTCGCTTACTCCATACCGGACGTCGAGGTATCCCAAGCTGGCCGTAGACGTCGCCGGGATATGTCTCGGCGACGACAGTGGCGCCCGGCATCATCAGGTCATGGAGCGTTCCGTCAAACGGCCATAGCGATAGCTTCTCGAGGTTCGGGAGGATGATTTCGCGCCAGCCGGTCAGGGCGGCCTTGCCTACCTGATTACCGCCGAGCGTCCAGAACAGCATGCAGGCGTCGCCGCGATCCGGCGTCGCCCGCTCGCAGCGGCGCAGTAGATCCTTACCGCTCAGCCCTAAAGCGTCAAAAAGGTGCTGCCGCTGCGTGCCCCCAGGCCGCATGGGATAAAACGGTCGATCGATGGTGATTTGGTTGCGATGCTCCGCTACGTCGAACCATCGCGCAAAGCGTGCGTCCCCGAACGACCGCAAAAAGGAACGGAAGTCGAGGGTTCCTAAAGCTCTGCCGTAGGCGGCTGGAAGACCGATCGGGAAGTCGAAACCCATCAGCACCCCGGCGTCTGGCGACCGCTGTCGCAGTCGATGTGTGAGGTTCCGCGTGTCGCCGACAGGCTCCGGCGCCAACAGCACCCATGTCTCGCCCTGGCGGACCGCCACGCACAACCACCGCTTCTTGGCTTCGATGCTCCAGTCGCAATGTGCGATAACCGTTGCAGACATTCCGTCCTCCATACCTCGCTCCGGATTTACGAGTCAGCGACCAGGATGTCCATGACCGCCTGACCATCGAGCGCCTGGGCGTCGAAGAGCGCGCGCACCAATCGGTCGAAGGCCCGCCGGTTCTCGATGATGACGTCCGTCGCCCGTGCCTGCGCGAACTCGAGTCGGCGATGCACGCGCTCTGCCAGCTCGGCGTCGCGACTGAGGATCGTGGTGGGATTCTTGTGCTCGAGATAGAGCAGCGGATGGCGGCCACCAAATCCCAGCGCCTGCTCCATATCCAGCGCAACACGAGTTGCGCGCGCCAGGTCGCTCTCTTCGGCGCCGCCGGAGCCTGCCGATACGGTCTTGAGCACAATCAGCTCGGCGGCGCGGCCTGCCATCAGCATTGCCAGCAGCCGCCCGTACCAATCTTCGGTATCTGGCGTACTGGTCGCAAAGGTTACCGTGTTGTGGCCGCCGTCCTTGGCGTCGATCGTCAGCCCCTTGATCGACCCGAGCCGCAGAGCGTGATGAACGACCGCATGACCGGACTCGTGGATGGCGAAGCGCCATCGGACATCGTATGAGACCGGCGGGCGGTGACCGCGAATGCCCGCTTCGATGTCTGCATAGGCGAGGCGGCGCTTTTCTCGGCGAGCTTTCAATCGCGCTTCGCGGACGATCCGTTCAATGTCGGCGCCAGTCAGGCCCATTGCTCGTGTTGCCAGACGTCGCAACGCCTGAAGCACTGGATTATCATGCTCGGCCGTGTCTGGCCTGTCGATGCCGCGCTCACCGTCATTCTCCAGGATGATTTCGATCTCGTCCACCGAGCCGCCAACTTTGGTGTTTTCCATCATGGCTGACCTCCTATTTGGGTGTCAGGCGCGGTGACGGCATCGAGGTCGCTGCCTAGATGATGGGCGAGAATTCCAGCGAGCGTTGGAATATCTGGTCGCGGGATTTCGATATGTGTTTCCAGCCGTCCCGAGCGGCGGATCGCCTCATCGATCTCGTCCGGCCGGTTCGTCGCACCCACGACGATGACGCCGTCAGCTTTCAGGGCGCCGTCGAGAAGCTCCAACAGCTTGTTGACGCAGGCGTTCCAATAGTCGGCATAGGACCTCGACGCCGGAGCGCGCTGACCAATGCCGTCGATCTCGTCGATGAACAGGATGCAGGGCGCGTGACGCCGGGCTTCCGCAAAAGTGTCTGCCATGCGGTCCAGCACATCGTGCAGATACTCACCCTGCAGCCATGTCGACACGGACGTGACGACCAGTGGCACCTGCAGCGTATTACAAAGCGCCCGTGCAAAAGTTGTCTTGCCGGTCCCTGGCGGTCCAGAAAGGAGGAGCTTGGTGCTCATCTGTGACCACGCAAGCTCGCCGCCGAGATAGTCGCCCAGATCGCCCTTCAAGCCGAGCGCCCAATCTTTTGCTGCACCATAGCCCGTTAGCGTCTCAACGCGCAGCACGGGCGGCGCGTCCAGCGTCGATGACTCATCGAAAGGCTCCGGCTGGATCACCTCGGCACCGGTTGGCTTCTGTCGTGACCTGTCCTTGCGCTTGCCCTTGGACGAGGAGGTCGACGATGCATGACCGTCAGTACCGCCGCTATTCCCCGAGTTCTGTCCGCTGCGCTCGCTCGGGCTTTGCGTGATGAGACGCCGTGCGGAGGCCGCCTTGTCTCCGTCTTTCTCATCGTTCTTATCGTCGCGGTTCAGCGCCGCGAGCCCTGAGAGCGCATCGAGGCTGGAGAGGATTGGGCGGCCCGGCCGAATGGCAATGGCCAGATCGTCGAGCGTGAGCGCCCCGGCATTGAGTTTCGCGATACTGCTGTCGTGACGCATGACCGCCTCGCTGCCATAGACAGCTTCAAGTAGATCGGCGATCAGCAGGCGATCGATCCCGGCGCCCGTCAGCCTGATGTCGCAGGTCAGATCAACGTGATCCGGAACGCCATTGTGCGTCTCCGACACAGCAAGCACAGGCGTGCCATCCGCCAGAGCTCGCAGCAACTGTCCGCGCAGGGCCGCCCGGCTTGGGCGGTTGGTCTCTCCAGCCGGGACCTGCAAGAAGACGCGCCGGGTCTCGCTGTCTACCCACTTCCATAGATCGTTGGTGAAAGCAAAATCCGCCGCCACGCCGGTGTAAGGTCCGTATGGCACGATGCCGGTGTCTTCGATGAGCTGCGACAAGGCTCGCTCAAAGCCGTCGGCGAGGACAGCTACGGAGAAGATGGGTGCGGGCTGCCGCAGGATCGCGACCAGATCGCGCAGTGTGACGCCCGATTGCTCCATTGCCGCGGCAAGCAGCAGCAGGGTAGCTATATGCTTGATGCTCGGATTATACCCTGCTTCGGCAGCGACTCGAACCACGTAGGCATGCGCAGCCGTGTCAGCAGCCTTGATGTTTGCCGGATGCCGTCTGAGGTGGTCTGGCCAAGCTGGCAAGGCTGGTACGAGAACGGGGCGACCGTGTCCGTCCTGCGGTGCTTCGATCAGGAAGCCGGCGAGATGATCCCGCATCCACTGACGGTCCCGCTCGACATCGCCGGTGAGATGGGAGACATCGAAGGCGGGGCTGAAGCGGCCGATGACATGGCCGTCGACGATGGCGGTGCTCATCGTCAGAAGACCGTTGCGGACCGCGAGACGCCGAACGGCCCGGCGTTCGACATGGGCGAGACGTCGAAGGAGGAAGGAAGCCAGACGATCCATCAGCATTCCTCCTGGATTGCCGGATGAGCGGAAACAATTTCCGGCGGCACGCCCTGACGAGCGAACGTCCGATGATTGGCGCCTGCCCTCCTGTTGAGGCAGTCGAGAACCAGCCGGCAGGCAGGATCACCGGATTCTGCCAGGCGGCGGAGTGGTTCCAGAACCACGGAGGGAATCTCGCGCGTGTCCGACGACACCTGCCGGGCAAACGCAAGAGCAAGGCCGATGATCAGAGCCGGGTCGTCCTGCAGACGTGGAGCAACGAGAGGCTGATTGAGCTTGGAAGCTCTCGCGCTGGTCCACTTCAGGCGGGGTGACGTCGATGATGCTGGTTGGGTGGACATGATGTCTGCGGGCATGCAGGATCTCCTCGCCGGTCCGGCTTCAGCGGACGGCGTCTTCTCAAGGATGATGGGAACGGCAAGGAGGTCGCCGCGGCGTCACGCACCGCAGCGATAGCCTCCTTAAGCAAAGCCGGACTTGCGTTAGACGTCGAGCAGACGCCGGGCAAAGCCAATGCGGATATGCTCGGGTGGCCAGCAGACCATGTCATCCGCCAGCGCCTCCGGATCATCGCGACCATCGTCGGCATCATCGAAGCTCGATCCTTCGCAGTCGCCGCAACGGCATCCGGGTCCGTGATCCTCGGTGTCGCCCGTGACGCCCTCGCAGACCATCACGCGTGGGATCGCCCGCAGCGTCCCAAAGCGGCGCGCATGGAGCGACGTCGTGAAGGCATCAGCGGCGAGCGGTGGGGTGGCCGTCACCATTGGCGTCTCCGGGAGACCAAGCGCAAGGCGAGCCTCAGCCTCGAGAAGCTGCTGCACGCGGCGCCCGAAGCGTAGGCGCAGTTCCGCCATGCAAGCCGCGGCGCCATCGATCTCCAGAAGATCGTCGATCTCCGAGAGCGCCCAGACACCCGCCGCATGATCGCTCGGACGGCTGGCGCCATCGATGATCGCGACACCGACCGTCTCGACCATCAGCCGCTTCTGCGTTTTGTAGAGCCAGTCCGGCACCACCATGGCCGACGCCAACATTTTCAGCTTCAACTCTTCGAGCCGGCTGGTGTCGCCGTAGGATGCCAGCGAGCGCTTCAGGTCCAACACGAAGGCGGCCCGCTTGGCGCGGTTCACGATGATCAGGTCCGGCGTGTAGCTGCCTTTGGCCGGCGCCTCGCAGTCAAGCCGGACGCCTTCAAGCTGGCGCCAGTGATTGCCGGCAACCGCTTCGATGGCCGCCTTGACCAGCGGCAGCTTGATCGACTGCATCAGCACGAGGATATTCGGATTAGCCTTGGCTAGCCGCTCAACGGCCTGCTCCAGCAGCTTACCCTCGCGGAAGGAGACGGCGCGGACGAGCGACGCCACATTGACGTAGTGCCCGAGGATCTCGTCCTCGACCGGCTCGCCGTCGGCGATCGCGGCAATCGCCTTCTCGATCAGAACGTCGAAGTCCGCCTCGACATGCGCGTAGCGTACTAGATGCGCATGCCGACGCAGCGCCGGCGGTTCGGCGTGAACAGCGAAGCGCTCACCGAACTGGCGACGCGACGCCGAGCCGGCCGCAAAAGACATGGTGGAGGATGCCGTTGATGCGGCGCGCAGAACTTCCCCGGCTGGGGTGTTGGCAGTATGAATGGTCATAGCCCGATTCCTTCTTCAACAAGGCTTGAGGGTCAGGCCCTTGTCGGTGTTCCAGCACCGGCTTGGGCCGCTTGCTCCATCTCGTGGAGCCACCCAGTCCTGACAGGACCCGGACCGGATCTCAAGCACCCTGGAAGCGAAGAATGAGAACAGATCCTGAACGAGGTTAACGGCGGGCTCACGTTCGAATTCTGTCCACGCGCGATGGTAAACGATCGGTGAAGCGCGATGAGGTCGCGCTGAGCACGGCGCCAAACGCAAAGCCGGAATCAAGAAAGGGGCCCGAAAGCCCCTTTCTTATGTTCAGTCCGCCGACGCCTCGGCGGGTTTGCGCGTGAGCGCCTTTGGCTTCCTTAGTCCAGGCAGCCCTTCGGTCGAGCCGAAAGAAAGGATGTTGGAACCGGCGGTCTCAGATGCTTCACCCCTCCGGGTGAACATCGCCGGCGGTACGTAGTCCTCGAGCGTTTCATCCTCGTCCTCGGACGCATCGAGCCTCGGCGCGTCAACCCGCACGACGCCACCCAGCGCCTCCAGCCCATTGCGCATCACCTGGTCGGGTGATTTCGAGGCAACGGCGGCCTCGAGCGGCCATTCAGGCTGCTTCGCTCTCGAGGTTGCCCAATCGAGGAGCGGCAGCAGCTCCTGGCTCAGCCACAGTTCGAGCTCCTTCGCCTCAGGCCAGGCCTCTCGATCGCCCACGTCGTCGAGCGTCTCGAACACTTTGTGCCATCGGCTTCCAGGGGCAAGCTCAGTCGCGGAGAGCTTTCGGACGTCGATGTCGCCTGGTGCGTCGAGAAGCAGGACGTTGCCCAGGCTGCGCTTGGCAAGTCGGCCCAAAGGCTCAAGCACCGGAACGACTGCTTTCTTCTGAAGACGCTTGCCCCGAGGTTTGCGTTCGAGAATGTCCTCGACAGTCTTGGCAAGCATTGCCGCATTCTCAACGAAAGAGGCAAGACCGCTTTTCGTCTTGAGGTCGATCAGCGCCCGCAGTCCGGACAGACCGCCGACGTCGGGAAGCTCCGTTGCGGTGACCTCTTCGGAGACTGCTTCGGGACCGTCCGTCAGAAGAGCTTTCACCTCACTGACGCGAATGCCGTCGTTCTCCTTCGCAAAGGCCAGGGCAGCCTCAACTTTTTCGTCCGGCGCGGACGCCAGATGAAAAAGAACCGTGGGGCTGACGGCCAGCTCGACCGCACGAGTACGGTACGGAGCGAGATTGCGAGCAACAGCCCGATAGTTGCGTGCGGTTTTCGAGGAGATGTCGCATCGCTGCGATACCCATTTCTCGAAAGTACCCGGCTCAACGAGTGTGGACGCCTGCTCCAGCAGGTCGCCCAGCTCGAACGCCTGCTCCGTGGAGCGGCGTCCCAAAGCCTGGATGTTGAAGGCTGTCGCTTCCAACTCTTTCTTGCTCTGCGCACCGATGTTGAGCGCGTCGTAGTCAAAGCGGCCGGATGCCGCTTCGTTCGTTTTCTTCGTCATGTCAAAGATCCTTGCGTGTTGCAAAAGCATCAACTGCACCTGCGCAATTGATACACAAATTATCCCTTGAGATTAAAAGTAACGCAAGACGTATCAAAAGTTGTCCATTCAAATTTTACTTAGAGACTTAAAGATCTTACATGCACTAATATTTAAAATACTTCATTTTTAGCGCATTCAAATTTTTATTACTTCGACTTGACCAAAGCAATAAACCACAACCTTAGGGCGCACCACCTTGCGCGGCCATGCGTGTTTTCGGAAACCTGCCGACCTGGTAACACCGCGACAGTTCATAGAGGTACAACGATGTCAAAAGCGGTCCTGACAACAAAAGTCGATCCGACCTACGACGATCTTCCGGAGCAGCGGTACCATTTCCCGCGCACCTATCTGCGCCAGGTGGAGGCCGCGCGGGGAGACTGGATCGTCTACTATGAGCCGCGGCGGCCGAGCGGCGATGTGATGAAAGCGGGCGGCAAGCAGGCATATTTCGCAACAGCCAGGATCACCGACATCATCCAGGATCCGTCGAAGGCCGACCACTTCTATGCGCTGATAGACGACTTCCTTCCCTTCGATCATGCCGTACCCTTCAAGGACGCGGACCACTATTATGAGGGCGGCCTTCGCAAGGAGGACGGCTCTACGAACAAGGGCGCCTTCGGGCGCGCTGTCCGCAACATCTCGGATGAAGAATACGACCTGATCCTCGCCGCTGGCTTCGCACATGTACTAGGCAAAAGGGATCGGGAACGCCCGGCGCCCGATGCGGCTGAGGAGGCAAGCATCGGTTTGGGTGACAATCCGCAAATGCCCTACGAGGTCGACAACATCGACCGACGGATCGTCTCTCAGGTGGTGCAGCGACCCTTTCGCGACAGGGCGTTTTCCGTGGCGATCAAGGCGGCCTATCAGGACACCTGCGCTGTCACGGGCCTCAAGCTGATAAACGGCGGCGGGCGATCGGAGGTTCAGGCGGCACACATCCGCCCTGTGGCTGACCGCGGGCCGGATAGTGTTCGCAACGGCCTCGCACTTTCCGGAACCGTGCACTGGATGTTTGATCGCGGTCTGATTTCCGTCGATGACGATTACAGCCTACTGATCGCGAGCGGCGGCGTTCCTGATACCATCACGCGGCTCATCAACACCGAGCGGCACCTGCTTGTGCCGTCACGCCTGGACGAGCGGCCACATTCGCAGTTTCTGCAATATCACCGCGAGAAGGTATTCAAGGGGTGACGAGGCGGAAATTATTTCCGCCCTCCTTATAAGACGCTCCACTCCTCACCGCAAAACTCTCGCCCAGCATTGAACTCAACAGCGAAGGCAGAGAGGCATTCGATCCGGCACCCTCAACCCACCCCCCATCCACGCCGCCGGAACTTTCTTGTTAATGGGCCCGAAAGCTCTAGGAATTTGCGCAAAAGATGCTAGAAGGAGAACGAACCGTAAACGATCTTTAAAGCATGCCGACTCGGACGCATCCGGGTCTTAAGAGGGCTAAATGACTGACGGCAGCAAAGGGACATTTTACGAGTTCTTCGCTGGTGGAGGAATGGCGCGAGCAGGACTAGGTTCTGACTGGCAATGCGTCTTCTCCAACGACTTTGACTTTAAAAAGGGTGCTGCGTATCAGTCCAATTGGGACAAAGACAAGCAGACCGTGCTGAAGGTCGGCGACATCCGGATGGTCGAGACGAGCGAATTGCCTGGCATCGCCGATCTCGCTTGGGCCTCCTTTCCCTGCCAGGACCTGTCTCTCGCCGGCGGTGGCGCAGGCCTCCGCGGCGAGCGCTCGGGCACGTTCTATCCTTTCTGGGACATCGTGAAGTCGCTCATTGTTGAGGGCCGTGCACCTCGGGTCGTTGCGCTAGAAAATGTTACAGGCACACTGACATCTCATGGCGGCAAGGATTTCGCGGCAATCTGTCAGACCTTTGCGGATAATGGCTACCGCTACGGTGCGCTAGTAATCGATGCCGCGCTGTTTGTGCCACATTCGCGCCCGCGCCTTTTCGTCGTCGGCGTGCGTGAGGACATCGATATCGACGATGCCATTGTTGCTCCGGGTCCGATTGAGCCGTTCCATACACGTGGGCTACGGGCTGCATATGAGCGGGTGAATGAAGCAGCGAAGGCGAAGTGGCTTTGGTGGAACATGCCCACGCCGCCGCACCGAACCACTGTGTTTGCTGACTTAATCGAGGAAGAGCCGGATAGCGTCCAGTGGCATTCTACGGTCGAAACAAAGAAGCTGCTCCGCCAGATGTCTCCGATCAACTTAGCGAAAGTGGAGGCCGCTAAGCGCGCCGGCCGTCGCATGGTCGGTGCCGTCTACAAACGCACTCGTGTAGAGGATGGCGTGAAATATCAACGCGCCGAAGTGCGGTTCGATGATCTCGCCGGCTGCCTGCGCACGCCTTCCGGCGGGTCTAGCCGCCAGGTGATCGTGGTTGTTGATGGAAATCGCATACGGTCGCGCTTGATCTCCTCGCGGGAGACAGCTCGACTTATGGGCTTGCCCGAGGGATATGTCCTGCCCAAGAATTATAACGAGGCCTATCACCTCACAGGCGACGGTGTCGCAGTCCCAGTTGTACGGCACCTCACCCAGTATGTGATCGAACCGCTGCTACGCAAGCTCAAAACGGAAGATGCCGCTGCAGCATGAGCGTCATTCCCCGCAAACAAAACGGCGACCTTTGGGAACAGATCGAAAAGTTTGCTGAGGCACTTGAAGCCCACTAGCTTGTTAAGCACGGACTGGATGAGAAAGAGCTTGATAATTCGGACGTATTCTGCGGCGCGACTGAGCGCATCCGGACTGCCACAAGACGATTGTCACCCGTGCCTGAAAATTACGGTCCAATCGGAGATCACGCCGATCCGGAGGCGCTGAATGGCGGAAGAATACAAACCGGACGGGACCAATATCCCACCTTTCGAGACGGAGGACCTTCGCGCTAACTTAGCCAAGTTCCTAGACACTACCATCGATGATCCCGTTGCCGGCACCAAACGACCCGTCGGAAACTTTCGATGGGGTGTCTACATCTTCTACGACTACGACGGCGAGCCGATCTACGTAGGACAGACGAACGAGCGTTTGCGCTCGCGCATTCGTCGTCACTTGACAAACCAGCGTACCGACGCAGTGGCAATGTCAGTGCTTGACCCGTTCGAAGTCTTCGAGATTGAGGTTTATCCGTTGGCGCAGTTCGAGAACCTGCAACCCGGCCAACGTGAGTATGCCAAAGCCTGCCTTAACGCTCTGGAACATGCGGTCTACGCCAAAGCAGTGGCTGGCAGCGAGTTCAAGGCGATTTTGAACGAGAAGGATCCACCCCCGCCCACAGTAGAAATAGAAATGCCGCAACCATTTCGTATGCGGGTCGTGTCCGACAAAGTAGCCGGGATCCGCAGTCATCCCGATTTTCGTATTGCTCGACGCTCGTTGATCATCTCCCGCCTTGCTCAGGTCATTTCAGAACGCAAGGTCCAGGGCGGCTTGAGGCGGGTGCTGCTGACACAGGCCAAACGGTTGCAGTGGCTCGCTGACCGCAGGTATCAGGCACTAGGAGGCGCGACGTCGGTGGAGACCGAGAATAGTGATGAAAGCGACAACGACTGACCCTCAGCGCAGTGCGGTTATGCGAGCAGTTAGGTCGAAGGACACAACAACCGAATTGATCGTGCGCCGGTTAATACACAGCATGGGTTTCCGCTATCGGTTACATCAGAAGGAGCTTCCCGGCACACCGGATCTTGTATTCCCAGGCCGACGGAAGGTAGTCTTCGTGCATGGCTGCTTTTGGCATGGGCACGAGTGTTCACGTGGGGCCCGGAAGCCGAAATCCAACGCGGATTATTGGCAAGCTAAGATTGCACGCAATATCAAGCGCGACGAAAGGAACAACGAAGCGCTGCGAGAAGCCGAATGGGACGTGATGACGGTTTGGGAGTGCGATACGAAGGTCTCTGCCCGTGAAGACCTTTCGGCAAGGCTGATGGCGTTTCTCGGCTCGGAAAGTAGGCGCTGATACAACGAAGGATACAGAACCCAGAGCTGTGGACGTCGCCATGCGCTGTTTCGGATCCCGTTTGCTAATCAACTTCTTGCCTAACAGAGCGCTTGCCGTCATCCTCCTGACTTGGGGAATCAACTATCAATCGGGAGTTAATACGTGGCGGGCGAAACGGCGGCACCGTGCCGACATCCGGGTGCACCTCCGGAAGAAGTCATCAATCTGGTCGTGAACGCAGTTAAAGCCATGGCTGCTGATCATGCGTTTCTCCAGCGGCAGGGTTTAAGTTCCGCCGACTTTGAACTTGCACTGCCTGCTGCCATCCAGAGAATCCGCGGGAGTGCCGCTGCCAGTAACTCCGCACGTCGTGAGTTTATGGTTGGGCTGCTGCAGTGGTTAGCCGATACAGGATCCATCTCCAGCTTCGATATACCTGACTATGGCGACGACACCGTTTACAGGCTTGAGGTGCCAGGCATCGGAAGCGTCGCGATTGTTCAAAAGGGATGCCCAGATGGGGCGCATAGTAGCGTGAACTGGTCTACACCCGAGTGGGCCGTAGAGTCGTATCTTTGGTGGCTGTGCGACAGCTTACAGTATGAACCTGGGGAGCATGTCGCCAAAGGCGTGAACCGACTCCGAAATCGCTTTTTCTCATCGACCTATCAAGATGCCGTTGACGGAGTGATCTTTCACAACGCAACGTGTGGAACACCCCTCCGTCCATGCCCAAAGGCATCGCTCGCTGTCGAAGTCGCCGGCAAGAGAATTCCTCCACCGTGCTTGTGGGTAATGCCGGAGCGGGTCGATTACGAAGTGTCGGCCGAGCGGTCCGACTGGAATTGGCAGGGTGGCCGCCGGCTCCGTTTCCCTACTGTCCTATATTCGGCTTTTGGCATCGACCCAACATTGCTGCAGTCTTACGAAGGGTATGTCGGTTTCTCGCGCGGTGACCGCGGTACAAGAACTACTATAGCGTCGCGGTTTGGACCAGGACGCTCTACCGTATTTAGGAGTGAACCACGTTGAACCCTGTATTGGATCAAGAACGGGCCGATTTTCTCGCAGCGCGCGTTGCGACTGCACCGAAGCAGTTGCTCCCTCAGTGGATAAGACCTGAAAAGGAGCTTCCGCTTGTAAACGTCCCGACAGATTGGGTTCGGTTTTCAACGCTGAATCACCGAACCCGCGCCGAACAGATGAGGGAAATCGAAACTAAAGGCGTTCTCGACCTGTTCTCATCGGACCCCCTTGGAACTACTGCTCAGAATGCACAGTTCATGATCCTCGCCGGTCAAGAGGGTTTCGACGACCTAAAGAACGATTTACGCGCGCGGGGTCAGCAAGAGCCGGCCGTTGTTACGGCCGAAGGTGTCCTGATCAATGGAAACAGGCGTACTGCCGGACTGAGATCACTGTGGTTGGACGAGAGTTTGCCGACAGCACGATACGTGAGGGCGTATGTGTTACCGTCAGACGCGACCGCGGATGAGCTAATCGATCTCGAGACCGAGCTACAGGTCGCGAAGGACTTCCGGGAAGATTATTCTTGGGTCAACGAAGCGTTGTTGATCGAGGAGATCTTCATTGCATCTAAGAAGGATTGGGATCGCGTCGCGCAACGAATGCGCCTAAAGCCAGAGAAGGTTCGGGCACAGTATGAGAAGCTGCAGCAACTTCATCAGCTCGTCGCCCTTTCAAAGGGAACACGTCATCACGCAGATTTCGTTGGAAACGAATCCGCCTTCGAGGAACTAACCAAACATATTAAGGACAAAGCTTCGGACGAGGCAGCGTCCGTTCGCAGTGTCTACTTCATTGGCACGCTCGCTGGTGTAAACTACCGCGACTTAAGACACCTCCGGCGAAAGGACGCGGCCGCGTTCGTCAAGGATGAATTCATCTCGGATCCAACCCTCGCTCAATTATTGACAGTCGCCGTAAGCGAGCCAGCCGATTCTGCCGACGATTTTCTGGACGACGTGCTTGGCGACAACCTAGCACAGCCCGAAAACCTAACTGCAGTTCTTTCGTTTCTAGCCCGGCGCACGCCTGACGAAATCGTTACTTTGCCCGATGGAGCGACCGTTCCGGTCGAGAATCTGCTAAACTCCGTCAAGAGCGCTGTCACTGCGGCCGCCAAAGAGGCGAGTGAAGAAGCAAAGGATGTGCAGGCGGTAATTGCACCGATCCTACGGCTATCGGGAGCTTTAGATGAGATTACTCGCGCAGGAACGTCTCTCCCGAAAGCTCGCGCTCAGAGTGGATGGGACGAGGACGGATTCAAGAAGCTGATCGAAGATGTGAAGATTGCCGTCGGCAAACTTGAGTCGATGTAATGATCAAAGCAGAGCTTTACCGCCAAGGTCGTCCGACAGTGATCGTCGAGCGTGCAGCAGACACGAACCCTGGTGCGTGGGCGCGCCTTCAGGAAGCCCTTGCTAGAGGTATCGAGTCAGGTTCACAAAATCACACTGTTGTTCACGCCGATGTATTTCTCGCCGAGCTCAACGTTCTGCGGGAGCTGAAGGCGGTTTTTGGAGAGCGCTTTGAGCCCGGGCCGACACTCTCGGATAAGCTTCGATCTATGGCCTCGGATCGGAAAAATCGTGAAGCGGTTGTTGACGCTGGAGAACCCGACTTCGCCTCTTTAGATACATTGGCGAAGCAACTAGGAGCATCGGGCTTCAAGAGAGCTTTGAAGGAATTCCAGCTAAGAAACCTGCATCGGCTCATGAGCCTGCCTCACGGGGCCGACTTCTCGGTACCGGGTGCAGGTAAGACAACGGTCGCACTCGCGGGCTTCGCTCTTCATCGCGCCCGTGGTGCAATCCGTCGCCTGGCGGTCATCGGCCCAATCGCAGCGTTCGGAGCCTGGAAAGAGGAACTTGTCGCCTGTTTCGAGGTCCCGCCAAAATTCGTAATCCATACCGGCCCTGGCACAATCATCCCGCAGGACACGACCGTCCTCTTGTCGAACTACAACCGCACCGCGAGCGATTACGAAACAGTCCGTGCATTTGTTGCCGCCGATGCGACTCAAGTCATTCTCGATGAAGCTCATCGGGTCAAACGAGGGGCGGCAGGCGTTCACGGACGCGCAGTTCTAGACCTCGCGTATGCTGCTCAGCGTCGCGACGTTCTTACGGGCACCCCTGCGCCTCAAGGGGCCAATGACCTCGTCGCTTTGGTGAGCTTCCTTTATCCAGGGCAAGATAGGCAGATTCTACCCGACGCTGCGTATTTCGAAAGGCTTGGTCGTGACGAGCAAGTGCTCATCGACACCAACAAGGCGGTACGTCGATATTTCGTGCGAACGCCCAAAACCGCGCTCGAGCTTCCTAGAACGAAATTCGAAGTTGTGCGGGAGCCAATGAGGCCAATCCAGTCTGCAATCTATCAGGCACTGGTGGGCGAATACAGATCGTCCTTCGCTTTACCGGATCGTGGCAGGCACGAGATGCAACGACTTGGGCGTATCGTTATGTACCTGCTTGAGGCCGCCACGAACCCAATGCTGCTGACCGCGGGCTCCGATGACGGAGACGATCCCGCCTTTCTGCATCCGCCTATCAAATTACATGGGGGGGAACCGCTGGCGGATTTACTGGCGCGCTACGGGAGCTTCGAACTTCCGTGGAAGTATGAGCGAGTTGAAGAAATAATCAAAAATGCTGCGCTTCGAGGGGAAAAGGTTCTCGTTTGGTCGAGCTTTGTTCGGAATATCAAGGCGCTGGCCCGCAGAGTTGATAGCTACCAACCAGCGCTAGTTCACGGAGGCGTTCCGTCAGACGACATGGCCACAGACGACGAAGTCTCTCGAGAGAAAGAATTCGATCGCTTTCGGCATGATCCAAATTGCACCGTGCTGTTCGCTAATCCAGCGGCTTGCGGCGAAGGCGTCAGCTTGCATCACTGGTGCCATCACGCCGTGTACCTCGATCGAACCTTTAATGCCGGCCACTTTCTTCAGAGCCAGGACCGTATCCATCGACTTGGTTTGGCGAGTGATGTGATAACCCGCTTCACTCTTCTGATCAGCGCCGGTTCCATAGACGACACTGTGGATGGGCGTCTCGTTGATAAGGTTGAAGCGCTTGCTCGCCTGATGGACGATCCAGGCTTAGTTCGGATCGCCCTCCCTGCATCAGACGAGGGATCGGGTGGAACTCCGGCGTTTCAAGATGACCTTTCAGCAGTTAACGCACACCTAGTAGCGAGCAGCGATGCCCGACCTTCCTAGCAGAGGAAGATGTCACGCGACTTTCCTGCTCGCCTATAGCGCGCGGGTGCGGCATTGCGTGGACGCCGAGGCGTGGATCACCGCTGCTTTGGACAAGCCCACCCATATGGCTGCGTCACTAGATCTGAACGGCACCGCAGAGCTCTTGCTCGATGTGGGACTGGCAAAGGTCGAAGGTGGCGTACAGATCATGCACGAGCTATCTAAGCTCGACCAGGCTGCTGATCTTTCGACGTTGAAGGGCATTGCTCGTCTTCTTATTGTCCGTCGACCACCAGACTGGCTTCGCAGCTCCGTAGTCGAAGGTCAGCTAGCTACCGAATTCATCCCTGCACAAGACCTCGAAGCGCTGTCCTGGCTCGGACCAGATTTGGACCCGATCATTGTTGCAGCCCACCAACAGCTATACGGTCGCCAAGATGACGACCTTCTCAAACGTATCGGTGATGCGGGTGAGCTGATGATCATAGCGGCCCTCCACGCGTTGAACCGTCAGCCTCGGCATGTCTCCCTCGTGTCTGATCGCTTCGGTTACGACATCGAGCTGAACTCCCAGCAGTATCGGTATGGTCTGGAAATAAAGACTGTCGTTCCTTCCACTGCTGATCGCGTACTGTTATCACGACATGAGTTCGATGTTGCTGCGCGTATGGCGGACCGTTGGAAGATCGTGCAGATTGCGATTTCCTCTATTGCCGTGGTACGTGGCGTCGTTTGCGCTGCTGACGTCATATGCATACGCGAGCTTTCCAGCTCTTCATTGGTGCAAATGGCACCACCTGACACCTCAACATTTCAATGGAGCGAGAGCGCCGAGTTCCACCCCCTGGACTCCATGTGGTCGCCGAGCGACCTGCAGGTGCCCTCGAACTTCACCTTTTCCCTTCGGGCTTGACTGCGAGGGAACGGTCTCTGCGCGTTTATCGGACGTGACCCTCGCTCAGTTAGTGGCGACGGGGGAGAGTTTCACTCTTCTTCCTACAACAGCGCTTCCTCGTCCGAAATGCGCAGGCGGACCCGATGCGGTCGATGATCACGCGTGCAGCCGAAAGCCACTTAGGTGGAGCCGCTGTCCCCTCAACTCTTCTGCCAGCTCACGCTGATTGATGGTGGCAAAAGGGGCGGCTTCATCGGAATCGGCACAAAATCGCAGCCCCCGACCCGACCGTTCCAACCTACTGCTTCTCTTCCATAGGATCGCGAATGAGTGCGAGGCGGTAAACAGCAAGAGCAGCCGCTATGGTCAACAGCACCGAATACACTAACAAGAAGAAGCCTATGAATGACCCGCAGCGGAACGCCCATATACCGACCTGTTCAATTGGCGGATAATAAGGCTTCAGGAGCTTTACCAAGTCTACAAGCCACGATCCTTGAAAGAGGAACGCCCAGATCAAAGCTACCACTTGCACGAAGATGAAGTGAAAAAACGTCGCATTGATTGACTCAAGATAGCTCACGCCATGCGGAGCTTTTATCTGCCTCAGCGCTCCCTTCAGGCGACTGCCAATTATGCTGAAAAGTATGGCATAGGTGCCCAAGCTGAAGCCTAGCAAGCTCGGGATTAGGCTTTCAATCTTCACGATCCAGTCGGGCTCCGGTTTCAGCCAACTTGCATAACTCAACCCGGTTACAATTATGGCAAAGCCAAAAAATGGAGACGCCACTGCACCACGCATACCGCCGTATGCGTGGAAGTAGCGAGCAAGCCACTTAATCAGCGTCTTCCATTGACCAGTCATAGCTATTCCACGATGGGGGGTGACGGCGGCAAGAGCGCGAGGAAGGCACTGCGCTCATTTGTTACATCTGGATCAAATTTGTCATGCAGCTCTTCCGGAAACTGCTCACTGTTCATCTTAACAGCACCTTTTGCATCTCTACCGACCACCTTTACGGACCCGTTATCGAGCGCGACCTTGCTGATTTTCTTTATGTCATCGTCCGGATCAATCGAGCCGCCTGCATCCGCTTTATAGGTCACGGTGATTTCGCGGCTGCGGGTTTGAGCAAGGTGAGCCTCTATGTTCTGTTCAAAATCATCATCGAAGATGTCCGTATTGGGCTTCAGAATTGTGATCGATATTTCTTTGATCCGATCAATCTTGAACATCTTGTCGAGGCTTGCCCGGTCCTGAACCACCGATATTTGCGCCTCTCCAAACTCTCCGATGACCTCCAAATCGCGCGCTAAGTTCTTAAAAAAGTTCAGCGCCGAAAGCTGCGTAATGGACTTGCCTTCGGAGTAGGTCTGAAAATACAGCCTGTGCGACTTCGCGAAAAACTTAAAGTAGAAAGATGCCGGATTCCAATGCAGGTCAACCGGGATAGATATCTTGGAAACCTCATCCTCGGTCGCCTCTTTCAACTCCGATGAGTTAAACCACTGGCCCCCTTTATCAAATTTCACGAACGTCGTAATTATCCCGGACAAAACCTTTTCATCTGCTTTCGACCGATCAAGCGAAGATAACATTCCGTATCTGTCGCCGTAGACTTGGGAGATAAGGCGCTTGCGATATAATTTATCGAGCCACGAAATATAAATATCTGGGCTATGAGGATGAAGTCTAATATTCAGCGAAGACGCAGAAATCTTAATCTGACGCGCCATTTGTTCCCCCGTATCACCTGCGGCACTACGAAAAAGCTTTTGCAACCCCAGATAAGGTAGTCAAGGGATCAATGCAGATGAACCGTGAGAATATGTTTGGCGGATCTATGTTCTCTATATGTTCCAACTGCTGCCCAAAGTCAAGGCTAGCCGATGGCATATCCGGCGGGCTTGATTATCACCTATTGAGCGGACACACCATCACCACTCACAGTCCATCCTCACGCCCACGATGTACCCAAGCCATGTCGCATCAACATTGATGGTCGCGTTTCGCTTCGCCATATGAGCGCTGGTCCTTCAATTGTCACTACAACTCATCCCTGAATGCGCTTATCCACTGCTTTACAAGCTCGGAAAAGGGTGATGAGGGTTCAGCCAGTGCTGTAATCTCGGCCATTATGCGGTCGGACATCGCCCGGAGCCGGTCAGCTGCCGCGCGCATTAAGTCCGCGAGAGCGGGCGCTTGAAGTAGCGCCTCCTCTAGGTCATCCGCAAGTGTCGACACATCGACAAGGAGTGCGCCCAAAAACTCCAAACGGCGAAGAAGCCGAGTGCGTTCTTGGACGAGTCCAAGCCTATTAAGACCAAAGACTTGGATCGACACCGCTCCCCTAACACTAAGACCGACTCTCCTGGCATGGGTGATGATGGCTTCGGCATCGTCGGTCAGTGCCGGGAGCGCCGCGTCCACACCATTTGCTGCCACCGGAAGGACTAGCCCAATGTGCTCGCGTCGATTGATCCAGTACCGCAAGTGGTCGTTAATCCGGTCCTCACACGGGTTTAGGAGGAGCGCACGTTCCGCCGCAAGAACGCGCGAGCGGTCACGCTCGTTAGGTTCCGTCGTCACCCTGACGCCTTCGATCGGGAAGCATGCTTCTTTGCCCGTCTTGATGCTGACGAAAGCATTTGCGCGCGTCGATCCCACCATGGCGGTAAGACTCCGCAAATCGGCGGGGGTCTGTTGGAACCGCCGGCGATTGCAGTCGATGCAGCTTGGCAGTAGATTATCCCAGGCTGACGCAAGCCACCAGTAGCCTCGGTGCGCGGGCTCTCCCTCTACCTCACCCTTGGGTCGAAAGTGTTCGATATCGACGGGTCCGACGGTCTCGTAGCGGGCTTCGCAATAGGCACATTTGCCGTGAAAAAGTAGATGAAGCGTATGCCTAACATCATCTGCCTTGTAAGCAGCGAAAGGGAACACCTTCTTGCGGCCCGTAGCGTCATACTGGATCGGCGCACCGAAGAAAATCCGTGCGCGACTGAGCTCGCTCGCTCCAGCCTTTCCCGCGCCCGTTAGACTACCGGGTGCCCTAACTCCAGTGCGAATAACGTTCCGCATGTCAGTACCGACCAAGTAGGTCAACAATCTTCGCGCGGGTGCTCTCTCGAATGCGACGCCGTTCTCCGACCGTAGCGGCTGCTCTGAGCCTCAGGAATTCCTCGACTGCCTCCTGAACCAACCTCTCGATTTCTGTTGATCCGATGGGCAGGGCGCGTGCAACCTGATCACCAATCGACCGGCGCAGAACTTCGAGGGCTAGGGCGCCCTCCTCGTCGGCAGGATTGGACGCCAAGAGATCGCCGGCCCGCGCCAAAGTCAATTCCGTGCCGACCTCGTCAGTGGAGAATAGGTCGAAGAAGTCTGACGTGAGTAACTGTTCCACAGTGAGCGCGGAAACGGGGGGGAGATCCTCGATCTGCTCGATCGCTGAAGGTAGTTCCACGTCGCCTCGCCTATACGCCCTGCGAAGTACCACAAGCTCGCTTGTAGACAGCCCACGCAGACAAAGAGGGTCATGAGTGGTCATGACGAAAGTTACACCTGGCAGCGCCCTGCGGAGGCCCTGGACAACTCGCATCTTCCATCGTGGGTGGAGGTGGGCCTCGACTTCGTCGATCAGAACGACAGCTCTCGCGTTTGCAAGTGACGCGCTGTTGGCGTCCTGCGCCTCCGCTAGCCCGCGCAGCACGTGGCAAGCCATGCTTAGGACCGACCTGAAGCCTGAAGATACGAGGTTCAGGGGCGTGCGGGTTTTAACACGAACCCCATCGCCTGCTACACCGCTTGTGATCAGCCAGCATCTGCCCTGTTGTACGACAATCCCGTCGTATTCGTCGTCAACTGCGAGGATTTGGTTTAGCGCACGTCGAACCTCCGCGAAAAGAGGCTTTTCTGAGATCGAAACGAGCCACCTTTCCGGGTTCGGCAATACGTGCTCTGGTCGGAAGATCGATATGACTGACGAGCTTGCACGTTGGCCTGCCACGCTATCCGCGAATATCCTGAATGCCCCGTAAGCAAACACTGGCGTCCGGCCTTCGCTGTCATCGTGATCGCCGAAGACCTCGCCGGATCTCACCTCAAGCTGAACCCTGTTGCCGTCCTCAAACTCGGCAATGAGTTTCGCGGGACGCAGCTCACCGCTGCCTCCGACTAGGTCCGGGTCCAACATCAGCGAGCCGGCCGGAATGGCGAGATCGGACCGTGCCGTGTCGCCTGCTAACAGGAAGGCGATCGCTTCTAGGATCGAGCTTTTCCCAACAGCGTTCTCGCCCAAAATCATAATAGCTGGGGCGCCATGATCGTCGCCCGCACGTTTCGCAATCTCGCCCGTCGCGGAAGCCACGCCAATCTTCGAAAACGCGTCGTTGTGAAGAGGCAATTCGAGCCGCAAGTAGTCCACCGACTTAAAATTATGGACTTCGAACGCGACTGGCCGTGCCTTTCCGCGCATGACGATACGACGTCCTCGCGCGGGACGGCGCAGGGCCTGCGGGTTTGCGTTTAAGGAAAGCAGCGCCTCGTCAAGCTGCTTCCGAAAGTTCGGCGCGCCGATGCCCTGGGCATAATAGTCACGGATTGTGCTCGGCGTTAGCCGGGGAGAGGTAGAGGATCCTCTGCCAATCTTTTTAGCAAGATGGTACAGCAACAGATACCAACAACCACCATACTCCATGTCGGCAAACTTGAAGGGACCGGAAGCAGGGTAACCTGGCTCAGCCATTTGGGACAGTTCACGAAGGTAGCGCTCGAATGCCCTACGACGTCGTGAGCACAGATCCTCACGGTCCAGGCGAAAATGGCGTATGGTCGCGTCTCCCCGCTCCGAAAGTCCCATTAACTGACCATCCGGCGTGGCAACTAGATTTAGGCGGAAGTTCTCGTCACCGCATGGGTCCAAGAAAACCTGTCGCTCGGTTCCAGGAAAGGGCCAGAGACCAGAGGGGTTTTGTGTATAGAGCTGTACCTGCCCGGCTTGCGGCAGCGGCATCCTCTGACCTATGCGGATAGGAAACACGGAGGGCTCGAGCGGCCTGCAACTGTCGCAGATAGCGTAGATGTTCGCCCAATCGTTGACGAGCCAAGTGTAGTAGAGGTGACTAAGCCTGGCAAACTCGGGGGCGACACTAGAGGACGGCCCCGCCTCCTCAGGAGGTCTGAAGCGGTATGGCGCGACCTCGACTGCAGATTCGCAAAAGGCGCACCGTCCACGAAAGAGTGTCCGGACTGCTTGCAGGAGCTCGCCGTCCTCCACTGCGAAAGGTGCCATTCTCACCCTCTCCTGTTCGAGTCGCGCGCTGTCCATCACAAAGATACGCTCCAGCGCCTCCCTGGCCAGAGACGACCTTTCGTCTGCGAGGCACGATGGTGCCTCGACACCAGTTCTGCTGAAATGTTGCATTCCTCTCCCCAATGTCGCCGTCTCTATTCATTGAGGAAACATCACCAACAACGGCGAAAAGGCAAGCACACGGCGACAAGGGTCCCCGATAATGTAATGGCACCTTTTGGGAAATGTCGGCAGTGCCTGCAACGGCTATTCTGGAGGGCGCAAAGCTGTTGGCGCTATATGGCCACCTTAACGCTGATATAAGGTCTCGAAGCGGAAATAATTGCCGCAATGCGCCTCCCCCAAAGCCAGGTCACAAAGGTGACATCCGCGGTCGCTCGCGATGGGAAAACAGAAGGAATTTCTAGGGCCATATATTAAGCCATTGAAATCATGTGAGAATCCAAGGCCCCATGCAAGTCATTTTTTGACCTATTCCCTCTTTCCAGTAAAGTGCCATTCTCCACCAGAAAAGTGACGTCCTTGCAGACACTTGGCAATTTCGCATCAAGAAGAATGTGACGTCCTCCAGATCCCTTGTGCTTGCTGGAGCTCCGTAAAAGACGGCTGGGGACTCTGTTTCGCTGCCTCAAACAAGCCGTGACCTATGGAAGTGTCGGGGCCCGCGGACGGTGTGCTGCCCCGAGGCTCCAACGAGCGGAAGGGTAAAACGGACTTTCGAGAGTGAGACCACTTACCGGTCGACGACCGAAACGAGGGCGGCGTCGAGGGTGAGAATGGCCGATTGCAGTTCATCCAATCCCAGTTCCTTGTTAAGGACGCCGCCGTCAATTGAGAAACCTTGTTTCTTCAGAAGGGCGGCTACCGGTGCAATGGGTGATTTAGGCTGATCCAACCATAAGTCAAAATAGTCGTCATCTTGGCGCGACATGAGCCAAAACTCATACTTCTTGTCATCAATCATGCAATCAAGTCCGAGAGATGGTTCTTCGGCTGAGAAGGTTTCATGATACTCCATCGTTAGCGACGTCAGTCCGCCGCCCTCCTGCAGAGCGATATAGGCGGCATAAGTGTATAGTTCCACGTGTGCGCCGTTCATCTGCGACCTCTTAAGGGGGTAGATCCCAGCTTCATCGAAGCGGATCAAGCTCTCGCGACAATATTGGAAGATGGCCGGTGTATCTATGACCACACGGCGCCAAGGCTCGTCGTCCCATTCGGTCTTGATGATTCGCTTCAGCGTCTCTTGGGCATCACCAGGGTCGGGCAGCTTGTCCCATAGACCCTTGACGACATCGCCTTGAGGCTCGCCTGTTGCAGCCACCCGTAGTAGCCGCTTCCAACTGCCTTGCCCCTCCTTAAAGCTTGGCAAGGCCCAGTTCCGACCGGCTTCCAACAGAACATCGCCAACCGAAAGCAGTGCCAATTCCCAAGCACGACCGTCGTTGCCACTATTCGTTAGGTCCTTGAGCATCTGCCTAGCGCAGGCGAGATAATGTTCAAAAGCCTTAATCGCGTCATGCGCCTCGGCACCTTGTGGCGGCACCGGTTCACGATTGGCCTCGCCAAGATCGAATCCAGCAAACTTTAGCAAGAAACCGATCTGCCCCTTGAGATAGTCATGCCGCTCGGCGGCGGTGATCCGTACTAGCCAGCCATTGTCCAACGCAAAAAGCCTAGCCTTGAGGCGCTCCTCGAGCACTTGGGGCTGCGAGAAGCCGCGAATTTCTGCACTTGGCTCGGTCAGATAAGTGTTGATGTCGCTCATGCGCGACCTGACCGATGCCAGTCCCGAAAAACTGCGGCGGAGGTCTTCATTACGATTGTAGTCAGTATTGACGCCGAGGTTGAACACCACGCGCATCCATTCACCTAAAGCGCCTTTTTCGATGTTTCCCGCCGCTACTGTCAGGAATTGCACATAACCGGCGAAGAGGATTAGGTCTTGGAAGGTCAGCCTAGAAGGGTCGGTGATGATTTTACTGAAAGTCGCGCTTACATCGAATGGGCTGTCGTCGGGAAGATGCGTAGTTAGATCCTGGCCCGGCCCGCTCCAGCATTCGAGTAGTGCCACCAAGGCGGCGACAAAGCTCCGGTCGAGCCAACCTCGCTCGTGGAACGCCATGAAGGTGTTGGGCAAGTCTCCACGCAGCTCGGCGAGCTCGGCATCGGTTATGGTGCCACGCTCTGGATCGCGCGTAACGATGATGAGCACACGTAGCAGGTTCATGATCGCCGCGTCGAAGGTTGCGGTTTGCTTATCCCGGTAGACCCAGAAGAAGTCGGACCACTCTCGATCTATGCGTTTGGCAAAGAACTTGTCGAGCGGCTCAACCCCAGACTGAGGAAGTTTCAGGTTTGCAAAATTGACCTTTAAATGCTGCTCGAAACGGGCCTTGAAGGTCTCGAACTGCGTCAGCGGTTTGCCGCGCGCATTCATCTTAATGTATAGTTCATCCGTGAGGGCGAAATCTTCTAGATCCAGCAGTTGAAAAGCGATAGCGGGGTTTTCGGGGTCGATAAGACGTTGATAGAGACTGGAAGACTGGCCGAATTCGACATGCATGGCTCCCAGCATGCCCAGCGCTGAGCGAACAGTCTGGTCGTATTGCCAGGCGCGCACATACCATTGCTGGTCCATGATCAACGCAGCCAGATCAATCTCGGGCGCGAAAGAACCCGGATCAAAGCCGGCCATTTCATCGACGAAATCCCTACTGCTGGGCCGCACCTGATAGCCGAAACGCGATTGTCCATCGGCCATGAATCTGCTGCGGAAATCGTCCAGCTTCCCATCGACCCAGGCTAGATACCAATGCAGCAGGAACAGCGTGGTGAGTCTTTGCTGGCCGTCGAGCGGCTGGAAGGCGCCTGAGGCATCGTTGCCATAAACGAAATCGAGGTCGAGAGGCAGACGGTTATCGTCTGGCGGCCATGATAGGGCATCATGGAGAGCGCGGAGGAAATCGTTGCGGACGTCTTTTTGCTCGGTGCGGCCTTGAGCATAGTCGCGCTGGATGATCGGAATTTGGACCCGTCCGCGGTTTGCAATCAACTGGGCAAAGGTGGTTCTGGATTCCATCAAACAGCCTCCGCCGGGACCAGGAAGCTGGTCAGTGTTTTCCATATCGCGCTGAAATAGTCGTTGGCGTCTTCGTCGCGCCAGAAAGTCACGTTGGCGACGGTGTCGCTGTAGCATTTAAGGAAGACATTGCGCGTGCAGAGCGGGACGAACGTTCCGGCTTGGTCATTTTCAAGCAGAATTTTGCGTTTCACCGCAAAGACGGCGTTCTTGTAGCCGCGATTGGTGCGGCTATCGAGCAAGGTTAGGTTCGACAGTGCGTTGCCGCCCCCTTCACCGGCTTCCCCGAAATAAACGAGGAGCTTGCCATCAATCTTTTCGAATGCGCCGTCATCGGGCCCGATGGTTTTGCTCTGGAGATATTTGTCGATCTGTTTGATTAGCTGGGGGGCTTTCTCGTCGGTTGCTGTGGCCAAAAAGGCCCGACATTCTTTCAGCCAACTCGCGCGATCGCCCGTACTATTCGGCCGTTCATCACTGACGGAGCGGATATGCTCCATATCCCAGCTATGCTTCTTGAAGCTGTCGAACTGGAAGCGGATATTAGACTTGTCGTTTTCCAGTAACGTGGCAATGTTGAAGAACAGCAGGAGCTTCCGCACTTTTACGGCGTGGCGGTACTGCACGGCCGCGCATTGATCGCGCACCCAGTCGGTGATGGTTTCACCGTCCGCCTGTTTGGGCGTCCCAAAAAGAGAACTGAAAATGCGTTGACGGAGGCGGGCCTGGAAGGCCTGCTTGGATATTTTGCGGCTCTCCTGCAGCAGGCTCCCGATTTCACGTTCGCTCCGATCGCTGTGATGTAGCAGGAAGCCGATGACGTGGTAGAGATGGCGGTCCTCGAACCATTCCTCGAGCGCGAGGAATGTATTATTGACCTCCTTCCAAACCGCGTCGGCTCCTCGCTCGCCCAGGGCAGCGGAAAAATAAGAAAAGGCAGCGTGGTCGTCGTTAGCTTTATCCTCCCAGGTCTGGGCGACAAGATCGAAAAGCAGGCCGATGCGGTTAGTCTGGGCGCCCGAATTTTGCAGGAAATACCAGAACGCATCATCCTGCAGGCGGTGTTCGATGCGGTCCCACTGATAGGCAATGTGCAACTGCGCGGCAGTTCCCTCCTTGCCCGCCTTGCGCAGGAAGAGGGCGCGGATCAGTTCAGATTCGGTGAGGGGAATCTTTCCGATATTGAGACGTGTGAAGGCAGCGACGGCGTCGTCCTGTGAGGTCAACTCGTACCAAATGACTTTGACATTGTGGCCAATCTCTTCGTCGGCCAGCAGATGCTGCAGCAGCTTGAGGGCACGGGGCGCGCCATGCTGGTTGACCCATTCGTCGACGGCGCGCCAAGCATCGGCCATATGGTGGAAGTCGATATTTTCATCGCTCCGTTCGAGATCTATGTCGCCCAGAAAGGCATCATCCCGCGTTTCATATTTGATCTGGAAGCTGGTCTTCTCCAACATGGCCATCATCGAGCCAAGGCGCGACAGGATGATGTGAATGGTAGTAAGGCGTTGCTGGCCATCAACCACTTCATAGCTGCCATCGGGCAGCTTTTTTACCACCAGTGGCTGCAAGCAATAGAACGAGGATCTGGGCCGTCCGTCGCTTGCCTGGACGAAATCCCAGATATCGTTGAGCAGTTGTCGCACCTGAATCTGGTTCCAACGATAGCCACGCTGGTAGGATGGGATAAAGTATCTTGCCTGCTCACGATTTTCGTCTGTGAGCAATTGTACGATCGGCCGCAATTCTATGGCTGCACTTTGATGAGGCATGGACGACTCCGGTAATTATTTTCGTTCTACGAGTATTTCAGACCATTCCGCAACTGACTTTTTTTGGCTTTTTGCGTGGTGCACAGCCTCTGGAAGCCAAGTCATTCCCGCCTCCAGGCTCGGCAACGCCCTACTCCTTCGGCAAGCAGCAGCACCGGTCCGGATCGGCTTCTCCAGCGACCTCCTTCTTGCGACGAACCGCGGCGAGATCACTTGGGTGAGCAGGTCCAAGGACCCAGTCGTATGGGGAGTTTTCCATCCTAGCATCTGCTCGAAGCAGCGCATTAGTTGAGTGGCTCGCACGGACTGGCAGCGCACATTGAACAGGAAGCGGCTCGGGTTTGTGGGATCGAACTGATCGATAAACTTCCTGCCCTTCTGCCCGTTGGTGCAAGCCATCAAATCGCTGTTTCCGGGCACAGCGCCGAAGGCGCCTTAGCGACCGAGATGACGGGGCAAGACGATTATGCACGCGGTAATCGCCAGATGCCGGCTGCGGTCCGGAAAGCGGAAATTATTGCCCTATACCCTCCTGTTGACTGATGTCCAAAGCCAGGGCACAAAGGTGGCATCCAAGGTCGCCCGCGGCGGGAAAACAGAGGGAATTTCAAGGCTCTTCTACTAAGCCATTGAAATCATGTGAGAATCCAGATCTCCCAGGAAAGTCGTCTTTGACCGATTTTTTGATCCAAATCGGCGACCATCTCCCGCACGAAAAAGTGGCGTCTTCTCAATAAGTTGGGCGATCTCTTCCACAGTTTCTTCGGCTATCCGTCGCGTTCGAAGACGGCTAGGAAAAACTGGCTGGGACCCGCGATTAGTGAGTGCAATGGGGCCGTTATCTTTCCGTCCGCTTCGCAGCGAAGAAGGTCGTCCAAGCCCCCGACTTTAGAGCGCGCCAAGGATGCGGTCAGCGGCTGCTGCGTTCGCAATAGCCCATTCAGTTGCTTGCTCACGTTGGCATCCTCAGTCGTATTCTCCTCGAAGCGCTTCCCATTCTTCAAGGAGGGTCGCATATCGGTCGCGAAACTCGTCCTCTTCGTTCCCCGTAAGCGGATAGCGATCAATCGAAAAGGGTTCGCCGCGAATGATATCCAGAATCCGGATCTCCTCGTGAGGTACAGTGACGAGTGCTTGGCCTAATAGCCAAAGCCCGAGCCGCGCAGCCTGCTCACCCAGAACAGGGGTCTCTGAAAAATAGGGGTAGACGTAATGCTCATCACCACGACCATCGCGGGCAGACAAGATGTTATCGATCTTCACAACGGCATCGAGTCCGGGAAACGGAAAATGCGTCCCGAGCTGCCGTCCGGGCACAAAGGGTGCGTTCGTCCAGCGACGCCTCTCGTCCCACCAATGGAGGAAGCCATCCCGTAGCCGCGGATAGAGGTTTTGGCGGCGGGCATTTCCCGTTATCCGTCCATCGGTCGCAGCGTGCAGATCGTGCATGCCAAAAACATGCCGCTTCGCGTCGCTCCAGAAGGGCCCGTAGAAATCTCCACCGCCCTCGCCATGGTCCTCCGCCGCCCGTGCGCGATCCTCTCGAATGTCGGCCCGGAGCGCCGATCGGCGAGGGCCCTCCTGCAGGAACACAATCTTGAGCAGTTTGCGAAGGTGCACGCGGCGCATCGACATCTCTGTCTCCCGGATATCAAGAATGAGTGGCAACCAGTTCGGCGATCTTAGCTGCGACTTCCGCCATCGACTCTTCTGCAGTGCTCAACCCAGCTCGGGAGGCCAGCAGAAGGCTGACCTGCTCAAGCTCTTCATAGGTTGTTCCGTGGGCAACTGGGATGAGCCGCTCACGCCTTAGAAGGGCTGACAGTTCTTTGTCTGCAATGCCTTCTGCCGGTAGGCGGCGTAGCATAGCCGGGGTCACAAGAACGATACCGATGCGGGAATTCACTAAGCCCCTATCGATTGCCCGCATCATCGGTACCCCGAGGCCAAGATCCTTCTCACTGAACCACACACGGACACCCCGCGCTTCGAGCAGGTCATGCAGTTCCTTGGCAGATCCCCGCCTGTCATCCCACGCATGACAAAGAAAAACGTCTCGAAGGTCGGGCTGCGACACTGCTAGATTCTCGACATTTTCGCGAACAGGCGTGAGTGATTGCACTTGTTCGGGCGTATACCACACGGTCGAGCCGGCTTCGGACCAACGCGGCTTTGCAGTGCGGCGCCCCGACCCGCCACTACTGCTGCTTCGGCCGCTGCTGCTTCCTGACGGGAAGTATGAAGAAGTCAGACCCGAGCTGTACGCGCCGCCATATCCCCTGTAGCTGCTATAGCGACCATAGCGGCTTCCGCAAGCAGGACAGTCGGCGGCCGCAGCGGCTGATCGATGGCCCTTTACTGGAGCGGTGCATCTAGCCATATCTTTCTTCTCCTTCCACGATCCGCCAATTTGCGAATCCTCTCACAAAAAAGACCGCGTTCTGAATGAACGCGGTCTTGGTGGATCAGCCCTTTGGTGGGTAGGGATCATTGCCATAACTGTCTCGTTCACGGATCTGACCGTTTCGGCCGTGGATCAACAGTTCAGACTGTTGGTTCTGCGCGATCGAACGAGCATGAGCCGTTGCTTCAGCTTGGGTAGAGTGAACCGCAGTGGCGCGACTGTTCCCGGCACCCTGCACTGCCCAACCATTAGCATGCGGCACAACGTGTTGGTTCTTTCCTGACATTTTCTCACCTCCTTTCCGTCCCAATATGGACATGCCGTAAGATATGGTGAACGATCGTAGCGTTGTCAACTGCGAACGTGTCGTTCATTTGACAGAACGGCGTTTTCCACATACTGGCTGCTTCCGCAGAGCATGTAAGGGAGATCAGAAATGTCATTAGCTTCGAAGCTCAAGGAGCTTCGGTTGAAGCGCGGAGAGTCGCTACAACAGGTTGGCGATGCCGTATCAGTCTCGAAGGCTCATATTTGGGAACTGGAGAAGGGAACCAGTACCAATCCGGGACTGGAGCTCCTGAAGAAGCTTGCCGCTCATTTTAACGTGACCGTTCAATACCTCGCCGAGGACGAAAAAGACGAGCACGACCCGTCCTCATTACAGTTTTTCCGCGAGTTCGGCGGCAAGCTTTCTGATAAGGATTGGGAAACGCTGCGCGTTGTCGCTGACCGCCTGAAAGATAAGGACACGAAATGAACGACGAGCTGATGATGGATCTCGCGGACTGTGCCGCCCCAGAGTCTATCATCTCTTGCATCCTTCGCCATCACCCGGACTGGACGGCGCCAGTCCCAATCGAAGATCTGGCCCGCTCCATCAACATTATCGACATTCTGGAGATGGAAACAGAGGAGTTCGAGGGCGGCCTCACCACCGATCCAGACAAACGGAAGGGTGTCATCCTCTATAAGGCCGGGACAAAAGGTGGGCGTCGACGCTTCACCATCGCCCACGAGATCGGACATTTCTTGATTCCGTGGCATAAGGGGGATCAGCGCTGCACAAAAAAGGACATGAGCGAGCGGCGGATCGAAACGCTAGTTCAGAAACAGGAAACAGAAGCCAACCGGTTCGCGGCTGGCATACTTATGCCCAGGCCATGGTTCGTTTCCGATATGCGTAAGCTGGGCGATGCCGACGTAGAGCACGTCAAATCGCTTGCTAGACAATACGGGACAAGCGTCGAGGCGACTGTGGCCCGGTATGTCGAGCTGACGGAAGATTGCTGCGCCTTCGTCTTCTCGAAAGACGGGGTTATTCGATACACTAGGGCGACCAAGGATTTTCCACCTCTGTCGGTTCGCTCGAAACATCATCTTCCAGAGCGAAGCCTATCCGGGCGATCTTCTGACCGCACACAATCCGGTCCGTCAGAATGGGCTGAAATTCAGGGGAGTGTCTGGCTAACCGGTGAAGGCCGTTCTCATTGCCCAAAGGTGTTGGAGCAGACGCTGCTTCAACGGGACGGGTACCAGCTCACCCTGCTTTTCATTGCTCCCGATGAAATTGACGACGCCGAGGAGATGGAAGCCCTTGAAGAAAGTTGGACACCACGGTTCCGCCGTTAAGATGGCCTACCCTTGGGAGATTGCTGCTTTTACCCCCTCGGCCAAGCTATTAAGCAACATCGCGATTTTCAGGTTTTGCGACGGCGCATAAAGCCAATTTCGCTACGCTGCTCACTCGATTGAGTTTGCTCGTAGGTCATTGCCATCCAGCAATGTCCGCTTCCAGGTGTCTGCTGACGCACTATCCATGTCTGATGTGAAGGCGCAAAGCTGCCGGTCGCTGTCCGGCTGCCTCACCACAAGATTGAGGCCCGAAAGCGGAAATTATTGCCGCTCGACCGTCCGGTTGACTGATGCCCAAAGCCAGGGCACAAAGGTGGCATCCACGGTCGCTCGCGATGGGAAAAAAGAGGGAATCCTAAGGACTTTTCGTTAAGCCTCTGAAATCATGTGAGAATCCAGGTTCCCCAGCCAATTCTCTCTTATCGAATATAAGAACGTAAACGGCGTTGTGGATAGTTTCCGTTGCTGCGCCGTTGGAAATTGACAATATTCCTGCGCTTATGCCGATGTTCCCATATTTCGATTATTGATTTGGAGAAATATATGCTGCGCGTGATCGGCTGGTTGACCCTTCTGTCGGTAATTTCCGGAAGCTGCATGCAGGCGCTCAATGTATCGCTCGGAAATGATCGATATAGCGGCCCTTTCTATATCGGACATAATATCGGTACCGCATTGGGGATCGCGCTAAGTCATCTATTTTTTGGTCTTATATTTGCTCTCGCCGCACGTTATCTGTTTACGAGCAAGAAGGCGCGCAGCAGCTATTCAGGGCTCGTGAGCGGCATCGTCGGGATTGTGCTTTTTACTACCTTCCAAGTGATTGGCATCACCCATTGAGCATTGATCGGTCAGGTCTTCATTCAATCCCGAAGGAGAAGGCTGGCTTAGCGATTTAAACGCGTAGGCGGCCTGCACGTTATTTGAGAACGCCATCGCTCGAGAGGACAATGCGGCTGTAAAAGTGTGAGTTGCACCTTCACCGATTCGCTTCTGTCGCCGGCAACCTCGAGCGCTTTGACGGCGACGACGAGATTCTGTGGGATGGAAACGTCGCCGTCGGACCCATGGAATAGGCGACCAGTCTCTGCCGATTGCTGCCGAGATTGAGGCTTCGTAAGTTCCCATCTCGCGTCTTTGTAAGGGCGGCATCCATTACATCGGCCGCGACAATCTCCCAAGCGCCATGGGTGCGTGCGCCGATGATGGCATGCACGCCGATCGGCCCGCAGCTAGTAACCAAAACGCACTTGCCGTTAGCGATCCGGCACAAGCAACCGCGTGCAGTGTCGACGCGAACGCCGCTTCAAACCGTCGGCCAGAGTTTGCGGCCCTTCAGGTAGCGACCCCTTCCCGAAGACGCTGCCGCGTGAAGCGCTCCAAACTACGTCTTCTTTGATATCGTCTGTTGATTTGATGTCGTGAAGCCCATTGTGATACAGGCGCTATCAAGGAAGGCAAAGGCAGCAATCAATGGTAGATTTTTAACCCCGAAAAGCCTCGTCAAAAAGCTCTTCCAGCCGAAACTCGCCTGAACAACACCTTGAAGGGAATAAATCCAGATCAGGGGTGCTGGCAGATTACGCTGAGATTCGACTGATAGCCCTACCCTGCGCAAGAGATCCGCCAATCGCTCGAAGTTATAAAGATTCAGATGTCGCGGGAAATAATATCCGCCCCAGGCCCCGCCGGCAAAAAGCCGTCTGTCCCAACCATCGGTATTGGGCGTTTCAATCAACAGACGGCCGTCCTTCGCTAGGGCACGGACGAGACGTCGCAAGCTCTCCTCTGGCTCCCAAAGATGCTCTATAAGCTGGAGCATGACGATAAGGTCGAAAGGTTCCGGCGGCAACTCTGCCGCTTCAAGCGGCGCTTCGATCACAGCAATTCCCTGTCTTTCCAAAGCGCTACGCGTTTCAGCCGGAAAATGCCAATCCAGGCCGAAAAGTTCAAGATCGGGCCGCGCTTCACGAAGTGCAATCAAAAGTTCGCCATTGCCGCACCCAACGTCGAGTATCCTTCCCCGCAAAGGCAGATGAGCAACAACGCCCTTCAGGCGCTTGCGATTGACGATGGTCTTGATTCGCCCAAGGAGATTTGCACGACCCTGAAATCTCTTTGAGAAGGTACCGTAGTTGGCGGGATACATAAGGGACAGTTGGCTGATGTCTGGCCTCGGATTAAGATAAAAATGACCGCAGTCATCGCAGCGGACATATCTGAAGGTGTCTTCAGTGCCGTGATATATGTAGTCTCGCCCGGTAGCCGCAACAGCGAAACGTTGACTACCACAATTGGAGCAAATCGTTGATGTCGACTTTATCCGGTTTGTTGTGTGAGAATTCATTTTTTTCCGTGTACTACAGCTCAAAGAGCTAGGGCGTCTTGAACAGAATCTGAGAAATCATCGTTTCTGCGATTTCTCGAGAGTCGGATGAATTTTCCAAAACCGCTGCGTTGCAGACATCCTGGGAAATGCTCATAGAACCCTTTTTCGGAAAGGTGCCTATGGAGTTTAGCAAGATTGTGCTGCGGAATGGCGGGGAAAAGGTGATGTTCGATGTGATAGTTAAAATTTGCCTGATACATCAGCCACTTTTCGAACCAATTAGGCACCGTCGTTCGGGCAAGCGGCATCATTGCGTGCTCCCGCGCGTCCTTATAAAGCGGATAGTCTTCGGGCTGGTGTTCTGCAATGGTGCGCACGATATTCAGCGCGATTGCTACGGCTGCAATGGGATAGCCCCATAGCAGAATATAGAGGTACCAGCGACCCGTGAAAATGCATAGCGCAAACAGCAAGCCATTGAAGATGATGGTCGCGCTCGGCGCAAGCCATGAGGGCGAGAGCGAGTTTCCCAACGCCGCCTTTCGCGCTGAACCGCCATATTTGTCTGCCGCCAACCATACTCCCATACCGCCGCTCAACGCCTTCACCATCACCCAGGCAAGTGCCCGGAACCCCTTGATGGGTTCGCGATAGGGATAGCCATCTGCATCCTTTTCAGTACCCAGATGAGCATGATGGCTCATATGGCGCAGTCGATATGCGGCGACCGACATGCCGACAGGTGCTGCAAAGAACACATCACACCAGATATCGTTCTTACGGCGGTCTGAGAAAAGATGGAAATGCGATGCTTCGTGAACCCAGAGCAACATGCCTTGCGTTACGGCGCAGTTGACTAGGAACGGCAGCCACACGAGCCACCACGGTCCAAGAAGCGCAATCGCCCAAGAGATAGCTATCTGAAGCCAAATCATGGTGGTCGCCGCGATGATTGCGTGCGGTTGAGGCCGCTTCAACGCTTCGAGAAAACTGGGGTCAACAAGTTTTCTCGCGACTTTCATACATTCATTGAACTGTGCGTCCATTCAGCAGCCAATTCTCATAATTTGAAGATTGCGCGCATTTGCAAGCAGCTATCCAGCGATCGATATCCTAGCCGCTTGAGTCCTGCGCCCAAAACCCGCCTTTCCGGCGATACCGTTAAGCGGCTGTATCAACTACTTGCGGCTCTTTATCCCGGCTTAATACACCCACCGCAATTGAGATTGCAACCAAGTAGAATGGGATCAAGGCGTTTGCATACCGCGTGTCTCCGACAGGAAATGAAAACGCCGCACAAAAAGCGACAGCCACCGCAAGGAAAAAAAGTATAGCAACAAATGGCAACCGTACGATCAAAATTAGAAATGCTGCAAAACCAGAAGCCAGCCACACATCTGGCGGCAGGGAACCGAAGCCGACCGGATCGCGAAGATAGGAAGATGGATTTGAAGAGAGATAGGGTTGCCAAGCCTTCTTTATTTGCGCCGCCGCTAGACTGCTAAAAGGGAAAGGCGGAAGGTCGGACGTCGACCCGAAGAAAGAATCGAGATAACGTTGATAGTTTTCTCCGGATATCCATCCAAACCAGCGATAATAATAGTTCTGATGATCCATCATCGCCTTCATGGTCATTCCCCTGAATATCTCGCGATGAGGATCCCCAAGGCTATAAACCATTGTAGAGCCAAGGGAAGCGACGCCATAGATCACGCGTCTGATTTGAATTTCAAGCCCATCATTTGTAAGTGCTTTTCCTAATCTTTCTGCACGGTCATTAATTGCTTCATCATCAAGCCCGCCATTGCGCCAAAAATGGCCTATATCTAAAGTAAGCCGCAGATTGAGTCCGCTGGACAAAATTACCGAGGCGGGCAGTGAGGGAGGAAACTCAAGTCCGTCAAACACCTCGCGCACCTTATTTGAAGGATTCGGATTGACCTGTAATCCTGTGATGAAGGAGTTCATGCCGCCTTGCGGAAGAAAAAACTGCCCAGTTTGAATGAAGCGATAGACCGGAAAAGCTGTGGCGGCACTCGTGGCAACAAGGAGCAACAGCGGCATCCAAGCGGATAAAATTAGCCTTCTTCTCTGCAAGGCACAACATAACATTAAAACAACCGTGACACCCCAATAACTTCGAAATTGAGTTATTAGGAAAATCACCAATAATACAGTAAAAATATTCAATTTTTGGAAATGCGGTTCGTAGCCAATACGCAAACAGGCCGAAAAAGCTATCAAAAAAAGAGAAGATGTAAGGGATTCACTAAGCAACGCATTATGAAATGACTGATAAGTCGGAAGCAAGATCAATATAGTTAAAGGTACTAAATGAAGCCATGTTGGCCAATAGCGATTAATTGTGCAGAATGTAAACCACAACGCCACCACTGCAATTGTGTGTTGACAGCTAGCCAGAACAGGCCAACGCCATGTCTCGTTGAAAATACTTAAGCACAACCATAATATCGATACTCCAGGCTGGATATGGCTAAACATCCAGCGACCGCCTTCATGATAAAATTCTGCCATGCCTTGCGGCGATTTCAACGCTTCGGAAAGAGCGATGTAAACGCTGCTGTCGATCCAGAACGTCGAACCAAACACTACAAGTGCATATATATGAGCGCCGACAATTAACGCCGCTGAAACACGTCCAAATATTCGCTGAGACGGCTCGCATCCATAAGAATGAATTTTTCTATATCCTCCTATCCGCTCGCCAACTTGTCTAGGAAACATGTTTTCTACATCCGTTTTTGATTCTTATTTCCAGCTATCACGTTCATACCACCACCCTCCGCTATCATCGCACGTACCTTGCTGGCGTCTTCCGGTAATTTACTCTCAGAGGCCACATCTTCAATTTCATAGCCGCTTTCCCAAAGAAGCTTTAACAATTGATCGAAGTTCGTTGGATTCTCGCCATAAACATAGGGGGCTAATTCAAGCATTATGCGCGGCTTGAATTCTTCAAGAGTCGCTCTAGCCCCGAGCAAAACATCAAGCTCGTTACCGTCAACGTCAAGTTTTACGAAATCGACCTTATCGACTCCGAGCTCTCGAAGGGTTTCGTCCAGCGTATTGAGTCGCGCGCCCTGTGTCGACATGAGACGGCCATGATGCTCGCTATGCAGGTCTTCCGCAACTTCAAGCGGCCAACTCGAATAGACTGCTTCCGGCATTGTTTCAGATGCGCTTGCCATAAGCATCATCTGGTGAGCGTCGATTCGTTGGGCGAGAGTCGGGTTGAGCGAGATATTCGTCTTCTGTTTCCCAAACGCATGAGCCGTAGGCTCAAAGGAGATCACCTTGCCCGTCCCCCCTACCAGTTCAGCCAAAGGCAAGGTATGAGAACCGACATTGGCGCCGATATCGAGGACTATGTTTCCATCCCTCACCAGCTCTTTGTATCTATCGAGCGTTCGAACCTCGAATCCACCCAGCAGGTAGATCGCGAAATCGACACCGTCCTTCAGATCCAGCGACCAATTTATTCCGCGGCGCCTCACCTGCACCGTTGCTGGCAAGCCAAGACAACCGCGGACAAACAAGACTACCCTGGACAGATAGCGAGCGATCAGGATTTTGTTGCTGGTGGATAACATCGTCCTTAGGCCGCCTTTAGCTGATATCGCGATTGGCGGGCACTTTTCTTGCAACGATGAGGTTGCAATATTGGCCCGCATTATTTGGATCGAGGCCCCCATGATGGAAAGCCGTGCCTGGTGGATCGGCTATGTTATGGAACTCGAAATTCAACTTCTCAAGGAATCTAGTCAGTTCGGACGGATCCACGGACGCCTTCGACAAACCGTAAGGCCAGAATTCCATGAATATTCGAATATCGCGATTTTCGCGTAGAATCCGCTCTGCGCCCTGGAGAACGCTGAGCTCATAGCCCTGTACATCGATCTTGATAAAATCGACCCGCTGTCCCGGCGAAAAGTAATCGTCCAGTCTCACCAACGGGACATCGATGCTCGCTCGCCCGTCGCCGCTATCGAATGTTCGATGGTCGACATTCAGTTCGTTCGACACGTAGAGCTTTATCGTACCATTGCCGGCCCCTACCGCAGCATGCTGCAACGATACATTCGACAAGCCGTTTACCGTCGCTTCAAGCTTCTCAAAGTTCGCAGGAGCCGGCTCGAAGGCGTGCACATGGCCTGCCGCGCCCGTCAGAGCGGAAAACATGCGAGTATATATTCCAATATTCGCGCCGACATCCACGACGGTCATTGCCGGAGAAATCATGCCGCGCATGAGCTTGCGCTCACGCCGCTCCGAAATTGCCTTCCACACGGAGTAGAGCGGATAGTAAACGGGGTAGCAGTACCGATATAGCCAGTCAGCCAGGCGAAGCAAAACCATCTTCACGCCTCGCCTCTTGACGTGAGACAGGCTGTGAAGAATGAGGCGAATGCCTTGGGCAAGGTACGACCCACAGCCCTATCGAATTTGAAGTAAGGCCTATAAACCCAACCAGGCACAGGAAATTTCTTGGATATCCCGCCAGTTGCCATATAGGCAAGAGACGTGAAATAGCTGATCCGCGTCTTTTCGAGGCAGTAACAATCCGAAAGCTCAGCAAGCCAGTCCGGCCGCTGAAAGAAAATCATATGTGGCATCGCCTGATTTGACGTAGAAAGAGGGCCTTCCACTGTATTTAGAACTGGACGGCGGATGCTGAGATCCACCGGCTCATGATGCAGAAGCTTATACATCGGATAGGACAGCCGAGACAGATAAGGCTCCGTCGCATATACCCTGCCGCCTTTTACAAGCTTACGCGTCGCGCCCCGCAGAAAAGCGAGCGGGTCTTTCAGATGATGCAGAACATTCGTCATGGTAATCACGTCGACGCTATGGTCCGCAATATCGGGAAGCTCCGCGATTTCGTGGCAATCGAAGACAATATCGAGATAGTCCAACTTCAAAACATCGGAGGTGATGACGTTCGGCAAGAAGCGCTTGAGAGGTGAAGTTCCGCTTCCGATCTCCAGGACAGTCTTCGCGGCGATGTCCGGCTCCTGCCGAAACATCTCCCGATAAAGCTCACCGTACCAATGCATCAGGTTCGAATTAGCGTTCAGCCGCTCGCGATTTGCCAGCGTCTGCGCAAGGTCGGCGTCATAGAGGGCGCTCTCGGCTTCCATCGTCAGAGAAACTTTATTCGTCTTGCGGCAAAAACCAGCATGGCCAAAAGAATGGCGCCGTGACGCCAACGCGAAATGTTCGTCTCACCATATAGTCTTTCACGATAGCCGATTGGGACCTCAACGATTTTCAGGCCCATCCGCGCGGCACCGAAGATCAAGTCGAAATCGCCGAAGGGATCGAAATCGCCGAAGTAGGATCTGTTTGCTTGAAGCTTTAGATAGTTGGAGCGGCGGATCACTTTGGTTCCGCACAAAGTATCCTTGTACCTCTGGCCGAGAACGAAAGAGAAAGCCAATGCAAAAAACTTGTTACCCAAAAGGTTGAAGAAGCGCATCGCTTCTTTTTCCATGGGATAGACTAGACGAGTACCGTTGATGAACTCACCTTTCCCATCCTTGATGGCATTGTAGAATTTGGGCAAATCCTCAGGTGGCACGGTCATGTCCGCATCGAGGATCATCAGAACGTCCTTTGTGGCGAGGGAAAAGCCCTTTCTGACGGCATCGCCTTTTCCCTTGCCTTCCTGCTGGGCAATCAGAATGGACCGTTCGCTCCCGTATCGCTGCTGAACCTCTTGGATAGTCTTCCAAGTCGCATCCGTGGAATTGCCCTCGATGAAGATGAGCTCGTCATCCGGACCCATTTCCGGCAGCCGTTTGACAATATCCTCGATATTTCCCGCCTCGTTTCGCGCGGGAACGACGATCGACACCGACGGCTCCGTCTTCGACGCGACATAGTCCACCGGCCTCGCAAGCGCGATATTCAGAAGGCAGAGATTTCGAAAGAAGGGGAGAGGGGCAAGGCAACGATTAACAAAGCCGCTTACAAGCGGGATATAGAAGGGGATGAGAACCTTCTGGTCCAGTCGTATCAACTCGAAATTTTCGAGCGTCAAAAGGTTCTGGACATCTTCGTGGGCAAGCCAATTTGATTCAGGCACCCGCCGGCGCAGCCCGAACCTTGATGCGAAAGCGGCGAGCGGCCGCCACATGCTGCTGTAATAGGTAAGCACGAGGCGCGTCTCGGGCGAACACAAGGCACGCGTCTGCGCGAACATGCTTTGTATGTCACGCTCGTAGTGTATCAGGCCGCTGATGATCAGGTATTCAGGCTTGGTTTCAGCAACGTTCTCTATTTTGACGATCCTGTGTTCGTCAAACTCACTCGCAAGCTCTGTCGATGGCATCCCCGTACGAAACGTAACTTTGCCCTGGGGAAATCTACCAACCAAAAGGGGCGTCGTCGGATCAATCTCGACGACGGAATTCTGACTCAAGACAAAAAGGCCGATATATTTTCTTAAAAGAGAATAAAAATAGTTCTTCATAAGTTACCTCGGCGCCAAGCGGTTCAGGCGCCAATGTCCCAGAATGAGGGCTGCAGGCACGACATACACCACGAAAAAGAGAAAATGAACCGCCGTTGCCAGGAGCAGCCCTTCCGATGGCGAACGCCCCAGAAGTACGAAAGCCGAAACAATTGATGCATGAAAAGTACCGACCCCAGAGGGGGCGGCTGGAATCATCAGCCCCAACGCGCCAGCGAATAATACGAACAACGACTCGTCATAACTCAATGCGACACCGACAAATCGGGCGACAAAGATATATGCGAGCGCATATACCGAAAGCCACATACCCAGCGTAACAACCGCGGGAAGGATGGCCACGGAAAGAGATAGGCTCCGTGCTGAATTTCGAACGATATAGGCTATGTGACGGTCAAAGAAATTCTGCAGCCGCACAATACGGAAGACGGGTCGTAGCAACGGGACAAGCTGCTCGCCGAAACGCCTTATCAGAATTACCGCCAAAAATAGCACTAGAATTCCACCGGGCATAAGGATCAAAAGAACATTGCGATAATCAGCATTCAACTCACGGCTCAACAAGATCAAAGAAAACATGCCGACAGAAACGATGGTCACCAAGTCAACCACCTTTTCGACAAGAAGTCTGCCAAGTGCATCGGCATAGGGAACAGCCGCAACAACACGGCTATAATGCACGCGCAAAAGGTCTCCACCTCTCGCGGGAAGGAACATGTTAGCACCCAGACCGAGCAGGGTGGCCATTAGTGAGGTGCCGTAGCCGATCTTTCCGTCCAACAACAGTTGCCATCGCAGCGCGTAGCCCACAGCGATAGCGAAGACAACAAGTAAAAAACCCAAAAGCGATGCTGCGGATATTCCATTGCGGAAAATGCGAATGGCATCTTCCCAATCCACGGCCCGAAGCAGGAAAGCCAGGAAGACAAGGCTTATCGCCGATGCAATAAACATCTGCAGGCGCTGATGGTTGAGGAGATCACGTATCACGTTCGTCTGATGTTCCTTTTCGAAGCGGGCGCTGCTTTTCAATCGAGAGCGCCTCCTCTCGGCCCGGACCGCTGCCCCTAACATATTACAACAATCAGGAGCAACCCCGTGGCTTCTCGCTTTTCACAGGGGCTTGCAGCCTCAAGTCCGACCCTCTTGCCGTAATGACAGCCAGCGCCCGGCTCCTAACCTCTGATCGACTTGTACCAGACGGCATAGGGCTGCGCGATCCACCATTTCAACGGAACCCTGCCGTGATATTTGCGGACGACATCAATCGCCTCACTATAATGCCGCCGGCGTAGCCTTCGTGTCTTGGTCAGTTCATGTTCACGGTTCACCGCAACGAACTCGTCGACGAAATGCAGCGGCCCAACACTCTTAAAAAGCTTCCACCAAAGGTCATAATCCATGACCATGTGCAGTTTTTCGTTGACGCCGCCAACAGCCTCCCAGGCAGAACGACGGATCAATGTGGCAGGCTGAGAAACGATGCAGCGCATCGCCAGGCGTCGCTCGCTGAAAGGTTCGACCCAGACAGGCGTTCGCTTTCCGCTCTTCTCAACGACATTCCAGGCGCGCCCATAGACAGCCGATGCCTGTGGCCGATCCTCCAGCGCCCGGAGCAGAGTTTTCAGCGCACCGGGCAAAAGCCAGTCGTCGCTGTTGAGCCAGCAGACATAAGGCGCACGGCCGGATGCTATGCCTTCATTGATAGAGGCCGCCTGCCCGCCATCCTGATGACTGCGCCACCCGGCGAGCCTGGCTTCCCATGTGCGGATGACCTCGATGGAATTGTCCGACGAACCGCCATCGAGGACAAAAACCTCCACCGGTAAGTCCTGCTCGAAGATCGATGCCAACGCCTTATCGAGAAAGCGGCCCTGATTGAACGAGGGGACGGCGATCGTGACAAGCGGTTCGATCATGTTTCAGGCGGCATGCGACCGGAAGTCGGCGTAAGCTTTCGCAATGCCGTCGGCGAGCGATGTGCGAGCCTGCCAGCCGAGAGCCTTCATGCGGTCGACATTCAGGAGTTTGCGGGGGGTGCCATCGGGTTTGCTGTGGTCATAGACGATACCTCCCTCGAAACCGACGATCTCCATGACCGTCTCGGCCAACTGCCGGATCGTCACATCCTCGCCCGTGCCGATATTGAAAAGTCCCTCGCTGATTTGATTTTCCATCAGGAAGACACAGGCATCCGCCATATCATCGACATAGAGAAACTCGCGCATCGGCTGACCGGAGCCCCAGACGACCAGTTCCTTCTCGCCGCGAATCTTCGCCTCGTGCGCCTTGCGGATCAATGCCGGCAGGACATGACTGTTGTTGAGATCGTAGCTGTCGTTTGGACCATAGAGATTGGTCGGCATTGCGGAGGCATACTGCGTTCGGTATTGCCTATTATAGCTCTCGCAAAGCTTGACGCCGGCGATCTTTGCTATGGCATAGGGCTCGTTGGTCTGTTCGAGCGGCCCGGTAAGCAAATAGTCCTCCCGGATCGGCTGCGGGCAATCCCTAGGATAGATGCAGCTTGAGCCCAGGAAAAGCATGCCCTGCACACCGGCCTGCCAAGCAGCATGGACGATATTGGTCTCGATCATGAGATTTTGATAAAGAAACTCGGCCCGATAGGTGTTGTTCGCATGAATGCCGCCGACCTTGGCCGCCGCCATGAAGATATAATCGGGTTTTTCCTCGGCGAGAAACCGCACCGTCGCGGCCTGATCGACGAGATTGAGATCCGCGTGGGTTCGGGTAATGACGTTCGTATATCCTGCCGAAGCAAGACGGCGCAGGATCGCCGACCCAACCATCCCCCGATGACCTGCGACATAAATCTTCGATGACTTGTTCATCGTATCACTCGTGATAGTCATAGGCCGAAAACCCGTGCCGTTTGACCAGTTCATCTCTTTCGGCTGATTTGAGATCTTCCCGTACCATTTCAGCGACAAGCGCTTCGAAGCTGATCTGGGGCTCCCAGCCAAGCTTGTCTTTCGCTTTGGATGCATCTCCAAGCAGCGTTTCTACCTCGGTCGGCCGGAAATAGCGCGGATCGACGGAAACGATGCATTTGCCGTTGGCATCGAACCCCTTCTCGTCAATCCCGGTACCAACCCAGTTGACCGAAAGACCGATTTCACGAGCCGCTGCATTTACGAAATCGCGAACGCTGTACTGGATGCCGGTCGCGATGACAAAATCCTCCGGCTGCTCTTGCTGTAGCATGAGCCACTGCATCTCCACATAGTCCTTCGCATGTCCCCAGTCACGTTTGGCATCGAGATTGCCGAGATAAAGACAATCCTGCAGGCCGAGTTTGATGCGGGCGAGTGCGCGCGTGATCTTGCGCGTAACGAATGTCTCGCCGCGCACCGGGCTCTCGTGGTTAAACAGAATGCCGTTGCAGGCGTAAATACCGTATGCTTCACGGTAATTTACGGTGATCCAATAAGCGTAAAGCTTGGCGACAGCGTAAGGAGAGCGGGGATAGAACGGTGTCGTTTCCCGTTGAGGCGTTTCCTGAACGAGACCATAAAGCTCCGACGTCGAGGCCTGATAGAAACGAGACTTTTTTTCGAGGCCGAGAATGCGGATCGCCTCAAGAATGCGCAGGGCGCCTAGAGCATCCGAATTTGCCGTATACTCCGGCTCTTCAAACGAAACCGCCACATGCGACTGCGCAGCAAGGTTGTAGATTTCATCCGGCTGAACATTCTGCATGATGCGGATCAGGCTGGACGAGTCGGTCATGTCGCCATAGTGCAGGATGAGACGTCGCCGGTCCTCGTGCGGATCTTGGTACAAGTGATCGATACGATCGGTGTTGAAGAGGGAAGCACGCCTCTTTATGCCATGGACCTCGTAGCCTTTGCTGAGAAGAAGCTCAGCGAGATACGAGCCATCCTGACCAGTTACACCTGTGATAAGCGCCTTTTTCATATTCTATCCATTCTTCCGCAAGGAGGCTTCAAAAGCTGCGTCAGCCAGCCTATGTTGCGACAGATACGCCCAATGAAGCGCGATACGTCGCACGAAGCTCATATTTCTACCACCATAACGCAATCGAAGACCGTTCATCTCTCCAATTCCGCGAACAAGAAATTCAGCCTGCGATTTCTGCTGCCCGTGCACGCGAAAGGCACCAAATAATCCTGGCAAATGCCGGAAAACCGCACCAGCGTGAATAAAGCGCAGAAGCAATTCCCAATCCATGGCGAAGTGGAAATCCGTATCGAATCGTCCGCCAACCCTCTCCCATATGCGGCGACGCCAGAACATCGTCTCCTGTGGGACATAATCGATAAAAGTCAGGATTTCGGAATCGTGCTCCGGCAATACCCAGCGCCCGACTTCCCTGCCAGCCTCATCGACAATCAGACGATTGCCGTAAATTACATCGACCGAAGGATTATCGCGAAAATAGCGGCCGACGAGACACAGCGTACCCGGTAACAAAAGGTCGTCCGAGTTGAGATATCCCATTATCTCGCCGTCCGCATGGGCAAAGCCCTTGTTTAACGCATCCGTCTGTCCACCGTCGGTCTCGATGCGTATATCAACGTTGCGTGTCGCGTATCTACCCAGGATTTCTCGCGTGCCATCGGTGGATAACCCATCCTGCACTATATATTGCAGCTTGGGGTAGTTCTGCCCGAGAACGCTTTCAAGTGTCTTCTCGACGAAACTCGCTTGGTTGAATGACGGCGTCACCAGCGATATCGCGGGAAGCCGGTCGTTATCGTCCGCATGATTGACAGAAGCTACAGACAGCTGGCGAGGCTGATACTGATGAAATCGACCCAATCGGACGCCAAGGAGGCGCCGCATCGCGATACCAAGGCGTAGCGACGAAAACCGGGGGATCATGACAAACCATGCTCTCGCTGGAACCACGAGACATAAAGAGCTAGCCCTTCCTTCCAGGAAATACGCGGCTGCCAGCCCCAGGCAAGCGCCTGGCGAATATCCGCCTGATAGTCACTCGGATCACCCGGACGAACGGTACCACAGAACTCGGCCGCATTCCTGCGGCTCAACAATGCAAAAAGCTCGGCAACCACATCCCTGACAGTGATGGCAACACCCCCGCCGCCATTCACGACCGGGCATCGAGGAGATGCATGGTCTGCTGCGTGGATCATCAGGTCCGCCGCATCGGAAACATGGAGCCAATCGCGCGTCTCGTTACCCGTCCCGAAAAATTCGTACTCGTTCGCAATAATGCGGCGACAGGCGTCCCATAGCAACTGCTTACGGAAACCTTCGCCATAGATAGAAAAAAGGCGCACGATGGAAGCATTCAGACCGAAGAGGCGGGCATATTCCCTGATAAGTTCTTCAGCGCTTCTCTTGTGAACGCCATATGGAGACGTTGGCCGCAGAGAAGAATCCTCGGACATGGGAAATTTATCCGCAATTCCGTAAACTGCGGCGCTCGATGGATAAACGAGAGCAGCGCTGGGACAATCGACTCTGAGGAATTCCAGGACAGCCACAGTTGGCACAACGGTACGCAGAAAATCGGTATAAGGCTCCGCGACCGACGCGCCAACGGAACCACTCCCCGCACAATGAACGATCAGCGCCGGCCGAACCTCCATGGCCCTCAGTCCATCAAGGCTTACATCCTGTTGATGCCAGGCCGAAAGGCCCCACTGCGACATCTGGTCCCGGCTCCATTCTCCATGGCCGATACCATGCACCGACCAGCCGTGCCTGGCCAGCGCCGATGCAACATGGCGGCCGATTGAGCCGTACGCGCCGGTGACCAAAGCAATCTTTTGTCCGGTCAATTTTAACCACTCTCCATCATTGACAGGTCCGTTACACTACTTGTTTGCGGCAGCGCAAGAACCCGACAAGCCTGAAAGCAGCTTTTCCGCAATGACCTGATAGGTTTTGGCTGCGGGGTGAACACCATCGACGGTATAGTGTCCCTGCCACTCGATCCGTTTAATTTCCTGGTTCATATCAAGAAGCCTGACACCCGCCTTTTCTTCCACCACTTGGCGAATGGCATCATTTAGCTGATCGATAAGCGATGGATCGAAATAATCGGCGCCGAGCGGCATGCCGGGTTCAACCGGCAGAATCGTCGATGCGGTCACCGCCGGAATCATGCTCTGCAACTGATCTATTAGACGAGCATAGTCCGTCTTCCACCTTTCTACATAGTCGGCCGGCAAATCCTGACCTCGTCGCGCGTCATTAACGCCGATCGCAACAATCACTTCCTTCAATTTCGAGGAGTTCGGACTGCGAGAAATCGCGGTCACGAGATTAGAGACATCCTTTATACCCCCGCCGCCAAGACCTGCATTTATCATCCGGCAACGGCCAAATGGCTCGCCAAGCCATGCCTCGATTATACTGTCGCCGAGAACCAACACGCCGTCTTCGTTAAGCTGCGCCAAATGTGAAAGAATCATAGTGTCGCGAATATTGATGTGCTCTCCCGCCAATACCGGGCCGCCGGAAAGGAGGAGAGATCCGAAAACGGCGCCAGAAATAGCGTAATTTCGCATAAAAACCCGCAATTTACGCATATTCGCGTGTGAATTCAGCAATGGGTTGCTTTTCGATATGGATACGAACCCAGCATTCGAGCAACACCAGCTTGTACAGGAATGGAAGATCGAACTCGCCAAGACCGGTGCGGGACCGGTTCGCATCAACCAACCCCTGCCTCACCAACGCACCATCCGAAACAAGCGGCAGGAAGCGTTTCACAATTCCACTCATCCATTCCCGAACGGGCGGCGTGAAGCCTTGTTTCTTCCGCGCCAGAACATCGGCGGGTAAAACATCGCGGAGCGCTTCCACCAGAAGCCACTTGTGAGGCTTGTGCCAGTCTGTCAATCCGTCGTTTCGCATCCCGGTAACGCGGTCCACCAATTCCGAATCCAGCAAAGGCAAGCGGCCTTCCACCGAATGCGCCATCGTCATCCGATCCATCAGCGCCAAACAGTTGGACCGCAACCAGGTGCGGTTCAGCAGATTGGAGACGGCAAGATGAAGCGGCTGCGACAGATCGAGACTTGCGCCATCCAACCATAGATGTTCGGGCAGCCTGTCTCGTTCCCCCGCCGGCATAAGCTTGCGCGACCAGATGTCACCGTTGCGTAAATCGGCATGAACACCGAAGAAATCGGGCTTCTGCGCGACTTTCTTACCGGTCAGGCGCTTCCACCAGGGCGATTTGATTGGTGTCCCGGCAAGCAGCGCCTCGTTTCGCGTCATGGCGTCGCGCACCCACCCGTAACCCCAGAAGAATTCGTCTCCCCCAAGTCCGGACAACAAGACAGGATAGCCCGCCTCCCGAGAGGCTTTGGCAACGGTGTAGTAGCCAAAGGCTGCTATATCGCCAATCGGCGTATCCATGGCCAACATCAACTCCGGGAAGGAGTCGATCACTGTGCCGGTATCGAGTTCCACTTCGGTGAAACCTATGCCGAGTTCCTTTGCCAGGGTTGCCGCGAAACCGCGCTCGTCAGTATCGGGTCGCCCCTTGTAACCGATGGTGAAGGCATGCAGTTGACCCGGAAAATGACGTGCGGTCAAAGCCGCCACGAGGCTGGAATCGATCCCCCCCGATAGGGCGACTGCAACAGGCACATCCGCCGTTCCCATCAGGCGGCAGGCATTGTCCAATATATCTTCTGTTACGGCTACGGGATCGCGCGAATCTTCGTGAACCTTCGACGTATCCCAATATGGTTGCGGCAACGCCTCCAAGTCATCAGGCTTCAACAGCATATAGTGCCCTGCAGGCAGCTGCTCCAGACCCTGCAAGACCGACGCAGGCTCGGGCACATATTGAAACGTCAAAAAGAGATTGAAAGCCTCCGGCGACAGCCTCAACGGTTTCGGCATCACCGTCGTCAGGCTGCGAACTTCACTGGAGAACCACAAATGACCTGCCCCATCCCGGTGGAGGTAGAGCGGCTTTTCGCCCATCCGATCCCGCGCCAGCAGAAGAACATGCTTCTTCGCATCCCAAAGAGCGAACGCAAACATGCCGCGCAGTTTGGCGAGACATTCAATCCCATATTCTTCGTAGGCATGAATGATGGTCTCGACATCGCTCAACGAACTGAATTGATGCCCTCGTGTCCGGAGGTCTTCCCGCAACTCGTTATGATTGTATATTTCACCGTTGCATATGATGACAATGTCGCCGGCCTCGTTGAAGAGCGGCTGCTTGCCGCCGGCAAGATCGATGATCGAAAGACGACGCATCGCCAGCATCGCGTGTTCTGCAGAAAATATGCCTTCAGAATCAGGTCCGCGATGTTCGAGCAACCTGTTCATCTCGCGCACGCTCGAGATTTCAACCTCTGTCAAAGGAGCAAGAGAAATCACTCCACTTATACCGCACATATCTTCCGTTCCTTTCAGACTGTCCGGGAAAAGGCCACCGCCTCCTCCACTATCGCTACAAACTTGCGCGCCGCCTCGATGCGCACGGAATTTCTTCGCTTGACCGCCTCTTGTTCCAGATCCAGCTGAGGCCCCGGCGTCAAGGTTGGCCACAGGTCGGAGATCGCGCCCGCGAGATCTTCTGCATCCGATGTCTTGAAGAGGCGGGCATGCTCGAGCCCTTCGACCTGTTCCGTATGAACCGCAATATCGGATACGATCATCGGTCGCCCCAATGCCTTAGCATCTTCGATCACAGTGCTCCAACCTTCGAATCGTGAGGGTTGGAGCACTGCTGCAGCCATCCGGAACAATTCGAGCTGATCCTCGCGCGGCACAACCCCTAGAAACCGCACCCTGTCCTGAAGGCCCCATGTTTCAAGAGCCTGAACCAGCGATTCAAAATGGCCGGGATTGCGCCTGTCCGCCTGGAGGCCGGTGCATACAAGAAATATGTCCTCACCACGGTCGCTCAAAAGCTTCAACGCTCTGAATGCGGTCTCGTGATCCTTATGCTTCCAGAAATGATTGGCAATATAAAGAAACTTCCGCGGCAAATCATAACGCTGCAGAACTTCCCGATGCCTGTCTTGCGACGCCGGCTCCAGGCTACTGCAAAACGACCATACGCGCGGCATCACCGTGGCTTCAGGGTAGAAGCTTCGAAAATCGTTCATAGCCGCGTTGCTGGAGAGCAACAATAGGCCGGTCGAGCCGGCGATGTCGGCCATGCTTTTCGTTCTGATCCCCAGTTCACGCGCCTCGAAGAGCGCCGGGAAGTAGAGCGGCTGAAAGTCGGGTATCCAGTAGAGATTCCTCCTCCAGCGTTGCGTGACATCGAACACTGGGAAATATACCTCGTCTCCGCGCGCCCGGAAAAAGCGGCCGATCCGCGGCCACCGACGAATGGACGCGCGATGAAGCCGGCGCAATTTGGCAACCGAATTCGAATATGCGGCTGCCGATTGGTTCTGCTCGACTGCCGAGTGAGCCAACAGCCGCTTCGCCAGCGCCGTTTTCGACGACGACAGGAAGGCAAGACGAACATCAGGGCGTTGATCCGAAGGAAGCACGGACAAAGCGGCAAGCAGATTGTCGATATAGATCGAACCACCAAGCCATTGGTCGTCTTCATGGAATTCAACACAAAGGGTCGACATCGGCTCTGCCCATTTTCCATGCCTGACGTGCTATATCGCAGAATTCCCGAGCGGAGTTCAGCAGCAATCCTTGCATTTCCGCGCGCGATTTCCGTTCCATCTCAGCGTCTGGGCCAGGTGGAAGTTGCTCCCACCTTTCCGCCAGCAAGCCCGCCAGTTCTTCGTCCGACTGTGGGTCGAAATAAAAGCAGCGGCTCGGCGCCTGCTCCCTGTGAACAGGAAGATCTGAAAGAAAGATCGGCCGGCCTACCGCACGAACATCTTCGACGACGGTACTCCATCCTTCGAATAAGGATGGCTGCACGACGGAAGCAGCATGGCGGAAAATTTCAGTCTGCTCCTCGCGCTCGATCAATCCAAGGAGATGAACCTGGTCCGACAAGCCCGCATCCTTGATGAATTCCACCAATTCCATAAAATGAGCCTCATTGCGTCGATCCGACTGAGCACCCGTGCAAACGAGTGGGATTGTCAGATTGCGATCCCGTTTGAGACGCGCCAACGCTCGCAGAACGGTGATATGGTTCTTGTGAGCCCAGAACTGATTTGGCAGATAGAGATACTTTTCAGGTAGTTCAAACCGATCGACCGTAGCACGAGACGCCGGCTGCCTGGTATCGAGCCGGGAATGAAACCGCCACACCCGGGCTACGGCAGTGTGACCCGGGTAGAATTTTCGAAAATCGGCGGCCGCCACCTCACTGCTCAACACGACAACACCTGGCTTTGCCGCGATCTCACCGATTGAACGATCACGTGCAGCAATCTCTTCGGCAGAAAATAGATGCGGCAGATAACGATGTTGAAAATCGGGGATCCAGCGCACGGTGACCGCGCCCGGAACCTCGGAACCAAAACCGGGATAGACCACGTCAACCGAACCTGCGCTTTTCTGCGCCCAACCTAATCGGCGCCGAATTCGCGACACGAGACCCGCGGCATCGGCCTCGAAGATCGCCCGATCTTCATACCCATCAAGGAACCGCTCAATGACGTGAGCCGCGCCCAGCAAGCGCACAGTGGGACGTTCGCTCTCGGGCAATTGGGACAAGCCGATTGCAAGATTCCGCAGATAGAGCATTCCGCCCATCCAGGCTGGATCGTCGATAAGTTCGATGCCAATACGGAACTGCCTGGACGAGCCTCTCATTCGGCCACCCTCGTCTTGCGCGTGGCCAAATACCAAGAAACCGTGCGCCCGATCTTGGTAACGGGATTCCACGCCCTCCTGCGGAGCTGCCCCAATTCCGTGTTTGCAGCTTCGCCGCCAAAATTTATGGTGTTCAACGCATACCATTCATGACAACGAGTGTGACGCAAAATACCTCTTTGCAGAAGCTCGTCGGCAATCAACCCCTGCTCTTCTATGTGTTCACGTTTGAGAGGCCCTGGTGCCATCGCGAGGTAGACCGGCAACCGAATGATGCCCGGAATAAGCTTAGGTTGGCAAACGACGTCCGCTCCATCCCTGCGGATGGCTGCGGCGAACCGAGAAAAGGTTCTTTTCTGGCCCTTAACAACAGCCAATATTTTCCAAGGCAACGTCAGGAGAACGTAGAGGGGGAAAAAGAACCACCTCGCCGGCGTCCTCAAGGTGAAATCGGCGACGACCCGTTTAACCAAACGAAATCGAATACGGTTGCGATATTCATCTGGTGCATGCCGCGCGACGAAACGCCAGTGATCCCCGAAATTACTCATTGAGCGACGTGAAAATACTTCGTGCCAGATTGCTCTAAAACTGGAACTTCCATTTGTCGGTACGATCCCGGTTTCTTCTATATGAGCCAGAATCTGTGTTTCGTAGGTGACCCCTAACCGGAACCCCTGTTCTTTAAGCCGGCAGAAGAATTCATAGTCGGCGAGATAATGCGGCAGCATATCTGCGTCAATATTTCCGACAGCGCGTATCATACGCAAAGGTATCAGGCTTCCGCGACCAGGCAGCACGTCAACGTCATCGCAGAAACGCTCACCATCATTAATGGAATGCCTTACGGAAAACGTATAGGTCGCCCAATCGATATATTCGCCAGCATCAAGGACACGTGTCGCGTCACGACTGTCGACAATCAATCCCCCAACTGCCGCATCATGGAACTCAGATGTCTCAACCAATTTCTCCACATAGTCGGGCGGAAATTGCGTATCGTTATTCATCATAAGTACATAGTCGTCGATACTGCCGCTGTGACGCAAGACATAGTCGACACCCATGGCTACCGAACCGCTCCACCAAAGCTCGGCGTCCGAGGGGGTGAGGACCGTGACATCGGGAAATTCCGAACGGATGATCTCCTGCGTCCCGTCCGTAGAACCGCCGTCGGCTATGATGATCTGGAGCGGACCATAGGTTTGTTCTTTGAGATATCTGATGCACTCGTGAGTAAAATGAAGACGATTAAAAACTGGAACAACCGCATAGACAGTCGAATTTTGAAAATTTCTGCTTCCAACCCCGGCGTCAAATTCGGAAGTCCCCGAAACAAGCCGGCGGTTGCGAACAACAAAAGCAGCCTCCTCTACGGCTGTTCCTCCGCCTATCGCCTCCAACTCGATACTGAGTACGTCTCCAGAAGGAACCGTGGCTATATCCACCTGTGCCGACACCCAGTTCTTGCTGCTGACCGGATAGGTTCCGACGGCAGCGCCGTTCAGCATGACCTTGACAGCTTCAACTCCTGAAGAACCACCAAGAGGTAACGACAGATCAAAAGCAACAATGGAGTGCTCAGAAGGGCGCCGCATGAACCAGCGCCCACGCCGATATGCGGTGCGGGCATGCTGATACTTTTGCGGTCGCCGCCAGCCGTTCAGCAGCTCAAACTTACTCCCCTGATCTCCTGGAAATGGCAGATCAACGTATTTCCGAGGCATCATCGGCGCGAGCTTACTGACTGCGTTCGACGCGGAACTCATCCACGATACGTATTCCTGTGCAGACAACACTCCGTTTGTCTGTAGCCGCGCGGGTTCCGGCCAAACGTCCTTGAGTCGCACTCTCATTGCGATGGACCCGCTGCGCTTCGCGAGCATCGGCCCATCTTTCCTGAGATTCCATTGCTTTAGATGAGTGATCGTGCCGATATCCGGCGCGTCATAGAGAATATGGGTCAAAACCTCAACGTCCAGAATCTCCGACTGTCGCTCGAGCGTAGATATGAAATCGGAAAATCGCGGAATGCCTTCATTAACGCCCAGCAGGACGGCGGGATCCTTATCGAATATCTCAAGCTCCAGATCATCGCCCGTTTCACTTGGCCGGAACGAATCGCAGGTCGTGATTAGAACACCATTCGGCCGCAAAACACGCAACATCTCGAAGATTGCCGCAGGCACATTCCGCATATGATGTAAGGCGGCGTTACAAAATACGGCATCAAAACTTGCATTCTTAAAAGGTAGACAATGGGAGAACCCCCCGACCCAGCGGATATGGGGAAAATTCTTCAGCCCTGATTCGGCAAGAAGCGGAGAAAACTCCAACGCCGTTACATCGGCGCCCAGCAAAGAAAGACGATGGCTGTCGAAACCTAGCCCCGCTCCCACATCAAGGACCTTCAATCCGGCAAGGGATATGTCCCGGGTCAGATGGCTGACCTCGGACCACTCCCCGTACCGATTCAAAAAAACCGATGCTTTCTCCGGCGGGACCTTTTTAAGAAAGGCATCTTTGTCTGTCGCTCGATCATAGGCAAGCAACAAAGCTTCCCATTCTTCTACAACACTTGGCGTTATCCCGAACCTGTCACGATTTCCAACATTGGCGGCGATTTCGATCAACCCAAGAAGATCTTCTTCTTCATAGTCGCCAAAGAAAGGCACGCCGAGCACTTTTTGATAGTTACGAGCGCAGTCGGCACATGCAAAAATATTGCATTGACCGTCACCCGCCGGCACAATGTCATTGTTGCAGGCTACGCACCGTATATCGCTCAGATCAAAGGTATACATCAACTCAGCCCCCTGCAGATCGACGCCCGTCATCCCCATCAACAATCACGAGGAGCATTTTTATCCGAAGATACGGAACATTGACGCTCGCTTGATGAGTAGCCTTCTTTCCAACACTTATTTATCGCCATCCAGAGCACTGTGCGTGAACTCAGCGTCAAAATGCATGACAGCGTTCGGCTCGGAATAAAGAAACTGATCTCGAGGACTCAGCACAACCAAATGCGCGCATTTCCACCAGAGGAAGAGATGCGTACCGACATGTTTGCTGACGACCGAAACATTGAACGCATAGGCGCCCGGACGGAAATTCTGGTTAGGAACCTCGATCTTGAAGGTATACTTTCCGGGTTGCAGCAGGGGGATCGGTGATCCCTGCTCATAATTATCCAGCGTCACAATACTTCTATAATGCACAGCATCCAGAACAACACGTAAAATAAAATTTTCGACGGGGCGGATTACAGTGACATCGACCTCTATTATGAAGGGCTGGCGAAATTCCAGTTCCGAAACTTGTCCGTCACCATTGACTGAAAGCACCCGAAAATCGGTGCAGATCACATCTCCCGTTCCAGGTCTCTTTTCAGATTGGCCCAGAGGACCTGCAGCGGCTTGCAGTTCTCCGGCCTGCTGTGCATGGGCTTCCGCCTGCGAGAACTGAATGTCCGATTTACGTGCGTTCTTCGAATTCTGATCGTCATAGGCGCGAATGACGTCCTCGATTGGCCCATCGACATGAACTTTTCCCCGATCCAGGAAGAGACCGCGGTCGCACACAGCCCAAATAGCGCCCGGAGCATGTGAAACGAGGATGATGGCAGTCCCATTCCGCTTCAATTGCAGGATATGGTCATAGCACTTCTTCTGGAAATTAAGGTCGCCGACCGCAAGAACTTCATCCATCAGCAGGATATCGGGGCGGCTCATCGCCGCAATGGCAAAACCGAGACGCACGAACATCCCGCTGGAGTAATTCTTGACCGGAAGATCGATGAACTCGCCAAGCTCCGAAAAAGCAATGATCTCGTCCATCAACCCGTCAATCTCTTTGGTTGACAAGCCAAGCAGTGCGCCGTTCACGTAAACATTCTCACGGCCGGTCAGCATCGGAGCAAAGCCTGCGCCCGCCGCGATCAAGGCGCCCACACGGCCCCTTACCTCGACACGACCCTTATCCGGCGCGTAGACGCCATTCAGTATCCGCAGGAGCGTGGTCTTGCCGCAGCCATTGACACCCATGATCCCGAGCGCTTCGCCGCGATGCAATTCAAAACCGACGTCATTCACGGCCCAGAATTCGCCTTCGCGCAGTACGTCGGTCGTGCTGGATCGGCCGACAAGCTTTCGACCGACGTCCCTCATTCCGTATTTCATGGATTGACGCAGGGTAAGGCCGAACTTCTTGGAAACACCCTCAGCCCGAATGGCCCATTCATCAGCACTCATAGTCGTTCTGCTACTTTGTCTTTAATGAGGTAAAAGGCATGCACACCGAGCCAAAGCACCAGAATTGAAAAAACAGTCGAAAATACATACCCCCAGGCGTCCGGAACGGTGCCGAGTACAAACAGGCTTCGCGGAGTGTCGACGAGATAGGTGAGCGGATTCCAGCGGACGATCCGTTGCAGCGTCAGATTTTGGAAATCAGCGGTATAGACGACCGGAGTGACATACATCACAAGATTGATCAGGGTACTGAACATACCGGTTACATCACGCGCAACCGCACCGATGACCGAAAGCATCAGTCCTATTCCAACACCCAGCATGATGATCGGCAAAACGGCCAGAGGATAAAGTAGAGCCCACGCCGATGGCATACGGCCGAACACGGCCATGAGAAGCGCCAGGACGAAGAGATTGACCAAAAGGTTATAGAAGAGCGACGCCAAGCCCGTAATTGCCAGCCCGATCTTCGGAATGTTGGTCCTCATTACCAGATCGCTATTGCTGATCAAACCATTTGCAACCACCATCAGAGCGTTGACGAAAACACCCCAGATTGTCGTGCCGACGAAAACATAGATCGGATAGGGAAATGCCGTGTCGCCCGGATTGAGGATACCGGTCAATTGCATGAAAACGAAGCTGGCGATACCGAGCAGAGGCACGAGAACGATCCAGAGATAGCCAAGCAGCTTCTGTCGAAAACCGGCGACAAAATCGCGCACGAAAAGATGCCAGAGAATATGGCGCGACCAGTAGAGTTCACGGCTTGCGAGCAGGAGTGACCGAACAGGCCCCAACGCTTCGCCTTGGGCTTCGTACCTACGGATGACCTTGGCTGGCCGGCTATCGAAGCTATTCTGCAGCATCAACGCTTTCCATTGATTTCTGCCTTGATTGCGACGAAGGAATAAAGTCGCCCCGGCGTATTGTCCCGGCCGTTGATGGCGGAAACCAGCATCTTCATCAGCGCCCTGCCGAGCACGTGGCCCTGGCTGAACAGCATGTTCGTCAACGGTCTCCCAACAATATCTGCAACCGGGCGAGTGCAATGAACGAAACATTGCTCAGGCGTCATTGGGAAATAGTTGATCGGCGAATCGAGCGGCGCCATAACTTTGTCGAGATGCAGACCGGCATTTTTTATCGCCGATGTATATTCGTCCAGAAGGAAAGCATTTTCCCCGCCGTAGAATTTATGAAGCGAATGAGCATTCAGAAATGCCTGGAGATCGTCTTTCTTGCTCAGCACGTGCTCGCGAGTCGCCACCATGACACCGCCGGGCTTCAGAACACGGAAAATCTCACGGCAAGTCTGCGGCAGGTCTCGCGCATGATGAAGGACCTGACGGCAATTGACGACATCAAATGTGTTGTCGGCAAAAGGCAATTGCTCGGAAAATTCGCTCACTACATTAAAGTTTAGGCCACTTGCGCGCGCCAATGAGTGAATAGCGCCGGCTCCTACTAGGTCGCTCGGATCCGGTTCCAGAGCAGTCACCTCCCAGCCATCGCGGGCAAGCGCATAACTGCTGATACCGCGCCCTGCGCCAAGATCCAACGCCTTGCCGTCAGGCCGCGGCAACAGCGCCGCAATAGCTTTCCATTCAGCACTCTGCCAAAACCGTAGTGCGGCGTCTTCCAACGGATCGTCAAAATAACACGCACGCACGAGAAATTGTTGATCAGGCTGATTGCGCAACCACTGGACAGCTTCTTCCCAACTCATACTCATCATGATTTCGGCAATTCCTTGATCACCCGCGCGGGATTTCCGGCAACCAGAGTCCACGGGTCAACATCCTTTGTGACGACAGATCCAGCGGCGACGACCGCCCCTTCTCCAATCGTTATTCCTTTCAACACGGTTACATTCATACCGAGCCAAGTCTTATCTCCAATTTTTATCGGAGCCTTCTCGACAACCGCCCAGTCCTTGGATTCGCTCGCCTTTTCAAGGCCTCCCGACAAAAGCCCTTCGCGCCACCTACGAACATCCTCGGCACGGTTGCGCCAATCGACGGAATGTGAATCGTGATCGACAATTGTGCAGCCCCAGGAGATAAGGACATTGTTTCCAATCTCGATGTGGTCGGCGCAAATGATTTGAGAACCTCCTACATAGCTGTCATTCCCAATGTGCACCGTGCCAACATCACGCTCGAGAACAATCCTGCAAGAGAGAACGGAATCCTTGCCAAAGAATACCCGTCCGTCGGACTTGCCGGATCTGCAGTCAATGACACATCCGGCCAGCAAGGCGCCATTGGCATTTACTGAGTAGCCAACGGTTGAATTTGCATTCGCATGCGCCTTACGCATCTGGCGATAGACAAACCCGGCTAATCGAGTGGAGATATTTCTGGCGATATTTTGCATCTATAAACCACTCCAGGCGGGACGTCATGCGTTACGATTGCGCCGGCCGAAATTACGCTGCCCGCTCCTATACGAACTCCTTTCAGAATAGTCACGCCGAAGCTGATCCAAACATCGTCCTCAATAACAATAGGAGCGGAGACGATGCCCGGAAGATCCTCCTTCGCTGCCGGATGGCCTTTCTGAATAATGTCCCTGAAATGCTGATGCCGCTCAGTCGCATTTGCCGAATGAGCGGTTCCGTCATGGATATTGACGTCGTGAGCAATCAACACGCGATTACCGATCGTAATCGATTCCATCGACCATATCTCGCTGCGAATGCCCACATAGCACCAGTCCCCGATGGTAACCTGACCACCATGACCATATGTCTGAAGTCTACCCCTTACGAAGGAATGATCGCCTATTGCGATACGCTCCGGACCGCCGGCGAAATTTCCGATTTCAGCCTCTTCGCCGAGTTGTGAGCCGCTGCCAAGTGTACAGCTCTTCAGCCTTGCCCTGCGTCCATGAACCTCATCTAGCTGCCGGGCGAACCACGAAAAGAACCGACGTTTTACACGGTCACCCAAATGCATGAAGCAGCCTTGACTTGAGTCCCCGTGCAAAAGCTTTGAGCTTGAGCCCCTCACCCGCCTTATGCGTCCGCAGCGCCGTATCCGCCTGCATCGAGCGGAAGAAGTCTTCCAGTTGCGAGAGATGCCTAGCATCGTAGGTGACGCCGGAAGGAAACGACACTGCAGATGGAAGCACAGGCGTCACGTAATCCGTCACCTCTCCCTGACCAAGAAAATCATCATCGCCGCAATGGACGCCGGATCCGTCGAAACCGCCATTCCAGACAAGGCTGCGGCGCGGATAAAGAACTAGGCCGCGCCGGCGCGACACAGCGTACCACCACAGGATACCCCAGGAATCATTGCGTCCGGCGATGCGGTCTTCCAGCATTGCTGAAAACATACATGTTCCGTTGAGATCGAATAATTGCCGCCACGCGTTGTCTCGCCTGGCCTCCTCAAGGTCCTCAGGCACCCAGGAAAAATGCTGCCACGCGCGCTTCCAGGTGGCCCAGCCCCATGTCGTCGTGACCGGCAGCATGAAAGCGTCGGCTTCCACGTCGGACGGCGGGCTCAGCGTCAAGCCGCCGACTTGCATCACGCTCGTCTCATTCTCGTATCGATCGAGAGAGTCGATCATAAAATAAAGAAAATCAGGGCTGACGACGAGATCGTCCTCAACGACGACAACGCGTCCATATCGATCGCAAAGATCGCTCACGCCCGTGAAGATAGATTTTGCGAGGCCAAGATTGCCGGGCCGCTCGACAACGGTTGCGTTCAGCCTTGGCGCCCAGCGGCGCAGAACTTCGCGTGTCGCCTCGACACCTGCCTGAGCGGCTTCCGTTTTGGGACCGTCAGAATAAAAATAAAAGTCGCAATCCTCTATCCGTCTCGCCCTGCACAAGGCGTCAAGCGCGCGCTCGGTATGCTCGGCTCGATTGTAGGTGAAGATGGCAACCGGCGTTCTGCTGCTCATCGATCAAAACCCAATTCTGTTCGCTGCATCAGAATGACCGACAGAGCCATGCATTCCACGATTCGTGCTCCATAGGTCTTCAACATCATGTTGTGCGAGCGACAATACGGTCCAGCGACCGCCGTCCAACATCTGCGGTCGTGCATTTCTGTGTTCGATTAGTTTAGGGGTTGTGCTTTTGCAAGCGAATTATGCCTTTATTCATATCCATTCTGGTCGACTTCCCACCACAAGGACTCGCCGCCGACCACCTGACATGAAAGCAAAAGATAGTGCTCAGCGGGAACCGGCCACGTTCCGATAGAGTTCCGCATAGGATTGCGCCATCCGTTCGGCGGTGAAATTGACCTCATAGCGCTGCCGGGCATTGACCCCATAGGAGATCGCCAACGGATCATCGTTCCAGAGCCTTGCCATGGCCTGTGACAAAGCAGTCGTATCATTCGGCGGAATGACCAATCCGGTTTCTCCATCCAGGTTGACGAAGCTGGTCCCCGTACCGATTTCGCATGAAATCATCGGCTTGCCGCGCATGGCAGCCTCGACAAGCGACAGACCGAACGCCTCGGAGCGCAGGTGCGAAGGGAATACTAGACCCAGGCTGAGATCCAGAATCGCAACCTTGTCGGCATCCGGCAAGCCTCCGAGAAAATGAACATTGGACAGATTCTGCTGGTGAACCGTTCTTTTCAATTCATCCTCAGTCGGTCCACTACCAATTAGAACGACGTCGAAACCCGTTTGCCGGGCCGCTTCCAGCAGGACGTGCACGCCCTTATAATAGCGCAACACGCCGATGAAGAGAAAGAACCGCTTCGGAAGCCGGCTGCGCCACCGGGCCTTGGTTTCTTCCGCCACGACAGGATAGTCACCCTCGCTCAATCCGAGTGGAATGACGCTGGTCTTGGAACTGAAAGCTCGTAGGACCTCGCTGGACTGAAGGTAGTTTGGAGAGGTCGCGACGATGCGATCCATGCCTCTTAAAAAACGAGACATAAGCGGCCGGTAGAACTTGAGAAGCGTCTTCTGCTTCACGATGTCGGAATGGTAGGTCACGATGGCCGGCTTGCCGTGGCGGGTTGCAAGGTCGACAATGTCCATCAACGGCCAGGGAAAGTGGAAGTGAATGATATCCGCCTCTTTGCTCAGCTTTCGGAAGTGACGGAAAACATCGCGGGAGAAACCGGTCGAGGCGAACTCGAAATCAAGCTTTGCCTTGTAAGCCATATGACCGTCGAACAACATCGTATTCGTATCGGGAGACGGGCTCAGGGAAAGAACCTCGGAGCAAATACCATGTTTTTGCGTGCCCTTGGCAATGGCATGAATTGTTCGTTCCACGCCGCCGAAAGTATCGGGCCAGTAGGTCTTGAAGAAATGAAGGACTCTCATCCGGGATTCGGTATCCGTTGTTCGCCGCGCTTTTCACGACGCCGTTAGCCGATTACGAGCGCTACGCCAACAGGATACCTATGTCCAGGTGCTTCTGGCGATCAAAACTCACACCGCCACCCTCCCCCGCATCTCATCCGCAATCGCCGTCATCCTGTCCGCCGGCGCATGCCCGATCAGCATGAAGGCGTGCGTGCCATTCGACCAGTAGACGACATTCATACCCTTGCGGCTTTCGACGTCCGGCGCCTTCGGCCCCGCGTCTGACCTGACGATGCAGAGCGCCATCGGCCCGGTTTCGGGATCGAGATAGGCGATCTGGGCGAGCGGTTTGCCGTCATATTGCAGCAGCAGGGCGCGTTTGAAATCGATGCCCGGGAGCGAGACGGCTTCGGGGGAGAGCGACAGGCCGAGTTTTTCGTCAAGGCTGGCGAGCTGGGCGGTCTGGTCCTCTCTGGCAGGGACGGGGCCGGCGAGCGTTTCCGGGGTGTAGAGGGAAATATACTCGGCTACGACGGCGCGCCATTCGCTGTTTTCGTCCTTTGCCGAAAAGTTCCGTCCGATGCCGATGACGGCGCGGTCGATGGCGATGCCGGCCACGAGCGAGGCGGCGAGCGCGCCGAGCAAGCGGCGGCGAGTGACGATTGGGGGAGCGGGCGTGGAAGCGGATTTTTCACTCTCGCGCGCGGGAATCGCGGCGAGCATCGCCTGCAGTTTTTCGCGCGGGGCTTCGGCGAGAAGCGGGGTGAAAGCCTGCTTGAAGGGCAGGCTGGCGCGCGCCAGGAATTCCAGCCGCTCGGCGACGGCCTCGTCTTCATTCACCATGGTTTCGATGCGCGCGGCCTCGTCGGCCGGCAATTCGCCGTCGATATAGGCGGTGAGGTCCTCGTCGGAGGGAATGGTGTGTTTCGTGTTCATGGCCGTCCCCCTTCCGCTCCGGCGCCGGAGAGCTTGGCGCGGGCAGCAGCCAGCCGGCTCATCACGGTTCCGATCGGAATATCCAGTATGCCTGCTACCTCGCGATAGGAAAGTCCTTCCACATAGGCGAGGAAGACCACCGTCCTTTGCGCCTCGGGCAGCGCGCTCACCTGCTTCAGCACCTGCCCGGCCATCACATGCGTTTCGGTGTCGTGCGCACCGTCGAAGGTCAGCGTCTCCCCGGCATCGACGAAACCCTGGCCCTGGCGCACCCGGCGCGAGCGGATCTCGTTCAGCCAGATGGAATGCAGGATCGAAAACAGCCAACGGTCGAGCCGCGTGCCGGGAATGAATTGCTCGGCGCGCTCCAGCGCGCGAAGGCAGGTCGCCTGCACCAAGTCGTCGGCCACATCCCGCTGATGCGAGAGAACGAGACCATAACGCCAGAGCCTAGCCAGATTTTCCGTCAGGCCGCTCCTGATGTCCGCTTCGCTCGCGATGGCCGCCTCCGCCGATCTTGCATCTTTCGGAACCGCCCGATGAACCGGCGATTCCACTCTCGTGCGACTATAGGCAGGAAATATGGGGCGCGCGACCGACATTCGGATCCCTCTCCTCTCCTGCCCTGGCCTGCCGATCAGATCTTCGACGGGTCGAGGATCGCGGCGTTCAGGTCCTGATATTCCTCGCAAGTCGTGCCGCAGATCGTCTTGATCGTGTTCAACTGATCCCTGGCGAGATCGAGCCGGCCCTTGATGACATAGGCTTCGCCGAGATATTCGCGGACCTTGGCATATTGCGGGTCCATCTTCACCGATTGCAGATAGTAGGAGATGCCTTCATCGGTGCGGCCGAGCTTGCGGGTGGCATAACCGCGATAATTCAGCACCTCGGCCGTGTTCTGGTCCTTGACCGTGTCGAGCATGGCAAGCGCCTCTTCATAGCGGCCGGCCTTGGCAAGCGAATAGGCATAGTCGGTGCGGTTTTCGTCCGACACATTGGCGCTCTGCTGCTTGACGCATTTCTTGGTCTTCTGGTCGTAGATCTCGCCCTTCTTGCAGGTCGGCATCGTGCTGTTGTCATCGCCGATCGCAAAGACCGGGGCGGAGAACGAGGCAGCGGCGAGGCAGCCGCCGAGAAGGATGGAAGCGGCGCGAATTGTCGTGGTCGTCATGGGAAAACTCCTCGAAAGTGACGTTGCGAGGAGAGAACACGGCTGCCTCGATATTTATTCGGCAGCGTCTCCCATTTTCTTCATCACTGCTTCGTGAAGCGATCACCGCCGAATAAATCATCGGAACCGCGTGTTTTCTCAGTCGTTGCGCCGGGAACGACAAGGAGAATTCCGTGACCAATAGCGTAAAACTCGTCAGCCTCGCCGTCGCCGCGCCCGAACATGTCATTTCCCAGAAGCAGGCGGCCGAAGCTTCGGCTCGGCTTTTTGGCGATCGTTTCGAGGATTTCCGCCATCTTGCCCGCGTTTTCGACAGCGCCGGCATCGACAAGCGCCATGCGGCACGGCCGCTTTCCTGGTTCGACGAGCGGCATGGTTGGCAGGATCGAATGGAGGCCTATGCGGAGGTGGCGGGTGCGCTCTTCGTCAAGACCGCCACCTCGGCGCTTCTTCAGGCAGGGCTTGAGGCCAGCGATGTCGATTGCGTCGTCACGGTTTCTTCCACCGGCTTTACGACGCCGAGCCTCGATGCGCAGCTTGCCCGCCGCGTGGGCTTCAGGGCCGATATCGAGCGCGTGCCGGTCTTCGGGCTCGGCTGCGCCGCCGGCGTCTCAGGTTTTGCGATCGCCTCGCGGCTGGCACGCAGCCGTCCGGGCGCTGTCGTGCTTTTCGTCTCGGTCGAACTCTGCACGCTTGCCTTCCGGCTGGACGAGCTGACGCGGCCGAACATCATCGCGACGGCGCTTTTCGGGGATGGTGCTGCCGCCTGCGTGCTGCGCTCGGGCGAAAATGGGCTGGCGGAGGTGGAATCGACCGGCGAGCATCTCTTTCCCGATACGCTCGATATCATGGGCTGGAAGATCGACGACGGCGGCTTCGGCATCGTGCTGGCGCAATCGCTGCCGCCTTTCGCCGAAAAAGAGCTCGGCCCAGCAGTGGATGGCATTCTGGCGCGAAACGGGCTGAAGCGGGAGGATATCGGCCGCTTCATCTGTCATCCCGGCGGCATGAAGGTGCTGGCCGCGATGGAGAGTGCGCTTTCGGTGACGCCCGGCTCGCTGGATCACGAACGCGCCGTGCTTGCCGAGTATGGCAACATGTCCTCGCCGACCGTGCTGTTCGTGCTCGAGCGGGCAATCCACGCCGGGTTGCCGGAGCGCGCGGCGATGATTGCCATGGGACCGGGCTTTTCGGCGAGCTGCGTGACGCTTCGGAGGACGGCATGATGTGGCCGTCGATCGCGCTCCTGACCTTCGTGACGCTGCAGCGGCTGGGAGAGCTCGTGCTCGCCCAGCGCAACACCGCCGCCCTTCTCGCAAGAGGCGCCAGGGAGGTGGCGCCGCAGCACTACCCCCTCATGGTGGCGCTGCATGCGGGCTGGATCATCGGTCTCTGGTTGCTTGCACCGGGCAGGCCGGTCGAGCTCCTCTGGTTTCTGATCTTCATGGGGCTGCAGGCGCTCAGGCTCTGGGTTCTGGCGACGCTGAAAGGCCGCTGGACGACGCGCATCATCGTCCTGCCGGGCGCGCCGCTGGTGAGATCGGGGCCATACCGCTTTCTCCGGCATCCCAACTACATGATCGTCGTCAGCGAGATCGCCGCCCTTCCGCTTGCCTTCGGCCTGCCGCTTTACGCGGTGGTCTTTTCGCTTCTCAACGCCTTCGTCCTCCATATCAGGATGAAGGCCGAAAATGCCGCACTCAAAAGCGCAATGATTTTGAAATGAATGCGATTTTTCGTTTGCGCACCGGTGACGGCAGAGGCATTTTCACCTGATAACAAAGCGGAATTCAGGGGAAATGACGAAGAACGCAATCGTGCTCGGCGCCGGCATCGTCGGGGTTTCCACGGCCATCCATCTTCAGCGGCGCGGCCGGCAGGTGACGCTGATCGACCGCAAGGATCCGGGCCGGGAAACCTCCTTCGGCAATGCCGGGCTGATCCAGCGCGAAGGCGTCGTGCCCTACGGTTTTCCCCAGCAGCTCGGTCTCCTGCTGCGCTATGCTGTGAATAATCGGATCGACGCGCATTATCATCTGCGCACCTTGCCGAGCCAGATCGCCTTCCTTGCCCGCTACTGGTGGAACTCCAATGCGCGGCGCCACGCAGCCATCACCCGGGCCTATGCGCCGCTGATCGAGAATTCGATTGCCGAACACAAGGACCTGATCGAGGCCTCGCAGGCTGAAGAGCTGATCCGCAAGGACGGCTGGATGAAGATTTTCCGGACGGAGGCCAGGCGCGACGAGGCCTTTGAGGAGGCGGCACTCTGGCGGAACGAGTTCGGCGTGGAATATGACCGCCTGACTGCGGCCGATATCGCCCGCATGGAACCGGATATCAGCGGCGATTTCGTCGGCGGCCTTCGCTGGCGCGACCCGTGGTCGGTGCTCGACCCGCATGCGCTGACATCGGCCTATCGCCGCTATTTCGAAAGCCTCGGCGGAAGGTTCCTCGCAGGCGATGCCGCCTCTCTCGGCCAGTTCGGCTCGGGATGGAAGATCATGACTGGGGAAGGTTCGCTCGAAGCCGATGATGCGGTGATCGCGCTCGGCCCGTGGGCGGCCGTCGCAACACGCCGGCTCGGCTATTCCTTTCCGCTCGGCGTCAAGCGCGGCTACCACATGCATTATGGCGTCGAGGGCAATGCCGTGCTCAACAACTGGACGCTCGATGCCGAGCGCGGCTATTTCCTCGCGCCGATGAGCCGTGGCATCCGCCTGACGACGGGAGCGGAGTTCGCAACGCTGGATGCGCCGAAGACGCCGGTTCAGCTCGACCGGGCCGAAGCCGTGGCCCGCACCATCTTCCCGCTCGGCGAAAGGCTCGATCCCGAACCCTGGATGGGCTCACGCCCCTGCACGCCCGATATGATGCCGATCATCGGCAAGGCGCCGCGCCATCAAGGCCTGTGGTTTGCCTTCGGCCACGCCCATCACGGGCTGACTCTCGGGCCGGTGACGGGCCGCGTGCTTGCCGAAGCCATCACCGGCGAGACGCCGTTCATCGATATCGCGGCCTATTCGCCGCAGCGTTTCAAGCCGTGACGCCGAGACCGGCGAGGTCCCTGAGGGCCGTCGCCGTGATGCCTTCGATCGTGTCGTCTATGTCGACGGTGACGACACCGGGTTCGCCCATCGGCGCCTCGAGCGTCGCCAGCTGACTTTCGAGCAGCGAAACCGGCATGAAATGCCCCTTGCGCTCGCCCATGCGTTTCGTCAGCAGCGCCCTGGAGCCTTCGAGATAGACGAAGAAGAGGTTGCCGCCGGCAGCCGTCCGCAGCCTGTCTCGATAGATGCGCTTCAGCGCCGAACAGGAGACGATGATGCCTTCTCCCTTTTCGAACGAAGCCTTCATTCGCTCGCCGATCAAGTCGAGCCAGGGCATTCTGTCTTCATCGCTCAGCGGAATGCCCTTCGACATCTTCTCGACATTGGCGGCGGGATGAAGCGCATCGCCTTCGACAAAGACCAATTTCAGGGCATGGGCGAGCTTCTCGCCGACCGAGGATTTGCCGCAGCCGCTGACTCCCATGACGATGATCGCATGGGGCCTATTCATCCGCGTATCCCGCATGCTTCCTCCCCGCATCTAACCTTTTGTCCACGCAATTCCCGCTCAGTCGAGCGGGAAGTGACAGGCATATTGTTGTGCGCCCTCTCCACTGAGTTCGGGAGAAACCTGGCGGCAATAGTCTTGCGCCTTCCAGCAGCGCGGATTGAAGTGACAGCCGGATGGCGGCTTCAGCGGCGAAGGCAGCTCGCCCTGCAGGCGGATACGGTTCTTCGCGCGTTCGGGATCGGCGATCGGCGTGGCCGAGAGCAAGGCTGCGGTATAGGGGTGGCGCGGCCGGGCGAAGACTTCGGCGGCAGGACCGGTTTCGATCGGGCGGCCGAGATACATCACCATCACCTCGTCGGCGATGTGATGGACGACCGAGAGGCCGTGCGAGATGAAGAGATAGGCCAGCCCCATCTCCTTCTGCAGGTCCATCAGCAGGTTCAGGACCTGGGCCTGGATCGACAGGTCGAGCGCCGAAACCGGTTCGTCGAGCACCAGCACCTTCGGCCGCAGCATCAGGGCGCGGGCGATGGCGATACGCTGGCGCTGGCCGCCGGAGAACATGTGGGGATAGCGGCCGTGATGTTCCGGACGCAGGCCGACGCGGGCCATCATCTCCTCCACCTTGCGGCGGCGGGCGCTGGCATCGAGATCGGTGTTGATCTTCAGCGGCTCCTCGAGGATGGCGCCGACCTTCTGGCGCGGATTGAGCGAGCCGTAGGGATTCTGGAAGACGATCTGCACCTGGCTGCGCAGGCTGCGGTCGCCGACACGGGCAGGCTTGCCGTCGATCAGCAATTCGCCGGCCGTCGGGTCCTCGATCATCGTGACCAGGCGGGCGAGCGTCGACTTGCCGCAGCCGGATTCGCCGACGACGGCGAGCGTCTTGCCGGAATGAAGGCTGAAGCTGACGCCGTTCAGCGCCTTGACGGTCGCGTCGGCTTTGAACAGGCCGCGATTGACGGTGTAGAAACGGGCGAGATCCCTGCCCTCGAGAACAGCGCCCGTCATACCAGGTCTCCTGCAGTTTGAACGGCGATGACACCGGGATGCCCGAGCGGCTTGCCGTCCTTCAAGGGATAGTTGCAGAGCGCCCGGCCAAGCTCCGGCCCCTGACGGACAACGCCGCGATCGCATTCGACCGTGGCGTAGCCGCAGCGCGGCGCGAAAAGACAGCCCGTCGGGCGGCCATGCTGGCCGGGAACGACGCCGGCGATCGAGGGAAGACGCTGGCCGACCTGGGCGCGTTCCGGCAGCGCGGCAAGCAATGCCGCCGTATAGGGGTGATGCGGATCGCGGAACAGCGCCTTCACCGGCTGCTCCTCGACCTTCTGGCCGGCATATTGAACCTGCACGCGCTCGGCGGTTTCGGCGACGACACCCATGTCATGAGTGATCAGCACCAGCGCCATGCCCTGCTCTTTCTGCAGGCGGACCAGCAGATCGAGGATCTGCGCCTGGATAGTCACGTCAAGCGCCGTCGTCGGCTCGTCGGCAATCAGAAGCTTCGGATTGCAGGCGAGCGCCATGGCGATCATGACGCGCTGGCTCATGCCGCCCGACATCTGGTGCGGGAAGTTCGACAGGCGGTCTTCGGGTGCGGGAATGCCGACGAGGTTCAGGAGCTCGATCGAGCGCTCCCTTCGTTCCTTCCGGTTGAGGCCCATATGGACGCGCAGCGTCTCGCCGAGCTGGAAGCCGACCGTGAAGCACGGGTTGAGGCTCGACATCGGCTCCTGGAAGATCATCGCCATGTCCTTGCCGACGATCTTGCGGCGCTGGCGGGCGGAGATGCCGCGCAGGTCCTGGCCGTCGAACTGCATGCGGTCGGCGGTGATCCTCGCCGTCCACGGCAGGAGCCCCATCAGTGCCAGCATGGCAACGGATTTGCCCGAGCCGGATTCACCGACGACCGAGAGGATTTCCCCCTTGTCGCAGGTGAGCGATACGCCGTCGACGGCGCGGAACAGACCGGAAGACGTCTGGAATTCGACGGTCAGATTTTCGATTTCGAGAAGTGGCATCACGACCTCTTCAGCTTGGGGTCAAGCGCATCGCGCAGGCCGTCGCCCATCAGATTGATGGCAAGAACGGTGATCAGGATGGCGAGACCCGGAAATGTCACGACCCACCAGGCGCGCGAGATGAATTCGCGGGATTCGGCGAGCATCGTGCCCCATTCGGGTGTCGGCGGCTGGGCGCCCATGCCGAGGAAGCCAAGGGCGGCGGCATCGAGGATCGCCGCCGAGAAGGCGAGCGTCGCCTGGACGATCAGCGGCCCCAGACAGTTCGGCAGGATCGTCTTGAACATCAGGCGGAAAGTGCCCGCACCTGCGACCCGCGAGGCAATCACATATTCCTTCTCACGCTCTGTTATGACCGAGGCGCGCGTCAAGCGCACGAAATGCGGCTGGTTGACGAGAGAGATCGCGATCATCGCGTTGGTAAGGCCGGGACCAAGCACCGCCACCAGCACGAGAGCGAGCAGCAGCGACGGGAAGGCCAGGATGATATCCATCAGGCGCATGATCGCGGTATCGATCTTGCCGCGGAAATAGCCCGCGACGAGGCCGATCAGCACGCCTGATATGACCGAAAGCGTGACGACGACGACGCCGATGAAGAGCGAGAACCGTGCACCATAGATCAGGCGCGAGAGGATATCGCGGCCGACCGCATCCGTTCCGAGCGGGAAGGAAGCGCTGCCGCCTTCCATCCAGGCCGGCACCGCGAGCAGCACCGCACGGTTCTGCTCGTTCGGCGCATGCGGCGCAAAGACCGGCGCGAAGACCGCGACGACGAGAATGATGACGAAAACAACGAGGCCGATGACGGCGCCCTTGTTGCGCGAGAAATAATGCCAGAACTCCGCAAGAGCGGATGGCTGGCCGGTTTTGACGGTGACCGTGCTCATAGGCCGCTCCTAGTGACGAATGCGCGGATTGATGAAGCCGTAGAGGACATCAACAATCAGGTTGACCAACATGATGACGCCGGCGATCAGGAGAAGGCCTCCCTGGACCACGGCGTAGTCGCGCTTGAACACTGAATCCACCATCCATTTGCCGATGCCCGGCCAGGAGAAGATCGTCTCGGTGAGGATGGCGCCGGCAAGGAGAACACCGATCTGCAGGCCGATCGTGGTGATGACCGGGATCATTGCGTTGCGCAACGCGTGCACGCCGACGACCCGCAACGGTTTCAGGCCTTTCGAGCGGGCCGTGCGGACATAGTCCTCGCCCAAAACCTCGAGCATGGCCGACCGGGTCTGGCGCGCGATGACGGCGAGCGGAATGGTCGCCAGCACGATGGTCGGCAGAATGAGATAGCTGACGGCCGAGGCGAACGCTCCCTTCTGGCCAGACAGCAGGCTGTCGATGAGCATGAAGCCGGTAACCGGCTTGAAGAAATACATCAGCGAGATGCGGCCCGAAACCGGCGTCCAGCCGAGATAGCCGGAGAAGAAGATGATGAGCAGAAGCCCCCACCAGAAAATCGGCATGGAATAACCGACGAGAGCGACACCCATCACGCTTTGATCGAACCACGTGCCTCGCTTGACGGCCGCAAAGACGCCGGCGGGCACGCCAAGACAGACAGCGAGAATGATGGCGCAGAAAGAAAGCTCCAGCGTTGCTGGAAACAGCGTCAGGAATTCGCCGAGAACGGGCCGCTTGGTGACGATCGAGGTGCCGAGATCGCCTTGCAGCACTTTTCCGAGATAATCGAAATACTGCACGTACATGGGCCGGTCGAAACCGAGATCGTGCATGATCTGGGCGTGCCGCTCCGGCGCCATGACACGTTCACCCGACAGGAGCATGACGGGATCGCCGGGAAGCAGGCGGATGAACGAGAAGGCAATGAGGGAAACGCCGAGGAATGTCGGTATCAGCACCGCGAGGCGGCCGATGAAAAAACGCAACATGGCAGATGTCCAATAGTTTCCGGCGGTCAGGGGGTGCCTGACCGCCGGTTGCGCCCAGCTCTGCCGGGCATTCTTACATTATTCTTGTTATTCGGATACGTCGACGCCGTCGAAACGGTGAATGCCGAGCGGGTCCATATGGAAGCCCGAGACCTTCTTGCTCATCGGAACGAAGACGAGTGAGTGGTCGAGGGTCGCCCAGGGCGCTTCCTTCTTGAAGATCAGCTGAGCCTGCTCATAGGCCTTGGTGCGCTCGCCGACATCGGCGGTGAGCTTGGCCTTGGTCATCAGGTCGTCGTATTCCTTGTTGCACCACTGGGCGCGGTTGTTGCCGCCGACGGCATCGCAGCCGAGCAGCGTATCCATGAAGTTGTCAGGATCGCCGTTGTCGCCGGTCCAGCCGAGGATGACGGCGCCGTCGCGCTTCACGTCGGAGGAGAGCTTCAGGTACTCGGCCCATTCATGCGTGACGATCTCGACCTTGACGCCCACCTTGGCAAAGTCGGCCTGCATCAGTTCGGCGGCGCGGCGCGCGTTCAGCATGTAGGGGCGCGATACCGGCATCGCCCAGACCTTCATGCTGAGATCCTTGACGCCGGCATCGGCAAGAGCCTTCTTGGCGGCGTCCGGATCGTACTTTTCGTCCTGAACGGCGTCATTATAAGACCACATGGTCGGCGGGATGGGGTTCTTGGCAACGGTAGCCGCACCCTGGAAGACCGCGTCGACGATCGCCTGCTTGTTGATCGCCATGTTGAGCGCACGGCGAACCTCCGGCTTGTCGAAGGGAGCCATCTGCGTGTTGTAGGCGAGGTAGCTGACGTTGAGGCCGGCCTGCTCCTGAACGACCAGGTTCCCGTCCTTCTTCAGTTCGGGAACGTCGGCAGCATTCGGATACGGGATCAGGTGGCATTCGCCGGCCTTCAGCTTCTGGGCGCGGACGGCGGCGTCAGAGGTGATGGCGAAAACCAGATCGTCGATCTTTTCCTTGCCCTTGAAATAGCTTTCGTTCGCCTTGTAGCGGATGACGGCATCCGGCTGGTAGGCGACGAAGGTGAAGGGGCCGGTGCCGAGCGGCTGCTGGTTCAGCTGCGCCATCTTGCCGTCAGCGGCGAGCTTGTCGGCATATTCCTTGGAAACGATCGAGGCGAAGTCCATGGCGAGGTCGGCAAGGAACGGCGCTTCCGGATGGTTGAGCGTGAACTTGACGGTGAGGTCATCGACCTTCTCGACCGACTTGATCAGTTCCGGAAAGCCCATGCCGGCGGCGTATTCGTAAGAGCCGCCCTCGACATACTTGTTCCACGGATTGTCGGACTTCAGCTGGCGCTCGAAGGAGAATACCACGTCGTCGGCGTTGAAATCGCGCGTCGGGGTGAAGAAGTCGGTGGTCTGGAACTTGACGCCGGGATGAAGCTTGAAGGTGTATTCCTTGCCGTCGTCCGAAACGCTCCAGCTGTCGGCCAGACCGGGTTCGATCTCGGTGCCGCCATGCTTGAATTCGACGAGGCGGCTGTAGACCGTGCGCGACGACGCGTCGAAGGTCGTGCCTGCCGTATAGAGGCTCGGGTCGAAGCCTTCCGGCGAGCCCTCGGAGCAATAGACAAGGGTCTTGGACCAGGCCGACGTTGCCATGACCGAAATCAGGGCCGTCGCTGCCAGCATGACAGAGATCTTTTTCATAGTATTGTTTCCCGGTTGTTCTTTTTTGATGTCTGGAGACCGCAGATAGGCATCCCGATCGACGGTCGATGGAACGACATTTATCTACTGAAAGCAACGGGCTACGGAGAAAATTTTTCCAGTTGGACAATTTTAGAAATTTTCGGCCAAAAATCAGTCTTATTTGGAAATATTCGCACAAAAATAGCCGGATTTTTGTCGCATTTGGTATAATTACACCTCCCACAACGACATGCCGCCGTCATTCCCCCGCCCGGGGAGGTTGAGCAAAAGCAAAAACCGCGATCGCCTGGGCAATCGCGGTTTCACAAGGTTCGTGCTGCTGTTTTGATCAGGCGGCGGGGGCGACAACCGCGGGCTTGCGGTATTCCTGCTCGCCGGTGAGCCCGAGAAGGAAATTGATCTGCGGACGCGCCTTGACGAGATCGTCGATGGTATATTCCGAAAGCACGCCGAAGAAAGCGTTCAGCGCCTTGCGCAGCGCCGAGTTCAGGCCACAGCTGTCGACCAGCGGGCATTCGACCATGCCGTCGTCTTCGAAGCATTCAGCCATGGCGAAACTGTCTTCCGTCACCCGCACGACATCGAAGAGGGTGATTTCAGCCGCGGGCTTGCCCAAACGCACGCCGCCGTTACGGCCGCGCACGGTTTCGACCAGACCCGCCTTGTTCAGCGGCTGAAGGATCTTGAAAAGAAAGAGTTCGGAAACGCCATAAGCCTTGGCGATCTCAGGAATCCGGCTCAACTGCCCTTCATTGGCAGCACAATACATCAACATGCGAACCGCATAGTTGGTCTGCTTCGTCAACCGCATGCCGATCTCCTGACTCGTGCCTGTTCAGACCTATATAGGCGGTTTGCTAGTTTTGAACAATTCCAAAATATGAAATTCGCATTCAGCTTATGAGGCCATTTGCCGCTGCGTCAATCCCGTTCCACGATCTTCTAGTTGTAATCCAAAGTGGTCTGCTAGCGCCAAATAAAACGGGGGCCGAAAGGCCCCCGAATTGCAGATCGGTCCGTCGTGCGGATTACTTCATCGTCGGCATGACGAATTCGGCGCCGCTCTTGATGCCGGAAGGCCAGCGGGCGGTGACGGTCTTGGTCTTCGTCCAGAACTTGATCGAGTCCGTGCCATGCTGGTTGAGGTCGCCGAAGCTCGATGCCTTCCAGCCGCCGAAGGAGTGATAGGCGAGCGGAACCGGGATCGGAACATTGATGCCGATCATGCCGATATTGATGCGCGAGGCGAAGTCGCGGGCGGCGTCGCCGTCGCGGGTATAGATCGCAACGCCGTTGCCGTATTCGTGCTTCATCGGCAGCGACAGCGCTTCCTCGTAGTTCTGGGCGCGAACGACGGAGAGGACAGGTCCGAAAATCTCGGTCTTGTAGATATCCATCTCGGGCGTGACATGGTCGAACAGGCAGCCGCCGACGAAATAGCCGTCTTCATAGCCCTGGAGCTTGAAATCGCGGCCGTCGACGACCAGCTTGGCGCCTTCCTCGACGCCACGGTCGATCAAGCCGCGAACGCGGGTATAGGCTTCCTTGGTGACGAGCGGACCCATATCGGCCTTGTCGTCGGTGTAGGGGCCGATGCGCAGCGATTCGATCTTCGGCGTCAGCTTCTCGACGAGACGGTTGGCGGTTTCTTCGCCGACCGGAACGGCAACCGAGATCGCCATGCAGCGCTCACCGGCCGAACCGTAGCCTGCGCCCATCAGCGCGTTGACGGCCTGGTCCATATCGGCATCGGGCATGATGATCATGTGGTTCTTGGCGCCGCCGAAGCACTGGGCGCGCTTGCCGTTCATCGCCGCCGTGCCGTAGACGTAGCGGGCGATCGGCGTGGAGCCGACGAAGGAAACGGCGCCGATATCCGGATCGGTGAGGATCGCGTCGACCGCACCCTTGTCGCCGTTGACGACGTTGAGGATGCCGACAGGAAGACCGGCTTCGATCATCAGTTCGCCGAGGCGGATCGGCAGGGAGGGATCACGCTCGGACGGCTTCAGGATGAAGGCGTTGCCGCAGGCGATCGCCGGCGCAAACATCCACATCGGGATCATGCCGGGGAAGTTGAAGGGCGTGATGCCCGCGCCGATGCCGACCGGCTGGCGGATCGAATACATGTCGATCGCAGGACCCGCGCCCTCGGTGAATTCACCCTTGGCGAGATGCGGAATGCCGCAGACGAATTCGCAGACTTCGAGGCCGCGGATGACGTCGCCCTTGGCGTCTTCGATCGTCTTGCCATGTTCCTTGGAAATCAGTTCGGCAAGCTCGTCCATGTGCGTGTTCAGGAGTTCGACGAACTTGAAGAAGACACGGGCGCGGCGCTGCGGATTGGTGGCAGCCCATTTCGGCTGCGCGGCCTTGGCGTTTTCGACTGCGGCGCGCAATTCCTCGACGCTTGCGAGCGCCACCGTCGCCTGTACTTCGCCGGTCGCCGGATTGTAGACGTTGCTCACGCGGCCGCTGGTGCCGGCAACATGCTTGCCGCCGATGAAATGACCGATCTCGCGCATGGTATGCTCCTCCTGTTTTTGGGATGGCCTACAATCGCACTTCAATTTGCACAAATCAATGCGCTGATATAAGTAACTGTTGTGCGCAAATTATAGTCCTGTCATTGCATCAGGCCTGCTGTTTCCAAACTTGGAACGGCACGTGGACAAGTCAAATCCAACGAGAGAGGTCAAACCCATGAGCCGGAAACCCATTGTCAGAATGGCGGAGCTGGAGATCGATCCGGACATGCTCGAAACCTATCGCGCTTTGCTCACCGAAGAAATCGAGGCATCCGTCGCCTTGGAAGAGGGTGTTCTTTCCCTCAGCGCCGTTTCCATCAGGGACCATCCAAACCGCATTCGTATTCTTGAGGTCTATGCCGACCAGAAGGCATACGAGGCCCATCTGCAGGCGCCGCATTTCCTTAAGTACAAGAACCAGACGGCGGGCATGGTGACATCGCTGGCGCTTATCGAGGTCGATCCGATCGCAATGTGTGCCAAGCCATGAACTGGGACGATGTTCGTATTTTCCTTGCCGTCGCCCGCACCGGGCAGATCCTTGCCGCCTCGAAGCGGCTGGGGCTCAATCATGCCACGCTCTCGCGCCGGCTGACGTCGCTGGAAGAGGCGCTGAAGACGCGGCTTTTCATCCGCCGCACGAATGGCTGCGAGCTGACGGCCGAAGGCGAAGTGTTCCTGGCATCCGCGGAGCGGATGGAAACGGAAATGTTGGCGGTGCAGGCCAGCCTCGGCCACACCGATACGGCCATTGCCGGGACCGTGCGCGTCGGGGCGCCGGATGGCTTCGGCGTTTCGTTTCTGGCGCCGCGCATGGGCAGGTTGATCGAGCGCCATCCCGAGCTGAAGATCCAGCTCGTACCGGTACCGCGCTCGTTTTCGCTGTCGCAGCGCGAGGCCGATATCGCCATCACGCTGGAGCGGCCCGAACAGGGCCGGCTCGTCTCGTCCAAGCTCACCGACTATACACTCGGTCTCTATGCCTCACGCGACTATCTCGCCTTGCAGGGCACGCCCGGCGATATCGAGGCGCTGAAGGCGCATCCGCGCATCGGTTATGTCGAAGACCTCATCTTCACCGCGTCGCTCAATTTCTCCGGCGAAGTGATGCGCAGCTGGGACGCAAGCTTCGAGATCTCGACGTCGATCGGCCAGACGGAGGCGGTACGATCAGGCGCCGGCATCGGCATCCTGCACGATTATATCGCCCGGCAATATCCCGAACTGCAGCGCATCCTGCCGGAGGTTTCGATCCGGCGCGCCTACTGGACGACGTATCACGAAACGGCGCGCGACCTGCTGCGCGTCCGAAGCGTTGCCGACTTCCTCCAGGAACTCGTCAGCGCCGAACGGCATATCTTTTTTTAAGTCTCGAAAGTGTGTTTTGCCGGCTCGTCGTTCTCGTCGGGATTGGGAACCGGCGCCTCGTCGGGCAACCGATCCGGCTCCGGCTCCTTGATCGGAGGCACCGGCTTCCAGCCGGGCGCCGGCATCGGCGGCTGATCGGGAATGGGTTCGTTCGGCAGGGACATGACTGCCCTTCCTTTCATGATATTCGTCGCAAACGAGGTTCGGTCGGGATTATTTGTCCGGCTTCAGCGCTTCGGCAGCACGCATCGGCATGCTGTCGACGATGGCGAAGAGTTCGCCCGTGGTAATCGGCTCGCTGACCTTGAGCTTGACCGTGCCGTCCTTGCCGACAAGGAAGGCAGCGAACTCACCCGGTTCGGGCGCCTCCAGATCACGGCGGATCGCTTGCCCGTTCAAACCTTCAGCCGCGCCGAAGAGCGGCCGCACGCTATCGCCCGACACCTTCAACACCACCATATCCCGCTCGTCGAGCGCGCTTCGATCGGCAAGCAGCTGATTTTCCTGGCGGGCGGCGCGGGCATTCTCCCGGTCGGCGAAAAGGATGAAGACGCGGTTCTTCCACTGGAAGGCTGCGAGGCTTTCTGCCGGCGAATAGGCGCTGTTCGTCTCGTCGATTTTGGTCGCGCCGTAGAGAAGCGTTTTCGACATGCGTATTCTCCCGTTAACAGAGAAAACGGGCCTGCACGGCATGGGTTCCATCGAAATGGGCGGAACCTGGTTCATTGCTGACATGGGGAGAAATGGTACGGTTGGGGGGTCTCGAACCTCCGACCTCAGGTGCCACAAACCTGCGCTCTAACCAACTGAGCTACAACCGCATATGTCACGCTTGGCGCGACGGGGGTCACATACGAGGACTTGACGATGAATTCAAGCCCCATTCCTCGTCAATATACAAAAAGGCTGGACACGAGGTCCAGCCCTTTGTCGCTGAATGGTAAAACCGATCAGGCCTTCTTGAAGGAAGCCATGGCCTTTTCGGCGGCGTCCTTGGAGGGCTTTGCCAGCTTTTCGGCAACCTGCTTGGTGGTTTCCTGAATCGACTTCGCCTGTTCAACGGCGAGTTCGGCCTGCTTGCGCAGGAAAGTGGTCTGCAGCTCGAAGAATTCAGCCGGGGACTTGACGCCGAGCAGCGCTTCCAGGTGCGAGAGCGAGCTCTCGGCATTGACGCGCAGAACGTCGATCGCTTTCAGGCCGAGTTCGACGCTGCCTGCCTGTGCCGTCTGGACGGTGGCTTCGAGCGTCTTGCCGGCTTCCTCGCCAGCGGTCTTCAGCTTGGCATAGGCGTCCTTCGACTGCTGGGCGCCCTTTTCAGCGAATTCACGGAAGGATTCCGCGAGCTTGGACGGGTCGAAAGAAGCGATTGAAAAAACGTCATCGGTCTTTATGGTAGCCATGTCGCATTCCTTTGGGTTGAAGGCATTCCCTGCCTGTGATCATCGAATGACGTCTATATAGGATAGTTTATTGTGCATTGCAACATTTTTTGTGCGACGCACAAGTCGTTAACCCTATGGGCCGAAAGCACCCCGCTGTTCTGGACCGGCATGCCGCCTGCAGTTATTAATAAGCCGTTAATTTAAGAGGCCGACAGCGACAAGGTTCGATCATGCCCGCAGTCCAATACCCGTTCATCGACATCGCTGTGCATGCACGGGTGCGGGAACGCTTTTCACGCGGCGAGGCGATGGTGCTGTTTTCGGCCGATCTCGCCCGGCTGCTCTGGGCGAACGGCGCGGGTGCGGAGCTCTTCGGCCATTCGGCGGTCTATGACCTGCTCGACCAGGGCGCCGACCGCGGCGACATTACCTTCCGCCAGTTGGAAACGGCCGCGCGCCAGCTTGCCGATATCGGCGACTACAGAAACCTGATGATCCGCGTCGCCAAAGGCTTCCAGCGCGTGCAGGTGCAGGCCGCGGCCGAGTTGATCCGGCTTTCATCCGGCGAAAAGGCCATCCTGTTTTCGGTGCCGGTCTCGGCACGGCCGCTGACGTCAGGCGCTGCGGCCGCCCAGATGCTGCAGGGCCTTGATGACCCCGATACGCATATGGCCGTCATCGGCGCCAATGGCGAGGTCATCGCCGCCTCGCCGGGCTTTGCCTCGCTCGCCATCTCCGGTGAGACCGCAAAAACCCTGATCAACCTTGCCGGCGCCCATCCCGACCGCCTGGTGAAGCGCCCGGTCGCCACCGGCAGGGGCTATCTCCCGGCCGCGGTCGGCAAGCTCAGCGACGAACCGGCACTCAATCTGCTCTTTGCCGTGGAGACCGTGCTCGGCCATCTCGACCCCATCGATCCGCCCGCGCAGGAAGCCATCGATACGCACGTGCCGCAGGCCGCCGATATGCCTGCGTGGGAAGAAAATCCGGCGCCGGCCGAAGCGCTTCAGGACGAAGCCGCCGCTGCGACTGAGTTCACCGACATCATCGATGCCGTCTCGGGGATCGAAGAGGTCGACGAGACGCTGGAAGAGATCGCCGGCGAAACCGAGCCGCCGGCCGAGACGGCTGTTGAATCTCAAGACGAGACCGTCGGGGAGTTTCAACCTGCCGCGCACGAGGAACCGGAAGGCGGCAGCGGCGTGACCGACAGCCACGCGGATGAAGCCTACGAGCCTGCCGCGATCATCGAGGACGACGCGACCGCGACCGCGGAAACGGCCGAGACGGTGGAGCCGCCCGCCGAAGCCAGCGACACGCAGATCGACGACGCACTGGGAACAGTTTTCGAAGAACCCGTCGCGACCCCTGAAATTTCCGACATGCCCGCTGCCCCAAAGCTTGCGGCCGAACCCGGCTTCGTCTTCAGGCCGAACAGCCGCGCCACGCGCTTCGTCTGGAAGATCGATGCCGAGGGCCGGTTCAACGAGGTCAGCCACGAATTCGCCGAAGCCGTCGGCCCACATGCCTCCGACATCATCGGCTCGGCTTTCAGCGATATCGCCGCCCTCTTCAACCTCGATCCGGACGGCAAGCTCTCCGAGGCGCTCGCCCGCCGCGACACATGGTCGGGCAAGACGATCTTCTGGCCGGTCGAAGGCACCAGCCTTGTCGTTCCTGTCGATCTCGCCGCACTGCCGACCTATACCCGCAACCGCGACTTCGACGGTTTCCGCGGTTTCGGCGTCGTTCGGCTTTCCGATGCGCAGGAAGATCCGCTGGCGCTTGGGCTGACGCTCGGCCCGGACGGGGTCGGCCATGATGCGGCAAGCCTCGGCCCGGTGCCCGAGCCCGTTTCCGAAGAGGAAGCCGCGCCCGAAGAGATTCCGGTCGAAGCCACAGTGACGGAAGACACAGTTGCGGCAGCCGAGCCGGAGCGCCAGGAGACGGCACCGGAAGGGATTGCCGCCGAAGAGGCCGCCTTTGAAAGCGTCACAGAGGAACCGGAGGGCAATGCCGAAGCCGCCACCGAGCCGACCGCCCCCATGGAAGAGCCGCCGGCGCTGCGCATTTCCGATACACCGAATCGCCGTTTCACGGATAAGGTCGTTCAGCTTCACAGCACCGGCGCTGCATTGACGGCCGCCGAACAGGCGAATTTCCGCGAGATCGCCAAGCGTCTCGAGGCTTTCGGCGCGCGCAAGGATGAGCCAGCCGTTCCGGAAGCGGTGGAACCCGCCGCCACCGAAACGGCCGGCTTCGAGGAAGCGCCGGCAGTTGAGGAGGCCGAAGTATCCTTCGCCGAGGAAGCTGCTCCGCAGGAAGCGATCTTCGAGAATGCGGCCGATGCCGAGCGCGAAGACGACGAGCCGGCCACCATATCCGAAGACGAGGCGACGGAAGGGCTCGAGGAGACGGTCAGCCAGATCGAGGTTCTCACCAGCTTCATTCCGCCGCGCGTGAAGATGACGGACGGGCTGTCGGCCGGAACGGTCGACCAATTGCCCGTCGCCGTGCTCATTCATGTCGGCGATGCGCTCCTTCATGCCAATCCCGAATTCATGCGGCTGACGGGCTACGCTTCGCTCGATGAGTTGCGCGAGGTGGGCGGCATCGAGGCCCTGCTGCAGCGCCGCGATCTCGAGGAAAAGGCGGCGGGCTCCGGCACCATGATGCTCGTCAAGGCCGACGACCGGCTGGTCCCGGTGACCGCGCGGCTGCAATCGGTGCGCTGGGAAGACGCCAATGCCCTGATGCTGGCGCTGATGCCCGTGGAAGGCAAGGACGAAAGCCGCAGCGACAGCAGCCGGTCCGAAGCGCGGCCCGAGCGGATGGTCGAGAAAGTCGCCAAGCTGCAGGTCGAAGTGGAAGAATTGCGCTCGATCCTGGAAACGGCGACCGATGGCGTCGTCGTCATCGGCACGGAAGGCGACATCCGCTCGATGAACCGCTCGGCGAGCGCGCTTTTCAATTACGACGAGCAGGAGACGCGCGGCAAACCCTTCGTCATGCTGTTTGCCCATGAGAGCCAGAAGGCGGTGCTCGACTATCTGAACGGCCTCTCCGGCCATGGCGTGGCGAGCGTGCTGAACGACGGGCGCGAAGTGATCGGCCGCGAGGCCGCCGGCGGCTTCGTGCCGCTGTTCATGACGATGGGGCAGCTTACCTCCTCCAACGGCTATTGCGCCGTCATCCGCGACATCACACAATGGAAGCGCACCGAGGACGAATTGCGCAACGCCAAGGGTGCTGCCGAAACCGCCAACGCCCACAAGACCGATTTCCTCGCCCGCGTCAGCCACGAGATCCGCACGCCGCTCAACGCCATCATCGGCTTTTCCGACATGATGGCGGGTGAGCGCTTCGGGCCGATCGGCCATCCCCGCTATATCGAATATGCCAACGACATCGGCCGCTCCGGCCGGCACGTCCTCGACATCGTCAACGACCTGCTCGACATTTCGAAGATCGAGGCGGGCGAGATGGATCTCGATTTTGCCGCCGTCGGCCTCAACGAGGCGGTCTCGGAAGCCGTGGCGCTGGTGCAGCCGCAGGCGAACGGCCAGCGCGTCATCATCCGCACGGCACTGTCGCATTCGGTACCCGACGTCGTGGCGGATCTGCGCTCGATCAAGCAGATCGCCCTGAATATCCTGTCGAACGCCATCCGCTTCACCCCATCGGGCGGACAGATTGTCGTTTCTACCTCTTATGAGGGGAATGGCAGCGTCGTGTTGAGGGTCCGCGATACCGGCGTCGGCATGACACGCAGCGAACTCGACCAGGCGATGAAGCCGTTCCGGCAGGTCTCATCGACGCAATCGCGCCATCGCGGCGACGGCACCGGGCTCGGCCTGCCGCTAACCAAAGCGATGGTGGATGCCAACCGGGCGATCTTCTCGATCAATTCGGCGCCGAACGAGGGCACGCTCGTCGAGATCACCTTCCCGTCGCAGCGTGTGCTCGCCGGCTGAGGCTGCGGTCCGAAATCGTAAGGGCTGCAGGCGTCCTTTGCACGTCGGCGATAAAAAAAGGCAGCCAGAGGCTGCCTTGAATTTGTGCTGTTCAACAAGAGCTCAGTCGATCAACGTCATGTTTCGGAAGCCCGAAGACTCCAGGCCGCCTCGTTCATGTGCGACCCCCAAGTTGCTTCACCTTTGACCAACCTTTCTTAACGAAAGGTTTCCATGACACCGAATTGATGAATGGTAAAAATTAGCAGTCCCGCGCACCTCAATCTTTCAGCTCGCTCAGGCCCGCAAAGAGCCCCAGCGCCTCGGGATTGGCAAGCGCTTCCAGGTTTTTCACCGGCCTGTTGTGAACGACCTCGCGCACGGCAAGCTCGACGATCTTGCCGGATTTGGTGCGGGGAATATCGGCAACGGCGATGATCTTCGCCGGCACGTGCCGCGGCGAGGCGCCGGTGCGGATGCGCGTCTTGATCGCCTTGACGAGATCCTCTGTCAGCGTGACGCCGGATGCGAGGCGGACGAAGAGGATGACGCGCACATCGTCGTCCCACTCCTGGCCGATGCACAGCGCTTCGGCCACCTCCTCCATCTGCTCGACCTGATTATAGATCTCCGCCGTGCCGATGCGCACGCCGCCGGGATTGAGCGTCGCATCCGAACGGCCGTGGATGATCAGACCACCATGCTCCGTCCATTCGGCGAAATCGCCGTGGCACCAGACATTGTCGAACCGGTCGAAATAGGCGGCGCGATATTTGGCGCCATCGGGGTCGTTCCAGAACATGACCGGCATCGAGGGGAAGGCCTTGGTGCAGACGAGCTCACCCTTCTCTCCCCGCACCGGCTTGCCGTCATCGTCCCACACGTCGACGGCAAGGCCGAGGCCCGGCCCCTGGATCTCACCGCGCCAGACCGGCTGCAGCGGATTGCCGAGCACGAAGCAGGAGACGATATCGGTGCCGCCCGAAATCGAGGCGAGCTGCACGTCTTGCTTGATGCCCTCATAGACGAAGGTGAAGCCTTCGGGCGACAGCGGCGAGCCGGTGGAGGTCATCAGCCGGAGGCTGGAGAGATCATGGCTCACGCGCGGCGTCAGGCCGCTCTTGCGCACCGCATCGATATATTTCGCCGAGGTGCCGAAGATCGCGAATTTCTCAGCCTCGGCATAGTCGAACAATACGTTGCCGTCAGGTGCAAAAGGCGAGCCGTCGAACAGGCAGAGCGTGGCGCCGCTCGCCAATCCGCTGACCAGCCAGTTCCACATCATCCAGCCGCAGGTGGTGAAATAGAAGAGCTTTTCGCCGGCCTCCAGGCCGCAATGCAGCCGCTGCTCCTTGAGGTGCTGCAGCAGCGTGCCGCCGGCCGAATGCACGATGCATTTCGGCACCCCCGTCGTGCCTGACGAAAAGAGGATGTAGAGCGGATGCGAGAAGCCAAGGCGCGTGAACTCGACCTCCGCTGACTCATAGGGCGCGACGAAGGCTTCCAACGTCGACGCATCGGGAGTGTTGCGCGCCACGGCCTCGGCATCGCCGGCATAGTGAACGACGACGACAGGCACGCCCAGGCTTCTTGCGACCGCGGCGACCTTGGGGCCGACATCCTGCAGCTTGCCGGAATACCAATAGGCATCGCAGGCGATGAAAAGCCTGGGGCCGATCTGGCCGAAGCGGTCGAGCACGCCCTGCTCGCCGAAATCGGGGGAGCAGGACGACCATATGGCGCCGATCGAGGCGGCGGCGAGCATGGCGGCGACGGTCTCCGGCATGTTCGGCATCATGGCGGCAATGCGGTCGCCTTCAGAGATGCCTTGCGCCTTGAAGGCCTGCTGCAGCTTCGAGACGAGCGCGCGCAGCCGGTCCCAAGACCAGCGATCCCGGGCCTTGTCCTCGCCGCGGAAGATGATGGCATCGGCCTCGCCGCGGCCCGACAGCAGGTTTTCGGCAAAGTTCAGCGTCGCGTCGGGAAAGAAGCGCGCGCCCAGCATGCGGTCGTCGTCGACCAGGACCCTTGCGCCGCGCTCCCCTTTCACGCCGCAGAAATCCCAGACCGCCGACCAGAAATTCTCCCGCTCGGCCACCGACCATGCGTGCAGATCCTGAAAGCCAGAAAGAGAAAGGCCGAATTCGGCGTTGCAACGCTCCATGAAGGCATGGATCGGGCTTTTTGCGACGGCGTCTTCCGAAGGCGCCCAAAGTGGTCTGTTATCCTGCATTCAATCCTCCTCCCCAATCCGGTCTTTATATCATGCTGCATTGCATTATAAAGTGCGGAACCGCGTCATCGGGCGCCTGGACGCCGGAGGGGATTTGCATACGCCCGGCATTTCATATATCCGGCGAAATCAGCGCATAACGGGGTAACCGGCTGAATTACCGGCGGAGATCATGAGCACGTCAAGACATCGCAGGTGGCGCAGGAAGATCGGACCCGTTTCGCGGTGGCTCCCGGCCTTTGCCCGTCTTTCGACGCTGTTCCTCCTGATCGCACTTGGGCTTTTCGTGGCTCTCAGGGTCGCGGCGCCCTATCTGATCACGACCGGCTTCGTGCGTTCCGGCATCGAGGACGCGCTGTCCAAATGGACGGGCTATCATGCCGAGATCAAGGGAAACCCGGTTCTGGAATTCTGGCCGACGCCACGCATCACGCTGAATCAGGTCACCATCCGCCAGCCGCGCGAAAGCGGCGACAAGCTGCTCGGCAGCATTGAAAGCCTGTCGGCCGATTTCAGCCTCATCGATGCGCTGAGAGGCCGGACCAGCTTCCACGAATTCCACCTGCTGCGTCCGAACCTGGCGCTGACGCGTGATGAGAAAGGGCTGATCGACTGGAGTTATGCCGGCCTGCTTGCGCGCGCGATTGCCGGCGTTCGCTACGAAAATGGCGCGGAGGTGCTCGACACCGATCTCGACGCCGAAATCGGTGCGGTGACCGTCGAGGACGGCACGCTCGTCGTCACCGACGTCAAGAGCAGCAAGATCTACCGCTTCGACAGCGTCACGGCCGACATTGCCTGGCCGAGGCTTTCAGGCGCCATCTCGGCAGTCGTCATCGCCCGCATCAACGGCGAGGACCTGAAGGTCGACTACGCCTCGCGCCAGCCGCTGCTCGCCTTTGCCGGCAGGAATGCCGAGGCCAGGACGTCGCTCACGTCGAACCTGATGACAGCGCGCTTCCAGGGTGTCGCCAGCATCGCCAGCCTTTCTTCCCTTTCCGGCAACATCGCCATCAGCATTCCCGACATGCCGGCGCTTCTCACATGGTCTGGCAAATCGATCCCCGGCATCGGCACGCTGAAGAGCGCCTCGCTGGAATCCGACATCATGTCGTCAGGCAACGGGCTGCGCTTCAACGATCTCAGCCTATCGCTGAACGAAGCGAGCGCCACCGGCGTGATGGATCTATCTACGGCGCCGGGCAAGCGGCCAAAGATCGGCGGTACGCTCGCCTTCGACCAAATGAACCTCAAGCCATTCCTCGACGCCTTCGCGCTGCGGCTCGCCGCCGGCGAGGCGGAAGAGATCTCGGCCGACATGCGAGAGCCGCTGAAGGTGCTCGATGTCGATGTCAGGCTTTCGGCCCGCCGTGCGCAGATGGGTCTCTTCGAGCTTTCCGATCTCGGCGCCAGCATGATCGTGACGGGCGGCGAGGCGAAATTCGATATCGGCGACAGCCAGTTCGAAGGTGGTGAATTGACGGCGCATCTGGAAGCGACGCAGCGCGATTTCGATGGCGGCGGAAAGCTGCAGCTGTCGATCCGGAATGCCGACTTCGCAACCCTTGCCGAACGACTGCAGCTCAAGGGGCCGCTGCCGCTTGCCACGGGATCGCTCGACCTCGACCTGCAGTCGTCGAAGGCGATCTGGACGTCCGGCCTTGGCGACGTCACCGGCAAGCTGCATTTCTGGACGAGGCAAGGCACGATTCCCGGCATCGACGCCGGAGCGCTCAGGGTACAGGCGGCCCAGAAGCCATTCTTCCCGCTGAGTGCAGCAGCAGACGGCGCCTTCGCCTTCAATCAGTTGGACCTTCAAGCCGATTTCGCCAACGGCTCGGCCGAAATCCATGACGCCCGTGTCGCCGGGCCGGAGCAGACGCTGACGCTTTCCGGCGTAATTACCTATCAGTCGAACGGGCTGGCACTTTCCGGGTCGCTGGAGGCGACCGATCCGGCCAAGGCGGCAGAGTTGCCGCTTCTGCCGTTTTTCGTCGGCGGCTCATGGCCGAACCCGGTGATCTCGCCGGTTCCACTTCTCAACAACGCGCCCCACGCGCAGTAGAGAGCCCACTCCGGACAGGGCAAACCGCTCAGGCGCCGGCAGCAGCCGCCCGCTCATCGCGCTCGCGCTGCACTTCGCGCCGCTTGGTGACGATGGATGCGCAGATGACGCCGACCGCCACGATGGCGATCAGGATCGTGCAGATCGCATTGATCTCAGGCGTCACGCCGAGGCGCACCTGGCTGTAGATCTTCATCGGCAGCGTGGTTGCACCGGGGCCGGAGGTGAAGCTTGCGATCACGAGGTCATCCAGCGACAGGGTGAAAGCCAGGATCCAGCCCGAAAACACCGCCGGCGAGATGATCGGCAACGTGATCTCGAAGAAGGTCCGCACCGGCGGCGCACCCAGATCCTGAGCCGCCTCCTCGATCGACTGGTCGAAGCTTAAGAGGCGCGACTGCACGACGACGGCGACGAAGCACATGGTCAGCGTCGTATGCGCCAGCGTGATGGTCCAGAAGCCGCGGTCGAGGCCGATCGCCACGAAGAGCAGCAGCAGCGACAGGCCGGTGATGACCTCCGGCATGACAAGCGGCGCGTAGACCATGCCTGAGAAGAGCATGCGGCCGCGGAAGCGCGTGTAGCGCACCAGCGTCAGCGCCGCCATCGTGCCGAGGACGGTTGCGAAGGTGGCCGACAGCACACCGACACGGATCGTCACCCAGGCTGCATCGAGCAGGGCCTGGTTCGAGAGCAGCGAGACATACCACTTGATAGAGAAGCCGCCCCAGACGGTGACGAGCTTCGACTCGTTGAAGGAGAAAACCACCAGAAGCACGATCGGCAGGTAGAGGAAGGCAAAACCGAGCACGACGGAGATGATGTTGAAACGGGTCCATCTCAGCATGGCTTATTTCCCCCGCTCTTCGGCCTTGGCCTGCGCATTCTGGAAGAAGACGATCGGGATCACCAGGATCAGCAGCAGGATCGTCGCGACTGCCGAGGAGACTGGCCAGTCTCTGTTGGCGTTGAATTCGTTCCACAGTGTCTTGCCGATCATCAGTGTCTGCGAACCGCCGAGAAGATCCGGGATGACGAATTCACCGACGGCCGGGATGAAGACCAGCATGCAGCCGGCCACCACGCCGGGGATCGACAGCGGAAAGGTGACGCGCCAGAAGGCCTGGGTCGGAGTGCAGCCGAGATCCTGGGCCGCCTCGATCAGCGTGCCGTCCATCTTTTCGAGCGCCGAATAGAGCGGCAGCACCATGAAGGGCAGGTAGGAATAGACGATGCCGATGTAGACGGCCGTCGTGGTGTTGAGGATGATCAAGGGGCTGTCGATGATATGCAGCGACAGGAGAAGCTGGTTCAGCAACCCCTCCGGCTTCAGGATGGCGATCCAGGCATAGACGCGGATCAGGAAGCTCGTCCAGAACGGCAGGATGACGAGCATCAAGAGCGTCGGGCGGATGCGGCGCGGGGCCTGCGCCATCCCGTAGGCGATCGGATAGGCGATCAGCAGCATCAGGAAGGTCGAAATACCAGCGATGATGACGCTCGACAGATAGGCGTTGAAATAGAGCGGATCGTCTATGAGGTAGTTATAATTGTCGAAGGAGAAAGTCGCGACCTTGCTCCAGAAACCGGCCCAGCCGTCGGCAAATGAGAAGACGGGCTCATAAGGCGGGATGGCGATCGCCGTCGTCGACAGCGAGATGCGGAAGACGATGAAGAACGGCGCCAGAAAGAAAAGCAGCAGCCAGGCATAGGGAATGATGATGACGAGGCGGCTGTAGAAGCGTGAGGCAAGGGTTCCCATGATCTCAATCCTTCAGCAGCACGCCGCCATTCTCATCGAAGGAGACCCAGACGTCCTGATCATAGCTGAAGGGGTCTTCGACGGAACGCTGCGCGTTGAGGGAAGAGGCTCTGACGAACTTGCCGCTCGGCAGCTTGATGTGGAAGACGGTCATGTCGCCGAGGTAGGCGATATCCCAGATTTCGCCCTTGGCGGTATTGACCGAGGCGTTCGCGGGTGCTGCGCGCGTCACGCGGATCTTTTCCGGGCGGATGGCAAAGCCCACGGTATTGCCAATGGCGGGCGTCTCCGCCGCGGCACTGCGGATCGTGAAGCCGCTTTCGACCGCGATCTCGACAGCGCCATTTCCTGACGTCGTCACCTTGCCGTCGAAGATATTTACGTCGCCGATGAAGTCCGCGACGAAGCGCGAATTCGGCGCCTCGTAGATTTCGGCCGGCGTTGCCACCTGCACCACCTTGCCATGGCTCATGACGGCGATGCGGTCTGCCATGGTCATCGCCTCTTCCTGGTCGTGCGTGACGACGACGAAGGTGAGGCCGAGGTTCTGCTGCAGGTCCATCAGCTCGAACTGGGTTTCCTCGCGCAGTTTCTTGTCGAGCGCGCCGAGCGGCTCGTCGAGCAGCAGCACTTTCGGGCGCTTGGCGAGCGAACGGGCGAGCGCCACGCGCTGGCGCTGGCCGCCGGAGAGCTGGTTCGGCTTGCGCGAGGCAAACTGCTCGAGCTTTACGAGCTTCAGCATCTGGGCGACGCGCTCGGCCATTTCGTCTTTCGGCATGCCATCCTGCTTCAGGCCGAAGGCGATGTTCTTCTCGACCGTCATGTGCGGGAAAAGCGCGTAGGACTGGAACATCATATTGACCGGCCGCTTATAAGGCGGCGTGCCGGCGAGATTGGTGCCGTCGAGAACGATTTCGCCCGACGTCGGCTGCTCGAAGCCGGCGAGCATGCGCAGAAGCGTCGACTTTCCGCAGCCGGACGCGCCGAGCAGCGCGAAGAACTCGCGGTGATAGATATCAAGCGACAGATTATCGACGGCGGTGAAATCGCCGAAGCGCTTGGTGACATTCTTGAAGGCAATGAAAGGTTTTGCGGACGGATCGGTCCAGGGTGCGAAAGCGCGGCGGATATTGCCCAAAGATTTCATATTATTCCCCGAAAATACAGATTCAGCCGGCCTCCTCACCCTGGCCGGTAATGGAAAGGCCCGGACGTTTCCGTCCGGGCCTGGCATCACTTACTGGCCGGTGACGACCTTCGTCCAGATTCTCGTCGCCGTGCGCTGGGTCTTCGGGTCCCACGGCTTGACGGTGAAGAGGTTCTTCATCACCTCCTCCGTCGGATAGACGGCCGGATCTTCCAGCACTTCCTTGCTGACGAACTGCTGCGAGGCCTTGTTGCCGTTCGCATAGAAGGTGTGGTCGCTCGCCTTGGCGATGACCTCGGGCTTCATCATGTAGTTCAGGAATTCATGCGCTTCGGCCACATGCTTGGCATCGGCGGGGATCGCCATCATGTCGAACCACATCTGGGCGCCTTGCACCGGGATCGAGTAGTTGACCTCGACGCCGTTCTTGGCTTCGGCCGCACGGTCGCGGGCCTGCAGCATGTCGCCGGAATAGCCGAAGGCGATGCAGATATCACCATTGGCAAGGGCGTTGATGTATTCGGACGAATGGAACTTGCGGATATAGGGGCGCACCGCCGTCAGCAGTTCCTCGACCTTCTTGAAATCTTCGGCCTTGGTGGAGTTCGGATCGAGGCCCAAATACCGCAAAGCCGTGGTCATGACGTCCTTCGGGGTATCGAGCACGTATATGCCGCAGTCCTTGAACTTTTCGGCGACCTTCGGATCGAAGATCACTTCGAGGCCGGGCTTGGCATCCGGCCCGAGAATTTCGGCGACCTTCTTGACGTTGTAGCCGATGCCGTCGGTGCCCCACATGTAGTCGACCGCATATTCGTTGCCCGGATCATAGGACGCGGTGCGCTGCAGGATTACGTCCCACATGTTGGAGAGGTTCGGCAGTTTGGACTTGTCGAGCTTCTGGAAAACCCCTGCCTGGATCTGGCGCTGCAGGAAGTCGGCCGTGGGGACGACGACGTCATAACCCGTGCCACCGGCAAGCAGCTTGGTTTCCACGGTCTCGTTCGAATCGAACGTATCGTAGACGACCTTGATGCCGGTCTCCTTGGTGAAGTCGGTCAGGATGCTGTCGTCAATGTAATCCGACCAGTTGTAGACGTTGACCACGCGCTCCTGCGCAAGGGCCGGAGCGGCAGCAAGGAGTGCGGCAACGGCGGCGGCCGTCACGGTTAGGATGGTTGACCTCATGACTTCTCCTGTTTGTTCAAAGATTCCGCATCCCCGGACATCTTTTCCCTCTGGTTTTGCCCGCAGACTAAGAAGGAATTCCGGAGCCCACAAGCGCAAAATCCTGTGTCTTCAACGATTTCACAATCACTGGAAGTCGAAGGCGCTCAGCCCCGCCACCATCTCATCGAGCCCGAGCGGTCTCGTCACCGGCGGCTCGGAGCGGGAAAGGCAGCCGCGCCGCTCGCACAGCCGACAGGCCGGACCGATCGCGACCGGATCGAGCGCCGTCGCCTGCCCGTAAACCAGCCCCTCGCCGAGGGCAGCGTCGCAGCCGATCAGGATCGCGGTGCGCCTCACCCTTTCGCCGAATTCGACGCTCGGTCCCTCCAGCGTGCGGGCGATCGTCAGGAAGGATGCGCCGTCCGGCATGGCGACCGTTTCGGCAAGGATCTGCCCGGGCTGCAGAAAAGCGGCGTGAATGTTGAGCTTTGGACAGCCTCCGCCGAAGCCGGCCTGCGGAAAGCCTTGGGCGCCCGCCCTGCGCAGCCGGTGGCCGGCAGCATCGATCTCGATCACGAAGAAGGGGATCGCGGCAGCGCCGGGACGCTGCAGCATGGCAAGACGTGCGGCGGCATGGCCGAAGGAGACCCCGAAACGGGCACGCAGGATATCGATGTCGTAGCGCGTCGATTTCGCCGCTGACAAGAAGGCCTCGTAAGGCATTGCGAGCGCCAGGGCGGCGATGCGCGCAAGCTCGAAACGGGCGATGCGGCGCGCCTCGGCCGAGGAGAGCGAGAGGTCGTCGAGCTCGGCCTCGATCGCCGGCAACAACGCCAGCGTCACCGCTTCAATGGCTATCTCATGCGCGCGGTCGGCCTGCGACAGACGTTCGGAAATGAAGAGCCGCATCGAATGGCGATCGAAACGGCGGCGCAGATCCGGCATGACATGCACCGGCAGCACACGCACCGCGATGCCGCGCTCCGAGCGCAGCCAGTCCTTCAGCCCGGCGCCGAGATCGGCTCCGCCGGGAAGCGTTGCGGCAAAGGCTTCCGCCGCCGCCTCGATCCGCGCGAAATAGGCGGACCTGCGCTCCAGCGTCTCGCGCACCTCATCCAGCGGCAACCGGCCGGCGGCAATAGGCGCATGGCCTTCGGCGGCCATCAGCGCCGTCAGGTCGGACAATCTTGCCGCCTGCTCGCGATAGGCGCGATAGAGCTTGATCATACCGCTCGCGGCATTGGGAGCCGCCTCGGCAACCTCCACCAATTCCTGATCGCCCGGCAGCTCGCCGGATAGCAGCGGGTCGGCAAAGATCTCCTTGAGCTGACCGAGACTGCCGCCGGTCTGGCCCCGCAGCTCCTCCAGGTCGACCCTGTAGACGGCCGCAAGCTTGAGAAGGAGCTGCACCGTCAGCGGCCGCTGGTTGCGCTCGATGAGGTTCAGATAGGAAGGCGAGATCTCCAGCGCCTCGGCCATGGCGGTCTGCGTCAGCGCCAGCGCATTGCGGATGCGCCGCACTTTCGCGCCTGCGAATATCTTGCGTTCCGCCATGTCACACCTTTTGACAACGCAGGGAGGAGCTTATTTACAATTTGTTACAAATTCACAGCTTCCGTCTGTCAATCCTCGTCATCTTAACCTCTTTCCAAGCCAGAAATCAAAGGTTTTCCTGGTCATTTCGGACGTTATTGTCAATCTTGTCATGCATCCACTTTGCATAGGATTTCAGCGAGGAGAACAGCGTGACCGATTTTTACAAACTCGTCCCAAATACAACGGCAACCCGCTTCGACGGCATCGAGAGGCCCTACTCGGCCGATGACGTACAGCGGCTCAGGGGCTCGGTGACACTGCGCCATACGCTGGCGGAAATGGGGGCGGACCGGTTGTGGCGGCTCCTGCATCAGGAAGATTTCGTCAATGCGCTCGGCGCGCTTTCCGGCAACCAGGCCATGCAGATGGTGCGCGCCGGACTCAAGGCGATCTATCTCTCCGGCTGGCAGGTTGCGGCCGACGCCAATACGGCCTCCGCCATGTATCCCGATCAGTCTCTCTATCCGGCCAATGCCGGGCCGGAGCTTGCCAAGCGCATCAACCGCACGCTGCAGCGCGCCGATCAGATCGAGACTTCGGAAGGCCAGGGCCTTTCCGTCGACACCTGGTTCGCGCCGATCGTCGCCGATGCGGAGGCAGGCTTCGGCGGGCCGCTCAATGCCTTCGAGATCATGAAGGCCTATATCGAGGCGGGCGCCGCCGGCGTTCATTTTGAGGACCAGTTGGCCTCGGAGAAGAAATGCGGCCATCTCGGCGGCAAGGTGCTGATCCCGACCGCCGCCCATATCCGCAATCTCGACGCCGCCCGGCTTGCCGCCGACGTCATGGGCGTTGCCACACTCGTCATCGCCCGCACCGATGCGGAAGCGGCGAAACTCCTGACGTCCGATATCGACGAGCGCGACCAGCCCTTCGTCGACTATGATGCTGGGCGCACGGTCGAAGGTTTCTACCAGGTCAGGAACGGCATCGAGCCCTGCATCGCCCGTGCCGTCGCCTATGCGCCGCATTGCGATCTGATCTGGTGCGAAACGTCGAAGCCGGATCTCGAGCAGGCGCGGCGCTTTGCCGAAGGCGTGCACAAGGTCTATCCGGGCAAGCTGCTCGCTTACAATTGCTCGCCTTCGTTCAACTGGAAGAAGAACCTCGACGAGGCGACGATCGCGAAGTTCCAGCGCGAGCTCGGCGCGATGGGCTACAAGTTCCAGTTCATCACGCTCGCCGGCTTCCACCAGCTGAATTTCGGCATGTACGAACTGGCGCGCGGCTACCGGCAGCGGCAGATGTCGGCCTATTCGGAGCTGCAGCAGGCGGAATTCGACGCCGAGGTCAACGGCTATACCGCCACCAAGCATCAGCGCGAGGTCGGCACCGGCTATTTCGACGCGGTATCGCTCGCCATCACCGGCGGCCGGTCTTCGACCACGGCAATGCACGATTCAACCGAACATGCGCAGTTCAAACCGGCTGCGGAATAACCCGAAGAGGAGGAGAAGACCATGGCATCCATCGCACGCGTCCGGGAACGGGCTGAAGAGCAGGCATCGAGCATGAGCGACGATCAGCAGACGACGATCCGCATGCTCGCCAACGACCTGCATCGGCTGAACCAATCGGTCATGAAAGCCGTCGAAGCCGGCGTCTCGGTCGAGCTGGTGCGCTCGGCCCGTCACCACGGCGGCGACGGCAACTGGGGCGATCTCTTGATCCCCGTCGTCGTCACCAACCGGCACTGAGAAAAGACGCAGACGGGCCTGACCTTACCGGTCCCGGCCATCAACTCAGAGCGCCCGCGCATCCCAAGAGACGCGCGGGCGTCATCGTCTGGAACCTATGTCCTTGAGCATCAACCGCGGCTTGGTCGTTTTCCGGCGAAGAGATCGGCATAACTTCTGATCAGCTTCGTCATGCGGTCGGCGACCGTGCGGATCTCCGGGCGATGACGGTCCTCGGCATTCATGACGATCCATTGCCGGTGGCGCAATTCCGGCAGCTCGCCGCCCTGCCGCTGCAATTCGGGATGAAGATCGCCGACGAAACAGGGAAGCACCGCCTTGCCGGCGCCGGCGCGCACCATATCCGGCAGCGAACGCGGCCGATTGACGGTGGCGACGATGCCGGCCGCGGCATTGGCGTGCGGCCAGCGCAGATAGGCCGATATTGCCTCCTCCTCGGCGACCGCGATCCAGCGGTCATCCGTTTCAGCGGCATTGCGTCTGATATAGACGGCATAGGCCACCTCGCCGAGCAGACGTGCGGCAAGGTTGGCCTCTGCCGGTTCGAAGGCGCGAATGCCGATATCGCTTTCGCGATAGGCAAGGCTCGCGCGCGCCTCACCGATGGTCAGCGAGATGGCGAAGCTATCGCCCGGCATGCGGATCGCCGCGAAATTCTCCGTCAGAAGCCAGGCGACCCAGGTGCCGGCTGCAATCCTGACCGTCGTGCCGCCCTCACCGGATTGCCGCCACGCTTCCACCTTGCGGGCGGCGGCTTCCATTTCCTGAAGATGATCGAGCAGCGCCTGGCCGTCCTGCGTCAGGCGATATCCCGTCTGGCTGCGCGAAAACAATCCGCGGCCGATCTCCTGTTCGAGATCGAGCATGCGCCGGCCGATGGTCGCGGGGCTGAGCCCGCTTGCGGTGCTTGCCCCGGTCAGGCCGCCGAGCCGGGCGACTTGCAGGAATAGTTGGTAGGAGTCCCAGTTTGCGTTTTTCATCGATGAAAAACATAGCCGGGTTTCTGCTATTTATGAAGAGAAATTCGACGCTTAAATCATGGGGTGTCTGGCAATGGAAAGGACACTCCCATGATCGACATGATCGCAATCGCAGGTATCCGCGATGTTCAACATTCCCTGGGATATCATCCGAAACAGAGCGAGGATGAATTCTACGCCGAATTCGGAGATAGCCCCCTCGTCCGGTTCGCCACCTGGCTGACATCGAGAGACCTCAGGTGGCGAAAAGACCGCACGGCGCCGGCCCGAACCGACGCCGGCTGCGGGGCTCAGGCGACTTTCCTGGCCGTAAGGTGAGCGGGTGCGGATTCCGCCACGATACGAAACCGCTCGATCAGCGCCATCAGCGTATCGGCCTCGCCTGCGAGCAGGCGGCTTGCCTGCGTCGTCTCGGCAACCATCGAGGCGTTCTTCTGGGTCATCTGGTCCATGGCGTTGACCGAGCCGTTGACCTCCTGCAATGCGGCCGACTGATCGCGGCTTGCGGTGGCGATGGTCTCGACATGGCCGCTGATCGCAATGATCTCGTGGCTGATCGAGGCAAGCACGCTGCCGGTCTTCTGGACCAGCTCGGAGCCTGCCGTCACTTCCCGGCTCGAGGTCTCGATGAGCGACTTGATCTCGCGCGCCGCATCGGCCGAACGCTGGGCGAGTTCGCGGACCTCCTGGGCGACGACGGCAAAACCTTTGCCCGCCTCGCCGGCGCGCGCCGCCTCGATGCCGGCGTTCAGCGCCAGAAGATTGGTCTGGAAGGCAATGTCGTCGATCACCTCAATGATCTGCTCGATGCGCTGCGAGGCCTGCTCGATACGCTCCATGGCGGCGACGGCATCGCCGACCACAGCGCCGGAATTGTCGGCCGTCCGCTTGGTGGCAGCCACCACGTTATTCGCCTCACGGGCACGCTCGGCGGAAGAGCGGACCGTCACGGTGATCTCCTCCACGGCGGCCGCCGTCTCTTCGAGGCTTGCCGCCTGCGCCTCGGTGCGCTTGGAAAGCTCGTCGGCGGAGGCGGAGACTGCGCCGCTGTTGCGCTGCATCGTCGAGGCGCTGTCGCGGATACCCGACAGCGTATCCTGGAGCCGCAGGAGCGAAGCGTTGAAATCGACGCGCAACTGTTCCAGCCGGCCGACGAACGGCGTGCTGATCGTCTGCGAGACGTCACCCTGCGACAGGCGCCCGAGGCCGGCCGCCAGCTGGTTGACGGCAAAGTCGATCTGGCCGTCGAGCGAGCGCTTGTCCGCATCGTTCCTGGCGCGTTCGGCATCGCTGAACGCGCGCTGCTCGGCCGCCTGCGTTTCCAGATCGCGTTTGGCGCGGGCGCTGTCGCGGAAGAGCGCCAAGGCCCGGCCGATCTCGCCGAACTCGTTCTTCTTCTCGGTGCAGGGGATCGCTCCATCGAGATTGCCCGAGGAGATCGAATGGACGCTCGCGGTCAGCGCCTGCATAGGCTGCACCGACAGGCGGATCGTATAATAGGCGAGAACACCGACGAGCAGCATGACGATGGTGCCGGCGCCGAGAACCAGCATCTGCAGTTCGTTCAAACGCTCATAGTAGACTTCCATCGGAATGCCGATGAAGAGAAGGCCGACATTGGCGTTCGATGCGCTCTTGATGGGGAAATAACCGGTCATGAACTTTCGGCCGAAAAGCTGCGCCTGGCCATAATAGGCCTCGCCCTTGGCGAGAACCGGCTGGGCGGGATGATCGGCGGCGAGCTTGGTGCCGACGGCGCGGTCGCCGTTTTCCTTCTTGACGTTCGTGGATATGCGGACGTAGTCGCCGCCCTGTTTCTGGAAGATCGTGGCAACGCCTGCGATCGATTGCGCCGTCCGGTCAACCAGCGAATGATCGGCAAGGGCCGGAATGGCGTCTTCCGTGACGGCCGTAAGCTGATTGTCCTTCAGCTCGATCTTTGCCGCCTGATCGGCCGCGCCGTAGAGGACGGCCATCGCGCGGGTGGCGTCCCTGGCGTCAGCGACGGCCCCGTCCATGACATGGCCACTCAGATTGTAATAGGTCGCGCCGACGATGGCAGCCGTGCTGACGGCCAGCAGAAACAGCGTGATCGCAACGATCTGACGCACGATCGACGTAGAGAAAAGGCGCAGCATCAAAACCCCCGGCAGAAGAACCAGTGCTAAATTAGACGAAAAGCGTTAAGGAAAATTTTCCGTAAATCAGTGCTGCCGAAGGTATTATTCGCCTGTTTTCAGATATTTTCGCCTATTCGCACGAAAGACCGTCCCTGGCTCTCCACCTATTCTTTCGCCATTCAGATCTTTTCAATCACAGCGCGACTTCCGCACAATAAAATAGAGCGGCCCCGGAGGTCCGAGGCCGCTCGAAAGGGACAGGATCGATCGATGATCAGGCGGCGCGGTAGATCGGCGCTTCGGCCGCACCGCCGTCGATCTTGAACTGCTGGATGAGACGGCGCAGCGAGTCCGCCTCGTCGGCGAGTTCCCGGCTTGCGGCGGTGGTCTCTTCCACCATCGCGGCATTCTGCTGCGTCATCTGGTCCATCTGGTTGACCGTCGCATTGACGCTCTGCAGCGCGTTGGACTGGTCGTGGCTGGCGCGGGCGATCATCTCGACATGCTGGCTGATCGTGACGATCTGGGCGCTGATCTTGGCAAGCACCGTCCCGGTCTCCTGCACGAATTGCGAGCCGGAACTGACCTCGTTGGTCGACTTGTTGATCAGACCCTTGATCTCCTGCGCCGCGGCTGCGGAGCGCTGGGCAAGTTCGCGCACTTCCATGGCGACGACGGCAAAGCCCTTGCCCGCCTCGCCGGCGCGCGCCGCCTCGATGCCGGCGTTCAGCGCCAGCAGGTTGGTCTGGAAGGCGATCTCGTCGATGACGCCGATGATCTGCTCGATCTGGCGCGAGGCCTCTTCGATGCGGCTCATCGCATCGATTGCGTTGCTGACGACGACAGCGGAATCATCAGCGCTGCGCTTGGCCTGGCGGACGATCTGGTCTGCATCCTTGGCGCGTTCGGCCGACGAGCGCACGGTGACGGTGATCTCGTCGACGGCGGCCGCGGTCTCTTCGAGCGAGGCGGCCTGCTGCTCGGTGCGCTTGGAGAGGTCCTCGGCCGACTGGGCCATCTGGTTGCCGTTGCCCTGGATCAGTTCGACATTGTCGCGGATCTGGCTCATCGTCGCCTGCAGGCGCATCATCGAACCGTTGAAATCCTGGCGCAGCTGTTCGAGACGGCCGATGAACGGCGTTTCGATCGTCGTCGAAATGTCGCCCTGCGACATGCGCTCGAGGCCGGCGGCGAGCTGGTTGACGGCGAATTCGATCTGGCGATCCATTTCGCGTTTTTCCGCGTCGTTGCGCTGGCGCTCGTGTTCGGCGGCGGCGCGTTCCTCGTCGCTCTGCTCCTCGATGCGGATCTTCGAGATGGCGTTTTCCTTGAAGATGCCAAGCGCGCGGGCCATGTCGCCGATTTCGTCGTAGCGCTTCTCGCCGGAGATGCTGGTGTCCAGCGCCCCTTCCGCGATGCGGCGCATGGCGGCGGTGATCTGGCTGATCGGGCGCTGCAGCGTCAGCACCAGGGCGATGCCGCCGAGGATCGACAGGAGGATACCGAGGCCGGTGGTCATGACGGAGATGCTGTTTGCCTGGGTGCGTTCGGTTCCGGCCGTCTGCTTCTGCAGCTCGGCGAAATCGGTGAGCTTCTTCCAGATATCATCCAGTTCCTGGCGGGCCGCAGCATATGCGGTGACGCGCTCACCGATCGTCTCGACGATCTTTGAGCCGCCGCCGGAGATGGCATCGAGCGCCGGCTGGATCGCGCCGGAGATGCCCTCGGCAAAGCCCATGCCCTTGGCGCTGGTGGTCAGCACCTGCATATCCTTGCCGAGCGTGCCGGCCTGCTGCTGCAAACGCACGAGGTTCTCCTTGCTCGAGTTGGCGAGGAAATCGGAAAGAACGATCTGCAGCGAATAGACGGAATTTTCGAGGCGCCGCGTGTCCTGAAGGACGGAATTGGTCTGGGCGATGCGGCCTTCGAGCTCGGCGAAGCGCTGTGTCGCCTCGCGCATCTTCTGCGTCGCGGTCAGCTGCGTATAGGTCGAGGTCTGGCGGAAGCGCGAAACGAGACGGCCGAGCTCGGTGATGTTCTCTTCGGTCGGGCTGGGCATCTCGGCGATCGTCTTGATGCTGTCGATGGTCGCAGCCAGCGAGTCGATGACGTTCTTCTGGTTGGTGGGGACCGAGATGGCGATCAGCCGCTGGGACTTCATGATCTCAGGCAGCTGTTGCTTGATGTAGGCGATCTTGTCCTCAGGCGTCTGTGGCTTGCTGTAGCCGCTGGCGACGCTGCCGAGGAAATCGCCGCCCTTCAGCAGGCGGTCGGCCGTGCGAAGGGTGATGGTGGCGGCGCCCTCGTCGCGCTGCAGCGCGGTCTGCAGTTCATCGGCCTGGTAGGTGACCGTGAAGCGGGTGCTAATCAGGCTCTTCTGCGCCGCGTCGATCGACTCGTGCAAGGCCTGTTCCTGCTCATGCAGCGCCCAGAGCTTGTCGACGACGCCCGAGATGTCCTTGGTGCGGCGCGAAGCTTCCGCAAGGCTGTCGCGGCCGGCGGCCTCTTCGCCCACCTGGTCCAGCGTCGCGTCGAGCACGCCCTGCTGGGTCTTCAGGTCGGTGAGCAGCTTGTCGCGCGCCTGCTGGCTGGTGATGCGCAGGAAATCGTCCATCGAACCGTAGAGGTCCTTGAAGCCGCTCAGCGACTGCAGCACGCTGTTGGATATTTCCATGCGCCCCTGCAGAAGTCCGGAAGCGTAAAGGCCCGTGAGGCCCACGGCCGAAATGGTGACCACGAAGGGCAGAACGAAGATCAGAACCTTCGTCTTGATCCTGAAACGGGAAAGAATCTTATCAATCAACATGGCGTTCCGGGCCTTTCATACACCACTCCTCCGGCAGGCGGCCACATGGCGCCGCCGGGTGCACATCGAGCTGTTCTAAAAATTTACACTGGGAAACCCGGAAGCCAGGCGGCAGTCATTGCCAGTTCATTTCCAACAACTTGGAGATGCCCAAATATTCGCGGGCAATTGTGTCAGATTAGATCTTAATTTTCGGATAAGCGGTTATGGCGGGTTAAGCCAAGGCGGTGAAATAGTTGCAAATTGTGGACCGTCCGGCGATCGCGATGCCGAGGCCTTCGTAGAGCCCTGACGACAGGATCAGATGACGTGTGAGAGCAGCAGTGCGAGGCTGGCTGCGGTGGCGCCGGCTGCGAGCATGAGGCAATGCAGGGCGACCATCCGGGCGTTCGGCTTTGCCTCGGCAATTGCGATGGCGCGGGCGCGTCGTGCGTTTCTGGTCATGCTCGAAACCTCACTTCTCATGTGACACAACAATCCAACAAATCGGCTTGTCCGTAAAGCTTAATTTAGGAAGAGCTCTGCAAACCGCCAATTGAGACAGGATGGCGCACCTCTATTAAGAAGTCTTGAATCGATATTGCTAATATATGCAGGAGTGACGTGCAGAAAAACAGAGCTTCAGGCGTATTCGCCCGCGGCAAAACCGGAGGCCCAGGCCCACTGGAAATTATAGCCGCCGAGCCAGCCGGTGACGTCGACGCATTCGCCGATGAAATAAAGGCCGGGCACGGCCTTCGCCTCCATGCTGCGGGAATCGAGTCCTGCCGTGTCGATGCCGCCGAGCGTCACTTCGGCGGTACGGTAACCTTCCGAGCCGGAAGGCTTGACCGGCCAGTTCTGAGCGCTGGCGGCAAGGCGCAGCAGCGCCTTGTCAGGCAAGTCCGCCATGTTGCCGGAGATTTTTTCGCGCTCCGCGAGAAACTGCGCCAGCCGTTTCGGCAGGATCTCACCGAGCGCCGTCTGCGGCGACTGGCGTCCATTGCGCTGCTTTGCCGTCTTCAGATGCGCCGCGATGTCGATATCCGGTTCGATCGCGACGACGATCTCGTCGCCTTCGCGCCAGTAGGAGGAGATTTGCAGAATGGCGGGGCCGCTGAGCCCGCGATGGGTGAAGAGCAGCGCTTCCCGGAAAGCCGTCTTCCCGTGCCGGATCTCGGCGGGAGCGGAAATGCCGGCGAGCGGCGCGATGCTTTCGAGCAGGCCGGGATCGAGCGTCAGCGGCACGAGGCCGGGACGGGTTTCGAGCACGGCCAGGCCGAATTGTTCGGCAAGACGATAGGCAAGGCCGGTCGCGCCCATCTTCGGGATCGATTTGCCGCCGGTCGCAACGATGAGCGCCGACGCTTCATAAGCACCCCCACCGGTTAAGACGCGGAAGCCCTCGCCTATCTTTTCAACACCCGCAATCTCGGTGCCGAGATGCAGCGCAGTGCCGGCTGCGCGCATCTCGTCCAACAGCATGCGGATGATGTCCTTGGCGCTATCGTCGCAAAAGAGCTGACCCAAGGTCTTTTCATGCCAGGCAATGCCGTGCCGGTCGACCATGGCGATGAAATCGGCGGGCGTGAAGCGGGCGAGCGCGGACTTGCAGAAATGCGGATTGGCGGAGAGGAAATTCTTCGGACCGGCATGGATATTGGTGAAATTGCAGCGGCCGCCCCCTGATATGCGGATCTTCTCGCCGGGCGCCCTCGCATGGTCGAGGACCACGACGGAGCGGCCGCGCTTTCCCGCGCGGATGGCCGCCATCATGCCCGCCGCCCCGGCGCCGATGACGATGACGTCGCTTTTGCGCTGCAAACCCGTTTCCCCAATCGAAAGTCGCGTCTTCTTTTTCCATCAAAGGGCGAAAGTCAACGTTTGCGCCCCCTCGCCAATTGGCAAAGTCCGGTTATGATGGCGCCACGATCAACCAAACCGGTGTGTCATGTCCCCAAAAAAGACGACGCTGAAGCCTGCCAGAAACGTATCCGCCTCGACGAAAACACCTCCGGACCCCGGATCTCTGCGCGGCGTTGCGAACTGGAAGGAAGCAGCACAGTGGCTGAGGGCCAGGGGCATCGAAGACATCGAATGCATCACGCCGGACCTTGCCGGCGTTCCGCGCGGCAAGATGATGCCGAGCTCGAAATTCACCTCGAACACCTCGCTTGCGCTGCCTTCGGCGATCTATCGGCATACGATTTCGGGCGAGTATCCCGAGGAGACCGAGAGCTTCCGCTACGAACCGCGCGACAGCGACCTGAAGCTGATGCCCGACCTTTCGACGCTTTCGGTCGTGCCCTGGGAGACCGATCCGACGGCGCAGGTGATCTGCGACATCGTCGATTCGGACGGCGGGGAGGTGCCCTATACGCCGCGCAACGTGCTGAAGCGGATCATGAGCCTCTATCATGAGCGCGGCTGGAAGCCGATCGTAGCACCCGAGATCGAATTCTACCTGGTCGCCAAGAATGACGACCCCGACTATCCGCTGCATCCGCCCAAAGGCCGCTCGGGCCGCTCGATCCTCGGCGGCCAGGGCTACTCGATCGCCGGCATCAACGAGTTCGACGAACTGATCGACGACATCTACCACTTCTCGGAAAAGCAGGGCCTGGAGATCGACACGCTGATCCACGAGGAAGGACCGGCGCAGCTGGAGATCAACCTGCGCCATGGCAATCCGATCGAGCTCGCGGACCAGGTGTTCCTGTTCAAGCGCACGATCCGCGAGGCGGCGCTGAAACACGACATCTATGCGACCTTCATGGCCAAGCCGATGCAGGGCCAGCCGGGTTCGGCGATGCATATCCACCAGTCGGTGGTCAATATCGAGACGGGCAAGAACGTGTTCTCCAATCCGGATGGATCGGCCTCGAAGGAATTCTTCCATTTCATCGGCGGCATGCAGAAATTCGTGCCGAGCGCGATGGCGATGCTGGCGCCCTACGTGAATTCCTACCGCCGCCTGCAGCCCGACATGTCCTGCCCCGTCAACAATGCCTGGGGCTACGACAACCGGACGACCGCTTTCCGCGTCCCGGTCTCCGATCCGCAGGCCCGACGCGTGGAAAACCGGCTGCCGAGCTCGGACGCCAATCCGTATCTGGCGCTCGCCGCCTCGCTCGCCGCCGGCCTGCTCGGCATCATGAAGCAGATCGAGCCGACGGCGCCGACCGAGGATTCGGCCAATGAGGGCTCGATCGACCTGCCGCGCGGCCTGCTGGAAGCCGTGGCGCTGCTGGAAGACGAACCGGCCTTCGAAGAGGTGTTCGGCTCGCAGTTCATCGGCCTTTATGCCGGCGTCAAGCGCGGCGAATTCGAAACCTTCATGCAGGTGATCAGCCCCTGGGAGCGGGAATTCCTTCTGCTCAACGTGTGAGGGAGCGTCATGGCATCGCAAGAGATGTGGCAGAGCCCGATCGCGCCGGGCTTGTCCTGGTATCAGGCCACCGTCGGCGAGCGGCCCACCTATCCCGCTCTCGACGGCTCCAGAACAACAGACGTCGCCATCATCGGCGGCGGCTATACCGGCCTGCAGGCCGCCTATCATCTTGCCAAATCGGGCGTTTCGGTGGTGCTGATCGAGGCCTGCCGTTTCGGAGACGGAGCGTCCGGGCGCAATGGCGGCCAACTCGGCACCGGCCAGCGATGGTGGCCGGAAGAACTCGAGGAAAAGATCGGCTACGAACGCTCCAAGGCGCTGTTCGATCTTGCCGAGGACGCAAAGCGCCATCTCATCGATTTCGCCCGTGAGCATCAGATCGAGATCGACTATGCGCCCGGCCAACTCAACGTCGCCCACAAGGCGAGCTACAAGCGCGATTATTATGAAAATGCGGAGATCGCCGCGCAACGCTACGGCTATCCGCATCTCAGCTTCATGGACGAGAAGGAAACGCAGGAAAGGCTCGGCTCGAAACGTTTTCATTGCGGCGTGCGCGATGTCGGCACCGGGCATATCCATCCGCTGAAGCTGCTGGTCGGGCTTGCCCGTGTCGCCGCCAATGCCGGCGCTGCCATCTACGAGATGACCAGGGCAACGGCGGTGCGCCAGGGCGGCGGCAAGGTGACGATCGAAACCGAACGCGGAACGATCACCGCCGACCGCGCGCTGATCGCCTGCAACGGTTACATCGGCAATCTCGAGCCGGTGACGGCAAGCCATGTCATGCCGATCCGTTCCTTCATCGGCGCCACAGTCCCGCTCGACGGGCATCCCGATGTGCTGCCGGGCGGCGAAGCCGTGGCCGATTCGCGCTTCGTCGTGCGCTACTTCCGCAAATTCGGGGACGGCCGCCTGCTGTTCGGTGGGCGGGAGGCCTATACGTCTGATAATCCGAAGGACATTTCGCAGCATATCCGCCGACAGATCGCCGAAATCTATCCCGCGCTGAAAGATATCGAAATCACCCATTCCTGGGGCGGCAGCGTCGGCATCACCATGCCGCGCCAGCTTTTCGTACGCGAGGTGATGCCCGGCGTCACCTCGATCGGCGGTTATTCCGGCCATGGCGTCATGCTGTCAAACTATTGTGGCAAGCTCTACGCGGAAGCGGTGCTTGGAAAATCCAGCGATCTCGACCTGTTCAAATCGCTCGATATTCCGGCCTTTCCCGGCGGAGCCCGAATGCGGGCGCCGTTGCTTTTCCTCGCCTTGTCGTGGTTTGCCCTTCGCGACAAGTTTTAGTCCATTTGCGGATTTCCTCTTCGCGGAATTCGCTCTAAAACCGGTGCCTGACAGATTCATTGCACTGCACACTGGCTTTTTTAAATCGATTAGATTAAAAGGGCCGTCAACCAGCCTGATTGAGAGACAAAGCTCATGAGCAGCCAGATCATTCCCGTTGAGCCTTTTGATTATGTCGTCTTCGGCGGCAGCGGCGACCTTGCCGAACGCAAGTTGCTGCCCGCCCTCTATCATCGCCAGATCGAAGGCCAGTTTGGCGAACCGACCCGCGTGATCGGCGCATCCCGCAGCCCGCTGACCCACGAGGAATACCGCAAATTCGCTCGCGATGCGCTCAAGGAACATCTGAAGAAGGGCGAATATGACGACGCGGAAGTGGAGAAGTTTTGCGCCCGCCTCTATTACGTCTCGGTCGATGCCCGCGCCGACAGCGGCTGGGATCAGCTGAAGAAGCTGCTCGACGAGGGCAAGGACCGCGTGCGCGCTTTCTATCTCGCCGTCGCGCCCGGGATTTTCGGCGATATCTCGCAGAAGATTCACGACCATAAGCTCATCACCAAGTCGACCCGCATCGTCGTCGAGAAGCCGATCGGCCGCGATCTCGCCTCAGCCTTGCAGCTCAACGACAATATCGGCCGCGTCTTCAAGGAAGAGCAGATCTTCCGCATCGACCACTATCTCGGCAAGGAGACTGTGCAGAACCTGATGGCGCTGCGTTTCGCCAACGCGCTCTATGAGCCGCTCTGGAATGCCAACTACATCGACCACGTGCAGATCACCGTCGCCGAAGCCGTCGGCCTCGAAGGCCGCGCGGGCTATTACGATACCGCCGGGGCGCTGCGCGACATGGTGCAGAACCACATTCTGCAGCTGCTCTGCCTGACGGCGATGGAAGTCCCCTCCTCGATGGATTCGGAAGCCGTGCGCGACGAGAAGCTCAAGGTGCTGCGTGCCCTGAAGCCGATCAACGCCTCCAATGTCGAGCAGGCGACCGTTCGCGGCCAGTACCGCGCCGGCGCGTCCGGCAACGGCCCGGTCAAGGGCTATCTGGAAGAGCTGGAAGGCGGCGTCTCGAACACCGAGACCTTCGTCGCCATCAAAGCCGAGATCAACAACTGGCGCTGGGCGGGCGTTCCCTTCTACATCAGAACCGGCAAGCGCCTTGCCGGCCGTATGTCCGAGATCGTCATCACCTTCAAGTCGATCCCGCATGCGATCTTCGACCAGGCCGCCGGCCGCATCAGCCAGAACCAGCTGATCATCCGCCTGCAGCCGGACGAAGGCGTCAAACAGTCGCTGATGATCAAGGATCCGGGTCCGGGCGGCATGCGCCTTCGCAACGTTTCGCTCGACATGAGTTTCGCCCAGGCCTTCAACGTCCGCAATCCCGACGCCTACGAGCGCCTGCTGATGGACGTGGTGCGCTCCAACCAGACCCTGTTCATGCGCCGCGACGAAGTGGAGGCCGCATGGCAGTGGGTCGACCCGATCCTGAAAGGTTGGGAAACGACCGGCCAGCAGGTGCAGGGCTATACCGCCGGCACCTGGGGCCCGAGCCAGGCCATCGCGCTGATCGAGCGCGACGGCCGCACCTGGCATGACGATATCTAGGACAACACCGATGGCATCGACCCTGCATTCTTTCACCAGCGCCGCAGACCTCGCCGACAGCCTTGCCGACAAGGTCGCCAACACGCTTTCGGCAGCGATCGCTGCCCGAGGAGCGGCGTCCATCGCCGTTTCCGGCGGCTCCACGCCGAAAGTCTTCTTCCAGGTGCTGTCGACGCGCGACATCGCCTGGGACAAGGTGACGATCACCCTCGTCGACGAACGTTTCGTGCCGGCCGACAATGCGCGCTCGAACCATCTGCTGGTCGATGCCAATCTCTTGCAGAACAAGGCGAAGTCGGCGCGTTTCGTGCCGCTTTACCAGCCGGCGGCTTCCGTCGAGGAGGCCGCGCGGCTTGCGACGGCAAAGAGCGCCGAGATCGGCATCCCCTTCGACGTCGTCATCCTCGGCATGGGCGGCGACGGCCACACCGCCTCGTTCTTTCCCAACGGCAGCAATCTCGCCAAGGCGCTCGACGCATCGACGCCGCGCGGCATCATCACCATGGAGGCGGAAGGGGCCGGCGAGCCGCGCCTGACCTTCACCTTCTCCAGTCTTGAGGATGCCGCACTCCTGGTTCTCCATATCGAGGGCGAAGGCAAAAAAGACGTTCTCGCCAAGGCGGAAGGCAGCGGTGACGAGGCAGAAATGCCGATCCGCGCCGTTCTGCGCCGGGCCACTTCCCCGGTCGAGATCTACTGGGCTCCCTGACACGGCCTGACAGGCCGCCGGAACCCGCGAACAGACAGAGACGAACCAGAACAAGGCAGGGATTTTCCATGTCCGCTCACGCACGCATTGCTGCGATCACGAACCGTATTGTCGAACGCTCGAAGCCGACCCGCGAGCGCTACCTGGAACGCCTGCGCGCCGCCGCTTCCAAGGGCGTGCAGCGTTCGGTGCTCGGCTGCGCAAACCTCGCCCATGGTTTCGCCGTCTGTTCCCCCGCCGAGAAGGATGCGCTCGCCGGCGACCGCATCCCCAATCTCGGCATCATCACCGCCTATAACGACATGCTCTCGGCCCACCAGCCGTTCGAGACCTATCCCGCGATCATTCGCGAGGCGGCCGCCCAAGCGGGCGGCGTGGCGCAAGTGGCGGGCGGCGTGCCCGCCATGTGCGATGGCGTCACCCAGGGACAGCCCGGCATGGAACTCTCGCTCTTCTCGCGCGACCTGATCGCCATGGCAGCCGGTGTGGGCCTGTCGCACAACATGTTCGATGCCGCCCTCTTCCTCGGCGTCTGCGACAAGATCGTGCCAGGCCTTGTCATCGCCGCCCTCTCCTTCGGGCACCTGCCATCGATCTTCGTTCCGGCCGGTCCGATGACGACGGGCTTGCCGAACGACGAGAAGTCGCGCGTGCGCCAGCTCTTCGCCGAAGGCAAGGTCGGGCGCGCCGAGCTGCTGGAGGCGGAATCGAAATCCTATCACGGACCCGGCACCTGCACCTTCTACGGCACGGCCAACTCCAACCAGATGCTGATGGAGATCATGGGCTTCCATATGCCGGGCTCCTCCTTCATCAATCCCGGCACGCCGCTGCGCGAAGCGCTGACGCGCGAAGCCGCCAAGCGGGCCTTGGCGATCACCGCGCTCGGCAATGAATTCACCCCGGCCGGCGAGATGATCGACGAACGCTCGGTCGTCAACGGCGTCGTCGGCCTGCATGCGACGGGCGGCTCGACCAACCACACGCTGCACCTCGTCGCCATGGCGCGGGCAGCCGGCATCCAGCTCACTTGGCAGGACATTGCCGAGCTTTCGGAAATCGTGCCCCTGCTTGCCCGCGTCTATCCGAACGGGCTTGCCGACGTGAACCATTTCCAGGCGGCCGGCGGCATGGGCTTCCTCATCAAGGAACTCCTGAAGCACGGGCTCGTGCACGACGACGTGCGCACCGTCTTCGGCCAGGGTCTCGAAGCCTATACGGTCGATGCCCGTCTCGGCGAAAACGGCACCGTGCTGCGCGAGCCGTCGCCGGAAAAGAGCCACGACCCCAAGGTGCTCTCCAGCATCGAGACGCCCTTCCAGGCGAATGGCGGGCTGAAGATGCTGCGCGGCAATCTCGGCAAGGCTGTCATCAAGATCTCCGCCGTCAAACCGGAGCGTCATATCATCGAGGCGCCGGCGATCGTCTTCCACAGCCAGCAGGAGCTGCAGGACGCCTTCAAGGAAGGCAAGCTCAACCGCGACTTCGTCGCCGTCGTGCGCTTCCAGGGACCGAAGGCGAACGGCATGCCGGAACTGCACAAGCTGACGCCGCCGCTCGGCGTGCTGCAGGACCGCGGCTTCCGCGTGGCGCTCCTGACCGACGGGCGCATGTCCGGCGCATCCGGCAAGGTGCCGGCGGCGATCCACGTCACGCCGGAAGCGGTCGACGGCGGCCCGATCGCCCGGATCAAGGATGGCGACATCATTCGCCTGGACGCGATCAAGGGCACGCTCGAACTGCTCGTCGATGCGGCCGACATGGCCGAGCGCGAGCCGGTGACCGTCGATCTCTCCGATAATGAATTCGGCATGGGCCGTGAGCTTTTCGCCCCGTTCCGCCGCGCCGTCGGCGCTTCGGACCAAGGCGCGAGCGTGCTCTTCCACTGAGCAGAAGGCTCGGCGCAAACAAAAACCCGCGTGGCGCAAGAAGCACCCGCGGGTTTTTCATATCGTCAGCCCAGAACTATCCGTCAGGCGCGGATATCGAGAACGTAATCCTTGTGCGCCGGATGCGTGCTGTAAACGAAGATCTTGTTCAGCTCCTTCTGCGTCAGCAGACGCAGGAAGCGGACTTCGATCGTGTTGTTGGCATTCACCTTCATCAGCAGGCAGCCGACCTTGGTGATGCGGGCATCCGGAATATCCAGATAGAACTGCTTCGGCAGGCTGAACTGGGTCAGAATCGCGAGCGTCGCGCTGCTCATCGAGATCCGGACGATATCGCAACGGCGCGAGGCCGCGTGCATGACGCCCTTTTCCGTATATTCGATGCGCGCGGCATTCATTGTGTCCTCCATTTTGAACCGCGCCTCGCGGTCATACATGAAGGATTCTTCCTTGCTCAGGAAATGAGACCTTGGCTGTGACGGATTGGAAGCGGCCACTTGCTTATCCCCCTCATAAATTGACTGGGAAAAGGTAGCAGCTGATCTTTAACAGAAAGTGAGAATTCGGCCCGCCAAGTATAATTCCCCGGACTACTCCCCCAAAAATGGCCACCTCATTTCCGGTAGGTGTGGCCGGTCGCGTCAAAGAGATGCAACTTCTGCCGGTCGGCGGCAAAGCGCATCCTCTGGCCCTTGTGGACATCATAGATGCCGGGCAGCTTGACGACGATCGGCTCGCCCGGAACAAGGCCTTCGATGTAAAGCAGCGTCACTTCCCCGAGCGCCTCGACGATCGAGACTTCGCCCTCGAAAACATAGTCGGCGCCATCGGCGATCCGCAGATCTTCCGGGCGAACGCCGAAGCTCGCCTGCTTGCCCTTCTCGGACGCGTCGGTCGCCACATCCAATGTCACCGACATGCCGCCGGTCAGCGTCACCGTCGTCTGGCTGCCGGTCGCCGTGATCGTGGCGGGGATGATGTTCATGGCAGGCGAGCCGATGAATTTCGCGACGAAGAGGTTGGCCGGGCGCTCGTAGAGCTCCAGCGGCGCGCCGACCTGCTCGATATTGCCGGCGGAGAGGACGACGATGCGGTCGGCAAGCGTCATCGCCTCGACCTGGTCGTGGGTCACGTAGATCATCGTCGTATCGGCCATCTGCTCGTTGAGACGAGCGATCTCGATGCGGGTCGCGACACGCAGCGCGGCATCGAGGTTGGACAGCGGCTCATCGAACAGGAAGACCTTGGGATCGCGGCAGATGGCGCGGCCGATCGCCACGCGCTGGCGCTGGCCGCCGGACAGCGCTTTCGGCAGCCGCTCAAGATATTTGGTCAGCTGCAGGCTTTCGGCCGCCGCCCGGACACGGCGCTCGATCTCCTGCTTGCTTTCGCCGGCGATCTTCATGCCGAAGGCCATGTTGTCGTAAACGGTCATGTGGGGATAGAGCGCATAGGACTGGAAGACCATGGCAATGCCGCGCTTGGACGGCGGCACGTCATTGACGAGCATGCCGTCGATATACATCTCGCCGCCGGTGATCGCCTCGAGACCGGCGATCATGCGCAGAAGCGTGGACTTGCCGCAGCCGGACGGACCGACGAAGACGATGAATTCGCCCTGCTTGATATCGAGGTCGATACCATGGAGAACATCCACGGAACCGTAGGATTTGCGGATGTCCTTCAGTGTCAGTCCAGTCATTTCTCTCTCCCCTCCTGATCCTTAGGCGAGACGGGCGAAATACGCCCCCCAGGCCGGAATATCGATCTTGTCGCCATAGTTGTTGCTGGTAAAGCCATGGCCCGTCAATGCCTGCCACTCTCCCGCAGGCAGTATGACGCCCGATTCAACCGGACTCATGTTGAAGATGCAGAGCAGCTTCTCATTGCCATATTCGCGGGTGAAGACCAGCGCTTCGTCCTGCTGCTCCTCGAATTCGATCTCGCCCTTGGCGAAAGCCGGGTACAGCTTGCGGAAAGCGATGAAGCGGCGGTAGTGCTCCAGCACTGAATTTTCGTCGCCCTGCTGGACGCTGACCGCCCGCAGAATATGCTCGACCGGCACCGGCAGCCAAGGCTTGACGCTGGAGAAACCGCCCTGGGCGACCTGACTGTCCCAGACCATCGGCGTGCGGCAGCCGTCACGGCCCTTGAATTCCGGCCAGAACTGGATGCCGTATGGGTCCTGCAGGTCCTGATAGGCGAGATCCGCCTCTGTGAGGCCGAGTTCCTCACCCTGATAGATGCAGACGGAGCCACGTAAAGCCAACAGCAACGAGGCATAGAGCTTGGCAAAAGCGTCGTGATCGGCGACCAGCCCACCCCAACGGCTGACATGGCGCACGACGTCGTGATTGGAGAAGGCCCAGCAGGCCCAGCCATCCGGTGCGGCGGCTTCGAAATCCTGCATCACCTCCTCGACACGCTCCGGCGTCAGCGGATCGGGCGCCAGGAATTCGAAGGCGTAACACATGTGCATCTTGTCATTGCCTGACGTGTATTCGCCGACGATCTCAAGGCCGCGCTGGCTGTCACCAACCTCGCCGACCGCGGCAATCGCCGGGTATTCCTCGAGAACGGCGCGGAAGCGCTTGAGAAAGGCGAGGTTCTCCGGCCGGTTCTTGTCGTAGACATGCTCCTGGAAGTTATAGGGATTGACCGCCGGCGCGGTGGAGGCGTTGCGCCGCTCGGGAGCAAGTGCGGGATTGTCGCGCAGCAGCGGGTCGTGGAAATAAAAGTTGATGGTATCGAGGCGAAAGCCGTCGACGCCGCGATTGAGCCAGAAGCGCACGACATCGAGCAGACGGTCCTGCACCTCCGGGTTATGCAGGTTCATATCCGGCTGCGAGGTCAGGAAGTTGTGCAGGTAGTATTGCATGCGCGTCGGATCCCACGCCCATGCCGAGCCGCCGAAGATCGACAGCCAGTTGTTCGGCGGCGTGCCGTCGGGCTTGGCATCGGCCCAGACATACCAGTCGGCCTTGGCGTTGGTCTTGCTGGAGCGGCTCTGGACGAACCAGGGGTGCTGATCCGAGCTGTGGGAAATGACGAGATCGATCATCACCCGGATACCGAGGCGATGGGCTTCTGATATCAGCGTATCGAAATCGACCAGCGTGCCGAAGATCGAATCGACGTTCTCGTAATCGGAGACGTCATAGCCGAAATCGCGCATCGGCGATGTGAAGAAGGGCGAGATCCAGATGGCATCGGCGCCGAGGCTTGCCACATGCGGCAGGCGGGCGGTGATGCCCTTCAAGTCGCCGATGCCGTCACCGTTCGAATCCTGGTAGGAGCGCGGATAGATCTGGTAGATCACCGCGCCGCGCCACCAGTCCTTGTCGGCGGTCATGATCGATTGGGGAGCCACGTTCATGGGATATCCTGTCTGAAGTCACGTTCGGAAATGGTCAGCCTCCCTTGACCGACCCGGCCAGCAGACCGCGCACCAGATAGCGCTGCAGCCCAAAGAAGACGAGCAGCGGCACGATGATGGTGACGAAGGCTGACGCCGTCAAAATCTCCCAATTGCCGCCGCGCGAGCCGAGCAGCGCGTTCAGGCTGCCGGTCAGCACGAGATGATCCTTGTCGGTGCCGAGGAAGACCATGGCGACGAGCAGGTCGTTCCACACCCACAGGAACTGGAAGATGGCGAAGGAGGCGAGTGCCGGGAAGGACAAAGGCAAAACGATGCGGGTGAAGATCTCGAAATCGCTCGCGCCGTCGACGCGGGCGGATTCGATGATCTCCTTCGGCAGGCCGGCGATATAGGCCCGCAGGAGAAAGATGGCGAGCGGCATGCCGAAGGCGGTATGGGCGAGCCAGATGCCGGGATACGTTTTCGACGGCTGACCGAGCATAGTGCCGACCTCGTTATAGAGGCGCAGCAGCGGGATCAGCGACATCTGCAGCGGCACGACGATGAGGCCGACGACGAGCGCAATCAGCAGCGCCCGGCCGGGAAACTCCATCCAGCTCAGCGCATAGGCGGCGAAAGCGGCGATCAGGATCGGGATGATCGTCGCCGGGATCGTCACCGTCAGCGAATTGATGAAGGACTGGCCGATGCCTTCGCCAGTCAGAACCGTGTTGTAGTTCTGCATGGTGAATTCCGGCGGCGCAGAGACGGACACATAGATGCGCCGCGGCCGCTCGTCGGGCGAAAAGGCCGCGTTCTTCATGTAGCGATAGCTGCCGTCGCCGTTGATCTGCAGCGTTTCGCCATCGCCGAGATCGGCGGTCGCGCCCGCCTCGAAAGCGGCCGGCTGCTGCACGCGGTTGCCGAAGGCCTTTACCGAGCGGCCGTCCTGTCCTTCCAGCACATTGCCTGAAATGACGTAGTTGGCGCCTTCCTGCTTTTGCTGGTCTGACGTGCCCAGGCGGACGGCGACGGTCTGCGTCGAGCCGACGAAGGACGTCCACCAGCCGGAAACGACGATCTGGTCCTTGTCGCGCAAGGCGCTGACGAAGATGCCGAGCGTCGGGATGAGCCAGATGATGACGATCAGCAGAACGGCAAGGTGAACGAAGAGGCGGGCGGGGCCGATCTTGAAGTAGCTTCCGACAGCGGTCATCTCAATGGCCCTTCAATTCGCGATTGGCGCGGCGCACGTTCCAAACCATGATCGGCGTGACGGCGAGCATGATGATGATGGCGATGACGGCGCTTCGGCCGGAGTCGCCGCCGCCGCGGAACATCCAGTCGAACATCAGGTTCGCCAGAACCATGGTCTGCCACTGGCCGTTGGTCATGGTCAGCACGATGTCGAAGACCTTGAGGACGAGGATGGTGATCGTCGTCCAGACCACGGCGATGGTGCCCCAGACCTGCGGCACCATGATGCGCCAGAAGATCTGCCAGCCATTGGCGCCGTCGATGACGGCGGCTTCGATCGTCTCCTCGGGAATGCCGCGCAGCGCTGCCGAGAGAATGACCATGGCAAAACCGGTCTGGATCCAGATCAGGATGACCATCAGGAAGAAATTGTTCCAGAAGGGCACGGAGATCCACACTTCGGGCGTGCCGCCGAACAGCTGGACGATGGCGTTCAGGAGGCCGATCTGGACGTCGTTGCCGCCGCGATACTCATAGATGAACTTCCAGATGACGGACGCGCCGACGAAGGAGATCGCCATCGGCATGAAGACGATGCTCTTGGCGATATTGCCCCACCAGATGCGGTCGGTCATCACGGCGATGACGAGGCCGAAAAAGGTGCAGGCGGCCGGCACGACGGCGAGCCAGAGGATGTTGTTGAAGATCGACTGGCGGAATTCGCGGTCGCCGATCGCCCATTTGTAGTTGGCGACGCCGACGAATTGCTGGCCGGTGCGGTCGTAGAAGGAGAGGATGAAGGTGGCGACAACCGGATAGACGAGATAGACGAAGAGCAGGAAGAGCGCCGGGCCGATGAACAGCCACGGCCGGATCAGTGCGCGGCGGTTGAGGTTGCGCGATGCGGCGCGGATGTCGCCATCGCCGACCGGTAGGGCCAGATCCAGAATCTTGTTCGAAAAATAGAAATAGGCCGAGCACGCGAAAACGGCGACGACCACGACGCCCAAAGCGGACACTATCTGCAACAGCATTACGTCCCTCCCCTGCTTCCCCTGATCTTATTCAGACCGGCTTTTCTTCTGACGGATCGAGGCCGGTCATCGTCAACCCGTTTGCATTGCCCAATCGCAACATATCCCGCGATGGCCGGGCTCTTTGCGAACCCGGCCAGTCATGCAGGCCATGCCGCCGGCAAACCGGCGGCATCGTTTTGGAAGATTACTTGATGCCGTCCCAGGCGCTCTGGATTTCGCCAGCGGCCTCTTCGGCAGACTTGCCGCCGACGAAATCGACCATGCCCGTCCAGAAGGCGCCGGCACCGATCTTGCCCGGCATCAGGTCGGAACCGTCGAAGCGGAATGTGGTGGCCGAGGTCAGGATCTCGCCTTCCTTCTTCATCTGCGGATTGGCATAGGCCTCGGTGCTAACGCCCTTGTAGGGGGTCAGGAAGCTCGACTGCGCCATCCAGACTTCATGCGCGATCGGGGTCTTCAGGAAGTCGATGAAGGCACGGGCGGCCTTCGAATCCTTGGTGATCGAGACGAGCGTGCCTGCGCCGAGAACCGGCTTGCCGAGTTCCGGATGCGAGGCATAGGTCGGCATGTAGAAGAAGTCGGCGTCCTGGCCGAGCTTCGTGCCTTCAGGGAAGAAGGACGGGATGAACGAGGCCTGATGGTGCATGTAGCACTTCGGCGGAACGGCGAAGAGGCCCTTCGGGCTGTCGCGGAAGTCGGTCGAGGCCACGGCCGCGACACCACCATCGACATATTTCTCGTTCTTGGCGAACTTGCCGAATTCATCGATCGCGGCAACGACGGCCGGATCGGTGAACTTCAGCTCGTTGGTCGTCCACTTGTCGTAGGCTTCCGGCGGCTGGGTGCGCAGCATGATGTCCTCGACCCAGTCGGTCGCCGGCCAGCCGGTCGCGCCGCCGGAACCGAGACCGATGCACCAGGGAACGCCGCCATCCTTGACGATCTGATCGGTCAGGGCATGCAGTTCTTCCATGGTCGTCGGAATCTTGTAGCCGGCTTCCTCGAAATTCTCCGGCACGTACCAGACGAGCGACTTGACGTCGGCCTTATAGGGGAAGGCGTAGAAGGCTTCCTTGCCGTCCTTGCCCTTGTAGGTGCCGTAACCGACCCAGCTGTCGCCGGCGCCGTAATTGTCCTTGATCCACTTGGAATTGTCGTCGCCGAGCGGCGTCAGGAAGCCCTTACCGGCGAGATCGGCCAGAAGGCCCGGCTGCGGCAGAACGGCGATGTTCGGCGGCGAGCCCGCCTGCGTATCGATGACGATCTGCTGTTCGTAGTTTTCCGAAGAGGAGTATTTGGCTTCGACGCCGGTCGCTTCGGTGAAATAAGCGAGAACGCTCATGAAGAAGGCTTCGTCCTCACCGCGCCACGGTCCGAAGATCGTCAGCGGCTCGCCCTTCAGATCGGCATGAGCGGCCTTGAATTCATCATAGCTCTTCCAATTGAACTTGGCATCCTGCCCGGGCGCGAACTTCAGATCGGCCGCGGACGCAGTACCGGCAAAAAGCGCCGCGACGGCAACGCCCATCAAAAATGACTTTTTCATGTGATCAACCTCCCATCACAATCCCAACCGCACCGAATTCCCTCAAAAAGGATTTCAAAGCGCTTTGACACTTAAACTCATTCCACTTTCGGCGGAATAGAGTCAAGTGATTTCACGAAAACTCGCTATAAACATGCGACTTGGAGCGCCTTGCATCCTGCCGGATTCACAAAGGACACTCTAAGCCTTTGAATCTACGTATCGTGCGCCTCGAAAATCGATTCCAATTTTCGAGCCGATGCGCTAGCGCTGTTCGACAGCGCCTCTTGGGAAATATGGAGCGATTTTTCTTGAGTCAAGCGCATCAAATGATACATAATTGAAAGCGCTTTGGGCGCTGGAGGGCGACTAGCCTTTATCCAGGTCCAGGGCGAGCCGGGAGCGTAGCAGGTGAATCTCAAACAGCTATCGGAATTGCTGGGACTTTCGCAGACGACCGTGAGCCGGGCGCTCAACGGCTATCCCGAGGTCAACGAGGCGACCCGGGAGCGCGTGCTCCAGGCTGTCAAGGAAACCGGATACCGGCCGAACAAGGCGGCGCAGCGCCTTGCGACCGGCAAGGCCGGCTCGATCGGCCTCGTCATGCCGACCGCACCCGGCCATCAGTCCGACGTGCATTTCGGCGAATTCCTGGCCGGGCTTGGCGAAGAGGCCGTGCGCCACGATTTCCACTTCGTCATCATGCCGGCCGACCCGGATGACGAGGTGGCGGCGCTCCGCCGCCTTGCGATCAGCGGCAATGTCGATGCACTGTTCGTCGCCTATATGCGCGGCCACGACCCACGGCTTCCCATGCTGAAATCGCTCGCCATACCCTATGTCGTGCACGGCCGCTCTTTCGGATCGGAGCCGGATTACCCTTTCGTCGACATTGACAATGAGGGCGCCTTTTACGATGCGACGCGGCTCCTGCTGCAGCTCGGCCATACGCGCTTTGCGCTGATGAACGGACCGATGCATCTGGATTTCGCCATCCGCAGGAAGAACGGCGTCATCGCCGCTCTTGCCGAGCGCGGCCTGACGCTTGACGAAGACTGCACCAGCCACGCGCTGATGACGGACGAGCAAGGCCTGCTGGCGATGGAGCGCTTCCTGCAGCTGCCGGACCGACCGACGGCGATCCTCTGCTCCAGCACGGTGCTGGCGCTCGGCGCGATCCGCGCCGTCAACCAGGCGGGCTTGCGGCTCGGCGAGGATATTTCGCTGATCGCGCATGACGACGTGCTGCCGCTCTTGAAGCCGGAAAGCTTCTCCGTGCCGCTGACGACGACGCGCTCCTCGTTGCGGGCGGCGGGCGTGCGCATCGCCCAGCGGCTGATCGGCACGGTGAAACAGGCCGGGCCCTTCCCCGATCAGGAGCTTTGGAAGACCGAGTTGATCGTCAGGGCCTCGACCGGCCCTGCGCCGCAGCAGCCATAACCATCATCAGAACTGCGGCGGCGTCTGCCCGGCAGTGCGATGGGCAGCGATGACCGTATTGGCCATCAGCATGGCGATGGTCATCGGGCCGACGCCGCCCGGAACCGGCGTGATGGTGCTGGCGATCTCGGAGACTTCGCGGAAGGCCACGTCGCCGACGAGCCGGGTCTTGCCCTCTCCCTTGTCGGGAGCCGGCACACGATTGATACCGACGTCGATCACCGTCGCGCCCGGCTTGACCCAATCGGCCTTGACCATCTCCGGCCGACCGACGGCGGCGACCAGGATATCGGCATTGCGGCAGACCTCGGCGAGGTTCTTGGTTCTCGAGTGCGCGATCGTCACCGTCGCGTTGGCGTTGAGCAGCAATTGCGCCATCGGCTTGCCGAACAGGTTGGAACGGCCGATGACGACGGCATTGAGGCCGGAGAGATCCTCGCCATGGGTGCGACGGACGAAGACCATGGCGCCGGCCGGCGTGCAGGAGACCAGGCCTGTCTTCAGATCGCCGGTGGCGAGCTTGCCGGCGTTGACGACGCTCAAGCCGTCGACATCCTTTTCCGGCAGGATCGACTGGATGATCGGCTCGCTGTCGAGCGGCTTCGGCAGCGGCAGCTGCACCAGGATGCCGTGGATCGACGGATCGACGTTGAGGGTGGCGACGAGGGCGGCGAGTTCCTCCTGCTTCGTTTCTGCCGGCAGCGTATGCTGGACGGACTTGAAGCCGCACTCCTTGGCCATGCGGCTCTTGGAGCCGACATAGGCGTGGCTTGCCGGATCGTCGCCGACGATGATGACAGCAAGACCGGTGGTCACGCCGCTGCTCTTTTCCAGCGCTGCCGTCGCACTCTTGACCGTTTGGATTACGGATGCAGCTACGTTCTTGCCATCGATTACTGTCGTCACGCGTCTCTCCGCCTTGTTTCGCGCCAATCTATGGATGTTCGGCGGGCGCCGATTGCCCGCTAACGCCCTATCCTGTCCGAAAGCGGCAGCGCAATATCAAACTTGCAAGGAAATGTTTCGTTCAGCGCAGCGGCTGCCGCGCATGAACACGAAGCTGGTCACGCAGGCCGGAGATTTCGGAGCGCAAAACCTCCACCTCATCGGCTGGCGCGGAATGCTGCACAGGCGCCGGCAGCGGTGGGACTTGCGGCCGGAATACTGCCATATCCTTCCCTGTGGGATCGGCGGCGCGCCTGCGCAGCCGCAGCAGGAAAGCCCCGGCAAGGCCTATCGCGAGGCCCGCCGCTGCACCGGTAAGCGACCGGGCGGCCAGGCCATCGGTTCCCGATACCGCTGTTGCCAACGGCGGCTTCAGGAGAATGATACGACCGTCGGTGGCCGTTTCCGCCGCTGCGGATGTTGCTTCCTCCAGGCGCGAGCGGGCAGCATTCGCCTTTTCCCGCAACTCGGTCAGGCGTGACAAATCGACGCCGGTGTCCCGGCTCTGGGCGATCAGCGTGTTGCGGCGGTCATTCAGGCCCTTGCGGGCATCGACGGCAGCCTTGGCAGCGGCGTTGGCGACCTGGGCAAGGCGGGTAAGCTCCTTGCCCATATTTTCCTTCAGACCATCGGTTTCGGCCTGCTGCTGCAACAGGCGCGGATGGCGCGGGCCGAGTTCGGTGGAAAGCTGCGCCAGCGCCGTTTTGGCGACGGCATATTTGTCTCGCCAATCCTGCAGCGCCGGCGACAGCATCTCGGCGGGCAACGAACCGGCGAGCACTTCGGCAAGCTTTGCTGCCTTCAGCCGATCGGCCTGTGCCTTGGCGGTCAGGATGTTCTGGTCGGCCTCTTTCAGATCGGCATCGAGCCCGTCGATCTGGCGGCGAAGGTCGATCGCCACCTTGACATTGCCTTCGCCGCTTTTTGCCGTGAATGCGGCGAGCTCGGCCTTGGCGTCGTCGTAGGTCTTGCGCAAGGCGGCATCGGTCTCCGCATTGCCGCCTCGCCCGTCTCCGCCGGCTGCTTCGGCAAGCCTTGCCGCGATGCGCGTGGATTTGCCGCTGTCGCCGGTCGTCACTCTCACGAGGATCGTGCCTGCGGCTGCATCCGGCAGGATCTCGACCGCATGTTTCAGCGTCGCCTCGGCGCGCGAGGCCGGATCGGCGGCAGCGCCGGTCGCCGACAGGAGATCGAGTGCGACGCCCAACGCGTTCGCGCTTGCGCCGGCGAATTCAGGATCGCGATCGAGCTTCAAGGCGGCGACCGTCGATGCGACCATCCGCGCCGACAACAGCCCCTTCGCGGCAGCCTGCGTGAAGGCGGCCCGGCTTGCGGCATCCGTCTTTACCGCAAGCGTCGTTTCGGCACGGTAAAGCGCAGGCGAGGCCGGCATCAGCAGAGGGAAGCCTGCGCCGAGGACCGTCGCAGCGGCGACCATCGCGGCTAGACCGAAGTGTCCCCTGCCCCGCTGCGACGCTGCCGGCCGGGCTTCGGCGGGCTCGTCGTAACTTGCGGCCGGCGGTTCGATTGAAATCACCGGCTCGTCGGCCGGGGCGATCTGCTCTTCATAGCGCGCGGCGTCCTGCGGAAGACGATGGCCGACGTCGTTGGCGGCATGCAGACGATTGCCGAGGATGGTTTCGATGCGATCGACCAGCGGCGCCGTGCGCGCAGCCCTCGCGCGCTGCTCTTCGAGCGCGCGGCCAATGGCGCGCAGCAGCTCCGCTTCGGGCGGCGCGATATCCGGCCCTTTCGGCTGGGGCAGTCGATAGGGATCGTCATCGGCGCGCCGGCCCGCGCCTGCGCGATCGTGGAAGCTGCTTCTGGCCCTGATATCGTACATTGCGCCACATCTCATGCACATGATGGCCGAGTTCGCTCATCCGCACGAAACGCAGATGATTAAGCTACTCTAAATATTCATGGCAAAGAAATGGTTAACCGCGGCGGCAAGAAACGACAGTGCCGCTTTCAGACGCCCGACGGGCGCTGCATTATCCGCTCGGTCAGCTTGCCTTCTTGTGATCCAGCCGCGGCTGCTGCGGCGCGCTGGTGTGCTCTTCGGGATAGCTCAGCATTCTTTCGCGCCGGCGGAAGCGGTAGCGCAGGACATGATAGAGGAAGACGGGGATGCCGATGATGTAGCGGCGCCAGAGGCGGGCCGGCTCCTGTATCAGGCGATAGGCCCATTCCATGCGCATCATCCGCACCGTCTTCGGGGCGCGCGGAACGGCGCCGGAGACGAAGTCGAAGAGCGCGCCCACCGTCAGCACCAGACGCGCATGATCGGCGCGGATATTGTCGTGAACCCATTTCTCCTGCAGCGGCGTTCCCATGCCGACGATCAGAATGTCGAGCTTCTGACGCTCGATCTCCTCGATGACGGGGCCGGAATTGACCTTGTCGAAGTAGCCGTCGGAAACGACGACGAATTCGTGCCAGGGCGTGTGCTTGCGGAAGTTTTCCGCCGCCGCCTCGATGACCGAGCGCGTGCCGCCGATGAGGCCGATGCGGCGCGGGGCTTCCATGAAAGTGAGGAAGGCCGGCACGAAATCGGTGCCGTTGAGATTGGCGGGAAACGGCCCGCCATGGGCAATTTGCGATGCGATGTTGAGGCCGATGCCATCCGGCAGAACCAGATTGTGCGACATGATCCGATAATATTCGTCGTCGCGCAGGGCCGTCAGCATGTTATGGGCGTTGACGAAGCAAACCACGGTCTGGCCGACGGGAATGGAGGCCAGCTCGTTGATGAAAACGAGGGCATCGTCCCAGCCAAGATCGCACACCGGCAGATCGAAGATCGTCCGCCGCGATGCGAGCACCGCGAAGTTTGCAATCAGATTCATCCCAACCTCCTGCCGAGGGTGCGTCATGCGCCCGACATCCCGGAAAACAAGCCCACATTTCCGCAACGGAGGTCTCGAAAAGGACCGGTCGCGTCACGCCGGGAGGGCGTCGCTCCCGAGGGGAGGCAGCGCAGACCAAGCTGTGACGTCTGATATAACAGGACTGGTTCAAACAACCCTTAGGAAAATCCCTCGGATTTCCCTACTCGCATAAGTGGTTTATTAACCACAAGCGCCAATGCAAAACGGCGCCCTTCAGCGCCGCTTTCGTCGATGATCGATAAGACCTTAATGCGCGGCTGGCGCCGGCGCTTCCGCTGCCGGCTCGGTCTCGACGATCTTGACGGGGTTGCCCACTTTCGTCGGCTTGCCGGCGGCGCCTTCCTTGACATCCTCCTTGGAGAGATAGTCGAGCTGTTCCAGCATCACTTCGGCGACATATTCGCCGCCGAGGCGCTCGTTCATGCCCTTCTTGATCTCCTCGCGGAAGGCCTGCGGATCGAAGGATTTGAGGTGAGCGATATCGACCATCTTGTTGCCGACGAGCAGGCTGAAAAGCTCGTCCGTCGTCATCTCGGTCAACGGCAGCGTCACACCCTTCAGCATCTCCTTGTTCATCATGAAGGAAACGCGGCCAAGGAAATAACCGGTGATCGCACCGTCGCCGATGATCGGGACCGTGATCGTTTCACCCTTGACCAGCTCGAGCGTGCTCTGCTTGGAATCCGTTGCCACAGGCGCCGGCGCGGTCGCCAGGTACACCGAAAAATAGACGGAAGCCAAGGTGATGGCGCAAACCCAGACACCGGTGAGGACGAGCTTGATCATCAGTTTCCACGCGCGGCGAATTGTTCCTGGGAATAGGTGCCGTCAGCATCGGCATCCTGAACCGCATTCTTCAGGAGGTCGGCCACGGCGCGAACTGCTTCGAGATGCGCTTCGACGCGGCGGGCATTGAGAACCAGCTTCTTCTTCAGGCCGTGCAGCTGATCGAGGTGGGCAGCGGCGAGCTCGGCCGGATCGGTATCGCGGAAAAGCATCGACAGCTCGTAAAGGCAGCGGCTCTTGTGCGCGTTGGAGACCTTGAGGTCGAACTGCGGATCGCTGCCGATCCGGGTGTTCTCATTGTCGATGATCATTTCGAGGCGTCCGAGAACGGATTTGATCCTGTATTCGTTCGAAACTATTTCCATTGTACCCTCGGTTATGCGTCGCTTGCGTTCTTGGCTTCGGCAGTCGGCGTGCCAAAGGTCTTGCGCTGGAAGTCGTCGATCATGCTGAGTGCGGTATTGCGGTCGCGGTCATCGGTCGAGGCATTGACGATCTTGCCTTCCTGCCGGCGCAGCTGTTCGCTGTACATCTGCTTGGCGATGCCGATGCCGTCACCCTTGGCCATGGTGTTGCCGAGCTGCTCGGCCATCATGCCCTTCCAGATATCGCCGGTCGCGCCCTTGCCGTAGACGTCTTCGCTTTCGCTCGGCAGCATGGACTTGACGAAATTCTGCAGAACCATCGCCTCGAACTTCCGGTAGCTTTCCGGAACTTCCTCGGTCTTGGTGCGATTCTGGATGTTGGAAAGGCCGCTCTTCTGGCCGATATGGTCGAGAACGTCCACGGTATTGGAGAAGCCCTTGCCGTTCTCGGCGAGGCTCGTGGCGGCAAAGGCCGCACGGTTTGCCTTCAATTTTTCCTGGGCCACCTGAACCTCCATGGGGTCGGCAGCTTTGACAACGTCCAGGACCAGATCACTGGGGGGCGAAATAGCCACGTTACAATCCTCTAAATTAAGATCGTAGCGATTATGGTTTTTGAAGCTTGCTGGAGGCTGGCGTTGCGAATTGCTGGTCGATGACATCATAGACCGCATTGTCGTCGGCCTCGCGGCGCTCGGCCTCCAGGGCGTCCTTCATGCCCTCTTCCAGGCGATCGCCCTTGGCGCGCTCACGGCTCAGCCGCATCTCATGGACCTGCTGCATGCCGGTCAGCTGCTGGTCCTTGATGGTGAGCCTGCCGAATCGGTCGGCGTAATTCTGCGAGAAGGCGTGATGGACGGGGTCCATCGAGCCGAGCGCAAGGATGACATCGTCCATCGCGGCATTGACCTCGACGCGCTGGCGGCTGGTTTCGGCGAGGTCGTTCTCGGCCATCCGTTCGATGTGGCGCTGTACAGAGAGAAGGCGCTTCAGCCTTTGGGAACGGTTCTTTTCGATCATGCCCGCCTCATCGCCCGATATAGATCGAATCGAAGGACTGGCCGAACTGGCTGACCAGCGCCGCAATCGAGAAATAAATCAGGAAGAGCCCGCCGAGCAGCAGGTACGGTGTTGAAATGAAGTAGACCGGGATCTGCGGCGCCAGCTTGTTGATGAAGCCGATCGAGACGTTGAAGATCAGGCCGTAGATCAGGAAGGGGCTAGCCAGCCGCAGCATGATGTAGGTCGTCTGTTCCAGCGTATCGGTGAAGGAGATCAACGTCGAGCGCATCTGCACCAGTCCGCCGAAAGGCATGGTCGTGTAGGAATCGATCAGCGCACGGAAGACGATGTGATGAAAATCCATGATGAAGAGAATCATCATGCCGGCAAAGGTGACAAAGGCCGAAAGGCTGGTCTCCGGCGTGTCTTCGATGACGTCGGCAGAACCCGGCTGGGTGTAGCCGACCATCATGGCGAGGATAGAGGCGGCGAACTGCATGCCGAGCGTGTAGATCCTCGCCAGCATGCCGTACATGACGCCGATCAGCGTTTCGCTGAAGATCAGGCCGATATAGGTCCCCGCCCCTGTGTGGACTGCGGGATAGATCGTGTCCCAGAGAAGCGGCATGACGGCGATCGAAAGCGCGCCTGCGATGAAGACGCGCAGCTGTTCGGGCACGCGCGCCGAGGAAAAACCCGGAAGAGCCAGGACACAGCCGCCGATCCGGCAGAAAACCAGAAACAGCGCGAGAACGGTCCCTTGCGGGTCTGTTATCATGAAATAGAGCCCAAAATCTTTATCTCGATGCCCTTGGCCAGTTCGACATGCGACAGGACCGGCAGCGTAGCGAACAGCCGTTCGATGATCATGCGCACATAGGAGCGTGTTTCCGGCGACGTGACAAGTGCGAATGGCAGGCCGCGATCCATGAACTCACGGATAACTTTGGTGGCCTGCTCACTGAACTCTTCGAGGCTGCGAGGATCGATGTCGAATTCGATCACTTCGCCCTTGGCGTCGCGCTTCAGCGCCTGATGGAAAGCGAGATCCCATTTGCTGCCGAGTCTCAGCACGCGCAGCACGCCGTTGTCGGCGAGATCCCCGCAGAGCTGCTGAGCCATGCGGATGCGAACGTGCTCGACGATCTGCTCGGTCTTCCTGACATGCGGGGCGAGTTCTGCCACCGCTTCGAGGATGAGATGCAGGTTGCGGATCGAGACGCGTTCGGCAAGCAGCAGCTTCAGTACCGCCTGCAGGCCGGAATAGGACATGTGCGACGAGCAGATTTCGTCGGCAAGCTTCTTGTATTCGGGATCGAGCCGATCGATCAGCACCTTGACGTCCTTGTAGGACAGAAGCTGCGGCAGGTTGTTGCGGATGACCTCGCTCATATGCGTCAGCACGACAGACACGTTGTCGATCGGCTGGAAGCCCTCGCGTTTCAGATCGTCGGCGAAGTTTTCGAGGATCGAGACGGCCGGCATGCCGAACGCGGGTTCGCGGATTTCGTCGCCCGGAATGCTCGGCCGGCGGCCGGCGCCGGTGACGACGAGGACTTCGCCGACACGCAGCAGGTTCGAGGCCACCGTCGTACCGTGGATGCGGATCTGGTAGGACTTCTCGGCGATGGCGATATCGTCCGTCACCTTGATCTCCGGCACGACGAAGCCGTATTGCGTGGCGAACTTCTTGCGCATCTTGCCGACGCGGAAGGCGAGCTCCTGATGAGCGCCGAGCAGGCGGGTCGACACCATCTTGCCGAGCGCGAGCTCGATCTCCGAGGTACGCAGCACCGACTTGACCGAGTCCTTCTCCAGCTCCTTGGTCTGGACGACCTTCTTTTCCTCCTGTTCGCGGCGAAGCTTGTTTTCAGCTTCGACCTGACGCGGAATGAACCAGGCGCCGAAGGCGAGAAGGCTGCCGAGGATCACGAAGGGGACAAAGGGCAGGCCCGGCATCAGGGCGAGGACGAACATCAGCACGGCCGAGACGGAAAGCGCGCGGGGATAACCGCTCAACTGGTTGACGACCGCCTGGTCGGTGGAGCCGGTGGTGCCGCCGCGCGAAACGAGAAGGCCGGCTGCGAGCGAAACGATGAGGGCCGGCATCTGCGAGACGAGGCCGTCACCGACGGAGAGCTTGACGAAGACGTCGGCCGCTTCGCCGATCGGCATGCCGTGGCGGAAATAGCCGATGATGATGCCGCCGAAGACGTTGATGGCGGTGATGATGAGGCCGGCGACGGCATCGCCGCGCACGAACTTCGACGCACCGTCCATCGCGCCGAAGAAGGAACTTTCCTCTTCGAGCTCCCTGCGCCGGCGCTGGGCTTCTTTCTCATCGATGATGCCGGCCGAAAGATCGGCATCGATCGACATCTGCTTGCCGGGGATGGCATCGAGAGTGAAACGCGCGCCGACTTCGGCGATACGCGTGGCGCCCTTGGTGATGACAATGAAGTTGATGGTGATGAGGATCAGGAAGACGATCAGACCGATGACGAAGTCGCCGGACATGACGAGGCTTGCGAAGCCGGCGATGACGCCGCCCGCCGCATCGTGGCCTTCATTGCCGTGGGACAGGATGACACGGGTCGTCGCGATGTTCAGCGCCAGCCGGGTCATCGTCGCGATCAGCAGAATGGTCGGAAAGGACGAGAAATCGAGCGGCTTCTGGATCCACAGCGCGACCATCAGGATCAGCACCGAGAAGGCGATTGAGAAGGCCAGCCCCATATCGATCAGGAACGGCGGAATCGGCAGGAAGAGAATGCAGATGATGCCGATGATGCCGAGGGCAAAACCGATATCGCGCAGGCTCGGGGCGACTTTCGGAAGGGGGAGTGCAGGTGGTTGCGCCATGACGATTCCGTCTCTTCATGAGAGGAGGCGGACACGAGGTCCGCCCAATTCGGATCGAGAATTAAATGGCGAAGCTTGCGCGAAGGTGGGCTCAGAAGCCGGACTGGATGCGCGAGAAGACGAGATTGGTGAAAATGGAGATCTGCGAGCCGACGAAGGGGGCTGTGATGCCGACCACGACCAGCACGGCGACAATCTTCGGCACGAAGGTCAGCGTCGCTTCCTGCACCTGGGTCAGCGCCTGGATCAAGGCAATGACGAGACCCACCACCATCGCGGCGAGGACCGCCGGACCGGAGGCAATCAGCACGGTCCAGATCGCCGCTTGGAACAGATCCAATGCATCAGCTTCATTCATCCGAAGGCAACCTCATATCGCCTTGAGGCGGCCCCGCCATTGCCGGGCCGCGTTGGTTGGCATCAACAGGCGCGTCGGCGCCTGTCGCATCAGGAGCTGCTCGGAGCCTCGTCGGCAACAGTGATTCCCGCCTGCACGAGTATCTTACCGCCATCCGTGGTCGTCGCAATGATGCCGTCGGAATAAACCTTGACGGAATCGATGACGCCCTTGACGGTGCCGTCGGCGCTTTCCATGTACTTGCCGACATAGCTGCTGGCCTGGGTGAGGCTCGAGCTCGCCAGAAGCGTGTCCAGCTTGGTATTGGTCTGGATCGTCTGCTCGACCTGCGAGAAGGTCGCAAGCTGTGCCACCTGTTCGCTGGCGTCCATCGGATCGGTCGGATCCTGGTTCTTCATCTGCGCGATCAGCAGCTGAAGAAAGTTGTCGTAGTTCATTGTCGCTTTTTTGGTCGCACTCGACGTGCTCGTCGAGGTCGAGCTGGTTACGCTCGACGTTGCATCTACCGCCATGGTGCGATCTCCCTGCGAATCTGCTCGACCATGGTCGGCGGCATTTCGTGGTTGTTGAGGATATTGTCTTCGATGGCGTAGAGGCCACGAATGGCCTTCAACGCATCGAAGGCACGGCCGGTCGAGACGAGCGCGTCGATGCGCTTCAGCTCGGCAAGGATCTCCTCATTCTTGAAGCAGGCGAGCAGCATGGTGATCGACTTGCGGAACATCGCCGTCGAATGGTCCTTGCCCTCGGGATTGATGAGGATCATCTGCGCGATGAAATAGAGCTGGCGCAGCGGCGTCGTGGCGCCTTCCGGCTGGAGAACGTGGTTTTCGAGAAGGAACGTCACATCATTCAGGAATTCCAGCGCGACCTTGCGGTCAACGCGCAGGACGGCGCCGTTGATGAAGATTCTTTCCCCGGCTTTCAGAGAAATGCGAAGTGTACTTTTCATTTAAGTCCATCCCTGATGATGGTGGTAACGTCGATAATGCCCTGGTAGTTATTAGACAGACGTTTTCTGATCCTGTCGCATTCCTTCAAGATCCAGATCGCGATCGAGATGAGGTTGGCCCTGAGCTCGATCTCCAGCTGGTTGTCGGGATGTTTCAGATCCTCAATGAAGCTGATCCACACCCGTCTCGTGTAAAACAGGGCTTCAATGGCTTCCCGTCCATATTTTTCCTTGTCGCGCGCCACCGACAGCAGTTCAATGGAGCGGTCGAGGACCTGCCATTCCCGCTCTTTCGCGTCGGCCACCGAGTCCTGCATGACTTCGGCATATGAGAACTGATACATTCATGCATCCTTCTTGATATCGCGCGCCTTTGCTCATCAAAGGTAGTTTACTAGACTCAACTGCTGGATCTTCGAAACGATAGTGTAGGCGGTTTCAAGCTGCGTTTCCAAAGTCTTGACGAGGGTCGAGGCTTCGTATGGATCGACGCCCTGCAGATCCACGAGCTTGTTCTTGATGATGTTCGACTGAGCGTCGAGCGCATCGTTGGACTTCTTGACGCGTTCCTGGGAAAGGCCGAGCTGGCTTGCCTGGGTCACGAGGCCCGAGGTCGCCTTCGTCGTATAGCTGATTGCCTTCTTCGAAACCGTGCTCATCGCATCGGTGCTCAGGTTCTGGCCCAGCAGCGCCGAGGTCACGACCGAGGCAAGCGCGAAGTAGCGCATGCCTTCGGAATTCGCGTTGGTCGAGGATTCGATCACTTCCGAGTTGCTGATGCGGCTCGTCATGTTCTGGCTCGATGCCTGCGACCAGCCGGTCGTCGGGTCTGTCCAGGCGGTCTCGCTGAACATCGGCTCGACCTGAGTGGTGATGAAGGTGTCCATTTCGGCGCCGGTCAGTTGGTTGACCGGTTTGCCAAGACCCGTCGCATAAGTGTTCAACGCCGTAACGATGGCTGCGCTCGTCGCAGTCGTCTTGTCGGTCAGCGGCTGCACGTCGGTGTTGATGCCCGAGAACAGATATTCGCCGTTCACCATGGTATTGGACGTGTCCATCATCGTGGACAGGGCGCTGGTCGCTGACTGGATGGCGACCGTGATGCTGCCGGGATCGTGGCTGCCCTGGAGCGCCGTCAGCTTCGAAACGAGACCGTCGCCGACGTCCTTCATCTTGGAAAGGCCGAGCTGCGAGGATTCCATGCGCGCGGTCACAAGCGAATTGCTCGATTTGATCGAGTCTATCCTGTCGACCTCGCGGCTGAAATCCACGCTCCTGGCGGCATTGCCGCCGAGCGAGACACCGATATCCGCATAGACTCCGGTCGTTGCTTCCATCGTCGCCTTTGTCATCTGGTTCTGCGCCTGACGGATCGTCAGTCGCATCGCATTCTGAATGGCCGAACTTGAAATAAATGAGCTCTTCATGGCTTAACTCGCAATATCCAGCAACGATTTCAGCATTTCGTCAACGGCGTTCAGGATCTTGGTCGCCGCCTTGTAAGACTGCTCGATGTCGAGAAGCAGCGTCAGTTCTTCGTCGAGATTGACGCCCGTCTCGTTGGAATAAGCTTCATCGGAGCGCGACAACGCCGCCGATGTATTTTCCGCCGCCGTCGTGGCGTTGCTGCGGTACTGCTCGAGCCAGCCCAGGGAATTCGTGGCGTATTCCAGGATACTGACGTTCGAATCGATACCCGTGGTAGCGTCGAAACCGACCGGCGCTCCCGCTGCCGGGTCGAAATCGATGTCGGAACTCATCGCGGTATATAGGCGATCAAGTTCAGTTGTGTAGCCGCTGACGCCAGTTGTATTTTTGACGAGGCCGGTGGCGTTGACACCGCCGTCACGCAGGCGCATCGGATCGCCGCCCTGCGAGGTGATCACGCGGGTGCTGACGGTGATGCTCGCCGCCATGCCGGCGACGGCCGTGCCGCCGGTGTCCACGGTGCCGCCGCTCCAGGTAAAGAGGCCGGGAACATAGGCCGGGCCAACTGCGGTGTTCTGCTCCTTGAAGAGCGAGACCAGGCCGCGGGCGACTTCGTCGAGCTGCTTCTGGAAATTGGGAGCGATCTCATCGCGGATCTGCAGGAGCGACTGGAGGCTCCCCTGCCCCGTCGTCGTCGAGCCTTTGCCGAGCGGCAGTGCGACACCGTCGATATAGACGGAATTGCCGACGGTCGTGGCGGTATAGACATCCTGGGATTTGAACGTCACCTTGCGCGGGATCGTCTCGAAGAGGATCGTCCCATCAGGCGTGCTCAGCACCATGTCGTTATTGTCGCGCGTCGTCGCGCTGACGCCGACGATCTGCGAAATCTGCTTGAGGACCTTCTCACGTTCGTCGAGCGCGCCGGATGCATCCGCGCCGGAAGCCGTGGCGGTCTTCACCGCATTGTTGGCCTTCTCGAACTCGCTCAGCAGCGTATTCAGCTTATCGACCGCGGTGCCGATCTGCTTGTCGGCGGTGGCGCGAACGTCCTGCACGGATTTCGACGCGTTGTTGAGCGAGGTAGCGACGTCCTGGGCTGCGGTGATAGCGCCCTGAGCGGCGACCGTGCTGCCAGGCGAGGTTCTGAAAGCCTGAAGCTTCTCCTGGAAAACGCCGAGATAGGTGGACGGCGACGTTTCGTAGTCGTTGCCGCCCATGATCGATTTCAGGTCCTCGAGACCGCCCAGCAAGGCCTGCTGGGCGCTGTCCTGAGAAGACGTCTTCAGATACTGGCGCAACAGGGCATCTTCCTGTGCCCGGTTGATCTGGACGACCTGCGCCCCGTTCAGGGACGTGGTGAGCATCGCCTGCCGGCGCACGTAATCCTTGTTGCCCGCATTCGATATATTGTTCGATACGACACTGCTCTGCGTGCCGGTATTGTTGAATATGTTCTGTGCGGTATTAAGTGCGGACGTGAGCGACATGGCTTACCCGTTACCTTACTTATCTCTTGAGGTTGACGAGTACGTCCATGATGTCGGAACCCGTCTGGAAGACCTTGGAATTGGCGGTATAGCTGCGCTGCGATTCGATCATCTCGGTGAGTTCGCCGGCGAGGTCGACGTTCGAACCTTCCAGAGCACCCGATTTGATCGTGCCGAGGCCGTTGGTCTGCGGGAAGCCGGTAACGGTAACGCCGGACTGACCGTTGGCGCTGTAGACGTTGCCGCTCATCAGCGTCAGCTTGTCGGGGCTTGCGACGTTGGCGAGCGGGATACGGTAAAGCGGCTTGGTGCTGCCATCCTCGTACTTGGCGTAGACGATGCCGTCGCCGTCGATCGTCACATCCTTGACGGGGGTCGCCGCCTGGCCGTTCGGCGTGCCGGTGCCGGAGAAGTCGGCGCCGAGTTGCGTCAAGCCGGAGAAATTCATGGCGATCGTCTGGCCGGTCACGCCATCGGTGATCGTGACGGCGCCGCTCGATGTCATCTTGCCGTTCGCATCGAAAGTGAGCGATCCGGTTCCGACTGCGCCACCCGCGCTGTAAGGGAAGGATGTAGTGCCGCCAACCGCCGCGTTGGCGTTGCGGAACATCGCGACTTCCCAGGTGGCCGCAGTCGCGGGAGGGGCCGGCGGCGGCGCTGCCGCGACCGAGGTTTTCGTGAAATAGAAGTCGTACATCACTTTATTGCCGAGACGGTCATAGGCGACCATCGAGACCTTCTTGGTATCGGCCGTGGTGGTGGCAAGGTTGGCGCTCGGGACTGTCGCAGGCGCGACCGGGATATTGGCGTTGGAATCGAGATTGCCCTTGAAGACACCCGAGGTCGAGGCGATGGCGGTCAGGCCATCCTGGCTGACGTTGACGGGAACGAGGCCGTCGAAGCCGTTGACGACGACTGCGGGGGAGCCGGAATTGTATGAATAGCCCATCAGCTGGAAGCCGGCTGCGTTAACGAGGTTGCCTTCGTCGTCCTTCTGGAAGTCGCCGGCGCGGGTCAGGACCGGCGTGCCGTCAGGACCCTGGACGATGAAGAAGCCGTCGCCCGAAATGGCGAGGTCGGTGGTCGACGTTGTGTAGGAAATGTCACCCTGATCGGAGACGGCCTGGCGGACAGAGGTCTGAACGCCGCCAGAATTGTAGTTGCCGCCCGAGGAAGGCAGAACGAGCGACGAGAAGCTCGTCGACACGGCCTTGTAGCCGGTGGTGTTCACGTTGGCGATATTGTCGGCGACGGTGCTGAGGCGGTTCGCCTGCGCGTTCATCCCCGATACTGCCGTCTTCATGCTGCCGAAAATGCTCATCTGAAAACCTCGTTTTACCTGTTAAGCTCAAGAGTATTTGGCGGGCCTTGCGTGAAGCTGTCTGTGATGCGGACAGCGAGGCCAAATATCCAGGTTCAGCCGGGCGCTTCCGTCCGGCTGAAAAAATCAAGCCCAATCAATGCAGTAACCAAGGAAGCGCTTGGAATCGACCGGGTCGACGCCGAGCTTCTTGCGCAGCTTCTTGCGCAGCTTCGAGATGTGGCTTTCGACGACGTTCTCCTCGACCTCTTCATCGAAGATGCCGTAGATGGCGTTGAAGATCTGGGTCTTGGTAACCCGGCGACCGCGGTTGGCGATCAAATATTCGAGGATGCGGCGCTCGCGCCGGGGAAGCGCGAAGACCTCGCCGTTGATCTCGGGATCACGGCCGTCCGAAAAGACGCGGATCGCACCGATATCGGTGTAGTTGGTGATCGCCTTCAACCGGCGGCGAATGGCCGCCGCCCTTGCGAGAATTTCGCGGGGGTGAACCGGCTTGCGCACCACGTCGTCGACGCCGCAATCGAAAAGCGCAAGGGTGTTTTCCAGCGAGGGCTGATCGCTGACCGCGATCACCGGCGCCATCGACCGATCCCGGATCGCCCGGGGCAGTTCCAGATTGCGCTGGCCCTGGCCGATCAGGAAAGCCTCGACGGCTGCAATGTCGGAATCCGCGGCGGTCTGCACCCACTCGCCGAATTCCGCTGGATCAAAGCCGGTGGAGGGAATGCCCTCACGGCCAAACAGAGATGTGTATCCATCTTTCACGAGCTCACGCTCATCAACCACTACGATCATTCGTCCGCCTCCGAATCAGTGTGGCACTTCGATGATCTATGGGTACGAATCGCGCGAATCGGCGACAACTCGTTAAAGTTAATGGCAGAAATTAATAATTGATTAAGATCCGGGTGGCGATTTGATCTATATCTAGTAGGCGCCCATATTTATGCACACAAAAATTTCGTGGAAAAGTTAACGCTCTCTTAATTATGACTTGCGCACGGGATTCGTGCCGGATTCCTGCCATATTGTGACACAGTTTCGTCACAATACCCATCTTCAATTTTTGATTGAATTAATTCTGGCAGAAGTTACTCGCATTGGGAGTCCACTTGCCATAGCCGGTAGCGACCAGATTGGAGATGACGCGGCAGACATATCGCTTCTGGGCAGGGTCATTGTTCGGCCCGGCATGGTATCTGGCTACCGCCATCGTCCATGTTTCGTGACGATCATGCAGGTTGCGGAGGAATTTTGCTGCGTATTCCACGTTGCGATGGGGGTCGAACATATCCTCGGCGGAGCCGAAATTCCCGCCGTGATAATAGTGGTTGATCTGCATGCAGCCGATGTCGATGAGCTTCGCCCCGCTTCTGCGGGCGACATCGAACTGCTTCATGGCGTCCTGCTCGGAGGGGGGAAAGATCGCCTTGCCTTCAACATTCATGGCGTAAGGATAGAGCGACCCCTTGCGGCCGGTCTCCGTCAGACCGACCGAATAGAGGATGCCCTCCGGGATGCCGTATTTGGCCGCTGCCGACTGGATCTCGCGTTCGCAGGCACCCGTGGAGGCCGACGCCTCAGAGGTAAACGCCGCCAGCGCTGCCGCTGCCAGGCCGGCCAGCAGAAACCTCTTCAATCCCGGTCTCGCCTGCGCCATTGAAGCCTCCGTCCGTCCGCTGCGCCGTCTGATAGTGGCGCTCGCGCGCCTCGCCGCCCTGCCCCTGCTGGGCAAGCGACTGCTGGGAGCCCTGGCCCTGGCTGCCTGCCTGATTGCCGGCATCGGCACGCTCGACCGGCGCCATGCTGACGGTGACATTCTCGATCGTGTAACCCTGGCTGCGCAGAGCTTCGAGAATCTTGCCGTGATCTTCCTTCAACTGACGATAAGCCGCGCCCGTCTCGACCTTGAGATCGACGTTCAGCGCATCGCCGGACAGGCGCATGGTCGCCGTCACCAGACCGAGATCGATCGGGTTCATCTGGATCTTCAGCGTATTGACCACCTTGCCGGTGCTCGTCCATTCCGCCGCGTTGGAGAGCGCCGAGCTCGGTTGCATGGCGCGGGCCCATTCGGAATCGCCGGAAAGGGCCGCCGTGACGGCGGCGGAATTCGAGTTCTGCGCCAGACCGATATAGCGGCGTGATTCGAGGACCGAAACATTTTCGAGATCAGCCTTCTTGGAGCCATCCTTCGGTCCGGCTTGATCCGCGCCGATATGCATATCCATCGATACGCCGCGGCCATCGGCGCGGCTGATCCTGAACGTCCTGCCATCGGCGGCGTCGGCATTTTCCGCTCCGGCAAGCCCGACGTCGTCCGCCTTGCTGCTCTCGGCGCTGCTGACGGCCGCCAGCGCGTCGGACGCATGGCCGCCAAGCTTGGCGTCGGCGCGGTCGATCTTCTTGTCGCCTGTTACCGCTTCATCGGCCTTTGCGGACGCCTGATGCGCGACGACTGCGCCGGGCAAAGCCACGGCACTTTCGGCAGGGTCCTGCTTCAACAGGCCGAGGACATCGGAAATGCCGCCGTCGTCATCCCCGCTGCTATCTTTATCCGTATCCGCTTCCAGTGCGTCGGCCTTGGCATGCTTCACGCCCTTGGTTGCCTGCGCGACCTCGGCTGCAGCACCGTCGTTCGGATTGAGCTTGCCGAAGGCCAGATCGGCGGGCATTTTCGTCTGGTTCTTGGCGAGCTTGGCCGCAACCTTTCCGACATTGGCCAGATCGGTGATCGTTTCCGGTTCTGCGTCAGCCTGCGCCTTCAGCGCGGCATCGCTGAGATCGATCAATGGCTTTGCGCCGCTGCGGCCGCGGATCGCCCGCGCCGCCTTTTCGGCCGCGCCTTCGGCAACCACGCCCTGGTCCGGCTGTGTCTCATCGGCCTGGTCGTTGGCCGAACCGCCGTTCGCCTTGGCAAGCACATCGGAGAATCCGTTCTTCTGGTCGGCGGCGTCAGCCTTTCCGGCCTGGCGCGAAGACTTCGCAGCCGCAGCCGCCTCCGTACCTGGGGCACCGCCCGAGACGCTCATATCCATCATTTTAATTGCCTTCCTGCGCCAGAAGACTGTCGATCTGGTCGAGTCTGGATCGACTGGTCGTCACAAATGCGTTGAATGAGGGGTCGGTATCCTGGCTCTGGCCAGTCGATGCCACACCTCCTGGAACAGGCTCGGGATGTGCGCTTGGCGCTCCCGGTTGCGTGGCTAGAGCCGCAGCCTTTTCAGAAGTGATTTCTTGATGATCATCATTAGGGTTGGATGCTTGCGTCAGGCTTGCCGGATCGGGAGCGCGCAGGATCTGCTCGGCGACGGATCTCGCCGCCTCCTGAAGCGCCTGATCCCGCGGCGAAAGCGCATTGCCGTCGATACCGCTGACATTTTTCGCCGCCCGATCGATGTCGTCGGTCGGCAAGCCGGCCATGCCGCCGTAGAAATCGGCAAGCGGGCCGAAGGCATTGTCGGTGCCGGCGCCGAGCGATTGCACGCGTTCCACCGCCATGCGCGCCAGCTCCGGCTTGCCTGATATTGCGGCGGCGCGCGCGATGCGCAGATAGACCTCGCGCTGGCGCGGAGCATCCATGAAGGACAGAATGTCGATAACATCCTGCGGCTTCACATCATGGTCATGATCGACGACGAGCTTGACGAAGAGATCGGCGAACTGGCCGGCATAGGGCGAATGCAGGAAGCGCCTGATATAACGCTGCGAATAGGCGAGCCCCCTGTCGAGCATACCCTTGTCGAGGCAGATTGCGACGGAGCGGCGCAACGCCGCCTCCTCGACGATCGTACCCGGCGCGGCGAGACGCGCCTGGTCGTAAAGATCCAGTGCGTCCGTCGGTTTCGTCGCGATCAGCACGTTGCCGCCGATCAGCGCAAGATAGGGGCCGATCTTCTTGTCGCGATACTCGCCTGCCGTCTCCTCCAGCGTCTTTGCGACGAGAAGGCCCTTGCCGCTCAGATATTTGCGCAGCACATCGGTAACACGGTTGTCGAAATAGCCGTTGACGTCGTGGGCGATCAGATATTCGAGCGTCTGGGGATTGCCGCCGCTCATCGCGTAGATCAATGCGGCATCGACATTGCGATCGTCGTCGAAGACCGAGGGATCGACGGTGCGCAGCCGCTGATCGATCGTGCCCAGCATGAAACGCTGCATCTCGCCGGCCGAATGGTCGCCGGCGGCCACGGAATCCTGAACGAATTGAAGCGACCGCAGCATCTTGTACGGCGCAAGGTCGTCCGGATCCTCGGCATTGCCTGCGGCCGGCGAGAATATAGCCAGGCCGAGAGCCACAAATCCGAGGTAGCGATGCTGACGACGCGCCATCCGACTATCCTTAATCCGCCTGCACCAGAATCTCGATCCGGCGGTTGGCCGCGTCGAACGGATCGGTCGTCACCTTCAGCCGGCGATCGGCGAAGCCGGAGACCTGGGATATGCGCTTCTCGTCGAGCCCGCCGCGCACCAGCATGTAATAGGCGCTCTGGGCGCGATCCATCGAAAGCCGCCAGTTCTCGTTCTGCGTCCCTTTATATTGGCGCCCGTCCGTGTGGCCGCGGATGGCCACAGCCCCGCCCCTATCCTTCAGTATCTCGCCGATCTTGCCCATGGCGAGCACCATTTCCTGGCGCGGAACCGCGGAACCGATGTTGAACATCGAGTCGTCGTTCTGGTCAGAGATGCTGACGAGAAGGCCGCCTTCGGCCGCCGTCACGGTCAAACCTTCTGCGAGTTTGCCGGCAACCCCGCCGATCTGCTGGGCGATCTGCTGCTGGAGCTGCTTTGCTTCTTCCTGCTGCTCCGCTTCCTTCTGCTGCTCTTCCGTCTTTGCCGCGCTCTTGTCCGCGTCCTTCTGATGATCGGCGTCCTTTTGCGCGTCGGCCTTCTTGTCGTCGGGCGTCTTGCCAACCGCCTTGCCATCCCCTGCTTCGGCCGCGCCCTTGGCGTCCTTGGCCGCTTTCTGGTCGGCCGGCGTCACCGGCTTCACGTCCTCGGGCTTCACAATCTCGGCCTTTGCGATCTCGGTTGTCTCGCTCGGCTGCTCATCGCTCTTGCCGGGAGGCTGTGACTTGCCGGCCGTCGTGACCTCGACCTGCTTCGTCCAGAAATCCGGATCGAAGGGGTCGCGATAGGCTTCGCCGCCATCGGCGCCCGTAGCGGGGCCGGAATCAGCCGCGCCGCCATCGCCCTTGGCGCTGACATTGGCCTGTTGGCCGACTTCCTGCGCGATCTCGGCGAGAACCGAATAGGGATTTTCGAAGAAATCGGCTTCAGAATAATTGGTATGGTCGCCTGAGGTCGAGGTCTGGTCGTCACCGTCCGCAGCTGACTTGCCCTCGGTCGGATTTTCTTCCTTCTGCTTCGACTTTTCCTGCTTCTCCTCGCCCTCGTCATTTTTGACGGGCTTCTTCAGGCCCTTCTCGGTCGGCTTTTCGTCGGCAAGCTTGATCGGGTTGAAATAGGTCGCGACCGCAGCCTTGGTCTCCTCGTTGGCGGCATTGACCAGCCACATGACCAGGAAGAACGCCATCATCGCCGTCATGAAGTCGGCATAGGCAATTTTCCACGCACCGCCATGGGCGCCATCGTGATCGCCGCCGCCATGTCTCTTGACGATGATGATCTCGTTCTTGCCGTGGTGGTGGTTTTCGCCTTCACTCATTCGAGAACTTTCTTCAAGCTGGCCGCCCAGGCGGACATACGGGTGACGATGACGGATTCGCCGATTTCGACGGCAAGATCGATATCGTCGGTCTCAATGTGGCGAACCGCTCCGGCATGGTCGCCGAGCTCGGTCTTTAACCTGTCGAAAAGCCGTACCGGCCCCCTGACGACGATCGGTCCGGCAGCGCCTTCGAGGATCGCGTCGCGCAGCAGCGCGGCAAGGTTTTCGGCAGCCTTGGCCGCGAGCGCTTCGGTCATGACAGGCGCGATGGCGGCTGCGGCGCCGGCGCTGACCAGTTCGGCGACCTCTTCGGCAATATCGCGGATACGGGACGCAATAACCGCCGCCGCCTCGACTTCGTAACGAAGCTTCAGTTCCTCGAGCTCACGCGCATGGACCTCTGCCAGTGCCCGCGCCTCGAGTTCGTATTTCTCGGTCAATTCCGCAGTTGCCGCCGCATGGCCTTCCGCATAGGCCTCGCGGCGCTCCGCCTCGACGTCGATCGCCGGTTCGCTCGGCATTTCAGGAAAACCATTGCCGGCGAAATCATCCACGTCGATGATCGGCGCCGGCGATTCCGGTTCGCCGAAATCCTTCAAATACCGGGAAAGCGAAATGCTCATAAAACCATCCAGCATTCGCGAGGCATGCAGCATGCCTGCCCCGCTCTAAACGACCTTGCGCGCCGTCATGCCCTCTCGAAACGGGCAAGGGCTTGACCTTGCACCGGCACGGATTCGGACGATGCCTTCATGCCGGAAACTAGGAAGTCAAACTTGCGCGAGGATGAATGGCCCTGCCGCCATCCGTAATCGCGCCCTCCCCTATTCCAGCAGAATGAGGATCTTGCTTGACGCCGTATTGAGGATCGAGATCGCTTCGACGGCCATCTGTTTCTGTGTTTCGATCGCCTTCTGGCGGATCGAAGCCTCATCCATGTCGGTATCGACGAGCGCGCCGACGCTCTTGTCGATCGAATCGGACAGGTTGGCGGTATAGTCGACCTGATCGTCGATGCGCGCCTTCATCACGCCGATGGAAGCGGCCGTCGTCGTCAGTGAGGAGAGCAGCGCGTCGGTCACGTCGAGCATGTCGGCGAGCTGCGCGTCGGTCGTGTTCTTGCCGATCGCAATCTCCGTACCCGTCGCCGGCGTCGTCGAATTGGCGTTCAACAGGTAGTAGTTGCGGGGACCCGTCCCGCTGTTGTTGATTGCCTGGGCGTCGACCGGTTTGGTCAACAGGCCGCCGCTGGCATTGTTCTTGTCGATGAGGATGGTCTGCGACGAGGGGAAATCGATGCTCTGGGCCTGATACTCGCCGGTCGGCGCGCGCACGAAGCCGGAGATTACAGACCATGTCGGCGGGGCGGCCGCATCACCATTCAACAGCCAATTTTCACCCGCAAACGATGTCGATTCGACGACCGTCTGCAACTGCTGCTTATATTCGCTGATCTCGGCATTGATCTTATCCTTGTCGGTGCCGGGCTCTCTTGCCGAAACCAGCTTGGTGCGGATCTGGGTGATGAGATCGATCGCTGAATTCATCGCCGTATAGGTCGCATCCACCTTGGCGGCGCCGAGGCCGAGCGCATCTCCGATCGTGCCGAGATTGGTGCTGTCCGAGCGCATGACGGTCGCGATCGACCAGTAAGACGCATCGTCGGCGGCCGTTTCGATACGATATCCCGAGGAAACTTGCTGCTGGGTCTGGCTGGCTTCTTTGTTGATGCTGCGCAGCACCGCAAGCGCATTCACCGCGGCCGCGCTGGTAATCTTAACGGTCATCGACAGGGTCTCGGAATAAGATGAAAGGGCAGGCCGGATTGCCGGCGGCGACGGAAGTGGCGTCATGCCTCCGGCAGGTTCCACCGGCTTGTCGCAAAAGAGCAAATCAACTCAAAGCGAAGTTAACTCGATATCAACCTGTTCGGCAAGAGCGGAGGACCGAACGTGCCGCGCCTATTCCACCGCCAACTAACATATTGTAATAAAAAGAAAAACCGCGCCTTTTCGGGCGCGGTTCGAGAGGCTTTTCGTTTGCCCCCGGACGAGGGCGCAAGATTCGGTCCAGCTTCAGTGTCCGACTTAGCTGCGGAAGAGCGTGAGGATGTTCTGAGCGCTGGAGTTGGCGATCGACAGCGACTGGATGGCCAGCTGCTGTTGTGTTTGCAGCGCCGTCAACTTGCTTGATTCCTCTTCCATATCGGCATCGACGAGGCGGCCAACGCCCGAGTCGATGGAGTCACTGAGGGAAGCGACGAAGTTTTCCTGCAGGTCGATGCGAGTGGAAATCGAGCCGAGCTGCGAGGCCGCCTTGGTCATTGCTTCCAGGCCGGCTTCAATCGCCGTCAGAGCCATGGAGATTTCGGTCGAGCCGAAGCTGGTGATATCCATCGTGTAGATCGAACCGATCGTGCCGCTTGATGTGCCAATAATGCCGGAGGTCGTCTCGATCGCTCCAACCGAAGTCATGCCGAACAGGACGTTGCCCATCGAACCCGAGCTCAGGACGTAATCCGTGGTCTTGACTGAAACATTGCCGTTGCCGTCACGAACGAAGGTCGAAACGACGCTCTTCGTGGAATTGCCTGCAACCCAGTTTTCGCCGGAGAAGGAGGCCGACTGAGCGATACTCATCAGCTGCGCCTGCAGCTGCTTGATCTCTTCCTGCACCTTGGTCTTGTCGACACCCTTTTCGGTCGCTGCCACGATCTTCGACTTGATCTCGCTGATGACGTCGATCGCGCTGTCCATGGCGGAATAGGCGGTATCGACCTTGGCGGCGCCGAGACCGAGCGCGTCGGACACGGCCGACAGAGCCTTGTTGTCCGAACGCATGGTCGTCGCAATCGACCAGTAGGCGGCGTTGTCGGCTGCTTTTTCGACGCGGTAACCCGACGATACGTGATTCTGTGTATCTTCAAGGCTGCCGTTGATGCCGCGGAGCGTCTGAAGAGCGGCCATTGCCGCAACGTTGGTCAAAATGCTGGACATGAAAGTGATTGCCCCTAGTTGGCTGATGGGAAAAGGGACATTCCGGAAAGCCACCGGGAACGGGGATCAGCCTCATGCCTGTTAACCGGTTCTTAAATTTGGTTAACTCGCCGTCTCGTTGACCCGAGAAAACAGCATTATGGTTAATCAATAGTTAATGAAAATAAAAAAGCCGCGCTCCATCGAAGCGCGGCTTGATTCCGGAGGCCCACCGGATGACCGGCGGGCCGATGTTTGCGCGGGCTATTAGCCGCGGAACAGCGTGAGGATGTTCTGCGAAGAGGAGTTCGCGATCGACAGCGACTGGATCGCCAGCTGCTGCTGGGTCTGCAGGGCGCTGAGCTTGGAGGATTCTTCTTCCATGTTGGCGTCGACGAGACGGCCGACACCGGAGTCGATCGAGTCGCTGAGCGCATTGACGAAGTCTTCCTGCAGGCCGATGCGCGTAGAGACCGAGCCGAGAGCAGCGCCGGCGCTGGTCATGGCCTTCAGAGCCGATTCCACGTTGGTCAGAGCCGTCTGGATCTGGCCGAGCGTGAAGTTGGTGATGCTCATCGAGTAGATCGAGCCGGTCGCGCCCGTCGAAGTGCCGAGGATGCCGGTGGAGGTTTCGACCGAGCCGCCGCTCATGCCGAACAGGACGTTGCCCATGGAGCCGTTCGAGAGGACGTAGTCGGTCATCTTGACCGAAACGGCATTCGAGGCGTCGCGGACGAAGGTGGAAACGACGCTCTTGGTGCCGTTGCTGCCGGCAACCCAGTTTTCGCCTGAGAAGGAGGCCGACTGAGCGATGCTCAGGAGCTGCTGCTGCAGCTGGCTGATTTCTTCCTGAACCTTGGCCTTGTCGACGCCGTTTTCCGTTGCAGCAACGAGCTTGGCCTTGATGTTGCCGACGACATCGATGGCGCTGTCCATGGCGGCGTAAGCGGTGTCGACCTTGGCGGCGCCGAGGCCGAGAGCGTCGGAAACGGCCGAGAGAGCCTTGTTGTCCGAACGCATGGTCGTTGCGATCGACCAGTAAGCAGCGTTGTCGGAAGCCTTGCCGACGCGATAGCCGGACGAAACGTGCGCCTGGGTTTCCTGGAGGCCCTGGTTGATGCCACGGAGAGTCTGGAGGGCTGCCATTGCAGCGTTATTGGTGTTGATGCTCGTCATAGTTTGCTTGCCCCTTGTTGGCAGATTTTAAAAAGGGACATTCCGGATTTTGGCCGGCCCACAGCGATCAGCATCATGCCTGTTAACCATCTCTGTTAGGGTTAACTCGCCGTTTCGATGGGCCTAGAAAACAGCAAGATGGTTAAGGAAAGCTAAATTTGAAATCAAAATTTCTTAAAAATATCTGATACTTAGGGAGATTTTTATTAACCTTATTTTAAAACATTTCGCGGCCGGGGATGACCCGGCCGCGAAACTTGGAAACCTTGTGCCGGCCGCTCTTAGCGGAAGAGCGACAGGATGTTCTGCGAAGAGGAGTTCGCGATCGACAGCGACTGGATTGCCAGCTGCTGCTGGGTCTGCAGGGCGCTGAGCTTGGAGGATTCTTCTTCCATGTTCGCGTCGACGAGACGGCCGACACCGGAGTCGATCGAGTCGCTGAGCGCGTTGACGAAGTCGTCCTGGGCGTCGATACGCTTGGAGAGCGAGCCAAGAGCAGCGCCGGCGCTGGTCATGGCCTTCAGAGCCGATTCAACGTTGGTCAGAGCCGTCTGGATCTGGCCGGCGGTGAAGTTGGTGATGCTCATCGCGTAGATCGAGCCGGTCGCGCCCGTCGAAGTGCCGAGGATACCGGTGGAGGTTTCGACCGAGCCGCCGCTCATGCCGAACAGGACGTTGCCCAAAGAGCCGCTCGAGAGAACATAGTCGGTCGTCTTGATCGAAACGGCGTTGGAGCCGTCGCGGACGAAAGAGGAAACGACGCTCTTGGTGCCGGCAGCACCGGCAACCCAGTTTTCCCCGTTGAAGGAAGCCGACTGAGCGATGCTCAGGAGCTGCTGCTGCAGCTGGCCGATTTCTTCCTGGACCTTGGCCTTGTCAACACCGCTTTCCGTTGCAGCAACGAGCTTGGCCTTGATCTCGCCGACGACATCGATGGCGCTGTCCATGGCAGTGTAAGCGGTGTCGACCTTCGCAGCGCCTACGCCGAGAGCGTCGGAAACGGCCGAGAGAGCCTTGTTGTCCGAACGCATGGTCGTTGCGATCGACCAGTAAGCAGCGTTGTCGGAGGCCTTTTCAACGCGGTAACCGGAGGAAACGTGGTTCTGCGTCTGGTTGAGGCCCTGGTTGACGCTACGCAGCGTCTGGAGAGCGGCCTGTGCGGAAGAATTCGTGTTAATGCTTGTCATAAGTCTGTCCCCTGGAAAACTAGATACAAAAAGGAGGACATACCGGACTGTAATACCGGCGATGACGGACCAGCTTCATGCTACTCGGCGCCTGTTTGTTTTGGCCCAAACCCGTCATGTCCAGGGCAATCTCGCAGCCAATGCTTGCCAACTTCTTAAAAATACGGGTGCTCTACCTGCCCTCACACGGCATAGTTAATGGCTCCTCACAAGGCGTAGTTAATGGCTGCTGAAAAGCAACCTTTACCGGCAAGAGTAGGCGCTTTTCTGGGACAAGCGAAGCCTCCAGGACGAGCGGGCGCTCACCGCGCCACCGGTTTCAAGCAAGCTTCGAATGCGAGTGTGGCAGATGCCGGGATAGCATTATCGGACCGATCCCCCATTTTCGGGGAGGACGGCCCGTGCGCGCGTCGGCAATCGGCAGCCACGCCAGAACATTTCCTTCACGGAGTTGGGTTTTGAACAGCAAAGTTTCGTTCTCTGCGGCATCCAAGGATTACCAGATGGGCCGCTACACACAGTCCCTGGCGACGCTCAACCAATTGATGGATATCCAGCAGGATGCCAAGACCTATGCGCTGCTGGCCAAGAACCTCGTGCAGCTCGGCTTCAAAGCCGATGCCGCGAAAGCCTATGGCCTAGCCGGCAACTGCGAAGGACCGAATTCCTACGAATATCTGAAGCAGGCGGCCAAGCTCTACTACGAGACCGGCAACGAGGATGAGGCGCTGCTGATCGCCATGCGCAACCTGACCAAGGCGCAGGAAGATGCGGAACTCGCATTCATCATCACCGCGATCTATCTGAAACGCCAGCAGCGGGATATCATCAGCCCGTTCAAGACCGTGCTGGCGGAGAGCATGAATCCCGACCACGTCCGCCTGGCAGCCCTGCTGCTCGGCGACGATCTCCATGACCCAACGAACCAGAAGCTCGCGCGCAGCCTCTTCAAGCGCTTTCCCGGCAACGTCGCGTTCCGTTTCCTCCATCTTGTTTTCCTCCGCGAATTCAATGAGTTCGAAGAAGCCAGCAAGCATCAAGGCATGATCGACGAGGCCCTTGCGAAAGGCGATATCGAAATCCTGCGCAAGGACAATCCGTTCTATCATCTGCACTGGTGCGGGAACGAGGAACACAATCAGCATGCGACGATCGGCACCACGCCCCTCAACCAGGAACGGGTGGCCTTCCGCCGTAACCAGCCGCACAAATGGTCTGACAAGATCCGGATCGGTTACATGTCATCCGACTTCTGGGATCGCCACGCAACGATGAAGCTCTTGCAGCGCATCCTGGAACTGCATGACAAAGACCGTTTCGAGGTCACGCTATTCTGCCATACAGGCCCGGAATTCCTGAAGCACAACGATACCGACCGCAGCCGCTGGGGCAGGATCGTGGACGTTCACGGCTTCTCCGATCAGGCAATGCTGGAGGCGGTGCGTGAGCATAATATCGACATCATGGTCGACCTGAAGGGCCATACGTCAGGCAGCCGCGCGACGGCCTTCAACCTGCCGCTCGCACCGGTGCATGTTGGCTGGCTGGGTTTTCCGGGCAGCACCGTCAATATCGACCTCGACTATGTCATCGGCGACCATTCGGTGCTGCCCGACATGGCAAAGCCGTTCTATCATGAGAAATTCTGCCGGCTTCCGGAGAGCTACCAGCCGAACGATCCAATGCATCGCCCGAAGCCGCGTCCGGTCACGCGTGAGCAGCTTGGCCTGCCGGAAGAAGCTTTCATCTTCGCCTCCTTCAACGGCAACCGTAAGATCACGCCGGAGACGATCGACAGTTGGTGCCGGATTCTCAAGCGGGCGCCGAACAGCGTACTGTGGCTGATGGCGAATACACCGCGCAACCAGGCGAACCTCCTGAAGCAATTCCAGACGGCGGGCATCTCCGCCAAGCGGATCATCTTCTGCCCGCGCGCACCCTACGAAGACCATATCAGCCGCCAGCAGGCGGCCGACCTCGGCATCGACACCTTCCCGGTCAACGGCCATACGACCACCTCCGAGCAGCTTTGGGGCGGCCTGCCTGTCTTGACCGTCAAGGGCACCAACTTCGCTTCACGCGTCAGCGAGAGCCTGCTCAGGGCTATCGACCTACCTGATCTCGTCGCAGCCGACCTGCAGGCCTATGAGGACCTTGCCGTCGAACTGGCGCAGAACCCGGAGCGGATCGCCGAATACAAGGCGCATTTGAAGGAGAAGCGTTACATCGCGCCGCTCTTCGACGCCGAGCGCTTCTGCCATCATCTCGAGCAGGCCTATGAAATCATGGCCGAGCGCGCCAAGCAGGGCCTTGCACCCGATCACCTGGACATTCCGGCGTTGCCGCCGCGCACGGCGCCCTTCGCTGCCGAGTGAGACTTTTCAATCCGCACGAAAAACCCGCCGGAGCGATCCGGCGGGTTTTTCTATTCGCGATGAAAATGGACGGCAACCGGTCAGCTGAACGAGCGCACCAGGCTGCCGACGAGCAGGTTCCAGCCGTCGATCAGCACGAAGAAGAGAATCTTGAAAGGCAGCGAGATCGAAGTCGGCGGCAGCATCATCATGCCCATCGCCATGGTGATGGTGGCGACGATCAGATCGATGACGAGGAACGGCAACACGACGAGAAAGCCGATCTCGAAGCCGCGGCGAATCTCGGAAATCATGAAGGCCGGGATCAGCACGCGATAGTCGACCGGATCGGTCGTCTGAATATTCTGGCCGCGTTCGCGCGCAAGATCGACGAAGAGCGCCAGATCCTTGTCGCGAGTATTGGCCGTCATGAAGGTGCGGAACGGTTCGGCAATCCGCTGAACGGCTTCGGTCTCGTTGATCTGGTTGGCAAGCAGCGGCTGCACGCCGTTCTGCCAGGCCTGGTCGAAAGTCGGCGACATGACATAGAAGGTCATGAACAGCGACAGCGACAGAAGGATCATGTTGGAAGGCGTCGAGGAGAGGCCCATCCCGGAACGCAGGATCGAAAAGGCAATGATGAAGCGCGGGAAGCTCGTCACCATAATGAGGATGCCCGGCGCGACCGAAAGGACGGTCAACAGGCCGAACGTGCGGATGATCCAGGCGGCGACGGAGCCGTCGACCGGCACGTTCAACAAATCAGTCGGCAGCTGCTGCGCCACCGCCAGTTCCGGCACCACCATCATGGCGGCAAGGAAAACTATGAATCGAATCATTCGATGACAAATGTCCTGAACATGACCTTCGATACCCGCCCTTTCGAGCGAAGGTCAACACGTTCCTGCAGGTCATCCTTGAGATATTGAAAGCCCCGCGGCCCCTCGATCTGCTGAAGGGAAACGGTTCTGATATAGGCGAGGATATCCTGGTGAATATCCTCGGAAATCTTGACATCCGGCGGCCCGTTGAACAGCAGCGCGACTTCGAGTCGCACCCAGTTCTCCGAGGGGTAAGCGAGGTTCGAGGTGATCGGCTCGAGCTGGACGACGTTGTTCTCTTCGGTCGAGATGCGCGCCAGGCCTTCTTCGGCCTTTTTCTTGGCCTCGGTCTCCTTGGCCAGTTCGGCTTCCTTGGCACCCTTGATGTTGGGCGCGACGATCGTGCCGACCGCCCAGCCGCCGCCGGCGCCGAGGAGGGTCAGCACGACCACGCCGATGATCGTCATCAGGAAGCCGGATTTCTTCGGTTGACCTGCGGCTGCGTCTGGCTCTGCCATCGTCGTTCAACCTCAAAGCGGTGAGAAAAGGTCGACGGCCTGCTGGCCGCGCGGAGGCTGCTGCACTTCCATCAGACGGCCGCGGCCGCCATAGGAAATGCGGGCTTCGGCGATCTTGTCGTAGGAGATCTGGTTGTCGGCATTGACGTCCTGCGGGCGAACGATACCGGCGACGTTCAGGATGCGCAGTTCCTGGTTCAGACGCACTTCCTGCGAGCCCGAGATGACGAGGTTTCCGTTTTCCAGGATGCCGGTGACGACGGCCGCGACCAGGAGGGTGATCTTGTCGGTGCGCTCGATCTTGCCCTTGCCGTCGGTGCTGGTGTCGGAACCGTAGGTCAGGTCGGTCTTGGACTCGGGTGTCCAGCCGAAGATCTGGGCGTTGACGTCCCAGTTCATGCCGCTCGAATTCGAGCGACTGCGGTTGGTCTCGTTGTCGAAGGAAGCCTTGTCGTTGATCTGGATGTCGACGGTCAGGATGTCGCCGACGTTAAGCGCGCGCGCATCCTTGAAAAGAGCGGCCTGCGAATCGCTCCACAGCGAATAGCCCTGCGCGACGGCGCGCGGCTGCTTCGGATAGAGCGCCATCTGCGGCGTCTGGCCGTAAGCCAGGCCGCTGCCGATCGGGCTCATGGCAGGCGCGCGGCCGATCTCGCTGACCGCCGTCGGAGTCTGGCAGCCTGCAAGGAGTGCGAGGGCGGCGATCGCAGCCGTGAGACGCATATTCATGAAGGATCCTTCGACGTATTGGGATCGGACGCACTGGCGATGATGTTGGCGATGACCGCAGCCTTCTGCGGATCCATCTCGTTGAGGATGAGGCTCGATTGGCGTGGCCCGAGCCGCATGATAACGGCGGAGGCCACTTCGATCTTCATGTCCTGCAACTGCAGTGCCGCCGCGTCCGGCTTCATCTTCTTATAGATTTCGGTGAGGCCGGCTTCCGCCTGCTTCAGGAAATCGTCGCGGCGCTTGAGCCAGTCCTGGTATTCGGCCTTGCGCTTGTCCATCTCGGCCATGCGGGCGTCGATGTCGGCGCGAAGTCTTTCCAGTTCCTGCTTCTGCAGGAGATAACGCTGGTCGCGGGCGGGATCGGCAATGTTCGTGCAGAACTGCTTGATCTCGTCCTGAGAGGTGATCGCGCCTTCCGGATGCTCCTGCGCGAAGGCGCCGGGGATCGACAGAAGAACGAGGCCTGCCGCCGGCAGCGCCAGCCGGCGCAGCAGCTGCAGGACCGTCATATCAAGGTTGATGATACCAATCATTGCAGCACAAGCTCCGCCTGGAGGGCGCCCGCCGATTTGATGCCCTGGAGAATGGCGATGATGCCATCCGGTTTTACGCCGATATTGTTGAGGCCGGCGACGAGGGTTCTGAGGTCGGGGCCATCGATGATGGCGACGCGTCCGCCGGTCTGCTCCGCCGCGATATCGGTCTGCGGTTGGACGGCGGTCCGGCCGCGCGAGAAGGGCTCAGGCTGGATGATCTGCGGCGTTTCGGTGACCTGGACCGTCAAGGTGCCGTAGCTGACGGCGACCGGCGAGACGCGAACATCCGAACCAATGACGATCGTTCCGGTGCGCTCGTTGATGACGACCTTGGCCGGCGTGTCGGTTTCGACGATGAGATTTTCGATGTCGGCCATCAGCCTGGTGAGATCGGCCGCGCGCGGCTTCTGGACCACCACTTCCTGCGAATCCTTCGCCTCCGCCACCGGGCCGCCGAAGCGCGCCGAGGCGTAACCGTTGACGATGTCGGCAATGCGGATCGCAGTGGAGAAGTCGGGGTTGCGCAGTTGCAGGACGAGGTTGACCGAGTCCTTGAAGCGGGACGGCAGTTCGCGCTCGATGATCGCGCCGCCGGGCACGCGGCCGGCGGTGGTGACGCCTTCGGTCACAGTCGCCGCCTGGCCTTGCGCCTGAAAGCCGGAAACGATGACGGCGCCCTGCGCGACGGCATAGATCTGGCCATCGGCGCCAGAGAGAGAGGTCATGACGAGCGTGCCGCCGCGCAGCGACGTCGCGTCGCCGAGCGAACTCACCGTGACGTCGATGCGGCTGCCGGGGCTTGCAAAGGGCGGCAGGTTGGCGGTGACCATCACGGCTGCCGTGTTCTTGGCATTGGACTGGCCGCCCTGCGTCGAGATGCCGAGGTTCTGCAGCATCGCCCGCATCGACTGTTCGGTGAAGGGCGAAGAGCGGAAACCGTCGCCGGTTCCCTGCAGGCCGACAATGAGGCCGTAGCCGATCAGCTGGTTGTCGCGACCGGCTTGAAGCGAGGCGATGTCCTTGATGCGGGACGTCAGCGCCCAGGCAGGCGCGACATCGGCCAAACTCATGGCGAGAACCGCGACAAGGGTAAGGAAACGGAAGAACAATTTCATTTTGCCCTCACATGGACCGTGCCGTCCGCAAGCACCGTGCCGCTGACGATGACGCCGGAATCCATATTGCGTGCGCGGATGAGCTGCCCCGTCGCGCCGTCTTCGAGCGGCGTGCCGGCGGCGGAGATCGTCATTGCGCCGAGAGAGAAGACCAGGCGGATCGAAGAGCCGCGCGTCACCGTATAGGGCTCGCGCAGCGCCGAAACCGAAATCGTGCGGCCCGGCAGCAGCGTGCGCTTGGAAACCATGCCTTCGACCTGCGAGATCGATTTGGCATAATCGCCGGCGAGGTTGGGATTGGTGACCTCGACTTCCTGAAGCTGGCTGCCCGACAATGTGTCGCCGGGGTAGATGATCGTCGTCGGGACGACGGCATAACCCATGCCGGCATCCGCATTCACGGGCAAAACGATGCCCGCGATTGCGATCGTGGCTGCCGCCACCCATCCTGAGATGCGTCCTACCCGGCAAAACATCATGTTTCGGCCCTTCCCCTTACTTCAGGTTCTTGCTGACGATGGAGGCCATTTCATCAGCTGTCGTGATCACCTTGGAATTCATTTCGTAAGCGCGCTGGGCCGATATCAGCTCGGTGATTTCCTTCACCGGGTCGACGTTCGAGGATTCCAGGTAGCCCTGCTTCATGTAGCCGAAGCCCTCCTCGTCGGGATTGCCGATGACGGCGTCGCCGGATGCCGGCGTTTCCTGGAAGAGGTTGTCGCCGATCGGCTGAAGGCCCGCCTCGTTGACGAAATCGGCGAGCGTCAGCTGGCCGAGCGTGGTCGGATCGGTCTGGCCTGGCAGCTTGGCGGTCACTTCGCCGGAGCGGCTGATCGTCAGTTCTGTCGAGCCCTGCGGGATGGTGATGCCGGGCAGGACCTCATAGCCGTCGATGGTGACGAGCTGGCCCTGGTCGTTCTTGTTGAACGCGCCGGCGCGGGTGTAGAGCGTGGTGCCATCGGTCGACTGGATCTGGAAGAAGCCCTTGCCGATCAGCGCCACGTCGAGGTCGTTGCCGGTCTGGGTAAGTTCGCCCTGGAGATGCAGGTTGCGGACAGCCGAGGTCTGAACGCCGAGGCCGATATTGGCGCCTTCCGGAACGACGGCCTGGTTGGCGCGGTTGGCGACACCCTTGGCGCGTTCGGTCTGGTATAGAAGGTCTGTGAACTCGGCGCGGGCTCGCTTGAAGCCCGTCGTGTTGATGTTCGCGATGTTGTTCGCGATGACTTCCAGATTGGTCTGCTGGGCATCCATGCCCGTTGCTGCGATGGCGAGCGCTCTCATCTGTTCGTCCTCAAATCAGTTACATCTGCATCTTGGTGACGTCGAGAAAGGCCGAGACGACCTTGTCACGGATGGCAATCGCGGTCTGCAGCGTCTGTTCGGCCTGCAGCATGGAATCGACGACTTCACGCGTCGTCGCCGTGCCCTTGATGCCGGCGAAAGACATGCTTTCCGCGCCCTTCAGGCTGTTGACGGCGTCGGTCGCCATGTTGCCCATGACAGAGGCGAAGCTCATGCCGTTGGCTGCGCCCGCGGTGCCCGGCATGGTGGCTGCGGCAGACGACGACGTGGAATTTTCGGCGTCGACGGCGCCGAGCGCGCGGGTCATGGAAAGATTGCTGACATTCTGGACGCTGCTGATCATTATTATTGGCTCTTCAGGAGATCGATCGTGGAGGAGATGAGGTCGCGGGTCTGCTTGATGGTCTGCAGATTGGCGTCATACGAGCGGTTGGCTTCGCGCATGTCGGCCATCTCGACCAGGATATTGACGTTCGGCAGCTTGACGACGCCCTTCTGGTCCGCAGCCGGGTTGCTGGGGTCGAATTCCGTGCTGAAATCGCCTTCGTCGACACCGACCTTCTTGACGTTGACCGTCTCGACGCCGCTGGTGCGATCCATCTGCTGGCCGAAGGTGATCGTCTTGCGGCGATAGGGGTCGGCGCCGGGCGTGTCGCCGGTCGAGCGGGCGTTGGCGATGTTTTCCGAGACGATGCGCAGGCGCGTCGACTGTGCCTCGAGCCCCGAACCGGCGATTTTCATTGCTGCTGAAAGCGGATCCATGACTTTTACTTCCTGACGGTCATCAGCATCATGCGGTTGAAGGAGCTGACCAGCGAGGTGTTCAGATCGTACTGGCGCTTGATATCGCCGGACTTGGAAAGTTCTTCGGCCAAACCGACGGTGTTGCCGGATTCCTGAATGCCGATTTCCTGATCGAGCGCGGCATCCTTGACGTCGATATCGCCGCTCTCGCTGAAATCGTTGCCGCTCAGATGCGCCGGATTGGTGCGCGCCATGGTGATCTCGGACTTATCCAGCACGGCGTCGAAGGGCGTGACGTCCTTGGCGTGGAACTTCGGGGTGTTGGCATTCGCGATGTTGCCGGCAACAACCTGCTGACGGATCGTCAGCCATTCCGCCTGCCGCGAAGCCAAGTCGAAAAGTTGGATCGGTTGCATGAGAACTCTCCGTTTTTACTGTCCCGAACCTAGTGGGGTAATCTTGCGTGGGACTTACGGGAATTCAGGCTTTGAGGGCTTTGGGCGAAAGCGGCCTCCAAAAGGAAGAGGCTCCGGCCGGTTCGCGGCGGAGCCCCTGTTGCCTCATGCTTCTGCAAACGGCGTCAGTTGTTCTGGTAGATTTCGCCCTTGGACGTGACGATCACCCACTTGCCGTCGCGCTGCTCGAGCGTTGCGAGACGGCTCTCGTCGGGCAGGATCGAACCGATCCGCACCACATACATGCCCGAAGGATCCTCGATCAGCGCCCGGCCGTTGGAAACGTGCAGCAGGCGGAAGGAAGACTTGCCGGGGAAAGGCTGATCCTCCTTCAGCATGGCGCCATCACGCTCCTTGCCGAGATTGGAGACGGTCGCCGTCGTCAGCGTATCGATCGGCGGAACCTTCTTGTCCGCCTCGTTCTTGTTGACCATGGCAAGCGGCGAGACGCTGAAGACGTTGCGGGCCGGCCAATCCGGCAGCTCGCGGGCGTTGTCGCTTGTGGCGACGTTGATGCCGAACTTGTCCTCGTTGAAGAAGACGTACCAGGGAAAGAAGGCCGACGCGCCGGCCAGCGCCAGGCCGGCAAACGTCAGAAGCCGGTCCAGAATGACGGCCTTCCTGCGCGGCTTCAGGGAAGCGATGCGTTCGTCGTCGAATTCAGCCACGTCTATCTCCTCTGGATGGGTGCGCCCTGATTGCCCATGCCGGCCGCAGCCTTGAGCGCGCCGGCGAGATCGGCGAAGGCATCGGCCGATTCGCGGTCACCGGGAGACTGCTTCAGAACGTCGTAAATGATGGGCACCTGCTTGACCGCCATATCGAGATCGGGGTCGGCGCCCTGGCGGTAACCGCCGATCAGGCGCAGGTCGCGCGTTTCCTCGAACCGGTGGATCAGCACCTTCAGCCGCGACACCAGCTTTTCCTGGTCCGGCGTCCAGGCTTTTCGGGCGAGACGCGAGATCGAGGCGAGCGGATCGATCGGCGGATAGCGCCCTTCTTCGGCGAGACTGCGCTGCAGGACGATATGACCGTCCAGGATGCCGCGCGTGGAGTCTGCGATCGGGTCGTTGTGGTTGTCGCCGTCGACGAGGATCGAGATGATCGCGGTGATCGTGCCGGCGCCTTCGGGGCCGGGACCGGCGCGTTCCAGGAGGCGCGGCAGCTCGGTGAAGACGGAAGCGGGATAACCGCGCGCGATCGGCGGCTCGCCGGAAGCCGTCGCCACCTCGCGAATGGCATGGGCGAAACGCGTGACGCTGTCGACGATGAAGAGGACGTTCTCGCCCTTGTCGCGGAAGTGCTCGGCGATGGTGACCGCCGTCAGCGGCGCCATCTTGCGCAGCATCGGGCTTTCATCGCTGGTTGCGACGACGGCGATCGCCTTCTTCATATTGCTGCCGAGCGTATCCTCGATGAATTCGCGCACTTCACGGCCGCGTTCGCCGACGAGCGCAATCACCACCTTGTCGAAGGCGTCCGCGCGGGCGAGCATGGATAGAAGCGTCGATTTGCCGACGCCGGAACCGGCGAAGATGCCGAGACGCTGCCCGAGGCAGAGCGGCGAGAAGATGTCGATCGCGCGCACGCCGGTCTTGAAGCCGGTTTCGACGCGCTGGCGCGTCATCGAAGGCGGCGCGGTATTGGAGATCGAGCGGCGGTCGAGCCCTTCGGTGATCGGGCCCAGCCCGTCGATCGGCTCACAGAGCGAATTGATTGTGCGCCCGCACCAGCTGTCCGACGGCGAAATGCGGAAGGCGCCCTTGCGGATGACCGTATCGTGAATGCCGATCGGCTCGCCGGGTTCGATCGGGCACACATAGATCAGATCCGGCTCGACGCGCACGACCTCCCCGAGATGGATGCCGGTCGCCGATTTATGGGCGACGAATTCCCCCAGACGCACATGGCGGGAAAGGCCGCGCACCGTGTAATGGCCTGCGGCAATGGTCTGCACGCGACCGCCATGGGCGACGGCGAACTCCGGCGACACGTATCGATCGACGAGGCCCGCCAGATGCGTCAGCTTCGGGGAAAGACTATCTTCGGACAGTAGCGTGCTGCTCATTCTTCAACCCCGCCCTAGCGGCTGCCTCCGAGCGTCTGGACGGCTTCCTTGAACGAATCCTCGCTGTCACGCATCAGCGACGAAATGCTTTCGAAGGCGCGGTTGACTTCGATCAGCTGGGTGATCTCGCGCATGGCGTTGACGTTGGAATTTTCGAGATAACCCTGCTCGACGCCGATGTTGAAGCGGTCGACGACGGCGCGCGGCTGCTCGGTGGTCATGATGCCGCTGTTTTCGTACCGCAGATAACCTTTGCTGATATCCGCTTCGAAGAGGCCGAGAGAGCCGACCTGACGGCCGTTCTGGTAAATGATGCCGTCGGTGCCGACGGCCGGCTCGCCGCCTGTCGTGTTGAGCTGGATCGGCGCGCCGCCGGCGTCGAGAACCGGATATCCCCGGATCGAGACGAGTTCGCCGGTCTCTTTCATCGTGAAGCGGCCATCCCGCGTCAGAACGCGGCCCGCCGGCGTATCGAGCGAAAACCAGGCATCGCCCTTGATGGCGAAATCGAGCATGTTGCCGGTGTGCTGCAATTCGCCGTTCTGCTCGTTCAGATAGTCGTTGCCCTGTGAAACGAAAGCGATTTTGGTATTCAGCTTGTTCTTGGTGTTCGTTACCATCTCGTCGAACTTCACCTCGGTGCCGCGAAAACCGGTCGTGTTCACGTTCGCCATGTTGTCTGCGATGGTGTTCAGGCGCTTTTCCAGCGCCATCTGCGACGACAGAGAAACATAAAGACCGGATTGCATGTCGGTAAGCTCCAAGCATTGGCGATGAACGGAACGAAAAACCGGGCGTCGTTTGATCTGGTTCGGCCGGGATTCGCTGAGGCGGCATCTCAGAAACGGGTGCGGACACCCATTCGTCACCTTTAGCCTGACGGCAGATGCTTGCGCGAAGCTGGCACGCGCAATGGCCTCACGAGCGGCCCTTTCATCAGCCTCACGCAAGGCAGAAACCCTATCGGTCTCAAAGAAAAGCAACGTTCAGATTGGGCTGACGATGAACATCATTATCGGATTTATAGTGACTTGCGGCTGTGTCATCGGCAGCTTCATGGCGATGGGCGGCCACGTGGAAGCGCTGTTCCAGCCCTTCGAATTCGTCATCATCGGCGGCGCCGGCCTCGGCAGCTTCATCATGGCCAACCCGATGAAGGTGGTGAAGGATTCCGGCAAGGCGCTCGGCGAAGCCTTCAAGCACGCCGTTCCCAAGGAACGCAATTATCTCGATACGCTCGGCGTGCTCTATTCGCTGATGCGCGACCTGCGCACCAAGTCGCGAAACGAAATCGAAGCCCATATCGACAATCCGGCCGAATCGACGATCTTCCAGCAGGCTCCGACCGTTCTGAAAAACAAGGAACTGACCGCCTTCATCTGCGACTACGTGCGCCTGATCATCATCGGCAATGCCCGCAGCCACGAGATCGAGGCGCTGATGGACGAAGAGCTCAACACCATCATGCACGACAAGATGAAGCCGTACCACGCGATACAGATCATGGGCGACTCCTTCCCGGCGATCGGTATCGTCGCGGCTGTTCTCGGCGTCATCAAGGCGATGGCCCACATCAACGATTCGCCTGAGGTACTCGGTCACCTGATCGGCTCGGCGCTCGTCGGAACCTTCCTCGGCATTCTCCTGTCCTACTGCCTCTGCTCGCCGCTGGTCTCCCAGATCAAGATCGTGCGCAACAAGCAGCACCGCCTCTACGTCATCGTCAAGCAGACGCTGCTTGCCTACATGAACGGCTCGGTGCCGCAGGTCGCTCTCGAATACGGCCGCAAGACGATCTCGGCCTACGAGCGTCCGTCGATCGATGCAGTCGAGCAGGAAATGATGAACCCAGGTGGCGAAAACAAGGCGGCTTAAATGACTATGAGCAATGCTTCGCATGACAAACCGGCAATGGATCCTGCCCTTCTCGCCAAGCTGACAGGCGGGCTCGGCGACAGAGGCAGGGTCGCCAAGATCTGCAGCTCCTTCGGGGACGTCTACAGCGAATTTTTCCCCGACGTCATCAAGAGCGAGACCGGCCTCGACGTGACGGTCAACTATCTCGGCTGCGAGATCGGCTACAAGAACCACCTGATCGACGACCTGAGCGCCAACGTCACGCTCGTCGACGCGGTGTTGCGCAACTGGTCGCAGAACATCACCTTCGCCTGCGGCAACGGTTTCGTCATCACGCTGATGGAGCACCTGCTCGGCGCCACGGCCGATACGATCGAGGAACCGGCCGACCGTCTGCTGTCGGTCATCGAACTCGACCTCGCGGTCATGATCTTCGACAAGATCGCCAAGGTGCTGCGGTCCGCCGTCAACGCGCCGGGCGGTTTCGAACTCAGCCTGTCGGCTCCGCACGCCCATGACACCCGTGCCCGGCCGCCGGAAGACCGGCCGGATGAGTTCGCCGCCGCCATCAACATGTCGATCACGCTGGCCGGCATCGTTTCCGAATTCTCGCTGATCGTTCCTCAGACGGCGCTGCTCAAGACCAACGTGACGCCGCCGAAGCCGAAGCGCCAGGCCGCCAACAAATCGCCGGAATGGACCGAGCAGCTCGGCGACCAGGTCCGCCGCTCGCATGTCACGCTCGAGGCAAAGATCAGGCTACAGGATCTGACGCTGCGCACTATATCGAAGCTGATGGTCGGCGACGTCATTCCGTTCCGCGACCGCGAAGACGTTCGCGTCGAGGTCAGCGCCAACAGCAAGGAACTTTACGTGTGCGAGTTCGGACGTTCAGGCGAAAACTACATGGTCCGCGTCAAGGATACGATGAATTCGGATGACGAACTCATCCGTCATTTAATGAATTAATCGGTTCTCGGGCTTTTGGGCTGCAAAGGCAGTTTGAGGCAAGTTTCAACTGGAATAGTGATTTCATGGCAACGAAGAAAACACAGCAGAACAGCGACTTCCCCCTGGACGTTCCGGGCAGCGAGGCCGATCTCGACCAGGCGATCGACGATCTGCGCGGCGTGCTGAAGCAGGATGCCGACGGCGACCTGTCGCAGTTTGGCGGCGACCTCGAGAATGATGCTTTCGCAGCAGGAACGGATCTGGCCGCCTTCGGCGGCGAGGTTTCGGATTCCCCGTTCGGCGGCGACGATTTCGGCGGCGATTTCGGCGCCGGCAATGCCAGCCCGGCTGCAGGGATGGATTTCGGCGGCAGCTCATCGTTCGAGGCGTCGCCAGCTCCGCTCGGCAGCGCGCTGAGTTCGAACTTCGAACTGATCATGGACATTCCGATCGATGTCCAGATCATGCTCGGCACCAGCCGGATGCAGGTTTCCGGCCTGATGAATCTCAACGAAGGGGCGACGATCGCCCTCGACAAGAAGATCGGCGAACCGGTCGAGATTATGGTGAACGGCCGCAGGATTGCACGCGGCGAGATTACGGTGCTTGATAACGACGACACGCGATTCGGTGTGAAACTGATAGAAGTTTTGAGCACGAAGAAAGCCTGATCCCTGTGTGGGACGGAGAGGTTAGACCATGATGGACTTTGACGATTTCGGCGGCGCGCTAGCCGGGAAACCGTTGACCCAGGCTGAAAAGGCGGCGGCTGTTCTTCTCGCTATGGGAAAGGGAGTCGCCGGCCGGCTGTTGAAATATTTCACCCAGGCCGAATTGCAGACCATTATCTCATCCGCCCAGTCGCTGCGCGCCATTCCGCCGGACGAACTGCTGTCGCTCGTAGGCGAATTCGAAGACCTCTTCACCGAGGGCGCCGGCCTGATGGACAACGCCAAGGCGATCGAGGCCATTCTGGAAGAAGGCCTGACGCCCGACGAAGTCGACAGCCTGCTCGGCCGCCGCACCGCATTCCAGGCCTACGAGACTTCGATCTGGGATCGTCTGAGCGAAGCCGAGCCCGGGTTCGTCGCACAGTTCCTGCTGCGCGAACATCCACAGACCGTCGCCTATATTCTTTCGATGATGCCCTCCTCCTTCGGCGCCAAGGTGCTGCTGCAGCTTCCCGACAATCGCCGCGCCGACATCATGAACCGCACGGTCAACATGAAGACCGTCAGCCCGAAGGCCGCGCAGATCATCGAAAACCAGGTCATGACGCTGCTCGCCGAAGTCGAGGCAGAGCGCAATGCGGCCGGCTCGACGAAGGTCGCCGACCTGATGAACGAGCTCGACAAGCCGCAGGTCGACACGCTGCTCACCTCGCTCGAATCGATCAGCCGCGAATCGGTCAACAAGGTCCGCCCGAAGATCTTCCTCTTCGAAGACCTCATGTACATGCCGCAGCGCAGCCGTGTCATGCTGCTCAACGACATCTCGACGGATGTGCTTACCGTCGCGCTGCGCGGTGCGCCCCCCGAGATCCGCGAATCGGTTCTGTCCGCCATCAGCCCACGCCAGCGCCGCATGATCGAATCGGATCTGCAGAGCGGCATGGGCGGCGTCAATCCGCGCGAGATCGCCATCGCTCGCCGCGCCGTGGCGCAGGAAGCGATTCGCCTGGCCAACTCGGGCCAGATCGAGCTCAAGGAGAAGGAAGGCGACGCTTCGGCGGCCGCCTAACTCTTCGAGACTGTTGACAAATCAAGCATGCCGAAAGGCGGCTGTTGATCGCCGTGTCACGGGCGATTACCCTTCCAATGATAGGTCGTGCTCCAAAGCGCCTCGTATGCTTAAATCATGCGAGGCGCTTTAGGTTTTTGCTTTGATGCATATCGTCATCCCAAAACCGCTGCACGCTTTCGGGCGGCATGCATCGGCTGCGGCCTGTTTCTTTGACGGAGGGCCGCGACTTGGCAGATGATGACAAGGACAGCAAAACAGAAGCCCCGACCGCGAAGAAACGAAGCGATGCCGCGGAGAAAGGCAATGTGCCGTTTTCGCGCGAGCTGTCGATCTTCTCGACCATTCTCGCCACCTTCATCTATCTAGTGTTCTTCCTTCCTGACGCCGTCGGGCGCATGAACGAGACGCTGCGCGACATCTTCGAGCAGCCCGACCAGTGGAAGATAGAAACGGGGCCGGATATTCTGGCGCTCTTCATCCGGCTCGGCTGGGCGAGCGCTGCGCTGCTGGCGCCTGCCTTCATCCTGTTCATGGTGTTCGGCATCGCCTCCTCCATCTTCCAGAATTTGCCGACGCCCGTGCTCGAGCGTATCCGGCCGCAGGCCTCTCGCATCTCCATCGTCAAAGGCTGGTCGCGGCTCTTCAGCCTGCCCGGCCTCATCGAATTCGGAAAATCGCTGTTCAAGGTCGTCATCGTCGGGGTGATTCTGTTCTTCGTGCTGAGAAGCGAATATTTCAGCTCGATCGACGCGATGTTCTCCGATCCGCAGACGATCCTCGTGCGGATGACGACGGCGATGCGCAAGATCATCATCGTCATGCTGATCGCCACCGCGATCGTCGCGATCGCCGATCTTTTCTGGTCGCGGCATCACTGGTTCACCGAACTGAAGATGACACGGCATGAGGTGAAGGAAGAAAACAAGCAGGCGCAAGGCGACCCCTTCGTCAAGAGCCGGCAGCGCTCGCTGATGCGCGACCGCGCGCGCCGGCGCATGATCGCCAACGTGCACCGCGCGACGCTCGTCATCGCCAACCCGACGCACTATGCGGTGGCGCTGCGCTACGCGCGCGAGGAAAACGACGCGCCGGTGGTGCTGGCCAAGGGCCAGGACCTCATCGCGCTGAAGATCAGGGAGATCGCCGAGAAAAACGGCATACCGGTGTTCGAAGATCCGCCGCTTGCCCGCTCCATGTTTGCGCAAGTCTCGGTCGATAGTGTCATACCGTCAGTCTTCTATAAGGCCGTTGCGGAGCTGATCCATCGGGTCTACGCCGCAAACGCCAAGAACAAACGGGTAAGATAAGCCGAATGAAAAAATGCCCTCACTCTGCCCAACGTGAAAAGATCCTCGCCAACGCGATCAGCCCGGTCGCGACAGAACTGCGCCTTCTGGATGCTTCTGACCTCATTTCACTGCTGCGCTTCGAGTATTACGGCAATCTCTCCGATCTCGTCGCTTCGGCGGCGGAGCTTTTCTTTCATCCGGGCACGGTGAACTTCGGCCTTGGCGGGAACTATACGCTGGAGTGGGGCGGCAAGCCCGAGGTCGTTCTCGATCTGGAGATCAAGCCGCGCGGCGTCACCGTCTACGCGCAGCTCACCCTTGCCGAAGACCACGCCGGCATCGAGATCAACCACATCGCGTTTCAGGATCCCTCGGCCGATCCCGATGAGAATACCCGCTTCCTGGCAAAGAGCCTTCGGGAATCGCGCTACAACGTGAATCAGCCGCCGCAGGCCCTGGCCGGCTGACGTCTTCAAGACAAGAAAGCTTTCATCCGCTCTTTCGAAAGAGCCGATCCATCCGGTTCAGCTGATGTAGCCGAGCCGGATCGCCTTGGCGATCGCCTGAATGCGATTGACGGAATCGAGCTTGATGGTCGCCGAGCCGAGATAAGCGTTTACGGTGTGCACCGACAGGCCGAGCTTTTCGGCAATCTCCTCGCTGATGCGACCGTCGCCGGCAAGCTGGAGACAGGCGATCTCGCGTTCGCTGAGCGCCTCAGCGGCAGCCGTGCGGCGTTCATCGAGCGAGAGCAGATCCATCATGATATGGCAGCAGCGCCCGTGCAATTCGACGATCGTATCGCTCGAGGGATCGATCTCATCGCCGGTGAAAAGGATGAAGCCGTTGCCGACGGCGCCGAGCCGCACGGGAAAGGCGAGGCCGGAAAAAGGCAGGATACCGTCCTGCAGCCGCGTCATGAACGGCGAGAAATCCGCCGGGCCCGGTGCCGCGCGATCGTAGCCGCCGGCCCATGAGAGCGGCAGCAGCGATTTATCGATATGATCGAGAAGAATATCGCCGTAGGCATCCGTGAAGGCCTTGCCGAATCCGGCATTGGCTGAGCCCCAGTTCTCAAGCTCGCAGACCAGGCGCTGCTTTGCCGGCAGCCCCGAGCCGCTGACGCGAAAGATCGCAAAGCCTTGGGCATCAGCGAGCTTCTGCATCGCGATCAGCCGCGGGAACAGGTCGGACCGGCTGGAAATCCTGTTCACACGCACCATGCGCAGTTGCTCCGCGCTGCTCATCGTCCTGCCTGATGATGGATGCGCCATGGAGCCCCCTATACGAGATTGTTGCGGACGGCGAAGGCAATGGCCTCGGACCGGGTCTTGGTCGCCGTCTTGCGCATCACGCTGGTGATGTAATTGTTGATGGTATTGCGGGAGATTCCGAGGATCATCGCGATTTCATCGCTGGTCTTGCCCTCGGCGATCCAGAACAGGCATTCCAGCTCCCGGTCCGTCAGTTCGAAATCGCGATCGACCCGTGTGCCGCCGCAGCGCAGGAAGCTGGCGACATAACCCGCAAGCAGCCCCACGTCCCGCAGGCGCTCCGGCGAAAGGATGAACCCCTCGCCGAACAGGAACATCAAAGCCAGCCGCGACCGGCCGACATTGAAGGTCAATGAACAATATTGGCGGCTGGCGCCATCCGGCACATCGGCGTCATCGGGCAGAAGAGCGAAGTTCGGCTGGAAGACCTGCATGCATTTTTCCAGCTCGGTCGAACGGGCATAGCCGCTGACCAGATCGTTGGCGATATCCTTGACCAGATCGAACGGCCAATCCGACGAAACGATGAAATCGAGGCCGTTTTCCTGGATGAGATCACAGCGCGCCAGAAGATAGTGCGAAGCACCGACATATTCGGTCAGCGCACGCAGACCGGACTGCAACCTCCCAGTGTCGGCGACACCGTGCAGGCGCTGAATCAGCTCGTCGCGCGGCAATAAAGCCGGTGCCACCACGCTCGCGAAATTCGCCATTTGCCTCTCGCCTTTGCTCGCCTGAAATATCGTCATTTCCATTGGCAATTTCCTGCGGCTGAGGAACGATCAAACTCGGTGCAACAGCATTTTTTTTGTAAAGGATTCAACTCAAGCCCCGCTCGAATCCCATTTCGAATCACCTAAGGGTAAGTCAGCCGATGTAAATCACCATCTCCGACTTCTAGGGATTTACTTTCGCTGCCGCTCGTGCCGTGATTCGAGGACCAATTGCGCCCCTCAGAATACAGGGAAGGCTAAGATGATTCTGGCTGTATCGCAACTTCATTCGCGTTTTACGCGAGTGATCCTCAACAGTTTTATCCAGTTTCTCCAGGACGGCGTTTCAACGCGGCCGGGCTAAGCCCAGCGCGAACATGAAAAAAGGCCGGTTGCCCGGCCTCTTTCTTATGCTGCGTCGTCGATTGCCCATTTCCTGAGGATTTTCGCTGCGCGCTCCTCGTTGATCTCGACCATGCGGGAAAGTTTGCGTTCCGGGCCTTCCTTGACGCGGCGATTGAAGTTGCCGTCGTCGTCGCCGAGGCTGAGCAGATCCTCGGTGCTGTCGAAGCCGAAGTCGGATCCGAAGCCGTCCATGAGTGCCCCTCCGGGCGCTCCGGCCGCCGGGGCGAAGTCCGGCAGTTCGAGGCCGGCCGCTTCCGGCGTGGCGTCGCCGAGTACCGAGCTGGAACCGTTGCCGCTGACGCTGCGCACCAGAGGCCGCAGGCCCATCCAGACCACCACGAAGGCGACTGCGACGAAGGCGAGCGAGTTGATGATGCCGGCGAGGTTGCGGCTCAGCATGTCCATGACGTGGACGCCGCCGCTGGCTTCTTCGAGCAGCTGGTTCTCGAGGAAGTCCATGGCCGTGACGGTGACGACGTCGCCACGCTTGGCATCGATGCCGGCCGCCGAAGCGACGATCTTCTGCATTTCGGCGAGATAGGCGTCGACCTTGGCCTGATCGGCGGGTTCACCGACCATTTTCGAGATGCGGCCCTTGTTGACCACCACGGCGATCGAGAGCTTCTCGACCTTGTAGCTGTTGCGGGTCGTCGCCGTCGTCTTGCTGTTGATTTCGTAGTTGGTCTGCTCTTCGCGCTTGTCGGACTTGTCCTGCGATTCCGGTCCGCCGGCGCCGCCCGCATCGGGAGCGGCCTGGGGAATGTTCTGCTCGACGGTCGTGGCGCTGTCGGACTGCTTCTGCTGCGACTGCTGGGCTTCCTTCGTCGAGCGGACGGAGCGTTCGACCTTGGATTCGGGATCGTAGACCGTTTCCTGGATCTGCTGGGCATCCGTATTGAGATCGGCGGTGACGCTGGAGCGGAAGTTGTCCATGCCGAGGAAGGGCGCCAAGGCCTTGTCGATGTTGGATTCGACTTCCTGCTGGACGTTCTGGACGATGTTGAGCGAGCGGTTCAGCGAGCTGTTGCTCGTCTCGTCGCCGGATGCGAGCAACTGACCGGCGGAATCGAGGATCGTCACGTCGTCGACGTCAAGCCCCGGTACGGCCGAGGCGACGAGGTGGCGGATCGACGTCGCCGCGCCGCGTCCGGTGGCAGCGCTTGCGCGAATCATGACGGAGGCGGTCGGTTTCTGTTCGGCCTTCCGGAAGTTACCGACTTCCGGCATGACGATATGGACGCGAGCGGCCGTGATGCCCGAGATCGACTGGATGGTGCGGGCGATTTCGCCTTCGAGCGCCCGAACCCGCGTCACTTCCTGCATGAAGGAGGTCAGGCCGAGGGAGCCGACATTGTCGAAGAGTTCGTAACCGGCATTGGCGCTGTTCGGCAGGCCGCGCTCGGCAAGCATCAGGCGGGCCTTGCCCGTCATCCCTGCCGGGACGGTGATGCTGGAGCCATCCGTGCCGACCTGGAAATTGATATTGGCTTCGGCAAGCGCCATGCTGATCTGGTTGAGATCCGGCGAATCCAGGCCGACGTAGAGCGTTTCCTGTGCCGGTTTGTTGACGAAAAGGGCAGCCGCAAGGACGATTGCGATGGAAACGGCGCCGACGCCTCCGAGAATCATCAGCCGTGTTCGGCCTAGGGCGCCAAAGTTCTTAAAAATCTGAACTAATTGATTTAACAGATTCATTCTGTTCTCGCACGATCCGTCAAAGACAAAGCAGGCTTATTGCCTCATCTGACGAATAATCGGCGAAACTTGTGCGAGCGTTTCGTGAAGCGCGAGCGGAGCGGAAAGCTCCTTGTTTTCATGCAGGCCGTCATCCCGGAACCGCGGCACGCTTCCGGGCGACAAGAATTAGAAGAAATCGAAGTCGCCGGCGGCCTTGCTCAGCGGCTGGGAATGGCCGTGGCGCAGGGCGCCGCCCAGAGCCTTCTGCATCTCCGCCAGCTTGACGAGGCTGAGGGCGGTGGCGACATCGACCGTCCAGCCATGCGGGATTTCGCCGGTGATGGTGTCGATGAATTCGGCAATGCCGCGCGACTTCTGCACGGCCAGATCGATACCCTGCATGACCTTCATGGCGTCAGGCGAGTTCAGGATCTCGGCGCCGCCGAGGTCGAGAAGCTGCGGTTCGATACGCTCGATGAGGTAGGCAACATCGTGCAGTTCGGAAACGATGCGCATCAGGATGTCGCTCAGCGCCTCGACAGGCGCTGGCGGCTCGATCACCGGGGTAAAGGTCATATGAAAATCCTCGCCATCAAAAAAATTCGATACTGGTTTCGGCGGGCTTCTGCGGAGCGGCGGGACGCTGCTCGAGAGCGACGGTTTTCTGCGTTTCGGCGCCGGTCAGGGGGTATTGCCGGGCACGACCGGAGACCGGCCAATATTCAAGCTTGCGTCCATGTTCTCCGCCGGTGGAGGAGCCGACCACCGGAATGCCTTCATCCCTCAGGAACTGCATGGCGAAGGCCGCGTTCTGCTCACCGACATTGGAAAATGTCGAGATCGTCTTCGCGCCGCCGAAGATCTTCGCCTCCAGCCGGTCGCGCCGGGCGCCCTGCTTCAGGAGACCGTTGATCAGCAGTTCCATCAGATGCACGCCGTAGCGCGTGGCATCGCCGCCTGACATCGGCGATGTGGCCGAACCGGGCAGCAGGAAGTGGTTCATACCGCCGACACCGGCGACGGGGTCCCGGAGGCACGCAGCCACGCACGAGCCGAGAATGGTCGAGAGCACCGCATTCGGGTCGCTCAGAACCTTGTACTCGCCCTGAATGATGTGCACGCGGCGGGCTGCCCCCTCATTGATCATTTCAAGGCTCCAAACACGGCTTCGATAGCCGCCTTCATCTTTTCGATCGTGAACGGCTTTGCGAGCACGTTGTTGGCGCCGAGCTGGGCCGCCTTCTGCACCAGCGCGCGGTCGCCCTGGGCGGTGAGGATGATGAAGGCCGCCTTCTTGGTGTTGGGATTGGTGCGCACGGCCTGAAGGAAGCCGATGCCATCCATCTTCGGCATGTTGAAGTCCGAGATTACCAGGTGGTGCGGTTGCTCGGCCATGATCTTCATGCCCTGCTCGCCGTCGCCTGCGGACGTGATCTGCTTGAAACCGAGCTGGGTCAGCGCATCGCTGAGCAGCAACCGGCTCGTTACCTGATCATCGACGATCAGAACTTTGATTTTCTCCGCGATCGACATTATTCGGTCCCTTCCTTTCGGGCGGCTGTCATTTTCAATATTTCCTCACCGATGGCAGACAGCGGCAGCTGCTGCTCAACGGCGCCAAGTTCATGAGCAACCCTTGGCATTCCGTAAACGACACAGGTTTTTTCGTTCTGGCCGAGCGTTCTGGCGCCGGCGTGGCGCATTTTCAACAATCCGGCCGCGCCATCGCGGCCCATTCCGGTCAGGATCACGCCGACGGCGTTGCGGCCCGCCAGTTCTGCGACCGAATCGAAGAGCACGTCGACCGATGGGCGATGCCCGTTGACCGGCGGCCGGTCGATAAGACGGCAGCACGGCGCGGAGGCGCCGCTCACCTGAAGATGACGCTCGCCGCCGGGCGCCAGATAGATCTTGCCGATCTCGAGGCGGGCGCCGTCCGTCGCCTCCTGCACCACCGGCGCGCAGAGGCGATTGAGGCGCTCGGCGAAGCTCTTGGTGAAGGTCGGCGGCATATGCTGGGTGATGACGGTCGGCGGGCAATTTGCCGGAAACTTCTGCAGCACGGCGATCAAAGCTTCGACCCCGCCGGTCGACGAGCCGATCGCGACGATCTTGCGGCCGACGCGGAAATCGGCGACGGAGGGCGGCGGCGCGACGACGGCGGCCGGCTGAGAGAACTGGCGCTGCGTGCGCGCGGCCGCCTTGACCTTCTCGGCAAGGTCGCCGAAGGGCCTGGGCTCGCCCGGCGCCGGCTTGCCGACGCAGTCGAAAGCGCCGATCTCCAGCGCCGCAAGGGTAGCCTCGGCGCCGCGATGCGTCATCGTCGATACCATGATGACCGGCATCGGCCGCAGCGTCATGATCTTTTCGAGGAAATCGAGGCCGTTCATGTTCGGCATCTCGATATCGAGCGTCACGACATCGGGATTCAGCCGCTTGATCGCCTCGCGCGCTTCCAGCGCGTCGCCGGCCTGGCCGATGACGTTGACCTCGGGGTCCGAACTCAGGACAGCGGTGATCAGACCGCGCATCGTCGGCGAGTCGTCAACAACGAGAACCCTTGCCGGCGCGCTCATGCCTTCCTCCCGAGACCCTTGGTCGTGTAGCGATAGGCCGTGATGCCGATATTGTCGAAGACGTTTTTCGCCTCGCCCGACACACGCTCGGAATGGCCGATATAGAGATGGCCGCCTTCCGGCAGCAGGCCGGCGAAACGCTGCCAGATCTTCATCTGCGTCGGCTCGTCGAAATAGATGACGACGTTGCGGCAGAAGATGACGTCGAACTTGCCCTTGAACGGCCACTGCGCCATCAGGTTCAGCTCGTTGTAGGTGATCAGCCGCTTGACGCGGTCGTCGACCTGGAATTTCCGGCGGCCCTGCACCTCAACTTCGCTGAACCACTGCTTGCGCATAGCGGGCGATACGGTTTCGAGCGCGGCTTCGTCATAGGCGCCGGCGCGGGCGATCGCGAGGATCTTCGGGTCGATGTCGGTCGCCAGGATCTTGAAGTCGTAGTCGGCGGCGTTCGGCATCAGCGACAAGACCGTCAGCGCGATCGAATAGGGCTCCTGCCCGTCGGAGGAGGCGGCCGACCAGATGCGCACCCTGCCGCCGGACCTCGCCCGCTGCAGAAGTTCCGGCAGGACATGGTCGCGCAGATGCTCGAAATGATGGTTTTCGCGGAAGAAGCGGGTGAAATTGGTCGTCAGATGCGACAGCATCTCGCGGCGCGCCGCAGCACCGGCCGGCGAAGCGACGAGGGCGCAATATTCCCGGAAACCGGACAGGCCGAGATTGCGGATATGTTTCGACAGGCGCGAATAGACGAGCGAAGCCTTCGTCTCGTTGAGGAAGATGCCGGCATCCGAATAGATCATCGCGGCGATTTCCGTGAGATCGCGGCGCGTCAGCGGGTATTCCCCGCTCGCCAGGACCTCGTCGGCTCCCTGCCTCTGATCTTTTGCGCCCATTGCATTCATGCGGCTTCGCTTTCGGTTTCGGAAAAGAGGGCTTCGAGTTCGATCAGGCAGATCATGCGCTTATCGATGGCGAGGATGCCGCGGGCGAACTGACGCTCGAGGTCGGAGGAAATCTCGGGCGTCGGCTGGATGATCTCGTCGGTCACCGTCAGGATGTCGGAAACGGCATCGACCAGGAGGCCGACGACCTTGCGCCGGACTTGGGCGACGATGATGACGTGACGGGCTGTGGGATCGGCCGGCTTCATGCCGAGCCGGGCCGAAAGGTCGATGATCGGCAGCACGGCGCCGCGCAGGTTGATGACTCCAAGCATATAGGCCGGCGAGTGCGGCATCGCGGTCGCCGGGGTCCAGCCCCGGATTTCGCGAACCGACATGATGTTCACGCAAAATTCCTGATCGCCGATGCGGAACGCGATCAGCTCGCGGTCCCCTTCGCTCAGACTTTTTACGGTGTACGACATCGCCTTATCCTACCGCTGCTAACGACATTTCCGCCTTGAGCGACTGGCCGCGCGAAGCGCCGACAACCGCGTCGACATCGAGGATGAGGGCCACGCGGCCATCACCGAGGATGGTGGCGGCGGCGATGCCCGGCACGTGGGTGTAGTTCGCTTCCAGGCTCTTGATGACCACCTGGCGCTGTCCCTGGATGGCATCGACCATCAGGGCGCGCTGGCCGCCGCCTTCGGATTCCACCAGAAGCGCTACGCCTTCGACCGGATTGGCCTGGGTCGCACGGAAGTTCAGGATACGGCCGACATCGACCAGGGGGCAGAACGAGTTGCGGATCGAAATCAGGCGATGGTTCGCGCCGAAGGAGTGGATTGCGGCAGCCTCCGGCTGCAGCGTTTCGACGATCGCCGTCAGCGGCACGACCAGAGTCTGGCCGGCGACGGTGACCACCATGCCGTCGAGGACGGCGAGCGTCAGCGGCAGGCTCATGGTGAAGACCGAACCGTGGCCCGGCTTCGACGTGATGTTGATACGGCCGCCGAGCGCCTGGATCGAGCGCTTGACGACGTCCATGCCGACGCCGCGGCCTGAGATGTCGGAGATCTTGTCGGCCGTGGAGAAGCCCGGCAGGAAGATCAAGTTGTCGATTTCCTCGTCCGACAGGTTGGCATCGGCCGGGATGAGGTCGTTGTCGATTGCCTTCTGGCGCACCTTCTCGCGATTGATGCCGGCGCCGTCGTCGGCAAGCTCGATCAGGATGCGGCCCGAACGATGCTTGGCGGTGAGGCGGACCGTGCCTTCGGTGTTCTTGCCGGCGGCGGCGCGCTTTTCCGGTGTTTCGATGCCGTGGTCGACGGCATTGCGGATCATGTGGGTCAGCGGCTCGGCGAGCTTGTCGATGACAGTCTTGTCGACTTCGGTGTTTTCGCCTTCGGTGATCAGGCGGATCGACTTGCCGGTCATGTCGGCGATTTCGCGAACGATACGCGACATGCGCTGGAAGACCGGCTTCACCGGCTGCGCGCGGATCGCCATGACCGAGTCCTGGATCTCGCGGGTGAGCTGCTGCAGCTCTTCCAGGCCCATGTTGATCGAGGAGGTGCCGGTCGTGTCGTTCTCGATGACGCTCTGCGACAGCATCGCCTGGTTGATGACCAGTTCGCCGACGAGGTTGATCAGGCGGTCGACGCGGTCGAGATCGACACGGATCGTCTGGCCGGCGCCGGCGGCATTGTTCTGGGCGGCGGCATTTGCGGCGGCCGCCGCGGCAGCGGCCGATTCCTTCTTTTCGACACGGGCGGCAGCTGCGGCCATCTGCGTCACATTGGAAGCGGTTTCGGCTGCGGCAACGGCTGCGGCCGTCTCGTCAGCCCGTGCGCCGGCGGAAACCTCTTCCGCTGCGCTCGTTTCGTCCAGGATCGACAGGTCGAAGGGAACCGGCACCATCGGCAGTTCTTCATTGGCGCGTACATCGCCCGCCGCGTCGTCGACCGGCTTTATCGTCAGGTCGCAATCCCACTCGGCAAATTCGAAGACGGTGCGGATGGCGTCCTCGCCCTTGTCCGTCTTGATCGTCACGTTCCAGAAGAAATAGGCGCCTTCCGGATCGAGTTCCTCAAGGCCCGGCAGGTCGTCCGTGTTGCAATAGATGCTCATCTCGCCGAGACGCGAGAGGTCGCGCAGCAGCAGGGTGGCGTCGTTGCCCTTGGAATAGAGCTCGAAGCGCGGCTTGAAGATGACTTCATAGGCCGGCAGGCCGGAATCTGCATCGCCCTCGCCGCCGAAATCGTCGAAGGAGAAGGGGATCGGCTGGAAACCGCTGTCGTCGGTCGGCTTGGGAGCGGGCGCGGCAGCGACCGGCGCGGGTTTTGCGGCGGCCTTCGGCGCGGGAGCCTCTGCGGCAGCCGAGGGAGACGGCAATTCACCGTTGGCGAGAGCCTCGAGTTCCTTGACGAGGCCGCGGCTGCGGCTTTCATCGACGCTGCCGCCGTCGCGCGCAGCATTCGTCAGGTCGGCGAGTACGTCAGCCGACTTCAGCATCACCTTCAGGACGTCCTGGGTCGGCTCAAGCTTGTTGGAACGAACGCAATCGAGAGTGGTCTCAAAGACATGGGCGAAGGCTACGAGGTCGTCAAGGCCGAAGGCGCCGGCGCCACCCTTGATCGAATGCACGGCACGGAACACCGCATTGACGGTTTCCGGATCGCGATCGCCATCGTTCATTTTCAGAAGACCGGATTCCAGTTCGGCGAGCTGTTCCTCGCACTCCTGGAAAAAGATCTCTTTGATTTCGTTCATATCCATAGGAGAAATCCTGGGTTTAAGCGGTTACACGCTCAATGGCATCGATCAGCTTGGCCGGGTCGAAAGGCTTGACGATCCAGCCCGTGGCACCGGCCTGGCGGGCGCGGTTCTTCTTTTCCGCGTCGCTTTCGGTGGTCAGGACCAGGATCGGGATTGCCCGATACTTTTCGTTACGGCGGACACCTTCGATGAAGCCGAAACCGTCGAGGCGTGGCATGTTGATGTCGGTGACGATGACGTCGGGATTGGACTCTTCGAGAACTTCGAGGCCCTCGACGCCGTCTTCCGCCTGGATCGTCTCGAAGCCGGCATTGTTCAGCGTCACGAGCAGCATGTTTCGGATGGTGCGGGAGTCATCCACGGTAAGCACTTTTTTCTTCATTGCCGAATCTCCTTGGCGAGCAGGTGGTCAATATTGACGCCAACCAGCTGCATGGTTTTCTGAAATGCATCGGACACCTTGGAGAAGGTGAACGGCTGCTTGTCCTGCTCCCAGGTCTTCTCGGCGGACATCAGAACCTGAGCACAGAGAGCACCGATCCGTTCGACGCCGGATGCGTCGATCGAAAGACCGCTGCCCCTGAGGGAAAGGAGTTTGTCACGCAAGGCGGAAGCCTCGTTGAGGTCGAGCACCGCTGTCAGATTCAGCGTCTTGCCACTCTTCTTTGCTACCATCAGCTTTTCCTTGTCCCCTTGTCCCCGGCCCGAGAAGACGAGCTGAGGCGATAATCCGATAGGTTAGTAAACATTCCGCCCACCTCCGACGCTTGCGAACGACTGCGGAAGGCCAAAATCGTCATTTTCATATGCGTCTTCGACCGGTGCCGGACGGGCGGCCGCTTCAATGGCGCGAGAGGACGTCACACGAACCGGGCCCGAGCGCCCGGCATGGGCGTTTTCGCGGGCGATCCGGAATTCGCGAATCGTCTGGCCAAGTTCGACAATGACGGTATGGAGATCGTCGGCGCCTTCAGCCGAGCGCTCGGCAAAGCCGGCATTGTCCGCCACCTCAGCGCCCAGGCCCCTGACGTCGGCGGACACGGTGTCGAGGCTTGCGGCATGCTCGCCCGTCTTCGTCGCGATACCGGCGATGGCGGCGTTGATGTCGGTGACCTGCCGCACGATGCTGCCGATCGAATCCTGTGTGCGCCCGACCATCTGCACGCCGGCATCGACCTGCGTCTTGGTCGTCGTCACCAGCGTCTTGATTTCGCGGGCGGCTTCGGCGGAGCGCTGGGCAAGAGCCCGGACTTCCTGGGCGACGACGGCAAATCCACGGCCGGAATCGCCGGCGCGGGCGGCCTCGATGCCGGCATTCAGCGCCAGAAGATTGGTCTGGAAGGCGATCTCGTCGATCGCGCCGATGATCTGGCCGATCTTTTCGGCCGACTGCTCGATGTCCGCCATGGCGCTGATCGCGCGGCCGACGACCTCGCCGCTTTCTTCGACCGCGGCACGTGTCGAGGCAACGGCCTGTTCGGCGGCACGGCTCTCGGCCGCACCGTCGCGGACACTGCCGGCAATGCCGGCAAGAGCGGCAGCGGAAAGCTGCAGGCGGTCAGCCTGGCTGGAAGCGGTGCCGGCGAATTGGCGCGACAGGCCGGCAAGCGAGCCTGTTGCTGCTTCGGCCTTGACCGTTCGGTCGGTGATGGCGGTGAATTCGGCCTGCAGGCCGTCGAGCGCGCCGTTCAACGCGGCGGCAATCCCTGCATAGGCGCTGTCGCCCTCGACGGGCGCGCGCCGCGTCAGGTCACGGGCGGAAAGACCTTCGATGACATCGCCGAAGATCCGGGCGATCTCGGCCTCGCTATCGGTGCGCTGATCGGCGAGCGCGCGGCTCTGGGCGGCCCGCAGCGCATTGAAGCGGAGCGAGACGGCGATTTCCACATCGACCATGACGATGCGGATGATCGCCGTCATCAGATCGGAGATTTCACGCGTGCGGCGCTTGGCAGAAGGTAGCAGCGGGCGACCGGCGATCTCTTCGGCGAGACCGGAAACGACATGCTCGAGCATGACGCCGTGACCGGCCACGTGCCAGCGCGGGTCGAGCCCCATCTTGCTTTCGGTGTCGGAGAGAACCTTGACGCGCTCGGCATAGAGGCTGTCGAACCGTGCATCCGTCAGCACGTCCCAATGCGAGGACTGCAGATCGTGCAGGCGATCGACCTGTCTCTCGCTCTCGAAATTGCGCGCGGCGTCCGGGAAGGACTGGAACCTGTGGAAGAGATCGCGCAGCCCCGCCTTCAGATGCGCTTCGAGGGCCGGCCGGTTGCGGCGCACCAGTTCGCATTGATCGGCGTCGAGACCGGCAAAGCGCAGGCGGTCGCGCAAGCTGCCTGCCTGCGCTCCACGAGCCTGATCTGATGGCATGTCCTGCCTCAACGCCTGTCCCCAACCACTTTCCGGGCGAATGCCCGGCCAAAAACTTTCACAGCATCCGATGAGCGCGAAGCGTGGAGACCTTTCTCACCACCGGTTATACCGGCGGATCGAAGCCCCCTGATCAGCTATGTTTCGGAGCTGTCTGAAGAGATGGATACCGGATCGACCCGGTACGGCGGTACGGCGTCATGCCTGGTGGGAACGAGTGCATCTTCCCATTCCGACGTGTAACCCAATGTTTATGGTTAATTCCTTGCTTGAAGGTTAATAAGCCTTTCGCATTGCAGGCTTTTGAAGCAATTCAAAGCAGTTCGCCACAAATACTCCCGCGGAGTTGCACGGCTGCTACAAGGCACACGCAAGCTCCGTGTTATATGCCGGTCGACTACCAAGACATGACGTCGACAAGGACAGAGCAATGATTGTTCTCGGATTGGGTTCCTGCTTGATCGCAATGGGCGTACTTGCCGCCGTTGCCCGCCTGGATTTCCTCGCCGCAAATCGCGACATCCGCGCGCTTCGGGTATTCTAAACCGTATCCTCGCCCTTTCCCGTTGGCAGTCCGGCGCCTTTGGTGTAATCGCACTCGCGCCTTTCATGTCAGCGGAACACTCGGTTCATGTCTCCCAGATCTGGTCTCCTCATCGTCCTTGGCTTCACGCTTTGGCGCGTCGTTTCGCTCCATTTCGATGCGACCGACCTTTTCGTCGATGAGGCGCAATACTGGTTCTGGTCGCAGAATCTCGACCTCGGCTATTATTCGAAGCCGCCGATGATCGCCTGGGTGATCCGGGCGATGACCGAACTCTCCGGCTCCAACGCCATCTACTGGATCAGGCTGCTCGGGCCGCTGATCCACATGGCCGCGGCACTGGTGCTGATGAAGGTGGCGAAGCGTTTCGTCGGGCCGGAGATCGAGGGCTGGACGGGCGCCACCTATATCTCGCTGCCGGGCGTTGCGCTGTCTTCGGTGTTCTTCTCGACCGATGTGATCCTGCTGTTCTTCATCGCCATCGCCTTGCTCGCCTATTTCGGCCTGACGCAGCGGCGCTCCGTCGGCCTGGCCCTCGTCATGGGTCTCGGCGTCGGCCTCGCCTTCCTGACGAAATATGCGGTGCTGTTCGTCGTTCCGGGCGGCGCGCTTGCCCTTCTCCTCATCCCGGCGGCGCGCATCGCCATCCGGGATTTCATCATCGCGGTCGCGGTCGCGGCTGTCGTCGCCTTGCCGAACCTCTGGTGGAACCTGCAGCACGACAATACGACCGTGCGCCATACGCAGGACATCGCCCATTGGAGCGACCTCGGCATCAATCTGCGCCGCGGACTCGAATTTTTCTCCGCCCAGTTCGGCGTCGTCGGGCCGATCATATTTTTCGCCATGCTCTGGGCGGTCTACCGCATGATCAAGGGCAGGAGCGACGACCGGGAGAAGATGCTGGTCTGGCTGTCGATGCCGGTGGTGGTGCTGATCACCCTGCAGGCGACGGTCGCCAAGGCCTATGCCAACTGGGCCGTGACCGCTTATGTCGCCGGGACCATCCTTGCCGTCTGGCTGCTCCATCGGCTGTGGCCGAAGGGGCTCAGGCTGTCGCTCACCATTAACGGCATCGCAAGCCTGCTCTTCCCATTGGCGACGATCTTTCCGCATCAGTTGCTGCTGCCGAACGGCGACGAGCTCATGAAGCGCTATCTCGGCCGCGCCGAAGTCAGCCGTGAGGCGGCCGCGCTGACAGGTCAGGCCGGCACCGACATCATCGTCACCGACAACCGCGACATGGTCGCCGATCTTTTCTATACGCTGCGCGATGCATCCTACAGGATCTATGCGCGGGCGCCCGCGGGCCTGCCGGAAAGCTATTACGAGCAGGAATTCGCCCTGCCAGCCGACATCACCGGCAAGGTGCTTTTCCTGACGGACACCCCCCTCACCTGCGCCGCCGAGACGCCCGAGGTGCTGAAGAACTGGCAGCCGGCCGACGGCTACTACAAGCCCAAGACGCTTTATATCTACAAAGTCTCCGCCGCCTGCCTGGCGCCCTGAGCCGGCTTCAGCCTGTTCGATTGGGCAGGCAGAGGCCGGTGCCGGCACCTTCGATCTCCACGAACCTGACGCCGCCTTCCTCGAAGGCGAGGCGCAACTGCGCCTCGGTCGCACGGTGGATGTCGTGGTGGCGTCCCTCGTAATCGCGGATGGTGCTGCGCGAGACGGCCGCCTTCTCGGCGAGATCGGTCTGGGTCCAGTCGAGCAGACCGCGTGCAGCCCGGCAGAGAGCGGGGCTCAGAATTGTTTCCCTGGCGCCTTGACCCATGATTTCAAATTACCCATATTGGTCGATATAGACCATATATGTCATAATACGAACGGGATTTCCAGAGCGGGAGACAGCGATGCCACACGATACGCCCTTGATTTCGACAATCGTCGGCGGCCTCGTGCTGGCTTTCATCTTCGGTGCCCTCGCCCACCGGCTGCGCATGCCGCCGCTGGTGGGCTATCTGATCGCCGGCGTGCTCGTCGGGCCGCATACGCCGGGTTACGTGGCGGATCAGAGCCTTGCGCCGGAGCTTGCCGAAATCGGCGTCATCCTGCTGATGTTCGGCGTCGGGCTGCATTTCTCCCTGAAAGACCTTTTGTCCGTGCGCGGCATCGCCGTGCCCGGCGCGATTGCGCAGATCGCCTTTGCCACATTGCTCGGCTGGGGGCTCGGCGCCTTCCTGGGATGGCCGACAGGCGGCAGCCTGGTCTTCGGCCTGGCGCTTTCGGTCGCCTCCACCGTCGTGCTCCTGAAGGCGCTGCAGGAGCGGCGGCTCGTCGAGACGGAACGCGGCAGGATCGCCGTCGGCTGGCTGATCGTCGAGGATCTCGCCATGGTGCTGGCGCTGGTGCTGATCCCGGCCGCAGCCAGCATCGGCGGTGACGGCCACGGGCCCGTCGAGCCGCTTTCGGCCGGGTTGAGCCGCCTGCTCGGCTTCGATCTCGGCATCGGCGCCATGATCGCAATGACGCTGGTGAAAGTCGCGCTGTTCGTGGCGCTGATGCTGGTCTTCGGACGCAAGCTCATTCCCTGGACGATGCACCGCATCGCCCACACCGGCTCGCGCGAACTCTTCCGGCTCGGGGTGCTCGCCATCGCTCTCGGCGTCGCCTTCGGCGCGGCGAAGCTCTTCGGCGTGTCGCTGGCGCTCGGCGCCTTCTTCGCCGGCATGGTGCTTGCGGAAAGCGAGCTCAGCCACCGCGCCGCCCAGGAAAGCCTGCCGCTGCGCGACGCGTTCGCCGTGCTCTTTTTCGTCTCGGTCGGCATGTTGTTCGATCCGAACATCCTGATCGACCGGCCGCTGCTGATCCTCGCCACCATCTTCATCATCGTCATCGGCAAATCGGTCGCCGCCTTGCTGATCGTGCTCGCCTTCAAAAAGCCGCTCGGCACGGCGCTGACGATTTCGGCGAGCCTCGGCCAGATCGGCGAATTCTCCTTCATCCTCGCGGCGCTCGGAGTCGAACTCGGGCTTCTGCCGGAGGAAGGCAGGGACCTCATCCTTGCCGGCGCCATCATATCGATCGTCCTCAATCCGCTGCTGTTCTTTCTCTGCGACCGCATGCGGCCCCTTCTCGAAGGGGCAAGACGCGAGGAGACCGCGGCCGATCCCGCTTCCTCCGCCGCGGATACGGGCGCCGCTCAGGAGCAGGCGCTGCCCGAGGACGACGACGTGCACCCGACCGCGCTTACCGGCCACGCCATCCTGATCGGCTACGGCCGGGTCGGCCGGATCGTCGGGCAGAACCTCAAATCATCCGGCACACCCTTCCTCGTCATCGAAGATTCCGACAAGCGCATCGGCGAATTGAAGGCGCAGGGGATCGAAGCCTTCATGGGCAATGCGGTGGCGCGCGAGACGCTCGATCTCGCCAATCTCGCAACGGCCCGCAGCCTCGCCATCGCCATTCCGAACGCCTTCGAGGCCTGCCGCATCGCCGAGCAGGCGCGCGCCGTCAATCCATCGATCCTCATCGTCGCGCGCGCCCATTCCGACGCCGAGGTCGACGAACTGAAGCAATACGGCGCCGACACCGTCATCATGGGCGAGCGCGAAATCGCGCTTGGCATGGTTGACCGGCTCGCCCAAGTGCATCATGAGAGTGTTCCCTATGAAGACAGGCAGGAGCCTGATACAATCATTCCGACGGGCACTGCACCGCTGGAAAAAGAATGAGAGATTGGCGCGCTTTTGAGCCGATACGGGAGTGACATCGCCGGAACGGAGAAGATGGAGCTGGACCGGCACCGTCTGACGGGCCGTATCGCCGCTTCCATCCTCATCGCCATTTTTGCCTATCTCGGGCTGCTCCTCGGCGGCAACCTGGTCATTTCCCCGGCTGCGGCCGTCAGCAATACCCTTTCCTCTTCCGGCCGGGATCCGCAGCCGCAACAGCTGACCGCCCGTGATGCGGTGCGCGGCATGCTTGCCGCCGAGCGCAAGCTTGCGCCAAAGCAGGCGGCGCATGACGCCGGACCGTTTACCGTTGCCACCGCCCCGGTTGTCGATTTCTCCGGCTGGAACATATCAGTCCCTCTTCCGGCATTCAAAGCGCCGCTTCATGCCGCAGCCTTCAGGACCCATCAGGCCCGCGCGCCACCGGTCGCTGCCTGACGTTGCGCCAAGGCGCTTCCGATATTTGACGACATGCCGCCAGCGCCCGAGCGCCGGCCTCCCGATTATCAAGGAATACAACATGCGTACTTCACCATGGCTGGTGCTCACCTATACGGTGATCATCGTTCTCGGCCTATTCATCGCCCTGCCGAACGTCCTGCCGCAATCCACCCTCCAGCGCATCCCCGCATGGCTGCCGCATGAGCAGGTGTCGCTCGGCCTCGACCTTCGCGGCGGCTCGCACCTCGTTCTGGAAGTCGACGAAGCCGATCTGACCAAGGAGCGGCTGCAATCGCTGCTTCAGGACGCTCGCCGCGTCCTGCGCGAAAAGGGCATCCAGCCGAAGGCCGTCGTGCGCAGCCAGAACCAGATCGTCGTGACGCTCGCCGATGCCGCGCAGAGCGATGCGGCCGTCACCGACCTCAAGACGCTCGCCAATCCGATCAGCACCGGCCTCAGCGCCGGCCAGGCGGATCTCGATGTCACCGCGAACGGAGCGACCATCACCGTCGGCTTCTCGCCGGCCGGCATCTCCGCCAATGTCGACAATGCCGTCCAGCAGAGCCTTGAAGTCATTCGCCAGCGCGTCGACCAGGTCGGCGTCTCCGAGCCGACCATTCAGCGTATCGGCGGCAACCGCGTGCTCGTCCAGCTTCCCGGCGCACAGGACCCGTCGCGCCTGCGCGAACTGCTCGGCTCCACGGCCAAGATGTCGTTCCACATGCTCGCGCCGAACAACCAGCCCGGCCCCGGCGTCACCATGCTGAAAGACGACGAAGGAAACTCCTATCCGGTCCTCGACCGCGTCGAAATATCGGGCGACCGCCTTTCGGATGCCCGCGTCAGCTTCGACCCCAACACGCATGAGCCGGTCGTCAGCTTCCGCTTCGACAGCGCCGGCGCCACCCGCTTTGCCGACATCACCCGCCAGAACGTCGGCAATCCCTTCGCCATCGTTCTCGACGACAAGGTCTTGAGCGCACCTGTCATCCGCGAGCCGATCACCGGCGGCTCCGGCCAGATCTCCGGCAACTTCTCGGCCGACAGCGCAACGACGCTTGCCGCCATGCTGCGCGCCGGCGCCCTGCCCGCCAAGCTGACCGTCATCGAGGAACGCACCGTCGGCGCCGACCTCGGCGCCGATGCCATCAAGATGGGCGTTTATTCCGGTATCGTCGGCTTTATCCTCGTTGCAGCCTTCATCTTCGTTCTCTACGGAACCTGGGGCATCCTGGCGAACATCGCGCTCTTGATCCACACGATCCTGACCTTCTCAGCGCTCACGCTGGTCGGCGCAACGCTGACGCTGCCGGGTATTGCGGGTGTCGTTCTCGGCATCGGCCTCGCGGTCGATGCGAACGTCCTCATCAACGAGCGCATTCGTGAAGAAACCCGCAAGGGCAAGAGCGCCTTCGCCGCCATCGATACCGGCTTCAACCGTGCCTATTCCACAATTATCGACGGCAACATGACGGCCCTGATCGCTGCGGCCATCCTGTTCTACTTCGGTTCCGGACCGGTTCGCGGCTTTGCCGTGACCATGGCGCTTGGCCTCATCATCTCGATGTTCACCTCGGTCGCCTTTGTGCGCGTTGCCATGATCGAGATCACCCGCCGCCGCAAGTTCAAGGTGCTGAACATCCGGCCGCTGATCCCGTTCAGCCCTTACGACAAGCACATCCAGTTCATGAAGGCGCGCTTCTTCGGCGTCACCGTTTCTGCGCTGCTGTCGATCGCTTCCGTCGTGCTCTTCCTCCATCCCGGCCTCAACTACGGCGTCGATTTCCGCGGCGGCATCCAGATGTCCGTCAAGACCCAGGGCGAAGCCGATCTTGCGAAGTTCCGCGAAGGCCTGGATAGCCTCGGCCTCGGCGAAATCACGCTTCAGTCCTTCGGCGACAAGAACAGCATTCTCGTTCGCGCTCAGCGGCAGGAAGGCGGCGAAGAGGCGCAGACGGCAGCGGTGACCAAGCTGAAGGCCGAAGTCGCCAGGATCGATCCGACCGCCACCGTCGAAGGCACCGACGTCATCGGCCCGAAGGTCAGCGGCGAGCTTGCCTCGGCCGGCATCCTGTCGGTAGTGATCGCAAGCTTCGCGATGCTCATCTATATCTGGGTGCGGTTCGAATGGCCGTTCGCCGTCGGCGCCATCGTCACCCTGGTGCTCGACGTCACCAAGGCGATCGGCTTCTTCGCGATCACCGGGCTCGACTTCAACCTGACGGCCATCGCCGCCATCCTGACGCTGGTCGGTTACTCGGTGAACGACAAGGTCGTCGTCTATGACCGCATGCGCGAAAATATGCGCCTCTACAAATCGATGCCGCTGCGCGAGATCATCGACAAGTCGATCAACGAGACCCTGGCGCGAAGCCTCTACACCAATGCGACGGCCTTCCTCGCCCTGGTGCCGATGGCGATCTGGGGCGGCAGTGCCGTCTCGAGCTTCGCGATCCCGATGGTCTTCGGCATTCTGGTTGCCGGCGCCTCGTCGATCTTCATCGCGGCTCCGATCCTGCTCTTCCTCGGCGACTGGCGCCGCCGTCATGCCAAGGCATCGGCAACCGATGCGGGCGTGGACATCATCCCGCCGGAACAGGGCCGCCCGCGCAAGTCCGCCGGCTAAAATCGGTTGTTAACGCATCCTTGAAGAGGGCGCCGGTTGCAGAGCCGGCGCCCTCTTTCTATTGTCGGCGAATAGAGATCGAGAGCCGCCAATGTCATCCAACCCGACGACACCGCCGGAAACCAGTGCAGCCGGCGACAACGAAGAGCGAATCAAGCGTTTCCTCGCGACCGCCTCGCACGACCTGCAATCGCCACTGCGCCATATTGCCATGTATGCCGAGCTGCTGCTCGACGATCTCGAGGCGACGCTCGAGAGCGAACATCTTCAAAGTCTGCGGATGATCATGGAAAAGGCGCAGACCGCGCAGCGCCTCACCAAGACGCTGATGAGCCTCGCCGGCGGAACGCCTCAGGTGACGCCCGAAGAGGTCGATCTGCAGGCGCTTGTCGAAAATATCTGGGGTGAGCTGACCGACGAGACGTCGATCCGCAACGCCACGCTCACGAGCGACGGGCTTCCCTCTATCCGCACCGACCCTGCCCTGCTCGGCCTGGCGCTGCGGCACCTCATTTCCAATGCCCTGACCTATCGCAGCGAAGCGCCGCCTGACGTGACCATCACGGCGGAGCGAGAGGGAGCGGACTGGTTCATCCGGATTGCCGACAATGGAACGGGCATCGATCCTGCTTATCGCGAGCGAATATTCGAAGCTTTCTGGAAGCTGCCGAAGGCAGGAGCCATCCCCGGCGCCGGTCTCGGGCTGACGACGGCGCGGGAATTTCTGAGGGCGCTTGGCGGCGACGTCAGCCTCGAACATTCGGATGAAACCGGCAGCCGCTTCACCATCCGCCTGCCCGTCGCCTGACGGCAGAACCGCGTCTTAAAGCGCGTCGCGATCTTTCAGATTCGCTCCTTGCGCTTTAGGTCCTTGTTTTACGCATGTCGTTGCCGCAAAACCGCTGCACACTTTTGCGCGACATGCTTTAGGCTTCACCTTTCCCCGGCAAAAACCGCCGCTTAGATACTGTAATCGTCCTTCCAGAAATCCGGGACGTCATAGGTCACATATTCACGGATGATGTGCTGGAGCGTCTGGACGTCGATCTCGTCCTTGCCGATGCGGAAATCGACGCCGTATTCCGGGAATTCCTGGAAATATCCCCCCGAAATATCGGTCGAAACGACGCCGATCGGGCCGGTGTAGCCGATGCCGCGTAGCTCGGGCACCGTTTCGCGGAAGTCGGCATTGGGCAGAAGGCGGTTATCGAGCAGGACGAGATCGAAGCGCCCCGCACCGATCTTTTCCAGCGCATCGCCGATCGACGGCGAATATTCGAGCTCGACGGCAGGCTCCGAAAGGTCGGCGATCTTCTTCTTGAGCGCGCGAAATTCGATGAATTCGTCGTCCACAAAGAGAACTTTGACAGCACTCCTTCGAGTTGTTTCGGTGCTCATAGTCCCAACTTCCCCAGTCCCGAAACCAACTTCACGACACCAAACCGTTTCTCAATGCGATCGCTACCATGTGCACGCGGTTGACGGCGTCGAGTTTGCGGGCCGCCGCGGTGATATGCGAATTGACCGTATGTTCGGACAGGCCGAGGATGATGGCGATTTCCGCCGAGGTCTTGCCTTCGCTCGTCCATTTGACGATTTCCGACTCGCGCTGGGTCAACCGCCCGGACATTTCAGGCGTCAGAATTTCCTCGTAAAGCTTGTCGAAAATGCGCATGGCATCGAGCAGCATATCGGCGATTTCGCCCTGATCCGGCTCCTGACGCTCGCCGCTGAGAACGAGGCAGTATCGCCGCCCCTCCGGCGTGAACAGCGGGATGAAGAGAAAGACGCCGTTGCGGAACTCGTTGAAAACGAGATCGGACGCGAAGCCTTCCGGCTGCGCACTCCGGCCGTGGACCGGCGTCGCCAGAAACTGGGCGGACTTTGCGCGGACGGTCCCGAGCGCTTCCTTCAGCGTCGCAATGAAAAGGCCGACGCGCCGCTCAGCAACGTTGGTAATGACGATATCGCGTTCGCCGAAGGGGGCCGAAGCCTCGGAAATACGGGCAAGCGCGAAACTGTCGAAGTTGTAATGCTGCGCCGCCGCCTTCAAAAGGCGGAAAAAATCGGTGCGATTGATCGCCCGGCTAAGCTCGGGTCCGGCATGAAAGGGAATTGCCGGAGCATTGTTCATTCCCACTCTTCCTCTCCTCCCGCCCAATGCCGACGATCCCGAAATCTTGGGATATACGTCTTAGACGCGAACAGCTACAAAAATTGCGAGACAGTTGATGACAAGTATCGAACGGGGACTTCGATATGAAAGGCGGATATCATCAATTATCTCAACTACAGGTGATGCACGGGCAGATTTTACTGGGGGCAGTAGTTCTTACCTGGGTATCGTAAATCTTCTCGTGCTCAACATCCATGAATGCGAGAAGGCAGTGCCAGACGTAAGCGCGGGAGAGCCGATTGGCCCATTCAGCTAAGGGGTTGGCTGTTGTTCGTGGCGGCGAACGCGGGTAAATCGGTTCTCTCAGCGCTTATTTTTGCGTTACGTTGTCTTCGCTTCGGCTGCATCTTGGGATGCGTCCTCGACCTTGTCAATTGCGGTTTGTCACCGGCAACGGACGAACGGCGGAGAATGGGCCTTGAGGCTTCCACCGTTTTCCACACTTAAAGATTGAGAAGAATCGCGACAAGATCAAGCGGCTTCTCGAGATAAAAATCGGCCCCGGCCTCCAGTGCGCGCGCGCGGTCCTCGTCGGCATCCGATCCGCTGCAGATGGCAAGCCGCATCATTTTGAAACGGCCGTCGCCGCGCAACCGGTTGATCAGCCCAATGCCGCTGTCGAGCGGCATGTAGAGATCGGCGATCAGCAGGTCGGGCATGCTCTTGCCGTCCGCTAAATGTCGCTCCAGCGCGTCGAACGCCGTCTCGACGGTCGAGAAACAGAATAGATCGACGTCTATCTGCTGCTTCCTGCTGATATAGTCGAGATAGAAGAGGTCATCCCTGCTGTCGTCGACGTAAAATAAAGTAGGCATCCAGCACCGCAACTTCGATATTGTTGGGAATGATCCTTGCCGCCCGTGCACATCACGATAACGCCGTTTTGCTAAAATTCGATATACATTGCCGCAGATCATTTCGCAAAAAGCACGGCACAGCCTCGGCTTTGCCTATTGAGTATTCCTCGATTTCGGAAAAAATGACCGCGCGAACCGAGGAGGATACGCGGGTGCAGGATAGGAACGACGTGGACCTGCAGGACCAGCGGAGGCGGTGGCGCTACCGTGCCTTCGCGATCGCCGTCGGCTGCCTGATGTTCCTTCTCGGCATGACTGTCCTGGCAGGCTGGCTGCTCCAGGTCGAGATGATCCTTTCCGTCATTCCCGGCTTTCCCTCCATGGCCTTCAACACGGCGCTCGGCTTTATGCTCTCCGGCGCGGGCCTTGTCACCTCGACACTGGCCGCCCGCCGCTTCCGGGTGGTGGCGGCGATCACGGCGGGCTTGGCGGCGGCGATCGCGGCCGCGCGGCTCTTAGAGATCGTTACGATCGGGCGAACCTTCCACTATGTCGACACGCTCGTGACGCGTTTGCTGATCCCATCCGATTTCGCCGCGCAGATCGGCGGCGGCATGGGGCCGAACACCGCGCTGATCTTCCTGATCGGCAATCTTTCGCTGCTGCTATCGCTTCGAATGGAGAACCCGAGAAGCCAGGTGGTACAGGAACTGGCGAGCTACATCGTCATCACGCTCGGCATGATCGCGCTGGCCAGTTATGTCACATCGGCCGAACAAGGCTATCGCTGGGGGCCTTATGCGGCGATGGCGCTGCACACCGCCGTCGGCATGGTGACCTTCGGCTCGGGGCTTCTTGCCCGGTCCTGGCTGATGCAGCCGGCGAACCGGGCGCAGATCCCGCTCTGGATCCCGGCGGCTGTCTGCTTCACCGGCCTTCTCGTCGATCTCTATACGCCGCTCGGCGTCGCCAACGGTATTCTTTATGTGCCGCTGGTGCTGACGGCGCTGTGGTTCGGCAACAGGAACGCGCCGCTTTTCTTCGCCTTCGTCTGCACCGTGCTGCTCATGCTCGGCTTCTTCGCCGTCAAGCATGACGAGGCCTCGTTCTGGCAGGAGATCGCCAACCGCGCCATCACCGCAGCCACGCTCTGGCTGATCGCGATCCTCATCTTCTATTTCATGCGCAACACCCATCACCTGGAGAGCGAGCGTATCCGCTTCGGCGCGCTGGTGCGCAGCACGCCCGATGCCGTCATCGTCATCGACGAGCGCGGAACGATCGCAAGCTTCAATCCAGCAGCCGAAATTATGTTCGGCTACACGCCGCAGGAGACGATCGGCCGGAACATCAAGATGCTGATGCCCGAACCCTACCATTCCGAGCATGACGGCTATCTCTCCCATTACCGGCAAACCGGCGAGGAGCGCATCATCGGGACGACGCGCATGGTCTCGGGGCGACGCAGGAACGGCATCGTCTTTCCGATCGACGTTTCCATCAGCGCCGTCGTCACCGGCAACACGAAGACCTTCGTCGGCATCGTGCGCGACATCAGCGAGCGCGCCCGGCAGGAAGAGCGGATGAAGACCACGCTTGCCCAGCTCGAAGCCTATACGGCCGATCTCGAGCGCAGCAACCACGACCTCGACGAATTCGCCTACATCGCCTCGCATGATCTCAAGGAGCCGCTGCGCGGCCTGCACAACCACTCCCGCTTCCTGCTGGAGGATTACGAAGACAAGCTCGACAGCGATGGGGTGCGCCGGCTGAACCGGCTCGTGCGCCTCAGCCAGCGCATGGAGAAACTCGTCAACGACCTCCTGTATTTCTCCCGGCTCGGGCGGCAGCAGCTGGCGGTCAAGCGCACGGACATCGGCCTGATCGTCAAGGACGTCGTCTCGACGATGGAGCTCCTCCTGGAGGAGCGGCATGCGAAGGTCGTCATCGACGGCCGACTGCCGGAGGTGATCTGCGACGCGCCGCGGCTGACCGAAGTGTTCCGCAACCTCATCACCAATGCGATCAAATACAACGACAAGCCGGCGCCGCTCGTGTCGATCGGCTATCTCGACCGCTATGTCGGCCAGGACGGCACGGTTGCCCGCAACGTGTTTTTCGTTAAGGATAACGGCAAGGGCATCCCGCAGGAGTTCCACGAGGATATTTTCCGCATTTTCAAGCGGCTGGAAAAGTCGCAGGATTCCGACGACGGGACCGGAGCAGGCCTCACTTTCGTCCGCAAGATCATCGCGCGGCACAATGGCGATATCTGGCTGGAATCGGAGGTCGGCGCCGGCACGACGTTCTATTTCACCTTGGGAAAAAAGCGCGAGGGGCAGAATGCAGCAGCGTGATACGCAACCGATCCTGATCGTCGAAGACAGCGAAGACGATTTCGAAGCGACGATGCGCGCCTTCAAACGCACCAATCTGCGCAACTCGATCCGATGGGCTGCCTCCGGCCAGGAAGCGCTCGACATGCTCGCCTCGATGGTGCCGAAACCGGGGCTGATCCTGCTCGATCTCAACATGCCGGGCCTCGACGGCCGCAAGACGCTGGAGGCGATCAAGTCGAACGCCGGCTGGCGCAAGATCCCCGTCGTCATCCTCACGACCTCCGACGACGAGCGGGATATCGAAGGCTGCTATGCGCTTGGCGCCAATACCTATGTGCAGAAGCCGGTCGATCTCGACGGGCTCTTCGCCGCCATCCAGCGGCTGAAGGAATACTGGTTCGAAATCGCAATCCTGCCGCTCGAGGACTGACAGATTGGCGGAAGACTGCTCTATCCTCATCATCGACGACAATATCGACGACCGCGAGGTCTATCGGCGGATCTTGGGCCGAGTCTCCAGCACCGCCTATAGGGTGGTCGAAGCCGAGACGGGCGAAGAGGGCCGTGCACTGAACGCCCAGAGGCGGCCGAACTGCATCCTGCTCGACTATTCGCTGCCGGGGCGTGACGGGCTCGGCGTTCTTACCGACATCCTCGAGGACGATCCCACCGCCAACGTCATCGTGCTGACCGGCCAGGGCAGCGAAACCGTTGCCGTCGAGGTGATGAAGAGCGGCGCGCGCGACTATCTGACCAAGGATTCGCTGTCACCCGAGACGCTGCATCGCTGCATCCAGAACGCCATCATGCACGGTGTTCTGGAAGCAAAGCTGGAGCAGAAGCGGCAATCGCTCGAGATCTTCACACGCGCCATGGCCCATGACCTCAAGGAGCCGCTCCGGACGATCAAATCCTTCAGCCGTATCCTGCACGGTTCTGCAGCACTTCCCGCCGAAGACCGGGAACTGCTCGATTACGTGCTGAGTGCGGCCGACCATATGGAAGACCTGATCGTCAAGGTTTCGGGCTTTACCAAGCTCGAGGCTTCCGGCGGGCCGGAGCTGAAGCCGGTGTCGCTGTCCGATGTGCTCGGCCAAGTGGAGGACAATCTGCGCCAGCAGATCGAAAGCCGCGGGGCCGTCATCATCCGCGGAGCGCTGCCGGAGGTGATGGGCGATGCGACGCTCTTGGTCCAGCTCCTGCAGAACCTGGTGTCGAACGCCATCCGTTACTGCGAACAGAAGGTTCCCGAGATCAGGATCTCGGGCGAGCCGCAGGGCGATCTCTGCCGCCTCAACGTGCATGACAACGGGCCGGGCATCGATCCGCAGCATCGCGAGCTGATCTTCCAGCCGTTCAAGCGCCTCGTCGGCCGCGGCATCGAGGGCACCGGGCTCGGCCTCGCCATCTGCCGCCGCATCGCGCAATTGCACGGCGGCTCGATCTGGTGCGAGGCAGGAAGCGGGCCCGGCGCCACCTTCGTCGTCGAAGTGCCGCTCGCCGAGGCGAGGTCCGCGGCGCCCGCCGCATCGCCCGTGGCGCACAACGCCAAACTGGCCGAGCACCCGGGCGAAGGCTCCGGCCGGCTCGCCGAGGTGCTGCTCGTGGAAGACAGCCCCGCCGATATCCAGCTTCTGAAGATCAAGCTGATGCACCGGGAGAAAGTGAACTTCAACCTGCATGTCGCCACCAACGGGCGTGAGGCGATGCGGCTGCTCGAAGAACGGGCCGGCATTGCCGACGTGCCGCAGATCGACCTGATGCTGCTCGACATCAACATGCCGATCATGGACGGCTTCGAGGTTCTGCATGCGCTTTCGGCCGATGCCCGCCTCAAGCAGATCCCCGTCTGCATTCTCAGCACATCGAGCGACGAGACCGACATGCGGCGGGCCAGGGATCTCGGCGCGCTCGCCTACATGGTCAAGCCGCCGACACGCCAGCAACTGGAAGAGGCACTCGAGGATGTCGATCATTTGGAATTGCTGCAGCGCGGCGATTCGCTTGCGCTTTGTGCGGAACAAAACTAAGCGATGGTCATTGGCAACGGTATGACTGTCGCAGCTCTCATACTCGCGCTCCTGACGCCGCTTCAATCAGGACTGCTCTCGATGGTATCTGGCATACATCACGTCACCGCCGTCACCCGCAAGGTGCAGGCGAACGTGGATTTTTACGCGGGCTTTCTCGGCATGCGGCTGGTCAAGCAGACAGCCGGTTACGAGGATGCAACGCAACTTCATCTCTTCTACGGCGATGCAGCGGGAACCCCGGGTTCGCTGCTCACCTTCCTCTCCTGGGAGGACGGCTCGCCGGGACGGGCCGGTTATGGCCAGATCAGCGAAATTTCGCTGGCAATCGACCCCGCAAGCATCGGCTACTGGCTGACACGGGCCATGAGCTTCGGCCTGCGCTCCGAGGGGCCGGCCGAGGAATTCGGCGAGCCGGTGCTGCGGATGAAGGACCCTGACAACATCATCCTCAAGCTCGCAGGTGCAAAGAACCTCACCTCACAAGCCGTCTGGGACGGCGGCCCGATCCCGGTCGAGCATGCGATCCAGCGCGTGCGCGGCGCGACCATGCTGACCGAGACGCCCGCCGAGAGCCGCAGCTTCCTCGAGACCCATTTCGGCTATCGCTTCCAGGCCAATCGCGGCACGATCGACAGGCTGGTTTCGCAATCCGGCGACATCATCGACGTGCGCGATGCCCGCGGCTTCTGGTCCGGCGCGCCGGGCACCGGCACGGTCGATCACGTCGCCTTCCGCGCTCCGGACGAGGAAACGCTGCTGTCCGTCCGCAAGGCATTGGAGACGACTGACGCGTCGCCGACCAATATGCACGACCGCAAGTATTTCCGCTCGCTCTATGCCCGGGAACCCAGCGGCACGCTGATCGAGCTTGCCACCGACAAGCCCGGCATGATCGTCGATGAGGAGCACGCCGCCCTCGGGACAAAGCTCTTCGCGCCGCCCGACGCCATCACCGATCTCGGCGACCTGAAGGTGGTGCTGCCGCAATTTTCGATGCCCGGCGAACCGCGCATCAATTACCGCGAACTGCCCTTCGTCCATCGCTTCTATACGCCGCCGAATCCAGACGGCAGCGTCTTCGTGCTTCTGCACGGTTCCGGCGGCAACGAGACGACGCTGATGCCGCTCCTGAACAAGGCGGCACCGCGCGCGACGCTGCTCGGCGTGCGCGGGCGGGCGACGGAGGAAGGTTTTCCGCGCTGGTACAAGCGCATTACTCCCTTCTCCTTCGACCAGAACGACATCAAGACCGAGGCGGAGGCTTTCGCGGCCTTCATCGAGGGCGCCGTCAAATCCTACGGGCTCGACCCCAACAAGACCGTCTATGTCGGTTATTCGAATGGCGCGAACCTTTTGAACTCGCTGCTCTATCTGCACCCGAACCTCGTACACAAAGCGGTGCTGCTGCGCTCCATGCCCGTGCTCAGCGACTATCCGCATGCCGATCTGAAGGGTACGGACCTGCTCGTCATCAGCGGCAAGACGGATGCCTACGGCAAATATGCGAGCGAGCTGGAGGAAAGGCTGAAAAGTTCGGGCGCCACCGTCGATTCCGACGTCATCCCCGGCGGACACGATCTCGGCGATGCCGATGTGCCGATCATCCAGAAGTGGCTGCTGCAGAGAATGGGTGATGATCCGCCGCCACTGGAGCAGCAGGCGGTCAAGCCGACGGGCGAGACGTTCGGGCAACCATGATGCCGGCGAGCACGACGGCGCCGCCCAGCGCCTGCATCGTGCCGATCGCCTCGCCGAGCAGCGCCCAGGCGAGGATTGCGGCGACGACCGGCTGCAGCAGCAGCGTCAGCGAAGAGAAAGCCGCAGGCAGATAGGCCAGCGCATAGGTGATCGCCACCTGCCCGCCGGCATGGCTGATGAAGGCGAGGCCGAATACCATCGACCAGCCATAGACGCTCAGCGGCAGCATATGGCCCTCAAATAACAACGCGACCGGAAAGATGCAGACGGCAGCGGACGCCGTGCTCCACAGCATTATCCGCATCGTATCGAAGCGGCTGCGCAGGCTGCCGAGTGCAAGGATGTAGCAGGCATAGAAGAAGGCGGCGATCATCGCCAGCCCATCGCCGTGGAGGTCGCCATTGCCCAAGGCCGCCGGCCCGCCCTTCAGGATGACGACACCGGCCAGCGCCAGAGCAAGCCCGCCCATGAAGACGCCGCTGATCCGCGCCTTGAAAAAGAGGAAGCCGATCACCGTGACGAAAACAGGCGCGAGGTTGGCGAGCAGCGTCGAATTGGCGACTGACGTCATCGTAATCGAAAGGTGCCAGGCAGCAAGGTCGAGCGACAGCATGACGCCCGGGAGAATGAGCAGGCCGTAGTCGGAAAGGCTTTGCGGCTTCGGTCCCGCATCCTTCTTCAGCATCGAGACGATGAAAATCGGGATCAGCGCCAGCGCCACGCGCCAAAAAGCCGTGGCCATCGGGCCAACCTCGGAAAGCCTGACGAAGATCGGCGAGCCGCCGATCGCCGCCCCGCCGAGGAGGAGGACCGCAAGCGGGAAACGGGAAGGCGAAGCTTCGGAAGCGGTAGAGGCAGCCTGCGACATGATTTCGATATTTTGCTCGGCCGAAGCGGGATGCTGGCCGCCGAGTGATTATCAGAAGTCAATCACGCCCGACAGCCGGAGAACGACATTCGGATTGAGAAATCAGGCGGGATGCGGATTTGGCGCATCCACCCGCAGCTTCGCGGCGATCTCGCTAGCAACGAAGAAGGCATGTTCCGTCACCTGCGGCAGCCCCATCAACTCGCCGAACGTGCCGCGCGCCAGGGGACCGGAGATCAACAGCGACGGGTCGGCCGTCCCGGACGAGCCGATCGCTTCCGACCGCTCGGTGCAGGCAAGACCGAGGCCCGTGGGATCGAGCGCCAGGTGGCCGTTTGACGCAAGAGCCGCAAGCCAAGGCTGGGTTTCGAGAATGCCGCCATGCGCCGGGCCGGTGGTGACGACGACGGCGTCATAGCTTCGCTCCAACTGATGACGCTGATGTCGCGGCTGGAGGGTGCAAAGGATGAGCTCGCCTTCCATACGTGCATCGGCGAGCGAACCGGCAAGGATCTCGAGCCGACCCGCGGCTACCGCTGCATCGAGCACGGCCTCGACCTGCGGCGCAATGCGGAACCGGTGCACATCCCAATAGGGACGCAGATGGCGGACGAGACGGCATCGTTCTGTAATCGGCAGCGCCTGCCAAAGATCATGCCCCTGCGCCCTGACCTGGTCGATTACGCCGTGCCAGCTTATGCCCTGCATCTTCGCCGCGTCTATCGCCACGCGGATGACCGCGAGCAGCGAGACGGCGGAATGAGAGGCATCGGAGACGAAATCGCCGAAAAGCTGCTGCGGCACTGGCGCGTGGCCGCGCGAACGCAGGCCGCGCCGCGAGATCGCGGCAATTGGGCCGTCGTGCCCACGCTGCGCCAGCGAGGCAATGACGTCGGCAGCCGTCAGGCCGTTGCCGATGACGAGCACCCGGTCATGCCGGCGGATCACCTCGAGCGCGCCCGGTTTGGTGGTATCGGCGACGAACCGCGGATGGGCCGCAAGCCTTGCTGCGAGCCGGCCAGGAGCTGCCGGCGGCGGATGGCTGGTGGCGATCGCGACGATATCGGCCTCCGTCACGCCGCCTTTGTCATCCCGGATCGACCAGCGGCCGCCACGGCGCTCGACCGCCGTCACCGCAGCACGGCGATGACGCACGGCGCCGTCGTCCAACAGCGGCTTCAGCAGGGAGGCGACATATTCGCCGAAGAGCCGGCGCCGGGGGAAAAGCATGCCATCGGGCCGTTTCGCATCGGGATCGTCGGCGACGGCGTCGCGCGCTTCGATCCAGGCCTGGAATTCGCCTATGTCGCCGGGCTGCAGACTCATCTTGGCGGCGGGGACATTGATGCGGTGGGCCGGATCGGCCGTGTCATAGGCGAGGCCCCGGCCGAGCTCGGCCCGCGGCTCGAAGACCACGATGACGGGACGTCCGCCGCAATCTGCCCTGGCGAGATGATAGGCAACGCCGGCGCCCGAAACGCCACCGCCGATGATGGCGACGACAGGCTGCTGAGACTTCGGAACTGGCTTGGGCTGCATGGTGGCCGGATCATCGCTTTCGATGGCCGAGCATAGAAGCCGGGCATTGGTCGCGCAATCCTCCGGCCGCAATTGTCTATAATTATTATGTAGAGTCTGCCTTGCCCGATATCGTCGTGGAAAAATCGGGATTGCCGCGGATCGTGTTGCTCACCGTGCAGATCTCATCCTCTGCCGCATGGACGATTTTGCCACGCGTTTCATCGTCGATATCGCCCTCGATCGAAAAGGCGATGTTGAACTTTGCGACGCGCGAGGGGCCTTCCGCTGCCTTTTCACCGGTGACATCGGCCGTGATCCTGCTGATCCTGTCCAGAACGCCCATCTGGCTGGCGGCAATGCGGGCGCTGAGCACGAGGCAGGCCGAAAGCGAGGCATAGAGCAGATCGAGCGGGCTGAAACCCGGCTGCGAGGGCGCGGTGACGATATCGATCTCGCCTTTGGTGGTGGACGTGACATGCGGAAAGCCCACACGGCCGAGAACGGCGGTGGCGCCGGTCGGACGGGGACGAGCCTTGAGATCGGCCATGATGAAATCCTCTGACAACAGACCTTCGGATAATGATTTCCGCCCTGCCCCGCAACGGTGCCGGCAGCCCATCGGCGACGGAACCTTTCGATCCTTCATCAGTTGATTACACCTGAACGAAATCAGTGACAAAGGTGGATTGCGATGGCGCACGCCCGCAGCATGGATCGCCGGGGCCGGGGCATGGATGCCCGCGATCGGCTGATCGTCGCGCTCTATGCACAGCTGAAGGCCGAGCGGGAAACGCGCGAGACGCTGGAATGGGCAATCCGCAACGGCGCAATCTCTCAGGAGGTGCTGGAGGCGATCGCCGCCGATCCCGTCCCCGTCGTCACCAGCGAGGACATCGCATCGCTCGAGAAGATCATCGCGCTCGACGAAAGTCGCAAGCCAAATCGGAACTAGAGCATGATGCCGAAAAGTGTGAGCGGCTTTCGGACGACATCGTGCTTCCATTGTTGAATTAAGAGAGGAGATCCGAAATGGCCGATATCACCTATCAGGTCGTGCCGCATGACAATGGCTGGGCCTACAAGCTCGGCAACACGCTTTCCGAAACCTATGCCACTGCGGACGAGGCGATCGTCCACGCCAAGCACGCCGCATCACGCCAGAAAATCGGCGATGGCGATGCGCTGCTCGCCTATCCCTCACCCGATGGCGGCTGGGCATTTCAAGAACTCGAAACCGACAAGAGCAACAGTCGGCTCTGATTTGCGACGGAGGATGGAATGGCCGCGCGGGCAAGCTGGAAAGGTCATCTGAAAGTGGGCGACTTGGCCTGCGCCGTCGGGCTCTACACGGCCATTTCCTCCTCCGACCGCGTCTCCTTCAACATCATCAACCGCAGGACCGGGCACCGGGTCGAACGGCAATTCATCGACAGCGAGACGGGCAAACCGGTCGATCGGGACGATCAGGTCAAGGGCTACCGGATGGAGAATGGCGATTACATCGTCATCGAGGGCGACGAGATTGCCAAAATCATGCCGCAAAGCGACAAGGTGCTGGATGTCAAAGCCTTCATCGGTTGCGACGCCGTCGACAAGCTTTACTTCGACCGCCCCTACTACCTCGCGCCCGCCGACCCCCATGATGAAGAAGCACTGGCGCTGATCGGCCGGGGCATGCGCGACGGCAAAGTCGTGGCACTCGCCGAAGCCGTGCTTTTCCGGCGCAACCGGACGCTGCTCATCCGTCCCCATGACGACTATATCGTCGCGACGATGCTGAATTTCGATTACGAAGTTCGTTCGGCCGACAGCGTCTTCAAGGATATCCCCGACATCAAGTTCGATAAGGAAATGCTCGAACTCGCGGGCCATATCATCGAGACCAAGCACGGCAGCTTCGATCCGAGCAAATACGAGGACCGTTACGAGGCCGCTCTCGTCGAGCTTGTCAAAGCCAAGATCGAGGGCCGCGCACCGCCGAAGAAAAAAGCGCCACCGGAACGCAAGGTCGTCGACCTCATGGAGGCACTGCGACAAAGCGCGAAGATGAGCGGCAAGCCGCCTGCAAGGAAGAAGGCGCCAGGGCGCAGCGACAGCGGCAGGAAGAAGGCAAGCTGAGATGGCTCTCGAAACCTATCAGGCGAAGCGCAATTTCAAGATCACGCCCGAGCCGCGCGGACGAAAGGGCCACAGCAGCGGCAACAGCTTCGTCATTCAGAAGCACGATGCGACCCGGCTGCACTATGATTTCCGGCTGGAAATGGACGGCGTGCTGAAGAGCTGGGCTGTGACGAAGGGGCCGAGCCTCAATCCCGAGGACAAGCGGCTTGCCGTACATGTCGAGGATCACCCATTATCCTATGGCGATTTCGAGGGCATCATCCCCAAGGGACAATATGGCGGCGGCACCGTCATCGTCTGGGATCGCGGCACCTGGACGCCGCATGGGGACGTTCACAAGGCCTACTGCAAGGGCCATATGGAATTCGAACTCGACGGCGAGAAGCTGAAAGGCCGTTGGCATCTCGTGCGCATGCACGGCCGTCCCGGCGAAAAACGCGAAAACTGGCTGCTGATCAAGGGGGATGACGCCGAGGCACGCCATGACGGCGATATTCTCGACGAGAGGCCGGAATCAGCCAAAACCGGTCGGCAGATCGAAGAGGTGGCGGAAAATCCCGATGCGACCTGGAATTCCAACGCGAAGGACGGCAAGGCGGCTCCGACCAAAAGACCGGCGCGGAAAGTAAAAGCCCCGGCACTCCGGAAACAGGACTGGCCGAAAGGTGCGCGCAAAGGGGCGATGCCCGATTTCATCGAGCCGGCGCTTGCCAGGCTGAAGCCGAAACCGCCGGCCGGCGACCGCTGGATCCACGAGATCAAGTTCGATGGCTATCGACTGCAGGCTAGGATCGACGACGGCGATGTCAAAATGCTGACCCGCAGCGGACTCGACTGGACGGCAAAATTCGGCAGGGACGTGCTGGTTGCCCTTGCCTCCCTGCCGGTGCAGTCGGCGGTGATCGACGGCGAGATCGTCGTGGAACGCGATACCGGCGCTTCGGATTTCTCGGCGCTGCAGCACGATCTGAGCGAGGGCCGCTACGATCGCTTCGTCTTTTATGCCTTCGATCTTCTCTATCTCGACGGCCACAGCCTTCTGAACGCCGCACTCATCGACCGCAAGCATCTGCTCGAAACCGTTCTGCCAGGCGATAACGGCAAGCTGCGCTATAGCGCGCATTTCAACGAAAGCGGCGGATTGGTGCTCGACCATGCCTGCCGGCTCAGCCTCGAAGGCGTGATCTCCAAGCAGCGCGACAGTAAATACACTTCCGGGCGAAAGGGCGAGTGGATCAAATCGAAATGCTCGCATCGGCAGGAATTCGTCATCGGCGGCTATGTGCCCTCGACATCGATGAAGAACGCGATCGGCTCGCTGGCCATGGGCTATTATGAAGGTGGCGAGCTCAAGCATGTCGGCCGCGTCGGAACCGGATATACGGTGGCAACGGCGCAGATGCTCCATGAGAGGCTGTCGCGGCTTCAGCAAAACAACAACTCCTTTGACGACAAGCTCACGGCCGAGGAGCGGCGCGGGCTGATCTACGTGAAGCCGCAGCTGGTCGGCGAGGTGGAATTCCGCGCCTGGTCGGCCGACGGCAATCTTCGCCATGCCGCCTTTCGCGGCCTGCGCGAGGACAAGCCGGCGAAGGGCGTGACGCGCGAGACGGAAACGACGACACGGCGGGACCTGCCGAAATCGGCGGTGGCCCTCACCCATCCCGATCGCATCTATTGGCCGGACGAGGGTGTGACCAAGGAAGGGCTGGCAAACTATTACGCCCAGGTCTGGCGCTTCATGGCGCCCTATGTCGTCAATCGGCCGCTGGCGCTGTTGCGCCTGCCCGACGGCATCGACGGCCGTCAGCGGTTTTTCCAAAAGCATGCCTGGAAGGGCATGAACCCGCATATCGGCGAGATCATCGACCCGAAGGACAAGCAGGGAGAGAAGCTGCTGCGCATCACCGATTTCGACGGCGTGGTGGCGCTGGTGCAATCGGCCGTGCTGGAAATCCACCCCTGGGGTGCAACGACCGACAATTGGGAAAAGCCCGACATGATCACCATGGACCTCGATCCCGGCGATGACGTGGAATGGGAAGATGTCATCACGGCCGCTTACGGGCTGAAGGAACGGCTGGAGGCCGAAGGCCTCGCCGCTTTCGTCAAGACGTCGGGCGGCAAAGGCCTGCATGTGGTGACGCCGCTTGCGCCGAAGGCGGGTTGGGTGGAGGTCAAGGCCTTTGCCAAATGGCTTGCCGACAGCATGTCATCCGACGACCCCGACCGCTATCTCGCCACGGCGACCAAGGCCAAGCGCAAGGGGAGGATCTTCATCGACTATCTCCGCAACGGCCGCGGCAACACGGCGGTCGCTCCCTATTCGACGCGGGCAAGGCCGGGAGCCGCGGTCTCGATGCCGCTCAAATGGGATGAACTCAGCGCCGACATAGGGCCGGCCTACTTCACCGTGGACAACACGCCGACGCGGCTCGACGCATTGCCGAAAGACCCGTGGGATGGATTTTTCGCGGCCGCCAAACCATTGGAAAAGAAGAAGCGATAGCAGTTCTAACGCGGCTTGCGACCGCCTTCCGCAGCCAGGCTCTTTTTCAGCGCATCCATGATGTTGATGACATTGCCGGTCGATTTCACCGGCGCCGGCTTTTTGGCGGGCACTGATTTCTTCAGGCTCTTCTGCTTGCCGCGGATCATCGACTTCAGGCGTTTCTGGACCGGGTCCTGCACCATGGCCGGGCTCCAATCCTTCGTTCCTTCCTTCACCAGCTGCTTCATCAGGACCAGCAGCTTGCCGTCAATCTCCGTCTTACTGTCGAGTTCGGCCACCGGCTCGCGCACCTCCTCGCCATAGCGCAAGGTCCAGAGAATGATGCCTTTGCCTTGAGGCTCCAGGAGCACGGCGCGCTCGCGGCGATAGAGAACCAGCCGGGCGATGCCGACGACGTCGTTCGCCTTCATCGCCTCGCGGATGACGCAGAAGGCTTCCACACCGACCTTATCCTCCGGCGCGAGAAAATGCGGCTTGTCGTACCAGATCCAATCGATCGAGCCGCGCGGCACGAAACTGTCGATATCGATGGTGCGGGTGCTTTCGAGCCCGACCTCCTCGATCTCCTCGTCCTCAAGCAAAACATAATCGTCCTCGCCACGCGGATAGCCCTTCACCTGGTCTCTCTCGGCCACCGGCTTGTGGGTAACGCTGTCGACATAGCGGCTTTCGACGCGGTTCTTCGTCTGGCGACTGAGGACATGGAAACGGACCTTGTTGCTCTCCGTCGTCGCCGGCGTCAGCGAGACGGCGGCAGTGACGAGCGAGAGTTTGAGATAGCCTTTCCAGAAGGTCTGACGCGCCATGAGTGTTCCCACCTGCAAACGCCGTTGGACATGGCATTGAACGGCGGGAAAGGGGCTTTGGTTCCGAGAATTGGGGATTCTGGACAAATTGTGACATTGTGGTTCCAGCCGCTTGGAACGTCAGCCGAGACAGCAAGATAGATTGAAAACCCATTAAGGCACAGTTTTCCGTGCCGGATGGACGAACGAGCGCCCAGCGCGACATCATGGAATGTCTTTAGCGGCTGGATTCAGGGAGTAAGATCGCTTAAAGTCGCCCGGCGTGGCGATGAGACATCCCACTTGAAACAATAAGCTGTTGAAGTCATTTAGAAAAATTCACCATGGCTGTATCGCCCGCCGGAGCGGGCAGTTTGCAAGCCAGTGATACGGTTATCGAAACGGCCAAATGAATTCACTCCCAGCAAGCAGAATCCGATGGATGCAAAAATCAATTCTCGGCGCCGCTCGATCGAAGCTCCCATTCGTTCGATGACGCGCAGCCGGGTTTCTCCCAGATTGATTTATAAGAGCCTTCAATGACGATAGAAGATGCAGCTTCGGCAAGAAACTACTATCCACCAGGCTACCATCGGCGGTCTGTACCCCGATGGCGCGTCAGACGCGATGTCCTGGCAAAGCTTGTTCTGACGATAGCATTTTATGCTGCTCTTTGGCGGGCCACGAGCATGTGGTACGGCCTTCCAGCAAATTTCGAAGACGGGGCATCGGTCGACCCACTCCCGATGAAGCTGCTGCTCTACAGCCTTATCCCTTTGTCGGGCTTATACTTTCTGCTGGAGCAGCGGCAGTTCCTGAGGGTTTTCTCAAGGATTTCGCCGCTCATCGTGGTTGTTGGCATTTCCTGCCTGACATCGATTGTTTTCTCAATCGACAGAGGCGCATCTCTGAAGGGATTGGCTGCGGTCATTGTTCTAGCCATCCCACCTCTTCTATACCGCGCACGCTACGGGAATGTCGAAGCATTCAAAATACTCGGGCGTTTCGCCATAGCGGCGGCATTTATCAACGTTCTCTACACAGCAGCTTTTCCCCAATTCGCCATCATGCGTGGCAGCTATGCGGGCATGGTCAAAGGTGCTTTTTATCATAAGAACACGTTGGGACAGTTTTGCTCGGTCAGCTTTGTCTGCCTGCTGTCGACGGAAAAGCTCGGGCGGCTTCGTTACAGTACCCTCATCCGCTGGGCTGCGATGCTCTGCCTTCTCGCATTGATCGTGGCAACAAAGTCCTCGACAGCTGTCGTCCTGACGATGTTCGGCAGCGTGATGCTGTATGCGGTCCGTGTCATTCACGTCTATCCGAACCGCCTTTTCCGTTCCTTCGTCGTTTTCCTGTTGTTCGTGATCGTCGGCTTCGGCGCCAGCTTTGTTTATCTGGGAGTAGCCTCAGCCGTTGCAGAAGCATTCGGCAAAGACATTACCTTCTCAGGGCGTACCAATATCTGGGAACAGCTACTGCCATTGATATGGGATCGGCCTGTGACAGGTTATGGGTTTGCGATGTTTCGACAGCCCGAGGTCATGGAGCAATATGTCAAGGTTACATTCGATGCACGTTCGACCCACAACACGTATCTTGAGCTAGCGCTTAACATCGGCATTCCCGGCGTCACAGCATGGACGTTGTTCTTGCTGACCCGCCTATTCAGGAAAATGACAATCGTCGATCCCGATCCTGCCGAATCCGGCGCCAGGCGAAAGGAGATTGTCATCATCATCCTCATCATGCTTGGGGCCATGACCGAGGCAGGTATGATGCTTGCGCCTTTCATTCTCTGGCCGCACATGGTCATCGCGCTCTCGGAACTGCGTCCCAGGTTACGGACAAACCCAACACTGCGCCGACCTTGAAGGCAACGCGCGATCGACAGCAAAATGCTTCACCGGCCTTCAGCGAGGCCGGACAATCGCCGCTTAGATCGAAAGATATCGCTTCTGCCATGGCAGCATGTGCTCCTGCCATGCGCGCGGCTTGAAGTCGTCGTAGGCGGTCTCGGCTATCGCCAGCATCCAATTCTGGTCCTTGCGGGCCAGCAGGACGCATGAGAGTTCCATGCCGGGCTCGGTGGCGATGGAAGGCCGGTTGGCGCCCGGGATATCGATCCCCTTGTTGCGCCACTGGATGCGGATCTCATCCGGCTCGGATGTCCATTCTCCGGATGCGACGGATGCTTTTCCGTCGGGGCCGAGGCGAAGCGGTGGCGGCGTGACATTGAGAAAGCTGCCGTCATTGGCATAATTGTCGTCGACCTGCCCGGCGGTCGCTTTGCCGTTTCCCTTCAGGACGATATCCTGCCCGCACCGCAGGAATATGTTGCGCCGGAAGCTCCCGGACCACGCGCGGTTGGCGAAGAAGGCGATGTCACATCCGCTGATCACGTTGTCATGGATATCGATGTCTTTGCGGAATGCCTGTTCCTGATCCGAAAAACCGCTCAGGGCAACGCCGCGATTGTTGTTCTCGATCCAGTTGTCATAAACATGATGCCCGGCATGGTCCGCCTTGTCGCCAATGCCGTAGCCGAAGGAATAGTCGTTCATCCGGCCGTCGCGCATGATGTTGCTGCGCACGACGGCATCATCGCCAATCGATGAAAAGGAGAAGTTTTTCCCGCCGATGAAGTTGTATTCAACGCGATATTTTCGAGTTTTGTCACAGACCAGCGCGCCCTTGTTCGATGCGCTGACCGGCGACTGAAGGAAGAGATTGCCCCGGATGACGACATCGGAGCTGATATTGGTATCGCTGTTTTGGTAGGCGAACTGGCAGCAGTCGGCTCCCTCTCCCGGCGCCGCTCCGAACCGGTTGTTTTCCAGCAGCACGTTCACCGTCTTCGTGAGATAGATGCCATCGCCCTTCACATTCTCGGTTTCACAGCGCCTGATGACGAGGTTCGTGCCGTTGTGAAATTTGAAGCCGCGAGGAGAATTCTTGACAACGACATCCTCTATCACCGTGTCGGAAAACACCTGATAGGCGACGCCGATATCCTCGGCGCCATCGATGACTTGCCCTTGCGTATGGGCGCCGTGAACTTTCTTTCGAGAGATGGCGGGCATCAGATCTCCAATCGACAGGATCATCGCTCCAGGAGTTAATGAAGCGCGTATGGCAGGAGTTTGACGGCTTCCTCTCGGTGCGCCATTCCCAAGCGGGGCTACTTGTATCTTGAAAAGGGAAGAAACGACACGACAACCTTACCGATCTCGCTGAACGAGCTTCGGCGGCTGTCGCCGTTGATGAAACGGCGCCTGCGTCAATGTCACGCGCCGAACGCGCCTATTCCGGCAAAGTCGTCTGCTGGAAGAATGTCACGGTCGCTTCGTCGGGCGGTCCGAACCATGTCGTGAAAAACGTCCGGAAATCCTGGGATGCGTAAGCCTGGCTCAGGGCACGATCGACGGCCAGGCGAAAGTCCTCGTCGCCGCGCGCCAGTTCGAGGCCGAGCGGTTCGTAGGTGAAATAACGCTGCAGGACGATCAGGTTGCCGGAGTTGTCGCTGCGGGCAGCAGCGTCCATCAGCAGCGGCATATCGCCGAAGAGCACCGCCGAACTGCCGTCGAGCACGCTTTCGATCCCCTGCTGATAGTCATTGACCGGTGTCGCGGTCGCCGCGAGCTGGAAAGTCTTGATCCTGTCGGACAGCCAGCCTTCGCTCGTCGTGCCGGCGATCGACGAGAATGTCTTGTGTTCGAGGATCGTACGGGCCGGGGAGCCACGCCAGACGGGACGGCTCGACGGTTCGCCATATTGCAGGACTTCGCGCAACGCCAACGGCGCGCTGGCGCTGAGCAGCGCGCCGGTGCCGCTCGGGAAGATCGGGATGGAGAACGAGACCTGCTGCCGGCGCGTCAGCGTCACCGGCTCCGCCCCGCAGACGAGATCCGCCGCGCCGCTCTCGATGGCCTGTGTCTTGGCGTCGCCTGACAGGGAAACCCATTCCACATCGAGTTTCGGCAGGTTCAGCTGGGCTCTCAGACTATCGGCGATCTTGTTGCAGAGGGCGACGGCGTAACCATCGGGCCGACCCTGCTCGGCATTGAAGGAAAAGGGCCTTGCATCCGGATCGTAGCCAAGCTTCAGCGCGCTGCTTGACCTGACACGGTCGAGCGTCTGCGCCTGCGCTGATGTGCCGAGAGCCGACGAGGCCGTCGCGGCGAGGACAGAGAGGGCGACAATCGCCCAGCGACCATTTCTTCGTGACATGTTTGGTCCTCCCTCTGTTAGGCAGTCGGCGCCCGGTTCGCGCCATCGGCGAAACGCGGGGCGATCAGGCCGTAAATAATGAAACCGATGCCGGTGACGATCATGCCGCCCAGCACCGCATCCTTGCCGGAGGCGTAGATGGCGAAGACGCTGTAGGCCATGCCGACCAGGGCGATGGTGGCGTTCAGCCGGTATTTCGCCTGTGGTACGCGAGCGGCCTTCATCATGACGAACAGGGCTGAAAGCGCGATGATGTAGGGCAGCACGTTGGTGACGACAGCGAGATTGACGAGCGCCGAGAACTGTTCGCTGAGCGTTGGCGATATGGTCATCAGGGCAAGGCAGGTTTGGACGATGCCGAGAATGATCATGCCGCTGACCGGTGCTCCCATCTCGTTCACCCGGGAAAATATGGACGGGAACATCCGCTCGTCCGCAGCGGTCTTCGCCGTCTGGGCGATCGTGAACTGCCAGCCGAGCAGCGAGCCCAGGCAGGCAAGCACGGCAAGCGCCATGATGATCGAACCGATCGTCGGATTGAACATGGTGGCATAGGCGAGTGCGAACGGCCCCGTGGAGGTGGCGAGATCCGCATTCGGCACGATGCCCTGAATGACCGTCGTCGACAGGATATAGATGACGGCGGCGCCGAGCGTGCCGAACATGCAGGCGAGCGGCACGTCGCGCTTCGGGTTCTCCACGGCGTCGGAATTCTGCGCGGCGGACTCCATGCCGAGGAAGGCCCAGAGTGTGAGCGAAATGCTCGATCCCATGCCTTGCGCCAGCGTCAGCCCCTGCGGGTTCCAGGCTGCGCCGAAGGTGCTGGAGCTGAACCACAGCCAGCCGATGATCGACAGCAGCCCGACGGGAAGGATGACGCCCCAGACCGTGACCGAGCCGATGCGGCCAGTGATGCGCGGCCCGCCGAAATTGGCGGCCGTCGTCAGCCACAGGAGCACGATCAGCGCCAGGCAGGTCATGATCGGCGTCGATGTCAGCACCGGAAAGAACCCGGCGAGATAACCGACGGCCGAGATGCCGATCGCCACGTTGCCGACGGCAAGCGACAGGAAATACAGGAAGAACACCATGAAATAGCCGTCCTTCCCATAGGCATCTTCCGCATAAGCGGACATGCCTCCGGGGCGCTGGTTGAACAGCCCCGCCTGGGCGAAGCCATAGGCGATCGCCATCGAGCCGATGGCGGTCACGAGCCAGGAGAGGAGCGAGATCGCGCCGACCTGCGCCATGTTGGCGGGCAGCATGATGATGCCTGACCCCATCATGTTGACGGCGACGATGAAGGTGAGCTGCACCAGGTTCATCTTTTTCTTGGTCGTGGTCTCGGCCGCAAGATGCATCGTGTTGTCGGTCATGACGAAATCCTCCCTAAAGCGCGCCGCGATCTTTCAGATTCGCTTGGCCGACGCCTTAACTCCTTGTTTTTGCACATGCCGTTATCGCAAAACCGCTGCGCACTTTTGCGCGGCATGTTCCAGCCCCTACTCGCGCACGACATAGGTGTGGAATTTGATCCGCCCATCGATCCGCTCCTGGAATACGCCCTGGACCTCGTAGTTGAAGCCGGGGAACCGGTTGAAGGATTCTTCGAAGGCGAGGAAATAGTCCCGCATCGGCCGCGCCCTTTCGTCCCAGCGTTCTCCCGGTACGATCACGCCGATGCCGGGCGGATAGATCAGCGCCAGCGTTGCCGAGATGCGGCCGGCGGCTTCCGTCAGCGGCACGTAATCGACATTGTTGGCGACCAGTGCCTCATAGGCCTGCTTCGGCGCGATCGCCGGCTCCGGGAAGCTCTCGGAGCGGAAGCACAGGCGCTGCAACTCCTTGACGCCCGCCTCGCGGTAGAAGGAATGCATCTCATGGCAGACCTGGCGGACGGTATAACCGGCATAGCGCTCGCGATTGGCTGCAAAGACGGTCGGCAGCACCTCCTGAAGCGGCGCGTCGCGATCCCACAGGTTCTTGAACTTGACGAGCTTGGCGACGAGCGTGTTCAGCTTGCTCTCGTCCTCAGCCGGGGTCAGCAGGAAGAGCAGGCTGTTCAAGTCGCATTTTTCCGCCACCACGCGCTGTTCGCGCAGATAGTTGGCGACGACAGTGGCCGGAACGCCGAATTCGCGATATTCGCCGGTCTTTCGGTCGATGCCGGGGGTCAGGATCGCAAGTTTGTTGGGATCGACCATCGTATAGCCCGGCGCATAGCCGGCATAACCATGCCAGTTCGCCTCCGGATCGAACCGCCAGCATTGCTGCTCGCGTTTCAGCACTTCGGTCGGAACATCCTCCCATCTGATGTCGGCGAGATCGCCGGTGTGCTTGGAGCCTGAAACCGTCACCCTGTCCGGCACGAAGGGATCGAAGAACCACTGTTCCTCGGCGCTTGCGGCTTTGGTTTCGTAATGTCCCACGAAACCGCGCAGCTTCTTGCGAACCTCGATCCCGAGTTCGATGCAGCGGTCCCAGAGCATCTCGCCGGCCTTGCCCTCATGCACCTTGGCATTGACGTCGAGCGAGGCGAAAAGCGGATAGAAAGGAGAGGTCGAGACATTCATCAGCAGCGATTCATTGAAGCGCTTGTGTTCGACGAACCTGCGCTGGCCCTTGATATGTTCGTCCCGTTTGTGGATCTGCGATGCCTGGGAAAAACCGGCGCCCTGCTTGTGGACCGACTGGGTGGAAAACAGCCCGGGCATGTCAGCCCTGAGGTCTTTGAGGCGCATCGGGCTATGGCCGTCGAAGAGCGGATGGAAGGCGTTGTAACCGATCCAGGCCTCGTCCCAGAGCACGTAGTCGCAGAGATGGCCGATCTTCTCCATCACTTGGGCGACATTGTAGATCGTGCCGTCATAGGTTGCGAGTTGGATGCAGGCCAGCCGGAACGGCCTTTCGGCCTTCGCGCGGCTCTTGTCGGCGACGAGCGGATGCTCCTCTATTTTTTGCCGCAGCCAGGCCTCGTCCCAGGCCGCCCAATCGACAGCCCCGATCATGCCGAAGGAATTGCGGGCGGTCGGCAGATAGATCGGGATGGCGCCGGCCTGCACGAGAGCGCCCTGATGCAGGGATTTGTGATTGTTGCGATCGAAGAGCACGAGATCGCCGCTGTGCAGCACCGCATTGGCGACCACCTTGTTGGAGGTGCTCGTTCCGTTGAGGATGAAATAGGTGCGGTCCGCGCCGAAGATGCGGGCCGCCTGCTTCTGGGCCTCGACGGCGGGGCCTTCATGGATCAGGAGGTCGCCGAGATCGACATCGGCATTGCAGAGGTCGTTACGGAAAATGCTCTCGCCGAAATATTTGAAGAAGAGCTGGCCGGCCGGCGATTTCCGATAGAACTGGCCGCCCTGATGCCCTGGGCAATCGAAGGCGATGTTTGCCTCGCCGTCATAGGCCATCATGCCGCCGAAGAAGGGCGGCAGCAGCGATTTGCCGTAATTGACCGCGCTGGACACGATCTGCTTGGCATAGAAGGTGGGCGTCTGCTGGCCGAGATAGACGAAACCATCCACCTCGCCGGCCATCTCGACGACATCCATATCGGCAATCGTCAGCGTATCGGCCATGGCCCAGATCGGCGTGCGGAAGCCGATCTCCCTCACCGAGCGAAGGAAGCTGCGCGCCGCCGGCAGCTTGCCGCCCTCGACCGAGCCGATATAGGCGCCGACGTCGGCATCCTCGGAGACATCGGCGGAATAATCGTCGCGCAGTTCCACTTGGAAACCCTGAGCGGTGATCTGTGACACCAGCGCCTGAGCCTGAGAATTGTCGCGGTCGATGATCGCGACGATCTTCAGCATCTTGTGGAAGGGTATGGCGACCGTCGGGGCCTTCACATCACGCGGGATCATTTCTGCCCCTCCCCTGCAATGCAATCGACGAGGTAACGGCGTCCGCCGTCGCCGGGCGCGAAGCGAAGGCCGTGAATATCGGTTTCGAAACCGGGGAATTTACTGTCGAAGTCACGAGCGTAGAGCAGGTAGTCCTGGATCGACTTCGTCGACTGGGTGATCCGCTCGCCCGGCATGATCAGCGGAATTCCCGGCGGATAGGGAACGATCATCACGGCAAGGATGCGGTCCATGAGCTTGTCGATCTCGACGCTCTCGATTTGGCCTTTGACCAGCCGGTCATAGGCATCGGCTGGACGCAGCGCCATTTCGGGCAGGACCGTGTACATCTCACGCTGCGCCTTCGGCACGTCGTCCTTGCGATAGATCGCGTGGATCTGCTCGCAGAGATCCTTCAGACCCATGCCGGCATAGGCTTCCGGATGGGAAGCGGCGACTGCGGGCAGCGCGCGGGTCAATGGCGCATTGGCGTCATAGAGATCCTTGAAATTGAGCAGTTCGGTGACGAGCGTGCTCCATTTGCCGCGGGTAATGCCCATCGAGAAGAGAACGAGGAAGGAATAGAGGCCGGTCTTTTCGATCTCGATGCGCCGCGACGACAGGAACTTGGTGATGACGGCGGCCGGTATTCCATGCTCGTCCATCACCCCGCTTGCCGAGAGACCCGGCGACAGGATGGTGACCTTGATCGGGTCGACCATGACGTGGTTTTCGGCAAGGCCGGTAAAACCATGCCAGGCATCATCAGGCTTCAGAACCCAGTCGGCATGGGTATCGCTCGGCGTCTGCTCGGCAACCGTCGGCTCCCAGACGTCGAACCACCAGCTGCCTTCCGTTTGCTTTCTCACGGCGTTCATCGCGCGGCGGAAGCTGATCGCCTCGTCGATCGTCTCCTGCACCAGCGCGCGCCCGGCCGGCTGCTCCATCATCGCGGCCGCGACGTCGCAGGAGGCGATGATGCCATATTGCGGCGAGGTCGAAGTGTGCATCATGAAGGCTTCGTTGAAGCGGGTGATGTCGAGACGCTTGTTCTCAGCATGCTGGATATGGATCATCGATGCCTGCGACAGGGCGGCCAGCAGCTTGTGTGTCGAGTGGGTGGCGAAGGTGATGGCGTTTTGCGACCGCGCGGGCTGGTTCGATGAAATCCCGTGGAAGCCGTCGTAGAATTCGTGGAAATTGGCATAGGCGTACCAGGCCTCGTCGAAATGCAGCACCTCGACCGCGTCGCCGAGCGATGCCTTGATCGCATCGACATTGTAGCAGAGCCCGTCATAGGTCGAGTTGGTGATGACCATCAGCCGGACCTTGCCGCTGGTCTGCCCGGCAAAGGGGCTGGCGGCGATCTTGCCGGCGATGGCTTCAGGCGTGAACTGATCCTTGGAGATCGGACCGATGATGCCGAGCCCGTTGCGCGAGGGCGTCAGATAGATCGGCGTGGCGCCCGTCATGATGAGGGAGTGCAGGATGGATTTGTGGCAGTTGCGGTCACACAGCACGAGATCGCCGCGCCCGACCATGCCGTGCCAGACGATCTTGTTGGCGGTCGACGTGCCGCCGACGACGAAGAGGGTCTCGTCCGTGCCGAAGATGCGCGCCGCATTGCGCTCGCCCTCGGCGATCGGTCCGACATGATCGAGAAGCGAACCGACGCTGCCGACCGATACGGAGATATCGGAGCGCAACGTATTTTCGCCGAAGAACGTGTAGAAGAGCTGGCCGACGGGGCTCTTGCGGAAGGCGACACCACCGCCATGACCGGGCGTATGCCATGAATAGGCGCCTTCGAGCGTGTAATCCATCAGCGCCTTGAACATCGGCGGCGGCAGCCGGTCGAGATAGTTGCGGGCAGCCTGCGCGATGGCGCGCGCCATGAATTCCGCTGAATCCTCGAACAGCCGGAAGAAGGCGTTGGCGTGGCGCAGCACCGTGGCCGGAACGTCTTCCGCGGTTGTATCGTCGCCGAAGAGGAAGATCGGCAGGCGGTCGTTTCTCTGCCGCTTTGCGGCGAGCACTTCTCCCAGCACCTGCCAGCGCGTGGCCTTGTCCTCGGCGCCGTCGACGGAGACCAGCCAGCAGGACTCGGTATTGAAAACGTGCACGAGACGGCGCGCATCCTCATAGGAAACCCCGGAGACGATCCGGAACCCTTCCTTCTCGATGGCTGCGGCGAGATCGCGCATGCCGCGTCCGGCAGCGCTCTTGCCATCAAAATCCTCGTCGATAACGGCTATCGGAAATGCCATCTGGAATTCCATGCGTTCCTCCAGAAACCGAGGTCAAAGGCTGCGGCCGGCATGCAGCCCGCGTTCATCTCAGGTTGAAGGATCGTACATGACGGGTCGTGCAGCGTCGTTGATTGCAATCAACGTGATGCGAAGCATTTCGATATCGGTTGAGCGCTGGTATCCGGCTTGGCTATTCCGCCCATTCCCGATCGGCGGTGAAGGCGATCGTCAGCCAGCGATTGGCGCTTTCGTCACCGATCGCGTTCCCTATCTCATCGCGGAGCGCGTCCCATTCCTCCACGGTCTTTGCCGGAAGCCCTTCGGGGACGATGAAGTAGAGTTCGATCTGCATGGCCCGGCCGACCTGGGCGACATAGGCGCGGTGCGAGAGGAAGCCGAGACGGCGAACCGTTTCCGAGGCGACGCGGTCGACATGCGCCTGAAGGTCGACCGGGGCAATCAGCAGGATCTCGGTGAACGCCTTCCAGACGGTGCCGATCGGAAGCGGAATCATCACCAGGCAGACCAGCGCCAGCACCGCCGGGTCCATATAGCTTGCAAGCCAGGCAGCGGGCGTTGCCTGCACGGCCATGCCGATCAGGAATGCGATGAGCAGCGCAAGCGCGATACCGCCCGACATGATCCAGGCCTTGATGTCGAGTGAGACGAAATCGGATTTGATACGCGCATTCAGCCTGATGCCGAGGAAGGCCATGATCGCGCAGACAATCAAGGTCGCCGCGGAATAGGCGACCGCCATGCCGAATTGCAGTTCGTGACCGCCGTTCAGGATGCTGATGATCGCGCTGATCAGCGCATAGACGCCGACCGTCATCAGCAGGCAGCCATTGAGCATGAGCACGATCGGCTCCAGATGCCAGAAGCCCATCGTAAACCGATTTCGAATCCGTCCGGATCGGGCGTCGCTCTGCGTCGATTGTATGATCAGGCTGGAAACCCAGAGCGCAAGTCCGGTCATCGCCGCATCGGCCAGCGAATAAACGCCGTCGAAGGCGATCGAGAAGGAGCCGGAAAGAATGCCGAAGACGACGCCGAGCGTTGCGACCACGACGGTCGCCGCGATTGAAATTCTGAGAAACCCCTGCTCGCCCAGCATCGTCGACCCCGTCTCCGCTCCAGCCCGTCATGCGACGCGCTTTGGCAGATTTATCCCGATGACGAAGGCTAGACCAGCCCGGCGGACTACGCATTGATCCGGATTGCGGCCGCCCGTTTTTGCAACGACAATCGCTGTTTGAAGGCGGTCCGCAGAGACATCGGCTCCGGGCAGCCGTCTCTTGGGGGAAGCTCATGACAACGTCGCCCAATGGCAAGAGCCTCGGACTTGCCGCCTGCACCGCCATCGTGGTCGGAAATATGGTGGGATCGGGCTTTTATCTTTCGCCGGCCGCGGTCGCGCCCTATGGCAATCTTGCGATCATCGTCTGGATCGTCATGGGCGCCGGCGCGATCTGTCTCGGCCTGACCTTCGCGCGCCTGGCGAGCCTCGTGCCCGCCGTGGGCGGCCCCTATGCCTATACGAGGCTCGCCTATGGCGATTTCGCCGGCTTCCTCATCGCCTGGGGCTACTGGATTTCCATCTGGACATCCCTGCCCGTCATCGCGATTGCCTTTGCCGGCGTGATGGTCGATCTCTTCCCCGCCCTCGGCAATCGCTTCGCCGCGACCGTGCTGACGCTCGGCGTCATCTGGGCGATCGTGCTCGTCAATCTTCGCGGCGTTCACGCGGCGGGCGTCTTCGCCCAGGTCACGACCTATGCCAAGCTGCTTCCCTTCGGCGCCGTTGCCATCATCGGCCTGCTCTATATCGACACGTCGCATTTCTCCGATTTCAACCCGAGCGGCCAACCGCTGCTGCAGTCGTTTGCAACGCTGGCGCCGCTCACCATGTTTGCCTATCTGGGGCTGGAATCGGCGACTGTGCCCGCGGGCGATGTCGAGAATGCGGAGCGGACCATTCCGCGCTCGACGGTCCTTGGGATCTCGATTGCCGCAGCTCTTTACGTGCTCGGCACCATTGTCGTCATGGGCCTCGTGCCGCGTGAACAGCTCATTCACTCGGTCGCGCCGTTCTCCCAGGCTGCAGGGATCATGTGGGGGCGACCCGGTGAACTGGCGATCTCGATTGCCGTCCTGGTTTCCTCTATCGGCGCGCTCAACGGCTGGACCCTGCTGATGGGGCAGGTTCCGATGGCAGCGGCCCGCGACGGGCTGTTTCCGCCGCTTTTTGCACGGCTTTCCGCGCGTGGCGTACCGGCTTGGGGCATGATCATCTCAGCCTTCTTCGCAACGCTCCTCGTGCTCGTCCAGGCTCTCGGCTCCGAAGGCTTTGCCGCCGTCTATCGGCTGATGGTGGGACTGAGCACGATGGCCGCCGTCGTTCCCTACGCCTTCTGTGCGCTTGCCGGAACTCTCGTTGCCGGCGCAACGCATGGCCGAATGCCACGGGTCAGCGCAATCGAGCTGATCGCTTTCGTCTTTGCAATCTTTACCCTTTACGGCTCCGGCGCCGAGCCGGTGCTCTACGGCCTCGTCCTGTTGATGCTCGGCATCCCCGTCTATGTCTGGCAAAGGCGAAACGCGGCTGAGACGACTGACAAAGAAACGGCTGCGGGCGCAGCAACGCACCCGGCCGTCTCAGGATAGATTTGCCTTGGAAATCAGTGCCAGCTCAAGCCGTCAAAACGTTCATCGATGATCGTCCCGCGTTCGCCGCGCACCATCCCGGCAATATCGGCAAGGGAACCGATTGCGGCCGTCTTGCCGTTTGCCCGTGCAAAATGGCAGGCAGCGTCCACCTTCGGCCCCATCGAGCCGGCCGGGAAGGAAAACTGGTCGAGATCGTCGGGACGAGCACGGTGGATCGCCTTTTGAGACGGCTTGCCCCAATCGATGCAGACAGCCTCGGCATCCGTCGCCATGATGAGGAGATCCGCAAGGAGTTCTCGCGCCAGCAGTTCCGAGCACAGGTCCTTGTCGATCACGGCTTCGACGCCGATCAGCTTCCGGTCGGCGCCCTTCTCGTACATGGTCGGGATACCGCCGCCGCCGGCGCAAATGACGATGGTGCGCTGTTCCAGCAGCCAGCGGACGGGCCGAATCTCGAAGATGCGCTTCGGCGCCGGCGAGGCGACGACGCGCCGCCACTTTTCGCCGTCCTGCTTGAACACCCAGCCCTTTTCCGTGCGAATCCGGTCCGCCTCGGCCTGGTCGTAGACCGGGCCGACGAATTTGGTGGGATTTTCGAAGCCGGGATCTTCGGCATCGACTTCCACCATGGTGAGAAGCGTCGCCAAGGGCTGCTCGAAGGGCAGGAGATTGCCGAGCTCCTGCTCCAGCATATAGCCGATCATGCCTTCGGTCTCGGCGCCGAGAACATCGAGCGGATAGGCCTCCTCGGGTTTATAGGCGGCTCCCTGGAGCGCAAGCAGGCCGACTTGCGGACCGTTGCCGTGGGTGACGACGATCTCATGTTCGGCCGCCAGGGGCGCGATCGCCTTGGCGGCAGTGCGCGCATTCCGCCTCTGGGTATCGGCAGTCATCGCTTCCCCGCGCCGGAGAAGCGCATTGCCGCCAAGCGCTATGACCACACGCATATCAATCTCCCAAGGTCGCGACCAGTAGGGCCTTGATCGTGTGCAGGCGATTTTCCGCCTGCTCGAAGGCGACGTTGGCCTCGGACTCGAAGACGTCGTTGGTCACTTCGAGGCCGTTCGCCATGCCGTAATCTTCGGCGATCTGCTTACCGAGCGTGGTTTCGGTATCGTGGAATGCCGGCAGGCAATGCATGAACTTGGTCTGCGGATTGCCGGTCGCCTTCATCAGATCCTGGTTGACCTGATAGGGCGTAAGCAGCTTGATGCGCTCGCGCCAGACATCCTTCGGCTCACCCATCGAGACCCAGACGTCAGTGTGGATGAAGTCGACGTCCTTGACCGCCTCTCTCGGATCTTCGCTGACCAAGAGCCGCGCGCCCGAGGCCTGCTGCAAATCCTTGGCGATCTTCATATATTCTTCCGAAGGCCACAGCGATCTCGGGCCGCAGATGCGCACATCCATGCCGAGCAGGCAGCCGACGATCAGCAGCGAATGCCCCATGTTCGAACGGGTGTCGCCGACATAGGCATATTTGATCTGGGCGATCGGCTTGTCGCTGTGCTCGCGCATGGTCATGACGTCGGCGATCATCTGGGTCGGATGATATTCATCCGTCAGGCCGTTATAGACGGGCACCCCGGCATAACGCGCCAGTGTTTCGACGCCGTGCTGCGCCGAACCGCGATATTCGATCGCATCATACATGCGTCCCAGCACCCGCGCCGTATCCTTGAAGGATTCCTTGTGGCCGATCTGCGATCCCGACGGATCGAGATAGGTGACGTTGGCGCCCTGGTCCGAGCAGGCGACCTCGAAGGCGCATCTCGTCCGCGTCGAGGTTTTCTCGAAGATCAGGCAGATTTCTTTGCCTTTCAGGTGCTCCTGCTCTGTGCGGGCATATTTGGCCCGCTTCAGGTCCCGGGCGAGATCGAGGAGATAGCGGAATTCCCGCGGCGTATAGTCCTGCACGGTCAGAAGCGAGCGATTGCGCAGATTGAAACTCATGGTCTTGCTCCGTCGGTCCGGTTCGTGGGTGGAAACGTCAGTAAGCAGGGTCGCGCCAGATGGGGCATGTCATGCAATGCCCGCCACCACGGCCGCGTCCGAGTTCGGAGCCGCGAATGGTGATGACCTCGACGCCCGCCTTGCGCAGCAGCGTATTGGTGTAGGTGTTGCGGTCGTAGGCGACGACGACGCCCGGCTCGAGCGCCACGACATTATTGCCGTCGTCCCATTGTTCGCGTTCGGCCTGATAGGAATTGCCGCCGGTCTCGACCGTGCGCAGCTTCGGCAGACCGAGCGCTTCGGCGACGACATCGAGCATCGGCCGGTTTTCGGGATGGATCTCAAACGTGCCGTCGTCATCCTTCGGATGCATGCTGTAGCAGCGGATCTGATCGACCACTTCGGCAAACAGCGTGACGACGTCACGGTCGCAGAAGCTGAAGACGGTATCGAGGTGCATGGCCGCGCGGCTCTTCGGCATCAGGCAGCCGATCACCCGCTTTGCCGCCTTGCTTCTGAACAGGGCCTGCGCCACCTGGCCGACGGCCTGATAGGTGGTGCGCTCGCCCATACCGATCAGCACCGTGCCGTTGCCGATCGGCATGACGTCGCCGCCTTCCATCGAGGCGTTGGCGAACTGATCGTCTGAATCACCCCACCAGATCTGGAAATTGCCGCCCTGGAAGATCGGATGAAACTTGTAGATGGCGCGCTGGATCAGCGTCTCGGCGCGTCTTGCCGGCCAGAACATCGGATTGCAGGTCACGCCGTTATAAATCCAGCAGGAAGGGTCGCGCTGGAACAGCGTGTTCGGGATCGGCGGGATGACGAAATCGCTTTCCGGCAAGGCGCTCAGCATCAGGGCCTTCGCCCTGACGTCGGGCAGGTCGGAGATCGCGATGCCGCCGATCATGAAGGCGGCGAGCTGTGTCGCCGGCATTTCGTCGAGCCATGGCCGCATCGCCTCGGCGACCTGCGAGCCGAGCACGTTCGGAGTGATGCGCCGATCCAGGATGAAATCGCGCGCCTGCTGGTTGGAAAGCGTCTCGCCGAGCAGGTCGTGGAGTTCGAGAACCTCGACCCCTCTCTCCTGCATCTTCAGGACGAAATCATAATGATCCTTCTGGGCCTCGTGCACCCAGAGGACATCGTCAAAAAGCAGATCATGGCAGTTTGCAGGCGTCAGGCGCTGATGAGCCAGGGATGGTCCGCAGACCATGACGGTTCTCAGTTTTCCGACCTCAGAATGAACACCGAAACCACGCATGCGGTCCTCCTTCCAGCCATAGCGATAGCGGTCGCGCCGCCGGCTCCTTGAACAACGTCAGATTATTGTGGGCGCTCCGCTCATGTCATTGATTGCAGACAAGGTGCGGCGCAGCATTTACCGCCCGGCACCCGGAACATGCCTGGCTCAGTGGAGATCCGACCCGTTGTTTCGCCGTATCCGCCATGCCCGCCAGTGGGTGGGGTGAACGTCCAGCATCTCACCCGTCAGGGCATTGGCCCATCCGCCGGCCAAGCGCTGGCAGGGAAAAACCAGCGCATGGACGCCTTCGCCGTCGATGACGGCGAGTTCGATATCCTCTTCGAACGGAGCTTCGACGATCAACCGCCACATCACCGAACCCTCCCCGACGATGCGCGAGCGTCGACCGGGTGCGGAGCTGTTCTCAGGCAGGCCGATCGCTCGCCCGGCATCGCTTTTCCAGCCGGCGCTTTGCGTACGGCGGCGCAACGACATCATTGTCCCGCCCTTCCGATAGAAGTGAGATCCTGTGGGTCCAGCAACAGCTCATTCAATATAGAAGGTCAGGTTGCCGTTACGGGCGCGCGTCACCCATTCGATTTGGTTGGGCGTCAGCTTCTTGGCCTTCAATTGCTGAACGAGCCACGTGTTGGAACGGATAGCCGTCCGGATTTCCTTCACATGTTCGTCGCTGCCCGGCCTCGGCATTGCGCCGACCTCAACCGCGGTTCGAAAACTGACGATCGAAAACCGTTTGTCGTGATAGTTTTTGATGTGCTCCGGCAGGTTTTCGGCCCAGTTCATGCGCCGGTATTCCTTGCGGGTCTGCTGGGCGTCGACAGGCGCCGCAACCGATGCCGCGGTCGCGATAAGAATGGCAAGGGCAATCTTCTTCATCTTCCTGCTCCCTCAAATGGCCGTATGCCCATTGCCTTGCAGAGTAGCGGAAGAATGAGGCTGCGGCATTGAGCCGGATCAATGGGGGAGTCGAGCCAAAACCCTGGAAAGCCGGGCCTTCCAACCTGCCGATTGGGAAGGGGATACCAATAGAGACTACGCGATACTACACGGACCCAACTTCCAAAGGTGATAATCTCAGGTCTTGTGAGAGGCAAAGCCCGTCGAGGGGCTGATTTTGTCTCAAAGGGCGGAGGAAACCATCGTGTCCATCAAGATGGAGGCGCCGCATGTTGCCGAATGTGATCGCGTTGCCTCAGACGTCGTGGGACGAACCTCGTTCACGGAAACTCGGATGCGCGAGGGGGATGTCGGACCGCGGATGGGCTGGATCCGGCAATTCTACCAACACCTTCCGGACGCCGTGTTCTTCATCACCGACCGCCACCGGATTTCCGCCTGCAACAGGGCTGCGGTGGCATTGTTCGGTTATCAGGAAGACGAATTGCTCGGCCAGGGTATCGACTTCGTCTGGCATCCGACGCCGAATGTTCAGTTGAGGGGACGCTGGGCGGACCGGGGAGCGGTGCGGGCCGGTGCGGCGATCACCAGGAGCGGCGTTCAGTTTCCGACCGCCCTGACGATCATCAGAGAGAAGGACGACGAAGGAGACTTCTCTGTGGTGATCTTCGAGGACTTCCGTACCGAACGCGAGACCTTGCAGCATGTGCAAGAGCTTCAGCGTGAGCTTGCCCGCCTCGCGAGAATAGTTGCGCTCGGGGAAATGACGTCGACGCTCGCTCACGAACTTTCCCAGCCGCTGTCGTCGATCGCCGCGTACTCGCAAGGCTGCGGGCGGCTCTTGATGAAGGATCGTCACCGCCACGGCGAAGAACTCAGTGAAGCCTTGTCGGAAATTACCCACCATGCCTTATGGGCTGGACAGATCGTCCAGAACATCAAGGAATTCGCCAAACGCGGCGCCGATGAGAGAAAAATAGAGGCGATGCACGCGCTGATCCATGAGGCGACGGCCTTCGCGCTCGCCGGATCGCAGCGAAAAGGCCTTTGTGCCGATTTCCAGCTCGAAGCGGAGCGGGACGTCGTGCTTGCCGACCGCGTCCAGATCGTGCAGGTGCTGACGAACCTCGTTCGCAACGCCGTAGAGGCTACCGACGGCGTCGCGCAGCCGCATATCACCATCTGCACCCGAACCGACGATCTCTCCCGTCTCATCGTCGACGTATCCGACAATGGCTGCGGAATTGCGGTCGACATCGAAGAGGCGCTGTTTCGCCCCTTCGTGACCAGCAAACCGCACGGCCTCGGCATGGGCCTGGCACTGTCCAAGCGCATCATCGAGGCGCATGGGGGGCGCATAAGCGCGCGCAATGGAATGGAAAGCGGTTCGATCCTTTCGTTTTCGCTTCCGCTGGTGGAGACCACGACCAATGGCGAACGACCTTACGATCCATCTCGTCGATGACGAGGAGTCGCCCAGGCGATCTTTGACGTTTCTGTTGGTGTCGGCAGGTTTCGCCGTTCGCGCCCATAGCTGCGCCAAAGCCTTCCTGGACCTGTTGCCGCTTTCGGGACGAAGCTGCCTGGTGACGGACCTGCGCATGCCCGAGGTCGACGGCATCGAATTGCTCCAGCGCCTGCGCCGTTTCAGACTGAACGTTCCGGCGATCGTCATTACCGGCCAGGGCGATGTTGCCGCCGCCGTTCAGGCAATGAAGGCAGGCGCATCCGATTTCCTCGAAAAGCCCGTCAGAGAAGAGGCGCTGATCGCGGCGATCAATGCGGCGGTGGGGCAGCGGCGCCCAGGCGGGACCATCGCCGATTCCGAAAGCGTTGCAGCACGGCTTCGCCAGCTGACGGAGCGCGAACACCAGGTTCTGGCCGGCGTACTGGATGGCTTGCAGAACAAGATGATCGCCTATCAGCTGGGCATCAGCGCGCGCACGGTCGAAGTTCACCGCGCCAATGTGATGGCGAAGATGGGCGCACGCAATCTGGCGGAACTCATGCGGATGGCGATCACCCTCGATACGGCAGTGCAGCCGGTTGAAACCGCCAAGGCCCTACCCGCCGGCAGTTCGATGCCTGCTCGGCTTCCGTAGCGATACTTAAGGGGTTTCTCGAATACCGGGGCAGGCAGCGATTGGTTATGTTGCGAGGCGGATTGGGGGGCGACGCATATGCTTCAACACCACGCGATCGTAAAGCACACGGCGGTTCCCGGCCGCCGCTACGGGACACCCAGGGATCAGTCGATCACGCTCAAGGCCAATGAGACGATCTACAGCGAAGGCGAACATGCATTTGCGATCTATCAGGTCGAAACGGGGGCAGTGCGGATTTATCGTCTGATGGCCAACGGACAGCGATACATCCTGTCATTTTGCGGCAAGGGCGAATGGTTCGGCCTTGAGACCGGCAATGTCCGGACCGACTTTGCGGAAGCCGTCTGCGAGGCGTCCATCAGGCCTTTTCGGACCAACCAGAACGCGGTCGTTCCTGTCGACCTTCTTCACATCGCGCTGACGAACCTCGCCAAGGCGCAGCACAAGCAGCTCGTCATCACCGAGCAAAGCGCGCTGAAGCGGGTCGCGGCCTTCGTTTGCGAAATGGCCGACCGTCATCCGGACGATCCGGAATTCGACATGATGATGTCGCGCAGCGATGTCGCCGACTATCTCGGACTGACCGTCGAGACCGTTGCCCGCTGCTTCACGAAACTCCGCGAAAAAGGCGTCCTTTGCCTGAACGGCAAGCTGCAGCGCGTCGTTCGCCTTCTGGACCGCGATGCACTCATCGCGCTCACCATTTAGCGGCCACGGATTGAAAAGCGATCGTGCAAAGAGGGGTTGAACAATGAGATATCTGTCCCGTCAAAGATCGAATGCAGCGGTCACAACATGCATTGCAGGCCTGCTGTCACTGGTAACCTTTTCACACGTCGTTCAGGCGCAGGACGATCCGTTCAAGCAATTTCCCCTGGTCATCCAGTGCAAGCACAATGAAACCTACCACACCTTCTACTTGTCGCGCATCTCACAGGATGGCACGGCAACCTATCAGGCATCCGAACGGATCGCCGGCACGATCACTCTCGACGGCAAGGCGAAGGCAATCGGCGATGAAGGCGGAGGCACCTGCGTCGGCAAGACCTTGGCGGAACTTCGCGCATCCCATCAAGCCTACGATCTGAAACGCTAGGTGTAATAGCGCTGATAGCTGTCAAAGGTCGCCAAGACGAAATGAAGTCGCTGACAGGATCTGAGGCCCCGGCTCGAGCCGGAGCCTCTTCAGGCCGCCGCGAAGGATATGATGACAAAGCTGCCCATACGATCGCTCCCGTCGGTATGACTATTTTCCGACCGTGTTTCCCGATTGTTTCGTGGCTGCCTCAAGACCGCTTTGCTGCATGTCCGTCTCGTCGGCGAGAATGGCGGCGGCTTCGTCCAGCAGCACGTCCTTTGCCTTCTTGCGGGCATTCTCGAGGGCAATATCGGCACTCAGGCTGCGCTCGCCTGCCTCCAGGCCATCATCTTCACCGGGATCTTCGCCCTCGCTTGCCTGCGCTCGAGCCTTGAACCGGTTCTCGCGAGCAGTCGCCTCCTTGCGACGTTCGGCTTCGTTCAGGGAGATGGTCCCTTTCTCGCGCTGCGCCTTCAGGTCGGCGATGTCTTCCAGCAGGCGCTGGAAATCCGGATCCTTTGCAACCCTGGCATCATGGCGGCTTTGCAATGCCGGCAGCAGCTTCGCGACGGTATCGGCCGGTGCATATTTCGCGGGCTTGATCTGCGCCCAAGGCAGGGCATTGTCGTAGCTGGTCTCGCCAAAGCTCGTTGGATCGGAAAGTCCCGGCAGGCTGATATCGGGCGTGACGCCATGCAGCTGCGTCGTCCCGCCGTTGACCCGGAAAAACTGGGCAATCGTTACTTTCAGCTCGCCGTATTCGGCTTTGCTGTTGTGAACCATCTGGTCAAGATCGACGACGGTTTGGACCGTACCCTTGCCGAAACTGGGTTCGCCGACGATCACTCCGCGACCGTAATCCTGGATTGCCGCGGCGAAAATCTCCGAAGCCGAAGCCGACCCGCGATTGATCAGGACAGCCATCGGGCCTGTCCAGACGGGCGCTGCAAAATCGGCGCTCTTGACCTCGATCTTGCCGCCGCTGCCACGTTGCTGAACGACCGGGCCATTGCCGATGAAGAGACCGGTCAAATCGATCGCCTCGTCCAGCGAACCGCCGCCATTGTTGCGAAGGTCGATGAGAACGCTGTCGACCTTTTCGTCCTTCAGTTCGCCGAGAAGCTTGGCGACATCGCGGCTTGCACTCTTGTAGTCCTTGTCTCCGTTGCCCTTGGCTTCAAAATCCTCATAGAAGACCGGCAGGGTGATCACGCCGATTTTGCGTGTCGCGTCGCCCGCCTTCACCGAAAGTACGGTCTTTCTGGCAGCCTGCTTGTCGAGGCTGATCTTATCGCGCACCAGGTTGACGACGCGATGGGTGGCATCTGCTCCGGCATCGGCCGGCAGGATGTCCAGACGCACGACGGAGCCCTTTTTCCCGCGGATCATCTGCACGACTTCATCGAGGCGTGTGCCCACCACCTCCTTGATCGGCCCATCCTTGCCTTGGCCAACGCCGGTAATGCGGTCTCCGACCGCAAGCTTGCCGGACAGCTGCGCCGGCCCGCCGGGCACGAGTTCGCGGATCGTCGTGTAGTCGTCGCGCTCCTGCAGCACCGCGCCGATGCCGAAGAGCGAAAGCTTCATCGAAACGTTGAAATCGGCCGAAGCGGCCGCGCCGAAATAGTCGGTGTGCGGATCGATCGACGTTGCATAGGCGTCCATGAACGACTGGAAAACGTCGTCGCTTTTGAACTTGTAAGCACGCTCGAGGGTGTTTTCGTAACGTTTGTCGAGCGTTTCGCGAATGGCCGCGTCGTCTCTGCCGCCGAGCTTCAGCCGCAACCAGTCGCTTTTGACGCGCTTGCGCCAAAGCTCGTTGCTCTCGGCTTCCGACTGCGGCCACGGCGCCTTATCGCGCAGCACGGAATAGTCTTCCTGCACACTGAAATCGAAGCCCTGCTTGAGCAGGCCGCGTGCGTAGTTCATGCGGTCGACGACACGCCGGTCATAGGCGTTGAAGATTGCAAACGGGATCTTCAAGTCCTGCCGCTCGACGGCATCGTCGATCTCGCTGCGGTCGGACATGAACTTGTCGATATCGGCCTGCAGGAAGAGCATGCGGTCCGGATCGAGCGATTTGATGAACTGATCCATGATCCTGCCCGACAGGGCGTCGTCGAGCGGAACGGGCTTGTAGCTATATCGCGAGAGAAATTGTGCGCTCAACTCAGCGGCTTGCGCCTGTCGCTTCAGCGGCGCCAAAACAGGCGGTGCCGCAACCTCAGCATAGGCAGTCTGTGCAATTGCAAGAAATGCACCGAGAAAAACGTAGGCTATGCGCATTCAGTGTCGATCCAATTGATAGTGCCGATTTGTCGATGGAAGACTAGGTGAGACAATTATGGTTTTTTGGCAAGCAGATGGATCATCTATGCCAATTCTTTCCCTTCTCATTGGCGGCAATGTTGAAAATCTGTAGATCGCCAGCCTCGATGGATCACAAACCTGCGACCATGCAGCCTCATGAGATCAGACAGCGCCGCGTCAAGCAAGTGCGGTGATTGTTTCGGCTGCTGGACGATCAATCGGACGGCCGCGCGCGGCGCATCAGGCGGAACAGGACAGGCGCTCCCAGAATAACCACCAGGATGCGCGTCAGGCGACGGTCGACCGGCTATTCAAAAAGAATGAGGCTTGCCGGAGTTGGCGGCATCGGTTTGATCGTGACACCGGCAAGGCCGGCCTGTTTTGCCATCTCAGTCAGCTCACTTTGCGTATAAGCCTGGCCCGCGGGGGTGCTGGCGAGCATCTCCCAGGAGAACGCCGCGGGAAAAGGCGGTGACACGCCATCTTCGTTCGGCACGAAATCGACCGCGACGATCCGACCACCCTCTGCAAGACTTGCGATGACCTTTCGCAACAGCTGGGCACAGGTCGGCAAATCGAAGTGATGCAGAAAATTCGGAAGCAGGACGAGATCGTAGCCCGTGCCCCACTCCACATCGAAGGCGCTGCCGGCGATCGTCCGGTACCGGTCAGCCACGCCGGCTTTTTCCGCATTCTGCCGCGACAGCTCCAGCACGGCGGCCCAGTCGACGGCGACGATCTCCGCCGATGGAAAGGCCTTCGCAATTTCGATCCCGAAAACACCGGGGCCTGAAGCGATGTCCAAAACCTTTTTGAGAGGCTTCGACCAACCGGAGATTTCGCCAGCCAATATCCTGGCGCTGAGACCGGTAAAGGAGCCCATGCCGCGCGCAAACTTCAACCAGACTGGGTTGTCTGCCGACATGTTCGCAAGCCCGGCCGAGCCGCCGTTCCGCACGACGGCGGCCGGATCACGCAGAAAATTATCCAACATTTCAGGCGCGGCGACGAACTCGACGGCAGAGCCCATATAGGCCGGCGAATTGCGATCGAGGAACATCCTGGTCGAGGGCGTCATTCGGTACTGTCCGCTCTCCTTTGTCAGGAAACCATGCACCACGAGGTAGTCGCACAGGATGCGCACCCCACGCTCCGAGGCACCCGTCGCCGACGCCAACAATGCTGCCGTTTTGCCCTCGCCGACATGCGTAAAGAGATCGAGCTCGATGGCCGCCCTCATCGCCGCCGTCTTTCGGCATGCAAAAAGCGCATCGACCACGAGTTCAGGCGACACGACGCCAGCATGGGCGTCCTCGACGAATGTTTCCATGGGACTCTCCAGAGCGCTCGCCGATCTTGCCCGGCAGCGCCAGCCGCAAAATTATGCGTATATTCGCATGATCTACAATACTTACCGCGCTAACCCTATCGGATGCGTGATGGTGGAGCTGTCCTGCTAGGCAAACAAATCTAACTAGCTGCTGCTGGCGGCGATCATCGCATGGGCGGCATCGCGGAGCAAACCGGTTGCCTCGCCGGGTTCAAAAAGCTGCATGCTGACAAATGCGCCATTGATCAGCACCGCGAGTTGGCCGGCGAGCCGGTCAGGTGCGGCAACCGCCAGCCTCTCGGCTATGATCCTCAGGCGCCGCCTCATCTCACACATGTGGGTCTCTGCGACCTTGCGCGCGGGATGATCGGCTTCGGGGAACTCGGCCGCAGTGTTGATTTGCGGGCAGCCACGGTAGTTTTCCCGCCCGACCCTTTCGCCGATCCACTCGAAATGAGCGTCGAGTTCGGCCAATGCATCGTCCGGATACTGCTCCGTCACCCGGTCCCAGGTACTCCAGAAATCCAGGTCCTCACGCTTGAGGAACGCCGCGATCAGATCGTCCTTGGTGCCGAAATGGCGGTAGAGGCTGGTCTTGGCGACACCGGATTTTTCCACCACGAGATCGACGCCGACGGCACGCACACCGCGCCGATAGAAGAGTTCCGATGCCGTTTCGAGAATCCTGTCGCGGACCTCGTTGGTGCCGGTGGCAGGGGCGTTGGCTGTATTTTTTGGCATATCGATATCTCCGAATTCCGCCACCATAACAGAAAGCCGATTGACACGCTACAGACCTGTATGTTTTATTAGCTACAGACAGGTCTGTATCGGAGGAAAGAGCAATGACCATTGATGAAGCAGTTGACACCACGACATCTCGGGCCGTAGCGGTCCTGGGCGCAAACGGCCATACCGGACGTTTTGTCGTTGCCGAACTCTTGCGGCGCGGGCTCAAGCCTATCGCGATTGGACGGAGTGCCAAGCGGCTGGCGGAAGCGGGCTTTCCGGAACGCGGCGTCGAATGCCGTGAAGCTGCGGTGGAGGATGACGCGGCTCTGGACGGGGCGCTCGCCGGGGCGGCGGCGGTCATCAACTGCGCCGGGCCGTTCATGGACACGGCCGACGCGGTGGTGCGTGCCGCGTTGCGGGCGGGCATTCATTATCTCGACGTGACGGCCGAGCAGCCGAGCGTACAGGCGACGTTGGACCGTCACGAGGCTGCGGCCGGAAAAGCGGGCGTGGCCGTCATCCCGGCGATGGGATTTTACGGCGGACTGGCCGACCTGCTGGTCGCCGCTGCCATGGATGAGTGGGATCGTGCCGACACCATCGAAATCCGCGTTGCGCTCGATAGCTGGCTTCCCACAAAAGGCACGCGCGTGACCGGCGAAAAGAACACCGCTCGGCGCCTCGCCGTCAGTGGCGGCCAGTTGGAGCCGGTGCATCAGCCGCCGGCCGAGAGGGCATTCATCTTGCCGGCTCCGTTCGGCCGGCAGACATTCGTCGAGCTTCCCTTTTCGGAAGTGCCGCTGATCGCCCGCCATGTCCGGACCAGGGAGCTCCACACCTTTCTCAGCACGACAGCCCTGCGGGATGTTCGCGATCCGTCAACACCCACGCCGCAGGCCGTCGATGAAACCGGCCGTTCGGCGCAGCGCTTCGCCGTGGAGGTAATCGTCACGCAAGGCGACATGCGCCGCCGGATCGTGGCACAGGGCCAGGACATCTACGCCGTCACGGCGCCCATCATCTGCGAAGCGGTCCAGCGTATTCTGTCAAGCGACATCCGTGATACCGGTGCAAAGCCGCCGGCTGCGATTTTCAATGCCGCGAGCTTCCTGCGAGCACTCGCCCCGCACCTGTCGGTCGAGAGCGCAGAAATCTAAATGTAACTGGATACGCTGGATTCCAGGAAAGTCAGGAGACTGGTGCCCAGGACCGGAATCGAACCAGTGACACGCGGATTTTCAATCCGCTGCTCTACCAACTGAGCTACCTGGGCTAACCTGCTTCTTTATGGTGTCTTTCAGAAAAAGAACCGTGGGGCCTTGGTTCGCCCCGGAAGCGAGCGGGGTTATAGCATCTTGTTCGGCCATGGCAAGCGTCAAATGACTCTTTTTTGACGGTCTTGCCGGTTTTGCGGATTCATGTGGAAAAATAAGAGCTTCGCCGGCGGAATATCTAGTTTTCCTCGTCCGGATAATCGGCCTTCGTCTCGTCGTCGGCCACCGGGATGGCATAGGAGCCGGTCAGCCAGCGGGAGAGATCGACCTCGCGGCAGCGGTTGGAGCAGAAGGGGTAATGTTCGCGGCTGGAGGGTTTGCCGCATTCGGGGCATGGGCGCGTCTTGCGCAGCGGTTCGACCTTGGCGGCTGCTTTCTTGTCTTCAGGCATATCGGTCCGTCCTATGGAATCGGCCGTCGGGCTCAGCCTTCGGGCCACCGGCTATGCACGTCGAAGCCTTCGCCGGTCAGAAGCAGAATGGTTTCATAAAGCGGCAGGCCGACGACATTGGTGTAGGAGCCCACCATCTTCTGCACGAAAGTGCCGGCGAGGCCCTGGATGCCGTAGGCGCCCGCCTTGCCGCGCCACTGGCCCGAGGCGAGGTAATTCTCGATCTCGAAGCCGGAAAGCCGCTTGAAGCGCACCTTGGTCTCGACGATCTTCTGGCGGATCTTGCGATCGGGCGTCACCAGGCAAACGCCGGTATAGACGAGATGGTTGCGTCCCGACAGGAGATGCAGCGAACTCAAGGCCTCGTCGGCGAACTCGGCCTTGCCGAGAATGCGCCGGCCGACGGCGACCACCGTATCTGCAGACAGGATATAGCTGCCCTTCCAGGTGATATCGCCCTTGATGGCGGCAAGTGCCGCTTCGGCCTTCTCGGCCGAAAGCCGGCGCGCAAGCGAGCGCGGATGCTCCGACTTCTTCGGCGTCTCGTCGATATCCATCGGCATCAGGCGCGAGGGCTCGATGCCGGCCTGATTGAGCAGATCGACGCGACGGGGCGAGCCTGAGGCCAGAATGAGCTTGTATTTCAGCGCCATGGAACCTCGACCATCGGCAGACGGGAGAAAAACCCCTGCGGGACCTTGGGCAAGCCTATTTGAAACGGTAGGTGATGCGGCCCTTGGTCAGATCGTAGGGCGTCATTTCCACAAGCACCTTGTCGCCGGCGAGGACGCGGATGCGGTTCTTGCGCATGCGGCCGGCGGTGTGGGCGATGATCTCGTGCTCGTTTTCAAGCTTCACGCGGAACGTCGCGTTCGGCAGAAGTTCGGTAACGATACCCGGGAATTCGAGGACTTCTTCTTTAGGCATATAGTGGTTTTCTTCCTGTGGGTTGAATAGGCAGCGCAACGCGCGCCTTTAAAATTTGGGCGGAAACTACACAATCAACAGAGGTTTGTGAACCTTGTTGATCGGGCTTTCCTTCATTTGTTTTCATGCCGATTGAGCGGCAATGCCTTTCCTTTTGAGCAGCCGGCTTTCGATGAGGCCGATCAGATGATTGCGGACCTCGCGGTAACTCTCCAGAATCTGCTCGCGCGTTCCCGTGACGACCGTCGGATCCATGGTCGGCCAGTAGACGACGTCGATCGCATTCGACCGCGTCAGCTCGAGCGCCGCGTGATGGGCCTGCGGCGAAAGCGTGATGATCAGATCGAAATAATCGTCCTCGAGCTCTTCCAGCGTCTGCGGCTGGCGGCGCCCGAGGGAAAGCCCGATCTCATCGAGCACGACATCCACGAAGGGATCGCGCTCGCCGGCGCGAACACCGGCGGAACGTATATAGGTGTTGGCCGGCAGAATGCTACGGGCGATCACCTCGGCCATCGGGGAGCGGATGGCGTTCATCCCGCACATGAAGAGGATGGCGCCCGGCCGTTTTCCGTCCTCAATGTCGGCGGCGAGCTCCATTGTCGTCATCCGCGCCAGTAGAGCACGCAGACCAGCGTGAAAAGCCGCCGGGCGGTGTCGAAATCGACCTCGATCTTGCCGGCCAGCCTGTCCTTCAGCGTCTGCGAACCTTCATTGTGGATGCCGCGCCGGCCCATGTCGATCGCCTCGATGCGGCTCGGCGTGGCCGAACGGATCGCTTCGTAATAGCTCTCGCAGATCATGAAGTAGTCCTTGACGATGCGCCGGAAGGGCGTCAGCGACAGGATATGGGTGGCGACCGCGCCGCCCTCTTCGGTGGTGATGGCGAAAACCAGCTTCGAATCGGCCAGCGAGATGTTCAGCCGGTAGGGTCCGCCGGCATGGCCGAGCGGCGCAAAGCTGTTCTCCTCGATCAGGTCGAAGATGGCGACGGCGCGTTCATGCTCGACATCCGGCGTCGAACGGCCGATCGTATCGTCCAGGACGACGTCGCAAAGCCGGAAATCGCCCTTCGCCATGCCCTCACCTTTCGAGGTTGAGGCGGATCGCAACCGACCGCGCATGGGCATCGAGGCCTTCGGAGACGGCCAGCGCGATCGCCGCCGGGCCGAGGTCCCGCAGTTGCTGCGGGCCGAGGCGCAGGATCGAGGTGCGCTTGACGAAATCGAGCACTGACAGGCCCGACGAGAAGCGCGCCGAGCGCGCCGTCGGCAGCACATGGTTCGAACCGCCGACATAATCGCCGATCACTTCGGGCGTATGAGCGCCGATGAAGATCGCGCCGGCATTGCGGATGCCGTCGAGCAGCCGGTCCGGATCGGCGACCGCAAGCTCCAGATGTTCGGCGGCAATGCGGTTTGCCAGCGGGACGGCCTGTTTCAAATCGGAAACGAGGATGACCGCGCCGAAATCGCGCCAGCTCGTCGCGGCCGTCTCGGCGCGATTGAGCGTCTTCAACTGGCGTTCGACCGCCTGTTCCACCGCCTTGCCGAATTCGGCATCGTCGGTGATGAGGATCGCCTGGGCGCTGACATCGTGCTCGGCCTGGGCCAGGAGGTCGGCGGCGATCCAATCGGGATTGTTGTCCTTGTCGGCGATGACGAGCACTTCGGAGGGGCCGGCGATCATGTCGATGCCGACGGTGCCGAAGACGTGGCGCTTGGCGGCGGCGACATAGGCATTGCCGGGGCCGGTGATCTTGGCGACCGGTGTGATCGTCTCGGTGCCATAGGCAAGAGCCGCGATCGCCTGGGCGCCACCGACACGATAGATCTCGGTCACACCCACGAGTTTGGCGGCAGCCAGAACCGCCGGGTTGACGGCGCCGCCGGTGGCGGGAACGGCAATGACGATGCGCTCGACGCCGGCGACCTTGGCCGGCACCGCATTCATCAGCACCGAGCTCGGATAACTCGCGGTGCCGCCGGGAACATAGAGGCCGACGGCCTCGATCGCCGTCCAGCGCGAGCCGAGGCCGACGCCCATGTCGTCCTCGTAGATATCGTCCTTCGGCAATTGCCGGCGATGGTGGGATTCGATGCGAAGCGCCGCAAGCTTCAGCGCGCCCAGCACTTCGGCAGGCACCGCATCGATCGCCGCGTCGAACTCTTCCGGCGTGACGCGCATCGGGACTTTTGCGAAGTCGATGCCGTCGAATTTCAGAGAATATTCGGCGAGCGCCACATCGCCCCGCGCCCTGACATCATCGATGATGGCGCGCACGACGGTATTCACGTCTTCGGAAACTTCGCGCTTCGTCGTCAGAAAGGCGGCAAAATGCTGCTCGAAACCTTCCGATGCGTGATCCAGCCAGATTGCCAAGACCGATATTCCTTCTCAACTCGAAATCGCGATGTTCAAACGTCAGGCGCCAGTATTTCAGGGATGGCGAGGCTTCGACGTCGCCGCCCAGGCGCCGCCGATATCGGCCATCTGGACCTCGATGCATTCGACATCGAGCGCGATCGAGGCCGTGCCCGACAGCGACAGCTCGATCGTACCGTCAGGCCCCTCGCCCTTCTTTTCGAAGCGCAGCGCAAGCAGCGAAAGCACCTCGTCGCGCTTGCCGCGATCGATGCCGAGCGAACGGACGGCAAGCACGCGCTTGAAGACCAAGGCAGCCCGGCGGCGCTCGAAACCCTTGCGCTTGCGCTCGGCACCTTCCCAGACGAAACGATTGGCGGCAAGGGCGAACTGCGCGTCACGCGGCGACCAGTCGATATCGCCGACCTTGAAGACACTGTCCTGCACATGCGCGGAAATGATCGCGAGGTCCTCGTCATCGAGCGCAACAAGCTTCAGGTCGGTCATTCGGCCTCATCCCCGGAGCATGATGCCGAAAAGTGTGAGCGGTTTTCGGACAACATCATGCTCTTACCAATCATTTAGAACAGGATTCGGATTCCAGGCCCACCCGGCCTGGAAACATCCTGTTCTGGCACCGCCGAAATGGCGATGCGTCAGACAAGGGAAATAAGATGCTGCGATCAATTACGCAACCGGGATGAAGGCCGCTTACTCGCTGATGCGCTCGACGACGGCGCCGCAGCGGGTCAGCTTCTCCTCGAGCCGCTCGAAACCGCGGTCGAGGTGGTAGACGCGCGAGACGGTGGTTTCGCCCTCGGCGGCAAGGCCGGCGATGACGAGCGAAACGGAGGCGCGCAGATCGGTCGCCATGACAGGGGCGCCGCGCAGGCGCTGGACACCCTCGATCTTCGCCGTCTGGCCGGAGAGCGAGATCCTGGCGCCGAGGCGGGCAAGCTCCTGCACGTGCATGAAACGGTTTTCGAAGATGGTCTCGGTGACATGCGAAATGCCCGAGGAGCGGGTCATCAGCGCCATGAACTGCGCCTGCAGATCCGTGGGGAAGCCCGGGAAGGGATCGGTGACGATATCGACCGGCTTGATGCCGGCGCCGTTGCGCTTGATGCGCATGCCGTTATTGGTCGCGGAGATGTCCGCGCCGGCGCGGCGGAGCGTTTCCAGCGCCGTTTCGAGCAGCGCCACATCGGTATTTTCGAGCACGACGTCGCCGCCGGCCATGGCGACGGCCATCGCGTAGGTGCCGGTCTCGATGCGGTCCGGCAGGACGCGGTGGCGGGCGCCGGAGAGCGAGGTGACGCCTTCGATGGTGATGGTCGCAGTCCCCGCGCCCGATATCTTGGCGCCCATGGCATTCAGGCAGTTGGCGAGGTCGACGACCTCGGGCTCGCGGGCGGCGTTGCCGATGACGGTCGTGCCGCGGGCAAGCGTCGCGGCCATCATCATCACATGGGTGGCGCCGACGGAAACCTTCGGGAAGGTGTAGCGCGCGCCGATCAGGCCGCCGGCGGGCGCCTTGGCGTTGATATAACCGGCTTCGATCTCCATGCTCGCGCCGAGCGCCGTCAGGCCTTCGATGAAGAGATCGACCGGACGCGTGCCGATGGCGCAGCCGCCCGGCAGCGACACGCGGCAATGGCCTTCGCGCGCGAGCAGCGGCCCGATGACCCAGAAGGAGGCGCGCATCTTCGAGACCAGTTCATAGGAAGCCGTGGTATCGACGATAGTGCGGCAGGTGAAATGGATCGTGCGGGCGTAGGAATCCTCCTGGCGCTCGCGGCGGCCGTTGACGGCGACGTCGACGCCATGATTGCCAAGGATGCGCATCAGCAGCTCGACATCGGCCAGATGCGGCACGTTTTCGAGCGTCAGCGTATCGCTGGTCAGAAGCGAGGCGATCATCAGCGGCAGTGCGGCATTCTTGGCGCCGGAAATCGGGATGATGCCATTCAGCTCATTACCGCCGACAATTCTGATACGATCCATGTGCGCTTACGGGCCGCGCCCGCCTTTCTGAAAGTTCTGCCTTGAAAGAAGGAGTGGAGTGTTTAGGGGATTTCTTGAGACGCTTCAATTCGCGACGGACGGAACATTACGATTCGTCCATTTTTGCGGCGGGCAGCCCATTTGTCTCGTCGGCCTGGCCGGAACGGCGGGCGCGCACCTGCTGTTTGCGCCGCCCCAGATTTTCCCGAAGCTTTTCGGCGGCGCGCTCGCGGCGCAGTTTCGCCTGCGCCTCGAGGGCCTCTTTGCGGCTCTTCTGGCCGGTTTCGGTCTTTTCGTTCATGCACCAGGATTAGCCGAATTCGCGCCGATCCAAAAGTCCCTTGCCTCTCAATCCACGCGAAGTTGGAATTTGCGGCTTGCGCTTGTCGTCAAGCTGTGGCAATAGCCGCCCCGTTCCCGCAATTGAGCCGCCCGGCTCCACGGGTCCTGGTCCTGCTGCCGTAGCTCAGTGGTAGAGCACACCCTTGGTAAGGGTGAGGTCGGTGGTTCAATCCCACTCGGCAGCACCAGTTTTTCCCAAAGAAATCAGTACGATATGGCAGGGCACACGCTCTTATTCCCTGCGCAACCCAGCACGAAAACGCAGAACCGGCCGCGCATTTATCGGGCCAGTGCCCTCGAAGTCCAGCTAGAAGTCCCTTTTTTGACCGCAGCGGCTACGGTCCCGCCACAGTAGTGCGCTTAAGGAAATAGCCGACGGCCGCTGCGACGAGCCCGTAAATGAGCAAAAACCCGACGACAACAGTAAAATGGCCTTTCTCATCAAAATCAAAAGCAGCGTTGGCGATGTAGTTGAAAAGTCGGAAAACAAGAAAGCTAAAAATGCCAACTGCCAAGATTGGCTTCCAGTTTCGGAGACGGCGCTCAATGATACCGCTACCGGCCACCAGCGTAGCACCAAATGCTAGTGGACAGAGAAAAAATATTAACTTTGCCCAATAGTAAGAAGGTTCAACCCAAACAAGCGGAGAGAATGTCAAGGCTGCCATCAAGTGTGCGTCCAGGCCCACAAGAAAAAAGAGAACACTTCTCCACGAAAATAGCTGGCCCGCCACTGCGAACGCCATTGAAAAACAGATGGAGAACACAATTGGGCTTAAAATTATATAATATGGCGAGGTTGTATCCAGAAGATAAATCGTCGCGCTTATAATCCCCGCTACAGTACCAAAAAGAAGGAAAAGAGGCATCTGACCAACGTCCAGAATCGTAGACGGTCTAAAGCTCAACCGAATTTCATCTGTTCGTAATTTCGGATTCGTTGGCGCGCCGCTGATCGAATGATCCAAGCCACCTTGACGTGAAGGCAAGCTTTTAGACTTACTTTCGGTTCTCGAAGAAGGCGTTTTGATCGGAATCGGCCTATGATAGTTCGGTCGCAACTCGAACCCTTTCATATCGAGCTTAACTGACTTCAACTCTGGAGCTGCGAAGAGCAATGCTCCAGCGAGCGCTATCCATCCGATAGAAAGCCCTAAATCTTTCCCGAGAACCATAGCGGCGATAGCCAATAGAAACAGCGCAATGCCGGCGACCAACAATCGAAATTGCCCCATTTGTCCGCTTCCATCGTTAGTAGGCAAAGGATTGTACTCGCGAAGACTAAATATTAGTAGACTCCCATGCGGGAAAGTTGAAACATCGTTGGATACAATTGATGCCCGGCGCCATACAATTTATTTGCGATTGATAAAATTCCTCTTGGCGTGCATGTGTGCGCAAGCTGACATTTCGCCTCATCAGCAACGAACGATTCACCATTGTTGCTAACAAAAATCACGCTAGAATGCCCGTTATGGCGGCGTCTCCCGGAGGAATAAGGAGATGTTGCACACTGTTTCTGTCGAAAACCCTGGAGGAGCATCGATGGCAACTGAACGATGGAACAGTCCGGTCACGGTCGGTTTCGAAGGCGCTGACCAGCGCACGGTCAACGGGCCGTTCGATGCGCTGAAATGCCTGGCGGATCTCTGGCCGAGTTCGCGCGGGCTTCGTTACATCAAGGCCCGCAGCACCTGCCGGGCAGCGCTCGACGGGCGCAAGAGCGTGGAAGAGGCGAGAGCCGAATTCCTGGCGGCGGCCGAAGAGGCGAAGCTGAAGCTGCATTAGTGGCTTGATGAAATTTCGGCTCCTTGCCGATAAAGCGTGCCGGAACGATACGATGCGTTGATTTTCACTTAACCCTGCATCGAATTTGTGCCGGGTTTTGGCGCAAGAGGCGTTGCGTCCGGTGCAATGGCTTCAATAGAAGACGTCCAGCCATCATGATGATGGTCAGAGGCTCGTTACCTCTGCGGGAACGCAGGCGAGCCTCGTCCGAGCAGGCCCATATGCTCAGCAGGCCGAGCCGCCTTCACTTTCCACCTCGACATAACCGACACCGATGATCGTACCGTCCGCCGTGCGGATGAAAGAGGGAAGATAGTGAGGCTCTACCGGCTCACAGGCGGCCGTGCCGGTATAGTCGTTGAGGGCGATCTGGTCCTTCGGCAGAGCCGAATAGTCCGTGCCGGCCGTTTCCAGCGAGGCGTAGGCGGAGCCTGCAAAGACGCCGCAACCCAATATCAGGGTCGTTGCCCAGAGGCGAAGAAGCAACTGCATGATGGTCTCCAGCGTTTCGATCCGGCATGTCAACACCTCAGGCGGCGTTTTGGTTCCCTTCTCCGGCGCGCGAGCGATATAGCCGCAGACAGCAATGCTGCGGCCCTTGGCGGGAGCCGCGGCAGTTTCCATATTTGTAGCAATCGAAGAGGGATGACGACGATGAAAGCGCTTCTGCCCGCCCGCTTCTCTGGGGCATTGTTTGCCGGAGCATTGCTGGCCGGCTGCTCCTCGGCCGATACGCCGCCGCTCGACCCCATTCCCGGCAGCATCACCTATGGCGGCCAGCCGCGGACGAAGCTCACCAAGTCGCCGGTCGGCAGCGCCGTCCATCACCAATTCTACAACGGGACGGGCCAGCGGGTGGAAGAAACCTATATCCTCCAGCCGGATCGCAGCCTGAAACTGGTGCGGCGCGTGATCGGCCCGGATTTCCCCGATTGAGGTCGTCGCGCCGCTTGACAGAGGCGGCAATCGCGAACATTCAAGGAACATCTAATCTTTCCCCAGTGATTCTGCGGGAGCCCGACCGGACGGCTGGATGTACCTCGAAAAGCTCAATCCCCAGCAGCGCATGGCCGTGGAACACGGCACGCTCACCGACGGCATCCATATTGCCGGGCCGCTGCTGGTCATCGCCGGCGCAGGCTCCGGCAAGACGAATACGCTGGCGCATCGGGTCGCCCATCTGATCGTCAAGGGCGCCGACCCCCGCCGTATCCTGCTGATGACCTTCTCGCGCCGGGCGGCGGCCGAGATGGCGCGGCGCGTCGAGCGCATCTGCCGCGACGTGCTGGGTTCGAATGCCGGCGTCATGGCGGATGCGTTATCCTGGTCCGGCACCTTTCACGGGATCGGCGCGCGGCTGCTGCGCGATTATGCGCAACAGATTGGCCTAGATGCCGATTTCACCATCCACGATCGCGAAGACAGCGCCGACCTGATGAACCTCATCCGGCACGACCTCGGCTTCTCGAAGACGGAAAACCGCTTTCCGGCCAAAGGCACCTGCCTTGCCATTTATTCCAGGGCGGTGAATTCGGAAACCGCGCTCGACCTCGTGCTGCGCGATGCCTTTCCCTGGTGCGCGGCCTGGGAGAAACAGCTGCGCGAGCTTTTCGCTAGATATGTCGAGGCGAAGCAGGCTCAGAACGTGCTCGATTACGACGACCTGCTGCTCTACTGGGCGCAGATGGTCGGCGAGAGCGTAATCGCCGAGGACATCGGCAGCCGTTTCGACCATGTGCTCGTCGACGAATATCAGGATACCAACCGGCTGCAGGCCTCGATCCTGCTGGCGCTGAAACCGGAGGGCCGGGGCTTGACCGTCGTCGGCGACGACGCGCAGTCGATCTATTCCTTCCGTGCCGCGACGGTGCGCAATATCCTCGATTTTCCCGCCGCCTTCAGCCCGGCGGCCAATATCGTCACGCTCGACCGCAACTACCGCTCGACGCAGCCGATCCTGGCGGCGGCCAACGCCGTCATCGATCTCGCCTCGGAGCGCTTCACCAAGAACCTCTGGACCGAGCGGCAATCATCCGAGCGGCCACGCCTCGTCACCGTGCGGGATGAAGCCGAGCAGGCGCGCTATGTCGCCGACAAGGTGCTCGACAATCGCGAGGAAGGCCTCAAGCTGAAGCAGCAGGCCGTGTTGTTCCGGGCTTCTCACCACAGCGGGCCGCTGGAGGTCGAATTGACCCGGCGCAACATTCCCTTCGTCAAGTTCGGCGGGTTGAAATTTCTCGACAGCGCGCATGTCAAGGACATGCTGGCCGCCCTTCGTTTCGCGCAGAACCCGCGCGACCGGGTGGCGGGCTTCCGGCTGATGCAGATCCTGCCGGGCGTCGGGCCGTCGACGGCGCAGAAGGCGCTCGACCTGATGGCCGAGGATGCAAGCCCGCTGTCGGCTCTTGCCGCCATGCCGGCACCGCCGCGTTCCGGCGAGGATTGGACCGCCTTCGTTTCGATGCTGCAGGAGATGAAATCCGGCAAGGCCGGCTGGCCGGCGGAAATCGAGCTGGCGCGGCAATGGTACGCGCCGCATCTGGAACGCCTTCACGAGGATGCTGCAACGCGGCAGGCCGATTTGTTGCAGCTCGAGCAGATCGCCGGCGGTTATGCCTCGCGTGAGCGTTTCCTTACCGAACTCACGCTCGATCCGCCGGATGCGACGAGCGATCAGGCGGGCGTGCCGCTGCTCGATGAGGACTATCTCATCCTTTCCACAATCCATTCGGCCAAGGGCCAGGAATGGACCAGGGTCTTCATGCTGAATGTCGTCGACGGCTGCATTCCGAACGATCTCGCCGTCGGCACCACTGCCGAAATCGAGGAGGAACGCCGCCTGCTCTACGTCGCGATGACGAGGGCGAGAGATGGGCTCGATCTCGTGGTGCCGCAACGTTTCTTCACCTACGGGCAGAACGCCCAGGGCGACCGGCACGTCTATGCCTCGCGCAGCCGCTTCATCCCGGCGACGCTGCTTCAGTTCTTCGAGGCCTGCAGCTGGCCGCAGGTGAAATCGGAATCCGCCGCTCAGGCGCAGGCGCGGCAGGTGCGCATCGATGTCGGCGCCCGCATGCGTGGGATGTGGCGATAAAGCGCGCCGCATGGCTCCAATCCATGCAGCGCGCTTTGGTTCGGCCTGAGCTGGCAGGCGCTCAATAGTCCCAGAAGACCGGCACCCAACGGAAGACTTCGCCGTCGACCGCCACCCGGCCGACGGAGGGGAACGGCAGGTGAGTGGCCACCAGCTGTTCACCGGTCGCCGCCAGCTCCCGCAAAAGATCGAGGCGAACGCGAGCCGCTTCCTCGGGATAGTGTTCGAAACCATTGTACCAGTCGGGGTGCTCGAACCCGACCGCAAAAATGGCGTCGCCGGCGAAGGTCAGCTTGTCGCCGCCGGATGCCAGGCGAACCACGCTATGCCCGGGAGTGTGGCCGCCGGTGCGTTGGGCAACCACCCCTGGCGCCACCTCGGACCGCTCATCGAACAGCCTGAGATGGGGGCCGTACTCGCTCAGGAACCGCTTTGCGGTCGCCCGAAGCGCATCCGGGAAGCCGGGCGGCATCGAGACGTGGCTGAAATCGGGCGCTTCCCAGAATTTCGCCTCGGCCGCTGCCACATGAATCCTGAGGTCCGGACGCAGCCGGTCCTTCACCCCATCGACCAGCAACCCGCCAATGTGGTCCATGTGCAGGTGGGTCAGCACCACGTCGGTCACCGAACCAAGATCGATGCCGGCGGCCTCCAGCCGCCTGATCAGCTGCCCGGCCCGCGGCAGGTTCAAGTCCGGGTCCAACCCCAGTCCGGCATCGATGAGGATGGTCTGCCCGCCGCTGCGCACGAGGACGACGTTCAGCGCCCAGTCCAAAGCGTCCTGCGGCAGGAACATGTCGTCGAGCCACACCGCCCGGTCGGCCGCGTCGACATTGTGCCCCAGCATCGCGGTCGGGAGCGGCAGCACTCCGTCGCTGACGATCAGAACCTCGATATCGCCGATCCGCACCGCGTAGCGCGACGGAACCAATTCGTCGGGCTGCGGCCTGCCGGGCTGTCGGGTGCTGTTTGTCTCCTGCTGACCAGTCGTACGAGGTCTTGCTTCTGCCTGTGACATGATGCGCTCCTGTTTTGCGTGATCGAGAGGTGTCGGTTACGGGTCACCTCGCCGACACTATGTCGGAGCGTGTTTGGCGGTCGATCGGATCAAGGGAGAGGAAAGGCTAGGCTTTAGGACAGGGCAGCCTATGGTTTCGGCAGGGCGCAGCAGAGATTTGGTGGCGAAGCGGCTGACATGAGGACGCAGGCGCCCTCGCCCGCCGGGCAGTCCCTGCATGCGTCGATGGAGAAGGGTTATGGCATCAAAGAGAAAGCGGCGGCTCGGCCGGTTTCAGGAAGCGCTCGACCGTTGCCGCCTCCACGGCTTCGACTGACGCCGGCGACCATTTTGGATTGCGGTCCTTGTCGATCACGGCGGCGCGGATGCCCTCGAAGAAATCAGGATTATCCAGCATATGCAGGCAGGCGCCGAGTTCGCGGCCGAGACATTCGGCAAGCGAAGCGCTGCGCCGGCCGGCTCTCAGCAGGTGGAGAGCGAGCTTCAGGCTGGTCGGCGAGCGCGTCAGCAGCACACGCCGGGTCTCGCCGGCGAATTCATCCCTCTCCCCGGAAAGCGCCGAGAAGATCTCCTCGACCGTGTCGAAACGGAAGGCGCGATCGATCGTCGCCGCGTTGCGCTGCAGCCGGCCTTCTGCCGGAGGCTCGGAAAACCTCCGCAAGACGGCGTCGACATCGCCTGGCGCGCTGCCGAGAGGCAAGGCCGACAGGGCATCGATCACTTCTCCAAGCCGTGACGAGGCAATCTGGAGGTCGGCAAGCCCAGCGTGGATCGCGTCGGCCGCGCCGATATCGAGCCCGGTCAGGCCGAGCCATGTTCCGATCTCGCCGGGGGCGCGGGGCAGCAGCCAGGTGGCGCCGATATCGGGGAGGTAGCCGATGCCGGTCTCGGGCATGGCAAGGCGCGTGTGCTCAGTGACGATGCGGTGGCGGCCGTGCGACGACAGGCCGACGCCACCGCCCATGGTGATGCCGTCCATCAGCGCGACATAGGGCTTGGGATAGTGGGCGATCATGTGATTGAGGCGGAATTCCTCGCGCCAGAAGCTTGCCGCCAGATCATCGCCCGCACGGGCGCTCTCATGCAGGGCGCGGATATCGCCGCCGGCGCAGAAGCCGCGCTCGCCCTCACCAGTCACCACGACGCTCGCCACCCCGGCGTCACCGGCAAAAGCCTCGAGGGCTTCGGTGATCGTCCGGATCATCGGCAGCGTCAGGCTGTTCAGCGCGCGCGGCCGGTTGAGCCGAATGATGCCGGCGGTGCCCCGCCGCTCGATGATGACTTCGCCGTCCTGCATTCCTCGCCTCCCCTGTTGGAGCCTTTTCTGGTCAGATTGAAGCACTCTGACCAGGAAAGGCTCGAGACTAGGAATAGACGAGGATGAAACATCGCTCCAGTCGATTTGCGGCCGGCGGCGACCGATTGTCAGGCGGAAAGCGAATTGCGGGCAGAAGCGGCGCCGTCGCATCTGGCGGCGTATTCGATGGCAAGTTCCAGCGGCAGCGGCCGCGAGAAATAATAGCCCTGCGCCAGCCGAACACCCATCGCCTTCAACCCCTCAGCGATCGTTTCGCTTTCGACGCCTTCGGCGACGGAGGCGATGCCGAGATTCTGGCAGAGATTGGCGACCGAGCGGGTGATGTTCATGCAGCGGGCGTCGCGATCGAAATTCATCACGAAGCTCTTGTCGATCTTCAGCTTGTCGAAGGCGAGACGATGGATATGGCTGAGGCTCGAAAAGCCAGTGCCGAAATCGTCGAGCGCGATCGCGATGCCAGCGGCGCGCAGCATTGAAATCACCCGGTCGGCAGCATCGAAATCGGAAAGCAGCGCCGTTTCGGTAATCTCGAATTCGATGCGCTTCGGGTCGATGCCGGAGCGGGTGATCATGGCAAGCAGAGCCATCGACGTCTCGTGGTCGCAGATGTCGCGCGCCGAGAGGTTGAAGGATAGCTTGAGATGTCTCGGCATGATCGCCAGCGCTTCGAGCGCCTGGGCAAAGAGGACGCGCGTCATCCTTCCGATGACGGCGGTGCGCTCGGCCGCGGGAATGAAGGCTTCCGGGCTGATGCGGCCGAAACGGGCGCTGTCCCAGCGGGCGAGCGCCTCGTAACCGACGACGCGGCCGCTCTTCAAGTCGACGATCGGCTGATAATCGAGTTTCAATTCCCGGGCAAAGTCGCCCGCCTGCAGCTCGAGTTCGATCAGGTAGCGCTGGGTCAGAATCTTTTCGTGGTCGGCCGAGAAGAATTCGACGCCGCTGCTGCGCTTGCTCTTGACCTGATAGAGGGCGAAATCCGCCTTCTCGTACAGATCCTCGGCAGTGTATGTCCCGGCATCGGGATAGACGATGCCGCAGGAGCCGAAGACGCGCACTGACCCGTCGGGGATCTCGTAGGGATCGCGGACGGATGCGCAAAGCGCCTGGCCGAGATCGGCGATCGCCTGTCGCGTCATCGAGCAGGGGAAGATGATGCCGAACTCATCGCCGCCGAGGCGGGAAACGATGCCCTCTTCGCCGACCAGCGCGGTGAAACGGCGGGCCGTCTCCTTGAGCACGAGATCGCCCGCGGCATGGCCGAAGATGTCGTTGACGGGTTTGAAGCCGTCGAGATCGATAATGCCGATGACCGGTGGCGTGGCCGGGTTCTTCTGCAACCGCATTTCCAGCGAGAGAAAGAAGCTGCGGCGATTGGCAAGCCCGGTCAGTTGGTCCTGCAGCGCATTGCGGCTGTTGACGAGGTTCAGCTCCTCGGCTTCCGCCTGTTTCTGCTTCAGCTCCTCGGTCAACTGCACCAGACCGACGAAATTCTGGAAATAGCTGTTGATCACCCTGAGGAAGGGCAGGGTCAGGAAGAGACCGCTGACGGCGGTCGCCACGAAAACGGGATTGCCCGAAAACATGAAGGTGGCAATCATGGCCGAGAAGGTGATGACCGTGGTTATCGTCGCCGCCATCGGCAGATGCATCAGGCAAAAGATGCAGGAAATGCCCGTCACCACGAGGAAATAGGCGATCTGGCCCTGCTGGGAGGCATCGCCATACTGGTAGAGCGCGACGGCCCAGCCGCCGAAAGCGACGGTCAGGATGCCGGCGCCCGATATGGTGACCTTCATCAGCCGGTAGGCGCGCTCGGCGGATATGTCTTTCTTGCCCCTGATCTCCCACCAGCAGAGACGGAAGACGCAGACGATGCTGAGGCCGACCGGCATATAGAGCGAAAGCCAGAGCGGGGCGGATTCGAGATGGGTGATCGCCACTGCGAGAGCGTTGATGATCAGGAGGACATAAAGAATGGGAATCTGCGACGCCAAGGCCTGGAACTGCGCCGTCAGCAAGGTCGGATTGTCTTTCTGCAGCTGCAGCGCAGCCAGGAAGTTCTTCATGTTCCCTTTTCCGTCGGCAGAGCCAGCCAGAGAAAGCTTGCTGTTTCCTTAATCCTGTCGCTCAGAACGAAGCGGCCGCAAGTGCCCGGTGAATGCTCTGGAGGTCGTCGACGTTCTTGTTCGACAGGAACAGTTCCCAATCGAGCGAGCTCTGGACGATGGTCTCAAGCGAATCGTAGTGCGGCCTCCAGTCGAGCACCTGCCTGGCGAGCGAAGCATCCGCGACGACGCTTGCCGAATCCCCGGCCCGGCGCGGTGCCATGTGGATCTTGAAGGAGTGGCCGTGCAGGCGAGTGACCATGTTCAGCACGTCGAGCACGGAATAGCCGCTGCCATAACCGCAATTGGCAACGAGCGGACCTTTCTCCCTGCGCAGGTGTTGCAGCGCTTTCAGATGCGCGTCGGCAAGATCGGTAACGTGGATATAGTCGCGCACGCCGGTGCCGTCATGGGTGGGATAGTCGATGCCGTAGACATGGACGCCGTCACGCTTGCCGAGTGCCGCTTCGCAGGCGACCTTGATGAGGTGCGTGGCGCCCGAGGTCGACTGGCCGGTACGGTGGTGCGGGTCGGCGCCGGCAACATTGAAATAGCGAAGGGCGACATAATTGAAGTCATAGGCGGCGGCGGCATCGCGCAGCATCAGCTCGGTCATCAGCTTGGACTGGCCGTATGGATTTTCCGGGTAGAGGGGGGCGGTCTCCTTGACCGGCAGGTCCGTCTTCTGCTGACCGTAGACGGCGGCCGTCGAGGAGAAGACGAAATTGCGGATGCCGGCCTTGATCGCGGAGCTCAGAAGCGCGCGGGTCTTGCCGGAGTTGTTGTCGTAATAGGAGAGCGGGTCGGCGACCGAGACCGGCACGACGGCGGAGCCGGCGAAATGGATGATCGCCTCGATGTCGTTTTCGATGAAGATCTTCTTCAGGATGTCGGGATCGGCAACGTCGCCGAGATAGAAACGCGCGGCCGGCGCCACCGCCCAGCGGAAGCCGGTGGAGAGGCAGTCGAGCACGACCACATCCTCGCCCGCGTCGAGCAACGACCAAACCATGTGACTGCCGATATATCCGGCCCCGCCCGTCACCAAAACCGCCATGTCCCGCATCCCTGCTTTCGTTTTATAGGCAGGGGGCATCAGGCGCCGGTTTTTCTTTCCAATCTTCTTATCGGAGCGCCGTTCGGGCGGCTTTGAACGGGTATGTTTGGAGTCGTGGTTAGAGCCCGATTTCAGGCTTTGCTACAGTTTTATCGATCGGGCGATTTCGGCACGAAATCGCCCGGAGCGCGCAATCTTAGAGTTTGGCGATATAGTCGCAGAGACGCTCGGCCGCGATTGCCACCTGGGCAGGATCGCGCAGGAAACAGGCGCGCAGGAAGAGCTCGCCGCCGGCGCCAAAGGCCGTCCCGGGAGCAAGGCCGACACCGGTCTTGTCGACAATGTCGATCGCTGCCTTGCGGCTGTCGGTGACGCCGTCGATCTTCAGGAAGGCATAAAGCGCACCGTCGGGCTTCAGCGTCTCGACGCGGTTGGTGGCAACAAGCGCATCGCAGAGAATATCGCGGGAGCGCGCCGCCTTGGCGATATTGGCGCGCACGAAATCATCGCCGTGATCGAGGGCTGCGACGGCGCCCTTCTGCATGAATTGCGCCACACCCGACGTCGAATACTGGATGAGGTTTTCGAGCACCTGCCCCATCGCAGGCGGCGCGACGATCCAGCCGACGCGCCAGCCGGTCATCGACCAGTTCTTCGAGAAGGAATTGACGAAGATGATCTTGTCGTCAGGCTCCATCACGTCGAGAAAGGAGGGTGCACGGCCGCCGGCAAAGTAATAAAGCGCGTAGATTTCATCCGCCATGATCCAGAGATCATGTTTGCGGGCGAGCGCCAGGATGACTTCGAGATCCTCTCTGGTCGCGGTCCAGCCAGTCGGGTTCGACGGCGTGTTGATGAAAAGGCCCCTGGTCTTTTCAGTGATCGCGGCTTCGATGCGGTTGAGATCGACCGCCCATTTGCCGCCTTCGAACTGCAGTTCGACGCCCACGGAGCGCGCGCCCGATATCTCGAGCGCGGCGGCGATATTCGGCCATGCGGGAGTGAGATAGACGAATTCGTCGCCCGGCGAGGTCAGCGTCTGCACGGCGATCTGGATCGCCTGCATGCCGGAACCGGTGACATAGAAATGCTCGACCGGCAGGCGGACGGCGAAATGCCTGTGGTAATAATCCGAAAGCGCCCGGCGAAGCGCCGGAATGCCGCGCTGCCAGGTGTAGAAGGTCTCACCGGCGGCCAGCGCATCCATCGCCGCCCTGCTGATGAAATCAGGCGTCGGCAGATCGCCTTCCCCCACCCAGAGCGGCAACAGGCCTTCACGGCCACGGGCATAGTTGACGACTTCGACGATCCCGCTTTCGGGCGCCGCCATGGCGCGCGGGCTGAGGCTGCTTACAATCGACATGCATATCTCCGGTTTCCGCCTTCATAGAGGATTTGCATCCGCAAATCCCATGATAACGAGTGATGGCATATCGATTTTCGTGATGAATGAGCCCGGCCGAAGCGGGCGGACTCAGGACTGGATCAGACCGTTGGGCGCTTGGCGAGAAGGTCGCGGATTTCCATCAGCAGCGCCACATCTGCCGGCGGCGGCGGAACCTCTTCCGGTGCGGTCTTTTCCTTGCGCTCGACCTGTTCGCGCAGCGTGTTCACGCCCTTGACCATCAGGAAGATGATCCAGGCGAGGATCAGGAAATTAATGAGGACGGTGATGAAATTGCCGTAGGCGAAAACGGCGCCCTGGGCGCGGGCGGCGGCGAGCGTCGGCGCGTTGACGGCCGAAGACAGCGGCAGGAAGTAATTCGAAAAATCGAAGCCGCCGAAGATGGCGCCGACAACAGGCATGATGATGTCGTCGACCAGCGATTTGACGATGCCGCCAAAGGCGCCGCCGATGATGACGCCGACTGCAAGATCCATGACATTGCCGCGGGCGATAAAGGCCTTGAACTCGTTGAGCATCCGATCCGTCTCCCTTCGATGCATTTCAAAGACATGCAACCGGTTTTATTAGCTACATCTTCATTGCAATTAATCAATCGGAAATCGCAATTGTCCGGCGAAGCCGCGGAGGTCTTTGACTTAAGGCCTAGACGGCCGGGAATTCTCAACGCGCCTGAAATGACTTAAGCTGAGAGCGTTGCGGGAGGTCCCGGCGGCTTTTCCGCCGGCGGAGGGTCAATGCTTCCAGGCTGGGTCATATTCGCGTCTGCCTTCGGCTATCTGCTCCTGCTTTTCGCCGTGGCAAGCTATGGCGACCGCAAGAACCGCGGCCCAGGTGCGCTGGAAGGCGGATGGCCCGTCGTCTATGCGCTGAGCCTCGCGATCTACTGCACCTCCTGGACCTATTTCGGCAGCGTCGGGCTTGCCGCGCAGCGCGGCCTGGAATTCGCCGGCATCTATATCGGCCCCATCCTCGTCTTTACATTCGGCATGCCGCTGCTTCGCCGCATCATCGAGCTCGCCAAAGCGGAGAAGCTCACCTCGGTCGCCGATTTCGTCGCCGCGCGCTACGGCAAGAACCCGACGGTCGCGACGATCGTCGCGCTGATCTCGCTGATCGGCACCATTCCCTATATCGCGCTGCAGCTGAAGGCGATCTCGAGCACCGTCGGCGCCATGGTCAACCCCTCCGATTACGGCATCGGCAGCGGCAATCTCTATTTCCTCGACCTGCCGCTCGCAGCCACCCTGGTGCTCGCCTGCTTCGCCATCATGTTCGGCACGCGGCATACGGACGCGACGGAACATCAGGACGGCCTCATCCTCGCCGTGTCGATGGAATCCGTGGTCAAGCTCGTCGCCTTCCTGACGGCCGGCATCTGCGTCATCTGGTTTCTCTTCGACGGCCCCACGGATCTCTGGCAGAAGACCGTCGAAAACGATCTGGTCATGTCGGCGCTCGCTTACCATACGCCGATCAGCCGCTGGATCACGCTGATCGTCCTGTCGGCCTTCGCAATCATCATGCTGCCTCGGCAGTTCCACGTAACCGTCGTGGAAAACCGGACGCCGAAACAGCTGAAGCTCGCTGGCTTCCTGTTTCCCACCTATCTCGTCGCCATCAATCTCTTCGTGCTGCCGGTGGCGATCGGCGGACTCCTGACCTTCGGCGGCGCCGGCAATGCCGATTTCTACATGCTGTCGCTGCCGCTGGCCGGCGAGATGCCGGTGGTGTCGCTGATCATCTTCATCGGCGGCTTCTCGGCTGCCACCGCGATGGTGATCGTCGATTCCGTGGCGCTGTCGATCATGGTGTCGAACGACATCATCATGCCGATTTTCCTCAGGCGCAAACTCGCCGGCCGCGCCGGCCAGCGCGACGATTTCGCCAAGAGCCTGCTCAACATCCGCCGCAGCGCCATCTTCGCCGTGCTGCTGTTCGGCTATGCCTATTACCGCTCGACCGACAGCACCGCGGGCCTTGCCTCTATCGGCCTTCTCTCCTTTGCCGCGATCGCGCAGATCGCGCCCGCGCTGTTCGGCGGGCTGATCTGGCGGCGGGCGAATGCGCGCGGCGCGATCCTCGGGCTGACCTCCGGCTTCGTCACCTGGATCTACCTGCTGTTTCTGCCCTCGCTCGGCGGACCGGATTATTCGCATGTGGCGAGCGCCGTGCTCGGCTTCATCTTTCCCGGCTCGACGCTGTTCACCGCGCCCGACGCCGATCCGCTGGTCAATGCGACCGTGATGAGCCTGCTCGTCAATACCGCCTTCTTCGTCGTCGGTTCGCTCACGCGCAATGCCAAGCCGCTGGAGCGCATCCAGGCCGGCATCTTCGTCAAGCGGCATTCACGCTCGCAATTCGCTACGCGCGGCTGGAAGACCCGCATCAGCGTCGGCGACCTCAAGGCGGCGATCTCACGCTATCTCGGCGAAGAGCGGATGCAGCGCTCGTTCACGACCTACGAGCAGAGCTCCGGGCGCAAGCTGGAGGACGAGCAGCCGGCCGACATGGCGCTCATTCATTTCAGCGAACAGCTGCTCGGCAGCGCCATCGGCTCCTCCTCGGCCCGCCTCGTGTTGTCCCTGATCCTGCAGAAGATCGAGGATGCTTCTTCCGACACCGCCTGGCTGCTCGACCAGGCAAGCGAGGCGCTGCAATATAACCAGGACATGCTGCAGACCGCGCTCTCGCAGATGGACCAGGGCATTGCGGTCTTCGACAGCTCCAACCGGCTGACGATCTGGAACCGGCGTTTCCGGCAATTGCTGGATCTGCCGGAGAGCGCCGGCCAGGTTGGATTCCCGCTGTCGGATATCGTCACGACGCTCATCCAGCGCGGCGACATCGCGCCCGGCGACCTCAGCCAGACGGTGCGGCATTTCCTGACGCTCGACAAGCCCTTCTCGCTGGTGCTCGGCGGCGGCGAGCGGATCATCGAAGTGCGCTCCAACGCCATGCCGGACAAGGGCATCGTCGCAACCTTCACCGATATCACCCAGCGCGTAAACGCCGACCAGGCGCTCAAACAGGCGAATGAGACGCTGGAGCAGCGCGTCGCCGAACGTACGGCGGAGCTTACCCGCGTCAACCGCGAACTGGCCGAGGCGCGCGCGGCCGCAGACGAGGCGAACATCGGCAAGACACGCTTTTTCGCCGCCGCCGGCCACGACATCCTGCAGCCGCTCAACGCCGCCCGGCTCTATTCCTCAGCGCTGGTCGAGCGCATGGCGCAATCCGACAACAGCCCAATCGTGCGCAACATCGATTCCGCGCTGGAATCGGTCGAGACCATTCTCGGCGCGGTGCTCGATATTTCCAGGCTCGATACCGGCGCCATGCGGCCGCGGCTCGCCTCCGTCGCACTCTCCGACCTCCTGGAGCGCATCGAGACCGATTTTGCGCCGATCGCGCGGGAAAAGCGGCTGAAGCTGGTGGTCATGCCGACCTCGCTGCGCGTCCGCTCCGACCCGAACCTTCTGCGCCGGCTGGTGCAGAACCTCGTTTCCAACGCCATCAAATACACGATCACCGGCAAGGTGCTGGTCGGCGCGCGGCGGCGCGGCAACCAGGTGATCATCCAGGTGATGGATTCCGGCATCGGCATTCCGCCATCGAAATTCCGCACGGTATTCAAGGAATTCGCGCGGCTGGACGAAGGCGCCAAGACCGCCTCCGGCCTCGGACTCGGGCTTTCGATCGTCGACCGCATCGCCCGCGTTCTCAACCATCCGGTCGACCTGCAATCGACCCATGGCAAGGGCACTGAATTTCGCATCACCATGCCTCTCGACATCTCGCGTCCGGCCGAGACTGCCGCGGCAATCGCCCCTGCCGATCGGCCGGGACAGCCGCTCAAGGGGCTGCGCATCCTCTGCATCGATAACGAGCCGAAGATCCTCGAAGGCATGCGGCTTTTGATCAACGGCTGGGGCTGTGAGGTGGAAGCGCTGGATTGCCTTGCCGAAGCGATGGCCGTCGACGGCCGTAGCGGCCCGCCGGATCTCGTCATCGCCGATTATCATCTCGGCGACGGCACCGGCATTGCCGCGATCCTGCATCTGCGCCAGCAATTCGGCGCCGATATTCCCGCTTTGCTGGTTACGGCCGACCGCACGCCGGAGGTACGCAGCGAGGCGGAGCGACACGGCATCGCCGTTCAACACAAGCCGGTGCGGCCGGCGGCTCTGCGCGCCTTTATTACCCAGATTTCCGGCCTCAAACGAGCCGCTGCGGAATAGACGCCGAGCTCAGCCGGTCGCGCTGATGACGCGCGAGACGAGATCGCGCACGCGCGCGGAATCGGGCACGTCGCCGAACAGGATCCGGTACATGATCGGTGCTACCACCTGATCCATGACGAGATCGATATCAGGGAAGGTCTCGCGGCGAACATTCGCTCTCTCGGCGATGACGACGATCTGCTGACGCGTATATTCGCAGCATTTGCAGGCATTTTCGCCCGTCTGCGCCGCCAGCACGTCGCGGATCATCTCACGGCCCGGCCCCGAGGACATTTCCTCGGCATATTGCTCCGCCCAGGCTTCGAGGTCGGCCTTGCCGCTGCCCGCATCGATCGGCTGCATGTCCGGCCGCAACCGCTCGACGGCGACGTCGGCCAGAAGCTCCTGCAGGTCACCCCAGCGGCGATAAATGGTCGACGGCGTTACCCCCGCCTTGGCGGCAATCAATGGGATCGTCACCTCGGCGCGGCTCATCTCGGCCAGGAGATCGCGCGCCGCCTTGTGCACCGACGCCTGAACCCGGGCGCTTCGTCCGCCCGGACGGAGATTTTCTTTCACTGCCATGCCTGCAATCCGACCTTCGTCCTGACTTCGATGATTCAAAATCTTTGACAGGAGCATAAACGCAAATAATTTGCCTTTACGATCCACCCGCCCTACATGGAGCTAACGCAACGGCTTAGCTTTAAGGGGCTTATATATGTTCGCCGCAGCCAAATCCACAGAGAATGCGCCGCGCCCCTCGATCGGTTTCCATGCGCTGACGCTTGCTACCTTCTTCGGCGCCTCGGCGGCGCCGACGCCGCTCTACCGGATCTATCAGGAGAACTTCTCCGTCTCGCCTGTACTGATCACCGTCATCTTCGCCGTCTATGCCTTCGCGTTGCTGGCGGCGCTGCTGATCGCCGGCTCGATCTCGGATCACCTCGGCCGCAAGCCGGTGATCTTTACCGCCCTCGTGCTCGAAATCGTCGCCATGGGCCTCTTCGTGGTGGCGAGCGGTCCCGGCTGGCTGATCGCGGCGCGGATCGTGCAGGGTGTTGCAACCGGGATCGCCGGAGCATCGCTTGGCGCAGCGCTCGTCGATGTCGACCGGGCGAAGGGGCAGATCGTCAATTCGATCGCGCCGCTCTGCGGCATGGCGGTGGGCGCGGTCGGCACCAGCGCGCTGATCCAATACGGCCCCTTCCCGATGCATCTCGTCTACGCGCTGCTACTCGCCGCCTTCGCGCTGCAGGCGGCGGCGATCTGGCTGACGCGCGAGACCGGCGGCACCCGGCCGGGTGCGCTCGGCTCGCTGGTGCCGCGGGTTTCCGTTCCGCCGCAGGCGAAACGGCCGCTCTCGCTGATAACACCGATCAACATCGCCAACTGGACGCTCGCCGGCTTCTATCTTTCGCTGGTCCCCTCATTGGTCGCCGGCACGACCGGCAGCACCGCGCCGCTGACGGGCGGGGCCGTCGTGACAGCCCTGATGGTGAGCGGGGCGATCACCGTCTATGCCAGGCGCGGCAAGTCGGCCTCGGCCAATCTCGCCTTCGGCGCCTCGGCGAAAACGCTCGGCATCCTGACGGTCGTTGCCGGCGAGCATCTTGCCAATGTGCCGCTGCTGCTGATCGGCACGATCTTTACCGGCGCCGGTTTCGGCACCAATTTCCTCGGCTCGATCGGCACCATCATGCCGCTCGCCAAGGCGGACGAACGGGCCGGGCTGCTGTCGGCCTTCTACGTGCAGAGCTACCTCGCCTTCAGCCTGCCGGCGATCCTTGCCGGGTTCCTAGCGAAATCCGCCGGTTACCAGGTGACGACGGATATTTATGCGACGGCGATCCTGCTGTTGCTGGGTATCGGCCTGATCAGCATCCGCACCGGCCGGCGCAAGGCGGCGGAGAATGCTGCCTGACATCCAAGGAGTTCAGGGCTGGAGATCGAGCGGTGCGCGGCCGCTGCCATCCATGGCGAAGGGCACAGCGCCTTGGCCCGCATCATCAGCATGGCGATGGTCGCCTCATCCTCTTGCCTGGCATTCGCTTCATCTTTCACGGCCGCTCTCCTTCTGCGTTATGGATGGAGGACGAGCGGCAGGAGGACGATCCGACAATGATGCGTTTCCGTCTGGCAATCCGGACACAAACCGCTAAGTAATTTGGTGGAATTGCTTCAGAGATAACTCACCACCTCAGGCTCGTTCCACCAGGCATCATGCCTGCCGTCGTAGTAGCGCACCGGCAGCGCCGCCAGTTCCTCGGGCGTGATGTCGTCGAGGCAGCCGATGTTGATCGAGACATAAGCGCCGCCGATCGCCTCGACATAACCGTCACCATAGGCGGGTACGCCGCAGGTGCGGCAGAAGCGATGATGACCGCTTCTGGTGTTGAACTGATAATCGGCCATCACAGCCTCGTCGCACATCAGCCGAAAATCCGCGGGCTTGACGTTGGCGCCCCAATAACGCCGCTTGGCGCAGATCGAACAATTGCAGCGGCCGGTGCCTTCTTCGAGATCGATGTCCACTTCGTAGCGAACATTGCCGCAATGGCAGCTTCCCCGATAGGTCCTCTTCATGGCGCTCTCCTCCTTCGACGTTGCGTCGTGTGCCTGGATATGACAATATATTGTCACTATGGATGAGATACAAAATAGACAACATGTTGTCAAACGAAATCGACCGGAGCGGACAATGGAAGGTGACGCCTTTTCCGCCTTCGCGATCACCGCACTTCGCCTCGCCGGCCACCTGACGGCCGCCGGCGACCGGCTGGCAAAGCCGGCTGGCCAAACGAGCGCGCGCTGGCAGGTGCTGGCTGCGGCAAGGCGCGGCGACATGTCGGTAGCCCAGATCGCCCGCGCCCTCGGTCTCGCCCGCCAGGGCGTGCAGCGGCTCGCCGACGTGCTGGAGGGCGAAGGACTGATCGCCTATGCCAACAACCCGCAGCACCAGCGCGCCAAGCTGGTGCTGCTGACGGCGGAAGGGGCGGAGCGGCTTGGGGTGATCGAGATGGCGCAGGCGGGATGGGCGAACGAGCTGGGTGCTGCGTTTACGGCGGCGGAACTTGATGCTGCGCAGGCGGTGATGGCGCGGGTGATGGGGATGTTGGAGGCCGGAGAGGAGGCTCGCGGCTGAATTGCTGGCGATGTTTCCGATTGTGCTCGCCGCGGGAAGTGATCTCTTGACCGCTGTGCCGTGAGGTACCCCCCTCTGTCCTGCCGGCCCCGGGTCGAGACCCGTGGCTCGACCCGGGGCCGGCAGGACAGAGGGGGGTGCCATACGGCACGACGCTAGAGATAGCCCGTTTCTAAAACAGGCCACCTTCAGATCAAGACCGCAAAAGCAGCTTACGCCGCCTTCGCCTCCGTATAGGGATCGAACCGCCCATAGAACGTCTCGCCCTTGGCAGCCATATCCTTCAACAGCGGCGTCGGCCTGAAATGCTCTCCGTAAGCTTCCGCTAACTTTTCCGCCAGATCTACGAAAACCTTCACGCCCATCCCGTCGATATAGCTCAGCGCCCCGCCGGTGTAGGGCGCAAAGCCGAAGCCGAGGATCGAGCCGACGTCGGCTTCGCGCGGATCGGTGACGATGCCTTCCTCGACGGTGCGGGCGGCTTCCAGCGCGATGGTGACGAGGAAGCGCTGCTTGAGGACGCCGACGTCGACCTCATCGGCCTTCTTCTGCGGGTAGAGGGTCTTCAGGTCAGGCCAGAGGGATTTCTTCGCAGGCTTCGGCGGGTAATCGTAGAAGCCCTTGGAATTCTTGCGGCCGAAGCGGCCTTCCTTTTCGACCATGCGGGAGATGAGGTCCATGTGCCTGGGATCGACGGCCTTCTCGCCGAGATCGGCGACCGTCGCCTTGAGGATCTTGAGCGAGAGGTCGATCGCCACCTCGTCGTTCAAAGCCAAAGGCCCCACAGGCATGCCCGCCATCTTGGCGGCATTCTCGATCATGACGGGCGGCACGCCCTCGATCAGCATGTCGTAGCTTTCCGACATGTAGCGCAGCACGCAGCGGTTGACGAAGAAGCCGCGGGTGTCGTTGACGACGATCGGCGTCTTCTTGATCGTCGCGACATAATCGAGCGCGACGGCCAGCGCCCTGTCGCCGGTTTCCGCTCCGAGGATGACCTCGGTCAGCATCATCTTCTCGACGGGCGAGAAGAAGTGGATGCCGATGAAATCGGCGGGGCGCTTCGAATTCTTCGCGAGGCCCGTGATCGGCAGGGTCGAGGTGTTGGAGGCGAAGATCGCGCCTTCGGGCAGCACCGCTTCGACCGCCTCGATGACAGCCTTCTTCACCTCGCGATCCTCGAACACCGCCTCGATGACGAGATCGGCAGTGGCGAGATCGGCATATTCGGCCGAAGGCGTGATGCGGGAGAGAAGGGCGGCTGCCTCGTCCTGCGTCAGACGTCCCTTACCGACAGAATCCTTGACGAGACCTTCGCAGACGGCCTTGCCCTTGGCGGCAGCCTCCATATCGCGGTCGATCAGCGTCACCGCCAGACCGGCGGCGGCCGTGACATAGGCGATCGAGGCGCCCATGAAACCGGCGCCGACGACGCCGACATGCTTTAGTTCAGTCTTGGGAATGCCGGCTGGGCGGCGGGCGCCCTTGCCGAGCTCCTGCATGGAGATGAACAGCGAACGGATCATCGAGAAGGCTTCGCGGGTCTGCAGCACCTCGGTGAAATAACGCTGCTCGATCTTCAGGCCCGTATCGAACGGCACCTGCAGGCCTTCATAGACGCATTTCAGGATGGCGAGTGCGGCCGGATAATTGCCCGACGTCTCGCGGCGCAGGATCGCCGGCGCGGCCGGCCAGAGCTGCGCAGAGGCCGGCGTCCAGATGCCGCCGCCCGGCAGCTTGAAGCCCTTCTCGTCCCAGGGGGCAACCGGCTTCAGACCGTCCTTGATCATCTGCTTGGCGGCGGGGATCAGCTGATCCGGTTCGACCACCTGATGCACGAGATTCATCGCCTTGGCGCGCGAGCCGCTCAGCGACTGGCCCGTCGTCATCATCTGCAGCGCGTCCTGGGCGTTGGCGAGGCGCGACACGCGCTGGGTGCCGCCAGCGCCGGGGAAGATGCCGACCTTGACTTCCGGCAGCGCGATCTTGACGCTCTTGGCATTAGAGGCGACGCGGCCATGGCAGGCAAGCGACAGTTCGAAAGCGCCGCCCATGCAGGTGCCGTTGATCGCTGACACCCAGGGCTTGCCGGAGGTTTCCAGCTTGCGGAACAGGCCGGACATGCGGCCGACCAGACCGAAGAGCGTCTGCACTGCTGCTTCCGGGCTCTTGGCCTTCTCCTCCTGGTAGGCGCTGAACATCGACTTGATCATCGAAAGATCGGCGCCGCCGGAGAAGGAGGATTTGCCCGATGTGAAGACGACGCCCTTGACGGCGGCGTCAGCAGTGGTCGCATCGATGATGGCGTTGAGTTCTTCCATCACCTCGGCGGTAAAAACGTTCATCGATTTGCCGGGCATGTCCCAGGTGACGAGAGCGATGCCGTCGGCGTCGATTTCGAGCGTGAAGTTGATGTAGGTGCTCATTGGGAATTCCTCTCCCTGAATTCTCTGCGGTGAAGCCCCTTCCCACAAGGGGAGGGTTCAGATCCCGTCAAACGCGTTCGATAACCGTTGCCGTGCCCATGCCGGCGCCGATACAAAGCGTCACCAGCGCGGTGTTGAGGTCGCGGCGTTCAAGCTCGTCCAGCACGGTGCCGAGGATCATGGCGCCGGTGGCGCCGAGCGGGTGGCCCATGGCGATGGCGCCGCCGTTGACGTTGATCCTGTCGTGGCCGATGTCGAAGGCCTGCATGTAGCGCAGCACCACGGCTGCAAAGGCCTCGTTCAACTCGAAGAGGTCGATGTCCGACAGGCTCATGCCCGTCCGCTTCAACAGCTTCTCGGTGACGTCGACAGGCCCGGTCAGCATCAGGGCCGGATCGGAGCCGATATTGGCGAAAGCCTTGATGAGGGCACGCGGCTTGATCCCCATGCTTTCACCGCCGGCTTTCGAGCCGAGCAGGACGACGCCGGCGCCGTCGACGATGCCGGAAGAGTTGCCGGCATGGTGGACATAGTTGATCCGTTCGATCTCGGGATGGGCCTGGATGCCGACAGCCTCGAAGCCGCCCATCTCGCCGGGCATCTGGAAAGAAGGATTGAGCGAAGCGAGCGCCTGCATATCGGTGCCGGGGCGCATATGCTCGTCCTTATCCAGGATGGTCAGGCCGTTCTGATCCTTGACCGGGACGACCGACTTGTCGAACCAGCCCTGTTCCCAGGCATGGGCGGCCCGCCTCTGGCTCTCGACGGCATAAGCGTCGACATCGGTTCGGCTGAAACCGTATTTGGTGGCGATGAGATCGGCCGAGACGCCCTGCGGCATGAAAAAGGCCGGGAAATTCACCGAGGGGTCCATGAACCAGGCGCCGCCGGACATGCCGAGGCCGACGCGCGACATGCTTTCCACACCGCCCGCGATGACGATATCGTCGGCGCCTTGGGCGATCTTGCCGGCGCCGAAATTGACGGCATCGAGGCCGGAGGCGCAGAAGCGGGAGATCTGCATGCCGGGCGCCCTGGTGGAATAACCGGCTTCGAAGGCGGCGGCCTTCGGGATGACGGCGCCGGCATCCATGACCGGATCGACGCAGCCCATGATGATGTCGTCGACGGTTGTCGTGTCGAGCCCGTTGCGGTCGCGGATCGCTTCCAGCGCCTTGGCCGCGAGGCGGACGGAGGGCACCTCATGCAGGGCGCCGTCCTTCTTGCCGCGGCCGCGCGGCGTGCGGACGTGATCGTAAATGAAAACCTCGGTCATTGTCTCATCTCCCTGGCGGCAATCTATCTTGCCTCGAATCTTGGAAGGAGGAGAGAAGCCCCTCCCCAACCCTCCCCACAAGGGGAGGGAGTCCATTCAACTCAAAACGCTTCCGCGGCCAGCGCCATCATCGTGTCGGCGCCGGTTTCGATCCGGGCCTTGCGCAACGCCGTTTCCGGCATGATGCGCTCCATGAAGAAGCGGGCAGTGATCAGCTTGTTCTTCAGGTAATCCTCGCGGTCTCCCCCGCCCGATGCAAGGCCGTCCTCGGCGGCCTTCGCCATCTTCGCCCACATATAGCCGAGAACGACGAGGCCGAAGAGATGCATGTAGTCGGTCGAGCCGGCGCCGGCATTGTCGGGCTTGGCCATGGCGTTCTGCATGAACCACATGGTCGCGCCCTGGACGTCGTTCAAGCCCTTCTTCAGATGCTTGGTGAAGAAGGAGAGTTTCTCGTCGCTGCGATTCTCTTCGCAGAAGTCGCCGATCTCCTTGAAGAGGGCCATGGCGGCGCGGCCGCCGTTCTGGGCGAGCTTGCGGCCGACGAGATCGAGCGCCTGGATGCCGTTGGCGCCTTCGTAGATCATCGCGATGCGGGCATCGCGCACATACTGGCTCATGCCGTGCTCTTCGATATAGCCGTGGCCGCCGAAGACCTGCTGGGCCATGACGGCGTGATCGAAGCCCTTGTCGGTCATCACGCCCTTGAGGATCGGAGTGACGAGGCCGAGAATGTCGTCGGCGGTCTGGCGCTCCTTCTCGTCGGTGGCGCGGTGGGCGATATCGGACTTCAGCGCAGTCCAGAGCAGGAAGGCGCGGCCGGCCTCGTTGAAGGCGCGGATGGTCATCAGCGCCCGGCGGATATCGGGATGGACGATGATCGGATCGGCCTTCTTATCCGGCGCCTTGACGCCGGAGAGCGCGCGGCCCTGGATGCGGTCGCGGGCATAGCTCGCGGCATTCTGGTAGGCGATCTCGGAAATGCCGATGCCCTGCAGGCCGACCATGAGCCGGGCCTCGTTCATCATCACGAACATGGCGTTGAGGCCGCGGTTTTCGGCGCCGATGAGGAAACCTGTCGCTTCGTCGTAATTCATGACGCAGGTGGCGTTGCCGTGGATGCCCATCTTATGCTCGATCGCGCCGCAGGAGACGGCGTTGCGGTCGCCAAGAGCACCGTCTTTGCCGACGAGGAATTTCGGGACGATGAAGAGCGAGATGCCCTTGGTGCCGTCGGGTGCGCCTTCGATGCGGGCCAGCACCAGATGGACGATGTTGTCGGTCAGGTCGTGCTCACCGGCGGAGATGAAGATCTTCTGGCCGGATATTTTGTAGCTGCCGTCAGCCTGCGGCACCGCCTTGGTGCGCAGCATGCCGAGATCGGTGCCGCAGTGCGGCTCGGTCAGGTTCATGGTGCCGGACCAGGAGCCGTCGACCATCTTCGGCAGGTAAGTCTCCTTCTGCTCCTGCGTGCCGTGGACGAGGATCGCGGCGATCGCGCCCTGCGTCAGGCCCGGATACATCATCAGCGACATATTGGCGGCGGAGGTATATTCGCCAACGGCGGCATGCAGCGTGTAGGGAAGCCCCTGCCCGCCGAATTCCTCGGGCACCGCAAGGCCGATCCAGCCGCCTTCGCGATAGGACTTGTAAGCCTCCTTGAAGCCCTTCGGCGTCGAGACGCTCGCATCGTCATGGCGCGCGCAGCCTTCCTGATCGCCGGAATAGTTCACCGGAAAGAGAGCCTCTTCGGCAACCTTCGCCGCTTCCCCAAGGATCGCTTCGATCATATCGGGCGTCGCATCGGCAAAACCGGGAAGATTGTTGTAGCGTTCGAGGCCCAGCACGTCGTTCAGGACGAAGAGCGTATCGTTTACCGGGGCCTTGTAGACTGGCATCTTGCGAATTCCTCCATTCGACTGACCGGGTCGCGCCGGCCTTGGGCACTGTCTTACAAAATATTGACGTTTGCGTAAACGTCAAATTTTGCACCTTGGCCGCCTTTTCGTGAAAAAATTCCACGGCACGAATCCACGAGCATGAAACATCGGGAGAAGATGTCATCTCTTCAGTTTGTTGACCAAGCCTCCTCCGTCATGCTCGGCCTTGTGCCGAGCATCTAACCACTGCAATTCCTTGGCAGGAAAATGTTTATTTTCAGCTACTTAATCGACCTTCGCAGATCCTCGGCACAAGGCCGAGGATGACGTCGTGGGTTTTGCAACGGTTTGGCATCAGCCTGAGGGGACGCCATCTCCCCTTCCAATACAGACCTGCGTATAAGGGCGAGCGTCTTTCAACCCGCAATGGCTGCGATGCTTCAGGAGGCCGCCGGCATGATCAGTTTCGAGACGATAAGGCAGCGTGCGGAAGAACGAAAAGGCGGAGCAGCCGCGCTGCAGGCAATGCTCGATAAGCACCAGCCGGACCACGACCGGCTGCGCGCCATGGCCGACGACCGCATTCTCGCGGATATGACGCGGCGCATTTTCTACAGCGGCTTCGTCCAGAAGGTGATCGACAACAAGTGGCCCGGCTTCGAGGCGGCGTTTTCCGGTTTCGATCCGGCCATGCTGAACATCGAACCTGATGATTACTGGCATGACCTGACATCGGATGAGCGGATCATCCGCAACGGCGCGAAGATCATGTCGGTGCGGGCCAATGCCGCCTTCATCCGGGAGTTGGCGAAAGAATATGGCAGCGCCGGCGCCTTCTTCGCCGATTGGCCGAGGGAGGACCAGATCGGCCTTCTCGACCTGCTGAGCAAACGCGGCAGCCGGCTCGGCGGCATGACCGGACAATATTTCCTGCGCGGCATCGGCCGCGACAGCTTCGTCGCTACCGTCGACGTGCTTGCCTGTTTGAGATCGGCCGGCGTGCCGCTCTCCTCCTCCGGCACGGCGAAAAAGGACCAGCAGCTGATCCAGCAGGCCTTCAATGAATGGGCCGAGGAGACCGGCCTTTCCTTCATCCATCTCTCGCGCATCAGCGCCTATTCGATCGATGCGGCGCAACCGCACTGAAATTGCGGCCGGAGGTAGTACAGCGCTGATTAAACGGCTTTCGCAGTGAACTCGAAAAGGCTAGGCTCGCATCGTCGGAGCTGGCTGGGAGGAACCCGATGCCGCGACTGGATCACGTAACCATTGAGACGCGCGACGCGCCTGTCATGATCAGCTTTCTGGAGACCCTGCTCGGCGTCAAGGAAGGCTATCGGCCACCCTTCGCGTCACGCGGCCACTGGCTCTATCTGGACGAACGCCCCGTCATCCATCTCAGCCTGACATCGCGCAGCACCGATTTTCCGCCCGGCATCTTCAACCATGTCGCCTTCAGCCTTTACGAATTCGGGCCGGCGCTGGAACGCATCAAGGCCAGCGGCTATCGCTACGAATATTACGATATTCCCGATACCGATCTCGGCCAGGTCTTCGTCTATGGCCCAGAGGGCGTGAAGATCGAGCTGCAATATCCCCGGCCCGCCTGAGCGCGGCGCGGGGCCGCTCAATGTAGCGAATTCAACGGCAATTGCCGCCAAAAACGGCCTTTCGAACATAAGCGTTAAAAAATTCTCAGCGACATTAACGGCTTGTTTACCACGTTTCATGAAAGGTGCGGATTGAGCAGTAGTGATCCGCATTCCTTTTCCCTGTCTCGCGTTTCTAAGGATGCCGCTACATCGTTCAGCTTGAGAAAAGTCTAATTGACTATCTTCTGATGAATGGTGCGCTCCGGCCGGCGTGAAGACGCGGGCCAAAGACGGAAAAGCCACGGATCGAGCTCTGACGAGAGGTCGAGCAGTCGAAGCGAGCAAGAAGATGAACGGATCGCGATCAAATCCTTCCCGGCAGTCCGACAGGACCTCGCTTGATGCGCTGAACCGCACGATCGAGGGGCTGGAGGCGCGGATAGAAGGGCTGATGGGCAGCGGGCGCGACCAGCGGCCGCGCACGGCAACGGCCGAGCGTGATCCTTACGCCAGCTCACATGCCCCGCATCCCGCACGAGCGCCGCTCGAGCCGCGGCCGGATCCGCTCGCGGAAATCCGCCAGCGCCAGCGCGCTCTCGACGCCGGCCGCGAACGGCCCTATGGACGAGAACAAACACCCCAGATTCGCGAGCCCATGCCACGCGCCGCCGCCCCGCAGCCTGCCTTCCGGGCGGGCGATGACACGATGACGGAGATCGCCCAGGCGCTCGTCAACCTGCGCCAAGACCTGAAGCGCGATATTTCCGAGGGCGTCACCCGCGAGATGAACGCGCTGCGCGCCGAATTGCGCGAGATCAAAACGAGTGCCGGAGACGGCCGTTTCGCCGACGACATCCGCGCCGACATGAGCCGGCTTGCCCAGAGCATCACCCACTTGACCGGCCGTTCCGCCGGGCCGGAGGCAGCCGGCCTGCGCGAAGACTTCGAAGAACTGCGCTCGCTGATGGACGGGCTGGCGCGCGAGGATTCGCTGCGTCACATGGAAAATCGCTGGGACGGCTTCGAGAGCCGGCTCGCCGCGCTCGATACCGAAGGGCTGCAGGAAGAACTCGTTTCGCTCGCCTACCGGCTCGACGACATCAAGCGCCACATCGGCGGCATGGGCGAAAGTCCGGCGGTACGGGCGCTGGAAGACAAGCTCATCGCCATCGCCACGGCGATGGAGCAGTTCGGCAACATGATCCAGCCGCACGACCGGATCATGTCCGAGCAGTTCGCCGCCATGGACATGCGGCTCGACGAGATCAGCCGGGCGATCGCGGCAAGCGGGCGCACCGCAGCCGCCAACGACCCGGCGCTGATGCAGCGGCTGGAAAGCCGGCTTTCGGCGCTTGCCGACCAGATCGACGTGATGAGCCATGACGCGGCCAGCCGCACGGCGCCCGCCGACGAGCTGGCGATGCGGCTGGAAGCGCTGACGGCGCGCGTCGAGGAACTGACGAAGGCGGAAGCGACGTCGCGGCTCGACGAGCGGCTGGAACATCTCTCCTATCTCCTGGAACGGACGCAGAAGGCCGCCCCGCAGCCCGACCTCACCGGCACGCTTTCCGACATTTCCCGCAAGATCGACGCGCTCGAAAACGGCGCCGTCAACGACGTGCTGGCGCAGCGGCTCGATTATCTCGCCCGGCGCATCGACGAGATGGCCCATCAGCAGCCGGTTCCATCAGCCGCGATCGAGGACGGCGCCTTCCGGCGTCTGGAAGGGCGGCTGAGCGACATCGCCGCACGGCTGGAAGAGAGCACATCAGCGCCGGCGACCGATCCCAGGGCGCTGAAGAACCTCGAGGACCAGATCGCCAATCTTTCGGCACTGATGAGCGAGCCGCGCGAAAGCGCCCAGATACCCGCCGATCTCGACCGCCGTATGGGCGCGATCGAAGACTATATGGCGACGAGCGACGAATATATCATCGAGGCCGCCCGGCAGGCGGCGGAAGCCGTCGTCGACGCCTATTCGCGTAACGGCGGCGCCCAGGGCGCCGTGCCTGCCGCCGACATGTCGGCGCTGACGGCGCTGGCCGAAGATCTGCGCCATCTCGAAGATATCACCCGCGACAGCGAGGAGCGCACGCACAAGACCTTCAAGGCATTGCACGAGACGCTGGTGCATATCGCCGACCGCCTCGACGGTATGGAAGAGCGCGGGCGGCCAATCGCCCAGATGCCCGTCGCCGACGTCGATTTCGACGTCGATCCCTATGCGCTTGTCGTGGAAGAGGCCGAAACTTTCCTGGCTCCGGCCGCTGCCGCGACGGCGAAGGCCTCTCCCGTCATCCGCACGGCCGAGGTCGCGGCGGAGCCTGCCGCCCCGGCGCAGGCTGCGGCCATGAGCGGAGCAAGTGCGATCGCCATCGAAGCCGCGACCCGCTCGCCGGAGGCTGCGACGCCGGCGCCCGCGAAGGCCAGCCTGCTCGCCAGCCTCGGCAAACGGCTGCGGCCCGGCAAAAAGGCCGAGGTCAAGGCAAAGTCCAGCGAACGGGCAGTCATCGACCCGGCCCCGTCGATCGACCCCGCCGACGTGGTTCCGACTGATGCCGCCAACGAATTGCTCGAGCCGGGCTCCGGCGCGCCTGACGTCAAGAAGATCCTCGAACGGGTACGCGCCAGCCAGAGTGCCGCGCGCGGCAAACCTGCCGGCGAAAACGACCGCGCCGATTACATCGCCGCCGCCCGCCGCGCGGCACAGGCCGCCGCCATGGAGGTCGACGCCAATCCGAAGCAGGCAGCAGTCAAGGCAGAAAAGAAGGGCGCGATCGCCGACAAGGCCGGCAAGACTGACAAAACAGGCAAGACCAGCGCCTTTTCGCGCTACCGCCGGCCGATCCTGCTGGCAATCGGCGCCGTGCTGCTCGCCATCATGGCCTTTCCGCTTGCCCGCACGCTGACGAGCGGCGAGAGCGCGCCGCAGCCGCCGGCAGAGGTGTCCGCGCTGACGGGAGCGACCGAAAATCCGGCGCCGGCCTTGCCCGAAGCGACGCCCGCACAGATCGATGCCGGCGTTGCCGAAGCAAATGCCCCCACAGCGGAGGCGACGCCTCCCGCCGCCGAACAGGCGCAACCGGACGCAGCTGCGCCTGTTACCGGCGAGCATCTGACCGACGCGGCGCCGCTCGACGGCGAAGGTGCTGCGACCCTTGCCGCACCCGATGCGGCTGGCGCAACGCAGGAGACGTCGGGTTTCGTTCCCGCCGCCCCCACCACGGCAGCGCCCGCACCGCAGGCCGCGATCACCATTCCCGACACCGTGCAACCGAAATCGCTGGCCGATGCGGCGCAGGGCGGCGATGCGCTGGCGCTGTTCGAAATCGGCGCGCGTTATTCGGACGGCCGCAACGGCATGGCGGTCGATCAGAAGCAGGCGGCAAGCTGGTATCAGCTTTCGGCCGATAAAGGCTTCGCGCCGGCGCAATACCGGCTCGGCAGCATGTATGAGAAGGGCAACGGCGTCGAACGCGACGTCAACAAGGCGAAGGGCTTCTACGAGCAGGCGGCAAACCAGGGCAATGCCAGCGCCATGCACAATCTCGCCGTTCTCTACGCCTCCGGCGCGCTCGGCCAGCAGGATTATGCAACGGCCGCCTCGTGGTTCACCAAGGCTGCCAACCTCGGCATCACCGACAGCCAGTTCAACCTGGCGATCCTCTGTGCCCGCGGAAACGGGGTCCCGGCGGATCTCGAAGAGTCCTACAAGTGGTTCGCGATCGCCGCCAAGGCCGGCGACAAGGATGCGGCGCAGAAGCGCGACGAAGTGGCCAAGGCCATGAAGCCCGATCAACTCGAAAAGGCGCGCGCCAAGGCCGATCTCTGGAAGCCGGAGCCGCTCGACCATCGCGCCAACGGCATCGACGTTCCGGACGAATGGGCGGGCACGGGCACGAAGACGGCAAGCGTCGACATGAAAAAGGCGATCCGCAACATCCAGGCGATCCTCAACAACAACGGCTTCGACGCCGGAGTTCCGGATGGAGAAATGGGCGCCAAGACCGTTGCCGCGATCAAGAGCTTCCAGAAATCGATCGGCCAGGAGCCGGACGGCAAAGTGACCGACGCGACGGTGAAGGCGCTGCTCGAACACAACAAGCAGGGCACCAAGGCGATCTAAAAGAGCCTGGCGGCGTTACGCCGCGGGGCTTTTTCCAATTTTACAGCCGCCTGTCACAAAACCTGAAAAAAGCCGGATTATGCGGGACATATCGACCCGCGCATCCGCCGAATCCCTGCCTGCGATCTCACCGCCGATCAGGGGCCGATCGAAAGCCTCTGGCAACGATTTCACAATATGATGCGCATTCGAACGGGGACGTGACAGAAGCCGCCCGGCAGGAGCGGCCATCATTCGGGGTCGGTTGTGACAATCTATCTGCCCATCGCAGAATTGTCGGTGAACATCTTCATCATTCTCGGCATGGGGGCGGCCGTCGGATTCCTGTCAGGAATGTTCGGCGTCGGCGGCGGCTTTCTCATCACGCCACTGCTGATCTTCTACAACATTCCTCCCGTCGTCGCGGTCGCCACAGGCGCCAACCAGGTCGTGGCCTCGTCGATATCGGGTGCGATCACGCACTTCCGGCGCGGCACGCTCGATGTCAAGCTCGGCACGGTACTCCTGGTCGGCGGTCTCTCGGGCGCCACGGTCGGCATCTGGATCTTTTCGCTTTTGCGCCGGGTGGGTCAGCTCGATCTCATCATCTCGCTGATGTACGTCATCTTCCTCGGCACCGTCGGCGGGCTGATGCTGCTCGAAAGCATCAATGCCATGCGCCGCGCCGCGCGCAACGAACCGCCCGTGCCGCGCAAGCCCGGCCACCAGCATTGGGTGCACAAGCTGCCGCTCAAGGTGCGCTTCAAGAAATCGAAGATCTATCTCAGCGTCATCCCGATCGTCGGGCTCGGCTTTGCGATCGGCATCCTCACCTCGATCATGGGTGTCGGCGGCGGCTTCATCATGGTGCCGGCGATGATCTACCTGTTGCGCATCCCGACCAATGTCGTCGTCGGCACCTCGCTCTACCAGATCATCTTCGTGACCGCCTATACGACGATCGTGCAGGCGGCGACGAACTTCTCCGTCGATATCGTGCTCGCCTTCATCCTGATGGTGGCGGGCGTCATCGGGGCGCAATACGGCGTGCGCGTCGGCCAGAAACTGCGTGGCGAGCAGTTGCGCGCCCTCCTCGGCCTGCTGGTGCTCGCCGTCGGCCTGCGCCTTGCGGTCGCTCTGGTAGTGACGCCGGCCGACGTATACTCGGTGGTGATGGGGGCAGGCAACTGATGCGCCTGCTTACTGTCCTCATTGCTTTTCTTTGCCTGCTGCCGGCGATTGCCGAAGCGCAGTGGCTGCCGGGCCAGGGCACGGAAGCGGTGCGCGAGGGGCTGGAAATCGGCACCTCGACCAGCGAAATTGCCATCACCTCGGATTTCCACGGCGCGGACCTGACGATCTTCGGCGCGCTTTCGAACACCGACCAGCTGCTGCTCGCCATCGGCCAATATGACGTGGTCGTCGTGCTGGAAGGGCCGCGCGAGGATGCGACGGTGCGCAAGAAGGAACGCGTCTTCGGCATCTGGGTGAATAGGCGCTCGATGACCTTCGAAGCCGTGCCGCACTCCTATTCGATGTCGAGTTCACGCGGGATCGACGACCTGACGACCCCGCTCGAACTCACCGATCAGGGGATCGGCATCGATCACATTCCGCTGACCCCGGTCGGCTTCGTCGGCGACGGCAGCAATCTCGGCGAATTCCGCCAGGCTTTCCTGCGGCTGCAGCAGGCAGGCGCACTCTACGACCGCAACCCGAGCGGCGTCCGGTTCGTTTCCTCCAACCTCTTCAAGGCGAGCCTGCGCCTGCCGGCGAACATCCCGAACGGTGTGCATAAGGTGCGCGCCTATCTCTTCAAGAGCGGCGACTTCGTCACCGAAAAGTCTCTGCCGCTGCGCGTCATCAAGACCGGCATCGAGCAGACGATCACCGATGCGGCGCATGACCAGCCGATCCTTTACGGCTTTGCGGCCGTACTGCTCGCGGTCATCACCGGCTGGAGCGCCAGCCTGATCTTCCGCAAGGACTGATCCACCGCAAGGGCGGCACGATCGCCCGCGCCTGTCAGGGCGTAGCGGGCCGCAGGTCATGCTGCCTGACTCCTGGACAAAGCCCCTCCCCACAAGGGGGAGGGACTAACCGGAGCTACCGTCTCTCTTCCCATTGCCGCGAATGGAAACGGGTGAGCGGGGCGATGGAGCGAACGGCTTGGTTAAGCCCCCCTTGTAGGGAGGGGTTGGGGCGGGGTCTTCACCCGTGACACCTTCAGAAAAGTTCGCATTCGACTAAAAACCGGTTTTTAACATTTACGAGTTAGTAATCTCTCGGAAACGAGAGGTTTTGTAATGCGTACTCGTATCGTTTTGACGGCCGTGGGCCTCGCGCTGCTTGCCGGTTGCGCGACCGCGCCGAAGCAAACGAGAAACATTTGCGCCGTCTTCGACCAGCGCGATGGGCTCTTCTCCAGCTGGCAGAGTGCGGCCGAGCGGACGGAGAAGAAATACGGCGTACCCGTGCCGATCCTGATGGCGACGATGTACACCGAATCCGGCTTCCAGCCCTATGCGCGGCCGCCGCGCACCAGGCTGTTCGGCTTCATTCCCTGGACCCGGCCGTCGACGGCCTATGGTTATTCGCAAGCGCTCGACGGAACATGGGATCACTACCAGTCGCAGACGGGGAACTGGACGGCGCGGCGCACGAACTTCGCCGACGCCATCGATTTCATCGGCTGGTATCACTATCAGAACAGCGCCGAGACCGGCATTCCGCTGAATGACGCCTATAATCTCTATCTCGCCTATTATTCCGGGCCGACGGGATATAAGCGCGGCGACTGGCGCTCGAACGGGCAGTTGCAGCAGACAGCGCAGAAATTTGCGCGGATGGCGGGGACGTATCAGCAGCAATTGCAGGGGTGCAATTGAATTTAAGGGCGTGCCGTGTGGCACCCCCATCGAGGACAAACGCTACCCCCGCAAATTCCCGTACCTGACCGAATAGATCCGATCCCGCCCCAGGAGATGCGCCACCAGCGACGTTTTGTCGAACAGACCCTTCATCGCCTGGTGGCCAAGATCGAGGCCGCCGCTCATGACGCCGAAGGCGGGCATGAGGAGGCGAGCGCCGTCGGTGGCGAAACACGGGCGGCGGACGGATCTCTCGCGCCGGCGCACGGTGGCCGAGGGGTGGAGATGGCCGGCGATTTCGCCGCTCTGCAAGCCGTTCCTTGGCTCGTGGCGGAAGGTCAGGCCGGCGTAGTGCATCTCGTCGGCGGAAACGCCGGGCAGATCGACGACGCCATCCGGATCGTGGTTGCCGTTGACCCATATCCATTCGCGGCCGCGCGCCATGCCGACGATCAGCGCACGAAAATTTTCCGGCAGATGCGCGGAGCCGACACGATCATGGAAATTGTCGCCGAGCGAGACGACGAGCTTCGGGTCATAGCGGGAAATGACCGCGGCAAGGACGGTCAGCGTCGCCAGCGTATCATAGGGCGGCAGCATCATGCCGCGGCGCGCGAAAGCTGCGCCTTTTTCCAGATGCAGGTCGGAGACGACGAGCAGGCCGGCATCCGGCAGGTAGAGGGCGCCCAGTGGATCGCAGACGGCGGCTATGCCATGAACGGCGGTCTCGACGCCCGGCACCGCAGCCAATCCCGATATGTCGCGCGCGAGCGCCAGGCGGTTCATCACTGTCGTCGTTTCCAAATTCGTCAGGCCAAGGCTTCGGCGATCAGATCGTCCGCCGCCTCGGCGAGCAGCGCATCATGAGCCTCACCCGGCACCGGCTCCCGCCCGATCTCCAGCATCACCGGCACGGCGAGCGGGGAGATATGGTCGAGGGCGCGGTGGGTGATGTGCCCCCTGGTTCGCTTCAGCATATCGCCAAGACGGCCGATATCCAAAAGTCCCGTCGCCGCATCCTGCCGCGTCGCCTGCAGCAGGATGTGATCCGGCTCGTGACTGCGCAGCACGTCGTAGATCAGATCGGCGGAGACGGTGATCTGGCGGCCGCTCTTTTCTTTGCCCGGATGGCGGCGCTCGATCAAGCCTGCAATCACGGCGCAATTGCGGAAGGTGCGCTTCAGCAGGAAGGATTCGTCGAGCCAGGCCTCGAGATCGTCGCCGAGCATATCCTCGTCGAAGAGGTCGGAGAGGCTGAGACGGCCGTTGCCGATCATCAGCCCCATATCCTCGAGGCCCCAGACGGCAAGGGAATAATCGGTGGCGACGAAACCGAGCGGCTTGGCGCCCGCCCGCTCCAGCCGGCGGGTGAGCAGCATTCCGAGCGTCTGGTGGGCGAGACGGCCCTCGAAGGGATAGGCGACCATATAGCCGCGACTGCCGCGCGGGAAGGTTTCGACAAGGAATTCGTCGCGCTTCGGCAACACCGACTTGTCCTTCTGCAGCGACAGCCAGTCGCGCACCTGATCGGGCAGATGGCGCCAGCGATCGGGATCGGCGATCATCGCCCGCACCTGCTCGGCGAGGTAGGTCGACAGCGGAAACTTGCCGCCGGCATAGGACGGGATCTTCGGATCGAGCGAAAAGGCCTGCGACGCCAGGCATTCGTTTTCGCGGATGCCCTCGAAACGCAGCACCTTGCCGGAGAAGATGAAAGTATCGCCCGGCGACAATTGCTCGAGGAAATATTCCTCGACCTTCCCCAGCGTGGCACCGCCGCGGCCGATCCGGCCGCCCTCGCCGCGTTTCACCATGCGGATATTCAGCATCGGGCTTTCGACGATGGTGCCGAGATTGAGGCGATATTGCTGAGCGACCGCAGGATTGGACACGCGCCAGCGGCCCTCCTTGGTCTTGCGGATGCGGGCGTATCGCTCGTAGGTCCTCAGCGCATAGCCGCCGGTCGCGACGAAATCGACGATGCGCTCGAAGGTTTCCCAGCTGAGATCGGCATAGGGTGAGGCGCTGGTGACTTCGCCGTAGAGTTCCAGCATGTCGAAGGGCTCGGCGCAGGCCATGCCGAGCACGTGCTGGGCGAGCACGTCGAGCGCGCCGCGGCCGACAGGCGGCGTGTCCTGCGCGCCGATATAATTGGCGTCGAGGGCCGCCTGGCACTCCATGACCTCGAAACGGTTGGCCGGCACGAGGATCGCCTTCGAGGGCTCGTCCATGCGGTGGTTGGCGCGGCCGATGCGCTGGGCCAGACGCGAGGCGCCCTTCGGCGCGCCGACATGGATGACCAGATCGACATCGCCCCAGTCGATGCCGAGATCGAGCGTCGATGTGGCGACGACGGCGCGCAGCCGGTTTTCGGCCATCGCCGCCTCGACCTTGCGGCGCTGGGCGACATCGAGCGAGCCGTGGTGGAGCGCGATCGGCAGGTTGTCGTCATTGACCGTCCACAGCGCCTGGAAGAGCATTTCGGCCTGGCTGCGGGTATTGACGAAGAGCAGCGTCGTCTTGTGTTCGAGGAGCTGTCGATAGACATCTGGAATGGCATATTTCGCGGAATGGCCGGACCAGGGAATGCGCTCCTCGGTCGACAGGATTGCGATGTCAGGCTTAGCGCCGCCTTCGACGACGACGAGACCGGCATGATGCTCGCCCCCCTCCTCTTGGCCGACCAGCCATTTCTGCAGGTCCATCGGCTCGGCGACGGTCGCCGACAGGCCGATCGTCTTCAGGTCGGGAGCAAGGCGACGCAGGCGGGCAAGGCCGAGCGACAGCATGTGGCCGCGCTTGGAGGTGACGAGCGAATGCAGCTCGTCGAGGACCACATATTTCAGGTCCTTGAAGAAGCGCTCGGCCTCCCGGTTCGCCAGGAGCAGGGCGACCTGTTCCGGCGTCGTCAGCAGAATATCCGGCGGATTGAGCTTCTGACGCTGGCGCTTGGCGTTCGGCGTATCGCCGGTGCGGTTTTCGACCGTGACCGGCAGGTCCATCTCTTCGACCGGCTTCATCAGGTTGCGCTCGATATCGATCGCCAGCGCCTTCAGCGGCGAGACGTAGAGCGTATGGATGCCGGTGAAGGCGGAGCCGGGCGGAATTTTGCCGCGGCGGGTGAGATCGGTGAGCGAGGGCAGGAAGCCGGCGAGTGTTTTGCCGGCGCCGGTCGGCGCGATCAGCAGCGTGCTTTCACCGGCTTCGGCGCGGGAAAGCAACTCCAGCTGATGGGCGCGCGGGCGCCAGCCCTTTTCCGCAAACCAGCGGGCAAAGGCGGCAGGAAGCAGGGCGCGGGCTTCGGAATCGATCTGGTCCACGCCCTGAAAGTAGTGAAATAGGAAGGAAAAAGAAGAGCCGCCTGCCGCTCACATCGCGATATAGCGGTCCTTGCGGTGATTGATGGCGAGCGTCAGGTTGAGCACGACCGCGCCGAGCACGAACAGGCGATGATGAAGGGGCTGGCGACGAAAAAGGAGAGCGCCAGCACGATGAAGTCGAAGCCGAGCTGGACGAAGCCGGCGCGCCAGCCGAAACGATCCTGAATATAGAGCGCAAGGATGCCTATGCCGCCGAGGCTGGCGCGATGGCGAAACAGCGCCAGCATGCCGGCGGCGATGACGAGGCCGCCGAAGAGCGCACCGGCAACGGGATGGACATGCGTCATGCCGATGAAGCCAGGCGCGAATTCCGACAGGACCGAAGTCAGCCCGATGGCGAGGAAGGTCTTGATGGTGAAGGCGGCACCCAGTCGGCGGAAAGCGAGATAATAGAAGGGCAGGTTCACGGCAAAGAAGCAGAGGCCGAAACTGATCCCCGTGGCGTAATGCGCGAGGAAGGCGAGGCCCGCGGTGCCGCCGGCCAGCAGCCCGGCGCCGGAAAGAAGCGAGACGCCGAGCACGGCAAGCATGCTGCCGGCGATGATGCCCTGCGCGTCGTCGAACAGAGAATGGCGATCGGCGCTGGAATTCAGAAGGCCTGCGAAGGCGTTGGATGCCATGATGTTCCCCTGTCGGCTTTTGTCGTTTCTATCCAGCGCAGGGATAAAGGCAAGCCGCGAAGGCGCCTCTTGACAATCGCCATAATCGTGGATATTTTTTATCCACGAATTGAGGAGGCCGCGCGTATGAAAATGAGCGATGGGGTCGAACAGGCCATTCACAGCGTCGCCATGCTGTCCGGCCTGTCCGAAGGCAGCGTGCTTTCGGCGGCTGCGCTCGCCGAATTCCATGGTGTGTCGACGAGCTACCTGCTGAAGCATCTGCAGGCGCTGTCGGGCGCCGGCATCCTCGATACCGTGCCGGGGCCGAAGGGCGGCTATCGGCTGGCGAAGGCGCCGGCGGAGATTTCGCTGCTCGACATCCTGCTTGCCGTGGAGGGGCCGGCGCCGGCCTTTCGCTGCGCCGAAATCCGCCAGCGCGGACCGAACCCGGTCTCCGACCGCTTCTTCGCCAAGCCCTGCAACATCAGCGCGGCGATGCTCCGGGCCGAACGGGTCTATCGCGCCGAGCTCGCCAAGACCAGCATTGCCGATATCGGCATCGAACTGAATGCCCTCGACGACGGATCGATCGCAGCCCGAGGCTGCGCTTTCCTTGAAATTCATGAACGCAAGACGGCTCGTTGAGCCCCAACACGGAGAATGACCATGCAACCACGTTTCAATTTCGCCAAAGCCGCTCCCGATGCCTACAAGGCGGTCGCCGCACTCGAACAATATGTCCAGTCTTCCGGGCTGGAGCGCCGCTTCATCCACCTGATCAAGCTGCGCGCCTCGCAGATCAACGGCTGCGCCTATTGCGTCGACATGCATGTGAAGGAAGCCCGCCATGACGGGCTCAGCGAACAATGGATCAACCTGATGTGCGTCTGGCGGGAATCGCCGATTTACGACGCCCGCGAACGCGCCCTGCTCGGTTGGGTCGACGCCGTCACGAATCTCGCAAAGACAGGCGCGCCGGATGCCGACTACGAAGCGCTGAAGGCGCATTTTTCCGAAGAGGAGATGACGAAGATTACTGTGGCGATCGGTGCGATCAATATCTGGAACCGGCTCGCCGTCGGCTTCCGCTCGCAGCATCCGATCGATGCCGCGACAAAGGCAGCGTAATCAATAGTTTAGCAACCGACCCGAAGAACTCGGGTCGGTCGAATATCTAATCACTCACGAGCCCTGGCGGCCCGTGCGGCACCGGCGTCAACCCGATGGTCCGAAAGGTCGGTGCTGTTGAATATGTCGCGGACGACCTTAGTAATTTCCTCTGCGGAAGCGCCCTTGGCGTATTCTTCCTGCATGCGGCGTCTCACAAGCTTTTCCAAATCTGACATAGTTCACCTCATCAAATCCGGCGCGAGGAGGAGTGTCGCGCCGGGGTCGATCAGAGGCAAGTTACGATTTGTTTAGAATGGGTTACGGATTTTTAAGGTTTGAGTCTGGCCGTGGCGTGCCAAGAAAAGCCGTCACCTTACAGCGCGATATAGCGGTCGGCGCGGTGGTTGATGGCGACGAAGAGGTTGAGGACGATGGCGCCGAGGACCGAATAGAAGACGACGGGCGGCGTGGTGACGAAGAAGGCGGCGGCGAGCACGCACATGTCGATGGCGAGCTGGACGAGGCCGGCGCGGATGCCGAAACGCTCCTGCAGGTAGATGCCGAGAATGCCGACGCCGCCGAGGCTGGCGCGGTGGCGATAGAGCGCCAGCAGGCCGAAGCCGAGCAGCAGGCCGCCGAGAAGCGCCGCCCAGGCCGGGTGGATGCTCGAAATCGAAAAGAAGCGCGACTGCACGTCTGATAGCACCGAGGTCAGGCCGATGGCGATGAAGGTTTTGAGCGTGAAGGCCATGCCGAGGCGCTTCCACGAGAGATAGAAGAACGGCAGGTTGAGGAGGAAGAAGGCAAGCCCGAAATTGACGCCGAAGGCATAATGTAGGAGGAAGGCCACGCCGGCGGTGCTGCCCGTCAGAAGGCCGGCGCTGGCAAGCACATAAAGGCCGAGCGCTGCGACGAGGCTGCCGGAGAAGATGCCCTGTACGTCCTCGATCGGCGTATGGCGCGTCGCACTGGTATTCCAGACGCCGAGGGCATTGATGCGCTGTGTCATGTCGCCGGTCTCCAACAGCAAACGAGTTCGGGAGCGCGCCGGAGGCGAGGCCCCGGCACGATGGAATTTCTCAATATGAAATGAGCTGGCACCCTCGACGTTTTATCGCCGCGCGCGCTGCGGATATCCATGCAATATCAGCATTTTGGCATCTCGATCAAGCGATATAGGTAAGCAATGCTGATCTATTAAAAAATCGCAAGAAACATTCGTTCACGCCGGTTTGCGCGCAAGGAACAGAATGCCGGAAACCGAGTTTCCGCCATCTTTGCGAATGACCGTCTTGACGACCTTGAGGATTTCGAGGCCGTGACGGGCGAGCAGCAGCCTGACATAGGCCTCCGAATGGGCATAACGCAGCGACGGGGCGAGATGGAAGCTCCCGCCCTCCCCTCCATCCTCGACGGAAAAGGCAATGTCGGCACCTGATGTCGCTAGCTCTCCTATGATGGCAAAAACGCTTTCGAGATTGCCGAGATACATCAGCACGTCGGCTGCCGTCACGAGATCGGCGCGATCGCGCGCCGCATCCGCAAAGAGGCCGGAAAGATCGGGCTCGAGCGAGAGATCGGCCTGGGCGAGGTGATCGTAGACCTGTTTCTCCTGTGCCTTCCCCAGCATGTTCTGCGAGAGGTCGAAGCCTTCGAGACGGCCGATACGGCCACGGATTTCCGGGCCGAGCAGGCCGGTGCCGCAGCCGAGATCGACGGCGCATTCGTAACGCCTGCCGGTGGAGGCGACGAGGGCGGCAAGTTTCTGCGGGACGCTGTAATCGAGTTTGTCGACGAGGGCGGTTTCGAAACGGTCGGCGTAATCGTCGAAAAGGCGCTTGACATAGCGGCTCGGCGGCCGGTCGGGGATCGTAGTGTCGCCGAGAAGGGCGAGCTTGAGGGTGGCGCCGAATATGTCCTCGGGATCGAGGGCGATCGTCCGGCGATAGGCCTCGATCGCAGCTTCCCCACTGCCCGCCTTTTCCAGATAGGTGGCAAGGCGATACCAGCCGGCGGCCCAGGCGGGCACGAGTTCGAGCGCCTGTTCCATCAACTCGGCCGCCGCCGCCGGCTCGCCGCCCTCTTCGAGCATTCTGGCATAATCGGCGCGGCGGTCGGCGATGACGTCGCCTGAGGAAAGCTGATGAGATTGCATCATGCACCCGTTCTTTTGCCCGCATTTGGCGGCGGCCACAAAAAAACTCAAGTCCTATTTCAGAGGCGGAACGGCCAATCCAGGAAAGGGCTTGCGGGCGGCGCTCCGCAACCTTATTCCCATGGGCAAACAGGAGATGGCGCATGTCCGATCAGGTGAACAGATTCCTCGGCGATTCGCTCGGCCGCACATTGATAAAACTCGTCGTGGTGTCGCTGATCGTCGGTTTCGTCATGACCGTATTCGGCCTGACGCCGTGGAATATCATCTATGGGTTCCGCGACTTCATCCTGGAGATCTGGCACCGGGGCTTTTCGGCACTTGGGCGCGTCGGCGACTATCTCCTCCTCGGGGCGACGATCGTCATCCCGCTCTTCGTCATCCTTCGCCTTTTCAGCTATCGCCGGTAACATGACATCCATCGATCTTTCCAGGCGCGGCCTGCTGCGTCTTTCCGGACTTGCGCTCGCCGCCGGCATCGCCGGCTGCACCACGACCCCGCGAATTGCCGGTACGCCCTCGAACGGCGAGGACGAGACGGTGAGCGTATTGCCGCTCGTCAACCAGCTTCGGGCGAAGAACGGCCTGCCGCCGCTCGAGGTCGATCCGGCGGCCCAGACTGCCGCCCTCTTCCAGGCAAAACGTATGGCGAGCGCCGGCAAGATGGCGCATCTGATCGGCATGACCGATAGTTTCGGCGCACGCGTCAAGGCGAGCGGCGTGCGGCTGCCGGCAGCGGAAAACATTGCGTCGGGCCAGCAGAGCGTCGATGCCGTGGTGATGGCCTGGATCAATTCGCCGCATCACCTGGAAAACATGCTCGGGCGTTATGACGGCCTCGGCGTCGCCGTCGCGCATAATGCATCTTCCAGGAACCTGCCCTATTGGGCCATGGTGCTTTCCAGCCGAGGCGATTCCGCCTCAATATGAGGCAGGTCATGGATACGCGCAGCAACAGCCACTCTCTTGCCTTCGACGTGACGCACCGGCTGGTGCTGTCGATCGCCATTCCGATGACGCTCGGCTTCATGACGACACCGCTGCTCGGGCTGACGAGCACCGCCGTCGTCGGCCGCATGGGCGATGCGGAAGCGCTGGCGGGGCTGGCGATCGGCGCGATGCTCTTCGATCTCATCCTCGGCAGCTTCAACTTCCTGCGCGCCTCGACGACAGGACTGACGGCGCAGGCCTATGGCCGGCGGGACCAGCACGAGCAGCAGGCCGTTTTCTGGCGGGCTTTGATTTCCGCGCTCGGCTGCGGGCTGGCGCTGCTCTGTCTTTCGCCGCTCTTGATGGCGGCGGGATTGAAGCTGATGGGCGCGGAAGGGGCGATCGCCGAAGCGACCGGCACCTATTTCGCGATCCGCATGCTGGCGGCACCGGCGGCGCTGGCGAATTACGCCATTCTCGGGTTCGTGCTCGGGCGCGGACAGGGCAATGTCGGCCTGCTGCTGCAGGCACTGATCAACGGCATCAACATCGTGCTTTCCATTTATCTCGGCCTGTCGCTCGGCTGGGGCGTGGCCGGGGTCGCCTGGGCAACCATGGCCGGCGAGACGGCCGGGGCGATCGCCGGGCTCTTCATCGTGCTCAGCGGCTTTAACAAGGCAGAGCGGCCGGCGTGGACCGAGATCTTTTCCCGGCATCGCCTGGCGGAGCTTTTTGCGCTCAACCGCGACATCCTGATCCGCACTTTCGTGCTGATCGGCGCCTTCACGATCATGACGCGGATCGGCACCGGCTTCGGGGCGGTGACACTTGCCGCCAACGCCGTGCTGATGAACTTCTTCCTGCTGTCGGGCTACTATCTCGATGGGCTTGCGAACGCCGCCGAGCAGATCACCGGCCGGGCGATCGGGGCGCGCTACCGGCCGGCCTTCGACCGTGGGCTGAAGCTCACGACATTATGGTCCTTCGGGCTGGCGGCAATCGTTTCCGCTTTCTTCTTTCTCGCCGGGCCATGGCTGATCTCGGTGCTGACCACTTCGCCGGAGGTGCGGCAGGCAGCCGGCATCTACCTGCCCTGGGCCGCCGTTACGGGGCTGACGGGCGCGCTGGCCTTCCTGATGGACGGGGTCTTCATCGGCGCGACATGGTCGGTCGACATGCGCAACCGGATGCTGATGTCCTTTGCCGGTTATCTCTTGATGCTCGCCGTCTTCGTGCCGCTCTTCGGCAATCATGGCCTGTGGCTTGCCATGAACGCCTTCCTGCTCTTCCGCGGCTTCTTCCTGGCGATGCTGGTGCGGCCACGCGCCGATCAGACCTTCCGAGCCGCCCAGTAGTCCAGCCTGCTGTCGCGCAGCTCGCGGATCGAGCCGGCCTTTTCGCGGTCCATCAGCGCCGAGAGGCCGCGGACGATATTGCCGGGCAGGCCGGGACCTTCATAGACCATGCAGGAATAGAGCTGGACGAGATCGGCGCCCGCCCTGATCTTCTCCAATGCGGTTTCGGCCGAGGAGACGCCGCCGACGCCGATGATCGGCAGATCGGGGCCGACGCGCTTGCGCATCCCGGCAAGCACCGCCGTCGATTTTTCAAACAGCGGCACGCCGGAAAGACCGCCCGTCTCCTTCGCCTGGCGCTGATCCTTGAGCCCTTCGCGCGACAGCGTGGTGTTGGAGACGATCAGTCCGTCGAGCGCATGCGAGAGCGCTTCCGCCGCGATGTCATCCATACCCTCTTCCGTCAGATCAGGGGCGATCTTCAGAAATACCGGGATCTTGCGGCCGGATGCCTCGGCCATCTCGTCGCGCGCCCTCAGCACGGCCGAAAGCAGCGCCGCGAGGCTTTCGCGCGCCTGCAGGTCGCGCAGGCCCGGCGTGTTCGGCGAGGAGATATTGGCGGTGAAATAACGGGCGACGGAATAAAAGCGGCGGATGCCCGCGACATAGTCGGCGATGCGATCCTCGCTATCCTTGTTGGCGCCGATATTGACGCCGATCATGCCGCCGCCGGTCAGCGCCGCCAGACGCGTAAAGGCGGCGTCATGGCCTTCATTGTTGAAGCCGAGGCGGTTGATGACGCCTTCATCCTCGATCAGGCGAAAGATGCGCGGGCGCGGATTGCCGGATTGCGGCTTCGGCGTCACCGTGCCGATCTCGGTAAAGCCGAAACCCAGCTTCAGCAGCGCCTCCGGCACCTCGGCATTCTTGTCATAACCCGCGGCCATGCCGATCGGGTTTTCGAAGACGAGGCCGGCGACGGTTTGGCTGAGGCGCGGATCGGGAGCGATCCGGCAGGCCGGCACGAGGCCGGATTTCAGCGCGGCGATCGACATGCCGTGCGCCGTTTCCGGATCGAACAGGAAAAGACCCTTGCGGGCGAAACGCTGGAAGGGATCGATCATGGCGTAAGCTCCGGGAAGACATGGGCGCCACTCTCATCGAGCGGCAGCGCCGCCTCCCAGAGCACGGCGGCCAGCGGCAGATCGGCATAGAGATGCGGGAAGAGATCGCCGCCGCGCGAGGGCTCGAAGACGAGCTTGTCACCGAAGGCGGCGCCATCGACGGCAATGAGCAACAGGCCCGACTGGCCGGTAAAATGCAGCGCGGCGGTCTGTTTGACCTGGGCAGCAGTCGATAAATGGATGAAACCGTCGTTGAGATCGATGTCGGCGCCATGAAAAATGCCGGTTTGTCTGGCTTCCTGCCAGAGCGCTTCCGTCACGATCTTGTAAAGGGTCGGTGTCACGGTCATCATGGCCTCACGATATGCTGGTCCTCGATCATGAGCGCTTTGCCGGAAAGACGCGGCGATGTCCACGCCCCGGCGCGTAAAAGGGGATGGCCACGGGAAAAATCCGGAGGATGAGACGATGAAGGTTTTGGTTCTCACGCTTGGCGCCGTTCTGCTGCCGCTTGCGGCGGCGGCGGCCGAACCCGATGCAAGCCGCTTCCAGCTCGAAAGGAGCGGCGACCATTTCGTCCGGCTCGACCGGCAGACCGGCGCGATGTCGATCTGCCAGGACAAGGATGGCGCCCTGGTCTGCCGGATGGCGGCCGACGAGCGGGCGGCCTATGAAGACGAGCTCGACCGGCTTTCAGAGCGGGTGACGAAGCTGGAACAAGGCGGCCTGGTTCAACGGGCGCTGCCGAGCGATGCGGAGATCGACCGCTCGATCAGCATCATGGAGCGGATGATGAAGAGTTTCATGGGGATGGTGAAGGAGTTCCAGACCGAGGAAAACACCAGTCCCCTTCCGCAGAAGACCTGATCTGATATAGTCATTCGAGCAAATGCGCATGCGACGCGGAGGGGATGGCGACGCATGCAGGCATGATCGGACTCTTGGGAGGGAGTTTTCGATGCAGGAACAGACCATCATCATCGCGGACGACCATCCGCTTTTCCGGGATGCGCTGCGCCAGGCGGTGAGCGGCATGGAAGGTCGGCAGACCATCGTCGAGGCCGGCGATTTCGCCGCCGCCCGCGCGGCTGCGGGCGCAAATGCGGATGCCGATCTGATTCTGCTCGACCTCGCCATGCCAGGCGTCAGCGGCTTTTCCGGCTTGATGGCGCTGCGCGCCGAATTCGCCAGCCTGCCGATCGTCATCGTCTCGGCAAGCGACGACGCGACGACGATCCGCCGGGCGCTGGAACTCGGCGCTTCCGGCTTCATCTCCAAGTCCTCCGGCATCGAGGACATTCGCCGCAGCATCCAGACGGTGCTTGCCGGCGACATTGCGACGCCCGAGAGCTATCGCGACGGGCAGGAGCAGGATCCCGACGTCGCCGACCTGATCCGCCGCCTGCACACGTTGACGCCGCAGCAGAGCCGGGTGCTGACCATGCTGGCCGAAGGGCTGCTGAACAAGCAGATCGCCTATGAGCTCGGCGTCTCCGAGGCGACGATCAAGGCGCATGTCTCGGCGATCCTCTTGAAACTCGATGTCGACAGCCGGACGCAGGCTGTCATCCAGCTCGGCAAGATCAACATGGCGATGGTCGCCTGAGTGCTGCGCACCAAGAGGATTTTATTCCTTTCTTGTCTTTACTCGGACAATACGGTCGGTTAATATTCCGCTCGGTTGAAGCGCGGCGTTGGATGAGCCGCACGGGATCGGGCGCACATGCTGTCACATGAGCAAATCTGGGGAGCGATCGACAGGCTTGCCGAACGGCATGACCTGACGCCGTCAGGCCTTGCTCGGCGCGCCGGGCTCGACCCGACCTCCTTCAACAAATCGAAACGGCTTTCCGCCGACGGACGGCTGCGCTGGCCCTCGACGGAATCGATCGCCAAGGTGCTCGAGGCGACAGGGGCGAGCATGGAGCAGTTTCTTGCCTTCATGCGGCCGAGCGCCAACCCTTCCGGGCTGCCGGAAGCAGCGTTTCAGCCTCCGGGCAGCTCCATTCCGCTGCTCGGCTTCGCGCAGGCGGGCGCCGGCGGCTTCTTCGATGATGGTGGTTTTCCGGCCGGCCAGGGCTGGGACGTGGTGGAATTTCCGACAGCCCCATCGCAAAAGGCCGGCGTCTATGCGCTGGAAGTGCAGGGCGAGAGCATGATGCCGTTCTATCGCGACGGCGACGTGCTGATCGTCGAGCCGGGCGCGCAGGTGCGCCGCAACGACCGCGTCGTGGTGCGCACACGCGAGGGCGAGGTGATGGCCAAGGTGCTGCTGCGTCAGAGCCCGCGCTCGATCGAGCTGATGTCGCTCAATCCAGAGCACCCCAACCGCACTCTCGATCTTTCCGATGTCGATTGGATCGCCCGCATCATCTGGGCCAGTCAATAGGAAGATATTCCATGCGCCCTGCTGCCGTCTTCACAGGTATCACAGGGATGGCGGTGGTGGCCGGTCTGCTGATGGCGGGCGAAGCAAGGTTTCGCGGTGGCACGGCAGGGGAAGAAAACCCATCCGCAGAGGGGACCGCGACCGCAGTGCCGAATGCTGCCCCCGAGGCCGCCGAACCGGCAGCGACGATATCCGACGAACGTGCCGAAATGATCGCCCGCTCGGGGGAACCGGCTGCTCCGCCCTCTCCGGCGGCGCGTGACGGCACGGCTCCCAAACCCGCCGATATCCCGCAGCAAGCGGCGCCGGCCGACGGCGGAACGGCAAGTCCCGCCGCGACGAAGGCGATGGAGCTGCCGAGGCCGATGGTCGAAAATGCTGGTAATCTTTTCTTCGGCGAGCGCAGACTCCAGCTTGCCGGCATCGTCCCCACACCCGCCGATAGGATATGCGGGCCGGCAGGCCGGCAATGGCCCTGCGGCATGATGGCGAAGACGGCGCTGCGCCAACTGCTGCGCAACCGCAGCGTCACCTGCGATCTCGACACGGCCGAATGGCAGGGAACGGCGACGGCTGCCTGCCGGCTCGGCACCCAGGATCTCGGCGCGTGGCTCGCCGAAAACGGCTGGGCTGAAGCAGCGGCGGCCTCCCCGCTTGCGGCCGTCTCCGAGAAGGCCAGGCAGGCGGGGAAAGGCATCTATGGCGGCGATCCGCGCCGGAAATGACTGGCGGAGCTCGGCAGGATCGGTCGCCGCGAGAGCTGACCGATCCCTTGTAATGGCCGCCGCCAATTCCTAATCTGGGCTGATTGAAAAAGGAATCAGAGATGAACAAGCCGCTTTCCGCCCACGACGCCCTGATCTACGTGATGGTGATGGCATCCGCCGTCGACAGCACGATGAACGACAGGGAGATGACGAGAATCGGCCAATTGATCGGGTTCCTGCCGGTCTTCAAGGATTTCGATGACGACAAGCTGATTTCGATTGCGCGCGACTGCGCCTCGCTTCTGGCCGGGCCGGAAGGCCTCGACGTCGTTCTCGAAACCGTGCGCGATACCCTGCCCGCAAAGCTCTATGACACCGCCTATGCGCTCGCCGTCGAAGTGGCCTCCGCCGATCTCTCGGTCAAGGCGGAGGAACTGCGGCTGCTCAGCCTGCTGCGCGACCGGCTCGGCCTCGACAAACTCACTTGCGCGGCGATCGAACGCAGCGCGATTGCCCGCTTCCGCAAGGGCTAACGTTTTTCTTCAATAAAGCCCATAGGGAAAATAGCGCAGATAGATTTCCTGCAGGCGGCCGTTGCGCGACAGCGCCGCGAGCGCATGGTCGATGGCCGATGTCAGCACGCCGTCCTTTTGCCGCAGCATGATCGTCATGCCCTCGCCGAGGAAATGTTCGGAAAGGTAGGGGCCGTCGAAGAGCGCGCAGCATTTGGCCGAAGCGGGCGACGAGACCCAGAAGGAAAGCTGCAATGCGTCCGCGAAGGCGGCATCGACCTTGCGATCCCTAAGAGCCGCCAGCAGAGCCTCCTTGGTGTCGAAGGCCTGGGCCTTGATCGCCGGAAAGAAGGCGGCCAGCATGGCTTCATGCACCGTACCTTTGACGACGCCGACCGGATGGCCGGAAAGTGCCGCCGCCGTTTTTCCGTCCAGCGGTGCAGCGAGATTGCGCACGAAACGAGCCGGCAGCATCAGATAGGGCCGTGAGAAGAGAAATTGCCGGCGCAGGTCCGGGGTCACGGCAAGGCCGGCAATGACGGCATCTCCTTGCGAGGCGGCGAGCGCCCCCTTGAGATCGGCGAAGGGAACCGCCTGGATCTGGCACTTGTCCGAAATCTCCAGCTCGCTGCAGATTTCGCGGGCGAGATCGACGTCGAAACCGGAAAGCTTGCCGTTCTGATCGGTAAAATTGAAGGGCGGAAAGTCGACCGATGTCAGGAACCGCAGGCGCACCAGCGAGGAAAGATCCGGTTTGGCCAGGCGTTCGCGCGCATCGAAGAGCAGCGGCAGCGAAGGCGCGCCCTCCTGAGCGGATACCGCAAAACTCGAAAGCAATGCCCCGAGAAACAGCCCGGCCGCAAAAAATCCCTTCAAAATCAGGGATGTCAGCTTGGATTGCATCATCGTGATCCGGTCTCGGGTTAAGCGCTAGAGCATGTCGCGCAAAAGTGTGGGGCGGTTTTGCGATAACGACATGCGTAAAAACAAAGACCAAAGCGCAAGGAGCGAATCTGAAAGATCGCGACGCGCTTTAGGCATCGCCGAGATGTATCAGAGTCACGGCCGGCGGGGAATATACATCGCGAGGCTTCCGTCCCCTCGCCGTCGCATCCGAGCATCTGCCGCCACAGCGAAAAGACGAAATGCCGATGCGCCGATACGTCGCGGCGATTGCAGTTTTCGCAATATGCCGGGGATAACGATCCGAACCTTGGAAATTGTGGGCGTCCGGCGTCCCGCGTTAGGGCGGCATTAAAGAATAGCGCCGTTTATTTCCACCGACGACATCGGACCCCGCCAGCCGATCGCATGATGCACGCGTCAGCAACGCTCTGTTTGCAACAATTGATTTCAAAGCGCCGGGCGCGAAACGCCCGGCCAATCGGGTGATATTTCCATGCTGAAGCATCTGAAAATCCGCACGAAGATCATATCGGTCGTAGCGCTGCTGGGGCTGATCATGATGGCGGGGCTCGTCTACGTCATCTCCGAGTTCCGCCGGGCCGACGCCGCCTATAGCGCCTTCATCGATCATGAAGCGACCGCCTCGATGCTGAGTGCACGCGCCAGCGCCTCGGTCGTGGCCTCGGTGCTGCAGGTCACCCTTGTTGCCGAGATGAAACCCGACACGCCGGCATATCAGACCGCGCTTGCCACACCGAGCAGGCTGCCGCAGGCGCGCGACCGGATGAAACAGGCGCTCGCCCTGGTGCCGAGCCGCAAGGCGGCAATCGACGAAATCCAGGCCGGCATCGATGAAATCGAAGCTCTGGCGAACAAGATCATCGAACAGAGCAAGGGCAAGGACAGCGCCGGTGCCCTCGCGAATGTCGCCCTGATCAATGCCAAGCTCGATGCGCTGACGCCGAAGATGATCGCCAACAACGACGCGATGATGGCACTCCTCAACGACGGCGGCGATGCGCTCTCGGCTTCCGTCGACGGACGGATGGCCCTCAGCGCCGTTCTGATCGGCATCGCCGCTCTCGTCGCGATCGGCCTCGGCATAGTCGTGGCGCAGAAGGGCATTGCCGGCCCGATGGCTGAGCTGCGCCTGCGCATGACGCGACTTGCCGAGGGCGATACCGACAGCGAGATCGCCGGCCTCGACCGCCGCGATGAAGTCGGCCAGATGGCCCAGGCCGTTTCCGTCTTCCGCGACAACGCCATCGAGCGTCGTCACATCGAGGCGCGCGCCGAAGCCGACCGCAGCGTCAGTGATGGCGAGCGCCGCGAACGCGAGGCACAGAAGGCCCGCGAAGCCTCCGAACTCGAAGGTGCCGTCGCAGCTCTCGGCGACGGCCTCCGCCGCCTTGCCTCCGGCGACCTCGCCTCGTCTATCGGCCAACCCTTCATCGCCCACCTCGATGCGCTGCGCCAGGACTTCAACAATTCGGTCGAGAAGCTCAACGAGACCATGCAGGCGGTCGGCGCCAATGCCCGGGCGATCGGCGCCGGCGCCAACGAGATCCGTTCTTCCGCCGACGAGCTTTCCAAGCGGACGGAACAGCAGTCCGCCTCCGTCGAAGAGACGGCGGCGGCGCTCGAAGAGATCACCACGACCGTGCGCGACGCCGCCAAGCGTGCCGAGGAGGCGAGCCAGCTCGTCGCCCGCACCCGTCTCGGCGCCGAAAAATCCGGCGAGATCGTCCGCAAGGCCGTTTCCGCCATGCAGCAGATCGAGAAGTCCTCGGTCGAGATCGGCAACATCATCGGCGTCATCGACGACATCGCCTTCCAGACCAATCTGCTGGCCTTAAACGCCGGCGTCGAAGCGGCCCGTGCCGGCGAAGCCGGCAAGGGTTTTGCGGTCGTCGCCCAGGAGGTGCGCGAGCTTGCACAGCGTTCGGCCAATGCCGCCAGGGAGATCAAGTCGTTGATCACCACATCCGGCACGCATGTCCAGACCGGCGTTTCGCTCGTCGGCGAAACCGGCAAGGCGCTCGATTCGATCGTCCAGGAGGTGCAGGAGATCAACCAGCACGTCCACGCGATCGCCGAAGCCTCCCGCGAACAGTCGATCGGGCTGCAGGAGATCAACACCGCCGTCAACACGATGGACCAGGGCACCCAGCAGAATGCGGCAATGGTCGAGCAGTCGACGGCCGCCAGCCACAACCTCGCCACGGAAGCGGCCGCGCTCAACAATCTGCTCGGCCAGTTCCGGCTGACGGGCACCGGCAGCTTCGCCGCCGCGGCACCGATCGCCGCGGCCCGGCCGCCGGCCGCAGCACCGCGCGCGACCGCGCGCCCGGCTTCGAAGGCACCGATCCGTATCGCCAAGGAAGGAACCGCCCGCCCGGCGGCATCGCCCGCCCGCGCGCTCGGCCAACATCTCGCCAACGCCTTCGGCGCAGGCAGCAGCACACCGAAAAGTCAGGATGCCGATTGGACGGAATTCTGAGCCCAACGAAAACAGCATGCCGAGGGGCGGCTGCGGCCACCCTCGCTTTCGCGCAACCGGCGGCCGGCCGATTCCCGATCAAGGCGCTCGGGACGGGACGCACCAAAGATTGAGAGCGACATACCGTTTGCTTGATGCACGAGGCGCTATAGGGAGTATGATTGCATCGTTCGGCGCATCGGGGGATGGATATGAAACCCGCAATCATCGGCCTCATCGGCACTCTGGCTCTTACCGGGTGCAACACCGCCGCTGCCAACTACAGCGGCCCCGGGCTCGAGCCCATACCGGGCAGCATCACCTATAACGGCCAGCCGCGCACCAAGCTCACCAAATCGCCACCCGGTTCCGCCTTTCCGCATGATTTCATCGATCAATACGGCCGGCAGGTGGAGGAAACCTACATCATCCAGCCCGACAAGAGCCTGATCATTGCGCATCGCCGTTACAGGCCGATCTGGCTTTTCGACGATTAGGTCAAAAAGAGTTGCTCCCTCCCATTGCAGGCATGCCGTGTGCCAACTAAGTAATTCCACCATAAGAGGGAGCAGGAAATGAAAATAGCCAAGGCATTGATAATCTGTGCAGTCTCCGCACTCATTCCAGGCATCTCTATGGCGGGATCTTCATGCGTGGCAACCATGAAAGCCTATGGCTACTTGGGAAGCGGAATATCCTATGGATCCGCCGTCAGCATAATAGGCTGCTCGGGCGAGAAAGTGAGCAGCAGCGAGACGACAGGCGCCAAGACGGAGACGTATAGATGGAGCGGTCATAACTATTCAGGAAATTTGGAAGCCACTTTCCGGAACGATCAGCTCGTCAACAAAACTCAGTCGGGCCTCAATTGATGCGCTCGCCAGCCCGCGACCGACACGCTGCATATCTAAGTTATTGAAATAACTGGAGCGGGTGAAGGGAATCGAACCCTCGTATTCAGCTTGGGAAGCTGCTGCTCTACCATTGAGCTACACCCGCAATGAGGCGAGATTTCCAACAGATGGGGGCCGCTGTCAAGTCGTCTCGGGGAAAGCGCTTCAGATGCGGAAGTGCTTCGAGAGCTTGAGGCCCTGGGCCTGATAGTTGGAGCCGAGGCCGGAGCCGTAGAGGCTGGCCGGTTTTTCCTGCATGTGCTCGTAGACCAAGCGGCCGACGATCTGGCCGTCTTCGAGAATGAAGGGGACTTCGTGGCTGCGCACTTCGAGCACGGCCCGGCTGCCGCGCCCGCCGGCCGGCGCGTGGCCGAAGCCCGGATCGAAGAAGCCGGCATAATGAACGCGGAATTCGCCGACCAGCGGATCGAAGGGGGTCATCTCGGCGGCATAATCCGGCGGCACATGCACGGCCTCGCGCGAGACGAGGATATAGAACTCGTCGGGATCGAGGATCAGCTCGTTGCGGCCGCGGCTATAGAGCGGTTCCCAGAAATCGAAGATATCGTGCTGATCTTTCTTGTCGACGTCGACGACGGCGGTGTGGTGCTTGCCGCGGTAGCCGATCAGGCCGTCCTTGTCGCCGGTGAGATCGATCGACAGCGCGATGCCGCCGCCGGAGACGTTGGGCTGCTTGCTCGCCACCAGCGTCTCGCTTTCGTGGAGCTTCAAAAGTTCCGGCTCGCCGAGCAGGGAATGGCCGACGCGGAAACGGATCTGCGACAGGCGCGAGCCGCGGCGCACGACGATCGGGAAGGTGCGCGGGCTGATTTCGAGATAGAGCGGGCCGGAATAGCCGGCCGGGATCTTGTCGAATTCCTGGGCGTAGTCGGTGATGACGCGCGTGAAGATATCGAGCCGGCCGGTCGAGCTCTTCGGGTTGGCCGAGGCCGACATGTCGGCCGGCAACGCCAAGCTCTCCATCAGCGGCACGATGTAGACGCAGCCGGTTTCGAGCACCGCGCCTTCGGAAAGGTCGATCACATGCAGGCTCAGCCGGTCGAGCTTGTCCGAGACCAGATGCGAAGGCCCAGGCATGAAGCTGGCGCGCACGCGAAAGGCCTTGGCGCCCAAGCGCAGATCGAGACTTGCCGGCTGGATCTGGTCGCGGTCCAGCTCCCGCTCGGAGATAAGACGCCCCGTTTCGAACAGCGCCGAAATTGCGCGGTCAGCCAGAATTCCCGTTTCGCGAGCCATCATGCCCCATCCATCTTTTGCGCCGACAAAACCAAACTCGGGGAATTGACGCAAGCAGCTAACAGCAGTATTGCAGAATTATCCCGTGGTGATTTGGCCGGTCGGCTTGCAGCCACGTTAAACAAGTGGCTAAAAAGACCGGGTGTGAAACCGGTCTGCTTTTGCGGCCGGTTTTTTTGTTATGTGAAGGTGATGGCATGAGCAAGACCTGGCGCCCGGCAACCCAACTCGTTCACGGCGGAACGTTGCGTTCGCAATATGGCGAGACCTCCGAGGCAATCTATCTCACGCAGGGTTTCGTCTATGACACGTCGGAAGCGGCCGAAGCCCGCTTCAAGGGCGAGACGGACGGTTTCATCTACGCCCGCTACGGCAGCCCCACCAACGACATGTTCGAAAAGCGCATGTGCGCGCTGGAAGGCGCCGAAGACGCCCGCGCCACCGCCTCCGGCATGGCCGCCGTCACCGCCGCCATCCTCTGCCAGCTGAAGGCTGGCGATCATATCGTCGCCGCGCGCGCCCTCTTCGGTTCCTGCCGCTGGGTGGTCGAGACTCTGGCGCCGAAATACGGCATCGAGTGCACGCTGGTCGACGGCCGTTATCTCGAAAATTGGGAAAAGGCGATCACTGCGAAGACCAAGGTGTTCTTCCTGGAAAGCCCGACCAACCCGACCCTCGAGGTGGTCGATATCGCTGGTGTCGCCAAGCTCGCCAACCAGGTCGGCGCCAAGGTCGTCGTCGACAATGTCTTCGCGACGCCGCTCTTCCAGAAGCCGTTGGAACTCGGCGCCCATATCGTCGTCTATTCCGCCACGAAACATATCGACGGCCAGGGCCGGTGCCTCGGCGGCGTCGTGCTGTCGGACAAAGAATGGATCGACGAGAACCTGCACGACTATTTCCGCCATACCGGCCCGGCCATGTCGCCGTTCAATGCCTGGACACTGCTGAAGGGCATCGAGACGCTGCCGCTGCGCGTGAAGCAGCAGACCCAGAATGCGGCGAAGATCGCCGACTTCCTGGCGGAGCAGGGCAAGGTCGCCAAGGTGATCTATCCCGGCCGCAAGGACCATCCGCAGGCCGATATCATCGCCAAGCAGATGACGGGCGGCTCGACGCTCGTCTGCTTCGAGCTGAAAGGCGGCAAGGAAGCGGCCTTCGCGCTGCAGAACGCGCTTGAGATCGTCAAGATCTCCAACAATCTCGGCGACAGCAAGAGCCTGATCACGCATCCGGCAACGACGACGCACAAGAATCTGACGGAGGAAGCGCGTGCCGAACTCGGCATTTCTCCGGGCACGGTCCGCCTTTCGGCCGGCATTGAGGATACCGACGATCTGATCGAGGATTTCGCGCGGGCGCTTTCTAAGGTCTCGGGCTAAAGCGCGTCGCGATCTTTCAGATTCGCTCCTTGCGCTTTCGGTCTTTGTTTTTAAGCATGTCGTTATCGCAAAACCGCCCCACACTTTTGCGCGACATGCTCTAACCGACGACATCGCGGCCGGGCCTCACCCAGGTTCGGCCGCAACGCCGGGGAACAAGTTCGCCCTCGGTGACGTTGCGAAGTAAAATTAACACCGACAGTTAGGCTTAACGATCGAAAACCATTCGATCATAGCTGTTTCATCGCTGATCAACGTTCCGTTTCTTGACGGAAGGGGCCTCTTATAAGATACGGGTAACATATCTTGACTATGGTGCAAGGCATGTATCGCGCCCTCACAAGAGATATCGAAGTCGTGGTCGAACCGTTCTATCTGGAGGAGCAATCCGATCCGGAAGACGATCGCTATGTCTGGGGTTACCGGATTGTCATCAGCAACAATTCCGGCGTCGCCGTTCGCCTGGTCAACCGCTACTGGAACATCACCGATCAGAACGGCCAGGTGGACGAAGTGACCGGTCCCGGGGTCGTCGGCGAGCAGCCGCGGCTCAGCCCCGGCGACACCTACGAATATTCCTCCGGCTGCCCGCTCGACACGCCCTCAGGCCTGATGTTCGGCCATTATCAGATGGAAACGGATGAAGGCGAGGTGTTCGATGTCGACATACCCGCCTTCTCGCTGGATTCGCCGGGGCTGTTACGCGTCCTCAACTGAGCCATAGCCAAAGTAATATAGCATTCTTGGCGCATCCTGTCGGGGCGTGTGGGGTTCCGGAAGTCATCACCCATCAGCAATTTCTAAAGCTCAAAGGGATCCGACTTCGCTTTAGTATCTGGCTTTCCTTCAAACGGATCTTTTGATTTTGGCGGCTCTGGCCGTTTAGCAATTGTAGCGTTTACCGCCTTTTGGCAGGCGAGCATCTCGTCCGCAGCTGCGACAGAATTCTTCAGCCTAAAAGCAGCGATCTCTTTACCGTTAAAAGTAGCGCGAAAATTCAATTTACGAGCGAATTCATCGACCAAGCCGACATCGTCAAAATCGATCCACAACCCCTTAAAGTCTTTATACTCTACGGCGGTCGCATCAGCCGTCCATTCGGACCGATCCAAAGAAAATTCAACAGGATATTGCTTGCCGCTCTCCAGGGACTTCCAGTTTGCATTTCCAATTAAGATGTAAAAAGGATTTTCCTTCTTAGTAAAACTAAAGCCAAGGCGAAAGACCGTACCATCCTCAAAGCTAGTCACAACAAAGCAACCGTTGCCCACCGTCCTATCAACGGCCACGCTCCAGCCACCTACTTTCTTCCATTGAAATATGTCATCATCGGCTAAGCTTATTTGCGGTATCGCAGCCACCAATACGAGTGCGAAACATAAAAACTTCATATATGCCCATCCCGCTTTCATAGGCCAGCACCTGAAATATAGGCGCACGGTGACTACTAAAAATCGAATCACCGTGCAGTATCGTCGCTACTTTCTTCTATTACACATTCTGCGTCTCAACTTAACAATGTTAACCGAGCTGCGGCGCAACCTCATCCACAGGGTAGCGATAGGTGGTCGAGCAGAATTCGCAGGTTACCGCGATTTCGCCGTTTTCCTGGCTTGCCTCGATCTCCTCGGCCGAAAAGCCCTTCAGCACGCCGCCGATCTTTTCGCGCGAACAGCTGCAGCGGTCGAAGACGGCGCGGGGTTCGTAGACACGCACGCCGCGCTCGTGGAACAGGCGGAACAAGAGCCGCTCGGTCCCGACCTGGGGATCGGTGAGTTCATCGGCGTCGATCGTCTCGACCAGCGAGCGGGCTTCGGCCCAGGCGTCATCCTCGCCGTGCGGACGGTCGCCGGGATCGCCGTCGCCGCCGTGGAGATCCGGCTGGCGCATGCGTTCCGGGGCCTCCGGCAGGAATTGGGCGACAAGCCCCCCTGCCCGCCAGCGATGGCGCGGCTTGCCGGCATCGTCACGATCGAAAAGCTCGGCCGCCGCAAGGCGCACGCGCGTCGGGATCTGCTCCGACTGGCGAAAATAGACGCCGGCGATATCCTCGAGCGAGGTACCGTCGAGCGCGACGATGCCCTGGTAGGGCTGGCCGAATTTGCCCTGGTCGATGGTGAAAGCGAGCACGCCCTTGCCGAGCAACTGCTCCGGCTCGGTTTCGCCCGCGGCAATCGCCTTGTTGAGCAGGGCCTGATCGAAGCGGGCATAAGCGCGGACATTTTCCGGCGTCGAGAAATCGGCGACGAGAAGATCGACCGGGCCATCGCCCTTGGTCTGCACCGTGAATTTGCCCTCGAATTTCAGCGAGGTGCCGAGCAGCACCGTCAGCACGACGACTTCAGCCAGCAGCCGGGCGACGGGTGCGGGATAATGATGGCGCTCGAGGATGGCATCGAGCATCGGGCCGAGCTGGACGGCGCGGCCGCGCACATCCAGACCCTCGACCTGGAAGGGGACGACATGATCATCGCCGGCGAAATCAAACTGGCCAAGAACGGCTGCAGCTTCTGCCATGGCTTTCACTCCTTATTTTCAGAGCGACGGCCAGAGTGCCCGGCGCTCGCGCGGTCGCGAGCTTTTGACTCACGACATCCGATTATGGTTCAGATCGCGCCCAGGCACCAAGCAAGAATCGATTTCTGTGCATGAAGACGGTTTTCCGCCTCATCGAAGACCACGGATTGCGGGCCGTCGATCACGTCATCCGTCACTTCCTCGCCGCGATGGGCGGGCAGGCAATGCATGAACAATGCATCATTGCCGGCCTTCGCCATCAAGGCCGCATTGACCTGATAAGGCTGGAAGACATTGTGACCCCGGGCCCGATGTTCCTGATTCATGGAGACCCAGGTATCGGTCACCACGCAATCGACGCCGGCGACCGCACGGTCGGCATCATGGCAGAGCATGATTTCGGCGCCCTCATTGCGGGCCCAGTTCAGATAGTGATCCTTGGGCTCCGAACCAAGGGGTACGGCCATGTTCATGCGATAGCCGAAACGCGCGGCCCCTTCGACCAGCGAATGCAGCACATTGTTGCCGTCGCCGGTCCAGGCGATGGTCTTGCCCTTGATCGGCCCGCGGTGCTCTTCAAAGGTCATGATATCGGCCATGATCTGGCAGGGATGGGTGTCGTCCGTCAGCGCATTGATGACAGGCACGGTCGCATGTTCGGCAAGCTCCAGCAGGCGCGAATGCTCGGTGGTGCGGATCATGATCGCATCGACATAACGCGACAGCACCTTGGCGGTATCGCCGATCGTCTCGGCGCGGCCGAGCTGCATTTCGGTGCCGGAGAGGAACAGCGTCTCGCCGCCGAGCTGGCGCATGCCGACATCGAAGGAGACGCGGGTGCGGGTCGACGGCTTTTCAAAGATCATCGCCAGCATCTTGCCGGCGAGCGGCTTGTCGCCCTTGCCGGCCTTGAAGGCCTGCTTGCGGGCGAGCGCATCGTTCATGATGGTTCTGAGATCGGCTGTAGTGACCGCCGAAAGATCGAGGAAATGTTTAGGAGCCATATCGTGTTCTTACCTGTCGTGCGCCCGGAGGCGGCAATCCCTTCAAGCCGTCTTCTTCACCTTGGAAGCGCGAACGCTTTCGGCGGCGCGCTCGATGCGTGCAAGGCCCTCGCGGGCCTCCTCGGCGGTGACGACGAGAGGAGGAATAAGGCGGATGACGTTGTCGCCGGCGGGGACGCCAAGCAGATGCGCTTCCCGGATCGCCTGCAGCAGTTCGGCGGAGGGAACGGCAGCCTTGATGCCGAGCAAAAGCCCCTCACCTCTGATATCCTCGATCACATCGGGATAACGATCCTTGAGGGAAGCCAGCCCCTGGCGGAAGACGAGCGCCACGTCGCGCACCTGCTGGAGGAAGCCATCGGCGAGAATGACGTCGAGCACGGCGCTGCCGACGGCCATGGCAAGCGGGTTGCCGCCATAGGTCGAACCGTGCGTACCGGCCTTCATGCCGGAAGCGGCTTCGGCGGTGGCAAGGCAGGCGCCGAGCGGGAAGCCGCCGCCGATGCCCTTGGCAACGGCCATGATATCGGGCGTCACGCCGGACCATTCATGGGCGAAGAGCCTGCCGGTGCGGCCGACGCCGGTCTGGACCTCGTCGAGGATCAGCAGCAGGCCGTTTTCATCGCAGATCTGGCGAAGCGCCTTCATGAACTCAGGAGTGGCCGGACGCACACCGCCCTCGCCCTGTACCGGCTCGATGAGGATTGCGGCCGTCGCATCGGTGATGGCGGCGCGGACCGCCTCGATATCGCCGAAAGCCACCTGATCGAAACCGGGCGCCTTGGGGCCGAAGCCTTCGAGATATTTCTCCTGGCCGCCGGCGGCGATCGTCGCGATCGTGCGGCCGTGGAAGGCGCCTTCGAAGGTGATGATATGGAAGCGCTCGGGATGACCCTTGGAAAACTGGTAGCGGCGCGCCGTCTTGATGGCGCATTCGAGCGCCTCCGCGCCTGAATTGGTGAAGAACACCTTCTCCGCGAAGGTTACGTCAGTCAGGCGTTTTGCCAGGCGTTCCTGGCCCGGAATTTCATAGATGTTGGAGAGGTGCCAGACTTTGTCGGCCTGCTCCTTCAGCGCGCCCACAACATGGGGATTGCCGTGGCCGACGGAGGTGACGGCGACGCCGGCGCCGAAATCGAGATAACGCTCGCCGCTTTCGGTGATCAGCCACACGCCCTCGCCTCGCTCGAACCGCAGCGGGGCACGAGAATAGGTGTCATAAAGCGGCGCGGCTTCAGCCATGGCGCGGGTCTCCCGTTCACAATTACAGAGCCTCGGACTCCGGCTAAGAAAACCAGGCCCGAAAAATCAAAAATGCCGCCTTTCGGCGGCGAGCGGTACTATTTCCTTTTCGCGCTGCAATGTCAACAAAACTGCGGCCTTAGCGCATGCAGCAAGCTTGTACAGCGGCATTTTCGACCTTCAACAGGCATTATTGCAGAAATGACACGCGGGGGAAGCAAGTTGGGGAAAACTCCGAATTCGATTCATCCGGATTCCCGCGACTCTTGTCAGGGAGTCAGCCTCACACTAGGTTAAAGTTCAATTACTAGACTGCATGCGGCGGAACTAGTCACCAAAATTGATCAGGCGTTTCTTGTTTCGGAGGCTTCCGGGACAACGGTGAGGGATTCTGCCATCACCAACGCAAAAGGTGGAGACAGGGCATGAACTGGACAGACGAGCGGGTCGAGAAACTCAAGAAGCTATGGTCCGAAGGACTGAGCGCCAGCCAGATCGCGGCGCAGCTTGGCGGGGTCAGCAGAAATGCCGTCATCGGCAAGGTGCATCGGCTGAGCCTTCCGGGCCGCGCCAAAGCGGGCGGCACGGCCACCGCGGCGCGTACGCCGAAGCGCAATACGTCGGCGCCGCGCGCCCCGAACTACGCCTCGCGGATCACCACCCGCACCGTCACCCGCCAGCAGGGCGCGACGATGCTGAAGGAAGAGATCGAGATCGAAGCGGTCGAGGAAATGGAATACGTGCCGAAGGGCAACGTGGTGGTGCCGATTTCCCGCCGTCTCGGCCTGACGGAACTGACCGAACGCACCTGCAAGTGGCCGGTCGGCGACCCGCTGAAGGAAGACTTCCACTTCTGCGGTTGCGAATCCCCCGACAATTCGCCCTATTGCAGCTATCACCAGAAGCTCGCCTATCAGCCGATCAACGAGCGCCGCAGGGCGACCGCACGGGTCAGCTGAGCAGACTGGCATTGCTAGATATGAGAAACGGGCCGAACGGCCCGTTTTTTTATTCATTGGATTGAGGCGCTTGGGCATCCGGGTTGTTGCCGGGAAATCCCCTTACCCCGCTTACGGGGCTCAGGCTTCCATCGAATAACCCGCGCCGCGGACGGTGCGGATGACGTCCTGCATGTTGGAGAAATTCAGCGCCTTGCGCAGGCGGCCGACATGGACGTCGACGGTGCGCTCGTCGACGTAGATATCGTGGCCCCAGACGCCGTCGAGAAGCTGCGAGCGGGAGAAGACCCGGCCCGGCGACGACATCAGGAATTCCAGCAGGCGGAATTCGGTGGGGCCGAGGCGGACTTCGCGGCTCTTGCGATGGACGCGATGGGTTTCGCGATCAAGCTCGATATCGCCGCATTTCAGCACCGTGGACAGAACCTCCGGGCGGGCGCGGCGCAGCATCGCCTTGACGCGGGCGACGAGCTCGGGGGTCGAGAAGGGCTTGACGACGTAATCGTCGGCGCCTGTCGAGAGCCCGCGGACGCGCTCGCTCTCTTCGCCGCGCGCCGTCAGCATGATGATCGGCAGGCGCTCGGTTTCCGGGCGCATGCGCAGGCGCCGGCAAAGCTCGATGCCGGAGACGCCGGGCAACATCCAGTCGAGGATGAGAAGATCGGGCGTGCGCTCCTGAAGCCTGATTTCGGCCTCGTCACCGCGAAGGATGGTATCGACCTCGAAACCTTCCGCTTCGAGGTTATAACGAAGAAGCACGCTGAGGGCTTCTTCATCTTCAACAACTGCAACTCTCGGGATCATGCGTCTCGGTCTCCTCGCGCATGATCCTTAAACCGGGGGCGATTTAAGCAGGATCCTGCGCAAATTCAGATGTGGCTGCGACCTCTTTGCGCGCCCCTGCGGGCGCGCAAATGGCGGTCCGGGACGGTTATTCCGTCACCGCGCCGACGGTGTTGGCGCTGTCGTCCTTCGGACGGTCGCCTTCCGGCTGTGCGCCTGTCGCCATGTAGTAGATCGTCTCGGCGATGTTCGTGGCGTGGTCGCCGATACGCTCGATGTTCTTGGCGCAGAAGAGAAGATGCGTGCAGCTGGTGATGTTGCGCGGGTCTTCCATCATGTAGGTCAGGAGTTCGCGGAACAGCGAGGTGTACATGGCGTCGATCTCGTTGTCGCGTTCGCGGATCGACTTCGCCTTGTCGGCAGCGCGCGTCGTGTAGACGTCGAGCACTTCCTTGAGCTGGACGAGCGCGAGTTCCGACAGATGCTCGAGGCCGCGGGCGAGCTTGCGGGGAACGCCCGTCGCCTGGACGGCGATGACGCGCTTGGCGGTGTTCTTGCCGAGGTCACCGACGCGTTCGAGATCGCCGGCGATCCGGATCGAACCCATGATCTCGCGCAGGTCCGAGGCCATCGGCTGACGGCGGGCGATGGTGACGATCGCCTTGTCACCGATCTCGCGTTCCATGTGATCGAGGATCACGTCGTCCGAGATGACCTTCTGCGCGAGCGCGGTATCGCCGTTGACGAGCGCGCGAACGGATTCGCTGACCATCTGCTCGGCCAGCCCGCCCATTTCGGAAATCCGCCTGGACAGGAACTTCAGATCATCATCATAGGCAGAAAAAATATGTGTCGATGCCATGGGCTTTATCCTCGAATAACGGGAAGACGCGATGTCGCCAGAATCAGCCGAAACGGCCCATGATGTAGTCCTGGGTGCGCGGATCGTCCGGATTGGTGAACATCTTGTCGGTATCGTTCTCCTCGACGAGGTTGCCGAGGTGGAACATGGCGGTGCGCTGCGAAACGCGAGCGGCCTGCTGCATGGAGTGGGTGACGATGACGATCGTGTAGTTCTCGCGCAGCTCGTGGATCAGCTCCTCGACCTTGGCGGTGGCGATCGGGTCGAGCGCCGAGCAGGGCTCGTCCATCAGGATGACTTCGGGGCTGACGGCGACGGCGCGGGCGATGCAAAGACGCTGCTGCTGACCGCCGGAAAGGCCGGTGCCGGATTCATGCACGCGGTCCTTGACCTCGTTCCAGAGGCCGGCACGCTGCAGGCTGGTTTCGACGATCTGGTCGAGATCGGCCTTCGACTTGGCAAGACCGTGGATGCGCGGGCCGTAGGAGACGTTTTCATAGATCGACTTCGGGAACGGGTTCGGCTTCTGGAAAACCATGCCGACGCGGGCGCGAAGTTCGACGACGTCGATATCGGGATCATAGATATCGTCGCTGTCGAGCGTGATCTTGCCGGTGACGCGGCAGCCGTCGATCGTATCGTTCATGCGGTTGAGGCTCCGCAGGAAGGTCGACTTGCCGCAGCCGGAGGGGCCGATCAGGGCTGTTACGGTGTTTTCGCGAATGTTCAGGTTCACATCGAAAAGCGCGCGCTTCTCGCCGTAGTAAACCGAAACATCCTGTCCGATCATCTTATACGGGACGTTGCTCATCTTCTGATCCAGCGCCTTTTCAACTGCAGCTTCCGTCAACATGTTCATGATGTTTAACTCCGTTTACCAGCGGCGCTCGAAGCGACGACGCAAGAGGATGGCGCCCATGTTCATGACGATCAGGAACAGGAGCAGGACGATGATGGCACCCGAAGTACGCTCCACGAAGGCGCGTTCCGCCTCGTTCGCCCACATATAGACCTGCACGGGCAGGGCCGTCGAGGGATCGAGCGGTGTGGCAGGCGCATTGGCGACGAAGGCGACCATGCCGATGAGCAGCAGCGGCGCGGTTTCGCCGAGCGCGTGCGCCAGGCCGATGATCGTGCCCGTGAGGATGCCGGGCATGGCGAGCGGCAGGACATGGTGGAACACCATCTGCATCTTCGAGGCGCCGAGGCCGAGGGCTGCGGCGCGGATCGACGGCGGCACGGCGCGGAGTGCTGCGCGCGTCGCGATGATGATCGTCGGCAGGGTCATCAGCGTCAGAACCAGGCCGCCGACCAGAGAGGCCGAGCGCGGCAGGCCGATGAAGTTGATGAAGACGGAAAGACCGAGCAGACCGTAGACGATCGAGGGAACGGCGGCGAGGTTATTGATGTTGACCTCGATCAGGTCCGTCAGCTTGTTCTTCGGCGCGAACTCCTCGAGATAGATCGAGGCGGCAACGCCGATCGGCAGGGAGAGCACCAGGACGATCAGCATCAGGTAGAGCGAGCCGATGAGGGCGACGCCAAGGCCTGCGGCCTCCGGACGGCTGGAATTGCCGTTGACGAAGAGGCCGGTGTTGAACTGCTTGGACAGAGCCCCGCTCGCCTTCAGCTCGTTCATCCAGCCGACCTGCTTGTCGTTGACCTTGCGGTTCTTCTCGTCGACCGAAAGATCGATCTGGCCCTTGTTGGCGCTGTCGACATTGGCGTCGGCGAGCACGGTGACATTGACCGTTTTGCCGATGATCGACGGATCGGCGACGACCATGTCGCGCAGCTGGATCGGCGCGCCCTTGGAGAGCATGGCCGTTGCATCGCGCACGTCGGGGCGGCTCGATGCGTTGATGTTCAGCTGCTTGACGATCGCGTCGCGCAGAAGAACCGGATAGTTGGCGGCGACCAGCACCGACGGGTCGGTCGCACGCTTGTTGTTCGGGTCGATCGTCTTCTCGGCGAATTCGATCGGCAGGGTGATCGCCGTCTGCTGGAAGGCAGTGTAGCCTTTGCCGATCACCGTCCAGAGCAGGATGAAGAGGAAGATCAGACCGAAAGCGATGGCGGCGATGCCATAGGCCTGGAACCGGCGCTCGGCGGCGTAGCGGCGCTTGATGCCGATATCGCGGCGGGCGGTAGCCCTGGAGACGGTTCCTGCGACGGGAGAAACAATATTCGTCATTCGTACTGCTCCCGGTATTTGCGCACGATGTAGAGCGCATAGATGTTGAGGCAAAGCGTGATGCAGAACAGCGTGATGCCGAGGGCGAAGGCAACCAGTGTCTGCGGCGAGGTGAACTCGAGGTCGCCAGTCAGCTGATTGACGATCTTGACGGTCACGGTCGTCATCGGCTCGAAGGGATTGATCTGGATGCGGGCGGCGACACCGGCGGCCAAGACGACGATCATGGTTTCGCCGATGGCGCGCGAGGCGGTCATCAGCAGCGCGCCGACGATGCCGGGAAGAGCAGCCGGCAGCACCACCTTCTTGATGGTTTCGGAGCGTGTGGCACCAAGACCGAGCGAACCGTCACGCAGCGCCCGCGGCACGGCGGTGATGATGTCGTCCGACAGCGAGGACACGTAGGGGATCAGCATGATGCCCATGACGATGCCGGCCGTCAGAACGCTCTGCGCCTGGATGAAGTTGGTGTAGTTGCCGGAGAGCAGGCCGCTGATCTGCGCGGAGAAATCGCGCAGGAATGGGCCGACAGTGACGAGCGCGAAGAAACCGTAGACGATCGTCGGAATGCCGGCGAGCACTTCGAGAAGCGGCTTGGCGACCCCGCGCAGCTTCGGCGAGGCGTATTCGGCCATGTAGATGGCGGCGAAAAGGCCGACCGGCACGGCGACGAGCATGGCCACCAGGCCGATATAGAGCGTGCCGAGCAGCAGCGGGATGAGGCCGAACTGGCCGAAGGACGAGCTGCCGGCGCCGGCAAAGCGCGGATCCCAGACGGTGCCGAAGAAGAATTCGCCGGCGGGAATGACCGCAAAGAAGCGCGCTGCTTCGGAGAGCATGGACAATACGATGCCGATCGTCGTCAGGATGGCGATCGAGGAGGCGAGCAACAGGCCCCACAACATGACGCGCTCGACCCGGTTGCGGGCGCGGAAGCGGGGCGCGATGGCGCGGAGAGCGTAAAACGCGCCGGCAACGGCGAGAACGAAGACCACCGCGGTCATGGCGATGCGGCTCGTCGCGCTCATGGAATTGAGCGTCTTGGCGGCTTCGACCATGTAAGGCTGCGGCTGACCGGCGAGCGGCACGCCCTTTTCGCTGAGCTTGGCCTGCAGGGCGGCCGGATCGCTGGCGGTTGCCGCGACCTCATCGGAGGTCAGCATCGTCAGGCCGCGTGCGACCGTCGCCACCATCGAATAGCTCAGATCCTGTTCGACCGAGGCTTGCGCCTTGACGTCATCAGGGAAAGCGCCGCGAACCGAGGACTGGATGATGCCGGGGCTGACGGAGAGCCAGACGCAGAGAACGATGAGGGCGGGAAGAACGGCCCAGATCGCGGCATAGGCGCCGTAATAGGCCGGCCGTGAATGCAATGCGGAGGACCTGCCTCCGGCAAGCGCCGTGGCACGGCTGCGCGCGACCAGATAGGCGGCGGCACCGATCACCACAAGGCACAAAAGTATGACGGATGTGCTCATTCTTTACGTCCCCAGGCCCAAAGCCCCCAAAAAAGCCCGGCGGCTACATCAGCCTGCCTTCGGCTTCCAATCATTGGAGAAGGAATTCCAACTTGCGCCTCCCGGCACTCCGGGGCGCAAGGCAATGCCGGCGCGGGCTTGAAGCACCGCGCCGGCAAAGTCATTACATGGCCTTACCGGCTTCGACGTCCTTGCGGATCGCTTCGCGCTCGGCATCCGGAGCGGCAACCAGGCCGTATTCGGCGAGCGGACCCTCGGGGCCGATCATCTGGTCGGATACGAAGAAGTTGACATATTCCTTCAGGCCCGGAACGGCGCCGAGATGTGCCTTCTTGACGTAGAAGAACAGCGGGCGGGAAACCGGGTAGGTGCCGTTGGAGATCGTCTCGGTGGACGGAACGATGCCGTTCACGGTTGCGACCTTGAGCTTGTCGGCGTTGTTTTCATAGAAGGAAAGGCCGAATACGCCGACGCCGGTCTTGTTGGCGGCGATGCGAGCCAGCGTTTCCGGATAGTCGCCGTCGATGTCGACTGCAGCGCCGTCCTTGCGGACTGCGACGCAAGCCTTGCCCTGGGCGGCCTTGTCGGAGATTTCCTTGGCGATCACGTCGACGGCGCCTGAAGCCTTGCAGCCGGCAGCCAGGACGTTCTGTTCGAAGACTTCGCGGGTGCCGTGCTTTTCGCCCGGGATGTAGGCAGCGATATCAACAGCCGGGAGCTTCGGGTTGACTTCCGACCACTTCTTGTAGGGGTTGGCAACGAGCTTGCCGTCGACGACGACCTGAGCAGCCAGCGCCTTGTAGATGTCAGCCGGGACGTAAGCGACGTCGGGGTTGGAAGAGTCGGTTGCGAAGACGATGCCGTCATAACCGATCTTGACTTCCTGGATGTCCGTTACGCCGGCTGCCTTGCAGGCTTCGGCTTCATTCTTGTTGATCGGACGCGAAGCGTTTGCAATGTCGATGGTGTCTTCGCCAACGCCCTTGCAGAATTCCTTCAGACCAGCGCCCGTGCCGCCGGATTCGACGACCGGCGTCTTGAAGTTGGTGAAGGTCTCGCCAAAGGACTCGGCTACGATCTTTGCGTAAGGCAGGACGGTGGACGAACCAGCAACCTGAATCTGGTCGCGGGCGACGGCAGCGCCAGCGAAAGCGGCGGTTGCAGCGAGCGCGGCAACGGTGAGCTTGAAGGTGTTCATTAGAAATCTCCCGCATTGGGCTTGTGTGAGTGCGGCCTTTAGAGAGGCCCTCGCAGTGCCTTTGTTCATCGGCGAGACTCTCCTAGCGCTGTAAGCACTGTCCTTTTATGTCAGATCGGTGAAACATTTGTGACATGTTAAATATTTGTTTTTTAATGATAAATTTTACGGGATCCGCTTAAACATGTCTGCGAACCGCAACATTTGGATCGCCTCTCGACCTGGCATTGCAAATTGGATATAAACAGTCCTCAGGTTGCCGGACGCTCGCGAACGGGGCAAAGAGACATGCCGCGACCTCTCGACCCGTCCTTCGGACCCCCGCTGGGGAGAAGGGACTATGCGGCAGCCTCTCCGTTCCTCGCAGACCTCTCATAGGCCATATCAGAACCGCACCGTAAAATCCGTGCCCTTGCCCACCTCCGACTTGACGATCAGCCGGGCGCGGTGGCGGGTGAGGATATGCTTGACGATGGCGAGGCCGAGGCCGGTGCCTTTCTTCGATCGGCTGTCCTCGATGCTGACGCGATAGAAGCGTTCCGTCAGGCGCGGCACATGCTCGGCCGGAATACCCGGCCCTTTGTCGACGATGCTGACCTCCACCGGCTGGCCGGCGCCGTTCTTCAGCCAGACATCGACGATTTCGCCCTCCTGGCCGTATTTGCAGGCATTCTCCATCAGGTTCTCGAAGACCTGGACGAGCTCGTCGCGATCACCCAGCACCTCGACCTTGCCATCGGGCAGGTGCAGGTTAATCTCGACGCCGACCTCCCTTGCGAGCGGCACCAGCGAATCCCTGACATGGCCGAGGAGCGGCACCAGATCGACCTTCTCGTCAGGCGCGATGTGCGATTTCAGCTCCAGGCGGGAGAGCGACAGCAGGTCGTCGACCAGCCGGCTCATCCGCGTCGCCTGATCGAGCATGATGTTGAGGAAGCGCGCCTGCGCCTTCTGATCGTTCTTCGCCGGTCCCTGGATGGTCTCGATGAAGCCGCGCAGCGAAGCGAGCGGCGTGCGCAGCTCGTGGCTGGCATTGGCGACGAAATCCGACCGCATGCGGTCGATGCGGCGGACTTCTGAAATATCGCGAAAAGACAGGATGAAATAGCGCTCGCGCGTCTCCTCCTCGGCCCCGAATTCGACGGGGGCGCTGCGCACGATATAGACACGCTCGGAAGGCAGCCGCTCGGAATGCTCTATCTGGTTCGGCGCATTGGTGGCGATGGTTTCGCGCACCATGTCGAGCACGCCGGGCGAGCGCAGGCGGGCCGATATATGAGCGCCGAGCGCCACCTCGCCGAAAGCCTTTTCGGCGGCGCGGTTCTGGAAGAGCACCGAGGCGTCGCCCGACAGCACCATGACAGGGATATCGAGGCTGGCGAGCGTGGCGGAAACATCAGGCAAATGGCTCGCCGGCGCTTCCGGCTCGATTTCCAAAGGCTCGACGGGCTCGGCCTTGATCACCGGCGCCTCGTTGAAGAGCGCGGTCAGGATCATGGCGAGAAGCAGGACGAGCACGGCCCATTTGTTCATGCCGGCGGCGATGGCGACGAGAGCGCTGAGGATTGCCGCAAGCAGCACCGGCCGTTCGCGCCGGATGCGCGCCAACAGGCTCGTTGTCCACGATGTTTCGTCTTGCAAGGGCCCTCGCGGCGTCGATTCGTTGTCTTTATATTGAACTCTGCCTGATAGCGGCAAATCATGACAGAAATTTTCAACCGGCCTCTCCGATGCCAAGACCGCAGCCGAAAACCGCGGGAAATGACGTCCGCGGCGAAAGATTTGATTTCCAACGGCAAATATGTTCGCCTGCAGCAAGGGAAACGATCAGGCGCAGGAGGAACAAATGGACGAGGACGTCGAAAACAGGGCCGTGGAGCTGAATATCCGGGGAACGAAACGCATCTTCGATGTCGACGATCCCGCTCTGCCGGACTGGGTTGAGGAACACGCGCTTGAATCAGGCGACTTTCCCTACAAGAAGAAGCTCAAAGAAGAGGACTATGTGGAGCAGCTGGAAAAGCTGCAGGTGGAACTCGTCAAGGTGCAATTCTGGCTGCAGGCGACCGGCAAGCGGGTGATGGCGCTTTTCGAGGGACGCGACGCGGCCGGCAAGGGCGGGGCGATCTCGGCTTCCTCGGAGAATATGAACCCACGCCTTGCGCGGGTCGTGGCGCTGACCAAGCCGACGGAGCGCGAACAGGGACAGTGGTATTTCCAGCGCTATGTCGCGCAGTTTCCGACAGCGGGCGAATTCGTGCTCTTCGACCGCTCCTGGTACAACCGCGCCGGCGTCGAACCGGTCATGGGCTTCTGCACGCCGCAGCAATATGAGGATTTCCTTAAGCAGGCGCCGCAGCTCGAAAAGATCATTGCCCATGAGGGCATCTTCTTCTTCAAATTCTATCTCGACATCGGCCGCGAGATGCAGCTCAACCGCTTCCACGACCGCCGCCACGATCCGCTGAAGGTCTGGAAACTGTCTTCGATGGATATCGCGGCGCTGACGAAATGGGACGACTACAGCGAGAAGCGCGACCGCATGCTGAAGGAAACCCATACGGATTTCGCGCCCTGGACGGTGATCCGCGCCAATGACAAGCGGCGGGCGCGCCTGGAGCTGATCCGCCACATGCTGAACAGGATGGACTACGACGGCAAGGACAAAAAAGCGCTCGGCGAGGTCGACAAGGAGATCATCGGCTCCGGGCACGGATTTCTGAAATAGGGCTTTCCGAAATAGGCCGGCGCCCTGCCGGGGATCGCATCACTGCCCCGGCAGGATGCGGATGGCGAAGAGATTGATGCCGCGCGCCTTGCCGTCGAGATCGCTGTTGATAACAAGCGTTCCCGGTGAATTCGGCGCGAGCGAGCGGTCGAACCGCACCTGCAGCAGCGCATCCGATTTTTCCCGGGTGACGGTGAAGCGGTGGCGGGCGCAATTGCCGAGCGTCTGGAAATTGCACTCGACGCTGACCTGGGTCGGCTCGTCGGTGGTGGATTGCAGCGTCAGGGCGATCGTCGAGGATTTGCCGGCAAGCTGCTGCAGCACGGAGGCAGGCACGCTGATCGTGACATTGCCGTCGGCGGCACCGCTTTCGGAAATCAGGCGGATGGCGGGACCATCGTTCTCGGTGATGTTTTCCGTGCGTGCCCGGGAGCCGCTTTGGATCTTGTCAGCATCGGCGGGCTTGAACACCTCGATCCAATCCGCCGAAAAACTGTTCTGCGGATCGATGGTCACCGGCTGATCCGTGTGGGAGGCCATGCCGTTCCCCGCGCTCTCGTCATTGCCGGTGAAATCCTCGGGCTGGGTGCTTGCCGGCGGATTGGCGACGCTGGTGTCGCGCTCGGCCGCCGTCAACAGCAGGCCTGACGTATAGGCCCACCAGGCGCCGATGCCGATGAAGGCCAGCAGCACGCACCAGACGAGGAGCCTCGAAAAGAACTTGCGCGGCTTGCGCCGGCCCGCGGCCCGTTCCGGCCGGAAATCCATCTCGGTGGCGCGCTCGCCGCGGCCAAGGCGCTCCTCTGCGGCGGGGGCGGCGGAGAGATGATCGGCATTGCCGGCATGCACGCCGTCGAGGCTCGCTTCGTCGGCGCGGCGCATGACGACCTCGGGGGCGCGCACCTCGCCCGCGGCCACAGGACTGTCGATGAGGCTGTCGATATCGGCCACATCACCTCTGTGAACCGGAGGCGCCGGCATTTCCACGACCGGCGGCACCGGCACCTCAGGCGGTCTCTGCCGGGGGTGAAGGCGGTCGCGCTCCTCGCTTTCGATGGCGTGGATGGTGCTTTCCAGGCGATGACGGTGATGGGCGACGACCTCGGCATCGGTAATGTCCTGCTTGCGCAGGCCGGCTTCGAGCGCCTGGCGGGCGGACTGATAGATCCGCGCTCGAACCTCCGGATTGTCGCGCTCGGAGTTCTCGAGCGCCGTTCTGATGGCCGTTTCTAATCCGCTCACATCAAGTCCTTCACCTTGAAGCCGGCATCCGACTGTAATCTCTGCCTTTGCCTGTCAAAATTCGGTAACGGCAAGTGCGGCAAACCGCAAGCCTTGCAGGCTGGGCCGCGATCGATCGGCCGGGATAATGGACAGCTTTCACGGCTTGCGGGCCTCGCTTTCTTCGTCGTCTCGCAAATATATATTCGGGCTGAAATCGACGAAGGCGTGGCAGCCGCTCTTTAATCGCCTTTTCATCTCTGTTATGAGATTGACGTTTTCGTAAACGTCAATCAAGCGGTGAACCATGACCCTGCCCCCAATTCTCAAGGACAAACTGAGACTGCCGGTCATCGGCTCACCGCTCTTCATCGTCTCGCACCCCGCGCTGACGCTGGCGCAATGCAAGGCGGGCGTCGTCGGCGCCTTCCCGGCGCTGAACGCCCGACCGGAGAGCCAGCTGGACGAATGGCTGGCCGAGATCACCGAAGAGCTTGCCCGCCACGACGCTGCTCATCCGGATCGGCCGGCCGCGCCCTTTGCCGTCAACCAGATCGTGCACATGTCGAACAAGCGGCTGGAGCACGACCTCTCGCTCTGCGTCAAATACAAGGTGCCGATCGTCATCTCCTCGCTCGGCGCCGTGCCGGAGGTCAACGCCGCCGTGCATTCCTATGGCGGCATCGTGCTCCACGACATTATCAACAACCGCCACGCCCATTCGGCGATCCGCAAGGGCGCGGACGGGCTGATTGCGGTGGCGGCCGGCGCCGGCGGCCATGCCGGCACGCTTTCGCCCTTCGCGCTGATCCAGGAAATCCGCGAATGGTTCGACGGTCCGCTGCTGCTTGCCGGGGCGATCTCCACCGGCGGCGCGATCCTCGCCGCACAGGCGATGGGCGCCGACATGGCCTATATCGGCACGCCCTTCATCGCCACCGAAGAGGCGCGCGCCAGCGAGGCCTACAAGCAGGCGATCGTCGAGGGAGCCGCCGCCGACATCGTCTATTCCAACTATTTCACCGGCGTGCACGGCAACTATCTCAAGCCCTCTATCGTGGCCGCCGGCATGGACCCCGACAACCTGCCCGCGGCCGATCCCTCCAAGATGGATTTCGAACAGGCGACCGGCGGCGCCAAGGCCTGGAAGGATATCTGGGGCAGCGGCCAGGGCATCGGCGCCATCAAGGCCGTCGAACCGGTCGCAAACCTCGTCGACCGGCTGGAGGCCGAATACAAGGCCGCCCGCGCGCGGCTGTCGCTCTGAGACGGACCGCCCTTCCCTCTTTTTTGCCAAAGGCATGACAGGGTGCTTGAAATCTTCAAACAATGCCTGTATCAGCGCCATGCAAATCGCAGGCCGCACGCTTCGGCCGCCAAATGCCGCTTTAGCTCAGTCGGTAGAGCACATCATTCGTAATGATGGGGTCACGTGTTCGAGTCACGTAAGCGGCACCATTTTTTCAAACATTTCGCGGAAGTTCCAGCCAATACGGTGGCGTACTCCAATCTCGGGCAATAGAGCCAACGGAATGGTCGCAGTACGCGCGCCGCCTAAGACGCCTATTGTTCTGGCAACATGTCAAACTGCGTTCCTACCTTCGGAAACGCGACGTCGAGGTGACGTTTGAATGCATTCCAGTCCTTGGAAATCTTCATTATCGGAATGATCTGCAGAATATGGTCACGAAGATCAGGCTGACCAACTTCTGCTGACAAAAACTGATGGTGCTTGTGTTTACGACGCTTTGTTTCCTCAACGGTGGGATTCAGTTCTCGGAGCTTCTCTATCACGCCAGTTGGAAGCCGCTCATATACGACGTCGTTGGTGATGTGTCCGAGTAATGGCGTTTTCCCTTTCCCAACCGGCCACGCCCAGCCTTTCAACCGGTAAATTTGCTTGTAGAATTCATCAGGAAAGCGCTTTGCCCATGCCAGCCGCTCTTCCGACAGGTACACCGAAAGCAAACGATGCAATTCATCCCGATCACGCTCTTGCTGAAAGCCAGTCGCTTCGTCAACCAAGGCAACGATGCCGACCTTTGCGAGCGCTCGCATGAGCACCTCACTCTTTTCCGCGATCTGAGCTTGCTGCGCAGTTAACAATCCCTGCGAACGTGCCTCAAGAAAAAGATCGCATACCATCGGCAGCAAGTCGGCGCGGTAGCCATGCGCTTTGCCTCCGCTTGATGTTACAAAAGAAATGGGAACTGTCGCATCGAAAATCTCACGCGTTATCAGTGGGATAATGCTCTTCGTTGCCAAGAAAGGCGGCAAACCGTCGGTGGCGACTTGGGATTTGCCTTTGGGTTTTGTCGACCGTCCAAGGGCTCCCAGAAACCCAGCCTGCGTGAGAAGCCGCGTGCCGTCGGATAAAACCGCACATGGAATATCAGAATTCCCAATCTTTAAACTCCCGATGTGAGTCGCCTTGGGAAGGGTCGAGGCTTCTGCCCAGCGCACCTTTGCAGCTCGACTTGCTATCTCATGACGTTGGCCGGCGGAAAGATTCTCAGCACGCTTTTTCCCGCCCAGACTCTGCGGGGATTCATTGTCTATTTCGTCCATAGCGAATCTCCTTGCTTGCTGAGCACATATGAACATGCTTGCAAAAAATAGCAAGCATACTTTCATATAATTGTATTAATGCTTGCTACTCATGGCACAGCCCCATCCATTCAATCTAGCCTTGCAGCCGGAAATCTTGCACTTATATAGTCTAAACGGTTGGGGAGAGAAAAACTTGAAAACCCATGTTCGCGCATCGATAGCGGCCATTGCCCTGGCAGATAGCCATGGTCGAAAAGTTTCCGGCGTTTACTCTTATTCTGGCGAGGGACACGTCAATATTGAAGCTGAAACCTACGGAAACCAGATCAAGGCGTGGGATTATTCGAAAGGCGGGGCTATTGAAGGCAATTTCCCCGACTTGTACCATTATGGTGAAAGCGCACACATCGAAATGAGACGGGTCCGATCAGGTCGATATGAAGGCTATGACTACGGCACCGGTTCGCATTTTGAGTGTACGGTTAACGGATCAGAGGCCGAGATCTATGATTACGGTGCATCCGGTTACTTCACTTTTTCGATCTAGCGATCTATCCCCACTCCTGTAACAGGAACTCCTCAAGAGACGTGACAATGATGGGCGTTCAGCATTTGAAGGTCGAGGCGGTTGCCGAACGGAAAACGATCGTCGCGCTTCTAGCCTGAGCCCAGCTTTTGGCTCGACCAAACCTGTGAAAACCACGTCCACAACAGGAACAATGCCGCCGCCGAACAGGTTCTCCCCTTGAGACAACAAGCGTGGAGAACATCATGTCCTGTAAACTCATCGTTATTTCCCTCTTTTCCATCGGCCTTGCCGGCCCGGCGCTGGCGCAGACGTCGGGTGGTGCGAATTCCAGCGGGCGGCTTTCGGTGGCGCCTGTTATTGGCGGCTCGGGGACTTCTGGCTCAGGTTCAGTCGGCGCGGGCGGTACGGGGGCGTCAGGCACCGGGTCCATCGGCACCGATCCCGGCACCACCGGCAGCACGACCGGCAATGGCGGCGTCAATCTCGACAGCGGCCGCAGCACCATCAATCCCGGCGGGGTCAATCCGGATCTCCAGCAGGTGCCGGGCTGCACCGCGGGGACTGGTTCGCTCAGCGAGGCATGCCAGCAGTGAGGATGGGCGACGGCCCGTCTTCTGGCCGAATGAAGGCCCGGAGCAGAATGGCGCCGGGCCTTTGCTTCGGCGGCCATCCCGGCCAAAATCAACGACTGCCGCGAGAACTGCTTTACCGACCGGCGCCCAGGCCGTAAAAGAACAGCACCCCTCCGCAAACGGCGCATCGCCGCCCATCCAGCCAGCCTGCCGATATTTTCCGGCCCTGCGGAGCACCCGAAGAGGATCGTCATGTCGAATGCAGCGCATCGCTCCAACCGCGTGCTTGTCGTCGCCACCATCATGCTGGCGACCTTCATGGTGGCCATCGAGGCGACGATCGTGGCGACCGCCATGCCGCGCATCGTCGGGCAGCTCGGCGGTTTTTCCTATTACAGCTGGGTGTTTTCCGCCTTCCTGCTGGCGCAGTCGACGACGACCGTCATCTACGGCAAGCTTTCCGATATTTTCGGACGCAAGCCGGTGCTGATCGGCGGCATCCTGATCTTCCTCGTCGGCTCGGCTCTTTGCGGCTTTGCCTGGTCGATGATGTCGCTGGTGCTTTTCCGGCTGCTGCAGGGGCTCGGCGCCGGCGCGATCCAGCCGGTGACGATGACCATTATCGGCGATCTCTTCACGCTCGAAGAGCGCGGGCGGGTGCAGGGCTTCATGGCAACCGTCTGGGCGACCTCGGCCGTCGTCGGGCCGCTCGCCGGCGGCATCATCGTCGACAACATCTCCTGGGCCTGGATCTTCTGGATCAACCTGCCGATCGGCATCGTCTCCATCTTCGCCTTCATGGTGTTCCTGAAGGAGGACGTGGCGCACAAGCAGGCTGAGATCGATTATCTCGGCGCCGTGCTGTTTTCGATCTCGATCGTCGCGCTGCTCATCATGCTGACCGAAACGGATGCGAGCGCCTGGATCCTGCTCTCGCTTTTCGCCGTCTTCGTGGTCGCGGGGCTTCTGTTTCTCGGCCAGGAGAAGCGGGCGCCGGAGCCGATCATTTCGATCGCGCTCTGGAGCCGCCGGCTGATCGCCACCAGCAATGTGATGACGCTGCTGGCCGGCATGGCGCTGATCGGGCTTTCGACAATTCTGCCGCTCTATGTGCAGGGCGTGCTTGGCCGCTCGCCGCTCGTCGCGGGCTTCACGCTCACCATGCTCGTCGTCGGCTGGCCGATGGCGGTGATGCTCTCCAGCCGCTTCTACAGGGCATTCGGCATTCGCCGCACCTTGCGCGCCGGCAGCCTGCTGTTTCCCTTCGGCGCCTGTTTCCTGCTGTTCCTGACGCCGGAAAGCTCTCCTGTTCTTGCCGGCGCCGGCTCCTTCTTCATGGGCTTCGGCATGGGCCTCATCAGCCTCACCAGCATCGTGCTGGTGCAGGACAGTGTGGAATGGTCGATGCGCGGCAGCGCCACCGCCTCGATCATCTTCGCCCGCAGCCTCGGCAATACGCTCGGCGCCACCGTGCTCGGCGCGATCCTGAACGCCGGCATCAGCCATTATACGACCGGAGAAGCGGCGGCCGGCCTGCATGAGGCGCTGAACCAGCCGACCGGGCTCTCCGAACTTGCCGCCGATCCGGCGACCCGCGCGGTCTTCGACGCCGCCCTGCACTGGTGCTTCTGGGGCGTGGTCGTCGTCGCCGTGCTGACCTTCTTCACCACCTGGCTGATCCCGGTCGGCCATGGCCGGAAACGCGAGGAGCCGGTTGTGGCGAGCGAGGCGACCTCGCATTAAAGCATGTCGCGCAAAAGTGTGCAGCGGTTGTCTAATCGCATTGCCTTAGTCAAGGCTGTTTTGTCATCAGGCATCGACGCCGCTTTTGGGGACGGCGTAGCGAGGGGGATTCGAATGTTTGGGCGATGTTGTCTTCAAAGCTGTCCAGCGCCGGGAGCAGGGTTGTCTGCGCGGTCGACACACGGTCGCCGCATG